>NZ_VZZJ01000021.1 GCF_008806345.1 Methylobacterium planeticum | reverse complement strand
CCGTCTGGGCCATCGCCCAGACTCGCACGCCTCACCCCGCGCGTGAATCCTCCGTCCGCGTCAGTGCACTAGGCCAATCGAACCCTGCTCACTGGCGTCGAACGCCCACCAGCACGGCGACCACAACTGAGCCGGCAATCATCAGGGACAGCGCGAGCTGTTCTGCCGGGTCGTTCGTGAACGCGTGGGTGACGGCCGGACCAATTACCGCGCAAGCAGCGCCTGTGGCGCCAGCCGTAAGGTTGCGGGAGTTCATGGGCGTGCCTCGTCTCGTGCCGATCGCGGCGCGTAGACGGGCAACCCGCGAATCACCCAAAGAAGGTCTGCGCCATGATGGCGCGCACCTCGAGGACGCAGAGCCGACACGAAAGCCGATCGCGTTCCGTCGTGCGATTAGCATGGAGGCCGAAGCTCGGATCACGCTGGTCTGGGCTGGGCAGCAGGAACGAGAGTTGACTCGGCGAGGCGCCGAGCGAGTAGCAGAGGATGCGGGTCGCAGCCCAGCCGGCAGCCGAATTCAAAATGGAAGTGATCACGAGGAGGGTCCCTTAGCTTCCTCGTGGATACGCACTGCGGGATGGAATGCTGCAGTGCAACCGCGTCGCACCACCTTCCGCGAACCACTGCCGGCACATGCACGGGAGGTCCGACAAGAATGGTCCTCGGGCGCATAACCCTGGGCGGAACAGCCCGAGTGACTGGTCGCGCTGCTACCCTCAGCGTTACCCCAGCCGCTCAAGCCTGAACCCCGAAACCGAGCTAAGTGTTGGTGCGGACGGCGGGACTCGAACCCGCACAGCCTTGCGGCCGCAAGATTTTAAGTCTCGTGCGTCTACCGGTTTCGCCACGTCCGCATCCGCTCCTGCGGTAGCGAGAGCGGCTGCGCAGATCAAGCGACGCTCAGCCGCTCTCGGGGGTCCAGCCGTAGAGCCAGGCGTAGCGCTCGCGCATGCGGTCGGGTCCGAGGCGGCGCATCACGGCGTTGCGCACGAAGGCGGTGACGCCGCGCGCGTGATAAGTTCGGCCGTTCTGGCGCGCCGCGCGCTGCACCCGGCGGACGCGGCCTCGGCGGGCGCGGGCGTAGGCCGCGAGCGCGGCCGGCACGTCCGCGCCGGCGAGGCAGCGGGTCAGGATGGCCGCATCCTCGATCGCGAGGGCGGCGCCCTGCGCCAGGAAGGGCAGCACCGGGTGGGCGGCATCGCCGAGCAGGGCGATGCGGCCGCGCGCCATCGGGCGCGCGACGCGCCGCTCGACCAGGGACCAGACCAGCCAGGAATCCGGCAGGCCGAGGAGTTCCGCCAGCGGCGGCGCCGCATCGCGAAAATGCGCCCGCAGCACCGCGGGCTCGCCCAGGCGGCCCCAATCCTCGTCCCCCTGCCGCTCGGGCACGATCGCCACGACGTTGAGGCGCTGCCCGCCGAGGATCGGGTAATGCACCACGTGCCGGCCGCGCCCGAGCCAGAGGCCCGTGGCCTCGTCCTGAAGCTCGGCCGGTACCGCCTCGCGCGGCACCACCGCCCGCCACGCGCCCATGTGCCCCGCCGAGAGCGGCCGGGCATCGAGGTGCTGGCGGATGCGCGAGCGCAGGCCGTCGGCGCCGACGATGAGATCCGATGTCAGGGTCTCGGTGCGGCCGCCATTGACGCTCTCGAGGGTGAGGGCGGCGGATCCGTCCGTCTCGGACAGGCCGGTGACGTCGCGCCCCACCATGAGGCGGATGCGCGGGCGGCCCCGGACGGCGTCGAGAAGGAGCGTCTGCAGGTCGGCGCGGTGAATGACGTAGTAGGGCGCGCCGTAGCGCTCGCGGGCCGCGCTCCCAAGGCTGACGCCGCCGATCCGGCGCCCCGTATCGAGGGCGCGCACGATCACCCCCGGCGGCTCCGAGGCCGCCCGGCGCAGGGCGCCGCCGAGGCCGAGGGCGATCAGCACGCGGCTCGCGTTCGGCGAGAGCTGGAGGCCGGCGCCGACCTCGCTGAAGCCGGTGCGGCGCTCCACCAGCGTCACCGCGTGGCCGGCGGCATCGAGGGCGAGCGCGGCCGTCAGCCCGCCGATCCCGGCACCGACGATGGCGATGTCGAGGGCGCTCACGGGGCGCGGCGGTCCCGGCCTATTCCGCCGCGGCCTTGGTGCGGTCGTCCCAGACGCAGGTGTCGGGGTCGGCGTGGCCCGCCTTCAGGCTCGGCCGGTAGCGGTAGAGGGTGGAGCAGTACTGGCAGATGATCTCGTGATCGGCGCCCATGTCGAGGAAGACGTGGGGGTGATCGAAGGGCGGCAGCGCCCCGATGCACATGAACTCCCGCGAGCCCACATGGATCACCGCCACGCCGATGTCGTTGTGGAAATGCGGTACCGCCTTGTCAGCCATCGCGCCGTCCTGCCTTCCCGTGGCGCGGGCATTCGCCGCCGCGCGGGGTCCATCGTCAGATGCATCGTATCCGGGCCCGGGCGCCGGCGCCACGGGCGGCCCTGGCTCTAGCCGCTCGCGCGGCGCAATCCTAGTGCGCGTCGGGTCAGCCTCGGGTTGGCGTCACCGCGCCCAGCCCGTACATAAGAGAGGACCAAGCCGGCTTCACGAAGACTCCCGAACCCATGACCCAGCAAGATCAAGCGTCCGTACAGGGCGCGCGCCGCGCGCCCGAGCCGCCGATCCACGGCCCGGAGGATTTCGAGGGCATGCGCCGCGCCGGCCGCCTCACCGCCGAGGCCCTCGACCTCCTGATGGCGGCGGTGCAGCCGGGCGTGACGACGGAGCATCTCGACGCCCTCGCCTACACCTTCGCGATGGATCACGGCGCCTATCCGGCCTCGCTGTTCTACCGTGGCTACCCGAAATCGATCTGCACCTCGATCAACCACGTGGTCTGCCACGGCATCCCGAACGACAAACCCCTGCGCGAGGGCGACATCGTCAATCTCGACATCTGCCTGATCCTCGACGGGTGGCACGGCGATTCGAGCCGGATGGCCTATGTGGGCGAGGTGCCGCGCAAGGCGCAGCGGCTCTGCGAGATCACCTACGAGGCGCTGATGCGCGGCATCGCGGCGATCAAACCGGGCGGCTCGACGAACGATATCGGGCGGGCGATCCAGACCTTCGCCGAGGCCGAGCGCTGCTCGGTGGTGCGCGACTTCTGCGGCCACGGCCTCGGCCGGACCTACCACGACGCGCCGACCATCCTGCACTACGTCGAGCCGAGCTACGACGTGCCCCTGAAGCCCGGCCAGTTCTTCACCGTCGAGCCGATGATCAATCTCGGGCGGCCCGCCGTGAAGGTGCTCTCCGACGGCTGGACGGCGGTGACCCGCG
This sequence comes from Methylobacterium planeticum, assembly GCF_008806345.1. Classification (GTDB taxonomy): domain Bacteria; phylum Pseudomonadota; class Alphaproteobacteria; order Rhizobiales; family Beijerinckiaceae; genus Methylobacterium; species Methylobacterium planeticum. The sequence goes on along the minus strand of NZ_VZZJ01000021.1, from coordinate 86,191 downwards.
ACCGCTCGCTCTCGGCCCAGTACGAGCACACCGTCGCGGTGACGGAGACGGGCGTCGAGATCTTCACGGTCTCGCCCAAGGGGTTCCACCAGCCCTCGAACCTCCCCGCCTGAGGCCCCGGCGGTGAAGCGGCCGGAACCGGAACCCGATCTGCTCGGCGGGTCGGAGGCCGCGCCCGAGCCCGGCGAGGCGCCGCATTACCTCGGCCACCGCGACCGCCTGCGCGCCCGCTTCGCGCAAGGCGGCGCGGACGCGCTGCCGGATTACGAACTCCTGGAATTGGCGCTGTTCCGGGCGATTCCCCGGCGGGACGTGAAGCCGCTGGCCAAGGCGCTGATCCGCCGATTCGGGAGCTTCGCCGAGGTGATCAGCGCCGAGCCCGCCCGCCTCGCCGAGGTCGAGGGCGTCAGCGCCGGCATCGTCGCGGACCTGAAGCTGATCGAGGCGGCGGGCCATCGGCTGGCGCGGGGCGCCATCGCGGCGCGCCCGCTGCTGTCATCCTGGGGCGCCGTGCTCGAATATTGCCGGGCCACCATGGCGTTCTCGCCCCGCGAGCAGTTCCGCATCCTCTTCCTCGACAAGCGCAACCACCTGATCGCCGACGAGGTGCAGGGGCGCGGCACCATCGACCACACCCCGGTCTATCCCCGGGAGGTGGCCCGGCGCTCCCTCGAACTCTCGGCCACCGCCATCATCCTGGCCCACAACCACCCGTCCGGCGACCCGACACCCTCGACCGCCGACGTCAAGATGACCCGCGAGATCATCGCAGTCCTCGACCCCCTCGGCATCGTGGTTCACGACCACATCATCCTCGGCCGCGACGGTCACGCGAGCCTGAAAGGTCTGAAGCTTATCTGAGACCTTGAGGTCTAAACTGGACCGAGGGACAAAACTCCGGGCGAAATCCTGCCTCGCATGTAGCCAATGGCTTGGCGACGGCCGGATCGCGGCGTTTTACTCGAGTTTTTGCCTGCACGGCCATTCCCTTGCCAAGCTTCGGCGAGGTCCGCGCCGGGGCCCTGCGCGGGTCGCGCGCCGCCCTGTCTTTGCCTTTGCGTGGCGCGCCTCTTGCCTCTAGCGTGGGGTGTCAGGGAGGCAGGCGATGGCGCGAGTTGCGTTCGACGAGATGACGGGCCTGGAGGGCGGTGGGCTCAGTCCCGCAGCCGTGCGCGAGGCCTATGGCCAGCTCAAGGCCTGGCTCGATGCGACGCCCCCGGAGCATTTCAACACCCGCCGCAGCCAGGCCGAGCTGCTGTTCCGCCGCATCGGCATCACCTTCGCGGTCTACGGCGACAACGAATCGACCGAGCGGCTGATCCCCTTCGACATCATCCCGCGCGTGCTGACCAAGACCGAATGGGGCTTCCTGGAGCGCGGCCTGAAGCAGCGCGTCACGGCGATCAACGCCTTCCTGAGCGACATCTACGGGGCCCAGGAATGCATCAAGGCCGGCATCATCCCGGCCGATCTCGTCTACCGGAACGCCCATTACCGGATGGAGATGCGCTCCTTCCGGGTGCCGCACAACCTCTACGTCCACGTCGCGGGCATCGACATCGTGCGCACCGGCGAGAACGACTTCTTCGTCCTCGAGGACAATGCCCGCATCCCGTCCGGCGTCTCCTACATGCTGGAGAACCGGGAGGTGATGCTGCGCCTCTTCCCGGACCTGTTCTCCCGCCACCGGGTCGCGCCGGTCGAGAACTACCCGGATGCGCTGCTCGCCACCCTGCGCAGCCTGGCGCCGACGACCGCGACGCGCGATCCGACTGTCGTGCTGCTGACGCCCGGCCGCTACAACTCGGCCTTCTACGAGCACTCGTTCCTGGCCGACAAGCTCGGCGTCGAGCTCGTCGAGGCGTCAGACCTCTTCACCAAGGACGACGTCGTCTACATGCGCACCACCGAGGGGCCGCGCCGGGTCGACGTGATCTACCGCCGCCTCGACGACGACTTCCTCGACCCGCTGGTGTTCCGGCCGGATTCCATGCTCGGCGTGCCCGGCATCATGAACGCCTACGAGCGCGGGACCGTGACGCTGGCGAACGCCGTCGGCACCGGCATCGCCGACGACAAGGCGGTCTACAGCTACATGCCGGACATCGTGAAGTTCTTCACCGGCGAGGACCCGATCCTGCACAACGTGCCGACCTATCGCTGCCGCGAGAAGGAGGCCTTCAACTACGTGATGGACAACCTGCACGAGCTCGTCGTGAAGGAGGTCAACGGCTCCGGCGGCTACGGCATGCTGGTCGGCCCGCACGCGACGAAGCGGGAGATCGAGGAATTCGGGCGCCGCCTGCGGCACGCGCCGGAGGGCTTCATCGCCCAGCCCACCCTGTCCCTCTCCACCTGCCCGACCTTCGTCGCCTCCGGCGTCGCGCCCCGCCACGTCGACCTGCGGCCCTTCGTGCTCTGCGGCGCCGACGAGATCCGCATCGTGCCGGGCGGCCTCACCCGCGTCGCCCTGAAGGAGGGCTCGCTGGTCGTGAATTCGAGCCAGGGCGGCGGCACCAAGGACACCTGGGTCCTCGATGCCTGAGCGCCTGCTTAAATTTTCGGCAGGCGAACCTGCCGTGATCCGAGGCATTCCCTGATTTCGGTCGCGGTCGCGGCCGAAGCGTTCGTAGCGAAGATCCCATGCTCTCCAGGACTGCCGACAACCTCTACTGGCTCTCGCGCTACGTCGAGCGCGCCGAGTTCGTGGCCCGCATCCTCGACGCGGCCCACCGGCTCGCCTCGCTGCCGTCCGCCTATGGCGGCGGCGAGACCAACGAATGGGCTTCGGCGCTGGCCTCGGCCGGCGACACGGCGGTGTTCAAGCCGCTCTACGACGGGGTGAATGCCGACACGGTCAGCAACTTCCTGGCCTTCAGCCCGCACAACCCCTCCTCGATCCGGAGCTGCATCGAGACCGCCCGCGAGAACGCCCGCAGCGTCCGGACGGCGCTCACCACCGAGATGTGGGACACGATCAACGGCGCCTGGCTGGAATTGCGGAACTACGAGGGGCGCGACCTGAACCGGGAGGAGTTCTCCCGCTTCCTCGACTGGGTCAAGGGCATCTCGCTGACCTTCGACGGCTCGGCCTACCGGACGATGCTGCGCAACGACGCCTACTGGTTCACCCGGCTCGGCACCGCGATCGAGCGGGCCGACAACACCGCCCGCATCCTCGACGTGAAGTACCAGATCCTGCTGCCGGCCCACGAGAAGATCGGCGGCAGCCTCGACTACTTCCAGTGGACCACGATCCTGCGCGAGGTCTCGGCCTTCAACGCCTATCACTGGGTCTACCGGGAGAGCATCAAGCCGCTGCTCGTCGCCGACCTGCTGATCCTGAACCGGCAGATGCCGCGCTCCTTCAGCAATTGCTACGGCGTGCTGGTGGAACATCTCGACCTCATCGCCGATGCCTACGGGCGCCGCGGGGCGAGCCAGCGCCTCGCCAGCAACCTGCTGGCGCGGCTGGAGAGCGAGGACATCGACCGGGTCTTCGCCTCCGGCCTGCACGAGTTCGTCAGCGCCTTCATCGAGGAGAACAACAAGGTCGGCGAGGCCATCATCGCACAGTACCTCGTGTGAGGCGTCGGCCCGCCCCCTGTCGTCGGCCGCGGGGGTCGGCTACGCTCCTGACTCATATGTACCCCGTGATCCCGCAACGCGTTACGTCTGGTCTCGCGCCAGCGGAAGCGGCTCCAGACGGCAGTATCCAGGCATGCGCATCCGCGTCGTCCACGAGACCATCTACAGCTACGAGCAGCCCGCGCGGAGCCTGATCCAGGTCATGCGGCTGACCCCGCGCGACCATGACGGCCAGTATATCCGGCGCTGGCGCATCGAGCCCTCGATCGACGGGCGGCTGACCGAGCGCGAGGACGGGTTCGGCAACATCGTGCACTGGTTCACCCCGGACCAGCCGGCTGACGCGCTGGTGATCCGGGTCTCCGGCGAGGTCGACACCCACGAGAGCCACGGCATCGTGCGCGGCGGCGTCGAGCGCCTGCCCGACCCGTTCTACTTGCGCGACACCGACCTCGTGGTGGCGAGCCCGGAGATCCAGGTCTTCGCCGAGCGCATCGGGGCGGCCGGCGACCGGGCGGCCCTGCCCTGCCTGCACCGGCTGCTCGCAGGCGTTCACGATCAGGTATCCTATACGGCCGGCCCGGCGAGCGCGAGCACCACCGCCGCCAAGGCCTTCGAGGCCGGCAAGGGCGTGTGCCAAGACCTCACCCACATCTTCATCGCGGCCGCCCGCCACCTCGGTTTCCCGACCCGTTACGTCGCCGGCTACTGCTTCCGGGAGGAGAGCGAGGGAGAGGAGGAGACCGCCCACGCCTGGGCCGAGACCCTGGTGCCCGACCTCGGCTGGGTCGGCTTCGATCCGGCCTACGGCATCGGCACCTCGGAGGCCTACATCCGCGTCGCCATCGGCCTCGACTATCTCGGCGCGGCTCCGATCCGCGGCAGCCGCATGGGCGGGGGCACCGAAACGCTGGACGTGAAGCTGCGGGTGGAGCAAGCACAGGCCGCGAGCCAATCCTAGAGACGAAGACCCGCCCGGCGGCGTGTGCGGGTCACGAAAGTTGTGAGCCATGACCTACTGCGTCGGCGTCCTCGTTGAGGAGGGCCTCGTGATGATCGCCGATACCCGCACCAATGCGGGGCTCGACGACATCTCGACCTATCGCAAGCTCCATCACTTCAACGTCCCGGGCGAGCGGGTGATGATGCTCGCCTCGGCCGGCAACCTGTCGGTGACCCAATCCGTCCTGAGCCTGCTGTCGGAGGGCGTCGAGGGGGATGCGGGCGAGGCGAAGATGAAGCTCGTCGAGGCGCCGACGATGTTCCAGGCGGCCCAGCTCATCGGCCGGGCGATCCGCCAGGTCCGGGCGATCGAGAAGGACGGGTTCGAGGCGGCCAACCTGCGCTTCTCGGTCTCGCTGCTGTTCGGCGGCCAGATCGGCGACGAGCCGATGCACCTGTTCCTGATCTACTCGGCGGGCAACTTCATCGAGTGCAGCGGCGACGCCCCGTTCCTGCAGATCGGCGAGCACAAGTACGGCAAGCCGATCCTCGACCGCGCGGTGAAGTTCCAGACCGAGCTCTACGACGCCCTCAAGGTCGGGCTCGTCTCGATGGATTCGACGATGCGGTCGAATCTCGGCGTCGGCCTTCCGATCGACATCGCGCTGGTCCGCCGCGGCGCCCTCGACCTCGAGGTGAATCACCGGATCGAGGCCGGCGAGACCTATTTCCACGATCTGCGTGAGCGCTGGTCGGCGGCCCTGCGGGCGGCCCACCGGGCGATCCCCCGCCCGCCCTACGGGCCGGCTCCGAAGTAGCGCGCGTCCTCGGGGTCCGGGGCCTGCCCGGGATCCCAGGCCGCCAGCAGCGCCGCGGTCGCCCGCGCGGGATCGCAGGCCCGCATCAGGCCGCCCATCACCGCGAAGCCCGCCGCGCCCGCGTGCCGGCACGCCGGGAGCGCGCCGGGGGTGATCCCTCCGAGCGCCAGGACGGGAATACCCGACCGCGCGGCGGCGTCGAGCGCGGCCGGCCCCAGCGCCGGGCCGTAGCCCGGCTTGCTCGCGGTCTCGAAGATCGGGCTGAGGGTGACGTAGTCGGCGCCCGCCGCCCGGGCGATCTCGCCCGGACCATGCGCCGAGACGCCGATCAGCGCCCTCCCGGGCAGGGCGCGCCGGGCGCCGGCGATGGCCTCCGGCCCGCTGCCGCCGGGCAGGTGCACCCCGTCGGCACCGATCGCGGCGGCGAGGGCCACGTCCCGGCCGACGCTGAGGCGGCCGCCCGCCCGCCGCACTTGGGCGAGCAGGGCCTCGGCCAGATGGTGGCGCTCGGCCGCCGCGAGATCGGGCTCGCGAAACCAGATCCAGCGACCGCCCCCCGCCAGGATCCCCCGCACGGTCGCGGCGAGATCGGCGCAGGCGCGGCGGTCCGTCACCGCGAGGAGCGGCGACGGCAGGCTCACGAGCCGACGAGGCCGAGCTGCGGGCTCGACGGATCGGCCCGGCCCCGGCGGGGGATGCGGCCGGCAAGGTGGGCATGGCGCCCGGCCTCGACGGCGTGCCGCATGGCGCGCGCCATCCGGACCGGATCGTCGGCCTTGGCCACCGCCGTGTTGATGAGGCAGGCCGCGGCGCCGAGCTCCATGGCCACGACGGCATCCGAGGCGGTGCCGATGCCTGCGTCCACGATCACCGGCACGCTCGAGCGGCGGCAGATCAGCTCGATATTGGCTGGGTTCGCCACCCCCATGCCGGAGCCGATCAGGGAGCCCATCGGCATCACGGCGGCGCAGCCGATGTCCTGCAGGCGCTGGCAGACGACCGGGTCGTCGTTGCAATAGGGCAGGACCACGAAGCCGTCGTCGACGAGGTGGCGGCACGCCTCCATCAGCTCGGTGACGTCCGGGTAGAGGGTCTCGCGGTCGCCGATGACCTCGACCTTGATCCAGTTGGTGTCGAGGGCCTCCCGGGCGAGCTCGGCCGTCATGATGGCGTCGCGCGCGGTCTCGCAGCCGGCGGTGTTCGGCAGGAAGCGGCTGCCCTTGAGGATGCGCACCGTGTCGGAGCCGTGGCCCTGGAGGGAAACCCGGCGGATCGAGGCGGTGGCGACCTCGGCGCCGGAGGCCGCGACGGCGTCGCGCATGATCGCCTGCGTCGGGTAGCCGGCGGTGCCGATGAACAGGCGCGAGGTCAGGCGCACCCCCGCGATCACGAGGGCGTCGTCGTCGGGCGCGCGCAGCGGGGTGACGGTGTCGGTCGGGTTCATGGTCTCAGCCTCCCTGCATGGCGCGCACGATCTCGATCCGGTCGCCCTCGGCGACCGGGGTGGTCGGCCAGTCGCGGCGGCGCACCACGCGGCCGTTCAGCGCGATGGCGATGCCCTGCGGGCTCTCGATGCCGGTCTCCTCGGCCTCGATGCGGAACAGGGACTCGATGTCGGCGGCCTCGCAGGCGCGGGGCTGCCCGTTGACGGTCAGGTTCATGGCCGTGCTCTCACGCCGATGCTCTGACGGGATCGGGCCGGGCGAAGCGCGACAGGCCGAAGGCCTGGGCGAAGCCCGGCAGCGTCCCGGTGGTGAGGAGGTCCGCCACGGCGTCGGCGGTGGCGGGGTTCAGGAGGTAGCCGTTGCGGTGATGGCCGGTGGCAGCGACCAGGCCCGGGGCGATCTCGCCGATGATCGGCGCGTCGTCGTCAGAGGTCGGACGGTAGCCGCTCCAGACCGCTTCGACCTCCATCTCCTCGATCCCGGGCAGGACCCGGCGCGCGCCCTCGAGCAAGGCATAGAGCCCCCCTGCCGTGACGCCCGCGCGGAACCCGCAATCCTCCACCGTGGCGCCGACGATCAGATGGCCGTCGCTCTTCGGGGCCATGTGGACCTGCTCGGTCCAGACCATGTGGCTGAGCGTGCCGGTGCGTCGGGTCGTCCGGAGCGCGAGGGACTGGCCCTTGATCGGCCGGACCGGGAGAGCGAGGGATTCGGGCAGGAGCCCGCCCTCCCCGCTCCAGGCGCCGCTGGCCAGAACCACGCTCCCGGCCTCGATCGCGCCGGCGCCCGTGCGCAGGCCCGTGACGCGCCCGCCGGTCCAGTCCAGCGCCTCGGCCGTGCAGGATTCGACGACGATGACGCCCGCGCGGCGGCAGGCCTCGATCAGCGCCGCCATGACGAGGCGCGGATCGACCTGATGGTCGAGGGGACAGAACACGCCGGCCGTCACCGAGGGCCGCAGCATCGGCTCGCGCCGGCGCACCTCGGGCCCCGCGATCCACTCGGCCTCGACGCCCGAGCGGCGCTGCAGGTCGTGGCGGAAGCGCAGGCGCTCCACCTCGTCGCGCCCGATGGCGAGCACGAGGGTGCCCTCCTGGCGATAATCGATGTCGAGGCCGGAGGCCGCCTGCACGGCATCGCGGAAGGCCGGCCAGCGGCGCAGGCTCTCGAGCGCCAGGGGCAGGAGCCTGTCGGAGCCCGGCTCGTGCTCGGCGGCGGGCGCCAGCATGCCGGTGGCCGCGAGGCTCGCGCCGGAGCCGACCGTGCCGCGCTCGACCACCACAACGCTGCGGCCGGCTTCGGCGAGCTTCCAGGCGATGGACAGACCGATCAGACCGGCGCCGACCACGACGATGTCGGCGCGCGCCGGCAGGTCCGCGGCGGTCGCGGGCAGATCCGCCGCGGATGCGCCCGTGGGCGCCGCGCGGCGCAGTCCGATGGGGGAAGTCGGCACGAGTGCCAAGGAACGATCTCCGCGGTGGCCCGCAGAGATTGGTGTCCTGCAGCTTCTCTCGGAAGCAACCGGGCTTTCTCGAAACCCGCGGTCCAATCCCTACGCCGGTATGAGCCGGATCAGGTTCGAAGGATTTCCGCGCCGCCATCCGCGAACGGATGGCCCATCGGTTTCTCAGCCCCTTGCCGGGGATCTCCCTGGAACGCCCATAGTTTGGGATGCGCCTCGCCCGGGGTCAAGGCCCCGGAGCGACGCGGGCGGGCGCCGCGTCAGGCCCGCTTCAGACGGGCGGCGGGCTTGCGGCCGGGCCGGTAGACCAGCATCGGCTCGGGGAAACCGTCGAGGACGTGCTCGCCGAGCGGCTCGGGATCGCCCCAGAGGAAATCCACGAAAGGCTTCGACATCAGCAGCGGCTCGCCGAGGGTCTTGTTGAGCCGGGCGATCCGGCTCGCGAGGTTCACGTCGCGGCCGATCACCGTGAAATCGAGGCGGGTGCCCGAGCCGACATTGCCGTAGGCGGCCTCGCCGTGGTGGAGCGCGATGCCGGCCGCCACGGGGTTGGCGAAGCGGCCGAGGTCGTTCGCCTCGTCGAGGGCGGCGAGCGCCGCCTGGGCTGCCGTGAGGGCGCCCTTGGCGGCGCCGCCGAGATCGTCGCCGGGCTCGCGGAAGATCGCCAGCAGGCCGTCGCCGAGATATTTCAGGACCTCGCCGCCCTCGCGCTCGATCGCCGGGACGAGGCAGTCGAAGAAGATGTTGAGGAGGTCGACCGCCTCCTCGGGTGTCATGTCGGCGGAGATGTGCGTGTAGTCGCGCATGTCCGCGAACAGGATCGCCGAGCGGATGCGCTGGACATGGCCGCGGCGGATCGAGCCCGACAGGATCGCCCGGTGCGGCTCGTCGCCGACATAGATCCGCAGCACCTGGTCGAGCTGCTTGTTGACGAGGCGCATCTCCATCACGGCCGCGAGAGTCGGCATGACGAAGCGCAGGATCGCGATGTGGTCGTCGCGAAAGCCGGTCGCGGACCGGGTCGCGAAGGTGATGCCGTTGCGCGCGCCGTTGGTGAAGATCAGCGGCGCCACGAGGTAATGGCGATAGCCCGCGGCCTTCAGCTCCGGCACGATCGCGTAGCGCTCGTCCGGCGTCTCGTCCAGATCGAGGCTCAGCCACTCGCCGGTCTGGTGGACGGTGTAGAACGGGCTCGCCCGGTAGGCGGTGTCGGAGGCCTCCCCGTGCGGGAACAGCCGCACGGTCGCCCCACCCTCGCGGCTCCACGAGCGGCCGACGCCGGCATATTCCGAGTGCAGGGTGTCGATGGCGGTGCTCGCCCGGTCCACCGGCACGTCGAGCTCGTTGAGCCGCTCGGCGAGACCGGCCAGGAGGTCGTCGGCCGCGAGCACGCGCGTGCCCTCGCTGAGCAGCCAGTCACGCAAGGCGACGCAATCCTGCATCAGGCCGAACGGCACGCCCTCCGCCTCCGACCCATCGGCTTGGGCGGTCGGCGAAGACGGCGACTTCTGCGGGCCAAGGTCGAGCATACGGCCAAGGTGGTGTGGCGGCGGGAACGCGGCAATGGTCGAGAACGGATTCGTAACGGCGAAACCTTACTGAGCGTTGCGCCGCCTCGTAAATGCAAGCGTCCGGGGAATCCCGAGACAAGATGCCGATCGGCGGTCGGGCAAGAAACCTTGCGTCGGTCTCCTGCCCGCCGATTCTTGGGGCGCCGCCTCAGTTGTCGAGGAAGCTTCGGAGCTTGCGCGACCGGCTCGGGTGCTTGAGCTTGCGCAGGGCCTTCGCCTCGATCTGGCGGATGCGCTCGCGGGTCACCGAGAACTGCTGCCCGACCTCCTCGAGGGTGTGGTCGGTGTTCATGCCGATGCCGAAGCGCATGCGCAGCACGCGCTCCTCGCGGGGCGTCAGCGAGGCGAGGACGCGGGTTGTGGTCTCGCGCAGGTTGCTCTGGATCGCCGCGTCGATCGGCAGGACGACGTTCTTGTCCTCGATGAAGTCGCCGAGGTGGCTGTCCTCCTCGTCGCCGATGGGCGTCTCCAGCGAGATCGGCTCCTTGGCGATCTTGAGGACCTTGCGGACCTTCTCCAGGGGCATCGCCAGCTTCTCGGCGAGCTCCTCCGGGGTCGGCTCGCGGCCGATCTCGTGCAGCATCTGGCGCGAGGTCCGGACGATCTTGTTGATCGTCTCGATCATGTGCACCGGGATGCGGATGGTGCGGGCCTGGTCGGCGATCGAGCGGGTGATCGCCTGCCGGATCCACCACGTGGCGTAGGTCGAGAACTTGTAGCCGCGGCGGTACTCGAACTTATCGACGGCCTTCATCAGGCCGATATTGCCCTCCTGGATCAGGTCCAGGAACTGCAGGCCGCGGTTGGTGTACTTCTTGGCGATCGAGATCACGAGGCGGAGATTGGCCTCGATCATCTCCTTCTTGGCCTGGCGGGCTTCGCGCTCGCCCTTCTGGACCATGTTGACGATCTTGCGGTACTCGCCGATCTCGAGGCCCGTCTCGGAGGCGAGCGTCAGGATCTGCTCGCGCAGCTGCGCGACCTGGTTGCCGCCCTTCTCGACGAGATTCTTCCAGCCCTTGCCGCCGAGGGTGCCGACGCGCTCCATCCAGTTCGGGTCGAGCTCCCAGCCCTGGTAGTGGCGCAGGAACTCCTCGCGGGCGACGCCGTGCGTCTCGGCGTAGCGCATCAGCCGGCCCTCGTGGGAGAGGAGCCGCTTGTTGATGTCGTAGAGCTGCTCGACCAGCGCCTCGATGCGGTTGTTGTTGAGGGACAGGGACTTCACGTCGACGACGACGATGTCCTTCAGCTCCTCGCGCTTCTTGTCCTGCCCGCTCGTGGCCTCGCCGCCGCCGGCCTTCAGCTCGGCATGCTCGTTCTGGAGGCGGCGCAGCTTGCGGTAATTGTCCGCGATGGCGTCGAAGGTCTCGAGGACGCGGGGCTTGATCTCGGCTTCCATCGCGGCGAGCGAGACGTTGTTCTCCATGTCGTCGTCGTCGTCGCCGCCCTCGGGGGGCGCCGGGGGCTCGCCGTCGGCGTCCTCCGCGTCCTCGCCCTCGGCGATCTGCGGCGCGTTCTTGCCGTCGGGCCCCGCATAGGTGGCCTCGAGATCGATGATGTCGCGCAGCAGCACCTTGCCGTCGACGAGCTCGTCGCGCCAGATGATGATGGCCTGGAAGGTCAGCGGGCTCTCGCAGAGGCCCGCGATCATCGCCTCGCGCCCCGCCTCGATGCGCTTGGCGATGGCGATCTCGCCCTCGCGGGAGAGGAGCTCCACCGAGCCCATCTCGCGCAGGTACATGCGCACCGGGTCGTCGGTGCGGTCGGTCGGCTCCTTGGTGGTGGTCGCGACGGCGACGGCGCGAGTCGGAGCGACCTCGGCCACCTCCGTGCCCTCGGCGCCGTCCTCGTCCTCTCCGGCCTCGGCGCCGGCCGGCCGCTCGCCGGCGGTGTCGTCCGTCTCCTCCGCCTCGACGACGTTGATGCCCATCTCCGAGAGCTGGGACAGCACGTCCTCGATCTGATCCGGGTCGGACTGGCCGTCGGGCAGGACCTCGTTGACTTCCTCGTAGGTGATGTAGCCGCGCTTCTTGGCGAGCTTCACCATACGCTTGACCGAGGCATCCGTCAGGTCGAGGAGCGGCCCGTCGGTCTGCTGCTCCGGAGCGGTGTCCGTCTCGTCCCGTTCAGTTGCCTTCGTCGCCATGATCAGCCTATTGTTTTCGTGGCAGCGTGATGCCGAAGCTTTCGGGCCGCCCCGCGCCATCGACGCCGCAATGCGTGTGAACCGCGGCCGGGTCACCCACCGACCGCTTCGATCTCAGATCCCGGTATGCAAGCAAGACGCTTGACCGATTGTTAACTATGCGGCGCCGGAGCGTCGCGTAACCCAGCCTTTGCACGAGCTTCAAGGCGCGGTCGAGTCGGTCGTCTCGGGCAAGTCCGTGTCAGCTTCCGCTCCGGCGATCACCGCCAAGCGCTCCTTGACGTCGCACAGCCACGCGAAGTTCGCCTCGGTTTCCTCGTCGACCAGTGCCCGCTCTGCCTGGCGAAGTTCGCTATTTAGCGCGCCGGCCTTGCGGTGCAAGATCACGGCCTGACGCAATGCGTCTTCCAGACGCACGGGATCGGCGTGCGGATCGAGGGCCCAGCGGTCACCGGGGCGCACCCGCGCCCCGAGCCGCCCGGCCGCCCCCTCGAGCCCGGCTCGGCCCAGGCGGTTCTCGACGACGGCCGCATCCGGCTGCGCCGCCTCGGCGGCCCGGTCGAGGAGGAACGAGCGCAGCGCGTTCGCGTCCGGGTCCTCGAGATCGAGCTCGGCCAGATCCTCTGCGCCGAGGCCCAGAAGCTCCGGGTGGGCGAGGAGGCTCGCGACGATCATCGCCTCCCGGGAGCTGCCGCTGCCGGCAAATCCGTTCGAGCGCGCGAGCTGCGCGCTCGGGCTCGCGGTCAGGCGCGGCGAGGGCGGCGGATCGCCCGGGCGCGGCCTCCGCTGGAAGCCGCCGGGCCGCCCGCCCGGCTGGTAGGGCGCACGCTGCGCGCTGGCGCGGGGCGACATGCCGCGCAGGCGCTCCTCGATCTCGTCGCGGTAGAAGCGGCGGACGGTCTCGTCGCGGATGCCCGCCACCATCTCGCGCAGGGTCTTGGCGAGGCCGGCGCGCCGCTCCGGCGTGTCGAGGGGACCGGCCTCGGTGGCGCGAGCCCACAGCACCTCGACCAGGGGCTTGGCCGATTCGAGCACCCGGTCGATCGCCGCCGGGCCGCCCGAGCGCAGCAGGTCGTCCGGGTCCTGGCCCTCCGGCAGGAGGGCGAACCGGAGCGAGCGGCCGGGCTCCAGCATCGGCAGCGCCACGTCGAGGGCCCGGAAGGCCGCGCGCTGGCCGGCCCCGTCCCCGTCGAAGCACAGGATCGGCTCGTCGGCATGGCGCCAGAGCAGGGCGAGCTGCTCCTCGGTGAGCGCGGTGCCGAGCGGCGCCACCGTGTTGGCGTGGCCCGCCATCGTCATGGCGATGACGTCGACGTAACCCTCGACCGCGATGAGCGTGCCGCGGTCATGCGCCGGCTTGCGGGCCTGGTTCAGATTGTAGAGTCCCTGCCCCTTGTGGAAGAGCGGCGTCTCGGGGGAGTTCAGGTACTTGGCCTTGGCATCCGCCTGCATGGCGCGCCCGCCGAAGGCGATGACCCGGCCCTGCACATTCGCGATCGGGAAGATGATGCGGTCGCGGAAGCGGTCGTAGGGGACCGCGATGCCCTCGCCGGAGACGAGGAGGCCGAGCTCGGCCATCAGGTCCTTCTCGACGTCCTTGCCCGCCAGGAAGTCGCGCAGACCGTAGCGGGCCCCCGGCGCGTAGCCGAGGCGGAAGCGGCTGCGGATCTCGTCGCCGAGGCCGCGCCTGTCGAGATAGGCGCGGGCAGTGGCGCCCGCCGGCCCCCGCAGCTGGTCCTCGAAATAGGCGGCCGCGAGCTCCATCACCTCGATGGCGCCCCGCCGCTTCGTCTCCATCTCGCGGGTGTCGGCGCTGGGCGCCGGCAGCACGACGCCGGCCTCCCCGGCCAGCCGCTCGACCGATTCCGGGAAGCTCAGTCCCTCCGTCTCCATCAGGAAGGTGAAGATGTCGCCATGCTTGCCCGATGAGAAGCAGTGGTAGAACTGCTTCTGGTCGTTCACGTAGAAGGAGGGCGACTTCTCGGCGTTGAACGGCGACAGCCCGCGCCACTCGCGGCCGGCCTTCTTCAGCTGCACGCGGCGGCCGACCACGTCGGAGGCCGGCAGCCGGGCGCGGATCTCTTCGAGCAGGTGGGGCGGGTAGCGCACGGGCTGCGGGGTCCGATCGATGAACCGCGAGCTATAGCGCAGTTGGCCTCGGCGAGTCCCGGGTCACCGGGACGCGCGGAGGCGGACCGCCGGGGGATTGCGGTGAGAACCCGGCCGCTCCCTCGATTCAGCCGCCCGCGAGCGCGGCCTTCACGAGGCCGCTCGCCTTGCCGAAATCCATCCGGCCCGCGTAGCGGCCCTTCAGGGCGCCGATGACCTTGCCCATGTCCTTCGGGCCGGCGGCGCCCGTCTCGGCGATGGCGGCGTCGATCGCGGCCTTGGTCTCGGCCTCGTCCATCTGCTGGGGCAGGAAGCCCGCGATGATGGCGACCTCCGCGCGCTCGTTCTCGGCGAGCTCGGGCCGGCCGCCCTGCTCGTAGACGGTGGCCGATTCAGTGCGCTGCTTGATCATCTTCTGCAGCAGCGCGAGCACGTCCTCGTCGCTCGCCGGCTCCTTGCCGAGGCCGCGGGCCTCGATGTCCTTGTCCTTCAGCGCCGCCTGGATCATCCGGACGGTGGCGAGCTTCGCCTTGTCGCCGGCCTTCATGGCCCCCTTCATCTCGACGGTGAAGCGCTCGCGCAACGACATGGCATGTCTCCATTTCGAAAATCCGTTGGGAGGCCTGCGATTTGCGCCGGTTGAGGGACCGGGACGCCGGGACCACATTGACCCCATCACGGCGCGCTCGGTATGAGCGCCGTACCTTACAAGCCACCCGCACGCGCTCCGCACGGGGCGCCGGGTCCGGCCGGACATAAGCGAGATCACGCCGATGCTGCAAGACGATGGCGCGCCCGCGCATCCCCGCTCCGCGCCCGAGCGCTCCGCACCGGAGCCCTGGGCCGAGCCCGTCGTCACCGCCCTCCTGGTGCTGGCGGACGGGACGGTGCTCGATGGCTTCGGCATCGGCCAGACCGGCGCCGCCGACGGCGAGGTCTGCTTCAACACCGCCATGACGGGCTACCAGGAGATCCTGACCGATCCCTCCTATGCCGGGCAGATCGTCACCTTCACCTTCCCGCATATCGGCAATGTCGGCACCAACGACGAGGACCTCGAGAGCCTCGACGCGGCCCCCGCCTCGGGCGTTCGCGGCGTGGTGATCGCCTCGGCGGTGACGCAGCCCTCGAACTGGCGCTCGTCGAGCCACCTCGACGCCTGGCTCAAGGCCCGCGGCATCGTCGGCATCACGGGCGTCGACACCCGCGCGCTGACCGCCCGCATCCGCGACCACGGCATGCCGAACGCCGTCATCGCCAACGACCCGGCGGGGACCTTCGACCGCGAGGCCCTGAAGGCGCGCGCGGCGGCGCTCGCGCCGATGGAGGGCCTCGACCTCGTGCCGCCGGTGACGAGCCGCGAATCCTCCGACTGGACCGAGACCGTCTGGGCGGTGAAGGGCGGCTACGGCAAGCGCGAGATCGGCAAGGGCTACCGCGTGGTGGCGATCGATTACGGGGTGAAGCGCAACATCCTGCGGCTTCTGGCCGAGGCCGGCTGCGACGTGACCGTGGTGCCCGCCACGACCAGCGCCGAGGCGATCCTCGCCCTCAAGCCCGACGGCGTCTTCCTGTCGAACGGCCCGGGCGACCCGGCCGCCACCGGCGCGTACGCCGTCCCGGTGATCCGGACGCTGCTTCAGGAGCGGGTGCCGACCTTCGGCATCTGCCTTGGCCACCAGCTCATGGGCCTCGCCCTCGGCGGCCGCACCGTCAAGATGGCGCAGGGCCATCACGGCGCGAACCACCCGGTGAAGGACAAGACCACCGGGAAGGTCGAGATCGTCTCGATGAACCACGGCTTCGCGGTCGACCCCCGGAGCCTGCCCGAGAACGCCGTCGAGACCCATGTCTCGCTGTTCGACGGCTCGAATTGCGGCCTGACCCTGAGCGACCGGCCGGCCTTCTCGGTGCAGCACCACCCCGAGGCCTCGCCGGGCCCGCGCGACAGCCACTACCTGTTCGAGCGCTTCGTGATGCTGATGCGCGAGAACAAGCCCGAGACCGCGATGCGCCAGGACTGAGCGCCCGCGGCGCCGCATTCGTGACGCCGGAGCCGTCTCCGGCGTCACAAAAAACCCGGCTTTGCTCGACATACCCCGCATCAACCGCCCGTTAACGACGATGCCACAACGTTCGTCGCGGGGCGCATGGCTGATTGACGGGGCTGGCGAATGACCTTGGACGACGCGCGCGACGACTTCTCGCGCCTGCATCGCATCTTCACCTTCCATCTCGGGGTCGCCGTCGGGCTCGCCTGGATGACCGCCCTCTACTCGGCCTGCTACGCGCCGTGGGTGCGCAACATCCGCGCCCTGCTCGACCCCGCGGGCCTCGACCGGGTCGAGAGCACCTGGTCCTTCCTGTTCGTGATGCCGGCGGTCCTGACGATCGCCTGGCTGACGGTGTTCTTCGGCCGCGAGGTGATGCGCCGGTCCCAGACCCTCTCGAACCTCGCCCTCGAATTCGCCGCAGCCGCCGCGGTCGCCTTCGGGGTGTTCTACCTCTCGATCGACCGGGCCGTCTCGGCCCTCTATATCGGCCTCTGAGGGCCCATAGCGGGCCCCGCCCGGGGGCCCGCGCCGACGCTGTGCCCGAGAGCCCGCTCCAGAGCCGTCAGGCCGGAGCCGCGCGAGGCCGGGGACGCGTCGCCGACGCGTCACACAAGGCACGGTCGCGCTCTTTCAAACGCGGTCGCCTGCGTGTACACGCGAGCCTCAACGACAATCGACGCCGCTTGCGCTCGCCTCGAAGCCGCCCGCTCCCGCGGCGCCGCGCGAGGTCGGGCGCGCGTGCGCATAAGCAACAAGGCGTCCGATGCCCAAGCGCACCGACATCTCCTCGATCCTGATCATCGGTGCGGGTCCGATCATCATCGGACAGGCCTGCGAGTTCGACTATTCGGGCACGCAGGCCTGCAAGGCCCTGCGCGAGGAAGGCTACCGGATCGTCCTCGTCAACTCGAACCCCGCCACCATCATGACCGATCCGGACATGGCGGACGCGACCTATGTCGAGCCCATCACCCCCGAGATCGTCGCCAAGATCATCGAGAAGGAGCGCCCTGACGCGATCCTGCCGACCATGGGTGGCCAGACCGCGCTGAACTGCGCCCTCTCGCTCCAGCGCATGGGCGTTCTGGAGAAGTTCGGCGTGCAGATGATCGGCGCGACCGCCGAGGCGATCGACAAGGCGGAGGACCGTCACCTCTTCCGCGACGCCATGACGAAGATCGGGCTCGAGACACCGAAATCCGCCCTCGCCAACGCCTCCGCGGCCAAGAAGGCCGACAAGCAGAAGCGCCTCTCGGAGATCGCCCAGATCGAGGCCGGGAATTCCGACCCGGAGGCCCGCCGGGTCGCCCTCGCGGCCTTCGAGAAGAAGTGGCAGGCCGGCGAGAGCGAGCGGCGCAAGCGCTACGGCGAGCACGCCCTCGGCCAGGCGCTGGTGGCGCTCGCCGAGGTCGGCCTGCCCGCCATCATCCGCCCGTCCTTCACCATGGGCGGCACCGGCGGCGGCATCGCCTATAACCGCGAGGAGTTCCTCGACATCGTGGAGCGGGGCATCGACGCCTCGCCCACGAACGAGGTCCTGATCGAGGAGAGCGTGCTCGGCTGGAAGGAATACGAGATGGAGGTCGTCCGCGACAAGGCGGACAACTGCATCATCGTCTGCTCCATCGAGAACATCGACCCGATGGGCGTCCATACGGGCGATTCGATCACCGTCGCCCCGGCCCTGACGCTCACCGACAAGGAGTATCAGGTGATGCGCGACGCCTCCCTCGCGGTGCTCCGCGAGATCGGCGTCGAGACCGGCGGCTCGAACGTGCAGTTCGCCATCGACCCGGCCACCGGCCGGATGATCGTGATCGAGATGAACCCGCGCGTCTCGCGCTCCTCGGCCCTGGCCTCGAAGGCCACCGGCTTCCCGATCGCCAAGGTCGCGGCCAAGCTCGCGGTCGGCTACACCCTGGACGAGATCGCCAACGACATCACGGGCGGCGCGACCCCGGCCTCCTTCGAACCGACGATCGACTACGTCGTCACCAAGATCCCCCGCTTCGCCTTCGAGAAGTTCCCCGGCGCCGAGCCGACGCTGACCACCGCCATGAAGTCGGTGGGCGAGGCGATGGCGATCGGCCGCTGCTTCGCGGAATCGCTGCAGAAGGCCCTGCGCTCCCTCGAGACCGGGCTCACCGGCCTCGACGACATCGAGATCGAGGGCCTCGGCAAGGGCGACGACCACAACGCCATCAAGGCCGCCATCGGCACGCCGACGCCGGACCGGCTCCTCAAGGTGGCACAGGCGCTGCGCCTCGGGGTCAGCCACGAGGAGGTCCACGCCTCCTGCAAGATCGACCCGTGGTTCCTGGAGCAGCTCCAGGCCATCGTCGACCTCGAGAACCGGGTCCGGGCCCACGGCCTGCCGACGACGCCGGGCGCCTTCCGACAGCTCAAGGCCGCGGGCTTCTCGGACGCGCGCCTCGCGGTCCTCACCGGCACCGAAGAGGCCGCGGTCTGCGCCAGGCGCCGGGCGCTGGACGTGCGCCCCGTCTTCAAGCGCATCGACACCTGCGCGGCCGAGTTCCAGGCGCCCACCGCCTACATGTACTCGACCTACGTCGCCCCCTTCGCCGGCACCGTCGCGGACGAGGCCCGGCCGACCGACGCCAGGAAGGTCATCATCCTCGGCGGCGGCCCGAACCGGATCGGCCAGGGCATCGAGTTCGACTATTGCTGCTGCCACGCCTGCTTCGCGCTGTCGGACGCGGGCTACGAGACCATCATGGTCAACTGCAACCCGGAGACGGTCTCGACCGACTACGACACCTCCGACCGGCTCTATTTCGAGCCCCTGACGCAGGAGGACGTGCTCGAGATCATCGAGACGGAGCGGCAGGCCGGCACGCTGCACGGCGTGATCGTGCAGTTCGGCGGGCAGACGCCCCTGAAGCTGGCGCGGGCGCTCGAGGCCGCGGGCGTGCCGATCCTCGGCACCTCCCCGGACGCCATCGACCTCGCCGAGGACCGCGACCAGTTCAAGCGCCTCCTCGACAAGCTCGGGATGAAGCAGCCGAAGAACGGCATCGCCTACTCGGTGGAGCAGAGCCGGCTCGTCGCCGCCGATCTCGGGCTGCCCTTCGTGGTGCGGCCGAGCTACGTCCTCGGCGGCCGCGCCATGGCGATCATCCGCGACGAGACGCAGTTCGCCGATTACCTGCTCGACACCCTGCCGAGCCTGATCCCCTCCGAGGTCAAGGCCCGCTACCCGAACGACAAGACCGGCCAGATCAACACGGTACTGGGCAAGAACCCGCTCCTGTTCGACCGCTACCTGTCTGACGCGGTCGAGATCGACGTCGACGCGGTCTGCGACGGGACCGACGTGTTCATCGCCGGGATCATGGAGCATATCGAGGAGGCGGGCATCCACTCGGGCGATTCCGCCTGCTCGCTGCCCTCGCGCTCCCTCTCGCCCGAGACCGTGGCCGAGCTCGAGCGCCAGACCAAGGCGATGGCGCTGGCCCTCAAGGTCGGCGGCCTGATGAACGTCCAGTACGCCATCAAGGACGGGACCATCTACGTGCTCGAGGTGAACCCGCGGGCTTCGCGCACGGTGCCCTTCGTCGCCAAGGTGATCGGCGAGCCCATCGCCAAGATCGCGGCCCGCGTGATGGCGGGCGAGTCCCTCTCGAGCTTCGGCCTGAAGCCGAAGACGCTGGCGCATATCGCCGTGAAGGAAGCGGTCTTCCCCTTCGCCCGCTTCCCCGGCGTCGACGTGCTGCTCGGGCCCGAGATGCGCTCCACCGGCGAAGTGATCGGCCTCGACGGCGGCTTCGGCGTCGCCTTCGCCAAGAGCCAGCTCGGCTCGGGCACGCAGGTTCCGAAGAGCGGCACGGTCTTCGTCTCGGTGCGCGACGCCGACAAGCAGCGCATCCTGCCCTCGATCCAGCTGCTCGCCGGCCTC
This sequence comes from Methylobacterium planeticum, assembly GCF_008806345.1. Lineage (GTDB taxonomy): Bacteria > Pseudomonadota > Alphaproteobacteria > Rhizobiales > Beijerinckiaceae > Methylobacterium > Methylobacterium planeticum. The sequence goes on along the minus strand of NZ_VZZJ01000021.1, from coordinate 66,140 downwards.
GGCTTCTCGGTGCTGGCGACGGGGGGCACACAGCGCTTCCTCGTGGAGAACGGCGTGCCGACGGAGCGCATCAACAAGGTTCTGGAGGGCCGACCGCACGTGGTCGACGCCATCAAGAACGGCGACATCCAGCTCGTCCTGAACACCACCGAGGGAGCCGGTGCGCTGTCCGACTCCCGGTCCCTTCGGCGGGCGGCCCTCTTGCATAAAGTGCCGTACTACACCACTCTAGCCGGCGCGATGGCGGCGGCCGAGGGGATCAAGGCCTACCTCGAGGGCGATCTTCAGGTCCGCGCCTTGCAGGAATACTTCGCGGCCTGAACCTACTGAGCGGCCAGCGCATTTCGCGCCTGCCGCGGCGTCCGGGGTTCGGAGCCTTTCCAACATGGCCCGGAGGGAGCGAAGGCGTTCCCGGCCGGGCCTATTCATTGTGGCGCGAGACGATGGCGATAGACAAGGTTCCGATCACGGTGCGTGGCTTCGCGGCCCTCGAGGAGGAGCTCAAGCACCGCCAGCAGGTCGAGCGGCAGCGCATCATCCAGGCGATCGCCGAGGCGCGGGCGCTGGGTGATCTCTCGGAGAATGCCGAGTATCACGCCGCCAAGGAGGCGCAGTCCCACAACGAGGGGCGCGTGCTCGAACTCGAGAGCATGATCTCGCGCGCCGAGATCATCGACGTCACCAAGCTGTCGGGCAACAAGATCAAGTTCGGCGCGACCGTGAAGCTCGTCGACGAGGATACCGAGGAAGAGAAGACCTACCAGATCGTCGGCGAGCCCGAGGCCGACGTGCGCTCGGGCCGGGTCTCCATCACCTCGCCGATCGCCCGCGCGCTGATCGGCAAGGGCGTGGGCGACACCGTCGAGGTCACGACGCCCGGCGGCGGCAAGTCCTACGAGGTCGTCGGCGTCCAGTACGGCGCCTGAGCCGATGCACCCGACACGCCGCCCGCGCATGCGCCGGCTCGCCGCGGGATTGCGCGGAGCCGCCCTCGCGCTCGGCCTCGCCGCATCCGGCGGGGCGGCGCGGGCCAGCGACTTCCCGAGCCTGAACGGCGAGCGCTTCGCCGACGTGCGCGTCGATGTCCGTCCCCTGATCGCGCAGGGCAACGGCCCGCAGGCCGAGGCGCTGCGGGCCGACCTGACGGCGGCGCTCCGGCGCAGCTTCGCCGACAGACTCGGCGGCCGGGGACCGAGCCTCGTGGTGCTGATCCGCGGCCTGTCGCTGCGCCCCTACGCGGGCAGCGACCGGGCGGGCCGCGGCTTCGGCGGCGGCACCCAGAACGACTACCTGGAGGGGGAGGCCCTGCTGGTGGGGCGGCGCGGCGAGATCCTCGGGCGCCATCCCCAGCTCACCGCGACCCCGTCGAGCTTCGGCGGTGCCTGGTACGACCCCGCCTCCGAGCGCCGCCGCGTCACGGCCATCGCGGAGATCTACGCCGAGTGGCTGCGCCGCCAGCTTCCCGTCGACTGAGACCCGTGGCTGACGCGCTCGCAAGCCGGCCCGCGACGGATCCCGCCGCCACGGCCGCCCCCCCGCCCCTCGCCGCCGCCCGGATCTGGATCGTCACCGACGGCAAGGCCGGCGACGAGAACCAGTGCGTCGGCATCGCCGAGACCCTCGGCCTCGCCTACGAGATCCGCCGCGTGCCGGCGCGCGGGCCCTTCGGCTGGACCGCGCCCTGGGGCCCGATCGACCCGCGCGAGGCGCCGGGCCGCCGCAGCGGCGCGCTGTCGGGGGCCTTCCCCGACATCCTGATCGCCTCGGGCCGGCGCGCGGTCCCCTATCTGCGCGCCGTCCGCCGCGCCAGCGCGGGGCGCACCTTCACGGCCTTCCTCAAGGATCCGCGCACCGGGCACGACAGCGCCGACTTCATCTGGGTTCCGGATTACGACGACCTGCGCGGGCCCAATGTCTTCACGACCCTGACGGCCCCCCATCTCGTGACCCCGACCCGGATCGCCGCGGCCCGGGCCGAGCCCGATCCCCGGCTGGCGGTCCTCGGCGGCCCCCGGGTTGCGGTGCTGATCGGCGGCGACAGCCGCCACCTGAGCTACCGCAAGGCCGACATGAAGCGGCTGGTCAACGACCTGCGCAAGCTCGCCGATGCCGGCTGCCGCCTGATGGTGACCGTGTCGCGGCGCACCCCCGGGCCCCTCAGCGAGGCCCTGCGCAAGCTCGTCGCCGGCACCGGCGGCTTCTTCTGGGACGGCACCGGCCAGAACCCCTACGTCGCCATGCTGGCGCTCGCCGAGACCGTGGTGGTGACCTCCGATTCCGCCAACATGGTCAGCGAGGCGGTCAGCACCGGCGCCCCGGTTCTGCTGTTCGACCTTCCGCGTACCTATATCCGTCATCGCCGCATGTTCGCGGGTCTCGCGATGGCCGGTGCGCTCAAGCCCTTCATCGGTCGTTTGGAGCCCCTGGAGTACAAGCCGATCGACGCGACGCCCGTGATCGCGCGGGCGCTGGCAGAGGCCTACGCGGCGCATCGCACGGCGCGCTGACGCCCCGAGGAGTTGAGGACGATATGGCCCATACCCACGCCAAGCTCGTAATCATCGGTTCCGGGCCGGCCGGCTACACGGCCGCGATCTACGCAGCCCGCGCCATGGTCGAGCCCCTGCTGATCTCCGGCTTCCAGCCGGGCGGGCAGCTGATGATCACCACCGATGTCGAGAATTACCCGGGCTTCGCCGAGGCGATCCAGGGCCCGTGGCTGATGGAGCAGATGCGGCTCCAGGCCGAGCATGTCGGCACCCGGATCGTCTCGGAATACATCACCAAGGTCGACCTGAAGACCCGGCCGTTCCGCCTCGAGGCGGATTCGGGCGAGACCTATTCCTGCGATTCGCTGATCATCGCGACCGGCGCCCAGGCCAAGTGGCTCGGCATCCCCTCGGAGGCGAAGTTCCAGGGCGGCGGCGTCTCGGCCTGCGCCACCTGCGACGGCTTCTTCTTCCGGGGCAAGGAGGTCGCGGTCGTCGGCGGCGGCAACACCGCGGTCGAGGAGGCGCTCTACCTCGCCAATCTCGCCAGGAAGGTCACGGTCATCCATCGCCGCGGCGAGTTCCGGGCGGAGCGCATCCTGCAGGAGCGCCTGTTCAAGCACCCGAACGTCGAGGTGCGCTGGCACCAGGCCATCGAGGAGATCTGCGGCGAGACCCAGCCGGCGCCGGGCGTCACGCATTTGCGCCTCAAGGACACCCGCACGGGCGAGATCTCGGAGCTGAAGGCCGACGGTATCTTCGTCGCCATCGGTCACAAGCCCGCCACCGAGATCTTCGAGGGCCAGCTGCCGATGCGCCACGGCGGCTACCTCACGGTGCGGCCGGGCACGACCGAGACCGAGATCGCGGGCGTCTTCGCGGCGGGCGACGTCACCGACGACGTCTACCGGCAGGCGATCACGGCGGCCGGGATGGGCTGCATGGCCGCCCTCGAGGCCGAGAAGTTCCTGGCCAATCTCGAGATCGGCGAGAGCCCGCAGCAGGCCGCTGCCGAGTGATTCGCGAACGCGCCCGATCGGGCGCGTTTCCGGCGCGCGGGCGGGATTTCCAGGCTCGCGCGAGGCATCCGCTCCGCGTCGTCAACAATAACTTCGCAAATGGACTTGCCTAGCGCCGCAACGAAATCGCAAGAGGGAAGTCCTATCCTCGCGGTGTCGGCTCGCGCCGGCGCCGTCTCGTCCCGGATCTGGCGCCTCGGACCATGCGGTCGCGGCCGCGAATGCTTGGGGTGGGTGCGGGAGCAGGGTGACGGGGGCACGCTCCATCCGGCGGCGAGGGCCGGCGGCGTGGCGGGCGAGCCCGCGGCACCGGTTCGGGTTCGGGAGTTTACGCCGTGGATTGGGACAAGATCCGGATCTTCCTCAACGTGGCGGAGGCCGGCAGCTTCACGCGGGCGGGCGACGATATCGGCCTCAGCCAATCGGCCGTGAGCCGGCAGATCAGCGCCCTGGAGCGCGAGCTGAAGGCGCCCCTGTTCCACCGGCACGCCCGCGGCCTGATCCTCACCGAGCAGGGCGACCTCCTGTTCCGCGCCGCCCGGGACATGAAGCTGCGCCTGGAGAACACCAAGGCCCGCCTCGTCGAGACGAGCGAGCGCCCCTCCGGCGACCTCCGGGTGACGACCACGGTGGGGCTCGGCACCGCCTGGCTCGCCCAGCGGGTGGCCGAATTCCTGGACCTCTTCCCGGATGTGCGCATCGAGCTGATCCTCACCAACGAGGAGCTCGATCTCGCCATGCGCGAGGCGGACGTGGCGATCCGCATGCGGCGCCCGGCCCAGCCGGACCTGATCCAGCGCCGGCTCTTCACCGTGCATTATCACGCCTTCGCGAGCCCCGATTACATCAAGCGGTTCGGGGAGCCCAAGAACATCGACGACCTCGACAACCACCGTCTCGTCTCGTTCGGGGGCAACGAGCCCTCCTACCTGCTGGCGGCGCACTGGCTCGCGAGCGTCGGTCGGGACGGGCGCGAGCGGCGGCCGATCCACTTCACGGTGAACAACGTCGCGGCGCTGCAACTCGCGATGGAGACCGGCGCCGGCATCGGCATCCTGCCGGACTACGCCATCGACGGGGACGACAGTCTGGTCCAGGTCCTGCGCGACAGCGAGATGCCGAGCCTGGAGAGCTACCTCGTCTACGCCGAGGAGATGCGCACGGTCGCCCGCGTCCAGGCGTTCCGCGATTTCCTGGTGACCAAGGCCCAGCGCTGGACCTACTGAGCGCCCTCCCCCCGGGGCCGCGCCGCCGGTCGGCGGGCCCGGGGGCGGCGACGCGGGCTCAGACGAACAGGCGCTCCTTCTCCAGCCCCTTGTAGAGGCCGGCGACCTGCTCGCCGTAGCCGTTGTAGATCAGCGTCGGCACCCTCTGGTCGGTGCCGAGGACGCGCTCGCTCGCCTGGCTCCAGCGCGGATGCGACACGGCCGGGTTCACGTTCGCCCAGAAGCCGTACTCGGCGGCCTGCAGCCCCTCCCAGAAGGTCTTCGGGCGCTCGGCCACGAAGGAGACCTTCACCAGCGATTTTGCGGATTTGAAGCCGTATTTCCACGGCACCGCGAGGCGGATCGGCGCGCCGAACTGGTTCGGGAGCGGCTTCCCGTAGACGCCGGTCACCAGGAAGGCGAGGTCGTTGCCGGCCTCCGCCAGGGTCAGTCCCTCGATATAGGGCCAGGGGTAGAAGAACTGCCGCTGGCCCGGCGCCATCGCCTTGTCGAGGAAGGTCTGGAACTGGACGTACTTCGCCCCGGAGGTCGGCTTGGCAAGCGCCACGAGCTTCGAGAGCGGGAAGCCCGTCCAGGGCACCGCCATCGACCAGGCCTCGACGCAGCGGTGGCGGTAGAGGCGCTCCTCCAGGCCCATCGTCCTGACGAGGTCCTCGACCCCGATCTCGAACGGCTTCTCGACGAGGCCGTCGATCTTGATGGTCCAGGGGTCGGTCTTCAGAGCGTTCGCAGCCGGCAGCACCGTCTTGGACGTGCCGAACTCGTAGAAGTTGTTGTAGTCGCCGCTGTAGCGCTCCGGCGTGACCGGCCGGTCGAGGGTGTAGGCGGCGTTCTGCGCGGCCGGGTAGGCGCCGGAACCCGCCGCCGCGAAGGCGCGGTCCCCGAAGGCGGAGGCCGCCATCAGGCCCGCGGCGGCGCCGAGCAGGCTGCGGCGGCTCAGGAAGGCCGCCTCGGGCGTTGCGAGATGCTCGGGGATCTCCCAGCCGCGCTGACGCTTGATGTGCATGCTTCATCCTCCGGGCGCCCGGTGCGGTGCGGTCCCGCGCCGCATCCGATGCGCGGGCGCCGGCCACTCACGGGGCGAGTCTGATCCTGCCTCGCCGTTCGGCGGGGCTGAGCGCGGGTTACGCGGGGCGGGGCCGGAAAGTTCGCGCCGGACCCGCGTCGCGGCGACGCGGGCCGATGGCCCGGCACGGCCTCACGCGGCCGGGTGGTCCTCGCGCAGGGCCCGGCGCAGCACCTTGCCGACATTCGTCTTCGGCAGCGTCTCGTGGAAGACCACCTGGCGCGGCACCTTGTAGCCCGTGAGCTGCTGCCTTGCATGGGCCCGGATCACGTCCGGCGTCACGCTCTTGTCGCGCAGGACGACATGCGCCACCACCATCTCGCCCGTCTCCGGATAGGGCGCGCCGACGACGGCGCATTCCAGGATGGCGGGGTGGGCGGCGAGCACGTCCTCGACCTCGTTCGGATAGACGTTGAAGCCGGAGACGAGGATCATGTCCTTCATCCGGTCGACGATCCGCACCTGGCCGTCCGCCTCCATCACGGCGACGTCCCCGGTGCGGAAGAAGCCGTCCTCGGTGGTGGCGCGGGCGGTCTCGTCGGGGCGGTTCCAGTAGCCCTTCATCACCTGCGGCCCCCGGACGCAGATCTCGCCCGCCACGCCCGGCGCCACCGGCATGCCGTCCGGCCCGCGGATCGAGACCTCGGTCGAGGGCAGCGGATAGCCGATCGTGCCCGACCATTCCTTGAGCCGGTACGGGTTCACGCAGACGACGGGCGAGGTCTCCGACAGGCCGTAGCCCTCGATGATGGTCTGCCCGGTGGCGGCCTTCCATTTGGCCGCGACGGCCTTCTGCACCGCCATCCCGCCCGCCACCACGTAGTCGACGTGCGAGAAGTCGACCGTGCCGATCTTCGGGTGGTTCACCAGCAGGTTGAACAGGGTGTTCACGCCGGAGACGTGCGTGAAGCGGCTCTTCGACAGGGTCTTGATGAAGCCGTCCGCGTCGCGCGGGTTCGGGATCAGCAGGCAGCAGCCGCCGAAGCGCATGAAGAAGAAGAAGCAGCAGGTCAGCGCGAAGATGTGATAGAGCGGCAGGGCCGTCACCATGGTGCGGCCGCCGGCCTCGGCATCGGTCGCCTCGAACCAGAGCTGGCTCTGCTCGACATTGGCCATGATGTTGCGGTGGGTCAGCATCGCCGCCTTGGCGACACCGGTGGTGCCCCCGGTATATTGCAGGAAGGCGATGTCGTCCGGCGCGACCGCGACGCGCTGGCGGGCCATGCCCCGGCCCTGCTTCACCGCGGCGAGGAAGCGCGTGGTCCGGGCGGGCGGCAGCGCGAAGGCCGGCACCGCCTTCTTGAGGTGGCGGGAGGCGAGATCGATGATCCTGCCCTTCAGCCCGAGGCCGTCCCCCGGCCCCGCCACCACGATGCGCTCGAGGCGCTCGAGGCGCGGCAGGCTCGACAGGCTGGCCGCGACCGTGTGGGCGAAGTTCTCCAGCACGAACAGGGCGCGCGCGCCCGAATCCTCGAGCTGCGCCGTGAGTTCGCGGGGCGTATAGAGCGGGTTGACGTTGACGACGGTGCAGCCCGCGATCAGCGTCCCGAACAGGGCGACCGCGTAGGCCGGCACGTTCGGCATCATGATGGCGACGCGGTCGCCCTTGCCGAGCCCCTGCCCCTGCAGCCAGGCGGCGAGCGCCTCCGAGGTGGCGCCGAGCGCCCCGTAGCTCACCGACTTGCCGAAGCAGGTCACCGCCGGGCGGGCGGCGTAGCGGGCGATGCTGGTCTCGAACAGGTCGACCAGCGTGCCCAGCCGCTCGACATCGATCTCCGCGGGCAGGCCCGGCGGATAGGCGGACAACCACGGGCGCGTGGCTCGGCAATCCTGGATCATCGCGATCCTCCCTGATGACGCGGCAGCATGGGTCTGCCTTCGGGTTATGGCCCCGTTGAGTCCCGGCTTAACGGGAGCGGGGTGGTTCGATCAAGGGGATTACTGGTTCGAGTATGTGAAAGCGCGGTGACCAGCACGCTGTGCGGCAGGAAGGCCTGAATCAGCAGCGCGGCCGAAATTCCGAATTCCGGTATGGTGAGCGCCCGGCGCGGCCAGGGGCCGATCCCGGCCTCGCGCGCGAGCCCCAGCACCCCGAGGGCGAACCACAGGGCGCAGAAGCCGAGGGCGAGACGCAGGGTGCCGGCCGCCAGCGCGCGCCCCCAGCCCGCCTTCGGGCGCAGGGGACGGTTCGTCAGCACGACGCCGAGCCCGAGGGCGGTGCCGTAGCTCACGGCCGCCGCCGCGGCGCCGAGGGCGTAGGCGAGCCACATCGGCGACTGATTTAGGAACGCGATGCCGCCGGTGGCGAAGGCGCTGCGCAGGACCGCGCCGCCGAAGGTCGGGTAGAGGCCGAGCGCCAGGACCAGCGCGACACCCACGCTCGCCCCCAGGATGCGCCGGGCGGGGCCGGCGCGCCCGGGCCCCGCCGCGACGGCGAGGATGCGGACGAGCGCGTAGACCAGCGCGAAGGCGAAGAGCGGGTAGCGGTCGAGGAAGAAGCCGTAGAAGGCGAGCTCGATCCGCGGCGGCAGCGCGACGCGCTGATCGAATCCCGTCGCGGCCACGAGGGCGAGGGCCAGCAAGGTGGCGGCGAGGGGCGCGGCGGACACGGCGACGGTCGCGGCTCTCATGCGGCCTCATCGGTGGCGGACGGACGAAGGATGGCTCCGCCCGACGCGGCGCGGAAGCCCCGGGACGTGTTCGGCCGCATCGATCGCCCCGATGGCCGGGCGACGGCCGCGAAGGCCCGGCCTACCGGGCCTCGTAGTGCTCGCGCACCAGCCGGTCGAGGAGGCGCACGCCCCAGCCGGCGCCCCAGCTCCGGTTGATCTCGTTGGCGCTCGAGGACATGCCGACGCCGGCGATGTCGAGATGGGCCCAGGGCACGTCGTTCACGAAGCGCTTGATGAAGGTGGCGGCCGTCGCCGCCCCCCCGTGGCGCCCGCCGGTGTTCTTCATGTCGGCGAACTTCGAGTCGATCGCCTTGTCGTAGGCGGGGATCAGGGGCATCCGCCAGACCTTCTCACCGGTGGCCTCGCCGGCCGCCGTGATCCGGGCCGCGAGGTCGTCGTCGTTCGAGAACAGGCCCGCGATGTCCTGGCCGAGGGCCACGATGATGGCGCCCGTCAGCGTCGCGAGGTCGATCATGAATTTCGGCTTGTAGGTGCCCTGGACGTGCCAGATCACGTCCGCCAGCACGAGGCGGCCCTCGGCGTCGGTGTTGATGACCTCGATGGTCTGACCCGACATCGAGGTGACGATGTCGGAGGGGCGGTAGGCGGCGCCGTCCGGCATGTTCTCGACGATGCCGATGGCGCCCACGACGTTGACCTTGGCCTTGCGGCTCGCCAGGGCGTGAAGGGTGCCGACGACGGCGGCCGCGCCGCCCATGTCGCCCTTCATGTCCTCCATGCCGCCGGCCGACTTGATCGAGACGCCGCCGGAATCGAACACCACGCCCTTGCCGATCAGCGCGACGGGCGGGTCCGAGCGGTCGGCCGCGCCGTTCCAGCGCATCACCACGATGCGGGGCTCGCGGGCCGAGCCCTGCGCCACCGCGAGGATCGCCCCCATCTCGAGTTCGCGCATCCTGGCGGGGTCGATGATCTCGACCTCGACCCCGAGCTTCGACAGCTCGGCGGCGCGGCGGGCGAACTCCTCGGGGAAGAGTACGTTCGGCGGCTCGTTGATGAGGTCGCGGGCCAGCACCACGCCCTCGGCGACGGCCTCGCCCGCCTTGGCGGCGGCCTCCGCGCCCGCGGGCTCGGCGAGCATCAGGGTCAGGCTGGTGCCACCGTTCTCGTCGGCATCGGGCTTCTTCTTGGTCTTGTAGCGGTCGAAGCTGTAGCTGCGCAGGCGGGCGCCGAGCGCGAACTCCCCCGCGTTCTCGCCGCTGACCTGGGCGCCCGGCCAATCGAGGAGCACCCGCGCGGTGCGGCCGGAGACCTTGCCGGCGGTGAAGCCGCCGAGCACCGGCCAGTCGAGCTTGGCCCGGTCCTTCTCGGTGCCGAGGCCGACGACCACGAGACGGTCGGCCTCGATGCCGGCCGGCGCCGGCAGGGTCAGCGCCGTGAGGGAGCGGCCCTTGAAGCGCTCGCTGGCGGTCGCGCGTGCCACGAGGTCCGCGCCGGCGGAGCCGAGAACGTCGCGGGCCGCGCCGCTGAGGGACAGATCGTCGCCGACGAACACCACGAGATCGCCGGGGCCTGCCGGGCCGACCGGCCCGAAGCTGATGGTGATGCCGTCCGCCATGTCGTTGCTTTCCGTCCTGCGATGATGTCTCTGGCGCGGTCGGGCGCGCGGCCGGCTTCCTGTGTAGCCGCTGAGGCGGAGAACGCAACGCGACCCGCATGCCCTTAAAACGGCCCAAGTTGCGGGTCCTTGAGAGAGGCTCGACCGTGTGGGGGGCGCACCGCACGCAAGGGGAGATCCGCCGGGAGGGGGCCCGGTGGATGTCCGATCGCGAGACCCGATGACGCAGATCGAGCGCTACATCTTCCGCATCGCGCTCTCGGCTTTCCTGGCATGCCTGATCGGCCTCACGGGGACGATCTGGGTGACCCAGGCCTTGCGCGAGCTCGACCTGATCACGGCCAAGGGCCAGACGCTCCTCATCTTCCTGTTCGTCACGGGCCTGTCGCTGCCAACCCTGATCGTGGTGATCGCCCCGATGGCCCTGTTCATCGCGGTGATCTACGCGCTGAACAAGCTCAACGGCGATTCCGAGCTGATTGTGATGTCGGCGGCCGGCATGACGCCGCGCAGCATCCTGCGCCCCTTCCTGACCCTGGCGCTGGCGATCAGCGTGCTGGTGGCCTTCCTGACCATCCAGGTGATGCCGTCGAGCTTCCAGGAACTGCGCGACGTGGTCACCCGCGTGCGCGGCGACTTCATCGCGAACGTCGTCAAGGAGGGCCAGTTCACCGCGCTCGACAACGGCATCACCTTCCACTTCCGCGAGCGCGGCCAGGGCGGGATGCTGCTCGGCCTGTTCATCCAGGACCGGCGCGAGGCCGGCAAGACCAAGGTCTACCTGGCCGAGCGCGGCCAGGCCATCGACGTCGACGGCCAGAGCTACCTCGCCCTCGAGAAGGGCAGCGTGCACCAGCAGCAGAAGGATTCGCGCGACTCCTCGATCCTCACCTTCGAGCGCTACACCATCGACCTCGCGGCCTTCGCGCCGCCCGATGCGGACGTGATCTACAAGCCGCGCGAGCGCTCGACGATGCAGCTGCTCTTCCCAGACCGGAGCGAGGGCTACTACCAGTTGCAGAAGGGCCGCTTCCGGGCGGAGCTGCACGACAGGCTCTCCTCCTGGCTCTACCCCCTGGCGCTGGCCTTCATCGCCTTCGCGGCGCTCGGCGACCCGCGCACCACCCGCCAGGGCCGGGGCCTCGCGGTGGCGGGGGCGGTCGTCGCCGTGGTGGTCCTGCGCATCGCCGGCTTCGCGGCGAGCAGCGCGGCGGCGCGCAGCCAGGGGGCGGTGATCGCCGTCTACGCGGTGCCGCTCCTCGCCATCGCCCTCTCGGCGCTGATCATCCTCCACGGGCCGGCCGTGCGGGCCTTCGGCGCGCGCCTGCGCCGGGCCCTCGCCGGCGGCCGGCGCGCGCCCCGCCTCGCGGCGAGCTGAGGCGGCGTGCCCATGCTCATCGGCTTCACCCTCGGCCGCTACTTCGCCCTGCGCTTCGTCCGCACGGTGCTGGGCGTCTTCCTCACCGTCTTCGCCCTCGTCTACACCCTGGATTTCGTCGAGCTGCTGCGGCGCGCGGGCGACGCCGAGGGCGCCTCGCCGGGACTGATGGCGCAGCTCTCCCTCTACCGGACGCCGGCGGTGGCGGAGGGGGTGCTGCCCTTCGCGGTGCTGTTCGGCTCGATGGCGGCCCTGCTGCAGCTCTCGCGCAAGCTGGAACTGGTGGTGGCGCGGGCGGCCGGTATCTCGGCCTGGCAGTTCCTGCAGCCCGGCATCTTCGTGGCGCTGGCGCTCGGGGCCTTCACGGTGGGCATCTACAACCCGCTCTCGGCGGTGCTGAAGCAGCGCTCCACCGAAATCGAGGCGAAGATCTTCGCCCGCTCCACCAAGGCGAGTTCCGGCAAGGACCTGTGGATCCGCCAGAGGAGCCTCGACGGGCAGGCCATCATCCGGGCCGAGACGGCGATCGAGGGAACCACGACGCTGGCCGGCGTCTCGGTCTTCACCTTCGACGAGGCGGGCAGCTTCGTCTCCCAGATCGAGGCCGCGCGGGCAAGCCTGCACGACGGCTACTGGGAGCTGAGCGAGGCGCGCCTGCTCGCCCCCGGCGTGCCGCCCGAGAGCTACGGCACCTTCCTGATCGCCTCGACGCTGGAGCCCGGGCAGGTGCGCCAGCGCTTCACCCCCCCGGAATCTGTGCCTTTCTGGCAACTTCCCGAGACCATCGCGCGGAGCGAGCGGGCCGGGTTGGATGCCACCCGCTACCGACTCCAGTATGATGTGCTCTGGGCCAGGCCGGTCCTCTTCGTCGCCATGGTCCTGGTGGCGGCAACCGTTTCCTTACGGTTCTTCCGCTTTGGTGGCGTGGGCAAACTCGTGCTCGGAGGGGTGGCGGCGGGGTTTGCCCTCTACGTCGCCCGTCAGGTCATGGAAGGCTTGGGAGCTTCGGGGATCGTCGCGCCGCCGGTGGCGGCGTGGTTCCCGGCCGTGGTAGGGAGTCTTCTCGGTACGCTCACGCTTCTGTACCAGGAAGACGGCTGAGGCTGCGACCCGGACGGGAGACGAAGGGATGACCGTGGCTGGAGTTGGGACGCGCGTTGCGTAAGGTCGCCGACATCGCGAATCTGGCCGCCGTTCTGGCGCTGCTGACGGCCGCCGTGCCCCTGGCGCTGCCCGCGCCGGCGGCCGCGCAGGCGTCGTCCAAGGCCTCGGGAAGCCCGCTGCCGAAGGCGGCCGCCGGCAAGCCCGGCGACAAGCTCCTCGTCGAGGCGGACGAGCTGATCTACGACAACGACAAGAACACGGTCACGGCGCGCGGCAATGCCGAGCTGCATTACGGCCCGCGCACCCTCCAGGCCGACCGCGTCCGCTACGACCGGACCACGAGCCGCGTCTTCGCCGAGGGCAATGTCCGCCTCACCGACCAGGACGGCGCCGTCGTCACCGGCGAGCGGATGGAGCTGACGGACGATTTCAAGACCGGCTTCATCGATTCGCTGCGCATCCAGCAGACCGTCGAGAAGAAGGGCGAGGTGGTCCGGACCCGGTTCTCGGCGCCCCGCGCCGAGCGGATCGACGGCGACCAGACGAGCTTCGAATACGGCACCTACACGGCCTGCGAACCCTGTAAGGACCACCCGGAGAAGCCACCCCTGTGGCAGGTGCGCGCCGCCAAGATCATCCACAACAACGAGACCCACACGATCTCGTTCGAGGAATCGACCCTCGAGCTCGCCGGGATCCCGGTGGCCTACCTGCCCTATTTCGAGGCCGCCGACCCGACGGTGAAGCGCAAGAGCGGCTTCCTGACGCCGCGCTTCATCTCCTCGACGGCGCTCGGCACCGGCGCCTCGGTGCCGTACTTCTTCAACCTCGCGCCGAACTACGACCTCACCCTGTCGCCGGCCTTCGTCAGCCGCCAGGGCGTGCTCGGGCAGGCCGAGTTCCGCCACCGGCTCGAGACCGGCTTCTACAACCTGCGGCTCAGCGGCATCTTCCAGACGACGCCGAGCGCCTTCCTGCCAGGCCCCCTCGGCGCGGGCGACCGCGACTTCCGCGGCTCGATCGAGAGCCGGGGCCGCTTCTACATCAACGACCGCTGGCGCACGGGCTGGGACGTCGTCGGCGTCACCGACAAGTGGTTCCTCGACAATTACCGGATCCGCAACCAGAACATCACCACGGACTACTTCCGCGAGGCGGTCTCCACCGCCTACCTGATCGGCCAGGGCGACCGCTCATGGTTCGAGGCGCGGGGCTACTACTTCAAGGGCCTGTCGAGCTTCGACTGGCAGAAGGAGCAGCCCGTCGTCGCGCCGGTGATCGACTACGACAAGCGCATCAACGGCCCCGGCTTCCTCGGCGGCGAGGTCCGGTTCGAGGGCAACATCACCAGCCTGACCCGCGAGGCGACGGATTTCCAGGGCCTGCCGCGCACCGGCAGCTACCTGTTCAGCCCGAGCTTCAACGGCGTCAGCTACCCGCTCTACGAGACCTGCACGACCTTCAACCGCGCCTCCTGCCTGATCCGGGGCCTCGCCGGCACGGATACCCGCGCCTCGGCGCAGGTCTCCTGGCGCCGCAGCTTCATCGATCCCCTCGGGCAGGTGATCACGCCCTTCGCCTACCTGCGCACGGACGCGTTCTTCGTGAATCCGAGCCTGTCGGGCTACCAGAACGCGCTGGCGCCCACGATCGCCAATATCGGCGAGGGCTCGTCGGGCCGGGTGATGCCGGCGGTCGGCATCGACTACCGCTACCCCTTCGTCAGCGAGTTCGGGCCCCTCGGCGTCCACACCCTGGAGCCGATCGCCCAGATCATCGCGCGCCCGAGCGAGACCCGGATCGGCCGGCTGCCGAACGAGGACGCCCAGAGCCTCGTCTTCGACGACACCTCCCTGTTCGAGTGGGACAAGTTCTCGGGCTACGACCGGGTCGAGGGCGGCGTGCGCACCAATCTCGGCGGCCAGTACTCCGTCGTCACCCCGGCCGGCTGGTACGCGAACGTGATGTTCGGCGAGTCGATCCAGCTCGCGGGCGTCAATTCCTTCCGCCGCGGCGACCTCGCCAATGTGGGCTTCGATTCGGGGCTGGAGACCCGCCGCTCCGACTTCGTCGGGCGCTTCCAGCTCTCGCCGAACCAGAACATCAGCCTGATCAGCCGCGCCCGGTTCGACCACAACGACTTCAACGTCAACCGCTTCGAGACCGGCATCACGGCGCGCTTCGCGCCGTTCCTGCCCCTCTCGGTCTCGGCCTTCTACTCCTATTACGAGGCCCAGCCCCTGCTCGGCTTCAGTCATCGCCGCGAGGGCATCACCGCGTCGGCGACCTACAACATCACGCCGAACTGGTTCATCACCGGCTCGGCCCTCGTCGACCTGACCCACTACCTCGACACCCGCGACGTCTACGCGGACGCCCTCAGTTCCTACCTCGCCAACCCGGTCGGGGTCGCGCCGATCTACCAGAACCCGGGCCGCTTCTACCTCTCGGGGATGAGCTTCGGCGGCGGCTACCAGGACGAGTGCACCACGGTCTCGCTGAACTACATCGTCTCGCCGATCGCCACCGCCATCGGCGTGCGCGAGCGCAACCAGACGGTGCTGCTGCGGGTCGAGCTGAAGACCCTCGGCGAGGCGGACCTGCGCCAGAACGTCGGCACCGCCACCACGGCCGACGGCATCGCCTCGGTCCGCTGAGCGGCGGATCGCGGCCCCGTGTCCCGGTCCCTGGCCGGCGCGCCGCGCCGGCCGGACGATCAGGATGCCCGCGTCAGCTTCTCGCGCAGCGGTGCCGGCAGGGCGGCGAGCCATGCCTCCTCGCCGCCCGGCTGCGGCAGGATGTTCCCGAATTCCGCGACGCCCTCGGCCGGGATGTCCGAGACGTAGACCCAGACGCTCTCCTCGGAGACGCCGAGGATCTCGCCCGTCTCCCGCATGATCCGCTTGAGGATGCGCGCCTTCTGCTCCCGGGTGCGCCCGGCGCGGATATCGGCCCGGACCCAGATGTGATCGGCCGGGGCCGCCTCGCCGCCGATGAAGATTGACCCGGGCTCGACCTTGTAGAAGATCACCTGCACGAAGTAGCGAGGGGCCGCCGCCTCCACCTGATGGATGGACGTCACGCTCTCCACGAGCTTCGCGCGTTCCTCGGGCGTCACGTCCCTGGCGGTCGAGAATGCGTAGGTCGGCATTGCCCCTCCCCTTGTCCTGGTCCAAGGCGATCCACCGATGCCCGCCCACCAGCCTAGCGGACCTCCGCGGCGGGCACCACGCGCCGGATCTCATCCACGCAAAGGCCCGGATGCCGAGTTCCCCGATCAGAGCCCGCCGATCCGGCGCCCGCCCTCCCCTTCGTTTGCCCGCGGGTAAGCCATGACACCCCTCGCCCTCACCCTCGGAGACCCGGCCGGCATCGGGCCCGAGCTCGCGCTCGCCGCCTGGGCCCGGCGCACGGCCCAACCGGGACACCCGGCCCTGCCGCCCTTCTTCCTCGTGGCCGATCCCGACTTCGTCGAGCGCACCGCGAGCCGCCTCGGCCTGCACGTCCCCGTGGCCGAGATCGACCCCGAGACCGCCGCCGAGGTGTTTTCCCGGGCCCTGCCGGTCGTGGCCCTGCCGAGCGGCACGGCCATCGCGGCGGAGCCCGGCGCGCCCGACCCGGCCAATGCCGGCGCGACGCTCGAATCGATCACCGCGGCGGTGGGCTTCGTGCAGGCGGGGAGGGCCTCGGCCGTCGTCACCAACCCAATCGCCAAATACGTCCTGACGCAGGTCGGCTTCGCCTATCCGGGCCACACCGAGTTCCTGGCCGCCCTCGCGGTGCCCCCCGGCGCGCCGGCGCCGCTGCCCGTGATGATGATCTGGAGCGAGGATCTGGCGGTGGTGCCGGTGACGATCCACGTGCCCCTGCGCCGGGTGCCGGAGCTGCTGACGCAGGACCTCGTCGAGCGCACCGCCCGCATCGTCGCCCAGGACCTGAGGGCGCGCTTCGGCCTGGCCCAGCCGCGCCTCGTCCTTTCCGGCCTCAACCCACATGCGGGCGAGGCCGGCACCATGGGCACCGAGGACCGCGACGTGCTGGCCCCCGCCGTCGAGCGCCTGCGCGCGGCGGGGATCGACATCCGGGGGCCGCTGCCGGCCGACACCCTGTTCCACCCCCGGGCGCGGGCGACCTACGACGTGGCGCTGGCGCCGACCCACGATCAGGCCCTGATCCCGATCAAGACGATCGCGTTCGACGACGGCGTCAACGTCACCCTCGGGCTGCCCTTCATCCGTACCTCGCCGGACCACGGCACCGCCTTCGACATCGCCGGTCAGGGCATCGCGCGGCCGGACAGCCTGATCGCCGCCCTGCGCCTCGCCGACCGGCTCGCCCGGAACGCGTCGCCGGACCGCCCCGAGACCGCCGAGATCATCCCGTTCAACGATTACGCGGGCCGGGCGCGGGCCGCCTCCGCCCCGCCCTCGCATTTCGACCCGACCGACGAGCTATGAACACCAGCGACGGTCTGCCGCCGCTCCGCGAGGTCGTGCAGCGGCACGGCCTGGAGCCCAGGAAGGCGCTCGGGCAGAACTTCCTCTACGACCTCAACCTGACCGGGCGGATCGCCCGCAGCGCCGGGCCCCTCGCGAGCGTGACCGTGGTGGAGGTCGGGCCGGGCCCCGGCGGCCTGACCCGGGCGCTGCTCGCGGAGGGCGCGGGCCGGGTGATCGCCATCGAGCGCGACCCGCGCGCCCTGCCGGCCCTGGCCGAGATCGCCGACCATTATCCCGGCCGCCTGACCGTCGTGGATGCCGACGCGCTGGTCTTCGATCCGCGCCCGCTCCTCGGCGAGGGGCCGGCCCGCATCGTCGCGAACCTGCCCTACAATGTCGGCACCGCCCTCCTCACCGGCTGGCTCGCGGGCGAGACCTGGCCGCCCTGGTGGGATTCGGCGACCCTGATGTTCCAGCGCGAGGTGGCGGAACGCATCGTGGCCGACGAGGGCGCCCGGGCGGATTACGGGCGCCTCGGCGTCCTCTGCGGCTGGCGCAGCCAGGCCGACATCCTGTTCGACGTCGCGCCCTCCGCCTTCGTGCCGCCCCCGAAGGTGACCTCGAGCGTGGTGCGCCTCGTGCCCCGCGCCGCGCCCCTGCCCTGCCGGGCCGGTGCCCTCGAGGCGGTCACCCGGGCCGCCTTCGGCCAGCGCCGCAAGATGCTGCGCCAGAGCCTGAAGTCGCTGACGCCGGAACCGGGCGCACTCCTGTCGGCGACCGGCCTGCCCGACACCGCCCGGGCCGAGGAGATCCCGGTCGCGGGCTTCGTCGCCCTGGCCAACGCCTACGACGCGCACCGGACCGGGGCGGCCTGAGGCGGCAGGACCGGCGCCCGAGGGCATTCGCCTCTGCGACGGGCACGAAAAAGCCGGCACCGCGCGAGCGATGCCGGCCTTGCCCGTCGGGGACGGAGCGCGCCTTAGCGGGTCGTCTGCTGGATCGCCGAGAGGATCCAGGGACGGCCGGTCTGGCGGACGAAGGTCCAGAGCTCGGTGGCCTCGCCCGGCTCGGTCTCAATCACCCGGTTGGTGCTGCGGTCGAGCTTCACGTCGTTCAGCGAGTAGCGCATCGCGACGGTGGCGTACTCGGACGAGCCCTCGCCCCAGGCTTCCGACAGGTCGCCCTGCAGGAGCTTGACGTTCGAGATCCTGTTGACGACGCCGCGGGCGGCATTCGCCTGGAGCTCTTCCTCGAAGTAGCCGGCCATCTCGGGCGTGGCGAGGTTGCGCAGGCCGACCTTGTCCTCGTGGGAATAGGCGTCCTGGATCTCGCCGAGCAGACGCTCGAAGGACTGGAAGTCGTTCGGGCCGATCTGGATCTGGCGCTGCTGCACAGGGCGCTGCGCGGCCCCGCCCATCATGCCGCCGAGGCCGGAGCCGGCCGGGCCGGCACTGCCCATCGCGGCGTTGCTGCCCGCCGGGCCGTTGTCGAGCCCGGTCCGCGCGTAGGGCGCACCCGCACCCGCCGGCTGGCCCTGGCCCTGGCGGCGGCGGAACCAGCGCACCGCGAAGGTGACGATCAGGACGAGCAGGCCGACCTGCAGGATCAGGCCGAGGAAGGATGCGATGCCGCCGAGGCCGCCGAAGAAGCCGCCGCCGATCAGAGCGCCGAGAAGGCCCGCGCCGAGGAGGCCCGCCATGAAGCCGCCGCCGAAGCGACGGCCCTGGGCGGGCGCCTGCATGCCGGGATTGGACATGCCGGGGCCGGGCTGGGTCTGCGAGCGCTGGATCGGCGCGGCGGCGCCGGGGGCGGTCGGAGTCGCGGAGGGCGCGTTGAAGGTGCGCGACCCGCGCGAGCCGACGCTGCTGCCGCCGCCGCCCGGACGGGCCTCGACGACGGGCGCCGCGACCGTCAGCGCTGCGGCGAGCGCCAGGATGGTCGCCGTACGCTTGCGGCGCGTGGTGGAGGTGAGCATCGATTCGCCTCTGCGAGAGTAAATGTCGTGGCGTGATCGCCGACGATAATATGGAGACGTGCGGGCTGGAGTTTTAGTCCGCACAACCGCTAAGTTTTTTCGGATGAAACTCGCCCGTCGACCGTGGGTGGTTAAGACAGCCCGTACGCGCAGCCCGAAATCGGGATACGTGCCGGCCTCTACACCACCGCCGGGAAGATCAGGCGCACGCTGGTGCCGGCCCCGGGCTGGCTGTCGAGGGCGATGGTCCCGTTCTGGCGCTTCATCAGCCCGTGCACGATGGCGAGGCCGGCCCCGCGCCCGGCCTCGTGGCTGGTGGCGAAGGGCGCGAGGGCCCGGGCCAGCATCTCGGGGGACATGCCCGAGCCCGTGTCCCGCACCAGGATCCCCACCGCCCCGTCGCCGGGCCGCTGGATCGAGCGGTCCCCCGGCGGCACCCGGAAGGTCTCGATCGTGAGGGTGCCGCCGCTCGGCATCGCCTCGCAGGCATTGGCCACGATGTGGCCGAGCGCGAGTTCGACCTGCGTCGGGTTGCTCATCGCGGGCGGCAGGTCGGGGGCGCGTTCCACCGCCAGGGTGATGCTCGGCGGCAGGCCCGGGCGCAGGCGCTCCGCCACCTCGCCGACCAGCAGGTCGAGGGCGACGGGGCGCATGTCCGGGGCGATCCGGCGCGAGAAGGCGAGGAGCTGCCGGGTCAGGATCGTGGCCCGCTCGACCGCGTCGGTCGAGCGGGCGAGCGCGCGCTGGATGAAGGGCTCGGGCCGGTCGTCGAGGCGCCGCTTCAGCCCGTCGACGTAGCCGATCAGGATCTGCAGGAAGTTGTTGAACTCGTGCGCGACGCTGTTCGTCAGGAGGCCGAGCGCCTCGCGCTGGCGCGACAGCGCGAGCGCCCCCTCCGCCTCGCGCCGCCGGGTGACGTCGAGCACCTGGCAGAGGCTGAGATCGCTCCCGGCCACCGGCGCCGCACTGAGGCTCGCCCAGAAGCCGACACCATCCCGGGTCAGGGCCAGGAACTCGTCCGAGGCCCCGGTCGCGCCGGGCCCCTCGCGCAGGAGGTCGCGGATCTCGCGGCCGAGCACGGCCTCGGCGGCATACCCCGTGAGGGCGAGAAGGGCCGGGTTCGCATAGCGGATCGCGCCGTCGGGCGCGGCCAGGAAGGCCGGCACCGCGCAGGCTTCGAGGAGCGGCTCCCATCCGGCCGGCAGCAGTGACGCCGCGCGCTCCGTGTGGCCGTTCCCGGCGGGACTTCCATCCTGGCCGTCCGCTTCGGGCTGCGCCATGTTCGATCCCGGCTCGACGGGTCCGCTGCCCCCGACCCGCTATCGATAGCGGCTGCGGGGGGCATGGCCAAGCCGTGTCGGCGCGCCGGGTCGACGGGCCGGCCCCCGGGACGGGGACGGGCCGCGCCCGGACCGGCCGCCTATTGCCGCACCCACATCACCCGCGCCATCCAGGCGATCTCGCCGACATTGACGACGCGGTCCGCATGCTCCGGGTTGAGGGAGGACAACTCGACCGTGCGGGCGGTGCGGCGGCGCAGCTCCTTGGCCAGGACCTCGCCGGCATGCAGGCGCACCACCACCCGGTCGCCCTTGCGCACGCTCGCGGACGGCGAGACGATCAGCACGTCCCCGTCCCGGTAGAGCGGGTTCATCGAATCGCCCTGGACCTCCAGCGCGAAGGTACGCTCCTCGCCGAGGTCGGGAAACTCGATCTCCTCCCAGCCGGGGCCGCCGGTGGGCATGCCCTCGTCGGTGAAGAGGCGGCCGGAGCCCGCCTGGGTCATGCCGATCAACGGAATCATCGCGCGGGGCGGCCCCTCGCGGGGCTCGATCAGCCGCAGGAACTCGTCGAGGCTCGCGCCCGTGGCGGCGAGGACCTTCGAGACGGATTCGGTGGAGGGCCAGCGCTTGCGCCCGTCCGGCCCGATCCGCTTCGAGCGGTTGAAGCTCGTCGCGTCGAGTCCCGCGCGGCGGGCGAGGCCCGAGGCCGAGAAACCGTGCCGTTCGGCCAAGCGGTCGATCGCGGTCCAGATCTGCTCATGGGACAGCATGGGGGATTCGCGCCTGCACGGGCCGCTAAGACGCACGGCCTAGTTGTAGGAAAGTAGAACTAAAACGCCCGGAACGCAATCAGAGACCTGCGTATTTTACACGCGATTCCGTACGCTCCGGGCGCCCGCGCCTTCC
The DNA here is from genome assembly GCF_008806345.1 of Methylobacterium planeticum. GTDB lineage: Bacteria > Pseudomonadota > Alphaproteobacteria > Rhizobiales > Beijerinckiaceae > Methylobacterium > Methylobacterium planeticum. The sequence continues at coordinate 45,004 of NZ_VZZJ01000021.1, read as the reverse complement.
CCGCGGCGGTTGCGCGGAAGCGGAGACTCGCACTATCGACGGCGCCTCCAGCCGGACGGTGCCGATGCCCCTCATCTACAAGATCTGTCCCCGCGCGCTCTGGCGCGAGGCCGAGGCCGCGGGCCGCTTCGACGGCGCGCCGGTGGACCGCGCCGACGGCTTCATCCACTTCTCGACCGCGGCGCAGGCCGCCGGGACCGCGGCCCGGCACTTCGCGGGCGCGCAGGACCTCCTCCTCGTCTCGGTTGATGCGGACGCCCTCGGGGCGGCCCTGCGCCACGAGCCCTCCCGCGGCGGCGACCTGTTCCCGCACCTCTACGGCCCCCTCCCGCTGAGCGCCGTGCGGGCGGTGGCGGAACTGCCCCTCGGGCCGGACGGGCGCCACCGGTTCCCGGCGGAGATCCCCGCATGATCGGCCGCCTCTTCCCCCTCGTCCGGCCCGTCCTGCACGGGCTCGACGCGGAATCCGCTCACAACCTGACGCTGCGGGCCCTCAGCCTGATGCCGCCGCGGCGCCCGCCCGCGGACGATCCCCGCCTCGCGGTCGATTGCCTGGGGCGGCGCTTCCCGAACCCGGTCGGCCTCGCGGCGGGCTTCGACAAGGGGGCCGAGGTGCCGGACGCGCTGCTCGGCCTCGGCTTCGGCTTCGTCGAGGTGGGCGGCGTGGTGCCCAGGCCCCAACCCGGCAACCCGAGGCCCCGGGTGTTCCGCCTCGCGCGGGACGGGGGCGTCATCAACCGCTTCGGCCTCAACAGCGAGGGGCTCGGCGTGGTCGCGCGCCGGCTCGAGGCACGGGCGCAGCGTCCCGGGATCGTCGGGGTGAATATCGGGGCGAACAAGGAGGCGGCCGACCGGCTCGCCGACTACGTCGCCTGCACCCGGGCGCTGGCCCCCCACGTCGCCTTCGTCACCGTCAACGTGTCCTCGCCGAACACCCCGGGGCTGCGCGACCTCCAGGGCGAGGCCTTCCTCGACGCGCTCCTGGCAGGCGTGATCGAGGCGCGCGATGCCGTCGACCCCGCCACCGCGATTCTCCTGAAGATCGCCCCCGACATCAGCCTCGATGCCCTCGACGCGATCTGCGCCACGGCGGAGCGGCGGGGGGTGCAGGCGCTCGTGGTGTCGAACACCACCATCGCCCGGCCCGCGAGCCTCGCCGAGACCGGCCTCGCCCGCGAGACCGGCGGCCTCTCCGGGCGCCCCCTGTTCGGCCCGGCGACGCGGCTCCTCGCCGAGACCTACCTGCGGGTGGGCGGCCGGCTCCCCCTCGTCGGGGTCGGCGGCATCGATTCCGCCGAGGCGGCCTGGACCAAGATCCGGGCGGGGGCGAGCCTGCTGCAGCTCTACTCGGCGCTGGTCTATGCGGGACCGGGACTGATCCCGGAGATCAAGGACGGCCTCCTCGCCCGGATGAGGGCCGAGGGGCTGACCGGGCTCGCGCAGGCGGTCGGCCGCGACGCGGGCGAACTCGCGCGCTCGGCCTGAGGCGCAAGCATTCGCGAAGTCCCCACGACGCTTTTCCGCAGGGTTCCTGACCGCCTGGGCCGTCACGCGCTGAGCCGCCCTCAGCCGCGCCGGCCCCGTCCCCCGGTCCCGGCCAGGACCGCGCAGGCGGCCGCGAGGCCGAGCAGCGTCCACTTCACCGGGAGCCAGCCGGCGCCCTCGGCCCGCACCGGCTCGGTGATGAAGCGCCCGGGCGCCAGCTCGACGCCGGGCTTGCCGTAGGCCCTCGCATCCGCGATCTGCGCGGCGGTGACGGCCCAGGCGACGTCGCGCCCGCGATCATAGGCCATGACCGCGAGCGCCACGGCGATCCCCGCCGCGAGCGCCGCCAGACCCCGCACCCGCATCTGCATCCGCGTTTCCCCGCTTCCCGGCGCCGGGTTAGGCCGTCGGGGCTGCGGGCTCAACCGTGCGCCCGCCCGTCACTGAGCGCATGCCCCCCATTCCGCGCGCTCGGATCGCGCCCCGGCGAAGGGCGCGGCCGCAGGGACGCCGACGCCCCCGTGCCCGATGCATGAGGGGCCTGCGTCCGGGCGCGATTGAGCGCCGTCGCGGGCGACGCTTATCTCGCGGCTGCGACACCTGCCGGCTGCGGACGGGGTCCGCCCTCTCCCGGTTTCAGGACGCATCGATGGATCACCCGGTCGGGTCTCCCCAATCTGCCGCAGGCCGAGCGGACCGTGGCCAAGTCGAGCCTGCCGAGGCCGGACCCGTCAGGGTCGAGGCGGGTAAGCGCTCCTCGGCCGCCGGCGGCTGGGGCGCCCTGAAGAGCTGCGGCAAGCACCTCCTCGGCAGCCGCGCGCCCCTCTCGGGCGCCCGCGCCATGCTGAAGGCCAACCAGCCGGACGGGTTCGACTGCCCCGGCTGCGCCTGGGGCGACCCGGAGCACGGCTCCTCCTTCGAGTTCTGCGAGAACGGCGTGAAGGCGGTCTCCTGGGAGGCGACCGACAAGCGCACGCCGCCGGCCTTCTTCGCCGCGCACAGCGTGACGGAGCTGCGCGGCTGGAGCGACCACGCCCTCGAAGGCCAGGGCCGCCTGACCCACCCGATGCGCTACGACGCGGCCTCGGACCGCTACCTCGCGGTGACCTGGGAGGAGGCCTTCGCGGAGATCGGCGCGACGCTGCGGAGCCTCGACCATCCGGACCAGGCGGAGTTCTACACCTCCGGCCGCGCCTCGAACGAGGCCGCCTACCTCTACCAGCTCTTCGCCCGCCACTTCGGCACCAACAACTTCCCTGACTGCTCGAACATGTGCCACGAGGCGAGCGGCGTCGCCCTGCAGGCGGCGATCGGCGTCGGCAAGGGCACGGTGCTGCTGGAGGATTTCGAGAAGGCCGACGCGATCTTCGTGGTGGGCCAGAACCCGGGCACCAACCATCCGCGCATGCTCGGCGACCTGCGCCGCGCCGCCCAGCGCGGCGCCCGCGTCGTCGTGCTCAATCCCGTGCGCGAGCGCGGGCTCGAGCGCTTCGCCGATCCGCAGAACACCGTCGAGATGCTGCGCGGGGCGAGCGCGCCGGTGGCGAGCCACTATTACCAGCCGCGCCTCGGCGGCGACATGGCGGTGTTCCGCGGCATCGCCAAGGCGATCTTTGCCGCCGACGACGCGGCCCTGCGGGAGGGCCGCCCCTCCGTGCTCGACCGGGCGTTCCTCGCCCGCCACACCGCCGGCTACGAGGCCTACCGGGCCCTCGTCGAGGCGACGGAGTGGGAGACGATCCTCGACCAATCGGGCCTCGCCCGCGCCGAGATCGAGACCGCCGCGGAGGTCTATCTCGGGGCCGAGCGGGCGATCTGCACCTGGGCCATGGGGGTGACCCAGCACAGGCACTCGGTCGCGACGATCCGCGAGATGGCGAACGTGATGTTCCTGCGTGGGCATATCGGCCGCCCGGGTGCCGGCCTCTGCCCCGTGCGCGGCCACTCGAACGTGCAGGGCGACCGCACGGTCGGCATCAACGAGCGCCCGCCGGCCGCCCTCCTCGACGCCCTGGAGCGCACCTTCGGCTTCGCGGCGCCCCGCAGGCCCGGCCACAACGTGGTGGCGGCGATCAACGCCATGCTCGACGGATCGGCCAAGGCCTTCATCGGGCTCGGGGGCAACTTCGCGCGCGCGACGCCCGATTCGGCCCGGGTGGCGCGGGCGCTGGCGGGCTGCCGTCTCACGGTCCACATCGCCACGAAGCTCAACCATTCGCACCTCGTGCCCGGCACGGTCGGCTACCTGCTGCCCTGCCTCGGGCGCACCGAGATCGACCGCAACAAAGCCGGCAAGACCCAGATCGTGACCGTCGAGGATTCGATGAGCATGGTCCACGGCTCGGGCGGCATCAACAAGGCGGCCTCGAAGGCGCTGCGCTCGGAGATCGCCATCATCGCCGGCATGGCGGCGGCGACCGTCGGTTCGGACAAGGTCGACTGGGCCGGGCTCAGCGACGATTACGACCGGATCCGCACGCTGATCGAGCGCACCATCCCGGGCTTCACGGGCTACAACGTCCGGGTCCGGCGCCCGCGCGGCTTCATGCTGCGCAACCTCGCGGCCGAGCGCGTGTTCGAGACCGAGACCGGCAAGGCCGGCTTCGCGGCCGAGGCCCTGCCGGAGCTGACCGAGCACCAGCAGGCCCGGCGCGCGCCCGACACCTTCGTGCTGCAGACCTTCCGCTCGCACGACCAGTACAACACCACGATCTACGGCCTCGACGACCGCTACCGCGGCGTCTACGGCGAGCGCCGGGTGCTGTTCGCACATCCGGACGACCTCGCGGAGATCCGGGCCCGCCTCGGCGGCCGGGTCGACATCGTCGGCCTGCACCAGGACGGCGTCGTGCGCGTGGCCGAGGATTTCCGGCTCGTCCCCTTCGAGATGCCCCGCGGCAGCCTCGCGGGCTATTACCCGGAATTGAACGTGCTCGTGCCCCTCTCCTCCTTCGGCAAGGGCAGCGACACCCCGACCTCCAAGTCGGTCCTGGTGACGCTGCGCGCCCGCGCGGTCGCGGCGGCGTGAGGCCGGACCCCGAGGAGGCCTTCCTGGCGGCGACGGAGGCCCTCGGGCGCCTGCGGCCGGACCTGTCGCCCCTCGCAGCCGGCCTCCTGGCGGGGCTGCATCTGCGCATCGCGACCGATACCCGCGCCCTCGCGCGCGCCCTCGCCCTGGCGCATGCCCATGTCCTGCGCGCCCTGTCGGAACTCGAGGAGGCGGGCCTCGCCGCCGCGACCGGCCGCGACGCCCGCACGCAGCGCACCCGCTACGCCGCGAGCCCGGAGGGCCGGAGCCTGATCGAGGCCGCCCTCGCCTGAGCCGCCGGACGCCCCGGGCAGGTCCCGGCGCCAGGATCGGCTCAGAAGCCCGTCAGAAGCCCTTGGAGGCGATGGCCTCGGACCACGACACGGCGCGCTTGGCCATGCCGATGTGCTGGCGCTCGTACATGCGGCCCTCGACCTTGATGGCGCCGCGCTTGGCGTTCTCGGGCTTGTCGAAGGCCTCGATCACGAGGCGGGCGCGGCGCACCTCCTCCTCGGTCGGGGCGAAGGAGGTGTTGGCGGGCTCGACCTGATTGGGATGGATCAGGGTCTTGCCGTCGAAGCCGAGGTCGCGGGACTGGCGGCACTCGACACGGCAGCCCTCGACGTCGGCGATGTCGTTCCAGACGCCGTCGAGGATGGTCAGCCCCTCGGCGCGGGCGGCCGCGAGGGTGAACATCATCCAGGGCAGCATCGGCACGCGGCCCGGAACGAGCTGGGCCCAGGTGTCCTTGGCGAGGTCGTTGGTGCCGAGCACGAAGCAGGTGAGCCGGGTGCGCGGGTCGCGCCGGGCGGCGGCGATCTTCTGGATGTTCAGGATCGCGGCCGGGGTCTCGATCATCGCCCAGACCTTGATCTCGGGGGGCGCGTCGAGGGCCTCGAGGTGGTTGGCGATGCTCTCCAGCACCGCCGGGGAGGACACCTTCGGCATCAGGATGGCGTCGGGCCGGGCCTCGATCGCGGTGCGCAGGTCCGCCTCGCCCCAGGGGGTCTGAGGGGCATTCACGCGGATGATCAGCTCGCGGTCGCCGTAGCCGCCGCCCTTCACGGCCGCGCAGACCTGCTCGCGCGCGACGTCCTTCTCCTCCGGCCCCACCGCGTCCTCGAGGTCGAGGATGAGCGCGTCGGCCGGCAGCGTCTTGGCCTTTTCCAGCGCGCGCAGGTTCGAGCCCGGCATGTAGAGGACGCTGCGGCGGAGACGGAGATCGGACATGGCGTGACCCTTTTCGGTTCGGGCGGACCCTAACGGGAGGCGCCGTCCAGACCAGCTATCTGAATACAAAATGCGCGATAAACGGGCGCGTTTGACACCGAGTCGTGCGCCCGGAGGTTAAGCGAAGGCCGACCCCGGCGCCTAGGCGCGAGCCCGGGCAGCTTTGCCGGACGTGTGACAAACATGCCGCCTCTCCGATTCGGCGGTCTCGGGGGCGGATCCGCCTCGGGGCTCGCGACCCGCTTCCCACCGGCACAGATCTCACGGCACCCGCCCTGCGGAAAACCGGCAAGCCCGCCGCGGCATCGCGCCGGCGCACGCGATGGCCGTCCGCCTGGTCGATTCCGGCGAAGACTGGAGTTTCGGGGCGCGGCTCATCGGCTTCCTGCCCGGGAACTCTGGCTTCCGCGAACCTGGAACTTGCACGTGCCGCCTTTTGGTCACCTTCGGCCGGCAAAGGCGCTCCGACTGATTTGGGGGATAGTTTCCGGATGAAGGCGATCTGTTTCGGCGCGATCCTGGCGGTCGCGGCCACCGTCTCGGCACCGCAGGCGGTGCGCGCGGCGAGCAACACCACGGTCGGGGTCGGCTCGGGCGCGGTGGCCGGCGCCCTCGTCGGCGGACCGGTGGGCGCCGTCGCGGGCGCGATCATCGGGGGCGTCGTCGGCTCCTCGACGGAGCGGGCGGGCCCGCGCCGCGCCCGCCGCGCCCGGGCCATCCGCCGCAGCCGCGCGGAGACCATCGCCCCCGCCCGCGCCACGGTCCAGCGCAGCGCTGTCACCGAGCCGGCGCCCCGCAGCCTGACCCCGGCGGTGCCCACCGCCACGGGCTCGGTCACCGGCTCGACCTGGAAGAATCCGCGCTGACGGCCGGCTCTCCGCGGCGGGCCGGCAGCCCGCCGGCGGAACCCGGCGCGTCCGCCCCGGGATCCGGTGCCCGGGTCTCGATGACCCGCCCCGCGAAGGCTTGCCGCGCCAGCCCCGGATAGGCGAGCGCCTGCCCGATCCCGCGGGCGGCGAGGAAGCCGAGGAACGACAGCCACAGGCCGGTATTGCCGAGCGCCGCCGCCTGCACGGCGGCAAGCGCCAGGCCGTAGGCGAGGAGCGCGGCGAGCATCAGGTTGCGCATCGCCCGGGTCCAGGTTGCCCCGATATAGATGCCGTCGAAGGCGAAGGGCGTCGCCGCCACGAAGGGCGCGAGCGCCGCGAGGAGGAGGTAGCGGCGGGCGCTCTCGCGCACCTCCGGGCTCGTCGTCACCGTGTCGATGAAGGCCGGCCCGAAGACCAGCGAGACGAGGCTGACCGCGAGCCCGAAGCCGAGGCACCAGCGCAGGCTCAGGGCGACGGCCCGGCGGAAACCCGCCTCGTCCCGCGCGCCGACGGCCTGCCCGCACAGGGTCTCGGCCGCGGTGGCGAAGCCATCGAGGAAGAAGCCGCCGATCAGGAAGAGATTCCACAGGACCGCGTTGGCGGCCAGCACCGTGTCGCCGGAGCGCGCCCCGAGGGCCGAGAAGATCGCGATCGCGGCCACGAGCGCGAGGGTCCGGATGATCACGTCGGCGTTGACGCTCAGCATCCGCCGCAGCGAGGCGGGGTCGCGCAGCGCCCCCAGGGGCACCCGGAAGGGGTGCGTCCCGAGCCGCCCCAGGAGGACGAGCCCGAGTCCGACGCCCGCGGCCTCGGCCAGGAGCGTCGCGAGCGCCGCCCCGGCGATGCCGAGGCCGAACCCGAGCACCAGCGCGAGGGTCAGGGCGATGTTCACGAGGTTGATGGCGACCTGCAGCACGAGGCCGAGATCGGTGCGCCCGCGGCCGAGGATCGAGCCGAGCACGGCGTAGTTCGCCAGCGTGAAGGGCGCGGCGAAGATGCGGATGTGGAAATAGGTCGCGAGGCCCGCGGTCACGGCCGGGCTCGCCCCGCTGAGGCCGAAGGCGCCGGCCGCGATCGGCCCCTGCAGGGCCACGAGCACGAGGCCCGCGAGGGTCCCGGCCGCGAGGGCGCGGGCGAGGGTCCGGTCGACCTCCGCGGGCTCGCGCGCCCCGACCGCCTGCGCGGTCAGCCCCGCGGTCGCCATCCGGAGCGATCCGAAGGACCAGAAGATCGCGTCGAAGATCACCGCCCCGAGGGCGATGGCGCCGAGGAGCGCCGCGTCGCCGAGGCGCCCGATCACCGCCGCCCCGACGAAGCCGAGGAGCGGCGTCGTCACGTTGGCGAGGGTCATCGGCAGGGCGAGCGCGAGGACGCGCCGGCCGGTCACGGGGCCGGGGGAGATCATCGGGGCCACGCGCTCCCGTGAGAGGGGCCGAGGAGGTCGGGGCGCCCGGACCGGCGCCGACCCGCTACTTCGAGACCGCGAAGAGGCGCGAGATCAGCCAGAGCGGCACCACCACCACGGCGCCCGCGAGGATCCAGCCGCCGAAATCGTGGAAGGCCGCGAAGCCGAGGTCGATCAGCCACCGGAGGGTGTCGTAGGCGTGCCAGAACAGCCGGGCCGGGGTGAGCCCCAGCATCGCCATGAAGGCGCCGACCAGGACCGACAGGAACAGCAGCCGCAGGAACACGCCGGCCGGCGAGCCGCCGAGGAATTGGCGCAGACCCGAATGCGCGGTGTAGCCGCGGTAGCCGGGGGGCGGCGCCTCGTAGTTCGGGCCCCGGCGGCGCGGGTCGTGCTCGACGATCATGCTCTGTGTCCTCGCCCGCATCCCGCGGGGCTCTGACCTTAAGGCCGCGGTCTCCGGCCGCCCCTTCCAACGATCCGAACCCGGCGGAAGCGTGACGCAAGCGTCACACCCACGTTGAAACCGGATCGCGGGCCGGGCGTTGGGCCGGTTCACGCACGGGCCCGAGATGGCAATGCGGCCGCGGGCCGCCAAGATGGGGTGGCCAAGATGGGGGCGGCCGGATATCGGCACCCGGCGCGGGCATCGCCCCCGATGCCGGCAAGACCGTGCCGGCTCGCCCCCGCCGGCAGCCATCCGTGCGGAAGCCCGGGACCGGTGGTCCAAGCTTGCGCGCAACTGTGTTACGCTCAAACCGCCACTGACGAGACCCTTCGATGATCGACCACGCCCTCTTCGATCCGGCGACGATCGATCCGGAGACGAAGCGGCTCAACGCCGAGGTCGTCGCCGCGCACGCGGCCCAGGAGGATCCCTGGAGCCTGCCGATCGCGGAGGTGCGCGCCCGCCGCCGCCGCGGCACCCAGGCCTCCCCGGCGATGCCGCGCAGCGCCCGCGCCGAGACCGTGACGATCGACGGCCCCGCCGGCCCCCTCGCCCTGCGGATGATCCGCCCGCGCCTCAAGCCGGGCCAGGCGCTGCGCGGCGCCTACCTGCACATCCACCGGGGCGGCTGGGTCTGGGGCTCGGCCGACGAGCAGGACCCGTGGCTCGAGCGCATCGCCGACCGGTGCGGCTTCATCTGCCTGTCGGTCGAGTACCGCCTCGCCCCCGAGCACCCCTACCCGGCCGCCCTCGAGGATTGCGAGGCGGCGGCCCTCTGGCTCGCCGGCCCCGGCCGGGCCGAGCTCGGCGTCGGCGCGCTCACCATCGGGGGCGAATCGGTGGGGGCGCATCTCGCCGTGATGGTGCTTCTGCGCCTGCGCGACCGCCACGGCCTGCCCCGGGCCTTCCGGGGGGCGAACCTCAACGCGGGCTTCTTCGACCTCGGCCTGACCCCGAGCGTGCGCAACTGGGGCGAGGAGCGGCTGGTGGTGAACACCCGCGACCTCACCACCTTCGCCAACGACTACGTGCGCGAGGGCGTCGACCGGCGCCGCCCCGACGTCTCGCCCCTCTACGCGGACCTCAAGGGTCTGCCCCCCGCCCTCTTCACCATCGGCACCGCCGACCCGCTCCTCGACGACACGCTCTACATGTCGGCCCGCTGGGCGGCGGCCAACAACGGCGGCCACACCGCCGTCTACGCGGGCGGCTGCCACGTCTTCATCCGCTATCCGGGCGAGATGACCGAGCGCGCCCTCGAGCTGATCGACCGCTTCCTCACGGCCCTTGCCTGACCTCCCGCGGCCCGCGGCGGAGGGCCTTCCGACCCGGTTCGCGGAATGGTTCGCCACCCGCGGCTGGGAGGCGCGGGCGCACCAGCTCGACCTGCTGCGCCTCGCCGGCTCCGGCCGCTCCGCCCTGCTGGTGGCCCCGACCGGCGCCGGCAAGACGCTGGCGGGCTTCCTGCCGAGCCTCGTCGCCCTCGCGGGGAACGGGCCCGGCAAGGCGCGCGGGCTGCACACGCTCTACGTCTCGCCCCTCAAGGCGCTCGCGGTCGACATCGCCCGCAACCTCGAGGCGCCGATCGCCGAGATGGGGCTCGACATCCGGGTCGAGACGCGCACGGGGGACACCCCGGCCCACAAGCGCACCCGCCAGATCGCCCGGCCGCCCGACATCCTGCTGACGACCCCCGAGCAGCTCTCGCTGCTGATCGCCCACCGCGAGGCGGCGGATCTGTTCGGGCGGCTGCGCTGCGTCGTCCTCGACGAGCTGCACGCCCTCGTCACGTCGAAGCGGGGCGACCTGCTCTCCCTCGCCCTCGCCCGCCTCCACCGGCTCAGCCCCGACCTCACCGCCCTCGGTCTCTCCGCGACGGTGCGGGAGCCGGACGAACTGCGCAGATACCTCGTGCCGCAGGCAAGGCCCGCCGAGGCCGAGGCGCACGAGACCCCCGAGCCCGACAGCCCCGGGACGAGACGGCGCGAGGGGACGCGGCGCGGGGGGACGCGGCGCGCCGAGGCGGTCATCCCGGCGCCCGCCCCCGATCCCGGTCCCCCGATGGCCGAGCTCGTCGTGGTCCGGGGCGGCGCGGCGGCGGACCTGCGCATGCTCGACACAGGGCTTCGCCTGCCGCTGGCCGGCCACACCGCCTGGCAGTCGATGCCGGCGATCTACGACCTCATCCGCCAGCACCGCACGGTGCTGGTCTTCGTCAACACCCGGCTCCAGGCCGAGTACACCTTCCAGGAGCTGTGGCGCCTCAACGACGACGTGCTGCCGATCGCGCTTCACCACGGCTCCCTCGACGCCACCCAACGCCGCCGGGTCGAGGCCGCGATGGCGGCGGGGCAGCTGCGGGCCATCGTCTGCACCGCAACCCTCGATCTCGGCATCGACTGGGGCGACGTCGACCTCGTGATCAATATCGGGGCGCCCAAGGGCGCGAGCCGGATCATGCAGCGGATCGGGCGCGCCAACCACCGGATGGACGAGCCCTCGAAGGCCTATCTGGTGCCGGGCAACCGCTTCGAGATGCTGGAGTGCCAGGCCGCCCTCGACGCGGTCGAGGCGGCGGCGCAGGACACCCCCGACGCCCGCCTCGGCGCCCCCGACGTGCTGGCCCAGCACGTGCTCGGCATGGCCTGCGCCGACGCCTTCGATCCGCTCCGGCTCTACGAGGAGATCGTCTCGGCGGCCCCCTATGCGGGGCTCACCTGGGAGGCGTTCGAGCAGGTCGTCGATTACGTGGCGACGGGCGGCTACGCGCTCAGGGCTTACGAGCGCTTCGCCAAGATCCTGCGCGGGCCGGACGGGCTCTGGCGGGTGCGCGACGCCCGGGTGGCGCAGCAGTACCGGATGAATGTCGGCACCATCATCGAGGCCACCAAGGTCAAGGTGCGCCTCGCCCGGGCGCTGCGGGGCAGGCCCGGCTCGGTGCTGCCGAAGACCGGACGGGTGCTCGGGGAGATCGAGGAGGATTTCGCCGAGACGCTGACGGTCGGCGACACCTTCCTGTTCGCCGGCGAGGTGCTGCGCTTCGAGGGCCTCGCCGAGGACGAGGCGATGGTGACGAAGGCCGGCCCCGGCACCGATCCGGCCATCCCCTCCTACGCGGGCGCCAAGTTCCCCCTCTCGACCTTCCTGGCCGCGCGGGTGCGCGCCCTCATCGCCGACCCGTTCGAGTGGGACCGGCTGCCGCGGCAGGTCTCCGACTACCTGCTGCAGCAGCGCAGCCGGTCGATCCTGCCCGGGCCCCGCGACCTCCTGGTCGAGACCTTTCCGCGGGGCGGCCGCTTCTACCTGACCGCCTTCCCGTTCGAGGGCCGCCTCGCGCACCAGACCCTCGGCATGCTGCTGACGCGGCGCCTGGAGCGGGCGCGGCTGCGGCCGCTGGGCTTTGCGGCCAACGATTACGGCATCGCCATCTGGACGGGGCGCGACGTCGGCGAGCGCATCGGCTTCGAGCCGGGCTTCCTCGCGGAGCTGTTCGCGCAGGACATGCTGGGCGACGACCTGGAGGCCTGGCTCGACGAATCCGCCATGATGAAGCGGACCTTCCGGCAATGCGCCGTGATCGCGGGGCTGATCGAGCGGCGCTATCCGGGGCAGAAGAAGACCGGCCGGCAGGTCACGATCTCGACGGACCTGATCTACGACGTGCTGCGCAAGCACCAGCCCGACCACCTGCTCCTGCGCGCCGCGCGGCAGGATGCGGCAACCGGACTCCTCGACGTGAAGCGCCTCGGTATGATGCTACAGCGCATCCAGGGGCGAATCATTCACAAGGCGCTCGACCGCGTCTCGCCGCTCTCCGTCTCCGTCATGCTCGAGATCGGGCGCGAGCGGGTCTACGGCGAGGGGGCCGACGAGATTCTGGCCGAGGCCGAGGCGCTGCTTCTCGAAGAGGCGCTCTCGTGAATGACGCGCCCGCTCCGTCACCTGAGGATGCGATCTTGGCGCTCGGCCAGAGACTTGAGAAGACCACCAAGGCACCCGGCCTGCACCTCGCCGGCGAGACCCTGACCCTCGATCGCTGCGGCGGCCTCTGGATCGAGGCCCACCGCACCCTGATCGTCTCCGATCTCCACCTGGAGAAGGGGTCGGCCTACGCGGCGCGCTCGGGCCAGTTCCTGCCGCCCTACGACACCCGCGAGACCCTGGCCTGCCTGCACGAGGCTGTGGTGCGCTTCGACCCGGCCCGGGTCGTCGCCCTCGGCGATTCCTTCCACGATTCCCGCGGGCCCGAGCGCATGGAGCCCGGCGACCGCGCCATGGTGGCCGCCCTGCAGGAGGGCCGCGACTGGGTCTGGATCGCCGGGAACCACGATCACGCCGTGACCGAGGGCGTCGGCGGGCGCTACGCCGAAACGCTCGCCCTCGGCGGCCTGACGCTCCGGCACGAGCCCGGCGTCGGCGCCGCCGCGGGCGAGATCGCGGGCCATCTCCACCCCTGCGGCAAGGTCGCGATGCGGGGCCGCGCCGTGCGCCGCCGTTGCTTCGTGTCGGACGGGCACCGCCTGATCATGCCGGCCTTCGGCGCCTATACGGGCGGCCTCAACGTGCGCAACGCCGCCTTCGAGCCGCTCTTCCCGAACGGCTTCACGGCGCACCTGCTGGGCGACGGCCGCGTCTTCGCCATCGGCCGGACGATGCTGGCACGGGACTGATCCGTCGGGGCGACCGTAGCGCAATCCAGTCGATTGCAGCGCGCGGAACCATCGCAACCAGCGCGTGCTTGGCTCAGGCGGCGACGAGCAGCGCCGCCCCGGCCACGCCCGAGAGGACGAGGCGCAGCCGCCCGAGCCAGGTCGGGACGAGGCCGCGCCGGGCGAGATCCTGGTCGATCACGCCCCAGGCCAGGACGAGGCAGCCGAGGATGCGCAGGTCCCACGGGGCCGGGGCCGCGAGTGCTGCCCAGGCCAGGAGCGAAGGGACGATGGCCACGAGGTAATCGGCGTTGCCGGCGCCGCGGGCGGCGGCGGCGCCCCAGCGGATGCCGCCGAGGAAGGACGCGATCACGGCGCCGTAGGCGGACAGGATGGTGCGCGGCGACAACCCGATGGTGCCGAGGCCGCCGTCGCTCCCGCTCACGGCGAGCGCCGCGAAGCCGAGAAACGGGATCAGACCCGCCACGCCGAGGATGACGGCCCCCATCGGGACCGGAGTCACGCGCGCCATCCGACCTCCGGGCTGCGGACCGCCCACGCGGCGATCCCGTCTGTGTTCCAGAGATTTATACGGCTGCCGATGCGGGCGGTTCCCGCGCTGCGGCACTGTGGTCAAGCTCCGCCTCCCGCGGGTCCCGGACCGGCCCCGCGCCGACGCTCAGCTGCGCCGGCCCGGAAGGGTGTAGCCCTGCGGCGCCGCATTCGGCGGGGGCGCGCCGAGGAGGCTCATCGCCCCGCCCGCCGCGTCCTTGGCCACCGCGTCCTTGGCCGCCGGCGGCTCGTTGACGGCGGGGTCGACCTTGCGCGGCCGGAAGGCGGCCACGAGGCTGCGGGCATTGGCGAGATCGCCCGGGCTCATCTTGGTCGCGACGTCGTCCCGCTTCTTGGCCGCGTCCTCGTCCCCCTGCGCCGCGGCGGCCGAGAACCAGGCGTAGGATTGCATCAGGTCCTGGGTGAGGCCGAGGCCGCGGGCGTAGAGCACCGCGAGGTTGTACTGGCTGTCGCGCACCCCGTGCTCGGCCGCGCGGCGGAACCAGGCCGCCGCCGAGGCGTAGTCGGGCCGTCCGGAGGCGGCGGGATTCTCGGCGTAGAGCACCGCGAGGTTGTGCATCGAGCGGGCATGGCCCTGCTCCGCGGCGCGGCCGTACCAGAGCTTGGCCGGGCCGAGGTCGCGCAGCACCCCCGAGCCCTTCTCGTAATGCCCCGCGAGCTTGTACTGCGCCGGGGCGTAGCCGGCCTGGGCGAGCTTCTCGTAGAGCTTGGCGGCGAGGGCGAGGTCGCGGGGCATGCCGCGCCCGTCCGCCTCGCGGCCGGCGAGCTCGTAGATCGCGGCGCCGTCGCCCTCGATGGCGGCCTGGCGCAGCTTGGACAGCCCGGTCGGGACACCCGCGAGCTCGCTGCCGAGCGCGGACATCCCGCCCACCTGCGGCACGGCCGGGCGGCTGCTCTGCGGCGCGGGGGGCGCCTCGCCCGGGGGGGAGATTGCCTGCGTGGTCTGCGGGTCGGCGAGCGGGGACGCGCCCTGCGCGGGCGCGGCGGCCGGCGCCTCGGCGGCAGGGGCCGGCATCTCGCGGGCGGGAGCCTCGATCGCCGGGGCAGGAGCCGCCGGCTGCGGCGCGGGATCGCCCCGCATCGAGATGGCCTGGAGGGCGCCGAGCACCAGCACGATGGCGGCGAGGCCGAGGAGCAGCGGCCGGCGGCGGCGCTCGATCTCGGCGCGCAGCCGCGCGACCCGGCCAAGGCCGGCCGAGGGCCGGGCCGAGGCCGCCACGGCCTGGCGCAGGCTCATCCGCTCCTCGCGGCGCTCGCCCGACAGGTTCGCCTCGCTGGCGACCTCGGCCTGCGCGGCCTGGGCGGCGCGGCGCGCCGCCGCGATGAAGCTCGACTTGATGTCGGCGGAGCCCTCGGGACCGGCATCGGCCGCCTCGCCGGGCATGGCCAACCGCTCGCGCGCGGGCCGGCCGGCGCCGGGCTCCAGGAGCTCGTCGCTGACGCGCGGCGCCTCGGGGGCCGGGGCGGCCGGCGAGATCGAGACCCGCGGCAGCTCCGGGCGGCGGGCGGCGCGGGCCCGGGGCGCCTGCACGCCGGTCGAGGCGAGGAGGCGCTCGTCGAGGCTGTCGCGGCCGCTCGGCGGGGTGACCGGGCCTCCCGCCGGCAGGGCCGCGTCGAGGGGGCCGCCGCCGGCCTCCGGGCCGAGGCGGGCGGCGAGGCGGTCGAGGGCCGATTGCACCCCCGTCAGGGTCGCGTGCAGGCGGCGGTCGGCGGCGGCGTGGTCGCTGCGCAGGTCGGCGAGGCCGGCCTTGAGGACGCCGAGGGCCTGGGCCTCGGGGGCGCCGCGCCCGCCGAGGCTCTCGGCCACGGCGTTGCGGGTCGCCCGCTCGACGATCGCGGCGATCGGGGCCTCCTCGCGGAGCGCCGAGACCTGGGCGAGCAGGTCGCCCATGCTCCGCTCGAGGCTCGCCAGGGCCGGGTCGGCGCTGCGGGTCTCGAGGCGGCTCGCCAGGGCGAGGACCTGCTTCTCCAGGGCGTCGAGGCCGTCGCCGCCCGCGCCGGCGCCGACGCGGTCGACCTTCTCGGCGAGGCTGCGCAGCTGCCCCTGGATGGCGATGAGGTCGGTGCTCGGGGCGGCGGGCTGGCGCAGGCTCTCGCCGAGGTTCTCCAGGCGGCCGAGCAGGTCGCCCACCGGGTTGACCGTGGCGGCCAGCGCCTCGATGCGCCCGAGGAGGGCGCGGGATTCGGACGGGGTGCCCTGGGCGGCGGAGTGGTGCAGCGCGTCGACCTTGGCGGCCATCGCCTGGATCTGGTCGGCGATGGGCTCGGCGCCCGGCGCGTGCAGGCCGCTGCGGATCTCCTCGAGGAGCGGGCGCAGCTCGGCCATGTCCGCGTGCTCGCCGCCGAAATCGGTCTGGAGCTGCGCGATCTGCGCGCTGATCGCCTGGAGCCCCTGCGCCAGGCCCTGGATGCGCTCCGGGCCCGCCAGGGAGGAGACGAGGCGGCGGATCTCGTCGAGCTCGCGGAACAGGGTGGTGAGCGCGTCCCGGTCAGCGAAGCCCCCGGAGCCGCCGGCCAGCACGCTGTCGACCCGCGAGGCCAGCCGCTCCACGTCGCTCGCCACGCGGGCATGGACGTTGTCGGCCACGTCGTCGGCGAGGCGCTCGACCTGCACCCGGATCAGCTCGATCGGCGCCGCGATCGCCGCGAGGTCGGCCGGCTCCTGGACTTGCTGCACGCCGCTCGCCAGCGACAGCATCGCCTGCTCAAGGGCGCCGACGTCGCGGCCGGTGGCGAGGCCGCCGATCGATTCGCGCAGCCGGCTGGTCTCCCGCTGCAACTCGGAGATCTGCGGCGAGGGCGCCAGCTCGGCGTCCCGCGGCCGGGCCTCGGCATCGGGCGGGGTCGCCTCCGGGGCGTCGAGTCGCCGGGCGAGGTCCTCGCGCATCGCCGCGACGATGCCGGCATCCGGCGCGAGGCCGTCGAGCTCGCGCTGGCGCTGGCGGATCTCGCTCACGGCGTCGCGCACCTCGGCGACGGCGGGGCGGCCCCGGCGGCCGAGGGGGCGCGGCGCGGCGAGCTGCTCGCCGAGCGCGGTCATGCGCCGCTCGATGTCGCCGAGGCGCTCGGCGACCTGCTGCACCGGCGCGGCGCCGGCCCCGAGGACGTCGCTGATCCGGCCCTCGATCTCGGCGATGCGCTGGCTCGCGGCCTCCTGCGCCGCCTTGCGCTCGTCCGCGATGGTGCGGTCGATCGCGTCGAGGCGCCGCATCAGGGCCTCGATGGTCTCGCCGAAACAATCGATCGGCGCGGGGTCCTGGGTCGCAGGGGCCTTCTCGATCGCGAGCGCCGGCTCGCTCTGCCGTGCCTCATCCGGCGCGGAGGCGCGGGGCGCCGCCCTGCTCTCGGGCGCCGCCTTGCTCTCGGGCGCCGCGCGGCGGGGGGCCGCCTCGCGGGGCGGCGGCGTCACCAGGGCGGCGGGCTGGTCGGCCCGGCGGCGCTTGCGGGCGGCGGCCTTCGCCTCGGGTTGGACCACGGAGGCGATCCAGGTCTCGAGCGGGACGCCGGCCCGGCGCGCGACGTCGCGGGCCGCATCGAGCACGTCGGGATCGAAGCTTTCGAAGCTCGGCGTGGCGGTGCGTCTCATCATCAGCCCTGGGGTCGGCGGCCTGCGGCGTCCGGCCCGGCGGGGTCGCGGCCACGGGGACGAGGGTCCTCGGAGGCGCGCCGTCGGATCGGTTGTGGGCGACATTTAACTTTCTTGGTAAACAGGGGGTTAAGCTGTGTTTCAAATCGGACATTCCGGGCCGGCGTACCCTACCGGCCGAAGGCGGGGGGGCGACGACGGGCCGCCGATCCGGTCTCGTGCGCCGAAGCGGCGAGGGACGAAGAGGCGTCGCGCCGGTGGCCCCCCTTGCCCATCCGCCACGGGATAGTTTACATATGAACCATCGAGGGAATCATCGGTCGCCCGACCGCAAGGTTCGCCGCACGCGGAGGAGTACGAGATGCCGAGCTATCGCGCCCCGGTCGAGGACGTCCTGTTCCTGCTGAACGACGTGCTGGGCTTTCACGGCCGGGCCAACCTCGCGGGGTTCTCGGAGGCCTCGCCCGACGTGGTCGAGGCGGTGCTCACCGAGGGGGCGAAGCTCGCCGAGACCGTGCTGGCGCCCCTCAACCGGGTCGGCGACCAGGAGGGCTGCCGGCGCGACCCCGACGGCTCCGTGACCACGCCGAAGGGCTTCAAGGCCGCCTACCACACCTACGCGCAGGGCGGCTGGATGGGCCTCTCGGTGCCGGAGGAATACGGCGGCCAGGGCCTGCCCCTCACCCTCAACACCGCCATCCAGGAATTCGCCTCGGGCGCCAACCTGGCGCTCGGGATGTATCCGGGCCTGACCCAGGGCGCCGTGGCGGCGCTCCTCGTCCACGGCTCGGAGGAGCAGAAGCGGACCTACGTGCCGAAAATGGTCGAGGGCGTCTGGACCGGCACCATGAACCTCACCGAGCCCCATTGCGGCACGGATCTCGGCCTCCTCAAGACCAAGGCGGTCCCGAACGGCGACGGCTCCTACAGCCTCACCGGCACCAAGATCTTCATCTCGGCCGGCGAGCACGACCTGGCCGAGAACATCGTCCACCTCGTCATCGCCCGGATCGAGGGTGCGCCGGCCGGCACCAAGGGCATCTCGCTCTTCGTGGTGCCGAAGTTCCTGGTGAACCCGGACGGCACGGTGGGCGCGCGCAACGGCGTGTCCTGCGGCTCGCTCGAGCACAAGATGGGCATCCACGGGAATTCCACTTGCGTGATGAACTATGACGGCGCCACGGGCTGGCTCGTCGGCGAGGCGAACCGCGGCCTCAACGCCATGTTCGTGATGATGAACGAGGCCCGCCTCGCGGTCGGCGTGCAGGGCCTCGGCCAGTCCGAGGTCGCCTACCAGAACGCCGTGGCCTACGCGAAGGACCGGCTCCAGGGCCGCGCGCTCACCGGCGCCAAGGCTCCCGAGAAGGCCGCTGACCCCATCATCGTGCACCCCGACGTGCGCCGCACCCTGATGCAGATCCGCGCCTTCAACGAGGCGGCCCGCGGCCTGATGCTCTGGACCGCGCTGCAATCGGACATCGCCCACCGCTCCGAGGACGCCAAGGAGCGCCAGGCGGCGGACGATTATCTCGGCCTGATGACCCCGGTGGTGAAGGGCGTCCTCACCGACCGCGGCTTCGCCAACGCGGTCGAGGCCCAGCAGATGTTCGGCGGCCACGGCTACATCGAGGAATGGGGCATGTCGCAATTCGTGCGCGACGCCCGCATCGCCATGATCTACGAGGGCGCCAACGGCATCCAGGCCATGGACCTGATCGGCCGCAAGCTGCCGAAGGACGGCGGCCGGGCGATGATGACCTTCCTCGGCGAGGTCCAGACCTTCATCAAGGACCACGGCGAGGACGCGGCGCTGAAGCCCTTCACGGGGCCGCTCCAGGCGGCGCTGAACGACCTGCAGGGCGCCACCATGTGGTTCATGCAGAACGCCTTCTCGAAGCCCGACAACGCGGGCGCCGGCGCCACCGACTACATGCACCTCCTCGGCCTCGTCGCCATGGGCTACATGTGGGCCAGGATCGCCAGGGCGGCGGTCGCCCGGAAGGCGGAGGATGCCGCCCAGGCCGAGCGCATGGAGGCCAAGCTCGTCACCGGCCGCTTCTTCGCGGAGCGGATGCTGCCCGAGACGGCCCTGCGCCTCAGCCGCATCAAGGCCGGCGCCGACACCACCATGGCGCTGCCCGTCGAGGCGTTCTGAGGGGCCGCGCCCCGCCGGCCCACGAGAGACGCGCCAGCCTCCCGCAGCGGAGGCAGAGAAGGAAACGCACATGCCCGAGGCCTACATCTACGATCACGTCCGCACGCCGCGGGGGCGCGGCAAGCCGGACGGTTCGCTCCACGAGGTCACGGCCTTGCGCCTCGCCGAGGTGGCCCTGCGCGCCCTCCGGGAGCGCAACGGCCTCGACACCCGCCGGGTCGACGACGTGGTGCTCGGCTGCGTCGACCCGGTCGGCGAGGCCGGCGGCGACATCGCCCGCGCGGCGGCGCTGGTGGCCGATTACGGCAACCACGTGCCCGGCGTGCAGATCAACCGCTTCTGCGCCTCGGGCCTCGACGCGGTGAACTTCGCGGCCGCCCAGGTCATGGCCGGCCAGCACGACATGACGGTGGGCGGCGGCGTCGAATCCATGAGCCGCGTCGGCCTCGGGGCCTCGGGCGGCGCCTGGCCGGTGGATCCGGCCATCGCCATCAAGTCCTACTTCATGCCGCAGGGCGTCTCGGCGGACCTGATCGCCACCAAGTACGGCTTCTCCCGCGACGATTGCGACGCCTACGCGGTGCAGTCGCAGCAGCGCTCGGCGACGTCCTGGGAGCAGGGCCTGTTCGGGGATTCGGTGGTGCCGGTGCGCGACGTCAACGGCCTCACCCTCCTCGACCGGGACGAGCACATGCGGCCCGCGACCGACATGCAGTCCCTCGGCCAGCTGAAGGCCTCCTTCGTGCAGATGGGCCAGATGGGCGGCTTCGACGCGGTGGCGATCGACGCACATCCGGATGTCGAGGCGGTCGAGCACGTCCACCACGCCGGCAATTCCTCCGGCATCGTCGACGGCGCCGCCGCGGTCCTGATCGGCTCGAAGGAGGCCGGCGACGGCGCCGGCCTCAGGCCCCGCGCCCGGATCCGGGCCTTCGCCAATATCGGCTCCGACCCGGCCCTGATGCTGACGGGCCCCGTCGACGTCACCCGGAAGGTGCTGGCCCGCGCCGGGATGCAGCTCTCGGACATCGACCTGTTCGAGATCAACGAGGCCTTCGCCTCGGTGGTGCTGCGCTTCCAGCAGGCCTTCGACCTCGACCCCGCCAGGGTCAACGTCAACGGCGGCGCCATCGCGATGGGCCACCCCCTCGGCGCCACCGGCGCGATGATCCT
This sequence comes from Methylobacterium planeticum, assembly GCF_008806345.1. Classification (GTDB taxonomy): domain Bacteria; phylum Pseudomonadota; class Alphaproteobacteria; order Rhizobiales; family Beijerinckiaceae; genus Methylobacterium; species Methylobacterium planeticum. The sequence goes on along the minus strand of NZ_VZZJ01000021.1, from coordinate 24,403 downwards.
CGGCACCGTGCTCGACGAACTGGAGCGCACCGGCAAGGAGCGGGCCCTCGTGACCCTCTGCATCGGCGCCGGCATGGGCACCGCGACGATCATCGAGCGGGTCTGACGACCCGGGCGGATGTGACGACCCGGGCGGGTCTGGCGACTGGAGCGGGTCCGACGAGGCCCACACGGATCGCAGGATCGGGCCCGGGAGGTGCGGCGCCTGCGCACGCCTCCCGGGGCCTCGCCTCCCAAACCTTTGCGATCACTGGTAGAGGGCGGCCGGACCGTGACCGTAAGCCGGCGCGGAACGACACGCCCACACGGGAGAAACGCCACGATGACGCGACTGCTCGCAACCCTCTGCCTGACCACCGCCCTCGCCCTGCCGCTGGCCGCCCGCGCCGACGAGGCCGCCGACAAGCTGAGCGAGGCCAAGACCCTGGTCCAGAAGACCCTGATCAAGAACCTCGAGACCGGCTTCTCCGCCGCCCTGGAGAAGACCGTGGCACCGATGAAGGACGACAAGGCGGAGGCGTTCCGCAAGGAGGCCCTGGCCGAGTTCGACCGTCAGCGCACCGTGATGGTCGAGGGCCTGTCGAAGGAATACGCCGCCAAGTTCAGCCTCGACGAGCTGAAGCACATCAACGGCATCTACGACGACAAGACCTACCAGAAGTTCCAGGCCATCAACGCGGACCCGTCCTCGACCGTCACGGCGGTGTCGCAGAACGCGGTGACGCGGCTCCTGAACATGCTCTCGCTCGCCGCCGCCTCGGAGAACGCGGGCGGCCAGCCCGAGACGCCCGCCGCGCCGAAGTAACCGGAGTCGTGCCCCCTTTCGCCGGACCCGAGCCGGCCGGGAGGGGGCCGCCTCCCCGTCGAACCCGTCACACGCGCTGGACCCGGCAAGCCCTGAACCCACGACACGCGCACCGGCACGATCCGACCGGCACGGACCGTGCCGAGAGCCGCGTCGGCGCCACCGGATAGAAGAGATTGCGGAGGAGACGACCATGCCCGACACATCCCTGGACACCCTGCAGAACTTCCGCTTCGAGACCGACCCCGACGGCATCGCGCTGGCGACCTGGGACATGCCCGGCCGCTCGATGAACGTGATCACCCCCGAGGTGATGGACGAGCTCGGCCGCATCATCGACGCGGTGGCGGGCGATGCGGCGATCAAGGGCTGCGTCATCACCTCCGGCAAGGACAACTTCTCGGGCGGCGCCGACCTGACCATGCTGCAGGGCCTCGGCCGCGCCTACGAGGAGCTCCGGGCCGAGACCGGCGAGGAGGCGGCCATGCGCCACTTCTTCGAGGAATCGCGCCGCCTCACCCTGCTCTACCGGAGGCTCGAGACCTGCGGGAAGCCCTTCGCGGCAGCGATTGCCGGCATCTGCCTCGGGGGCGCCTTCGAGCTGGCGCTGGCCTGCCACCACCGGGTGCTGGCCGACGACGACAAGACCCGCGTCGGCCTGCCCGAGATCAAGGTCGGGCTCTTCCCCGGCGCCGGCGGCACCCAGCGGGTGGCGCGCCTGATGCAGACGGGCGATGCCCTGCAGATGCTGTTCAAGGGCGAGCAGATCCGCGCGCTGATGGCCCGGAACATGGGCCTCGCCCACCAGGTCGCCCCCAAGGACGAGATCGTCGAGAAAGCCAGGGCCTGGATCAAGGCCGGCGGCTCGGCCGTGGCCCCCTGGGACGTGCCGAAGTTCAAGGCGCCCTCCGGCAAGGTCTACTCGCCCGCCGGCATGATGATCTGGCCCCCCGCCAACGCGATCTACCGCCGGGAGACGCACGACAATTATCCGGCCGCCAAGGCGATCCTGGCCTCCGTCTACGAGGGCCTGCAGCTGCCGATGGATCTCGCCCTGCGCGTCGAGAGCCGATACTTCGCCAAGATCCTGCGATCGACCGAGGCGGCGGCGATGATCCGCACCCTGTTCATCTCGATGGGCGAGCTGAACAAGGGCGCGCGCCGGCCGAAGGACGTGCCGGCCACCCGCGTGCGGACCCTCGGCGTCGTCGGCGCCGGCTTCATGGGCGCGGGCGTCGCCTACGTCTCGGCCCAGGCCGGGATGGAGGTCGTGCTGGTCGACCAGAGCCTGGAGGCCGCCGAGAAAGGCAAGGCCTACGCCCACAAGCTGATGACGAACCAGATCAGCAAGGGCCGGGCGAAGACCGCCGACCGGGACGCCCTGCTCGGGCGCATCCGCACCAGCGCCGACTACGCCGACCTCGCGGGCTGCGACCTCGTGATCGAGGCCGTGTTCGAGGACCCGGCGGTGAAGGCCGAGGTGATCGCCAAGGTCGAGGCCGTGATCGGCCCGGAGGTGATCTTCGCGTCGAACACCTCGACCCTGCCGATCTCGGGGCTGGCCCGGACCTCGCGGCGGCCCGACCAGTTCGTCGGCATCCACTTCTTCTCCCCCGTCGAGAAGATGCTCCTCGTCGAGATCATCAAGGGCGAGGCCACGGGCGCGCGCGCCGTCGCGACGGCCCTCGACTACGTCCGGGCCATCCGGAAGACCCCGATCGTCGTCAACGATTCCCGCGGCTTCTTCGCCAACCGCTGCGTCACGGCCTACCTGCTCGAGGGCCACAAGATGCTGCTCGAGGGCGTGCCCCCGGCGATGATCGAGGCGGCGGGCCGCTTGGCCGGCATGCCGGTCGGTCCCCTCTCCCTCAACGACGAGGTCGCCCTCGATCTCGGCCTCAAGATCGTCCGGGCCACCGAGGCGCAGCTCGGCCCCGACGCGGTCGACCCGGCCCAGAAGCAGCTCCTCGTCGAGATCGTCGAGAACCAGGGCCGCCTCGGCCGCAAGAACAAGAAGGGCTTCTACGATTACCCGGAGGGCGCCCCGAAGCGCCTCTGGCCCGGCCTCAGGGACCTGCAGCTGGCGCATCTCGACCCGGATTCGGTGGACATTCAGGAGCTGAAGCACCGCCTCCTCGTGGTGCAGGCGCTGGAGGCCGCCCGCACCGTCGGCGAGGGCGTCGTCACCGATCCCCGCGAGGCGGATGTCGGCTCGATCCTCGGCTTCGGCTTCGCCCCCTTCACGGGGGGCGCCCTCTCCTACATCGACTTCATGGGGGCCAAGACCTTCGCCGACCTCGCCCGCTCCCTGGAGGCCAGGCACGGCCCCCGCTTCGCCGTGCCGGACAACCTCGCCCGCATGGCCGAGACCGGCGCCACCTTCTACGGCACCGCGGCCCAGCAGGCGACCTGAGGCCGAAGAGACCCTCTCTCGCACGGGAGAGGTCGAGTGCGCGGAGCGCATCGGGTGAGGGATGCGCGTCGTCCTGAGAGGTCGCACCCCTCACCCCGGCTCGCTGCGCGGGCAAACCTCTCCCGCCCGGACGAGGGGGCGCGGCGTGCCAACCGCGCCCACCAACCCGTCCTCCCGGAGCGGCGCACCCCACCTCTCCCGTCCGGGAGAGGTCGAGTCGGCGTCAGCCGACCGGGTGAGGGGTGCGACCTTTCCGGACAAGGCGCATCCCTCACCCCAACCCTCTCCCGCACGGGAGAGGGAGCGCGGCGTGCCACCCGCGCCCACCGATGCATCCTCCCGGAGCGGCGGCCCGCCCCACCTCTCCCGTCCGGGGGAGGTCGAGTCGGCGCCAGCCGACCGGGTGAGGGGTGCGACGTGTCCGGATGCGTCGCATCCCTCACCCCAACCCTCTCCCGCACGGGAGAGGGAGCGCGGCGTGCCAACCGCGCCCACGAACCCGTCCTCCCGGAGCGGCGCACCCCACCTCTCCCGTCCGGGAGAGGTCGAGTCGGCGCCAGCCGACCGGGTGAGGGGTGCGACCTTTCCGGACAAGGCGCGTCCCTCACCTCAACACCAAGGGGGTCGCGGCATGCCACCCGCGCTCGTCCGAGGCTGCGCCGATCAGGCGGCCTGGACCCGCCGCACCCGCTCGGGCTCGATCCGGTGGCCGGCCGGGGCGCCCGCGATGAGCTGGCGCAGGCGCTCGACGTCGGCGAAGTTGCGGGAGATGAGGTCTGTGACGTCGCCGTCCACCATCGCGTCGACGTGGCGGCAGCGGCGGCGGTTGCGGCCGGCGGGGCAGGAGCAGCGGAGATAGAGCCCGAGGGGCCGCTCCTCGAGGGCGACCTCGTAGCGGTTGCCGGTGCTGCCTCGGACGGCGAAGCGGAGGCGCTCGGCCTCGGGCGCGGCGTCCCGTCGGGCGGCGGAGAGCGCCCGGGCGGCCAGCGAGCCGGCCCCCGCGGGGCGGTATCGCGGCAGGGCGGGCCCGGGTGGCAGGGTGGTGACCTGCAGGGGCAGCACCCGGGTCAGCCCGGCGACGTCCGCCGCCCCGGTCCGGCGCATCGCCGCGAGCGCGATCTCGGCGCACGCATAGGCGTCCTCGCCCGCGTCGTGGTGCGCGAAGCGGATGCCGAGCCGGGCCGCCACCTTGCCGAGGCCGCAGCCGGCGGGGTCGGGGAAGACCTGCCGGGCGATCTGGAGCGTGCAGAGATACGAGAAGGCCGGCACCGGCAGGCCGTAGGCGGACAGGCCGGCGCGCAGCACGCCCAGGTCGAAGGGCGCGTTGTGGGCGAGGATCAGGCCGCGCGTCAGGTCCGGCAGGAACTCTGCCATCACGGCCGGGAAGTCCGGCTGACCCCGCACGTCGGCCGGCACGATGCCGTGGACCCGGATGTTGCCGGGCGCGAAGCGCAGCTCCGGCGGCCGGATCAGGCGGGATTCCCGCCGCACCACCCCGCCCTCCGCGATCCAGGCGAGCCCGACCGCGCAGGCCGAGTCGCGCCGCTCGTTCGCCGTCTCGAAATCGATCGCCAGGATGGTCATCGCCCGGGACGATAGGGGCTCGGGGAGTCGCGGCGCAACGGGATTTTGCCCGCGCGGGGTGATGCGCCGCAGCGCCGGCGCCTCTCAGGCGCCCGCGACCAGCGCCACCCACTCCGCCTCGGAGATCACCCGGACCCCGTGCGTCTCGGCGTCCTTCAGCTTCGAGCCGGCGCCGGGGCCCGCCACCACGAGGTCGGTTTTGGCCGAGACCGAGCCCGAGACCTTGGCGCCGAGGCGCTCGGCGGTGGCCTTGGCCTCGTTGCGGGTCATGCGCTCGAGGGAGCCGGTGAAGACCAGGGTCTTGCCCGCGAAGGCGGCGGCGGAGGCGGCGGCCTGCATCGGCTCCACCGTCACCTCGGCGAGGAGCGCCCGCACCGCGGCGTCGTTGTGCGGCTCGGAGAAGAACCGGATCAGCGAATCGGCCGCCACCGGGCCGATCTCGCCGTCGTCGGCGAGGTGGTGGTAGGCCTCGCCCGGGCGCTGCGCGGCGGCGCGGGCGAGCGCGGCCTCCGCCGCCTCCAGGCTTCCGTAATGGGCCGTGAGGCTGTCGCGCTGGCTCGCGGTCATGCGCATGCGCGGACGCGCCTGCGCGGGGTCCCCGGCTTCCCCTTCCGCCGGCGCCTCCGGCGGGAGGGTGGCCGCCTCCAGCAGCCGGTCGCGGGTGGTCGGGCCGATGCGCGGCACGCCCGAGAGCGCGATGAAGTCCGGCCCCGCCTGCGCGGCGGCGGCGGCGGCCACCGCCGCCATCAGGGCCGCCATGTCGGGGACGCGCTTGGCCAGGGCCTTGGCGGTCGATTCGCCGATCTGCGGGATGCCGAGGGCGAACAGGAAGCGGTTCAGGGGCAGGCTGCGCCGCGCCGCGACGGCGGCGAGCAGGTTCTTGATCGCCCTGTCCTCGTCGTCGCCCTTCTTCTTCGGCTTCCTGGGGGGCGGCTCGCCGGCGGCCCGCCGCTCGGCCGAGAGCGCCTCGCGCCGGGCCACGATCGCGGCCTTGAGGGTGTCGAAGTCGAGGCGGAACAGGTCGGCCGGCTGGTGCACGAGGCCCGCCTCGAACAGCACCTCGATATAGGTCTCGCCGAAGCCCTCGAGGTCGAAGGCGTTGCGCGAGACGAAGTGCTTCAGGCGCTCGATGCCCTGCGCCGGGCAGATCAGCCCGCCGGTGCAGCGGCGCACCGCGTCGAGCTTGCCGGTGCGCGGGTTCATCGCGCGCACGGCCCTGCTGCCGCAGGCCGGGCAATGCTCGGGGAAGCGGAAGGGCTGCGCCTCCGCCGGGCGCTTGTCGAGGACGACGTCCATCACCTTGGGGATGACGTCGCCGGCCCGCTGCACCACCACGGTGTCGCCGACCCGGATGTCGCGGCCCTCGCGGATCGGCTCGCCGTCGCCGCCGACGCCCTGGACGTAGCCCTCGTTGTGGAGCGTGGCGTTCGATACCACGACGCCCCCCACCGTCACGGGCCGGAGCTTGGCCAGCGGGTTGAGGGAGCCGGTGCGCCCGACATTGATCGTGATCCCCTCCACCACCGTGAAGGCCTTCTGGGCCGCGAACTTGTGAGCCAGGGCCCAGCGCGGCGCCCGCGAGACGAAGCCGAGGCGGCGCTGCAGCGCGAGGTCGTCGACCTTGTAGACCACGCCGTCGATGTCGTAGCCGAGGCTCGGCCGCTCCGCCTCGATCCCGCGGTAATGCGCGATCATCGCAGCGGCGTCGGCGCACAGGACGGTGCGCGGGTTGACCGGGAGGCCCCAGGCCCGGAACCGCTCCATGACCCCGTACTGGCTGCCCGCGAAGGGCGGGCTCACCTCGCCCCAGGCATAGGCGAAGAAGCGCAGCGGGCGCGAGGCCGTGATGGCGGGATCTAGCTGGCGCAGGGAGCCGGCGGCGGCGTTGCGCGGGTTGGCGAAGAGCGGCTTGCCGGCCGCTTCCTGCCGGGCATTGATCGCCGCGAAGTCGGCGTGGCCGAGATAGACCTCGCCGCGGACCTCGCAGACCTCCGGCACGTCCTGGCCGGTCAGGCTCTCGGGGATGTCCGTCACCGTGCGGGCGTTCGGGGTCACGTTCTCGCCGACCTCGCCGTCGCCCCGGGTCGCCGCGGTGACGAGGCGCCCGTCCTCGTAGCGCAGCGACAGGGACAGCCCGTCGATCTTCGGCTCCGCGGTGAATCCCAGGGGCTCCGCCTCGGGCCAGTTCAGGAAGCGCCGGACCCGGGCCACGAACTCCTCGACCTCGGCCTCCGCGAAGGCGTTGCCGAGCGACAGCATCGGCAGAGCGTGCCGGACCTTGCCGAAGCTGTCGGAGGGCTTGGCCCCGACCGAGGCGCTCGCCGCCCCCGTCCCGGCGAGGTCTGGGAAGCGGATCTCGATCGCCTCCAGCGCGCGCCGGAGGGCGTCGTACGCGGCGTCCGTCATGATCGGCGCGTCCTGCCCGTGATAGGCCTCGTCGGCCTCGGCGATCTCGACCGAGAGGGCCTCGTGCCGGGCCCGCGCCTCCGCGGCCGTCCTGCCATCGCCGGCCGTCTCGGACGTGGCCCGGGCCGCCGCGGGGACCGATTGCGATTTCGCCGCCATGGATCTGGAGTTGCATCCGTGCTGGGGGTGAGGGGCCGCGAACCTAGCTCAGGGAGCGCCGGGAGGCGACGGAGCGATGGAAGAAACCCACATGCCGATGGAAGAAACCCACATCCGGATCGTTCTTGATTTCTTCCGAATTCGGGGGGTCCGGAGGGCCCTTAGGCGGGGGTCCGCTCATGATTTGTTCCATCGTTCGAGACGGCCGGAACGGACCCGCGGTCGCGGCCGGGAAGCAGCCTGTAACCGGGGTGTCCCCGCGACGAAATGCGGGGGGACGGCGCCATCGTGCGGGCGGCTTCGCACCGCAGGATCGGTGGACACTCCATCCTGCGGTTGCACAACTTCTCCGAGACGCTTGACCTGCCCATGATCCCACAGACGCTGCCGCTTCCCTGGCTCGACCGCGCCGGCCGCCTGTCGCTCCTCAAGCTCGCGACCTTCCTGGCCGCCCTGGCGCCCGGGTTCTACCTCGCGGGCGCCTACGCCCTCGACGCCCTCGGCGCCAAGCCGATCACCGCGCTCCTGCACGGCACCGGCGAGTGGTGCATCCGCTTCCTGCTCCTGTCCCTCGCGGTCACCCCGCTGCGGCGGGTCGCGAACTGGCCGAAGCTGATCAACCTGCGCCGGATGCTCGGCCTGACGGCCCTCGCCTACGCGGTGATCCATCTCGGGCTCTACGTGGTGGACCAGAACTTCGTGCTGACGAAGGTCGTCTCCGAGATCGCCCTGCGCATCTACCTGACGATCGGCTTCGTGGCGCTCCTCGGCCTGATCGCCCTCGGGGCCACCTCGACGGACGCCATGATCCGCCGCCTCGGCCAGGGCTGGAACCGCCTGCACCGCCTCGTCTACGCCATCGCGGCGCTCGGGCTGCTGCACTACTTCCTGCAATCGAAGATCGACGTCTCGGACCCGGTGTTCTGGACCGGCCTGTTCCTGCTGCTGATGGGCTGGCGCCTGCTGCAGCGCCGGGGCGCCGGGGCGACGCCCCTGCCCCTCCTCGGCCTCGCCATCGGCACCGGCCTCGCCACCGCGCTCCTGGAGGCGGCGTGGTACGGCCTCAAGAGCGGCGTCCCGGCCAGCGCGGTGCTGGGCGCCAATCTCGACTTCTCCTACGTGATCCGCCCCGCCTGGTGGGTGCTGGGGGTCGGCCTGCTGCTTCCCCTCGTGAACCTCGCCCGCGGCAAGGGCCCGGCGCCCCGCCGCCCCGCGTCGGCCCCCCGCGTCGCCCCCGCCGAGTGAGGACCCAGCGCGTCAGCGCCGCCTTGCTCCGGCCCCGCCGAGCCGGCACAAGCGCGGCGGGAGCCCGCGCGGCTCGAGGGAAACGATCGATGCGTCCGACATGCGTCGCGCTGGGGCTCGGCCTCGCGCTCGGAGCCGCCACGGCTCAGGCAGCCCCTGCGAAGCCGGCCCCTCAAGCCGCCCCGGCCGCCCAGCCGGCACCGGCCGCGCCGGGGAATGCCGCGGCTCAGGCCGCCTGCACCCGCCCGGAGCCGCCCCCGCCCGAAGCCAAGCCGAGGAAGCCGCCGCTCCCGGAGAAGCCCGCCTGCCTCGGCACCAAGGACGGCTGCCCGGGCTGGGAGGCCTACAGCTACAACGATGCGATCCAGGCCTACAATCTGCAGCTCCAGGCCTTCCGCCCCCTCGCCGAGGCCTATCTGCAGAAGCTCAACGCCTACGTGAAGGGCAGCGGAGACTACGCGCAGTGCGAGCTGAAGACCCTGCAATAGCGGGGATTTTTGTCCCGGTGCCGCCTTCGTGGGCTTCCGGATCCGTGCTAGCGTCCCGCCTCATGAGCCTGCAACCGAAGACACGGCTGACGGTCGACGAGTTCCTGGCCTGGGCGGCCGGCAGGCCGGGTCGGCACGAATTGCTCGATGGCGAGGTCGTTTCGATGTCGCCGCAGCGGGCCCGCCACGCGCGGGCGAAGTTCCGGGTGCAGACCGCCCTCCAGGCCGGTCTTGCGGCAGCGGACCTTCGCTGTGAGATGCTCCCGGACGGCATGACCGTCCGCGTCGACGACGTGACGGCCTACGAACCGGACGCCCTGGTTCAGTGCGGCGAACCGCTCGACGACGACGCCGTCTGCGCCGCGACCCCGATCATCGTCGTCGAGGTGATGTCCCCGGGAACCCGGGGCATCGATGCCGGCCAGAAGCTCGCGGACTATTTTAGGCTGCCGAGCATCCAGCATTACCTGATGATCGACCCGGGCAAGCGTCGGCTCATCCATCACCGCCGCGGAACCGGCGACATCATCGAGACCCGCATCGCCTCGGAGGGCTGGGTCGACCTGACCCCACCGGGCTTGCGCGTGGCGGTCGCCGATCTCTTCCCCGAGACCTGACGCGGCGGCGCAGGGGCCGCCCGCGCGTGGCCCGGACCGCCCGGGCGCGGTAGGAGACGGGCATGCCCATCGACTTCCACGCCGAGCGCAACCGCACCAGCTACGCCAGCCGCGACGTCTCGCCGGACTGGGCGGAGACGATCCGAACCCTCATCGACCCGGACGGTCTCGACGTCGCCGATATCGGCTGCGGGGGCGGCCTCTACGCTGCGGAATGGAAGCGCCTCGGGGCCGCCACGGTGGTGGGCGTGGATTTCTCGGCGCAGATGCTCGGGGCGGCGCGGGAGCGCCATCGCGGGTTCTCCGGCATCCGCTTCGTCGAGGGCGATGCCGGGGCCACCGGCCTTCCGGGCGCGAGCGTCGACGTGGTCTTCTCCCGGGCGCTGATCCACCACCTCGGCGACCGCGACGCCTGCTTCCGGGAAGCCCGCCGGCTCCTGCGCCCGCACGGGCTCGTCATCCTGCAGAACCGCACCCCCGAGGACGTGGCGCTGCCCGGCGCGCCCGACCACCTCCGGGGCTACTTCTTCGAGCGCTGCCCGCGGCTCCTGGCGATCGAGGGGGCGCGGCGGCCGCGGGCGGAGACGGTGGTCGCGGGCCTCAGGGCGGCGGGCTTCGGCGGCGTCCGGAGCCGCAGCGCCTGGGAGACGCGCCAGGTCCATGCCGGGTTCGCCGCCCTCGCGGCCGACCTGCGGGGACGGACCGGGCGCTCGATCCTGCACGCGCTCTCGGACGCGGAGCTCGAGGACCTGATCGGGTTCATCGGCACCCGGCTCTCCGGCGAGGGTCCGCTGACCGAGCGGGACCGCTGGACCCTGTGGTGGGGCCGCGCGGATTCCGAGGCGGCGGACCCCGCCGGCTTGACCCTTGCCTGAACCGGTGCGAGAGCGCCCCGCGCTTCGACGCCCACGCAAACAGGACGCCCGCATGACCGCCCCCCTCGATCTTCTCGTCCTCGGCAACGCCATCGTGGACGTCATCGCCCGCACGGACGAGGCCTTCCTGGCGGCGCAGGGCGTGCCGAAGGGCGCGATGCAGCTCATCGACGAGGCGCGGGCCGAGGACCTGTTCGGCGCGATGGGGCCGGCGACGATCATCTCGGGGGGCTCGGGCGCCAACACCGCGGTGGGCGCCGCGACGCTCGGCGCACGGACCGGCTTCATCGGCAAGGTCCGCGACGACGAGCTGGGGCACCTGTTCGCGCACGACCTCAAGGCGACCGGCGTGCAGTTCGGCGTGGCGCCCGCCGGCGAGGGGCCCGCGACCGCCCGCTGCTTCGTGCTCGTGACGCCGGACGGCGAGCGCACGATGAACACGTATCTCGGCGCCTGCCAGGGCCTCTCGCCCGCCGACGTGGACGAGGCCGTGGTGGCGCGTGCCCGCGTCACCTACCTCGAGGGCTACCTCTGGGATCCGCCGGCGGCGAAGGACGCCTTCCGCAAGGCCGTCGCCATCGCCCACAAGGCCGGGCACGCCGTGGCGCTGACCCTGTCGGACGCGTTCTGCGTCGGCCGCTACCGGGAGGAGTTCCTGGGCCTGATCCGCGACGGCAGCATCGACATCCTGTTCGCCAATATCGGCGAGTTGCAGAGCCTCTACGAGACCGACGACCCGGAGGCCGCCGTGAAGGCCCTGCGCGACGAGCGCGACAACCACGGCAAGCACCTGCTCGGCCTCGTCACCCGCTCGGAGGCCGGCTCCGTGGTGGTGAAGGGCGGCGAGATCCGCGCCGTCGAGGCCTCGCCCGTGCGCGAGGTCGTCGATACCACGGGCGCGGGCGACCTGTTCGCGGCGGGCTTCCTGGCGGGCCACGCGCGCGGGCTCGACTACGTCACCGCCGCCCGCCTCGGCGCCCTCGCGGCCGCCGAGGTGATCCAGCATATCGGGGCCCGGCCGCAGGGCGACCTCGTGGCGCTCGCCAAGGCGCGCGGCCTGCTCTGAGGCCGTCCCGCAAGCGGGCCGCCCCAGGAGCGGACCGACTCAGGGGCGGGCCGACTCAGGGGCGGGCCGACTCAGGGGCGGAGCAGGACCTTGCCGACCGCCTCGCGGCGCTTGAGGATCCCGAGCGCTGCGGCGTAGTCCGTCATCGGGTAGACGCCGTGGACCTTGGCGCTGAGGCGCCCCTCGGCGACCCAGGCGAGGAGCTGGCGCTGGTTGGCCCGGTGGGCCTCGGGCTCCCGCTCGACGAAGACGCCCCAGTGCACGCCCTGGACGTCGAGCCCCCTGAGGAGCACGAGATTGAGGGGGATGCGCGGGATGTCGCCGGCCGCGAAGCCGACGACGAGGAAGCGGCCCTTCCAGGCGAGCGCCCGGAGCGCCGGCTCGGCGTAGGCGCCCCCGACCGCGTCGTAGACGACGTCGACCCCGCGCCCGCCGGTGAGGCCGCGCAGGGCATCCTTCAGGGTGTCGGGGCTGTACACGAGGGTCTCGTCGGCCCCGTGCTGGCGGGCGATGGCGAGCTTCTCCTCCGAGGAGGCGCAGGCGATGACCCGGGCCCCCATGACCTTGCCGAGCTCGACCGCCGCGAGGCCGACCCCGCCGGAGGCGCCCAGCACCGCCAGCGTCTCGCCGGGCTGCAGGCGGGCGCGGTCGCGCAGGGCGTGTAGCGAGGTGCCGTAGGTGATGGTCAGGCCGGCCGCCTGCTCGTCGCTCACAACCTCCGGTACGGGGGTCAACCGGGCCAGATCGACCACGACCCGCTCCCGGCAGGTGCCGAACGTCTCGTGGACGATCACCCGGTCGCCGACCGAAATCCCCTGGAACAAATCAAGGTCTCGGCGCCCATCGTCATATGAACTTCGTTCAACGTCATATGACGTCCGCCCCGGATCCTCCGGGTTCCGTCCACCCGAACCCAGCGCCTCCACCACCCCGCAGGCCTCGCCGCCGGGCGAGAACGGCAGCTCGGGCTTGACCTGATACCGGCCCGCGATGATCAGCGTGTCGAAGAAGTTCAGCGCCGCCGCACGGACCCGGACCAGCGCCTGGCCGGGCCCCGGGACGGGGTCGGGCAGCGTCTCGATCGACAGGTCCTCGGGCCCGCCGAGCCGGGTGCAGAGCAATGCCTTCATGGTGCGCCTCCACTGATCTCGGCCGCGCTTGCACACCGAAAACCGCGTCGCCGCAAGGCTCGGGGGCAAATCGCGCGTCAGGTCCGGGCGTAGGTGCCGGTGATCTGGCCCTTGGCGAGGACGCGGCCGGCCATCGCCCCGAGGAGCGCGCCGCGTCCCGGCGAGGCCGCGAGGTCGAGGGTGCCGTCGAGGGCGTAGACCTGGAACACGTAGCGGTGCGGGCCGTGCCCGGTCGGCGGGTCCGGGGGCAGGTACTGGTCCTTCAGGAAGCTGTTCTTGCCGAGAGCGTGATGCGCCCCCGGACCGTCCGGGCTCGCCAGCGCTCCCTCCGCGAGGCTGCCGTCCTGGCCCGCGAGGTTGAAGACGATGAGGTGCACCAGGGGTTTCGGCGTCGGGCTGTCGGCGTCCTCGGCGAGGATCGCGACGCTGCGGGCCTCCGTCGGGATCCCGCTCCAGGCGAGCGGCGGCGAGACCTTGGCGCCGTCCTCCGTGAAGCGGGCCGGCATCGCCGCCCCGTCCGCGAAGGCCTCGCTCGTGACGCGCAGGGTCGCGGGGGCGTCCGCGAAGGCGGCGTGGAAGGCGGTCTTCTCGAGGCCGGCCTTGAGGCCGGACAGGGCCTCGCCGACCGCGTGGGGCAGCTTCTCGAGCATCGTTGTCTCCTGTCGTGAACCGGTCAACGACAGGAGGTCGCCGCCGGTTCAGGCCGGGCGCTCGGCCGCGATCATGTAGTTGACCGCGGTGTCGCGGCTGAGGCGCCAGGAATCCCCGAGCGGGTTGTAGGCGACGCCGGTCGTGTCGGTGACCGTGAGGCCGCCGGCCTCGACGGCGCGGGTCAGCTCGGCCGGCGTGACGAACTTCTCCCAATCGTGGGTTCCCTTCGGCAGCCAGCCGAGGACGTACTCGGCCCCGACGATGGCGAGCGCGAAGGAGCGCAAGGTCCGGTTGATGGTCGCGGCAAACATCAGCCCGCCGGGCCGCACGCCCTCGGCAACCCGGCGCAGGAAGGCCGGCATGTCGGTCACGTGCTCGACCACCTCCATGGCGAGGACGATGTCGAAGCGCTCGCCGGCATCGACGACCGCCTCGATCGTCTCGGCCCGGTAATCGACGCGCACGCCCTCCGTCTCGGCATGGGCCCGGGCGACCCGGATGTTGGCCGGGGCCGGGTCGAGGCCGGTGACCTCGGCGCCGAGGCGCGCCAGCGGCTCGGAGAGCACGCCGCCGCCGCAGCCCACATCGACGATGCGCAGGCCCTCGAGCGCGAAGGGCGCGCTCGGGTCGCGGCCGAAATGCCGGCAGGCCGCGTCGCGGATATAGGCGAGGCGCACCGGGTTGAAGCGATGCAGCACCCGCATGGGTCCGCGCTCGTCCCACCACGTCGCCGCGAGGCTGTCGAAGCGGGCGACCTCGTCGCGGTCGATGGAGGAGGCTGTCTGTGGGCTCATCGATTCTGCCGGACTCCGAAGGATGTCGCGCCGGCGCGAAGCCGCCGGGGGCGCAGCCGTGCCGGACCTCCCGGACGGGCAGCTCTGCGATTGACACGCTGAGGCACCCCTTGTACCCGCCGAAGCCCGGCCCGGTACAGCCGCATCCTGCGGTCCGGGCCGCGCGAGCCCCGCCTCGTCTGCGGTGCTCCCGATCAGGTTCGACGGCAATCGACGCGGACGCGACATGCCCCGTTTGGTGATGAAATTCGGCGGCACCTCCGTCGCCAACGTCGACCGCATCCGCAACGTGGCGCGCCACGTCGCCCGCGAGGTCGCGGCCGGCTACGACGTCGCCGTCGTGGTCTCGGCGATGTCGGGCAAGACGAACGAGCTCGTCGGCTGGGTGAAGGACGCCAACGGCCTCTACGACGAGGCCGAGTACGACGCCGTGGTGGCGTCGGGCGAGCAGGTCACCTCCGGCCTCCTGGCCATCGCCCTGCAGAAGGACGGCATCAAGGCCCGCTCCTGGCAGGGCTGGCAGGTCCCGATCGAGACCTCCGCCGCGCACGGCTCGGCCCGCATCGCCGGCATCGACAGCACCCGCCTCGACCGGGGGTTCGAGCGCGGCGAGGTCGCGGTGATCTCCGGCTTCCAGGGCCTGCACCCCGAGACCGGGCGGATCACGACGCTCGGGCGCGGCGGCTCCGATACCAGCGCGGTGGCGGTCGCGGCCGCCATCGGGGCCGAGCGCTGCGACATCTACACCGATGTCGACGGGGTCTACACCACCGATCCCCGCATCGTGCCGAAGGCCAAGCGCATGGAGCGCGTGACCTTCGAGGAAATGCTGGAGATGGCCTCCCTCGGCGCCAAGGTGCTGCAGGTCCGCTCCGTGGAACTCGCCATGGTGCACCGGGTGCCGACCACCGTGCGCTCGAGCTTCGATCCGCCGGACGCCGCCCGTCCCGGCACCCTCATCTGCGACGAGGACGACATCGTGGAACAGCAGATCATCACCGGCATCGCCTTCGCCAAGGACGAGGCGCAGATCACGCTCCGCTCGGTGAAGGACAGCCCCGGCGTCGCCGCCGCGATCTTCGGGCCGCTCGCGGACGCCAACATCAACGTCGACATGATCATCCAGACCGTGTCCGGGGACCAGTCGACCACGGACATGACCTTCACGGTGCCGGAGGCCGATTACGAGCGCACCCGCACCATCCTCGACCAGCAGCGCGAGACGATCGGCTACGGCCAGATCGAGGGCGCCACCGAGGTGGTGAAGGTCTCGGCGATCGGCGTCGGCATGCGCAGCCACGCGGGCGTCGCCGCCAAGGCGTTCCGGGCCCTCGCCCAGAAGGGAATCAACATCCGGGCGATCACCACCTCCGAGATCAAATTCTCGGTCCTGATCGATGCGGCCTATACGGAGCTTGCCGTTCGCACGCTCCACTCGCTATACGGCCTCGATCAGGCTTGAGCCTCCCGCGCCGGGGCGACCGACGCGTTGCCTTGCTGATCGGTTTGGCGCCAAGGTTGCACGGGTCGCCGAAGGTTGGATTGACGAGACGATGCCCGCTGCGCCCGGAGGCCCGCGCCTGCTGCTGCGCCGCCTCCGCGAAGCGATGGCGGAGTCGGTCAGCCCACAGGCACGCCTGGACCGCATCGTCGTCCTCATCGCGGCCAACGTCATCGCCGAGGTCTGCTCGGTCTACGTGCTGCGCGACGACACCACCCTTGAGCTGTTCGCCACCGAGGGCCTGAACCGCGAGGCGGTGCACCTGACCCGGATGCGCGCGGACGAGGGCCTCGTCGGCCTGATCGCGCAGACGGCCGAGCCGCTCTCCCTCTCCGACGCCCAGTCGCACCCGGCCTTCTCCTACCGTCCGGAGACGGGCGAGGAGGCCTACCACGCCTTCCTGGGCGTGCCGCTGCTGCGCGCCGGCAATACGCTCGGCGTGCTCGTCGTCCAGAACAAGACCTACCGGGTCTATTCCGAGGAGGAGATCGAGGCGCTCCAGACCACCGCCATGGTGCTGTCGGAGATGATCGCCTCGGGCGAACTGCAGGGCCTGGCCCCGGGCGCCGGCTCGGCCGCGCGCCGGGCTGTGAGCCAGCGCGGCGTCGCCCTCGCGGAGGGGATCGGGCTCGGCCACGTCGTCCTCCACGAGCCGCGCATCGTCGTGAAGACGCTCATCGCCGAGAACGTCGAGCGCGAGGTCGAGCGCCTGGAGGAGGCGATCCAGGAGGTCCGCTCGGCGATCGACGACCTCGTGGAGCGCGGCGATTCCATCGGCACGGGGGAATCCCGCGAGGTGCTGGAGACGGTGCGCATGTTCGCGCACGACAAGGGCTGGCTGCGCCGGATGCGCGAGGCCGTCGTCTCGGGCCTCACCGCCGAAGCCGCGGTCGAGCGGGTGCAGTCGGACAACCGCGCCCGCATGCTGCGCCAGAGCGACCCTTACCTGCGCGACCGGCTGCACGACCTCGACGATCTCGCCAACCGCCTGCTGCGCCAGCTCATCGGCCCGGAGGCGTCGGGCCGCGGCAGCACCATGCCGGAGAACGCGATCCTGGTCGCCCGCTCGATGGGCCCGGCGGCGCTCCTCGATTACGACCGCACCAGCCTGCGCGGCGTCGTCCTGGAGGAAGGCGGGCCGACGAGCCACATCGCCATCGTGGCGCGGGCGCTCGGCATCCCGGCGGTCGGCGAGGTCGCGAACGCGACCGCCCTGTGCGACGCCGGCGACGCCATCATCGTCGACGGCGTCGCGGGCGAGATCCAGGTGCGGCCCGGCCCCGAGATCGAGGCGGCCTATGCCGAGATGGTGCGCCTGCGCGCCCGCCGGCAGGAGCAGTACCGGGCGCTGCGCGACGTGCCGGCCGTGACCAAGGACGGCGTGCGCATCGGCCTCCACCTCAATGCCGGCCTGCTCGTCGATCTCGGCCACCTGCCGGAGACGGGGGCGGAGGGCATCGGGCTGTTCCGCACCGAGCTGCAATTCATGGTGGCCGAGCGCATGCCCTCGGCGGCCGAGCAGCAGAGCCTGTACGAGGCCGTGTTCGCCGCGACCGGCGACAAGCCGGTGACGATCCGCACCCTCGATATCGGGGGCGACAAGATCCTGCCCTACATGCCGAAGCTCGAGGAGGAGAACCCGGCGCTCGGCTGGCGGGCGATCCGCATCGGCCTCGACCGCCCGGCCCTCCTGCGGGTGCAGCTCCGCGCGCTCCTGAAGGCCGCGAGCGGACGCCCCCTCAAGATCATGTTCCCGATGGTGGCGACCGTCGACGAGTTCGTCCGGGCCAAGGCCATCGTCGACCGGGAGAAGGCGCATCTGCGCCGCCACGGCCACCCGCTGCCGAGCGATTGCCGGCTCGGGGCGATGATCGAGGTGCCCTCCCTCCTGTTCCAGATCGACGAGATCGCCGAGGCCGCCGACTTCCTGTCGGTGGGCTCCAACGACCTGATGCAGTTCCTCTTCGCCGTCGACCGCGAGAACCGCCGCGTCGCCGACCGCTTCGACCCCCTGAGCGCCCCGGCGATCCGCGCCTTCCGGGTGATCGCGGAGCACGCGAGCGCGGCCGGCTGCCCGGTGACCGTCTGCGGCGAGATCGGGGGCCGGCCCCTGGAGGCCATGGCCCTGATCGGCATGGGCTTCCGCGACCTTTCCATGTCGCCCGCCGCGATCGGGCCCGTGAAGGCGATGGTGCTGAGCGTCGACGCGGCGGCTGTGAAGGCGGTCATCGACGCCGAGATGGCGCGTGCGAGCGGCGGGGCCTCCCTGCGCCCGGCCCTCCTGGCCTTCGCCAAGGCCCACGGCGTGCCGATCTAGGCGGTCTCGGACACCGCGCCCCGGCGCCGGGACGCAAGGGTCGCGGTCCTTCCCGGTGCGCAGCCGGCGCCCGTCGTTGCGGCGGCCCCACTCCCGGGCTAGGTAGCGTCGAATTTCCACCACCAGCGGGCAGAGGGCCGGCGCGGCCTGACGGCAGGCCCCGACGACACCGTCCGCGAGTCAGAGTATCACCCGGGCGATGACCCCACTTCCTCCCGATCGCCTCGACGCCATCCTGGTGCGCCACGACATCGCGACCGCGACGCTCAGCGCCGGCTCGGCGGATTCCGACACCTTCGTGCAGCTCTCGCGCGAGCTGGCGGAGCTCGATCCGGTGGTGGCGGCGATCCACGCCTACCGGCAGGCCGCCGCGAACCTCGCCGACGTGCAGGCCCTCATCGACGAGCCGGGCAGCGATTCCGAGATGCGGGCGCTCGCCGCCGACGAGAAGCCCGAGGCCGAGGCGGCCCTCGAGGCGGCCCACCGCGCGCTCCAGCTCATGCTGCTGCCGAAGGACGCGGCCGACGAGAAGAGCGCGATCCTCGAGGTCCGCGCCGGCACCGGCGGCGACGAGGCCGCCCTGTTCGCCGGCGACCTGTTCCGCATGTACGCGAAGTACGCGGAATCGAAGGGCTGGAAGGTCGAGGTGATCTCGGAGAGCGAGGGCACGGTCGGGGGCTATCGCGAGGTGGTGGCCGAGGTGAAGGGCCGCGGCGTCTTCGCCCGCCTGAAGTTCGAGAGCGGCGCGCACCGGGTGCAGCGGGTGCCCGACACCGAGACGCAGGGGCGCATCCACACCTCGGCCGCCACCGTGGCGGTGCTGCCCGAGGCGGAGGAGGTCGACATCGTGATCAACGATGCCGACCTGAAGATCGATACGATGCGGGCCCAGGGCGCCGGCGGCCAGCACGTGAACAAGACCGAATCGGCGATCCGCATCACCCACATGCCGAGCGGCATCGTGGTCTTCGTCCAGGAGGAGCGCTCCCAGCACAAGAACCGGGCGCGCGCCATGTCGCTGTTGCGCGCCAAGCTCTTCGACGCCGAGCGCACGGCCAAGGATTCCGCCCGCGCCGCGGATCGCAAGGCGCAGGTCGGCTCGGGCGACCGCTCCGAGCGCATCCGGACCTACAACTTCCCACAGGCACGGGTGACGGACCACCGCATCAACCTCACCCTCTACAAGCTGGAGGAGGTGCTGGCCGGGACCGCCCTCGACGAATTGGTCGACGCCCTCGTGACCGAGCATCAGGCCGAGCTCTTGGCGGCCGAGGGGATGGGCTAGGGCCGGCGCGCATGCCGAGCGGGACCGCCTCGAACCTCGCGCCCGACCTGTCGCTGCGGCAGGCGATCCGCGCGGTCGAGGCCGCGATCGCGCGGGCGCCGGTCGCGGCGGGGCCGGGCGACGCGCGGTTCCTCGCGCTGCACGTCCTCGGCCTGACGGCCCTCGATCTCGCCCTGCGCGGCGACGCGCCGATCGGCCCGGCGGGCGCCGAGCGCCTCGCCGAGGCGATGCGGCGGCGCGCCGCCGGCGAGCCCGTCGCCCGCATCCTCGGCGAGTGGGAATTCTGGGGCCTGCCCTTCCGCCTCTCCCCCGAGACGCTGGTCCCGCGCCCCGACACCGAGACCCTGGTGGAGGCGGCGCTCGCCGCGATCGGGGATTGCGGCCGCCCGCTGCGCATCCTCGATCTCGGGACGGGCTCCGGATGCATCCTCGTCGCCCTCCTGACCGAGCTGCCGCGGGCCTTCGGGCTCGGGCTCGACCGGTCCTTCGGCGCCCTGGCGACCGCTCGCGGCAACGCCCGCCTGAACGGCGTCGGGTCCCGGGCCGGTTTCCTCAACGGGGATTGGTGCGCGAGCCTTGAGGGGCCCTTCGACCTGATCGTCTCGAACCCGCCCTACATCCCGCGCGGGGTGATCCCGACGCTCTCCGGCGAGGTGCGCGGCCACGACCCGGCGCTCGCCCTCGACGGCGGCGCGGACGGTCTCGACGCCTACCGGCGGATCCTTGCGGGGGTCACGGCGGATCCCCATTTCCTGCATGCGGATGCGACTTTGGCCGTCGAGATCGGGTTCGATCAGGCGGCGTCCGTCGCGGCACTCGGACGCGAACGCGGTCTCGATCCCGTGGCGATCCGCCGTGATCTGGCGGGCCATGACCGCGTGGTGGTGTTTCACCGCGGCAAGCGCGCCGAAATTGGGCCACGAAGTTAGGTCAAATCCCGGTCCGGACTGAAAAAAAGCTTGTTGCGCCGGGTCCAAGCGACTAGGGTTGGTTTGCAGATCGCGAACGGTCCGTTAAGACGGATAGCGGTAAGGTCGGCGACGACCCATTCCGCCGAGTTCGCCGATCTCCTCACCACCGAGCCGACGCGTTTTTCGAGATCGCGATGCAGCTTGGTGAAATTCGAACCTGACAATCGAATGGCGTCCTGGACGCAAGCGTAGGCCCCGATTGGACGGGACGGCCGGAACGGCACACGGATCACGGACCATCGACTGTGGGCGGCCGGACATCCGGCTCCGCTCATCGGCCGAGCCCCGGACCGATGCCGTTGAGGGAACAGTCGCAACACCAGACGCGCCTTTTGCACGAGCGAGGGTCAATCGAGACCGATGAGACCAAACCAGAATAGACGGATGCGCGGCCGCAACCGGCCCAAGGGTCCCAATCCGCTGACGCGCTCCTACGAATCCAACGGCCCCGACGTCAAAATTCGCGGCACTGCCCAGCACATCGCTGACAAATACGCCCAGCTCGCGCGCGACGCGCAGGCTTCCGGCGATCCGGTCGCGGCCGAGAATTACTTCCAGCACGGCGAACACTATTTCCGCATCATCTCGGGTGCGCAGGAACAGAACCGCCAGCAGGCCGGCGCGGGCTACGCCCGCCAGGGCTACGAGGACGACCTCGACGAGGGCGACGACGAGGGCCAGAGCGGCCCGAACGGCCAGGGCTACAACGGCTACGCCGACGATTACGGCGACCCGGGCCAGCAGCCGCAGCCCTACGAGAGCCGCAACGACGGCAACGGCGACAACCGCCCGCAGAACCGCGAGCGTCCCGAGCGGCGCGACCGCTTCCAGAGCCGCAACGACCGCAACCAGCGCTTCGACAACAACGGCAGCCGCTTCGACGGCGCACGGTCCGACCAGGGGCGGCCGGACGGTGGGCGCCAGGATTATGCCCGTCAGGACCAGCCGCGCCAGGATTACGGCCGCCAGGACCAGCCCCGCGGCGAGTCTCGCTTCGAGGGCGGGCGCAACGAGTACCAGCGGCCGGAGCCGGTCCGCCAGGAGAATCCTCGGCAGGAGAACCCTCGGCACGAGAGCGCACGCCAGGACGGCCCCCGGCAGGAGACGCAGCGCTCCGAGGCTCCGAGCCGGCGCGAGCGCCGCCGCGAGGAGCCCTCGCCGCGTCCCGTCGCGGAGGAGCCGAGCGCGCTGCCGGCCTTTCTGATGACGCCGACGCGGGCGCCCGCCCCGAGCGAGCCCGCCGCCGAGCTGCCGCTCAACGGCGGCTCCGCGCATCAGCAGGAGGCCGGACCGGGGGACGACGACAGCGCGCGCGCCGCGCCGAAGCCCCGCCGCCGCCGTCGACCGCGCTTCGAGGGCACGGAAGGCGCCGAGGGCGCCCCCGCCGCCGGCACGCCCGTGGATCCCACCGAGTAGGCGGGATCAACCGCGAACAACACGATCGAACCGGCCGCCCTCGAAACCGAGGGCGGCTTTTTTCATGACGAGGGGACAGGCGCCCCGGGCGTCAGGGTCCGGAAGGCCGAGCCCCAATCGCGAAAAGCCGCGACGCGATGCAGGATCCGGCGATCCCGCCCGGCTTCGCCGAAGGGTGCGAGTTCCCAATCCCAGAGCGCGTCCGGGATCGGCAGCACGGCGCCGTGCATCAGGTCGAGGCGGTCCGTCTCGCGCCCGGCACGGTCGTCCTCGCGCTCGAGCGTGTCGGTGATCAGGCAGACCCGGGCGGGCAGACGCGCGAGTGCACAGAGATGCGTCTCGACGATCCGCCGCCCGAGATGGAGCGGCACGGGACGCCCGCGCGCCTCGAACCAGTCGATGGGCAGGATCGGGAGTTGCGACAGGAGGTTGGCCGATACGACGAAATCGACGTCGGGTCCGGAGCAGATCCCGGTCAGGTCCGCATCCGTGATCATGTCCTCGCCGCCGCCCAGCAGGAGGCGCGTGCCGCTGATATCCGCGGTGACGTGGTCGACCTGAGGGTAGCGCCGCGTTTCAAGTCGCGCCGTCCAGGGATGGACGGTGTCGACGAGCCTGACGCGATCGAAGGCGGCGGCGAGCTCCCGCAGGGGAACATCGTCGAGGAGCCCGGAGCCGAGCACGATGGCGGTCCGGCGTCGCGGCAGGTCGGCGAAGGCCGCGATGATCGCCGCGCGCGCCCGGCGCTTGTGCGGCTCCCAGGCCGCGCGGCAGCGCCGCGAGCGGGCCAGCAGCGAAACGCTCTCGCGGACATGCCCGAGCAGGCGGTGCCGGAGCGGGGCCGACATGGTCAGGTAGAGGGCCAGTTCGAGCAGCACGGGATGCGTCCTCGGCACCGCGCCGGCGCGCGTCAGGCGACGTCGGTGCTCTGAGCGTGATCGCGCGTCGCGGTGAACCGGACCACCCGTTGTGCCGTCGTCACCGAGAGCGCCTGGAAGGCCTCGAACGCGCCGTTCATCTCCTCGGGCAACGGGGGCTTGCCGGGTTTCGACTGGATGAAGTGCTTGAGGGTTCCCCATCCGAACCGGACCGAGCGGATCAGGAACAGCAACGGATCATAGGCCTGCGCCTCGTAGGCACGAAACACCATCTCGGGCGGGACCGCCGCCGCGCGGGCGAGGGCGACGAGGGCGTCGGAGACCTTGCCCGCGTCGACCCAGGCAACGATCTGTTGCTCGCTGGTTTCCTGAGCCGCGACGGCCTTCCGGGACACGACAGCCCCGTCCGTGCGCGCGCGCCGGGCTTCGGGGCCGGCGAGATCGCGGGTCGCCGTCGTCAGGGCCGCGTCGACCGCGTCGGGGGCGAACTCGCCGATCAGGCGCTCGGCCGCGCGCGATTTCGCGATCGCCAGGAGTTGCGCCATGTGGTCGGGCGGGATGTCGCGGCGGATCTCCAGGATCTCGGCGAGCGCCGCGTCGAGGCGCGCATGCGCCGTCAGGGCGGTGAAGCCGGCCTCGGAGAAGCGGGCGCCGGTATTCCCGGCGACGGAGCGCACGACCTCGCCGTCTCCGCGCGTCACCAGCACGTCGGTGACGCGCTCGCTCAGGCGGCGGCGACGGGACAGGGCGTAGAGGTGATCCTGTCCGCACAGGTGCGCGACCCGCACGAGGGTCGCGTCGGCGATCGGCTGTCCCCGCGCCAGCACGGGCGCCGCCACGGAGGAATCGGGATCGAGCGCGAGGTCGTGCAGGACGTGTTCGGGGCCCTGCGTGATTCCCGCGAGGGAGCGCGCGAGCGCCGCGCGCGCGAAGGTCTCGACGTTCTGCGACAATTTCAGGATGACGGTGTCGAAGGCTCGCACCTGCTCGATGTCGAGCGCCGCGGCGCGATCGGTGAACAGGCGGGTCATTCGGCGGAGCATCTCGACGCGCGTCGTCGGATCACCGTTCGCGATGGCGCGTTCGACCTCATGAGCGAGGGATGCAAACATCTTCATCACGAACGCGTGGGGACGACGACCGAAGGACCTTATCGGAAAGAGGTTTACGAACTCCGCGGCGTCGCCGCGGATGGGGCGGGCCGGCGGACCGGAACGGAAGCAGCTCCGCTTCGTTTGATGGTCGCAACCCCCTCCCCCGGAGGTTCCGTGTCGAACATCGTCCGCATTCTGCTCGCTATCTTCCTGCCGCCCGTCGCGGTGCTGGTGACGGAGGGGATCGGGCTTCAGTTCCTGCTTAACATCCTGCTGACGCTGCTCGGAGGGGTCCCCGGCATGATCCACGCCATCTGGATCATCATGCGGTCGCGCTGAGGCGGCTCCCGGCACCACGACGCCCCGCCCCGAACGCCGAAGGCCCGCCGCGCGTGAGCGTGGCGGGCCTTCGGGTGTTTGGTTGCGGGGACAGGATTTGAACCTGTGACCTTCAGGTTATGAGCCTGACGAGCTACCGGGCTGCTCCACCCCGCGCCAAGGGCGCTCGGCCTGCCGACCGGCCGGGCTCCCGCGGGCGGGAGGCCACGAGCCGGGCGGCGGGCCGATCCTTTTCGGATCGTGTCGATCCGACAGGATCGTGTCGAGGGAATCCTCATGGCCCGGCGCTCCTTTGGCGAGTGTGGGCGTCCGGCGATGTGCGCTGGGCAGGTCTGGCGGCGACCGACTCTCCCGTGCCTTGAGGCACAG
>NZ_VZZJ01000020.1 GCF_008806345.1 Methylobacterium planeticum | reverse complement strand
CGTACCCAGCTTGCGAAGGGGTCCCAATTGCACGCCGATCCGGGGTCCCGTTCCAAAGCTTTTTGACATAGCGGTCCCATTCGATGTTTGAAGCCATAATTCGTTCCTAGCTGTTGGTGCAGAGGGTCACTCGCCGCGGACGTAGTGCTGGACCGGCGCCGGTATTTGCCACTGCGTATCGATGTCGAGCACCGCTAGAACATTATCCACGTGATCCGTAGCGTAGGTTATCCGGTAATCCGGATGATTAAGAGAGCAATAATCTAGCTCAGGCGCGCTTTCAGCCTTGCCGAAGGTCTGCTCTAATTCTGTTATGGGAAAATTAAATGACGTATTTGGGATATAAAGCTGAAATTTCGCCATCTCTCTGCACGACGGTTGGATTTAGTTAATGCGCGAGACTCTAGATGCGCATGTCCCAAATCAGGAACGACACTGCAGAAACCGCAACTCCCGTACCGCCCAGTTTCGAACATTGCTGGGTCCTGCGTGGAAATCTCTATAAGCTGTGTGGACGTATGATCCAGCCGACAAGCGCCTGGATCGCGACTCGCCCGATTAGGACGCCAACCACGGCGCCGGCGCCGCTGGCCGCGAAATCGATGAACTGAGAGGTTCGTCCCGGAACCCAGATCTGACCGATCTCAAGGATGCCGGCCAGCGCGACGAGGCCAGCAGTAATCTGCCAGCGACGCGGATCTTGGCAGCTGAAGGCGAGGAGGGCGCCGGCGCCACAGTAGGCGATAGCGTGCTCGATCTGTCCGGCCATACCGGTCCGGATTTCCAAGGCAGCCGGGATCCACGACAGCCAGACGAGCAGGCAGATGCAAAGCCAGCCCGCGGCGCGGAGCGTCCTGAGGCCGGTGAGTGCGAGCTTGAGCGACATGGGCAGCACTTACCAAATCGAGAGCCGCCCGGCCATCGCAGCTCCGTCATCGCCCAGCAACGAGACTTGCTGGGCGATGCTCGATGGGCGTTACTCGCCCTTCTTGGGCCGCCCGCGGCGCTTGGGTGCCTCCGAAGCTCCCTCATCGGCCTCGCGCTTCACCCTGCCGCCCAACTGCCCGAGGCCGAGTGACTTGGCGAGTTCTGACCGCTGGGCGGCGTAGCTGGCGGCCACCATCGGGTAGTCCGACGGGAGGCCATAGCGGGCCCGGTAGCTGTAAGGATCAAGCCCGTGGCCGGTGAGGTGGCGCTTCAAGGTCTTGTAGGGCCTGCCGTCGACGAAGCTGATGAGCCCGTCCGGGGTGATGGACTTGCGGATCTGGGCTGGAGTTGCCTTCTCGGCCTCTTGCTCAGCCTTGCCCGAAGGACCTGCGGCAAGGTTGTTCAACGCCGCATGGATGTCGCTGATGAGAGACGGAAGGTCAGTCGCACGGACAGGATTGTTTGACACATAGGCAGACACAATGTCGGCAGCTAGTTCGAGGTGGTTTGCGGGAAGAGCTTCTTCGAGTTCAGCCATGTAGCAACCTTGCTTCAATGAAGATCAGGCCAATACGCTTATCCATCTCGAATGCAAGGCCATGAGCTTGCACACCGGGGGGTACCAGGGAGCCATCCGGCTCGCGTAAGCGCGTTTATGGAACGCAAATTCAGCCCTTTTTGAAGTCTCCGGGAGTGCTCGTCGAGGCCGTGAGGGGCGGCGCAGTCTAGGCATAGAAAAACCGCCCGCGCCGGGGGGACGACGGGCGGTTCCTATGCTTGCGGATACGATCGGGGGGAAAGCTGCCGCCAGCATGCCTCACGATGGCGCGGGAGGGCGCGTCTGTCCATGTTCAGAAGCATACCAAGAGAGCGTGGGCCGCGGATTGAACGTTATGGATCGAGCGGTGTTTTTTGCAAAGGAGCGTTCGCTCAGCCAAGCGCGCCTTGATCATAGCCCTCTGCTCAAGCCCTGCTTCAGCGGGCTTTATTCGCTCGCGATTGCCATCGATATTGAAAACTATCGTGTCACAAAATGTTCACCTTCCGTTTCTACATAAATAAAAACCAATGTGACACATAGAAAGGAACGTAACTAATAAATAAGCCTATGTTATTGTGCGGAAAATAATCGGGAAGGACAATATTATTTCCAAGATTTCGCGATAATTCCCACGTATGGCGGAGTAGTCCTATGCGAGCATTGATATGGCACGGCACTCAGGACATCCGCTGCGATACAGTTCCGGACCCCAAGATCGAGGGTGACCGCGACGCCATCATCAAGGTGACCGTCTGTGCGATCTGTGGCTCGGATCTGCACCTCTACGATCACGTCATGCCAGGCATGGAGAAGGGCGACGTGATGGGCCACGAGTTTATGGGTGAAGTCGTTGAGATGGGCAAAGGCGTCAACGGCGCTCTCCGAAAAGGTGAGCGCATCGTCGTGCCCTTCACGATCATCTGTGGCGAGTGCGACCAGTGCAAGCGCGGCTACTTCTCCGTCTGCGAACGCTCGAACCGCAACAAGAAGATCGCCGACAAGGCTTTCGGGCACACCACCGCGGGCCTGTTCGGGTACACGCACCTCACCGGCGGCTACCAAGGCGGACAAGCCGAGTACGTCCGCGTGCCGTTTGCCGACAAGACGCACATCAAGGTGCCGGAGAACCTGAGCGACGAGCAGGTGCTGTTCCTCGGCGACATTTTCCCCACCGGTTGGCAGGCTGCGGTGCAGGCCGACATCCAGCCGACCGATACGGTTGTGGTCTGGGGGGCGGGCCCAGTCGGCCAGATGGCGCTGCGCTCTGCACTCCTCCTCGGGGCCAAGCAGGTGGTCTGCATCGATAGCGTTCCCGAGCGCCTTGAGATGGCACGCGCGGGTGGGGCCATCACTCTCGATAATGAGCAGGAGAGCGTGATCGAGCGCCTCAATGAGTTGACCGACGGCAAGGGTCCGGAGAAGTGCATCGATGCCGTGGGCATGGAGGCGCATTCGCCGCGCGCGCTGGAACAGGCTTACGACCGACTGAAGCAGGCTGTGATGCTGGAGAGCGACCGCGCCTCGGTGCTGCGCGAGATGATCTATGTCTGTCGCCCCGCTGGCATCCTATCGATCCCGGGCGTCTACGGCGGGCTCGTCGACAAACTGCCGATGGGAGCCCTGATGAACAAGGGGCTGACCGTCCGCACCGGGCAGACCCACGTGAACCGGTGGACGAATGACCTCGTCAAACGCATCGACGACGGGGAGATCGATCCCTCCTTCGTCATCACCCACAGGGTCGGGCTGGAGCAGGGCCCGGAGATGTACAAGACCTTCCGCGACAAGAAAGACAACTGCATCAAGGTCGTGCTCCGGCCCTGAGCGGCTCCGCAGCTCGTCGCGTTGCGGCGGGCCCGCAACTCTCCTCATTGCGGCACCGAGGTAGTCAGCATGTCCGATGCCATGTCTCAACGCGGCCAGGGCCGCGCTCCTGTTTCTTATCCGCTGCCGAGTTACCTCACCTCGGACCCACGCCGTAGGCCGGACCGGGCAACCCGGGAACTCGCTCAGGGCCTAGGCTGGTTCTCGATCGGCCTCGGTCTGACCGAAGTGACCTGTGGCGGTGCCATTGCCCGCTGGCTCGGGATGCCGCGCGCAGCCCCGGTGATCCAAGCCTATGGCGTGCGCGAAATCCTCCAGGGAGCTGGGATCTTGGGCTCGCGCGATCCGACACCCTGGATCACGGCGCGCGTCGCGGGAGACGCGCTCGATATCGCCACGGTCCTGCCCGGGCTTGAGGGCCACAATCCGCGCAAGGACAACGTGCTGATCACCCTTCTGGCTTTAGCCGGCGTCACAGCCGTAGACGTGATCTGCGCGCGGAACCTCGCGGAGGCGCCCCTCGCCCCGTCCCAGAAGGTCCGACAGGATTATCGCCGCCGCAGCGGCTTTCGCCGTCCTGCCAAGGCGATGCGGGGTGCGGCACGCGACTTCAAGCCGCCACCCGACATTATCAGCCCGGAGGCGATGCGTCCCTGGACGCTGACCAACGCCTGAGGCTGGAAGGGAGGGCTAGCCCGATGCTGCCTGTGCTCGAAGGGGCGTCGGGCGCGCTCGTCATGGGTGTCTTCCTCACCGACATCTTCCTGACGGTCCTCTACGCGCGCATCGGGACAGGTTTGATCGCGGACCGTGTCGCCCATCTCACCTGGGCGATCTTCTGCCGTGCCGCCGATGTGTTTGGCCAGAAGCGAGGCGCTGTGCTCTCCTTCTGCGGCCCGGTCATCCTCATCGTCTATGTCCTTCTCTGGGCCCTGGGACTGACCCTCGGCGCCGGCCTGATCATCCACCCGGCACTCGGGACGTCCGTTCGGGCAAGCACCGGCGAAACGCCGACCGACTTCGTGACCGCCCTCTATGCGGGCGGCAGCAGCATGACGATCGTCGGGGCCAGCGACTTCAAGCCGTCCACAGACGCCTACCGCGGTCTTTATCTCGTGAACTCGCTCGTCGGGATGTCGGCGACGTCGCTGGTCCTGACCTATGTCATGCAGGTCTACAGCGCGCTTCGGCAGCGCAATGCGCTCGGACTGAAGCTGCATCTGTTGGCGGGTGAAACCGCAGATGCGGCCGAACTCCTGGCGAGGCTCGGGCCGCAAGGGCAGTTCAGTTCAGGCTACACCCACTTGGCTGACATCGCAGGGTCCATGGCCGAGATGAAGGAGGCACACCACTTCTATCCCGTGCTGTTCTACTTCCGCTTCCGGCAGCCCTTTTATTCGGTCTCGGCACAGGCATTCATGGCCCTCGACGCCGTATCACTGATCCGCAGTGGGATTGCAGATCGTCAGGCAGCATGGCTGAAAGAGACCGCCGCCGTTGATGCGATCTGGCGCGTTGCCATGCTGCTCGTCGTCACGCTCGAAACGACGTTTTTACCCGGCGATCTGCCCGTCTCAGCCGGCGTGAACAGCGCCGAGAGCGAGGTATGGCGCACCCGCCTCGCAGGGGCTGTCAGGCGGCTGTCGGCAGCCGGCGTGGAGACGATACCCAATGAGGCAGGGGCGGAGACTTACCTCGCGCTGAGGGCACAATGGCAGCCGCATATCGCCCGACTGGCACCCATGATGGCCTACCATATCGACGAATTTGAACCCAGCGGAGAGAAGCGTTGATGATGCGCTGTGTCACTCCGAGGCTGGTACTCCAGCTTTCTCAAGGTTCCTCAAGGGAGCTGTAAGCCTGCATGTCTGAGGTCGGATGGTAATTGAGGCGACCCCGGGGAAGGCAGTGTTCCAATAGAGCTTGCTCATGTGGACTATTCCAGCGTTTGCAGGGCAAGCGTCGGGAAAACGACGGTTTTTCAGTCGCTTAAACCTGTCAGGATTGCGTGTCTGAAATTCAAAGCGTTGAGCGAAACAGCCATGCCTGTAGCCGCGCGCGAGCAGCGCCGTTCTGGGGTTGGGCGTTATGGAGTGTAACCTATCGGCTGGAAGGTCTTGACCTCACATGGCTCCTACCGCCTTGACCACGGGGGCCTTCCAAGTGCCATCGAGGGCCTGTGACTTCGGCCAGTACAGACGTAGGTTCATTGTGAAGGGGCCGCTCGCCGGGGCCGGAAGCCAATTCGCCTCCTTGTCCTTTCCAGGACTGTCACGCTGAACGTAGAGGTCGAGCGAGCCGTCCGGGTTGTAGGTGAGCTTGTCGCGGTCGCCGATGGCGTAGCGGTTGATCGGGTTCTCGGCGAAGAGCTGGCGCTCGTTGTACATCGTCAGGGACCAGAAGCCCCGAACCGGCGGAAGCTCGGCCTTGTCGAAGTGGATGACGTAGCGCCGCCTGCTATCGAACGGTTTGCCATCGGCATCGACCAAGGCAGTGGGGTAGAGCGCGTCCTCGATGGTGTTGGCCCCGAGCCCTGCATAGGCCACCCCGGCCCGGTGCGTGTAGTCCGCTCCGTAAGTGCCAACGGCGGTGTAGTTGGTGCGCCAGCCGTTCACGAACTGGCCCGACCCGTGGAAGCTGGCCGCGATCCGCTGTAGGGCCGGAGCCTTCGCATCCGAGATCGCGTGCTGAGCCTCGGGCGCCAATCGAGCGGGGTCGATGGGCTCGCCCGGCACGATCCCGATCCGCTGCATGCGATCGAAGATCGGGTAGTCGACATCGTGCGGCGGGTTGGCCTTCACGATCTCGCTGAAAAGCGCGAAGAAGGCCGGCGCATCCATCTCCTCGACCTGCTCGATCGGCGGCTTGTCGCTCTTCCACGCCGGGTTCACCGAGCCGGGAGGCGGAGGCGCCTCCTTGCCCCAGGTGCTGAGGGGCGCGGTTCTGATCGCTCTCTGGAAGCGGTGCACGGCCTCATAGTCAGCGGGACCAGCGGTGTTTGTCCGGCCAACGATCCAGCCCATGCCGGTAGGGGAGCGAACGAAGTCGATGCCCTCGGGGATGGTGCCGCTCCAGTCCGGCCCCGCCAGCGCGAAGGTTTGAGCGCTGTTGCCGGTCGTGCGCGAGCCCGGCGAGGTGAAGACCTCCGTCCACATGTCGAGGATCGGCAGGAGGTAGTAGCGGCCATCCGAGGCCGGGAGGCTGATGACCAGGGGCTCCTTGGTCACATCGAACCACATCGAGGAGTAGAGCGTGTCGGCGTTGGGTCGCACGACATCGGTGAACTTCGCGTCCGGGAAAGCTGCGAGGTGAGCGAACTGGTTGACCGGCGCGGCCATGGTCGTTGTCGCCTGCGGGACGTTAGTCGATTTGCGCCGGGTCAGCTCCATGATCACAAGCGGGTAAGCGTAGACGTAGGCGTCGGTGGCGATCTCGCGGGCCTCGTCGGCCGATGGCATCTCGGCGTGCGTGGGAGCCGCGCCGACCGAACCCGCCATCATCACGATGACAGTGGCGACGCTGAAGTTGGAGAGGATCGGCGGCGGGCGCATCCTCGTCTCCTCAGATCAGAAGCAGGATCAGCTACGAGCATGGCGCACAGCGCCAACCCTCGTTCCATCAGCGCAGCAAAGCAACGCTACGGCAACAGCCCATACCGCACGTCGACGTGGTTCGCTGACTGAGCGTTATGGAATGTTCACTGTCGATCCGGTGTCTTAAGTCCGACCTCTGCCACCCTGCTGAGAGGCCAAGCAAACCTCATCGGATCAGCCAAAGCCCTGTGAAGGACAGGGTTGCTGAGTATACAGGCCGGTGGTCTGCATCTGTCACCAGCACCGTGTAAGTGTGCCGCTCCTGATCGCCGTCTGCCTGTTCCCGCACGAGGTCAGGGAGAAGGCGCTTCGCCTGCAAACGAGCTTGTTCCAAGCTGGTGCACTCGGTTCCGCTGTCGTCGAACCGATGGGTGCCGTCGTGAACGTCGAAAAAGTAGAGGGACACGAGCTATTCTCTACGTGGGTGAGGCGGAAGCGCGCATCTCTCAATTCCAGGACGCATTGGTGTCATTGGCCGCAGAGGCCCCGCGAAGGGCCGCGGGCGGTCCTAGGTAGGGGGATTCGGTGACAACCGAGCCGCCTCTTCAGCAGCGCTCTGCTTCCAATCTTCGCCCATCACTGCGGCCGAGCTGGCGACATGGAAATCGAGGCGGAACAGCACCAGCCCAACCTCGTCCGTGACCTCCATCTTCCAGTCTTCGCCAAGCTTCAGACGCTTCGCGTTGTCCGAAATGATTTCCCCAGCGGTGCGGATGGCGTGAAACTGAGCCTGATGCCAATCGGCCAGCTCGGTGCCCTCATGATCAAGCAAGCTAACGCCATCATGGACATGGAAAAAATAGCGTGGCACGCGAGGCTCCGGCCGAGGAGGGCGGGAGCAAGTGTGCTCTCACTCGCGTGCATGCCTGGATCGAGGCTCGCGATTGCTGGGAGCAAAGCTTACTCGAATGGGATGTGCAACGTCATAGGATGGGTTGCTATGCGTCATAAAGCGTCGCAACCGGGCTACCGGAGAAGTTGTATACCCGCGAACGTGAGCGTCGCCGTGTAGACTGCCTGCCCGTCCTCGTTCCGTGCGACCACGGTGAATGTCTGCCGGTCGCCGTCCTTCGGAAGGTCGTCCCTGGCAATGTCCGGCAGGACCCTCATCGCCGCTTTGCGAACCGCAGCGAGGTCGGCGCACTCCGTGCCCTCGTCGTCCCGGTCCTGCGGCGAGCCGGCAGATGTGATGTCGAAAAAATAGCGCGGCACCAACAACTCCACCTGAAACAGAAGCGTACGCCGTGAGCGGCGTTCGAGGCTCAACCCCCCAAAGCAGCGTCCTGATCCCTGGCGCACTCAAGGCGGAGCAACCGGCCGCAAGGCGCCAGCCGTTGGAGCGGTTTAGGTGGCCCGCTTCTCCAGATGCAGGTAGGTCGGATCAAACTCCGAGGCACGGATAAGCTCGTCCCAGGCCTGGATCACCAACGTGCACCCGCGCAGCGTGATCAGGCCCTGGCCACGCATCTCTTGCAGCGTTCGGTTCACGTGCACGTTCGAGAGCCCCAGCGCATCGCCGAAGTCGATTTGCGTGATCGGCCACGGACAGCGGTGTTCGCCGGCAAGGCCGACCGCTTCGAGCTTGAGGTACATCTCGCAGAACAGGTGTGCGATCCGCCCGAAGGCTGACTTGCGGCCCATGCCGACCATCCACTCACGAAAGATCCCCCCATCCACCAGCGTGTCCCGCCAGAGCACCGACGCGATGCCGGGAAATCGGGTGGTCAACTCGCGCAGACTTTCGTGCGGGATGAAGGCGATCGTGCTCTTGGTCAGAGTCGCGAGGCTGTGGTCCATGGTGTGCAGATGCAAGCTCTGCAGATCAGGGATATCGCCGGGAATGTGGAACGACATGATCTGCCTCCGTCCACCATCCAGCATCTTGTAGCGGCAGGCCCAGCCATCGAGGATGAGGCAGGACTGCGAGGGCTTGTCGCCATCGCGCACGATGTCCTGACCGACGTTGAGAACGCGGGTCCTGACCGGCAACCTCAGGATAGTCTGACGCTCCTCGTCCGAGAGGGTTGCGATGCTCTCCAGCTTGCGGATGAGCATAGTCATGGAGTGGTCGTTGGAAGTCGACAACATGGCAGCTTCACCTTGCGTCGCAGGTGGAAGCGCGCCTCTCTCCCGGCCATCAGTACCTGTGGTAAATCCACTGATGATGGTCGCAAGGTAAATCTATCTGCAGATCGCGCAACTACATAGGTTGTTTTCATGATATATTTTTGTGAAGAAGGAAAAATTTTGCGCAACAGCAACGCTCTTCCACCCCTTTTGGGTAAACGATTTTGGAAATAGTGCGGACGTAAATGCGAGAATTTTTATGATGACGTTGGAGCGCTGTATCTACCTCGGCTGATGCGATCTCAACTGCCGGCGTTCCAATAGGGCTTGCCCCAACAGACCGGCCCAAACGGCGCAGAACGTTCTGTCGAGAAAACGACGGAAAACCCGACAGGTCGGTTAGGCCGCGTGTGGTGAGCCTGAAGCAGGCCAAACGTGTCTGGAAAGCCTGTCAGGCAATTAAATGTCCGAGGAACGCTTTTAACGGTGATGTCCCCGGACGTGGTGTAGGAGCGGGCTGCCGCTGAGGTGGTCATCGCCGGTCTTCGGCTAGGGTTCGGTTGCGAGCTGAACTCGACCGGAGATGACGATGACCGATGACAGGATGGCCCTGATCGAGCTGATCGAGAAGGGGGCGGACGGCGATCTCGTGCGCGAGCTCCTGGCCTTTGCGGCCGAGCGCATGATGGAGTTGGAGGTTGAGGCCTGCACCGGCGCGTCGGCCGGCCAGCGCAGCCCGGATCGCCTGACCCAGAGGAATGGCTACCGGGAGCGGGGCTGGGAGACGCGGGCCGGCCGGATTGATCTGGCGATCCCGAAGCTGAGGAAGGGCAGCTACCTGCCTTCGTTCCTGGAGCCGCGCCGCACGGCCGAGAAGGCGCTCACCGCCGTGATCCAGGAGGCCTACGTGCATGGCGTCTCGACCCGGGCGGTCGACGATCTCGTCAAGGCGATGGGCGGGTCAGGCGTGTCGAAGAGCCAGGTCTCGCGGCTGTGCGCAGAGATCGACGGGCGGGTGAACGCCTTCCTCTCGCGGCCCATCGAAGGCGCATGGCCCTATCTGTGGATCGACGCCACCGACGTGAAGGTGCGCGAGGCCGGCCGCATCGTCTCGGTCGCGGTTATAGTGGCGGTGGGCGTCAACACGGATGGTCGGCGCGAGGTGCTGGGCGTGACGACCGGCTCCTCGGAGGCGGAGCCGTTCTGGAAGGCGTTCTTGCGCTCCTTGGCCGACCGGGGCCTGCGGGGTGTGAAGCTCGTCGTCGCCGACTGAACCGCCCCGGGATTTTCGGAGGCTTCAACTCTTGCGAGGATGGAGCCATGACGAAGCGAACCCCACCTTTTTCCCCTGAGGTCCGCGAGCGCGCGGTGCGGATGGTGCTGGAGCATCAGGGTGAGCACAGCTCGCCCTATGCGGCGATCCGTTCGATTGCGGCCAAGATCGGCTGCTCGGGCGAGACGCTGCGGAACTGGGTCCGCCAGGCCGAATGCGACCAAGGCGTGCGAGCGGGTCCAAGGGCGGAGGAGCGCGAGCGGATCAAAGCGCTGGAGCGCGAGAACCGCGAGCTGCGGCAGGCCAATGAGATCCTGAGGAAGGCCTCGGCGTATTTTGCTCAGGCGGAGCTCGACCGCCGGTTCCGGTCATGATCGCCTTCATCGACGAGCACCGCGCCGACTATGGGGTCGAGCCGATCTGCAGGCTGCTGCCGATCGCCCCTTCGACGTATCATGCCCACGCTGCGCGGCGGGCCGACCCCGATCGGCTACCAGCCCGAGCTAGGCGGGATGCGATGCTCATGGCCGAAATCCGGCGCGTGTACGAGGCGAACTTCCGCGTCTACGGCGTGCGCAAGGTCTGGCGGCAGCTCGCCCGGGAGGGGATCGTGTCCGCCCGCTGCACTGTCGCGCGACTGATGCGAGCGATGGGGCTGCAGGGGGTCGTGCGCGGAAAGAAGCTGCGCACCACCGTTCCCGATCCAGCCTCGGCCTGTCCGCTCGACCAGGTCAACCGGCAATTCAAGGCAGACCGCCCGAACCGACTGTGGGTCGCGGATTTTACGTACGTCGCGACCTGGAGCGGCTTCGTCTACGCAGCCTTCGTGGTCGATGTCTTCGCTCGTAGGATCGTCGGCTGGCGCGTGTCGCGCTCGGCGCGCGCAGACTTCGTCCTCGATGCCCTGGAGCAGGCTCTTCATCAGCGCCGACCCTTCGCCGGCAGCGGCCTCGTCTGTCATTCGGACCGAGGGTCGCAATACGTGAGTATTCGCTATACCGAGCGCCTCATTGAGGCGGGTATCGAGCCCTCCGTCGGCAGCGTTGGAGACAGCTACGATTGTGAGAGTGTGGGCTTCGCCCGGGGGACCTGACCCTTGCTACGATTGACCTTCGTGTCCTCGCATTGACGTGTCGGTTCGCCGGGCGGCGCCTGATGGCAGGAGGAGACGTGACCTCATAGGAGCGTGGGGGACCCTCTCCCGTCACAGTCCTGTCCGCTCACCGGCCAGTCAGGCTCTCATCGCGCGGAGAGCCCGTCCATGCAAACCATCGCCCCAACCGACATTGTCATCGGTGTGGATACCCACAAACACATCCACGCTGCTGTCGCCCTCAACGGGCTCGGTGCGCGGCTCGGCACAACGAGCATTCCCGTGAGCCCGAAGGGCTATCGCGAGCTTGAGGTATGGGCTTGCGCCTTCGGATGCGTCCGCGCCTTCGGCATCGAGGGCACCGGCTCTTACGGGGCCGGTCTCTCGCGCGCCCTCGTGGCGCAAGGGCACACCGTCGTCGAGGTGAACCGTCCCAATCGGCAGGTGCGTCACCAGCACGGCAAGAGCGACCCGATCGACGCCGAGAGCGCCGCTCGTTCCGTGCTGGCTGGTCAGGCTACGGCGCGTCCCAAGAGCGGCAGCAGCGCCGTCGAGATGATCCGTCAGCTCAAGGTTGTGCGCGACACCGCCGTGAAGAGCCGAACCCGGGCCATGGTCACGCTCAAGACCTTGATCATCAACGCGCCAGCAGCCCTCCGAGAGCAGCTCGACCGCCTCACCGGTCGCGTCGCGCTGGTTCGTCATCTGGCTGGTCTGCGCCCTGGCCCTCTCACCTCGACCATCGCGTCGACCAAGGCCGCTCTGAAGGCTCTCGCGCGACGCTGGCTCATGCTTGATGCCGAGATCAAGGAGCATGACGCGGCCCTCGATGACCTGACGAACAGGTGCGCTGCGGGCCTGAAGGCAGCCTTCGGCATCGCGACCGGCACCGTGGCCGAGATGCTGATCCTGGTCGGCGACAACCCCGAGCGCATCCGCTCGGAGGCGGCTTTTGCCAAGCTATGCGGCGTCAGTCCTGTCCCGGCGTCGAGTGGGAAGACGTCGCGCCATCGGCTGAACCGGGGCGGCAATCGGCAGGCGAACGCCGCGCTCTACCGGGTCGTCATCACCCGCATGCGAGGCCACCAGCCGACGCTCGCCTACGTCGAGAAGCGCGTAGCTCAAGGACGGACGAAGCGGGAGATCGTACGATGCCTGAAGCGGTACGTAGCCCGCGAGATCTTCGGCCATCTCTGCGGATGTGGAGGCCGCATCTCGCACGAGACCACTTGACGGACATAGGAGCATCAATGCGCTGGCGGAGACGGTGATCGGCCTGTTCAAGACCGAGGTGATCCACCGGCGCGGTCCGTGGCGCAGCTTCGACGCGGTGGAGTTCGCCACCCTCGAATGGGTGGATTGGTTCAACAACCGTCGACTGCTCGAACCCATCGGCCACATCCCTCCCGCCGAGGCCGAGGCACGCTATGATGCCCAGACCGAGGTGCAAGCCGTGGCCGCTTGACCCAAACCAAAAGGCCTCCGGGAAACCCGGGGCGGTTCACCCTGATGCTGGAGCAATGCGACGAGTGGGCGGTCTCGCACCGCTACATGAGCCTGGAGTCGCTCGCCAGCTTGAGCGATGATCCCACCCTCAGGCTGTCCGCCGTGGCGGCCTGATCAACCCTCGGACCCGAACCGAGGACCGGCGCTCCCACACCACGTCACGGGACACGACCAGACGTTGGTGAGCTACGTGGATCCGCCGACGCCACACTGGCGCTCCGCTCGGATGCTCGCAGAGGACGCAACAATCTCGACAACCGCGTATGGCCGGGTACATTCCCGCCATGCGCTTTGCCCTCCTCGCTGATGTTTTCGCCTTCGACACTCTGTCCGGTGCTATGCCTGTGGAGCGGCACGCGGAATGAATAACGACCCGTTGCCGCCTGGATTTGCGTGGAACCAAGCGGATCTCTCGGGTGACGCTCCCAGCGAGATGCACTCGGGCCTTTTGATGCTCATGGCTTTTGAGGAGCGCGGCACTCCTCACCTCATCGGCACCGCCTTCATCGCAGAATTCTCTGGAGACACGGCTGTTGCCATCACTGCGGCCCATAATCTGACAGGTGCAGCACGGGCGCAGGTGCCAATAGGACGACATCATCCCAGCGCTTTGGAAGAATTTCTTCCAGGTTTTCAACGAGTTTCAATAGATCCTCGTCGGCTCCAAGTGACTTATCAGTGCGGCGAGAGGGTATCCAGCGGCCGAATTAATTGGGCCGTTTGGAACGTCGCCGCGGACCTTGCCGTCTTCTCGTTGACGCTGATCAACCTTGACGGCCTGCAATTTGAGAAAATGTTTCCACTTTCTGCTGAGCTGCCGAAGATCGGGTCCATGATTGGCGTTCTCGGTTACGCACACATGAGCGTATCCAATGTTACACTCGAAGGTGGATGGCTGGGATCATTAACAGTAGGTCGGCGCTTGGCACTTCGTGTCGGCACAGTCACAGCGCATCACCCCGAAGGGCACCTGCTCTGCCGCGGCCCATGCATCGAAACGACCGTGCCGGCGTTCGGAGGAATGAGTGGTGGCCCAGCGTTCATCTATGCCCGGGACACCACCGTCCGCCCGTTCGGGCTGATATCCTCCGACCAACGCGACGACGATGATCCCGCAAAAAACGATCGTTCCATCCCAGGATCAGCGATCTTGGCACTTCTGCCGATTAGGATTGAGAATCAAGGCGGAGGCAAGCAGGAAGTTTTCTTCACAATCGACAAGCTACTTAGCGCAGGCATCGCTGAGCTAGACGAACACACTTAGATCACGTAGCCAAATCTTCGCTAATCACTCTCCCCCCGCCCTCCGCCCATCCTTCGCGGTGTCGTCGCCGGGGGCATCTCGGTGCTACTCGACAACCGCGTATAGCCGGATACATAGCTCTGGCACGAGGGGCGCTTAGCCCCGTGGGGGCCAGCCATGTCAGACGACACGCAAGCCATTTCTGATCTTCGTGCTCTCCGATCAGCATTCGTGGCGAAGAGGCGGCAGATCGCTCAGCTCGCGATAAGCGAGGCCGGGAGCAGCGGTGCAAGCTCCCCAGACGTCACTTCGGGCTACCTGTACGGCGCCGACCTCGAGGGCATTCAGAAGCAGATCGAGGCGGTGGACCGCGCCATCGCTGATGAGAGGGTGATCGAGCGGGAGCGCCAAAAGGATACCGCTCCGGGCTTCGGCTTCCGGCATAAGCCGCAGACCGACGTCGCGTGAGCCCCGCCATGCGCACTGCCCTGCTCGCCCCTGCTCTCAGCCTCGCCATCCTTGGGTCCGCGCCAGCGAGCGCGGCGCCGCTGTGCGACGAACTCTGGGGCGAGCGGAACGCGGTCTACGCCGAGGCCGGTTACTGCTTCCGCACGCCGCGCGGAATCCAGGCCTTCGGCAACGCCGGCTGCCGCTTCGACGAGATCCGCGACGTGCCCCTCTCAGCTCGCGACCGGCAGAAGGTGTCGGCCATCGTGCGTGAAAAGCAGCGGAGCGGGTGTCGCGAGTAGGAGGCAGATCTCCCGCTAAGGCCCCGTCGCCCTGGCCCCATTCGCGATCTGAGCGCAACCAGAGGCCGTAGACAACGAACGCGGCCACCGCGCCGAAGGCAAGGATCGTCAGCTCCTCGGAGATCGGGTGCTCGGTCGCGATCGCGTCGACACTCGGAGATCGGCGCAGCACCGAGCGGATGACCGCGGCCATAATGGCCACGTAGAGAGCGCGCGCGCATGCCGTGTGAAGCCAACGGGGCATGGACGGCCTCTAACAGCGCCGGCTTGCTCTGAGTGCTATATGGCTGTCGCTGCCGTCTGCTCAATTTCACTTCGACAGAGTCATTGACCTCGGTATCGGGGCTCGTTGCGCGATTGGCATGCGGCTGATCACCTGCAAGCATTCAAACGTTAACTAACGAAGGATTTCTTAACCAAGAACGGCATATAAGCGTTCCTATCCATTCTATGAGGCCAATGCTGTAGAAGCAAACCTCAAACAACTAATCATCGCAAAAGGCCGACACGCCATGATGTATAATTACTCACCCGTGAGCCTGAATGGTCCCTACGGCGAGATTTATGCTATTGGATCTTTAAGCACGTTCCTCTTTCGCGCCGCGGGAACCGAGCCGGCAAGCGCCGAGATTATCCCAGGTGGGGGAACTCTTGATCTGGCGACACGCCTCGGCGCCATTGCAGGCACCGGGCACGCTGAAGGTATCAATAGCAAGGGCGAAATAGTCGGAAGCTACAATGACGCCGTGGGACGACAGTACGGCTTTCTAAAATCAGGCGAAACATATTTTCAGATAAACCCTTTCAAAGGCCAAGGCATAGATGGGGAGAACTTAGTTGGTCTTACGGCCGACGGCCGCCAGGTGCTTGGCGTATTAACAACCAGCGCAGTAGATATTAGCTCTAACGGAGTGGTGGTTGGGAACTATGTTAGCAAGTTAGATGGTGAGACGCACGAACGTAGCTTCACATATAAGGATGGAGCATATAAGATATTTAAAATAGATGGTGCCGCAGACATTCATTCAACCGGGATCAATTCGTTCGGCCAAACTGTCGGCGTCGCGACAATTGCGGGCAAAGAACACGCTTTCGTAAGGGATGATAGTGGCGCAGTGCGACTCATCGACACCATAAGCGACAGCATCAACGCCACCAAGATCACCCCACAAGGAATTAATGACCTCGGTCAAGTAGCGGGTTATTATGTCGGTGCAGATGGGAAGGACCACGGGTTTATTTACTTCGGCGGCTCAGCGAAGTCAATAGAATTTCCAAATGCTTACGAAACTCGAATTTATGGTATTGATAATGCGGGAGATGTTGCTGGATCTTATCACGACTCTAGCTATTTGGTAAAGAACAGCATCGGAACTCACGCCTTCACCGGGTCGATTGCGAATCCTATTACCGTAGCGAATACCGCAACGACCGTTGCTGGTGGCACTGCAACGGGTACGGCCGGCCAGTTCGGCTCGGGTATTCTTGCCGATGACGTTGATCCAAATGGCCTGTTCCTGTCGATCGTGGCGGTTACTGGTGGTTCCGTTGGATCATCGATCGCAGGAAAGTATGGGCATCTCAAGCTCAATGCTGACGGATCGTTTGTATACAATGCAGACAATGCGGCAGCAATTGGCGCGGGCCCTAGCGCAAACAACCCTCTACACGATACATTTACTTACACAGTGGCAAATGCACTCGGCGGAAAAGCCGACTCTACGCTTGATCTTAAGCTCGAAAATGTATCTGCGGTTTACCGTTTTTTCGACACTAAGACTCAAGATCATTTCTATTCGACTAGTGCCGCTGAAAAATCTTCTATTCAAACCACTCTACCCAACTACCGTTACGAAGGTATTGGCTGGGCAACCCCCGATAAGGGAGCCGGTACGACTGACGTCTTTCGCTTCTTCGACTCGAAGACGGGAACGCATTTTTTTACTACTAGCACCGCGGAACGCGACAGCATCGTCAAGACTTTGCCGACATACAAATATGAGGGTGTAGCATTTCAGGCTTACGCCGGTTCTGACGGCTCTGATCCCGGCGTCGTGTTTCTGGAACGCTTCT
Organism: Methylobacterium planeticum; assembly: GCF_008806345.1. GTDB lineage: Bacteria > Pseudomonadota > Alphaproteobacteria > Rhizobiales > Beijerinckiaceae > Methylobacterium > Methylobacterium planeticum. Next base: position 83,646 of record NZ_VZZJ01000020.1, on the reverse strand, counting down.
TTAACACGAAAACTCAGCTTCATCATTATGCAGCCAATGCAGATGAAGCTTACGCGATCAACCATGGGGCGGCGGGAACAGGCTGGGTCGATGAAGGCAAAGCGTTTGCCGTTCATGCTCCGACAGACTCAATGAATGCAGCAAGCTCAAAGGAATTGAGTGACATCGCCAGCGCTCAAGCTCAAGTGAGTTTGACGGGTATTAGTTCAATTTCTCCCTACGACTCGTTCGGTAACATCAAGCTTGGCTGATGATGTGAAGTCATAGTCAGGGTGAATGTCCGGTCATCCCGGTGCACCAGCCCATACCATTCAAAAAAACTGGAGGGCGCTGAGGGTTGATCTTACACGCTCTCGGCGTCGGCATCTTTACCGCCGGCAATAAGGGTCAGCTTCAGCGCGGTCTTCGGCATTTGCTCCTGGCCAAACAGGCCTCGAAGAGCCAGCTTGCGATCCGCATCCTCCCCGCACAGGCTGCGACCATGCTGGCGATGGCCCCCTCAGCAAGGGTAGCCCGGTCCACGCCGAGGCGGACCTCTAACTCACGGGACAGGAACCTCACGGCGAACATGAGCGCAGCATTCTGCTGTGCGAGACCCGTCGTTGCGTTGGCCGCAAGGCCCAGCGCTTGAGTGAGCTTCTGGACAGTAGCCTCCGTGCCTTCAGGTGAATCTGTGGCCACCACCCCATCCCGCTGCTCGCGAAGGCCCCAGACAACGGCGCCTTCACCTTCCCGGTGCTGGCGCCGTTGCCGACGTTGGAAGCGGTTGCCTGCGCGATCATGGCCGCGCCCGGCACCTTGGCAAGGTCCGAGAGCAGTACCTGAACCGCAGCCGGGTCGGCGGGGTGTCCACGATGTGGATGCGGAGGGCGGCGTTCATGCTCAGGACGCCGGGATGCCGGCGACGAGCATCGCGGACAGGTACGCGCCGCGATCCGCGGTGAACTCCTGCGCGCCGGTCGGGCCGGGCTGGATCAGCCGCCGGGGTTCACGGGTCGGATCGGGATGCGCGCCGACTGCCACGTAGGCAGGACCGCCGAACGCCTCCAGGCGGAGTGTCACGGGCCGCGTCTGAAAATAGCCGCCGTGCCCCGGCGGCGGGACGATGGCGCGGAGATCGGAAGGGTCCGCCATCGATCGTGCGATCCCGCAGGACCTCCCCCGGCCGATGCGTCTCGACGGTGCGGAATGAAAGCTTCACCGCATCAGATGCGGGGTCAGCCTCCGGCGCCGGCTTCGTCTGGGTCTGGGTCTGGGTCTGGGTCTGGGTCTTCGATCATCACATCCTCACATGGTTTGAGCAGCCATCCCAACCTTGCCCGGTAATGCCGTCCGGGGGCCGGAGGCTGGGTTCCCGCTGTTCGATGGGCTGCGGCTCCGTCAAAGGACTCCCCCGAAGATCAGCGGCCTTGACGGGCCAGAATTCGGTACATGCTCGCCTGCGCTGGCGGGAGACCGGCGCCGGGGTCGGCCTTCGGCTCAATGCCCTGCGCCTTCAGCGTGCGGCCCATGGAGGCCTCGGCGCGCCTGCGAGCGTCGGCAACAGCGGTCTGGGTCCGAGCCATCCGTGCTGCGAGGCTATCGGGCTGAGGACCGCTCTGGCCTTGCTCGGCCCGGAGTTCAGCGAGTATTGCCGCCGGAGCGGTGCCGGCCGCGATGTGGCCTGCGGCGCGGGTGGGCTGGCCTGCGATCAGGCAAAGCTCAGTGATTTCCTGTGCGCGAGAAGCCCCCATAGTCTTTCCTTTCGAGGCGCTGGCTCGCGGGCTGCGCGGACCGGCTGCGTCGGATGCGGTGAAGGTGCGGCGGCTCCAGCCCTTTGCGTCGGCGAGCGCCACGAGGCGTTGAGGCGCTTTCGCGTAGGCTCGGAATGGGAAGGGCGCCGATGCGGTCGCGGCGGTGGCCGAGCCGACCTTGGTCGCGTAGCGTTTCGCCACCGCATCCGATGGCGTCAGCCAGGTCTCAGCCTTCATCTCGGCCAGGATGGCCGCTTTCGTGCGGCCGGTGGCGGTCGCGTAGACCGAGGCCAGCGTGTCGGCCAGCGTGCGGAGGAAGGCGGCCGATTCGTCGTGATCGTCGGCGGTGCCTACCGTGAGGCCCGCCGGATCGTGGACCATCATGAGGGAGCCGGGCGACATGATACGCTCCGTGCCGGCCATAGCGATGATCGATGCGGCCGACGCGGCGACTCCCTCCACGAGGGTCGTAACCTTCCCGCGATGGGCCGTTAGGATCGCGTGGATCGCCAGCCCCTCGAAAGCATTGCCGCCGCCGGAGTTGATGCGCACCGTGACGTCGCGATCGACCCCAAGCTCAGCGAGGGCGAACAGCACATCGGAGGCGGTGAAGCCTTCAATGTCAGCCCAGCGGGCCTCTCCCACGTCGCCGTGGAGGACGAGGGCGCCGTCGCAGATCAGGCTGCGGCCTGAAGATTCGGTCACTGCACGGTCTCCATCTCGGGCTGACGCGGCACGGTCTCGACCCAGCCCAGGACGTCGTTCACGGCCCGAAGATCGGGCGGCGCGCCACTGAGCAGGGACACTGCTCGGTCGGCCGGCAGGTCGAAGCGGAGCGCCAGGGCGAAGGCCAGGTTCTCGCGTCCGACCACCTCGGGCGCGTCCATGATCTCGCGGTACCGCTCGCGCGTTGCGGCGCGCTGCGCCAGGATCGTGCTGGTGAGTTCGAGGTGAGTGGGGACGATCTCCATCACGCGGCGCCCCGCAGCGCGGTGACGTTGCCTTCCTGGCGGGGCATCGCCGGCACAAGCTCTAGCCGCTCGCAGACCTTGCGCTCGATTTTCGGATCCAGCCGAAGGTCGCTGCCCAGATGGGCCAGGGCGGTGTCGGCACTGCGGAAGATCTCGGCGCGGAGCGCGGCATCAGGACCTCCAGGGGCGTCCAGTCAGCCCCGCACAGCGCCCGCAGCAGATTGGTCACCGTGGCGAGTGCTCTCTCCGAATGCAGGCCACCTCCCTCGGCCTCCGGCTCGTAGGGAGCATAGCTGAGGACGGCTGTATCGTCGTAGACGCCGAGGCCAACCACCGCCCCCCGATTGTGCCCGCCCAGATGCGCTTCAAGCGCTCGCAAGGCGCCCCCGACTGTCTCTGAGTTACGCATCAGCAGGCCGATTAGCCCGAGCGAGGCGAGCGTAGCGCGCTGCCCGACGAGCAGCCCGAGATGGGGGCAGCGCGTGTGGTCACCTCCGACAGCCATGAGGCGGCCAAGGCCAGAGAACGGAATGAGCCTGCTGCCGTCCTCGAAAAGCTGCGGGTCGAGACCCGCCTCAGCGGTGAGAGCATCGGGATCGGCGCCGAGTTCGGCGAGGACAGCATGGATCGCGCGGGCGACCCTAAGATGGACGAAGCCTATGGGTGATGGCTGAACAGCCGCACCAGGACTTGCCGTCGCGGTAGATAGCTGCGCGCTCTCACCCGTATGCAATCCGGCAGATGAGGACATGGAAATTCCTCACTTTGTTCGTATCGATACAAGGCATTTAATCCATGTTAATCAAGCTCTGCAATGGAATGTCTTGATCGTACGGGACATTGACATCGGCGCAGTCCTTACTTGCTCGACAAGCAGCGGGGTCGATGGCAACCGAAGCAGGAGCATGTGATGCGAAGAGGCGCCGGCATGGTCCGATCGTGGCCGGACCGATTTCGTCCAAGCCCACCGGGTGCCGTTCCGATAGAGTTTGCCCCACTGGAATGTTCCAGGGCGCTGTCACACCGAATGTAGAGAAAACGACTGTTTTCCTTACACAGGGGTGCAGCCGCTATCGACCGGTTGCAGGCCTGGGGAAGGTCCACTTCCCGGCTGTTGATGAGGCAGAAGTCAACAACCGGGTTGAGTGGCTCATCGCCAGGCCGCCTTCCGCGAGCAGCTCCGCCGAAGCGAACTCAATGTTCATGTCAGCAAGAGAAATCCTTATACCTAAATCACTCATTTAGAATGCTTTCCAATTTATACAACAGTATTTTAAATTATGAACTATCGCTCACGAGAGCGATGAGTGGCTTTTGCGCTCCGTTTTCACCGTTTATATAAAGGAATGTCAGATTTTCTTACAAAGCCATGGGCTTTCATGCGCGAGGCTAGGGTCGTGGGGCGCAATCCAAGAAGGGCGGCGGCGCCTTTTGGCCCGAACACCCGGCCGTCCGTGAGCGCGAGCGCCGCTTCGATCTCGGCGCGGTCGCGCGCACGGCGGTCGGTTTCGGTTGGTGGACGGTCGACGGGAAGCGCAGCCGGCGCTGGAGCGGGGCGGCGTTGCGGCTCGGTTTCCGGAAGGTCGAAGCGGAGCCGGCCGCCGACGGCCAGGATCGCCGCTCGCTCGATCACGTTTTCGAGTTCGCGCACGTTGCCGGGCCACGTGTAGTGCGCGAGCCGGCGGGCGTCGCCCTCGGTCAGCCGCGGTTCGGGGATGTTCAGGCGGCGCGCGGCTCCTTTCAGGAAGTGCTGTGCGATCAGCCCGATGTCTTCCGGGCGCTCGCGTAAGGGGCTTGCGGCGAGGGGAAACACGTTCAGACGGAAATACAGGTCCTCGCGGAACCGCCCGCGGCGCACTTCCTCCTTGAGGTCGCGGTTGGTTGCGGCCACGAGGCGGATATCGACGGCCCGTGTACGCTCTTCGCCGACCCGCTCGAACGAGCGCTCCTGCAAGACTCGCAGCAGCTTGCCCTGGAGGTCGCGGGGGATCTCGCCGACCTCGTCGAGGAACAGCGTGCCACCGTCAGCGAGCTCAAAGCGCCCGACCCGGTCGCGCAGGGCCCCGGTGAAGGCCCCCTTGGCATGGCCGAAGAACTCGCTCTCGAACAACTCGCGGGGCACGGCGGCGCAGTTCACGCGGATCAGCGGGCGGTCGCGCCGCCGGCTCGCCTCGTGGATGGCGCGGGCGATCAGCTCCTTGCCGGTGCCGGATTCGCCGCTGATGAGGACCGTGGCGTCAGTGCCGGCCACGAGATCGATCTGGCGGAGCGTCGCCTCGATGGCAGGCGAGCGTCCGATGATGCCCTGGTGGTGGCTCTCGAGCCGAATCTCCTCCTTGAGGTAGGCATTCTCCAGTTCCAGCCGTTCGCGCAGCGAGTCGACCTCGGCCAAGGCACTGCGCAGGCGCTCCTCGGCCTCGCGGCGTTGGCTGATGTCGCGGAAGACGATGACCGCGCCGAGAAGCTGGCCCCGGTCCCGGATCGGCGTCGAGGTGTACTCGACGGGGAAGGCGGTGCCGTCCTTTCGCCAGAACACCTCGCTATCGACCTGATGCACCGCGCCGTCGCGGAAGGCGGCATAGATCGGGCAATCGTGGTGGTGGTAAAGCGCCCCGTTCGGATGGGTGTGATGGACGGTGGCATGCATGTCCTTGCCGACGAGATCGGTGGCGAGCCAGCCGAGCATCCGTTCGGCTGCGGGGTTGACGAAGGTCGTCACGCCTTCGGCATTGACGCCGTAGATGCCCTCGCCGGCCGCACGCAGGATCAGCTGGTTCTCGCGCTCGATATCGCGAAAGATCCGCTCCATTCGCTGCCACTCGGAGAGGCCGGCCCGCATATGCGCGTCAGCCTGCCCGTCGATGACCCGGCGGCGGCGCGCCTCCAGATCGGAGAGCGTCACTAGGAGCCGGTCCTCCCCGAGCGGACTCGCTGCGTATTCGAGGCGCAGGGTCTTGCCGTCCGCGTGGCGGGGAATGAGCGCCTGGGACCACCACTGCCCCTTGGCCAGCGCCCCTTGGGTGAACACGATCAGCGCGGGGCGCTGGCCCGGGTGCAGGGCGCTCGCCGCCATGGCGCGCAGCACCGCGCGGTCATAGCCGAGGAGGCGGGCCGCCGCCGAATTGGCGTCAACGATGCGGTCCGCTGCCGGGTCGAGCACCAGCATCGGCTCGCGGTGCTGCTCGAACACGGGGCCGTAATCCTCGTGACTCGCTTCCATGGCCAAGCCGACCTCCTATGCTACGATGTTTCGTGATCTCACTACGAAAAATCATTTTACACGAAATCTCGTGGTTTTTATCGATAGCGATAAGTCATTGCTACACAGCGAATTTCAGAAAGCTTGCTGATTGGCACACAGCTTGCGCTTCGGTGCGTAGAGACTGGCGCTGCGCGAGAACCCCATGGCCCTGTTCGACAATCCCTTCGACGCTAAGCGGCGCCTGTTGCGCGGCGGCTGCACCTGCGGCGAACATGCGAGCCAAGCCGATCATGAGGCCGCGCTCTCAGGCGATGCCGAGATCCAGCGGGTGGTGGACGGCGCGGTGATGCGCGCCCTGTTCCCCCACGACGCCCAGCGTCGCGCCTTCCTCCGCAGCGTCGGCGCGGCGACCGCCATCGCGGCTGTGAGCCAGTTCTTCCCAACGAAGTTTGCCGCCGAGGCCTTCGCCGCCGCCGGCACACCCGAGAAGAAGGATCTCAAGGTCGGCTTCATCCCGATTACCTGCGCCACACCGATCATCATGGCCAAGCCCATGGGCTTCTACGAGCGGCAGGGCCTGAACGTCGATGTGGTGAAAACCGCTGGCTGGGCGGTGATCCGCGACAAGACCCTGAACCGGGAATACGACGCCGCGCACATGCTGGCGCCAATGCCGCTGGCGATCTCGCTAGGGGTCGGCTCGAATCCGACGCCCTACACGGCCGCCGCCATCGAGAACGTCAACGGCCAGGCGATTACGTTGGCCATGAAGCACAAGGACCGGCGCGACCCGAAGGACTGGAAGGGCTTCAAGCTCGCAGTGCCGTTCGACTACTCGATGCACAACTACTTGCTGCGCTACTACCTGGCGGAAGCCGGTATCGACCCCGACACCGACGTACAGATCCGCGCCGTGCCGCCGCCGGACATGGTCGCCAACCTCCGGGCCGACAACATCGACGGTTTCCTCGCACCCGACCCGGTGAACCAGCGCGCCGTCTACGACGGCGTCGGCTTCATCCACATCCTGTCCAAGGAGATCTGGGACCGGCACCCGTGCTGCGCTTTTGCCGCCTCGAACGACTTCATCACGCAGACCCCGAATACCTACGCTGCACTCCTGCGCGCGATCATCGAGGCGACCAGTTACGCCTCGAAGGCCGGAAACCGGAAGGAGATCGCCGCCCAAATCGCCCCGGCGAACTACCTGAACCAGCCGGTAACGGTAGTAGAGCAGGTCCTTACCGGCACCTTCGCGGACGGTCTCGGCAACGTCAGGAAGGTCCCGGACCGCGTCGATTTCGATCCCTTCCCGTGGTCGTCCTTCGCGGTCTGGATCATGACCCAGATGCAGCGCTGGGGTCAGGTGAAGGGCGAGGTCGATTACAAGGCGGTAGCCGAGAAGGTCTTCCTGGCCACCGACGCCGCCCGGCTGATGACGGCGGAGGGCCAGACGCCGCCCACCGCCACCAGCAAGACCTTCTCGGTGATGGGCAAGGTCTTCGATCCAGACAAGCCGAAGGATTACCTCGACTCGTTCAAGATCCGGAAGGCGGGCTGAGCCATGGCCCGCAACCTTTCCGCGCGGGCGGCACTCCTGTCCCTCGCGCTCCTCGTTGGTGTCCTGCTCGTCTGGCAGGTCGCGGTCGGCGGCGTCGCGAAGACGCAGGTCATGGACCCCGAATACGCTGCCCTGATGGGGCAGACCGCCACCACCGGAAAGTCGGCGATGCCGGGGCCGATGGATGTCGGCGCCACGATCTGGCAGCACCTCAAGGACCCGTTCTACGATCGCGGCCCCAACGACAAGGGGCTTGGCATCCAGCTCGCCTATTCCATCGGCCGCGTGGCGCTCGGCTACCTGCTCGCGGTGATCGTTGCGATCCCCGTCGGCTTCCTCATCGGCATGTCGCCGCTGATGGGTCGCGCCCTCGATCCGTTCATCCAACTCTTAAAGCCGGTCTCACCGCTGGCCTGGATGCCGCTCGCTCTCTACACGATCAAGGATTCCGGCCTGTCGGCGATCTTTGTGATTTTCATCTGCTCACTCTGGCCGATGCTGATCAACACCGCCTTCGGCGTGTCGGGCACCCGCAAGGAATGGCTCAACGTCGCCCGCACCTTGGAGGTCGGGCCGATCCGCCGCGCCTTCACGGTGATCCTGCCGGCGGCCGCGCCCACGATCCTCACCGGCATGCGGATCTCCATCGGCATCGCCTGGCTCGTCATCGTCGCCGCCGAAATGCTCGTAGGCGGCACCGGCATCGGTTACTTCGTCTGGAACGAGTGGAACAACCTCTCGATCAACAACGTGATCGTCTCGATCCTGGTGATCGGCCTCGTCGGCATGATCCTTGACCAGTTGCTGGCCCGCGCCCAGCGCCTCGTGACCTTCCCGGAGTGAGGCGATGAGCATCCTTCCTTTCGCCGGGCGTGCGTCGGCACCTCAGACCGCCACCAGGACCGCCGGAACCCGCGCCATGTCCGACGACAAGTACATCTCCATCGAGGGGATCGCCCGACGCTATCCGGCGCCCGGGGGTAAGACCTCGACCGTCTTCGAGGACATGTGGCTGCCCATGCGCCGCGGCGAGTTCGTGTGCATGATCGGGCATTCGGGCTGCGGTAAGACCACGGTGCTCAACATCCTGGCGGGTCTCGAAGCCCCGACGGAGGGCGTCGTCATCGCAGCGGGCGAGGCGATCGAGGGCACGAGCCTCGACCGCGCCGTGATCTTCCAGGGACACGCGCTGCTGCCGTGGCGCACGGTGCTGGGCAACGTCGCCTACGCGGTCTCCTCGCGCTGGCGCAAGGCCTCGAAGGCCGAGGTCGAGGACCGGGCGCGCAAGGCGATCCGCACGGTGGGCCTGTCCGGCTCCGAGCACAAGCGCCCGTCCGAACTCTCCGGCGGCATGAAGCAGCGCGTCGGAATCGCCCGCGCCCTTTCAATCGAGCCGAAGATCCTGCTGATGGACGAGCCGTTCTCAGCCCTCGACGCGCTCACCCGCGGCACCCTGCAGGACGAGGTCCGGCGCATCTGCGTCGAGACCGGGCAGACCGTGTTCATGATCACCCACGACGTCGACGAGGCGATCTATCTCGCCGACCGCATCGTGCTGATGACCAATGGGCCGATGGCGAAGGTTGCCGAGATCGTCGAGAACCCTCTGCCGAAGGATCGGGACCGGACTCAGCTGCATCATGCCCCCGGCTACTACGCCCTGCGCAACCACCTCATCGACTTCCTCGTGACCCGCTCGAAGACCCTGCGGGACGCGATGCCCGTCGGCTACGACCAGCGCAACCCGCCGGTGGTGCGCCCGACCCTGAGCGAGGCCGACGCGGCCGCGATCGCATCGACCGACCCGGTCGGGAAGCGGGCCTAATTTCTCAATTCCAAAAGAGGATATTCCATGAAGCGCGACGACCTCACCGAGAAGCTCCTCGACATCAAGCGTGAGAAGGGCTGGAGCTGGAAGCACATCCAGGAGGAGATCGGCGGCATCTCGCCGATCCTCATCACCGCCGCCTGCATGGGCCAGATGAAGCTGCCCAAGGCGCAGGCCAGGAAGGCCGCCGAGCTGTTTGGCCTGAGCCAAGCCGAGGAGCGCCTGCTCAACGAGGCGCCCTATCGCGGCTCGATCCCGCAGATGCCCCCGACCGATCCCCTGATCTACCGCTTCTACGAGCTGGTCATGGTCTACGGCACCACCTGGAAGGAGCTGATCCAGGAGGAGTTCGGCGACGGCATCATGTCGGCCATCGACTTCAACATGACCATGGAGCGTGAGCCCAACAACAAGGGCGACCGAGTGAAGATGAACCTTTCAGGCAAGTTCCTGCCCTACAAGTATTACGGCAACGATGACGGCGTGCCGGAATACGGCTTCAAGGAAGACTAATCGCTACCACGAGGATCCCGCCGCACCATGACGTTTGGGAGGAATTCCAGATCGCACCGGAACCATTGCTTGAGATCACTCGGAGAGCACCCGCTTTCGAAGGTCTCCGAGGCGGGTTTATTGGCGAGGTTGGGTTGGAGGCGGAGTGTCTACTTCCGAGCGGAGGGCTGAAGCCCGCTTCCCATTCGTAACGGGCATCAGCATTGCTGCGGCGATAACTCATACGGGGAGGTTGCAACCTGCACGGCTTACGGCGAAGCTGCTGGGGGCCAACTCGTGTAAAAGATGCTCCTGTGCCTGCCGAACCCACCAAGGGACCTGCGTCGTACTTTCCGTCTATCGAGAAGAAATACGGACGAGCAATCGGCGAATGGCAGCAGCTTGTCCGGGACCGGCTTTCCGCAAAGCACATGGATTTGGTTTCGATGCTGAAGAGTGAGCACGGGATGGGCCACGGTCACGCCAACGCGATCGTCGCTCATGTGCTGTCTATGGAAAGAGGGTAGCCGATCTCTGCCGCCAAGACGGCGCGACTGGTTTCCCCTTCTCAATTTCGGAACGACATTCTAGCGTCACAGGAAACGCAACCCGGTCTATGGCGTGGGTAAAGGCTCGGTCTGCGTCGAGTGCATAGCCCTTATATGTCGGAGAACTGACCGTTTTCTCTACAGTAGCGGTGGCTGTTATCGACCCGTTGCAGCCATTGCGGGTGTCACAAGGAATGCTCCGAAACGGATGCACGGAGCGTGATATTAACCGGCTCGTACCCTGGCTCCTCGTACCTTGGCTCGTCGTTCACGCCGCTACAGGTCTGACCAAGAGCCACGTTCGCTCTGGTCAGCGTCCCCTGCCAAATTCACCAATTGGCGTGCGCCAAAAGCTGGTTCATAACGTCGCGCGATGCAGGCTGACCTCCTCGACCGCCTCTTCGTCACGCTCGCCGTGCGCCTTCGTGCGTTCTCCGTATGTCGGATCCAGCAAGGGTGGAGGCTGGGCTTCAGCCCTTTCGACGCGATCACGATCCACTACGTGCTTCGCGGGAACGGGAGCCTTCGGGTCGGGGACGGACCTTGGCTGTTGTACACCCCCCACACCATCCTCGTCGTCCCGGCCCGCCTCCCGCATACGCTTGGCGCAGCGGAGCACTGCATCGGCGAGGTTCAGGCCGGGGATCAATGCGCCCTTCACAGCGACGGACTCGTCAGTTTCGCGGCAGGAGACGGGAGTCCGGACAGTCTCTTCGTCTGTGGTCAGATCGCCGATAACCACAGCGGAGCGATGGGCTTGTTCGAGCTGTTCCAGGCTCCGATGGTGGAGGCCTTCCCGTCGAACGCCGTGTTGCAGAACTCATTCGCGTCAATGCTGGCCGAGGTCGCCAGCCCGAGCCTTGGGACACAGGCGATGACGGAGGCGCTCATGAAGCAGTGCCTCATCATCTTGCTGCGTCAGCATCTTGCGGCGAATGATTTCGCTTCACCGCTCCTGGCCACTCTGCACAGCCCCAAGCTCGCCCGCGCCGTTCTCGCGATCCTGGAGCAGCCGGGAGCCGCCTTCACCGTCAAAAGCATGGCGGCGCTCGCTGGGATGGGTCGAACCAGCTTCGCCGAGAGCTTTGCGACCGCCTTCGGTCAGGGCCCGATGGAGTTCGTCCAGAGGGTCCGGCTCCGCATCGCTGCGCGTATCCTGACTGCCACGGATTTGCCCCTCAAGGTCATCGCGGACAGCATCGGCTACGCAAGCCGCAGTTCGTTCAGCAAGGCATTCGAAGCGCAGTACGGCGTCGCCCCGACGCAATTCCGGCTCGTCGGCGGTCAGGACGAAGGCGAACCTCAGAGGATCGATACCACGTCTCCGGATGTCATTGTTGACCCGGCAGCGGCGGACGCATTCCCTGAAGTGGCCGCAGGTGGTCTCCCAACGTCCGAATAGCGCCTTCTGCCGTTCGCAGGACGTCGTTTCGGGGAACAGCCGTCGTCGCGTGCGGTTCCGGGGTCGAGGGCGGGGACGGGCGGACAACGCCCAGGTGCATCCCTTCTGCCCTGGCTCCAAAGGAAACAGAATGATCACCGACCGTCGTTCCATTCTCGCCGGCATCGCGCTCGTCGCCGCCACCCCGGCCTTTGCCCAATCGGCCTCGCCGACCAGCCGAGCGACGCTTGCAGCGGCGCCGACGGACATCAAGATGGCCGCGCAATTCTACTCCGCCGTGATCCCGCGGGCCGAGATGTCGCTTTCGACATCGCAACTCGGTGTCGAGAAGGCGACCAACCACAACGCGCATGAATTCGCGGGTTTCGAACTCGGCGAAGCCATCACCGTCAACATGGTGATGAAGGACATCCTCGTGACGGTGCCGCCAAGGGACAAATCGGCCGAGAAGGCGCTCGTCGAGAAGATGACGGCCGACAAGGGTGCCGCGTTCGACCGGGCCTACATCGCGTTCCAGCTGGAAAACCACGAGTTCCTGCGCGACCTCGCCGACGGCTTCCTGGCCAACTCAGCCGGCGCGACCGATCCGGCCGAGAAGCAGGGCCGGCATCTCGCCGCGGTCATGCTCGCCGTCTTCAAGGAACACGTCGCGATCTGCAAGCGCATCTCGGGCGAGCTCAAGGCCTGACGCAACGGCTTCTAGGCCGGGTTCGCGCGGCCGGCCCACAACCATCCCACACCCTCGAAAGAGAGATTTGATCCATGACGCACCCATTCAGAACTTTGCTCGCCGCCCAACTCATGGCGGGCGTCGCGCTGGTCGCGGCTCCTGCCTACGCCCAGGCGCCGGCACCCGAGACAGTGTCCTCGGCCATCGCCGAGAGCCCCGATAGCGGCACCATGAAGCGGGCTGACAAGGACATGCTCCGCGTCCTGCAGACGATGCAGGAGCTCGGCGTGAAGCCGACCGAATCCCGCACGGTCGAGGAAGCCCGGACCCAACCGACGCCGGGCGATGCCGCCAAGGCGATCCTGAAGTCCGAGGGCAAGGACCCGGTCGCTCTCATGGCGGCCATGAAGGTGTCCAAGAAGGACATGACCTATCCGGTCGCGGGCGGCACGCAGGCGGTGCGGGTCTACACGCCAGAGGGCGCCGGATCGGCTCCCCTCCCGGTGGTCGTCTATTATCATGGCGGCGGCTGGGTGATCGCGACGATCGACACCTACGAGGCCTCGGCCTTGGCGCTCGCCAAGAAGGCGAACGCGATCGTGGTCAGCGTCGAGTATCGCCACGCGCCGGAGAACAAGTTCCCGGCCGCCCATGAGGACGCCTTCGCGGCCTACAAGTGGGTTCTAGCCAATGCCGGCCAGTTCGGTGGCGATCCTGCCAAGATCGCGGTGGCGGGAGAGAGCGCGGGCGGCAACCTCGCGGCCAACGTCGCCATCATGGCACGCGACGGCAACGTACAGGCGCCGGTGCACATGGTGCTCGTCTATCCCGTTGCTGGCACTGACATGACGACGCCCTCCTACGTGGCCGACCAGAACGCCATGCCGCTCTCCAAGGCCGCGGTCGGCTGGTTCGTCGACAAGACGCTGGCCAAGCCCGAGGACGCGAAGAGCCCGATGCTCAACCTGACCACGGCGGCCGACCTGAAGGGCCTACCACCCGCCACGGTCATCAACGCGGACATCGACCCGCTCCTTTCGGACGGCGCGATGCTGGCCGACAAACTCAAGGCGGCCGGCGTGAAGGCGACGCACGTCAGCTACAAGGGCGTCACCCACGAGTTCTTCGGGCTCGACGCCGTGGTGGCGGATGCCAAGACGGCGCAGGACGTCGCCGCACGCGACCTTAAGGCCGCTTTCGGAACGTCGAGCCGCTAGTTCCCGACCGACCTGATGGACTCCGCATGGCGTTGGCTTGATGCCATGCGGGTGTTCACCATCGCCCCGTGCGCGCCGGTAGCGAATGGAATACACACCTACCTGCAAAAGAGCGTCCGGCTCTGGCGTGCTTGATACGGTAACGGTGCGGCGCACGAACACAAACGAGCTGCGTTTTGTAAGGTGGCTTCTTACGAGTGACCTACCGTTCCGAACGTCACAGCATGCCAACCCAACCGTCCGAGTTGGGTCGACACCGGCCCGAAAGGCTAGGACCACTTCGGCCCGTTCGTCACGCGATAGCGGTCCTTCTGGTTTCAGGCATCGCGGTGGGAAGCGCGAATGACTGGGTCGGGTCGGTAGGGGCCTGTCCGCTTTCCGGCCCCGCCGCCTGTCTCGAAGCAGGTTCGCTATCGTCAGCCAGTTGCTGCAGCGGCCGTGATCATACCGTCCTTCATCACCCTGCCGGCATGGGCAGGTTGGGAGATGAGCGATGGGACATTCAGAACACGACCCAGCTTTCAAAGACCTACGCCCCTGGAACGCAGGCCGCAAGCTCGGCGCCAAACAAGCCCTCAAACCGCAGCAGGTCTGGGCCATCCGCTTCTGGCTCGATGGCGAGCGGCGCGTGCGCGACCGTGCCATGTTCGACCTCGCCATCGACAGCAAGCTGCGCGGCTGCGACATCGTCAAGCTGAAGATCGGTGATCTCGTGAGCGGCGGCCGCGTCCGCTCGCGGGCTATCATCATCCAGCGCAAGACTGGGCGGCCCGTGCAATTCGAACTGCTGGAACCGGCCCGCACCAGCATGCTTGCTTGGCTGGAGTGTCGGGGTGGTGCACTCAATGAGTTCGCCTTTCCGAGCCGCACCGACCACGCGGCTCACATCAGCACGCGACAGTACGCCCGGCTGGTGGACGAGTGGGTGTCAGGTATCGGCCTACGGCGAGAGGATTATGGGACGCACTCGCTACGGCGGACGAAGACTTCGTTGATTTACAAGCGGACCGGTAACTTACGCGCGGTTCAGATCCTGTTGGGCCACACGAAGATCGAGAGTACCGTGCGCTACCTTGGCGTCGACATTGAGGACGCGCTTGCGCTGGCGGAAGGCACCGAAATCTGAGCGTCGGGCTCCTCGGCGCAGTCGAGGAGCCCTCGAACTGCCGGACCGCTTCGCGCCCATCCTGGTCATTCGGCGGCCTTCGGCGCCGGCCTTGAAACAGACACCAGCTCAGGCCGCATCACAGGTCCCACTCGAACCGCGTCGGAACCCTCAAAGTAAGGGGACATGCGAGATGGGGCCTCGGTAACGCCATTTTAAATGACGATGAGCTGTTACGCTGCTGCAGCGGCAGCGTCCTCGAACAGCCGGTCGTAATCTGTGCGTTCCCTGTGGCCATCGCGGAGCCGGTCCAGCAATCCGGGCACCATCTCGGCTCAGCGGGTCAGAGCGACGCGCTGGATCTCGCCCGTCATCTTGTTCGGCGGCTTGCTCGCGACCGGCGGTAGCACCGTCGTGTTGTGGCAGTCGACCCAGCTTCGAGATCGGCTGACCTTTCTGCACGCAACCGAGATTGAGCTTCGCACGATCGAGAGTCAGTTTCGCACATACACAGCTCTGCTGCGCGGCGGCGCCGGTCTGTTCGCAGCAAAGAACGACACCGTCTCGCTGACGGAGTTTCGCTCTTTCGTAGAGAGGATCGAGTTTCAGAGCCGCTATCCTGGCGTTCTGGGGATCGGCTTCACGCCGAACCTGCCGGCAGTTGAGCGGGAGAGCTTCGCCGTCCGTGCCGAGGCGCTCGGGGTGCCCAACTTCCGCGTCCGCCCGGAGACAAGCAATGCGACGGTCAGCCCCGTGCTGTTTGCCGAGCCGCCAAACCCGCGCAACCAGGCAGCGATCGGCTACGACGTGATGTCGGACCCGGTGCGACAAGACATGGTCGAGCGCGCCCGTGACACTGGCTTGGCAGCAGCCTCGGCACGCATCCACCTCGTGCAGGAGATCGATAGGAACAAGCAGGCCGGCTTTCTGGTCGCCATGCCAGTCTATGCTGGGGGGGCCGTCCCACCCACGCCGGAGGAGAGACGCAACCGATTCATCGGCTTCGTCTTCGGCGCGTTCCGCGCCGGCGATCTGTTCGGCACGATCGTCGCGGCTGAAGCGGAGGAAGACGCCGCCTTCGCCGTCTATGACGGCGAGCCGAGCGCGGCGACGCTCTTGCATCGGTCCAAACGCGATCCGCAGGCGGCAGCTAGCGCGCGCTACACACGGCGGGCCAATCTTGAACTTGGCGGCCGCGCCTGGACGGTGCTGTTCGAAAGCCGGGCCTCGTCTCGGCGCGCATCGTCCTTCAGCGAGGTCTGGCTCGTTTGCATCGGGGGGATGTTCTTCACAATCATCCTAAGCCTTATCGCGCGCCGGCAACGCCGTATGCAGGACGAGGTCTACTACCTCAACGCATCGTTGGAGGCTCGGGTCGAGGAACGGACCCGCGACTTGCGACTGGCGAACGACCAGATCCGGCAAGCCGGTGAGGAACGCGCGCGGATTGAGGAGACGCTCCGCCAGAGCCAGAAGATGGAGGCGGTCGGCCAGCTCACAGGTGGGCTCGCCCACGACTTCAACAACCTGCTCGCCGGCATCTCGGGCAGTTTGGAGCTGATGCAATCCCGTATGCAGCAGGGGCGGTTCAACGATGTCGACCGCTACATGAGCGCCGCGCAAGGGGCGACCAAGCGCGCCGCGGCCCTGACGCACCGCCTGCTCGCCTTCTCGCGCCGCCAGACGCTCGACCCCAAGCCCACCGACGTGAACAGGCTAGTCGCCGGCATGGAAGAGCTGATCCGCCGTACGGTGGGTCCCAACATCGCCATTGAAGTCGTCGGTGCGCCCAACCTCTGGCCCACGCTCATCGACCCGCCGCAACTTGAGAACGCGCTGCTGAACCTCTGCATCAACGCCCGCGACGCTATGCCGGAGGGTGGCAGGGTCGTCATCGAGACGGCCAACCGTTCGATCGACCGGCAGGGGGCTCTGCGGCAGGATATGGCAGCCGGCGAATACCTCTCCCTGTGCGTGACCGACACCGGCATGGGCATGCCGCGGGATGTGATTGCCAAGGCTTTCGACCCGTTCTTCACGACGAAACCCACTGGCCAGGGCACAGGGCTCGGGCTCTCGATGATCTACGGCTTCGTCAAGCAGTCGGGCGGTCAGGCGCGGATCCACTCCGAAGTCGGCCAAGGCTCGACGGTCTGCCTCTACCTGCCACGCTACTCCGGCAAAGCCGAAGCGGAGACATTCGGCACGACGCGGGCGGCCTTGCCGTTGGCTCAGGCAGGCGAGACGGTGCTTGTCGTCGACGACGAATCGACCGTGCGGATGCTCGTGGCGGACGTCCTGGCTGAGCTCGGCTACACGGCGATCGAGGTGGCCGACAGCGCCTCGGGCCTGAAGGTGCTCCAATCGGACGTACGCATCGACCTGCTTGTGACCGACGTCGGTCTGCCGGGGGGGATGAACGGGCGCCAGATGGCTGACGCGGCCCGCATCGGCCGGCCGAGCCTGCCCGTGCTGTTCATCACGGGCTACGCCGAAAACGCGCTGCTGACCAATGGACAGTTAGAGCCCGGCATGGCGGTGCTAACCAAGCCGTTCGCAGTGGACACGCTCGGCGCCCGCATCCGAGAGATGCTCGCCCACACGCACCACTGACCCCGCAGCCGGTCCGGAAAGCGCCATGAGCCGACCTTGGGCCGAAAGGCACTGAACCGCCGCTTCCAACTCTTCTCAGACCCTCAGAAGGTCCGCTTTCAGGCCGGTTGCCAGACGATAATCTACGACCGGCAAGGCTGGATCTCAGCGGGTCCGCTTTGGAGCAGAGATGCATGGAAGCGGACATCCTCGCTGATCCCGCTCACGACCCGTTGCCGACCCTCGCGAGGTCCGCTTCGCGACAGTTGGATGGACGGCGGTCGAAGACCGGAATGAACAATGCCCTGCCGGCCTGAGTCGAGACGTAGGTTTGCTGGAAGCGGACACGGCACGAGCGGTGCTGGGAATGCCGGCAAGTCGGTTTCCGCAACCGGTTAGAGCTCGGTCCACGCCGCCCGGACCGGGCCGCTCGCGGTGTCGGGCTTCGAGTCACCGATGAAGATGACCACCGGACCGTGATCGGCCCGCCGGGGGTCGTAGAAGTCGAGCAGTTCGGGGTAGCGGCGCTGGAAAAAGTCCGGATGCAGCCCCTCCCGGCGCAGCAGGCGATCGATGACGACCTGATCCCCATGGACGGCGTTCGGCACTGGTCCGCAGGCGCCGGGCGCCATCCAGCGCTCGGGCTCCGCCGCGAAGGCGGCGTAGAGGAAATCCAGCGTTCCGCCGGGCCATCGCAGCAGGGCGCTGGAGACGCGGCCCTTGTGGAAGTAGTCCTCCATGGCGGTGAGGCCCGGCTCAGCCAGGGCATCGGCCGGCCCAGTCAGAACGGTATCGAGGTCGCAGAGCAGCGTCGGCCCGGTTGTGAGCCCGGGGCGGAAGGCTTCCATCTTCGCCCACCAAGCCGGCCAGTCGTGACGGAGCGGCACCCGCTCAACGTCGGCCACCGCGAGGGGAAGATCCGTGAGGCAGAGGATCCGGTCGAAGGCCGGGGCGTGGCGGCGCACGCCGCGGGCAAGGCGCTCGACCCAGGTTGCGTCGTAGCGGCCGGCGCTCTTCAGGACAGTGATGAGAGTGGACATCGGATGCACGGGTTCCTGCTCGGAGCAGTCACGGATGACAAGGATGGAGCCGCAGCTGTCCGTCCGCCTCGGCCTGCCGGAACCAGGCGCGCTCGGCCGCCCACGGATGGCCGGGCCAGCCGTCGAAGCCGAAGCCATAGGCTTCGATCGAGCCGTGCCCGAGGGGGCCGCCGAGGAGGAACGCCAGCGTCACCAGGAAGCCGGTGCTCGGGTTGGGCCGCCCGACCGTGCCGGCAGCGAGACGCCGCCGAGCCCCCTCGTGGAGGTCCTCGGACAGGATGTGGATGGGTCTGCCGAGGGGAGCCAGCCGAGCCACCGCCTCGCGGGTCCAGCACACCTGTTCGAGCCGGTTGTGCTTGGCGGGGAGCCTCGGGAAGGGCAAGATGAAGGCGTCCGCATGCCGGACCACCGGGCGATCTAGGAAGCGCGGATCGGCAAGCCATTCGCGCATCTGCCCGCCGCGATTGACCAGGGCAAGGTGGGTGACCCGGGACCCGGCGCGGCCCCCGAAACCCGGCGCGTTGTTAAAGCGCACGACGCGGGGCGCCCCGTCGATCGCGGCGGCGGCGTCGAGCCCCGGAGCGTTACCGACGATGGCGACGGGGCTCGAAGCGAAGACGGACAGGTCGAGCATGCGCGGAGAGTCGACCTGGGCGTCCGTTGCGGCAAGGGTTGGCGGAGCAGCAGAGGTATGGCGCCGGCCCGGCGCGACAAGGGCCCTGCGGTGGAGGCGGGAGGCCGGACGTGCGGGAAAGGGGCCGCGACCGATGATGCGCCGATGCTTCGTCTGCGCGGCCGACATGCTCGGGCCGAGCGCCCGGCGCCTGCTCTACCCGAACGGGCGGGACCGGGCGTTTCCGATCGCCTGCGGTTCCTGCGGCCTTTTGCTGGAGGTGGAGGCCGATCCGACGAGATGCCGCGCGCACCTGGCCGAACGTCTCGCCGGCCCGGTCTTCAGCCCCGACCCGGACGCGCCCTATGGCCTCGACCTCTACACCCTCCGCAGCGCCGCGACCGGCCACGCTCGCGGTGTCCGGCCCGTGGATGAGGCCGGGCGTATGGCTCTGCGCCAGCCGCACGACCGGTGCGCCGCGCACGGAAACCTCTACGCGCTCGACCTTGCGGTGGGTCCGCCCGTCTCCCTTGGCCTGCTCTGCCGCCCGGAGGCTTTGGCGGCCGTCCTCGCGGCGCTCGCGATCCATGTGGCATGGACCGACGACATCGTGGTCCTCCTCGACGCGTCGGCAAGGCCGGTACGGGCGGTTCAGGCCACCGGAGGTCTCCGGGGCTCCGTGCGGGTGGGCGCTCGACCCTTCGGGCAGGACTTCGCCGCACAGCGCAATGCCCTCCAGGATCTCGCCCGCCATTCCTGGATGCTGCAGCTCGACGCCGACGAGACCCTGGCCGCCGAAGCCGGGCGGCGCCTGCCAGCACTGGCGGCCCTGGCCGAGGCGGGGGACGTCGTCTCGATCGGATTGGCGCGCCGGAACCGCGTCGACGGCATCCTCTCGGATGTCTACCCGGACGTGCAGTACCGGCTGAACCGGCGCTCCGTGCGCTATGCCGGCCGCGTACACGAGCGGCCCGTGCTCGACGGCGGCTGGCCGCGCAGCCTCATCGCGCTGCACGGCGCGATCGAGCACCATCTCGACCGCGCCCACGTCCTGGCGCGCTCCCGGCACTATGAGCGCCTCGCGCCCGGGCACGGCCGCCCCGAGGAGGAAGCCGCGCTGCTGCGCCCCTACCAGGACTGAGACGGCGAGCGCGGGCGCACACGGCGCCTCGGGCTGGGTCGGGCCGCCGCGATGGCCAGAGCGTAGAGATCGAGTGTTTCGCGTGCCAGGACCCTCCGGGTGAACAGGCCGGACGCCGCGAGAGCCCGGCTCCGGTAGAGAGCGCGCAGGGCCGGATCGGCCAGGAGCGGGCGCAGGGCCTCCGCCAGGGCCGCGCCGGTAGCCTCCCGTGCCAGGGGGCCCGCCCCCGGCGCGCCCACGAAGGCCCGGGCGCTCGCATCCTGCGCGCAGGCCACCACCGGCCGGCCATAGGCGAGGGCCTCTTGGTAGACGAGGCCGAAGCTCTCGTAGCGCGAGGGGGCGAGCACCGCGTGGGCTTCCGCATAGGCCTGCGCCAGTTCCCCGGCCGGTACCCGCCCCCGAGCGCGGATGCGGGCCCGCGCTGCCACGGGCAAATCGTCCGGCAGATCCTCCGGGGGCACCCCGACGAGGTCCAGTCGGAAGGCTGAGATAGTGCCCCGCTCCGCCTCGTCGGCCAGGATTGCAACCGTGCCGAGGAGCGCGTCGAAGCCCTTGCGCGCCTCCGCCCGGCCCACGAAGAGCAGGCGCACAGGCTCCGTTTCGCCCGGGTAGGGGGCACCACGCGCCGCCGCGAGGATCTCCGGTGGCAGACTGAGGCCGATCACCGCCTCGGGCTGGCGCCCGGACAGGCCGTAGCTTCGAGCAATCACCGCCCCGTGCGCTTCGGTGTTGGCGATGAGCCCGGCGCTGCCCCGGGCCTGGGCGCGCTCCAGGGCATCGGCTGCGGTGCCGTCGAGGCGGTCGCGCAGGGTGGCAGGGGCGTCGCGCGTGAACGCGGCGGGCGTCGAGCTTCGGGTCACCAGCGGAAGGTCCGGGCGTCCGGTCAGCAGGGCGGCGGGAGCGTACCAGTTCGTGGCTTCCGCGACTTCGAACGGCTGGCGGGCATGGGCCGCCAGCACGGCGTGCCGGAAGGCGAGCGGCGCGGCGAGATGCCCGGCGGCGCCCCAGCAGCGCAGGCGCGCCAGCCCGCCGCCGGGCGGCAGGGCGAAGCCCGCCACCCTGACGGCGCCGACGCACTCGCAGCCGGTCCGGTCGAGGCTGAAGACCGTGACGTCGGCACCCGCTTCGGCGAGGCTCTCAGCGATCTCCCGGGCCGCGGTCGAGAGGCCGCTCGGGGCCGGGGGGTAGTCCCAGGCGAGGAGGGCGACGCGCATCAGGTGGCCAGCAGGCGCTGGTAGAGGGCGAGGTAGTCGGCCGCCATGCGCGCGGCGGTGAAGCGCGCCTCGAAGCGCTGGCGAACCCGGGTCCGGTCGAGGTGCGCGATCCGTGCCAGCGCCGCCACCGCTTCCGCCTCGGAGGAGACGATGAAGCCGGTCACGCCCTCTTCGACGATCTCCGGCACGGAGCCCCGGTTCCAGGCGACCACCGGGGTGCCACAGGCCATCGCCTCGATCATCACCAGGCCGAAGGGCTCCGGCCAGTCGATGGGAAACAGCAGCGCCCGCGCGCTTCCCAGCAGATCTGCCTTTCGGGCATCGTTCAGGGGCCCGAGATAGGTCGCGTCGTCTGCCAGCAGCGGTCGCACCCGGTTCTCGAAGTAGTCGGGGTTGCCGACATCGATCGTGCCTCCGAGCCGGATCGACAGGCCGGCCGCGCGTGCGACCCGAATCGCAGCGTCCGGCCGCTTCTGGTCGGTCATTCGGCCCACGAAGGCGACGTGCGGACCCGGCTGCGTGCTGAGGGCGTAACGCTCTCGCGCAATGCCATGATGGACGATGCCTGCCCGGTTCACGACCGGGATTCCGGCCTCCTGTGCTGCCGAAATCGCTGCCACCGGCAGATCCGGGAAGCCTGCGAAGAACAGCTTCCGATCGAGTTCATCCACCCGCCAGTGCACCGTCGTGAGGCTGTGGCGCCGGCGCGCACCGAGGAGGGCGGCATGGGCGAACTCGCCGTGACAATGCACGATGTCGAACTGGTCAAGGTGCAGCCGCAGCGCCTCCAGCTGCAGGGCGTCCAGCGCCGCCGGGACACCGGCCGCGACCTGCCCGTGGCGGTGCTCCAGGGCGGCAAGACTCGGATGATCGCCGATGCGCGGCAAGTCTGTCGCACTGTCGGACGGCGCGAACAGCGTTACTTCCACACCCAAGCTTCGCAGCGCCGTGCTGAGGTCATGAACGACCCGCTCCGTGCCGCCATGATGCTCGGGGGGAACGGGGAAGATGTTCGGGGCGATTTGGGCGACGCGGATCACGCTATGGACCTCATCTGACACACTTCTTATCCGCACCTTGCTCAAGACCCTGGCGGCCTGATGTTCGTCTTGCATGTCGCCCTGCAAGGCTGTCTGCGCGGCGGCGGGGTCGTGTTCGGACTCACCGCTGATACGGGCGGTCACATCCGCTACCTGCTCGATCTCGTGGCCGCCTCGGCCCAGGATCGGGACATCGACCGGATCGTAATCGCGACGCGCCTGTTCCAGGGCCTGCTCGGCCCGGACTATGCCGTGCCCGAAGAGGCGATCTCCGACAAGGTCGCGCTCTTGCGGCTCGCGAGCGCATCGCCGGATTACCGCCCCAAGGAGGAGATGCACGCGGAGGTGGACAGCTTCGCGAGCAACCTCATCGCCTGGATCGCAGCGCAGCCCCGGGCGCCCGACCTCATTCACGCCCACTACGCCGATGCCGCCTCCGTGGCGAGGATCGTCGAGAAGGCCCTCGGAATCCCCTTCGTGTTTACGGCCCACTCCCTCGGGCGGGTGAAAGCGGCGATGCTGGGATCAGGCGCCGAGCGCGGTACCGACCTCGCGCGCCGGATCGCCGCGGAGGAGGGCGCGCTGGCCCGCGCGAGCCTCGTCGTCGCCTCCTCCCGCGACGAGGCGGAGGTGCAGTATGCCGGGTACGCGGCCTACGATCCGGGCCGCATCCGCGTCCTGCCGCCGGGCAGCGATCTCGCCCGGTTCGCGGCAGCCGAGGCCCTGCCGCGGGTCGACACCACGATCAATCGGTTCCTGCATGATCCGGGCAAGCCGGTGCTGCTGGCCCTCGCCCGACCGGTGGCACGCAAGAATCTCGGCGCCCTGGTGCGGGCCTACGGGGAGAGCCCAACCCTGCAAGCGTGCGCCAACCTGGTGCTGGTGGCCGGAACCCGCGACGACATCGACGCCCTCGACGGCGACATGGCCGCCACCATGCGCGAGATCCTGGTGCTGATCGACCGCTACGACCTCTACGGGCGCGTGGCCTACCCCAAGACCCATGGCCTGGAGGACGTGCCGGCGCTCTACGCATACGCGCGCGCGCGGGGCGGCCTCTTCGTCAATCCAGCTCTCAACGAGCCCTTCGGGTTGACCCTCCTCGAGGCCTCCGCTGCCGGGCTGCCGCTGGTCGCCACCGACAGCGGCGGCCCCAACGACATCGTGGAGACCTGCGGCAACGGGCTCCTCGTCGATCCGCGCAATCCCGATGCCATCGCTGCGGCGTGCCTGCGCATCCTGGACGATCCCGACCTCTATGCCCGCTGCGTGGCGGGGGGCGCCCGCGCCGCCGCCGCCTATGACTGGGACCGGCACGCCGCGCGCTACCACGCCCTGTTGCGGGCGCTGCTGACTCCTGAGCCGCCCCTGGCGGCGCCGCGCCAACTCCTCGTCTGTGACATCGACAACACGCTGGTGGGCTGCGAGGCGGCGCTCGGCACCTTCCGACGCTGGCGCAGCCGTCAGGCGCGTCTCGCCTTCGGGGTCGCCACCGGCCGCTCCTTCCACAGCGCCATGGCGATCCTGGAGCAGCAGGCCAGCCCGCGTCCGCAGGTAATGATCACCTCGGTAGGATCGGAGATCTACCACCTCGACCCCAACGGCGTGACCTACACGGCGGATGCGGCTTGGCGCGCCATCGTCTCGGCCGGCTGGGACCGGGCTGGCGTGCGTACCGCCCTGTCCGATCTCGATGGCCTCGTGCCCCAGGGACCCCTGGAGCATCGCGGACACAAGCTGAGCTATTTCGCGGATGCGGCGACCGCCCAGCGAGTTCGCGTGGCCCTCGCGCGGGCGGGACTCTCTGCCAACGTGATCCACAGCCACGGGCTCTACCTCGACGTGCTGCCGGAGACGGCCTCGAAGGGCACGGCGGTGGGTCATGTCCGGGCCCTCTACGGCCTGCCCGAGCGGGCCGTGTTCGTGGCCGGCGATTCGGGCAACGACGTCGAGATGCTGCGCGCCCAGACGCAGGCGATCATCGTGGCCAATTTCTCCGATGATCTCGCCAGCAACGCCGCCCTGCAGCACTCCTACGTGGCCCGGGCCTCGCACGCCCGCGGCATCATTGAGGGCGTCGGCCATTTCCGCCGGATGCTGGCCGATGCCAGTTGATCCGTCCGCCGGGTCGTCCTCCGGGCCTCGCGTGAGCGTCCTCACCCTGGTGCGCGGCCGGGCCGACCGCCTGCGCAACCTCATGGCCGGGCTGGCGCGCCAGTCCGTGCACCCGCGCGAACTGATCATCGCCTGGATGCAGCCGGACCGCGCGCCCGACCTGCCGGACCCCGGCTGTCCGGTGCGCCACTGCCACGTGGCGGGGGAGCCGATGCCCCTCGCGGCCGCCCGCAACCGCGCGGCCGAGGCCGCCACGGGCGATCTCTTGACCTTCCTCGACGTCGACTGCATCCCGTCGCCCACCCTCGTGGGGGCCTATCGGCGCGCGGCGATGGAGACCGACGGCCTGTTCCTCGGCGAAGTGCTGTACCTGCCGCCGGGGCTGACGGCGGAGGAGGCCGCCGACGAAGCGGCCCTCGCGCGGCTCGGCCATACCCATCCGGCCCGCCCCGCGATCCCGCCGGAGGCCTTGCGCCGGGAGGCCGATCCCGGCCAGCTCTGGGGGCTGTCCTTCGCGCTGCCGGCCCGGTCCTGGCGCGCCGTCGGTGGCATGGACGAGGCCTATCGCGGCTATGGCGGCGAGGAGACGGACCTCGCCGCGCGCCTCGCCGCCTCGGGGCTGACGACCTACTGGGTCGGGAACGCCCGCGCCTACCACCAGCACCATCCCGTCCACGTGCCGCCGCTGCAGCACTTCGACGCCATCCTGGCCAACGCCGCCCGCTTTCGGGACAGGCACGGGCGCTGGTGCATGAGCTACTGGCTCGGCCAGTTCCGGGCCGCCGGGCTGATCGATTGGGACGACGACGCTCCCGCGATCCGTATCCTGCGCCGGCCGGCCGGCCCCGAGATCGCCGCCGCCCTGCGGCTCGACGCCCTGTTCTCCTGACGGATCGCGAACCCGAGAGCCATGAAGAAACCTATCGCGTTCTTCGTCCATCACCAGGGACGCGGCCACGCCAACCGCACGATGGCGGTGGCGGCCGAGTTCGCCAAGGACCGGCCCGTCTCCGTACTCACCGCCGGCCCGCAGCTGTTCGACGGGTTCTCCCGCGACATCGAGATCGTGCCGCTGCCGAACATGATCGGCGCCGGGGTGCCGACGCCGCGCCTCTACACGGAGCCGACCCCGCAGGTCATGCACTGCGTGCCGCTGGGCCTGACCGCGATGCGCCGGACCATGCGGCGCATCCTCGACCATCTCGACGAGCGCGAGGTCGGCCTCTTCGTCGTGGACGTTTCGGCGGAGATCGCGCTGCTGTCACGCATCGCCAGCGTGCCGGCGGTGCAGATTCGGATGCATGGCGACCGCACCGACATCGGCCATGTGGGCGCCTACGAGGCCTGCGTCGGCATGCTCGCCCCCTTCGACGCGCGCATGGAGCAGGACGATTACCCAGCCGCGCTGCAGGCTAAGACCTTCTACAGCGGCGGCCTTTGCACCAGCGTCGACCGGGTGCCGGATCGGGCCGAGGCCCGCGAAAGGCTCGGCCTCGACCCGGACCGCGAGATCGTCGTGGCGGTGACCGGAGGCGGGGGCAGCGGTACGCCCTACGCGCCACTCACGGTGGCCGCCCGGGCCGCGCCCGAGGCGCTGTGGCTGACCCTGGGGCCGACCCACCGCGAGGGTCACGAGACCGACTTCTCGAACCTGCGCGAACTCGGCTGGGTGCCCTCGGTGACCGACTACCTCGCCGCCGCCGACATCGTGGTGGCCTCCGCCGGCGACAACACCGTCCATGAGGTCGCCCGCGTCGGCGGGCGCCTGATCGTGATGCCCGAATGGCGCTATTTCGGCGAGCAGACCCGCAAGGCCGAGGCCCTGGTCCGGCTCGGGGCCGCCGTCCAGGCCCCGGTCTGGCCGGGCGATCTCCAGGGCTGGCGCGACCTCCTCGCCCGGGCCCGCGCCCTCGACGCAGCCCCGCTGCGGAGCCTCTACGCGCCGGATGCGGCGGCCCGCGCCGCCGGCTGGCTCGAGGACCTGACCGACGAACTCTGGCACGGCGCGGTGGAGCCCGCCGCCCGCACGGTCGTTGCCACCGGCTGACCACCCGCATTCTCCTCGCTCGCCCCCCCCGGAGCCAGACCGCCCCATGTCCACCGTTTCCGTCGTGACCCTGGCCAAGGGACGGCCGGCGCACCTGCGCAACGTGCTCCTCGGCCTGGAGCGCCAGACGCAAGTCCCCACTGAGTTCATCGTGGCGGTGATGCAGGACGCCCCCTACGACCTGCCCGAGGTTGCCTTCCCGGTCCGTCAGATCCTGGTGCCTGGCGCCGAATTGCCGCTGGCGTCGGCGCGGAACCGAGGGGTGGCGGTGGCCGGTGGCGACGCCGTCGTTTTCCTCGACGTCGACTGCATCCCGGCCCCCGGCCTCGTGACCGATTACGCGCGCGGCCTCGCCGAACTCGACGGCCTGCTGATGGGAGAGGTCCTCCACCTGCCCGAGCGCGCCACCGCCGGCGACTGGACCTACGAGGGCTTCGCGGCCTTGGCGGAGCGCCATTCCGACCGCCGGGGCCCCCCGGCCTCCGGTCTGGAGATCTGCCCGGATTACCGGTGCTTCTGGTCCCTGAACTTCGCCATCCGGCGCGACACCTTCTTAGGCTGCGGCGGCTTCGACGAGCGCTATACCGGCTACGGCGGCGAGGACACGGATTTCGGCAAGGTCCTCGACCAAGCCGGCATTCCCATCGCCTGGATGAAGGGCGGACTGGCCTATCACCAGTACCACCCCCACCACATGCCGCCGGTCCACCACCTCGACAGCGTCGTGCGCAACGCCGAACTGTTCGAGGCCAAGTGGGGCTACCGGACGATGGGCCACTGGCTCTACGCCTTCAAGGTCATGGGGCTGATCGACGACACCCCTAACCGGCCCATTCGCATCCTGCGCCGCCCCGAGGCCGGCGACTTCACGCTGACGGGCCAGCAGAGCCACCAGCCCTACAGCAATTCGGCCTCCGTCATCCGCTTCCTCGAGGCGCGGGGCACCGCGGCGACCGCGTGAGGATCGCGCTCCTCGCGCATCTGCGCCATCCGGTGGCGCGGCCCTTCGCAGGCGGCATGGAGGCTTATTGCTGGGCGCTGGCCGACGGGTTGATCGCGCGGGGGCACGACGTCGTTCTGTTCGCCGCCGGGGACAGCGACCCGCGCTTTTCCATCGACCCCGTGATCCCGCTCCACCACGAGCGCAGCTTCCCCGGGCTTGAACACCGAGGCGATGCCGGCCTCGTCGCCCATGTGGATGCCGGATACGCCGCCGCCTGCGACCGGATCGCGGCCGGCGGCTTCGACGTACTGCACAACAATGCGTTGAGCCGCCTGCCGTTGGAGCACCGGCGTCTCGCGGAGATGCCCACCGTCACGTCGCTGCACGTCCCGCCCTACGACGCCCTGCGCTGGTTCGTGACGGACAGCCTCGTGCCCGGACACCAGATCACCGTGACCTCGCAGTCCCAGCGCCAGATCTGGTGGCCCGAGGGCGCTCCGTCGGGGGTGTCCGTGCTCCACAACGGCGTCGATCCCGCAGTCTGGCCCTTCCAGGATCGGGGAGACGGCAGCGCCGTTTGGTCGGGGCGGATCACACCCATCAAGGGCACGCATCTCGCCGTCGCGGCGGCGCAGCGCACCGGCATCCCCCTCACCCTGTTCGGCCCGATCGAGGAGCGGGATTATTGGGAGGCGCGGATTGCCCCGCAGCTCGGTGGATCGATCCGCTACGGCGGCCATCTCTCCGGCGAGGCCCTTGCGGGCGAGATCGGCCGCGCATCGGTTTTTCTGTTCACGCCCTGCTGGGACGAGCCCTTCGGCTTCGTGGCCATCGAGGCCATGGCCTGCGGGGTGCCGGTGGCGGGTCTCGCCATGGGGGCGGCCGCCGAGATCGTCGGCGAGGCCGGCCATCTGGTCCCGCCCGACGACGCCCCCGCCCTGGTCCGGGCGATCGGCGACGCCCTCGCGATTCCCCGGACAATCCCGCACGCACGCGTGCTGCGCCTCTTCACACGCGATCTCTGGCTCGCGCGCTGCGAAGCCCTCTACGGGCTGGCGCGGCGGGCCGCCTAGGGCTGAATGCCCGACGCGCGCCCGATCCCGGGCGTGCGCATCTTCTATCGCGAGTCGCCCTCCGATGAGCCACCTCCCGACGAACCGCCGCGCCATCATCGACGCGCTCTGGCATGGCCGAGATCCGTTCACGAACCCGCCCGACAGCTTGCGCCCCCCCGATCTCCAGGGCTGGCGCAGCCTTCATCCCTTCCTCGACGAGGCTGTCACAGAGTTCCGCCCCGGCGTGATCGTGGAGATCGGCGCCTGGAAGGGGGCCAGCACCCTGCACCTGGCCCGGAGCCTGGAGGCGCACGGCGTCGAGGGGATCGTCATCGCGGTGGATACTTGGCTCGGGGCCGTCGACCACTGGGCCGATGCGACTCTGTTCGGCGAACTCGCCATGGAGAACGGGTATCCCAGCCTGTACCGCACCTTCCTGGCCAACGTGTTGCGGGAAGGGCTGGCTGACCGGGTCGTGCCCCTTCCGCTGGACTCGGTGAATGCCGCCGAACTGATGCGCCTGCGCGGCCTCACCGCCGACGTCATCCATCTCGACGCCGGCCACGAGGAGGCTTCCGTGGCGGCGGATCTCCGGGCATGGTGGCCGGTCCTGCGCCCCGGCGGCCTCCTCATCGCCGACGATTACGACAGCCTGGGCGGTCGCTTCCCCGGCGTGACCCGCGCGGTCGACGCATTCTGCGTCGCGGAACGGGTGCAAGGCCCCTGGTCACAGGGCGGAAAATGCAAGTTTATCAAGCGGCTATAAACCGTGACGTGAAGCTGATGGAAGGGCCGCTTCCGGATAGAGGGGCAGGGTCCGTTCCCCCACCCCATCCGGACCTTCGACGGCCGCATCTCGAATGTCCGCAAGGGGTCATTCGGCACCCTGGGGGCGACGATCCTGCTGGCACGCCGCGGCCATTTCGACCGCGGCGTCCGGTTCAGATTTCGGTCTGCTCTGAGAGGATAAGCGCGTCGTCAACCTCAATGCCGAGGTAGCGAACCGTGCTCTCCAGCTTGGTATGGCCAAGGAGCAGCTGGCAGGCTCGGATATTGCCGGTTCGCTTGTAGACCAGCGCGACCTTCGTACGGCGCAGGCTGTGCGTGCCGAACGCCGAGGGGTCCAGGCCGATCAGGGCAACCCAGCGGTCGACCAGCCGACTGTAGTGCCGCGTCGTTAGATGGTCTCCGAGTCGACTACGGCTTGGAAACAGCCAGTCGCCGGCTTTCAACCTGCGCTCGGTCAGCCAAGCCGTGAGAGCTTCGCGCGTCGGCTCGGTGATCTCGAACGGAACCGGCCTGCCGGTTTTACGCTGGCAGACGGTCGCTCGGGGACGCACGGCGTCGCCCAGGTGGATGTCGCTCACGCGCAGGCCGACGAGATCACACCCGCGCAGCTTGCTGTCGACGGCAAGGTTGAACAGGGCAAGATCTCGCGTGCGGTTTGCGAGCTGGAGGCGCGTGCGCAGGGCCCAGATGTGCTTCGGCTTCAGCGGCGGTTTGGGTCTGACGATACGGCCGCGGTTCCAGGGAACACGTGTGCTGGTGGGAACGGTAACGACTTCGGGCATGACAAGCTCCTGGGTTGAGGAGCTCGTCATGAGGAACCCGATGCTGCCTCTGAGCCCAATGTCGAATGACGGCTCTAAGCAGCGAAAGCCGACATTGGCGTCGGCGGGCCTGGACCGCTTCTCCCGACCCTTCTCGGGCCTTCGGAAAGTCCGGTTGCTGGCAGGTTAGCTAGCCCTGCGCGCCTGGGTCTAGCCGTGTGCCCAGCGCTCCCAGCGACAGCGCTTCCGTGCAGCCTATCATCATCCTCGCCTCGTCTATCGAAGTGCGGACAGGCTTGCTCACTCAGCAGGTGGCGCGAAACGCCCGCGAGCCGGCGGCAACCGTGGGATCTGATGCCTGCATGGCTGGGGTGCTCACGGCACCCCAGCTCTGAATGCCGAACGACTTAGACGCCGCCTGCGATGAACGGCATTGCAGCGGCCAAGACCTGGGCCTTGGTCTGCGGAGCATCAAAAGCTCCATCCCATCCGATGAACCCACGAACCCGCCGCACCTCAGCAGCGTGGCGCGCTTCGACCGAATGAATTTGCAGCGCGGTCGTCAGCACAGGCGTTCCCTGCAGGTTGCCAGCCTGTCCTTTGTAAGCTGCCACGCCAAGATCCTCGAACGTGCTCGACAGCGTGGTGAAGGTATCGAAGCTCTCGAAAACGTCTTGGTACTTGCCGCGAGCCGTGAAGTCGAATGTCGGCTTCGGGATTGCGGCCGTGCCGAGTGCGCCCTGCAACAACCGCACGTGGGCCACTTCGTGCTTAGCGATCTGCTGGAACACGGGCCTGTACCGGCCCGGGATCAGGCCACGCGAGGCGAGCGCGGTCTGGTAAAATTCCGCTTCCAGGTATTCGAGGGTCAGCGCGAAACGGAGAACATCCACCACCTGCCCGGGCAAGCCCTGGGCGAACGCTTCGGTCGAGGCGACGGCCAAGACCGTCGGTGCGGTGGCCAGAGCACCGAGTGAGCCGGCTGCGCGGCTGAACAGCCCGCGTCGTGAGGTCAACCGTGCGGTGAGATCAGGATCGAGAGTGTCGAGAAGCGTGGGCTGTGTGGTCATGTCATCATCCTTGGCAGGGAGAGCAGGTGCAGGCAGGCCGTTCATGGCAGCTGGCTCGCACTGACCGGGGTGACGACGAATGGAGTGGCCTTCGGCAACACCTGCGAGGGCAGCAGCGCGCCGTCGAGGCCGGAGGCATCCACGACGTCGTTGCCGGCGAAGGCAGGGCTGAATGGGTTGAGCAGGTCTCGGATTGTGGCGGCGTGGCGCGCCTCAACAGACACGATAGAGCCAGCTTTGGCGAGAAAGTCTGGGTTGCTCAGGAGCTGACCAGCCCCGTTGTAGGCGGCGACGCCGAGATCCTCGAAAGTCCTGGCGGTGGTCAGCACGCTCTGCCGGCTGCTGAAATTGACCCGCTGGAAATCGACCTGCAGATCCGGGATCGCGTTGCCGCCGAGCGCCGAACGGAAGAACTCGCGGTGGGCCACTTCGTGTTGCTGGATGCCGGTCAGGATCTGCTCGTCGCGGGCGTTGAAGCCGCGATAGGGCTGCTGCAGCACCTGTGTGTAGAAGGCGGCTTCCAGCTGCTCCAGTGCGTAGGCATAGTTGAGGACAGCGAAGTCGCCGCGGCCGAGATCAAGGGCGCCGCCGGCAAGCGAGGCGCCGCGCTGGGCGAACGCCTTGCCGAGGTTCAATTCCAAAAATGAAGCCGAGGCCATTAAGACCCCAGCTCCCTTCAGGAACGCCCGACGCGGCGCAGATGTCGCCTTCCTGCTGTTCTGTAGTTTCGAGTGTTGTGACATTGCGCTTCCCTGCCTCAGTGACGAGCCGCCACCAACCTTGGCAGTAAGAAAAGCGCCACGCTTTCGTACGGTTCCCGTCAAACGGCGTTAAATTCCATGCCGTTGCAAGAAAACTCCATGTCAGAGCAAGGGGGCGCCGAAGTTACTCGCCATTTTAACGCATGTTATATTGCAGCGTGGGGGAAGCCGCGCCGATGTGAGGCAAATTGGCTGCGTGACGTTTATCTTTTTGCGGCGACACAGAATGCATTTTCAATTCAGATCAACCTTGCGAGCCCAGTAAATTGAGACTAATAGAACTGTCACGGGCTCAAATCCCAGCATACCAAGCATAGCCCTGGTCTTCCCAGTATCCTCCATTGCCCTGGCCGATATGGGCGAAGCTCTCAACCACCTCGATCCGCATCACATACTTGGCTTGCTTGTAGCCGAGGTTGCGTTCCAGGCGCAGGCGCAGTGGCGCTCCGTTGGAGACCGGCAGAGCCTGCCCGTTCATGTCGTAGGCAAGAATGGTTTGCGGGTGGAAGGCATCTACAAGGTCGATACTCTCGTAGAACCGCACCGGCGAACCACCTTCGGCGGCGCTGTCCTCGAAGGCTTGCTGCCCGCCCGCGTCCCGCTTGCTCTCGCCGGCGCCCGATTGCTTCGTCATGCTTGGGTTAGCATTGCCGGCCGGCTCCCCTCCGTCCTCGGCCTCTTCGCCGCCCGCGTCCTGCCCCTGGTCCATGGTGTCGGCGCAATGGAACACGATGAAGCGCGCCTCTGGCTTCAAGCGGGCCCGATTGAGGAGTTCAGAGAGCGGCACTCCGGTCCACTTGCCAATGCAGCTCCAGCCCTCAACACAGTCGTGCCGAGTGATCTGGGCGCGGACCGGCAACTTGCGTAATTCGGCGAGTGAGAGATTGAGCGGTGTCTCGACGAGACCGCCAACCTCCAGGCGGTAATCGGCGAACTTGCGCTTGGCCAACGCTTTGTAGGTGCGGTCCGGTGGGTCCTCGGTGCCGTTCGGCTTGAACCACGGCGAGATATCGGACTCGGCATATTCCGGCGCCAGCTTCGCCTCGGTCAGCAGGAGGCGCTGGACGAACATGTTGGCGTCCTCGCCCGTCTTCAGAGTGCGCCTGAACCACTCAGCGTTGCCGAGCCGATCGCAGCCGCTCAGCAGCGCCGAGCCTGCCGCCGCGGCGGCGCCGAGGATGAGGCTCCGTCGGCTGGGTGGCCCCTTCATGCTGTTTTTCCCGTCGATCCCTGGCTTGGTAGCGGCTCGACCCTGCGCTCGATCACGAACCAGCCGGTGAGCATGCCGCGCATGTTGTTCCAGAAGCCCGAGAGCAGCACGAGGACGACATGCACGATGACGAATAGGACGAGCAGCGCCGCCAGGACGAAGTGGACCGTCCGGGCCGATTGCCGCCCGTCGAACAGCGTCAGCAGGAATGGGAAGGCCGCGTTCATCGCCGGCGACATCGCGAGACCGGCCAGAACCTGCACCGGCAGGAGCACGAGCAGCACCACGAGGTAGGCTAGCTTCTGGATGACGTTGTAGCGCTTGGCCTCGTCGCCCTGCGGGAACCGTAGCGTCAGGTGTTCTCGGATCGACGCGCCGAACTGCCGGATCTGATCGCGCGACGGGATGACCCGGAACCGAAGCTGCCCGCTGACCAGCCCATAGATCAGGTAGGCGAGGCCGTTCAGGACGAAGGTCCAGGCGAAGAAGAAGTGCCAGCTTCGGCCGCCGGTGAGGTCCTGGTCGCTCGGCAGGGTCGCCCAGGCCGGGAAGCCGCGGTCGACGGCTTCGCCGTCGGAGCCGGCCGAGGAACCGAGCCAGCCCGTCGTGTCGAAGTTGCGACCCAGGACCGTCGTCATGCCCTTGGGCGGATCGTCCTCGGTGGAAGACATTGCCATCAGCGGCGTGTCGAAGGTCGAGACCTTGCCCCAGTACAGGGCCGGGTGGGCGTTGAAGATTTGCAGGCCGCTCATAAGCAGCACGAGGAGGCAGATCGCGTTGATCCAGTGCGTGATGCGGATGATGACGGGATGCCGGAACATCCATCGGCGACGCTCAACCTCACCGGTCTCGGGAGCGGAGCGGGTGAGGTAGGTACGCGCCAAACGGGCTTCCTCGAAGTCGTAGCTGCCGGGGTGGAGGCCCCTGGATCGGGACCTCCGGATTTGTCGGACGCGTGGAATCACATGCCGCGGTTCATCATCCGCTTCTTCATCATGCGACGCTTCATCATCTGCTTCCGCATCATGCGCTTCTTCATCATCATCCGGTCGCCCTGCATCATGCGGACCTGGGTGACGCCGCTCTCGGACTGAAGGCCGTTGACGGACATCGGTGCGGCCGTGGCCGAACCGGCAGCTAGGGCGATGCCGCCCAGGGCGGTCAACGCGGTCAGGGCAAGCGTAAATTTCTTCATGAAGTATCTCCTGTAGAGGCGAATGTCTTATTCTACCCCAACGGCAACAAAATCCTTCTACGATGGTTCCAAAAAAAGCATATCAATGTTTTACAGTATAATATTTTAACAATACTCATCGCGCACGGAAGCCAAAGGCTTCGAGCACGGGAACGATCCGTCGTCACGCATCGCTACGGGATAGGTTGATGATAAGTTTCAGGTTCTCCAGGCCGTCCGTTCGAGGGCGGTGACCAGGACCCCAAGGTCACCGTTCCATTGTTAGGTCGACGCGATCAACTCCCCGGTCCGACTCCCGAGCGCCTCTATGACGAAGGCCTTGGTCAGGACGGGTTATGCCGGGCTCGAAATGTCCGTTCCCGGGCATCGCGTCGGGGCACCTGAACGACTGGGTCGGCTCGGCTGCGGAACGTCCGCTTCGGGGCGAGGGGCCAGGGTCCGTTTGCCACCGAGGGTGTGTGAAAACGCAGAGGCTGTAGAAGGATCTTCCCTCACACACCTTGAGCAGCACCGGTATAGGCATCCTGACGGGATTTGTGCCGCCACCCAGGATGCACGCATGGTTGCATCGAAGAAGATTGTTCTACAATTTTAGGGCGCGACTGAGTTTTCACACAGCCTGCACTCCATTCGGACCTTCGGCGGCAGCGGTTCGAATGTCCGCTTGGGGTCATTTGGAACCCTGGAGAGCGAGCCCATATACCGACACGCCGCGGCCACTTCGACCGCGGCGCCCGACGTTAGATCTCGGTCTGCTCCGACAGGATCAGCGCATCATCGACTTCGATGCCGAGGTAGCGCACCGTGCTCTCCAGCTTGGTATGGCCGAGCAGCAACTGGCAGGCTCGGATGTTTCCGGTTCGCTTGTAGACCAGTGCGACCTTCGTGCGCCGCAGGCTGTGGGTGCCAAAGGCCGACGGGTCCAAGCCGATCAAGGCGACCCAGCGGCCGACCAGCCGACTGTACTGCCGCGTCGTGAGGTGCTGCCCGCTTCGGCTGCGGCTTGGAAACAGCCAGTCACCCGCTTTCACGCTGCGCGCGGTCAGCCAAGCCGCGAGTGCCTCCCGCGTCGGTTCGGTGATTTCGAACGGAACCGCCCTGCCGGTCTTCTGCTGGCAGACTGTCGTTCGCAGCCGAACCGCATCGCCGAGGTGAACGTCGCTCACGCGCAGGCGGACGAGATCACACCCGCGCAGCTTGCTGTCGACCGCGAGGTTGAAGAGGGCGAGGTCACGCGCGAGATTGGCGAGTTGCAGGCGGGTACGCAGGGCCCAGATGTGCTTCGGCTTCAGAGGTGGTTTGGGTCCGACGATACGGCCACGGTTCCAGGGAACACGAGCGCTGGTGGGGATAGTCGCGATTTCTGGCATGACAAGCTCCTGGGTTGAGGAGCGCGTCACGAGGAGCCCGTCGAGACCATTGAGCCTAGCCTCAAATGGCGGCCCGTTGCAGCAAAAGCTGACATCGGGCTCGCAGGGCCTGAACCGCTGCTTGCGACCCTTCTCGGAAGCTCAGAAGGTCCGCTCACGAGCAGGCTGGTTGACCTTAACCGACCAAAGATTGGGCGAATGCGAAAGGGCAGGTCGTGGATGTCGCCTTGCGAAAGCGGCCGTTCAGATCCCCGATCCGCACCACCGATCTCCACCGAGATCAACACGCTTAATACTCCATCCTTCTCACGGGTTTGAGCCTTCGGCAAACCCGGCGCGGTTCATTGCGCAAAGCGCGTGAATCGTCCCTGAATTTAGTGTAGGATAGATGAGTGTGGCTGTCCGCAGAGGTGGGAACCATGCTGTTTTTTAAAAAACAGGAAGCCATGGGGTTCACCCCTGTTCCGGGCCAGAGGCAGCCAGAGGGCAAGTTTGTCGCCCTGTATGGCCGGATCATCATAGCTTTTTTAGCGATAGTTGTGCTTGCTCTGTTGTGGTGGTTTCTTTCGCACAATGATTACGCTGAACTTGCGGGTCTAGCCCGCACGGCGGCTGAACTCCTCACGGGCGGGTTGGTAGGTGTTTGGCTGACCGAAAATAATGCAGCCAGGACGTTCAATATTTATATAGCTGGCAAGAATACAGCCGACCAGACCCTGTCCGACACGCAGGAGGCGCTTCGCGTCGCCCGTGAGGAACTTTCGAAAGCACGGAAAGCTGCGCTGGAAACGCGGGAAGATGACAAGCCCAGAAGCGCGTAAAAACTATGAAGCTCTGGCACTGGCGGCCTCTGAGGATATCGTGTGTATGCCCGCGTTCATCGATGCAATTTCCGAGAACCCCGCGCCGCTCTTCGACAGTGCACTTGAAAGGTTGATGTCAACCTCTCGCCATGCGGATAACTCCATTCGCCCGCCTAAATCCTTCAGACTCGTTTTTGAGAACACGCCCGGATACTATGCCAACACGGAGCTGAGAAGTGGGATAATCACCATTCGCCGGGGTGTTATGTCGCTTTTTCGCGACATTTCCGAGCTCCACAGTGGTTATGAGGCGCTCCATGCTTTTGACGGCAGCATCCTTCACGGGCCGACCCTGACGAACGAGGAGATCAAGAGCCTTGTCACCCGCTCGGCGAGAAGCTTTGTTCGAAGCGAGTCTGGTGTTTGGCGGGAGGATGAAAGGCTAAGGCAGTGTTGCCTGGAACGAACGCAGCGGGACATGGGCGAGCGCACCACCCGCCAAACCGCTCCGCATTTCTTTCTCAAGCTCATTTCACTCGCCTGCTTCGTCATCGCCCATGAGCTCGCCCATATCCTGCACCACCGCCCGTCGTGGAACCCGCTGCGTCGCCGCAAATCAAGGGAGCACATGGAATTAGAAGCCGACCAAATCGCCGCGAGATGGGTCCTCGATTACTTATATATTCCACCAACCGTCTTTACTGAGGAACTACCGGTCACCGGTCAGGGGCCGATTGCGGACATGATTATGCTTGGTCTCTGGTACCGCGAGCAAGAAAGCAAGTGGCGCAAAGGCAGCCTCGAAAGCATGTTCGAGGCAATATCACAGGCCGGCAGCGCGCCAAATGCGGTTTACACGTCGGAGTATGAGGCCGCCCGTGCCGTTTCGGTGTCGGTGATCGCACTGTTCTTCAATGTTTGGAGCCGGGTCGAGTTTGAAGCCCGGGCTGCGGGGCTGGACTTTGGGCCGGGCTATCCGAATGCCGCGGCGCGATACCAGAATTTCAGGGCCGCGTGCCATGCGCATCCGCATTCACCACCGAATATGTTCGACAAGCCCAATGGCCGTCGGGGCCCGCTCCAGACCGAGTACGAGCTATTTCAAAATATATTTATAGAAATGAACGGTAGACCCTAATCTCAATTCTGAATTCAGAGTTTGGGCGCGGAGAATTTCAGCACCATGCGCCTGACGGCGTCGTCCGGAGCCGGTTGGCTTGATTCCGCGATGCTGCGAGGGGCGCTTCTTCGATTTGCAGACGTTAACGCAATATGCAGCGGACGAGCGTTCTCCGAGAGAGTCGGCCTTCGATTACATCGCTGTAAAGGGCAGCTTCCAGCTTTCAAGAGTGCGATGACAAACGACCAAAATGGGTGCGAAGCGGAAGGTCCGCTTTCGGGCAGAGAGCCGAGGGTGACTACCCACCCCAAACGGACTTTCATCGGATGCAGCTCTAGAGTCCGCTCAGGGTCATCAGGGATGCTGCGGCAGCGAGCCTTTGCCTTCGTAGGCATCAAGCTCTTCCCGCAGATACGATGCCGTGCGGCTCGCCCACGCCTCGGCCACCACCTCGGGGCGGCCGGCCGCCACCACGGTGCCACCCAAGTTTCCAGCGCCGGGCCCCACATCAATGACGTGATCGGCCGCTGCGACGACGCGCATGTCGTGCTCGACCATGACCACCGCATTGCCCGCATCGACCAAGCCGTTGAGCTGGAGCATGAGGCGATCCACGTCGGTCGAGTGCAACCCGGTCGTCGGCTCGTCGAGGACGTAGAGCGTGCCCCCGCGCTGCCCCCTCTGCAACTCGGTCGCGAGCTTGATGCGCTGGGCCTCGCCGCCGGAGAGTTCAGTCGCCGGCTGGCCCAGGCGCAGGTAGCCGAGGCCCAGATCCCGCAGCACGACCAGCGGCCGCAGCACGGACGGCTCGTCAGCGAAGGCCTCGCAGGCGCGCTCGACGGTCAGCCCGAGCACGTCCGCGATAGTCAGCCCGTTCCATGTGACCTCCAGCGTCTCCGGCGCGTAGCGGGAACCGTGGCAGGTTGGGCAGGGGGCGTAGACGCTCGGCATGAACAAGAGTTCGACGCTGACGAACCCCTCGCCCTCGCAGGCCGGGCAGCGGCCCTTGGCGACGTTGAAGGAGAAGCGGCCGGCGTCGTAGCGGTGCCTGCGCGCCTCGGGCGTGGCGGCGAACAGCTTGCGGACGGCGTCGAACAGGCCGGTATAGGTCGCAAGATTCGAGCGGGGCGTGCGCCCGATCGGCTTCTGATCGACCTTGACCAGACGCCGGACACCTTCCATGCCGCCGACGATGCGGCCCTCGGTCGGGCCCGGCACGTCGTCGAGTGGATCCTCCGGCTCGTCGTCGGTGTCGATAGGCCGTCCGAGGCGGTCGCCGACGAGTTCCAGCAGGGCTTGGCTGACGAGGCTCGACTTGCCGGAGCCGGAGATGCCGGTCACGGCGGTGAGACATCCAAGCGGGAACGAGGCCGAGACATCGCGCAGATTGTTGCGAACAATGCCCTCCAGGCGCAGCCATCCCGAAGGCTCGCGCCGTGGACGCCGCGGCGGTTCGACCAACCCGAACAGGTGGAGGCGCGTGCGCGACGCCTCCACCGCGCGCAAACCCTCCGGCGGGCCACTGTAGAGCACGGTACCCCCGTGCTCGCCCGCCGCCGGGCCGACATCGACCAGCCAATCGGCGCGGCGCATCGTGCCGATGTCGTGCTCGACGACAAACAGCGAATTGCCCGAGGCGAGCAGCCCGGCGAGCGCCTCGTGCATCGCATCACCGTCGGCGGGGTGCAGCCCGGCCGTAGGCTCGTCGAGCACGTAGGCCACGCCGAAGAGCTGCGAACGGAGCTGCGTGGCGAGACGCAGGCGCTGCAGCTCGCCCGACGACAAGGTCGTGGTGACTCGATCAAGCGACAGGTAGCCGAGGCCAAGCTCCGTGAGCGTCCCGATCCGGTCGACGAGGTCAGCGGCGAGGCGCTGGGCGGCGAGGCGCTTCTCGATAGAGAGGTTCGGTGTCACGCGCACGTCCGGCGCACCCGCATGGGCCGACGCCCCAGAGGCAGCGCGCCGGGCGCGATCCCGTTGGCCCGCTTCGCGGTCGAGGGATTCTTGAGCAGCACCGGTGGCAAGGTAGTCGTCGGGCAGCCTGTCCTCGGCCGCCGGCCGCATCGCCTCGGCGAGTTCGGAGAGCGGCATGCGCGACAATTCTCCGATATCGAGGCCAGCGAAGGTGACCGAGAGCGCCTCAGGCTTCAGGCGCTTACCTTGGCAGGCGGGGCAGTCCTCGCTCAAGAGGTAGCTCGCGGCGCGGCGGCGCATGAGGGCGCTCTGCGAGTTGGTGAAGGTGCCGAGCACATGGCGGCGGGCGCTCGTGAATGTGCCCATGTAGCTTGGCTCCAGGCGACGCTGGCGGGCGAGCCGCGTCTGCTCCGGGGAGAGCCCGGCATAGACCGGCTCCTGCGGCTGGTCGTCCGTGAATAGGATCCAGTCCCGGAGCGCCCGTGGCAGATCCTTCCAGGGCGTGTCGACGTCAACGCCACGGCTCACCAGGATGTCCCGCAGGTTTTGGCCGCCCCAGGCTTGCGGCCAAGCCGCAACGGCGCGCTCGCGGATCGTCAGCGAGGGGTCAGGCACCATCGACGCTTCCGTCGCTTGGTAGACCCGCCCAAGCCCACCGCAGGACGGGCAAGCGCCCTGCGGCGTGTTGGGCGAGAAGTCTTCCGCGTAGAGCATCGGCTGGCCCGGCGGGTAGGTGCCGGCGCGCGAGTACATCATCCGCACGAGGCTCGACAGGGTAGTGACGCTGCCGACCGAGGAGCGGGCGCTGGGTGTGCCGCGCTGTTGCTGGAGGGCGACGGCGGGGGGAAGACCCTCGATGGCATCGACATCGGGCACCCCAACCTGATCAATCATCCGCCGCGCGTAGGGTGCGACCGACTCGAAGTAGCGCCGCTGGGCCTCCGCGTAGAGCGTGCCGAAGGCGAGCGAGGACTTGCCGGAGCCGGAGATGCCGGTGAACACCACGAGGGCGTCACGCGGCAGCTCCACGTCGACGTCGCGCAAATTGTGCTCCCTAGCTCCCTTCACCGTGACGTAGCCCGGCCGTCCCGCGCCTGCCCGAGCAATCCTGACCAGTTCTCTGGGCTTCGGCTGATCCATGGGCCTTCCTCTCGACGCGTCCTTTCTCGCAGGACACCGAACGTAGCCGCGCCACTAGAGGTTCAGGAGTGCGGGAGCTACCCCTTGCGGGAAACTGTCGTCAGGCTGGAGCCGACTTCCCAATCCACAAGGTTTGTGGTTCGGAAGGGCTCAGAGGTTTGCATGCCGCTTGTTCGGCTGTGCGCCACTTCCGGACCCTCTGCCACAGCCGCTGGAATGACCGCTCTTCGCCCGCAAGCGGTCTCCTCACGGAATGGTCGGGCAGGGAGGCTAGAAGGTCTTCAGGCGGGGAACGCCGCGCTCGCCGCCCGCGCCGAGACGGCCGAGACCGAAGCGTGCCGCGTCCAAGGCCGCCTGTCGAAGATCGAGAACCAACTCGACCGCTTCCGCGCCGAGGAATTCTGGGACCGCGTCATGCGGGAGATAGCCGAGATCCTCGCCGAGCGCGGCGCCCTGACCCCGGCGGAGATCCTTCCGGAACTCAGGGGCGTGACCATCCGGGGCGCAGCCCTGCACAAGGAGCCTCTCACACCGGGCACTCCCAAGAAGAAGATGGACGTCCGCGTGGGTTTCGGACGCTACTTCGAGGCCCAGGGCGACGGTCGTTACGGTCAGCGCTCGCGCTGAGCATGCATCCGCGGATGAACGGCGCGCAGATGGCCACCGTCGCGCGAGCGCAACGGCCCCGCCAGCCGGCCACGCCGATGCGGGGCACGATCATCGAAGCTCGCACCCCGGAGGCCGCGGCCCGGCTCCTCGCCGAGCACGAGGCCGATGGCA
Organism: Methylobacterium planeticum; assembly: GCF_008806345.1. Classification (GTDB taxonomy): domain Bacteria; phylum Pseudomonadota; class Alphaproteobacteria; order Rhizobiales; family Beijerinckiaceae; genus Methylobacterium; species Methylobacterium planeticum. The sequence goes on along the minus strand of NZ_VZZJ01000020.1, from coordinate 42,204 downwards.
GGCACCAGCCGGGCTGGCCGCTCATCATTCTCACGGGTGAGTCGTTTCAGGATCCGGCAACGGATGACGGTTACTGACCGGCCCCCGCTACCACCCGAGGAGCATCAGCATGGCGATGACAGGCCGCAAGAAGCAGGCGGCATTCCGGGCTCGGCAGAAGGCCGCGGCAGAGGAAGCGGACGCCCTGCGGGTCGAGGTCGCCCTGCTGAAACAGGAGAACTGCCGGCTGGCCGAGGCGGTTACGAACCTCGAAACCGGCCTGAAGGTGGCGAAGGCCATCATCGTCGCCCACAAGGTCGAGGGCCGTCCCGCGGCCGCGCTGTCGGCCCCGCAGCCCGCGCCACCGAAGATCCGGGTGCGCATCCCACGCCGACCGGCGATTCGGGTGTAGGGTGGCCTCGACCACACGAGAGAGGCGACAAGGGATAGCCCTTGGATCTTCCCATCGTCATCGATGGTCTCAAGGCTGAGATCGAGCGGCGGGCTGTGGCGTAGCAGCCGACGATCCCGACCGCCGCCGCCACTTTCTGACTGAGATCCGCCAAGCTGCCGACGAGCAAACTGAAGCCTGACGTAGTTATCAGGTGTGTGTCCGGACCTTAGGCTTCGCGGAAAAGAACACCAACCCCACCGCTTAGCGAGATGAAATCGAGGCCAGCCTCCTCCAAGACTCCCCTCAACTCAGCTACTGTCTCCCGAGAAACACAACGGCTTCCGCCGTGTTCGAAGGCAACGATCGCCGAGAGACCAACACCGGACGCTTTGACGAGACGTTTTTGCGACCAACCAAGAAAGGCTCGGGCCGCCCGGCACTGCGCAGCGGTTATGGCGGGAAGTTTCGACAAGCCATCGCCTGACCGATCTACCACGTCGTTGAACTCGCTCAGCAGCAGATCCCGACAAACTGAAGTGTCAGCGTGATCGGTCATAGACATCCAAATCGATATGTAGTGCGGGTTGATGAGCACGCGACTTGACGCTCTCGTACTGCGTCAGCTACGCAGCTCCGGTCACGAATGACCGCCTTTTGCCAATACCGTCAATGGTATCCGCCGCCTACGAGCGGTTTGGCAGTTTTTCCTTCGATGAGGGTTAGCCCTCTCTAAATGGCGACGCGCTACCTGTACCGGCGGCCGCCTCCCTTGCAGCGACCACCGGCTCGCAGGTACCGGATCACGGCTGAGAGCTGCGGCCATCCAATCGGGTCGAGGAGGCGGAGCTCGCGCCGGATGGGCCTGGCCGCAAATGGCCACGCTTTTGGGCCGGTCGGAAAGCCTTCGCAGTCGAAACAGAGCAGACCGAGTGAAATCTTGGCTTGGGCCTTTATCTATTCGTTAGGCCTCGCCTCGCCTCCTACCGTGTGGCTCTCACAGCACATGCTTCAACTCTTTTGAGAGCACAGGCGCGCACTCTCTATGTGGGGGAGCTTTCACCAATTGACTCCACAATCCCTGCGCGAGAGGCATCGGTCCGTATAAACGCGTACGCTCAGGGCCGAGGGGGCGAGGCACAAATGTCGTCGACGTTTTCCATCACGGGTATCACCGCGGCACATTCGAACGTCGGCAGCCCCCTTAAGGCGGGTGATACGATTGATCTGGTCCTCGCGACATCCCAGGCCGTCAGCAGCGTTGCCCTTGTAGGCGATTTGCCTCCAACGCTCTCGCTTAGCAACGGCATGACAGCGATCTATTCACGCTATGACGCAGCTGGCCTGCACTTCAGCTATACAGTCGCATCCGGAGACGATACGCCCGATCTGCAAGTCTCGAGCCTGGACTTGAATGGCGCGACCATCAGTGCGACCGGCAATATCTCCTTCAGTGCGTTTACGACATTCCCTGCAGGTACAAGTCCACTGACGGCGGTTCTGGCCGACCTGAACGGCGATAGTAAGCTTGATGTCGTTGCTGCCAATTATACGACACCAGGCACTGTCTCCATTCTATTTGGTCATGGTGACGGCACATTCGGTGCCGCGACCACCTACGAGACGGGCGGGCAGTACCCTTCTCGGGTTACGCTCGTCGACATCAACAATGACGGTAAGCTCGACATTCTGGCCGCCAACCAAGATGGTGGCAGTATTTCTATCTTCCTCGGCAATGGCAGTGGTGGGTTTGGCCCGGCGACGCTCTACCCCGTAGGCAACGGCCCGGAGTCGATCTCGGTCGTCGACATCAACGGCGACGGGAAGCTCGATTTAATCGTCCCAAACGTCTACGGAGGCAACGTCTCGGTCCTTCTCGGCAATGGCTCTGGCGGATTTGGTGCCCCCACCAACTACCCGAGTGGCGCTTCGCCCTACAATGCCGTCGTGCGCGACGTGAATGGTGACGGCAAGCCGGACATTATCACGGCGAACTACGGTAACAACAACATCGCTGTTCTACTCAACGCCGGTTCTGGCGGGTTCGGCGCACCGACCACCTATTCTGTTGGCGGCCCCCCCTTCTCGCTCGTCACAGCGGATTTAAACGGCGACGGCAGGCTCGACGTCGTTACCGCAAACAACACCAGCGGCACGGTATCTGTGCTCTTCGGTAACGGGAGTGGTGGTTTCAGCGCGGCGACGAATTACATCGTCGGAGCAGGTGCCTTCGCTCTGACGCTGGGCGACGTGAATGGGGATGGCAACGTCGACATCGTCACCGCGATCCGCGAAACCAACCAGATCGCCGTCCTGCTCGGCGACGGCCACGGCAGCTTCGGGGGCCTCAGCACCTATGCAGCTGGTAGCTTCCCGAGTTCCGTGGCGCTTGCGGATCTAAATGGCGACAACACCCTCGATGTCGTTGTGGCAGATCTCCGTGGCAATGCGGTCGGGGTGCTGCTGAATAGATCAAGCACGGCGGGGATCCTCGACGCAGCGAGCCTCACTTCTGCGACAGGGCGCGACACGCATCTCGCCATCGACACGGTCGCGCCAATCGTGGCTTCGGTCGCAGTTCCTGCGAACGGCACCTATAAGGCCGGTGATACGCTCGTCTTCACCGTCAATATAGACGAGGCGGTAACGGTAACCGGCACACCGCAGCTCAATCTGACGATTGGCAGCACGACGGTTCACGCCAACTACGTCTCCGCCACGGGCTCGAACGCGCTCACCTTCAAGACCACCGTTCCCCCCGGTCAACAAGACGCGGACGGGATCGAGCTGGCCAGCACCCTGACGCTGAATGGCGGCACAATCCAAGATGCGGCTGGCAACAACGCGAACCTGATGCTCAACAGCGTGCCCAGCACCGCGGGCGTGCGGGTGGATGCTGTCGCGCCTACGCTAGCGATCACCAGCGATCTCAGCACGCTGAAGATTGGCCAGACGGCCACGATCACCTTCACCTTCAGCGAGGATCCCGGCACCACCTTCGCTTGGGACGGCACCAGCGGCGCCGTGACGGTCTCTGGCGGCAGCCTGTCGGCGATCTCCGGTACCGGACTGACGCGCACGGCCACCTTCACGCCGACCGCCGGCACCGACAGTGGCACGGCCTCGATCACCGTGGCGGCGGGCAGCTATACGGATGCGGCCGGCAACAACGGCGGGCCGGGTGCTGCGCCGAGCCTGACCTACGACACCAAAGCACCGAACGCTCCATTTGCACCCGCGCTGACGTCGGGCTCCGACACGGGCAGCTCGTCCACGGATGGCATCACCAGCAACACCACGCCAGAAATACAGGGCACGGCCGAGGCCAGCAGCACCATCACGCTCAGGAATGGCAGCGCGGTCCTATCCAGCACCATCGCCGTGGATGGAACTGGACACTGGAGCTACACGCCGACGGCATCCTTGAGCGAGGGCGTCTATACGCTGACCGCCACCGCCGCGGATGCCGCCGGCAACGTCAGCTCGGCCTCTGAGGCCCTGACCATCACACTCGACACGACTGCCCCTGTCCTGGCCTTCACCACTCAAGGTGGCAGCACCTACGCTGCGACGCAGACGGTGGCTGGCACGGTCACGGACTCGAATGTCCCTGTCGGCGCGATCATAACGCTGAAGGAGGGTGCGACCACGCTCGGCACAGCGGTGGTGCAAACCGATGGCACATGGAGCACTTCGATCAATCTGGGGGCGTATGGTGCGCACACCATAACGGCTTCTGGGGCAGACCTCGCTGGCAACACCGGTCAGGCTCAACTCAGCTTCATACTTGCTGTGCCCGACACCCCACCCGATCCGTCGGCGGCTGGCACCGTCAGCCCTGCTGCAGGTCAGACGCAAACGTTGTCCGGCCTTACCTCAGGCTCGCTGACCGTCGATGGCGCCGGCACCCTCATCCTGACTGGTACGAACACCTACACCGGTCCGACCGAGGTGAAGGCTGGCACGCTCATCGTGGACGGCTCGATTGTCTCGCCCGTGACTGTCGGCAGCGGTGCCACGCTCGGTGGCCACGGCTCGACGGGCACCGTGACGATCCAGTCCGGCGGCACGCTCTCGCCGGGCAACTCGCCAGGCTTGCTTTCGACCAAGGACCTGAGCCTCGCTTCCGGCTCCGTCCTCAAGGAAGAAATCGGCGGCACGGCAACGGGTCAGTTCGATCAGCTGAAGGTGACCGGTATGGTCGCCGTCGGTGGCGCGACCCTCGACCTCCACGCCTTTGGCTCGTTCGTGTCAGTCCGCGGCGACAGCTTCGTGTTCATCGACAACGATGGGACAGATGCGGTCTTCGGTAGCTTCGCGGGGCTGAGCGAGGGAGCAAGCCTCAGCCTCGGCGCGCGCAGCTACCAGATCAGCTACCACGGCGGCGACGGAAACGACGTCGTGCTCACCGACGTCACGCGCCCGAGCGAGGCGGTGCTCAATCTGTTCGGCTCCGTCGAGCACAGCGCCGCGAGCCAGGCCGGGAGCGTCTACGCGCTCTACGAGGCTCTTCTCGACCGAGCCCCCGATCCGCTTGGGCTGGAAGGCTTCACGACGGCGCTCAAGACCGGCATGAGCCTCGCGGACATCGCGCAGGCGCTCCTGACCTCACCGGAGCACGGCCCGCAAGCGGCCAGCACCACCACCTATGTGGAGAGCCTGTACGCCAACCTGCTCAACCGCCCCGCGGATGGGGGCGGTCTCGCCTTCTTCACCGACGAACTGACCCACGGTGTGAGCCAGGCGCAGGTGGCCGTGCAGGTCGCGACCTCGGCTGAGGCGCAGGCCGTCCTCAAGCCGGTCTTCGATGCGGGCGTGTTCGTGGGCGACGCTTCAGAGACAGCGGTCGCGCGGCTGTACTACGGCCTCTTGGAGCGTGCGCCGGATGCGGGCGGTCTGCAGAGCTTTGAGACGGTCGTGAAGCAGGGTGCGGCCACAAGCGGAGTGCCGGGTGCGATCCAGGCACTGAAGGACGTGGCGGGTGCTATGCTGGCCTCACCGGAATATGCCGCTACCCATGGTTCTCTGACGAACGCGCAATTCGTGGTCGAGCTGTACGAGGGCGCGTTGGGCCGGCACGCTGACACGGCCGGTCTGAGCTTCTGGCAGGACGCCCTCGCGCACGGTACCTCGCGCGCCGACGTGGCGCTTGGGATCTCAGAAAGCATTGAGGCTCAGATCCACCTCGTCAATCAGATCGAGGCAGGCTGGCACCTCGTTGCGTAATTGCAGGATTGAGGGGGGCGGCTCCTGTCGCCCTCTTCCATAATTTTGCTTATCGCACGTTTCTTTTCGTCAAAACTCTGCTTTGATTGAGTTCAGCAGTGATTTTGCACTAGTTATAACATAACTAGCGGCGGACTAATACATGCAATAACTTCTTGACAAAAGAGAATAAATCTAAAGTTCGTGCGAGTACAGACGGGCAGCAGACCTGACAATCGACAGCACGTCGCGGCGAATCTGTACGTCGGTGATGCTGCTGAAGGCTTTGACGAGTTCAAGTGCCTCCGGCGCTCGCAGGAGACTAAGGCTCTCCTCCTCATTCTTCACTGCAACGCCATCATCAGGCAGGAAGGTCGAGACGGGAACGTTCAAGAGGGCAGCAATCGATTGAAGGCGCACGGCTCCAACGCGGTTGAGGCCTTTCTCGTACTTCTGCACTTGCTGGAAGCTCACCCCAATGGCCTGACCCAGCGCAGACTGACTGATCCCCTTTGCAATGCGGATTTCCGCGATGCGAGTGCCGATGGAATGATCGGCTGTCGTTGCCTGCTTTGTAGTTCGAGTAGGGGGCATTGAGCGCATCTGGCTTCCGTTGGAGTTAGGTGACCTCGTCTTTGAGGCCTGTGCGCTGCTCGCGGTACACAACTTGCGGTCGCATACCTATGAGAATCTTAAGGGTTGAATACGTAGCGCCGCACTGCCGACACGTCAGTTCATGTGCTTGCGCCGCCTGCCGACGTCGAGCTTGGCCAGTTTCCGTCCAACTTCCAAAAGCAGCATTTCCGACAGCAGCTTGAGGGTCGGATCGTCGAGCTCTGCGATGGCTTGATGAGTAGCAACACACTGATCTGCTGCGCGCTCCAAAGGGTGCTCCGCTGCTGGAGCATCGCTCGTCACATAGGCGCTGTTGCTCACCCTGCATGGCGTGATGTCGACGATGATGCCGCGCCCGTGGCTGGGAAGCCCTTTGTCGTCGAGTTCGAAGCTACCTCGCGCCAGCACCCACCGGGTTACGCCATCGGCCGAGCACACGCGGTACTCGGCCACGTAGGATCCCCCCCGCTGTGCGCATTGGTTGATCAGCGCGATCACACGGTCGCGGTCCTCGGCATGCATGCCGGCCACAAAGGCAGCGAGCGGCGCGCCGGCCTCGGCGAGATCCGGGTCTACGTTGAACAAGCTAGCGACGAGCGCATCTGCATGGACACAGTCTACAACCATGTCCAACTCCCAATTGCCAACTTCATCTGAAGGATTAGCAATCGGGCCGGGAGTGCGCTGGGAAGCTTGCGAACCGTTGACTCTGAACCTACCCATAAAAAGACCTCATCGCAGATCTCACGAGACCAATCGGTCAATGCTCGTTACCGGGAGCTGGTGCCGCCTCGCCATAATGCAACCTATGGTAGATGCAAAGAAAGTTAACAAAATACTAAAGAGAAAATCTCAGCTCGACTGCCCGTTTCAGGCAAGCGCTCGCTGTAAGGGTGGCGGTCGCTACCCCATGCAGCAGTCCCCTACAAGAACTTGCTTCCCGCATGTCCCTTGAAGGCGGCGGCACGTCGGATGTAGCCGACGACCGCCCGCGGATCGCGGTGGCCCGACACGTCCATGATGCGGGCCATGTTGGCGCCCCGCTCGGCCGCGGTGGTGATGAACCCGGCCCGCAGGCTGTGCGCCCCGAACGTCGAAGGGCTGGGATTGGCCGTGCCGGCGCGCGCTTGAGTTCAAGGCGCCTCTTCTTCAGCCTCATCCAGGCGACGGCCATGGAACTCCAGCAGCGCCTCTAAGACCTCCACCCGCCCGGGATGGAGCTGGTCAACTTCAGCCTGCTCGACCACGCGTTCGAGCTGAGCGATTTGCCGACGGATCGCAGATGCTTCTGTCTTCATAGCCCTGCCTTCTCCGTTGCAGCCTCTGGCGCTGGGGGCAGAAAGACCGACGTCACGTGGCGCGGCGCGACGTCATTGCCTACTGCTGATTGGCGCCGCATGGCTGTTAGTCACGGCACACCTCGTTCAACAGATCACGACTGGCGAATCGAGGCACCGGGTTAGGTTAGAGCTCTGGGAGGTCGGCGAGCCAAGCTCCCCCTCCAGCCTCCCAGAGCCTGCTCTCAGGCATACCGGCTCCCCAGACACGAGGGCCTGTAGAGCCGACGATCAAACCCCGTGTGGAGTTCGCTGTACATTCTCGAAAAACATGGTTAACAAGTCCTTAACGGCTTCGCTTGGGGGCAAGTGATGGACGATTGGGACGTGTGCAATGTATTCCGCCGCAAGCGCGAGCCGAATTTGTGCTGTGCCGTTCCTGAACGCCGGCCTGTACCTAAATTTATTCAGGGAGGAACTTGGGACTTCGGCGGAACGATTGCGGATGCTATGACAATACCCCTAGGATTTCAGCCTGAGGCTGCAGCTGAGGCAATCCGGCTGATCAGGTGCGTGTATCCGAACAAGCCCGCAGTGGTGTGCCCGAAGGCTTTGTCGGCAATATGCTTGTTGCGATTCGAGCGTTCGCGGACGGAGAAGTAGCCGCGCTTGCACTGGTCGCACTCGCCGCAGATGATCGTGAAAGGCACGACGATGCGCTCACCTTTTCGGAGAGCGCCGTTGACGCCTTTGCCCATCTCAACGACTTCACCCATAAACTCGTGGCCCATCACGTCGCCCTTCTCCATGCCTGGCATGACGTGATCGTAGAGGTGCAGATCCGAGCCACAGATCGCACAGGTGGTCACCTTGATGATGGCGTCGCGGTCATCCTCGATCTTGGGGTCCGGAATTGTATCGCAGCGGATGTCCTGAGTGCCGTGCCAGACGATTGCCCTCATAGAATTTCTCCGCAATACTTGGGAAGTATTGAGTGATCCCGGGAATACATGCCTATTGCGAATGATTTTTTTAGTCGACAACATTTGATTGTAATTGAATTACTTTCTCTTTCAAGTGTCACCTTAGCAGCAACCTTAATTAGGCAGGCGTCATTACGCGCCACGGATAAGGTGATTGCTCACCGCTGTTCGTTAGACTGTCCGGCTTCATGACCTCACGGCATGGCTTTGGCCGCGTCCGCCACCTGCGCCGATTCTCGCCGAGCCCCCCCACCGTCGAGGCCGACCGCACGAGCTGCCAATCATCCCTCCATTGCAGCCGCTCCAACTTACCGCCAGGATTCGCCGGCATCTGCGCCGGGGAAGAGCATGGCCATCAGCGTCCGCTACTACGTGTTCGAGGAGGCTGGCCCTCTGCGGCACGTGCCACGGCGCGTCAGCGACGGCCTCTATGCCGGCGAGGACACCATCCCGGCCTATGCCAGCACGCAGCAACGCATCGCCGAGGTCATCGTCGAGAACGAGGACGGCAAACCGGCCAGGCTCTTCGATGCGCGCGGGCGCTACTAGATCTTCGACGCGGATGGCCGGCTCGATCCGGAGGAGCGCACTTCGTTCAAGCGCTGGTACGATCCCCTGGCCGAAAAGGCACGGGGCAAGGTGATCGACCTCCGGCCGGACATCGAGCGGAAGAAGTGGCTGCGCAGGACCTTCTGGGATGTGACGGGCGAGGATTTGGATCGCATCATCGGGGCCCTGTAGCCGTCAGCGGCCGGAGGGGAGGGTGGCGTCACGGCGATCAAGGGCACGGCGCAGAAGCCCTGACGAGCGATGGCCGCGAGGTGCTGACCAACTTCATGGTGAAAGTCAGCCAGATCGGGTCGGATATCGAGGAGCTGAGCGAGCCGGCACTGAAGGGGCTGGCGCATGAGTTGCGGCGCTGCAGGCGGCTCTACGAGGCCGAGCGAGGCTTCTACGACGCGGCCGCCGCGGCGGCGGATCACCAGCGGGAGATTAAGGCCCGCCACCGGGCGGGGAGGGGTGCCCGATATGCCGTCCTGCGCATAATGAACTGGAACGACACCAAGACCGAGGCGCGTGAGCTCGACACGATCGAGGAGCATTGCGAGAGCAAGCCGGCTGCGGTCGAGACCGCAGCCGGCTCCTGGCGGAGAATGCCCATCGCTTCGGCATCGGCCTGACGATCGTGACAGAGGTGGTCAGCGAACTCGAATGGGTGCCGATGCGGCACAAGGTGGGCGAGGACGCGTAGCAGGTCGCATCGAGCTTCCCACAGCTGGTCTCAGGCCGCAGCGCGCCGGCGCGTGGAGAGCTGCGCCCGTCGAACGGCCTCATTCGCTTCTCGCCAGATGAGCGCAGCAGCCTCTCGATCGTTGAAAGCTCTGCGCAAGGCGGTTCCTTCGTTTCCCCGCCCCTCCGCGCGGCCGCGATATTCGGATACCGCGTCGTCCCCAAACGCTAAGGCGATTTCATTCTCCCAGGCCACATCGGTGATGCGGAACAACAGCTCGGCACTCAGCATCTGATAAGCGTCCACGGTAGTCTCTCGCGAGCGAATCAACCAGAAGATGCAACCCTAAGACGATCACAACCGAAAGTGGTAAATGATTTCTGATAGAGCTAGCTGGGCAGTCGCAGGCGTGCTGAGGGTACCGGTTCGCCGCGGTGCTCCCCGCCGGCATCACCATCGGCCTCGCGGTCATGCGGGACTGGTAGGGGTGACCAGCAAGGCAATTCAGCTTTCCAGTTGGCCTAATTGTTGAGCGCCGCAACCACGCCATGTCGAAGCAGGCCAAGTTCCCCTCGGACGCGGCTAGGCCCTGCTGGCGGAGCTGTCCTGCCTCGTCAGTGGGGCTGATTTTTATCCCTGAACTCAGCCCGCCCGGCCCAGCCGGTGCGGGCTTTTTCGTGCGATCCGCACCGAACCTATGTTTACTTCCGGAGGCGCTTAACGGCTATGCTTGGCAGGCCGGGTTGACCACCCGGTGCGGCCCCATCGGCTTTATCCCCCGATCTGAGCAGGTGGGACCGTTCTTCGAGACTCACTCGGCCCCGCAGCCCAGGCTCGCGGGGCCTTTTATTTTCGGCTCAGTTTCACCTGCAGCAGTGTAGACCCCATCGAGAGAGAGCAGGGTTGCATCGTTAGGTGCTGCCCATCTGACATGGCCTCGCTGGCATCTCCTCCCCGGTGCTCAGTGCCGGCGAGGCCGCGCTTTTCTACCCGTGCACTCAGCCCCGCGGCCTCGGCCGCAGGGCTTCTTCGTCCTGTGCGCAACTCTGCTTTCCAAAATGGCGGCTACCGGCACCAGGCCGTTGCCGCACATTGGCTTTACGGGCGTTCTCCCGCCTGCAGCAGCCTCGCCGGCAGCCCTTCTGCGTTCCACGGCGCGACCGCTTCTTCCTCAACGACTTCGCCCCGCAGCCTCACGGCTCGCGGGGCTCTTCATTTCAGCTCCCCCCGCCGCGCGGGCTTCGTCGTATCTGGGGGGCTCTGATCCACTCCTCGACCGCCCACGACTCATCCTGACGTTTTGCATAGAGTGCCCCTAATAGACGGGGTCATCTTCGCCCCGGCAGCAGAGTCACATCAAGATCGAGGCGCCCGCGATGTCGAAGGTGGCGTTTCACGACCCTCTATAGGCAGAACCATCCTCGGCCTTTGCAGGCTCCTCGACATAGTGACCCTGCTTCGGCACGGCGACGATGTCGAAGTCGCGGGCCAAGGTGTGCAGTGCCTCGCGAAGAGCGGATCCATGCAGTGGACGACCGTGCCCCGTGATTGCAAGCTCCGGCTCGAGGTCAGCCAAGGCTTCGACTGACTGCCGGGCGGCGTCCCAATCAACTGTGAAATACATCGGCGGACCATGCAGTTCGGATTCCTGCACGACGACAGCGTAGGCCGACTCCTGGGCTGTCGTCACAAAAGCGTCTGCCGCGATGAGGGTTCGATCGGCGTCACGCCAGAGGGCTACCTGGCCGACCGAGTGACCTGGCGTGTGAATCCAACGCCAGCCCGGCATCGGCGGCACCGAGCCATCCTCGGGCAGACTTTGGAGATGGTCGGATACATCGACCGGCGCACGTGGAAAGAGCGGCGAGAGCCGGGCTACCAAGCCGCCACCAACAGAGGGGTCCGGGAGCGGATAGGTGGCTGATCCGTTGAGATACGGGTGCTCAAGAGGGTGAGCCCAAACCGGCACCTGCCATTCGCGTGCGAGGTCCTCAACCGCACCGACATGATCGAAATGACCGTGAGTGAGAACGATTGCGGACGGGCGAGCTCCCGCACCGAAGCGCTTCTCGGCGGCCTTTACGATGGCCGCTTTCGAGCCCATCACACCCGCGTCGATCAAGACCCAGCTGCGATCACCTACACCAGGGCGGCCGTAATAGATCACGTTGACGATTGCGTGGCGTTGGTAAGCAAGGTCGCCCCCAACCTCGTGAGTGTCCGTCGTCAGATGCTTTGAGACGGTTTGGGACGCTCAGGAACGGAGGCTCTGGTCCACCTGGGTTGAGAGGTTAGGCAGCCTGCGCGTGATGGCGCAAACGGCGATGCGTAAGGGTCTGGCGCTTGATCCGTGCCCGCTCCTGCAGGATAGCCTCGCCGCGGCCGAAGTAGACGTCGGCAGGCGTGAGGTTGCCCAGGCTCTCGTGGGCGCGGGCGTGGTTGTAGTGCTCGACGAAGGCGGCGACCCGCGCCTCCAGCTCGCCGGGTAGGTAGGCGTGTTCGAGCAGGATGCGGTTCTTGAGCGTCTGGTGCCAGCGCTCGATCTTGCCCTGTGTTTGCGGATGGCGCGGCGCACCACGAATGTGGGTCATGCCCCGGCTGCCGAGCCAGTCGGCCAAATCGCTCGCGACGTAGCTCGATCCGTTGTCGGTGAGCAGCCGAGGCTGGTGCACCACCTGCACGTGATTGAGCCCCGCGGCCGCGAGCGCCAAGTCGAGCGTGGCGGTGACGTCGCTGGCCTGCATCGTCGCGCACAGCTTCCATGCCACGATGTAGCGCGAGAAGTCGTCGAGCACGGTCGAGAGATAGTACCAACCCCAGCCGACCACCTTCAGATAGGTGAAGTCCGTCCGCCAGAGCTGGTTGGGGGCCGTGGTCTTGTCGCGGAACTCGTCGGCAGCCTTGACGACGATGTAGGCCGGGCTGGTGATCAGGTCCTGGGCCTTGAGCAGGCGGTAGACGGTGGCTTCTGAGACGAAGTAACGCCGCTCGTCGGTGAAGCGCACCGCCAACTCGCGCGGGCTGAGCTCCGGCTGCTCCAGCGCGAGGGTGACGATCTGCTCGCGAACCTCGGCCGGCAGCCGGTTCCAGACCCGGCTCGGGCGGGAGGGACGATCCGCTAGGGCCTCGGGGCCGCCGCGCTGATAAGCATCGTACCAGCGGTAGAACGTCGCCCGGGTGATGCCGAGCTTCTCCAGGGTGGCGCGCACCGGCAGATGGGATTGCTCGACCAGCCGGATGATCTCCAGCTTCTCAGGGGGTGGGTACCTCATGCCTCGTCGCCCCCAGCCCCGGTCACACTTTTTTTCAGCAGGCGGTTCTCCAGGACGAGATCGGCCACGACCTCCTTCAGCGCGCCCGCCTCGCGGCGCAGCTCCTTGACCTCGTCGGCGGTGGCGGCCCGGGCCGTGTCGCCGGCCAGCCGCTTCTTGCCAGCCTTCAGGAACTCCTTGGACCAGCCGTAGTACATCGAGCTGGTGATGGGCTCCCGCCGGCACAGCTCGGCGATGCTGTCCTCGCCGCGCAGGCCCTCCAGCACGATGCGGATTTTCTCCTCGGACGAGAACTGCCGACGCGTGGCCCGGCGGATGTCCTTGATTACGGTCTCTGCCGGCTTCCGTGCCGGCCCGGATGTCTGCTTCATCTTCGCTCCTGGGGACTACGATGAACCAGCCATCCTCCGTTCGTGAAGACCCTCAATCTGTCTCAGGAGTGCTGACGGCGGACATCATGCGGGCGCTCTCTAGTGAGGGCGAACCCTGAGCGTCCCAAACCGTCTCAAAGCATCTGACGACGGACACTGTGTGATGACCTTCGTCGACCAGGATCAGGTCGAAGAAGTCCGGCGGCAGCCCCTGGAGCCAACGGTTCTCCGTACCCTGAAGCTGTTGGATGTTGGTGACGACGACGTGCGCTTCGTCCAGGTCGGAGCGATTCGATGTGCGGCCCCGGATTTCGACTGGCTCGGGCCACGGCGGTCCCTGCAAGACCGCGCATTTCTGGTAAAACATGTCGGGCGACGCCGGGTCGAAGTCGGCTACCAATTGCTGGGCGATCGCCACGTTCGGGGCGACGACGAGCGTCCGGCTGGACCCAAATGCGAAGGGGGCGAGCGTGATCGTTCCCGACTTACCGCATCCCACCGGCAGGACGATGCCTGCCTCCCTTTCGTCCTCGGAGGCAAAGGACGAGATCGCCTCGAATGCCTCCTGCTGTGGTGTTCGGATACGTGTGTTTCCGCTTACGGACGGCCGCCTGGCAACGAACGGGCTTGGCAATGATGCACCGAATCAATGAGCTGGGCTGTTCAAGATAGGGCGACCCTGCCAAGTAGAAAATGCGGGGCCCCGGCTATCCACTGGTTGCGGTGATGGACTGCTGGATTTCCGGCTCGCCGAACAGCGAAGGGCCCCCGTTGCCGATGAAGCCCTCAGACCGTCCACCCAGTGTGCCCCACCGCGAACGGTGGGACGGAAACCGTCGGCCGTGGGTAGAGGGATCCAATGGTTTGCCCAGCCGCGAACAGCGGGATGAGGTGAGATTGCCCTGATCGGGACGCCCGGACAACGCGAAGCAGCGTCCCCGGTTAACGCTCCGCACCGCATGGTGCCCTCCGAACGGAAGGGCGATCCGATGGACCGGGAGGATATCCGCGTCGCCGCGCGGGCGATGGAGGCGCAGCGTTTCTTGGAATCTGAGCAGCAGGCCGTCCATATGCTCCGACGCGAGATCCGGGATACCCCGCCAGGGAGGCCCTGGCTGCTGGAGCAGGCCCTTACCGAGGAGGCCAGGCTTGCCGCCGAGAGGCACCCATCCCTCCAGCGCTACCCAGTCGGCTTGGCCTCCCTCAAAGGTCCGGAACGCCCTGCGCAGTGGGGACATCAGCGCCTGGGATTTCGACCGCCAGCTCGCCGTCGCGGCCTCCCTCGGCCTCCGGGCCCGCATCGTCTTGGAGCCCGCGGGCTGACGTGCGCCCGACGTCAGGCTGACGTGCGCCTCTGTGCGCCCTCCGCCCTTTTTTTGAAGGCCTTCCTCTGTAGACGAGGGACGACCCGCAAGCGACTCAGCTTGCTCGCTATTTCGGGTTGGTGATCGGAGTAGGTTTGCGAGATTCGCGTTACACTATCCCAAGTGAGTTGTACTGCCGTTTCTGAGGCGACATGTCTGCATTTTCAGCGCGACATGTCCTGGCGTCTTGCATCCCGTCACGGCATCATCCTCCGGTCACCAGGAGGATGCCATGCGCACGAAGCTGACGACCCTGAGCGAGGCCGAGCGGATCGCCCATGCGCGCGACCTCGGACGCGACCGGAAGCGTGCCGAACGCGAGCGGGCCCGGGACGCTGGGCGCCCCGATCCGGCGACGGTCGACCGGGCGATCGTCGAGGCCGTTCGCTCGTTTTTCTCGGCCGATCCTCAGTCAGTCCGCCCGATCGCGCCCGACGCCCTCCTGCGCGTCGCAGCGCTCCAGCTGCTGCGGCGCGCCCACGCTGCCCACGACGCCGGGGCCGAACCGATCCACTACACCCGGGAAGCCGTGTCGGAGGCCCTCTACGCCCGCCTGTCCGCCTCGGCGAGGGGCGGTCCGAAGGCTCAGAAGGCGGCCTGATCCAAGTTCGAGAAACTCGTTACATCGAGCGGGATAGGCGTTGCAGTGTATATGAGTAACGTGGAGCGGGGTCATGCTGTTCTCCAGGGGTGGCTCGACACGTCCCGCCGTTAACCGACGGCCAGGGATACCTCTCGAAACCTCGGCCGCCATCGTTGACGTTGGAATCCGGCCAGGCCCATCTTGGGGGCACACCAGCTCACGGAGGCCCGCCATGACGAACCACGCAGCCCACATCTCGCTCGATGTCGCCGGCCGCCTGGCGACCGTTGGCGGGGCCCTCCACCTCGGCATCGAGCGCGCCGCCGCGAATGCCCGCATACGCCGGGAGCAGGCCGTGGATTCCGTTTCGGAGCTCGCCCTCCGCCTCCAGGAAGCCCGCGAGGATCAGGCCGCCGCGCTCGATCGGGCAGCCGCGGCTGAAGCAGCCCTGCTGGCGGCTCGGCGCGAGATCGCTCAGCTGCGCGAGGCGGTCCGGCGCGAGCAAGCCTTCAGCGCGGAGCTCCGGTCGATCGTCGGCGTCTGAGCCCACAGGCAATTCCCCCACGAAAAAGGCCCGCCGGTCACCCGGCGGGCCTTCGTCGTTTTCGGAGGGCGTACGGCTCAGTGCATCGAGGGCCGGGGGGCGGTCGTCCACGTCTGGGCCGGGACGTAGCCCTCGTCGGCGAGGGACCGGACGCCGCCGCGGCGGCCCATCGCCTCGACCTCGGCGCGCTCGCCGGCCATGCGGCGGCGGGCGGCGGCCAGGGCGGCGCGCTGCTCGGCGTCGCTCATGGCCCCAGGGGCGGCTCCGACCGGCGGAAGGTCGGCGATGCGGTCGGACGCGTCGGTCGCCGTGACATGGCGGTGGACCGTGCGGGACGGCAGCGTAGTGAGGCGCTGGAGATCGGACGGAGTGAGGCGTCCGAACCAGTCACGGACGTGCTGCGGGGCGTCGGCAAGCTCCCTGCGCGCGACCTCGGCGTCGCCGCCGTGCAGCAGGGACGCCGCCGCCAGCTGCACCGCGACGCCAACAAGCGGGACCGGCCCGGATGCCTGCGGAGGGCGGGCGGACACAGGGACGCGATCGGCCGCGACCGCCGCGTCCGCCACGTCGCGGGGCCCGACGGGGGGCCGGGGCAGCAGGGCGCCGAGGGTCGACCCTATCGCATCGGCGGTGAGGTCCAGGACCCGCGCCGGCCCGTCGAGCCCCTTGCCGACGGCGCGGCCGGTCGCCTCCCCGACGGCCTTGGCGGCCCGGCCGACCCGGCGGGCGTCCCCGGCGAGGGAGAGGGCGGCCTCCTTAGCGCCCCCGAAGATGGCGCGGATGATGGCCACCAGCGCGGCGATGAAGGCCTTGGCGGCCCGGGCGGCGTAGTCTGCGAGAGAAAGCATTTTCGTGCTCCACGACGACGGCAGGGTCGGGATGCCGCTGCCTTGAGAGGATGATCTGCCTGGGCGTAGCAAGGCACCAGGCGTGACATGTCGGCCTAGAAGCCGAGGCGGCCCCGGAGCTCCGCCGGCAGCTGGCGCCGGTGCGCGTGGACCAGCCCGCGCGCGTGCCCGCCCTCCAGGGCAGTCAGCTCCTCCCGCCCCGCAAGACGGTGCCCCGCGGGGCTCGCCACTGCCGACCAGCCCATGCTGTTCGCGTCGTGCGCCCGGTCGCCGTCGAGGCTCGTGAGGTATCTGCAGGCCTCCAGCAGGTCTGCCCGGTGATCAGGATCCCGCGCCGCTGCGAGGTCTTCCTGCGCGGCCGGCTCGGCCAGTCGGCGGTCGACCGCCGCGATGACATCGCGGGCCTCACCGAGGAGTGCCCGCGCGAATCGGTGCTGGCCCGGCGTGAGGCTAGCGGCGTGCGCGAACTCCTCGACGAGCGGGCGCTTCGACCGGAACGCCCAGCCGTTGCGGGCGAGCTGTTCCTTCAACTCGGTCTGGATCCGCGAAAGGGTGTCAGTGTCGACGGGCCGGCGCAGGGCCTCGCGCTCGGCGCGGGCGACGATCTCCTCGGCCGCCATGCGCTCCCAGCCGCGCAGGAGGAACGACAGCCTCGGCTCGGCCGGGGCCTTGGAGAGGTCCCAGTTCACCGTGTCGCCGATCAGCGTCAGGCCGGCCTGCCGCGGGCCGCGGCATGTCCGCTCGAAGGAGACCTTCGCGAGCGGCGTCGCATCGGCGATCCAACGGCCCGCCGGACCTTCGCGCCACGCGAGATCCAAGTAAGACGGCGAGCGCTCCAGAGTTGACGCGCCGGTCGACAGCGTAGAGACGCCAAGGATCGGGCAATCTGTCCTTGCAAGATCGGGCATTCCAAATCTTCACCAAATGATACCGAACGGCGTTTCGCTTCCAGAACCATCAGAAAGCTTGCCTCTCAGTCATTTTCCCACTTGCGCGCAAATCCGCAAGTGCTCGAATGTGATTCGTTGCTTGGAGTCGATGATGGAGAGCTTGATGCAAACCGCGAGCGCACCCCCGCGTGGGGGTGCCCCCGTGCGCGTGGTCACGGACGCCGAGGTTGTCGCCCGGCTGCGCGCCGGCGTCGCGGCGGCCGGGTCTCAGCGCGCCTATGCCGCCGCCGCCGGCCTGCACGGGCCGGGCCTGTGCCAGGTCCTCCGCGGGCGGCAGGCGCCGGCCGCGAGCCACCTCCGCGCCGTCGGCGTCGAGCGCGCCCTCGTCGTCCGCGACGAGGCCCCTGCCGCCGGGGAGGACGCGTCGTGCAGCTGACGCCTCGCCAAATCCGGATCCGCCTCGACCGGGCCGTTGCCCGGGCCGGCACCCTCCGCGCCCTCGCGCTTGAGGCCGGGATCAGCGCCTCCCAAGTCGGGCGCCACGCGAAGTCTGGGGCGAACGTCCCCGACAGGCTGCCGCAGGCCGCAGGCATGTGGCGGGACGCCGAGGGCGACGTGCGCGACCGCGAGCCCGCTCGAATCCAGATCTTCGCCGTGCAGGCCTCCGGCGATGCCGGCGTCGCCGCCGCGGTCGCGATGCTCGGGGCCGCCCTCGGCCAGCGCTGAGCCGCCCTTCGTCGACGCGCCCGGCGGCAGGGGCGCCCCGCCTACCACCCCCCTCATCGATGGTGCTGCATCATGATCAAGAACAGTTTCCCGCTGACCCCCCTGAACCGCCTCCGCCACGGCCCCGACGAGGGCGCCCCGGCCGGCGTCTGCAACGTCCGGATCTCCGGGCGCGAAGACGGCCTCGACGAGCTGGCCGCCTCGATCGCCTCGGTCGGCCTGCTGCAGCCGCTCGTTGTCGTGCGGCACGAGGGGC
Organism: Methylobacterium planeticum; assembly: GCF_008806345.1. GTDB lineage: Bacteria > Pseudomonadota > Alphaproteobacteria > Rhizobiales > Beijerinckiaceae > Methylobacterium > Methylobacterium planeticum. The sequence continues at coordinate 23,669 of NZ_VZZJ01000020.1, read as the reverse complement.
TGTCCTACATCGCCGACGGCAACCGCCGGCTGGCCGCCCTGCTGCGCCTCGCGGCGGCCGGCACGATCGCCGATGACCACGAGGTCGATGTCGTCGAGCGCGACGCCGCGACGGCCCGGGAAGCGGGGCTCGCCGCCAACCTGACCCAGTCGGCGATGCATGAGGCCGGCCAGATGGCCGGGTTCGCCCAGCTCGCCGACGGCGGCCTCAAGCCCAAGGACATCGCGGCGCGGTTCGGCGTCTCGGTCGCGCACGTGAAGAAGCTGCTGGCGCTCGGCTCGGTCGCCCCGTGCATCCTCGACGCCTGGCGCACCGGCAAGCACGGGGTCAGCATCGACACGGTGAAGGCCTTCACGCTGGCCCCAACGGTCACCGACCAGGAGCGCGTCTACGCCAAGCTCACGAAGGTCGGCGGCAGCATCTATAGCCACCAGATCCGCGAGGAGCTCGGGGCCGGGCACTCGACGGGGACGCTGCTCAAGCGGGTCGGCGTCGACGCATACAAGGCGGCGGGCGGCGCCGTGATCAAGGACCTGTTCGGGGACACCAGCGCCGTCTCGGATCGCGCGCTGCTGCAGCGGCTGTCCGACGAGCGCCTGGTCGCCCGCCGGGACGAGCTCCGGGCGGACGGATGGGCCTGGGTCGAGCTCGAATCCGACCTGCCCTTGGAGGCCCGGTACAGCTGGTCGACGCTGCACTCCTCCAAGCGCGAGCCGACCGAGGCCGAGGCTGCCCGGATCCGCGAGATCGAGGCGGTCCTGGAGGGCGAGGGGGACGGCACCGTCTCGGACGAGGAGACGAATGCGCTGGAAACGAAGCACGAGGCGATCGAGGCCTCCCTGACGATCGAGGCCACCCCAGAAGACCGCGCCCGGACCGGGTGCGTCGTGTCGTGGGGCTGGGACGGCGAGATCCACGTCCGCGACTACGTCCTCCGGCCCCAGGACGCGCCGGCGGTGAAGGCGGCTGCCGCGCCCGCCGCCGACCCTGCCGAGCCCGAGCCCGAGGCCGCGGGCCCGTTCGCCGCGCTGCTGGAGCGGGTCTCCGAGCAGCTGACGCAGGCCGTGCAGGACGCGCTCCCGACGGACGGCCGCGTCGCGATCGCGGCCCTGCTCGCCGGGGCGACGTGCAAGGACAAGTGGGCCGCCCCGGCGCGCGTCCGGCTCGACGGCCTCGGCGGCGAGCACGCCAGCGTCCGGGACGCCGAGCGGTTCGAGACGCTGCTCGGGCGATACCTCGCCATGGGCGTCGAGGACCTCCTCGCCGCGGCGGGCAGGATCCTCGCGCGGAGCATCGACCTGCGCTCGGCCAAGCATTCGAAGATGGCCGCGCCGGCCGACCGCCCGGGCGTGATGGCCCTGGCGGGTGCGCTGGATCCGGCCGTCGTCGCGGCCCGGCTCTCCGATCGATGGGACGCGGAGGCGTTCTTCAAGGCCGTCCCGCGCATGGCGATCGTCTCGGCGATCGGGGAGGCCTGCGGATCGGAGGCGGCCGCCCGCGCCAGCAAGCTCAAGAAGGGCGGGCTGGTCGAGCTCGCCGCGGCGACGGTCGTCCCCACGGGCTGGCTTCCCCGGGAAATCCGGTGGCCGGGCTACGCGGGCCCGGGCTCCGAGCCGGCCCTGGCCGAGGCCGCCTGAACCCTACCGGGGCGGCCACCCGGTCGCCCCGGATTCCTGCAGCACCGGAGACCCCCATGATCGAGCAGCACACCGACGCCGCCGTCCCCGCCGTGATGGCGGCCCTAGTCAACCTCGACGATCCCCAGGCCCTGGTCGACGCCCATGCCGCCGCGGTCGCCGCCGGGCGGCCGCCCATCGCCGAGCAGGTCGCCCGGTACGCCGCTCACCTTGGCCAGGAGCTCCGCGCCACGACTGCCCGGATCGACTACGACCTCGGCCGGTGCCACGAGAGTCGCTACGACGATCTGCACACCGAGGACGACGAGGCCAGCGCCAAGCTGCGGATCCTCGAAGCCGTGCCCGCCATCGCGGCGGCGATCGACGCGCTGCCCGAGGACGACGTCGCCGCCATCTGGTGCCAGTACGGGCCCTATCCCGGGGAGGACGACGAGTGATCAGTCGCCCCATGCGCCGCTACGTCGAGGACCTCCACCGGGACCGGGACGACGACGACACGCCGCCCCCGGCGTTCCAGTGCCCCTGCTGCCAGGAGGTGCTCGGCATTGAGGAGGCCGTCGTCCTGGAGCGGCATCCCGAGATGCCGCGGGTCTGCCTGAACTGCCTCTGCGGATGACGCCTCGCGGCCCCTTGCGCGCCGCCGTGGCGGCCTTGCCCCTCGCCGGTGCGCCCGGCGAGCGGGACGGCCAGCTCGTTCGGACGCCCGGCCGCCCCGGGGAGCCCGACTTGGTCCTGCTCGTCCGCGTGCACGAGGGGCGAGCCCACTACCTGCCCGTCGCCCCCGCGCTCAGGCAGGCGCGGCATACCGGTTAGCTCCATCTAATCGGGGTGCCATGACGGTTAGCTTTCTCTAACCACAAGCTTGATGTTCTCGGTGTTGGTTAGTAAGTTCTAACCAGAGAGGGAGAGGCCCTCCGGAGACCGACAATGTCCCAGCCCCACGAGACCCCCCGCACCGAGCCGGAGCCCAGCTTCTTCGCCATGGCCGCCCTGATGGCCGGTGCCGAGGTCGATGAGGCCGAGCCCGACTTCTTCGCCATGGTGAGCCTCATGGCCTCGGCCCAAGCCGCCGAGATCCGCGACGAGCCCTGCGCCGGCCCGGTGATCCCGTTCCCCTCGCCGATCACCGCGCTCGACGCCTGAGCCCCCGAAGCTTTGGAGGTAGCCATGAAGTTCAGTCCCCGCATCGCTCAGATCCTGTCCCGCCTGCACGGTACGGCGGTGTGCGTGCCCTTTCAGCGCCAGCCCGTGCATCTCCGCGAAACCTCCTCGATGACGTCGGTCTACGGGCCGACCCGTCCGGGGACCCGGGGCCATGGCATCGGCCCGAACCGGATCCTCTACGCCGCGGTGGAAACGCCTCGCGCGTCCGAGCCCCGGCGGCGGTTCGTCCATAGGCTGCGCGACGCTGAGCTGGAGCATCTCGCGAGGGGCACGACGCACCTCGTGACCGCCCGCGCGGTGCCTGTCTCGAACGTGCGTGCCCTCTGTGCCGCCCGCTCGACCGCGCATGTGGAGGGCGGCCTAACCGCCTCGACCAGAGAGCGCGAGAACGGCATCACCCTCTGCAGGGCGGCGTTGGAGGAGGCCGATGCCTGCCTAGCCGCCTTCCACAGGGCCAGGACGTGGGAAAGCCGCATGAGTCTGGCTGATCACGCGCGGATCGCCCTCGAAGCCGCTCGCCTCGTCGCGGAGGACTTCGAGCTTGGTGTGGAGGTGGTGGTGCCGGCGTTCTCCGTCTTGGCACCGTACGCCTGGGACTTCGTCGCATGCTTCTACGCGCGCGAGGCCGCGCTCCTCGATCGCCCGGCGGATCTGCCGGAGGATGATGCCCTCGCCCTGGAAGGCCTGCGCCTATGACCCGCCGCCCCGCCGCCCCTCTCGACCTGTCGAAGCTGTCCGACGAACAGCGCGAGCGCCGCGCCCAGGTCGTCCGCTTCGGCGAGCTCGCCTTCGGCCCGAACTGGAAGTCCGAGCTCGCCCGGACCCTATCGAAGGTCCGCGGGGTCGAGGTCGCGGAGGAGCAGGTCCACGCCTGGATCCGGGGCAAGCGACCAGTCCCCGAGGGCATCGTGCGCGAGCTGCAGCACGTGCAGATCGAGATCTCGTTCGCACTGGCCGACCGCGCCCGCGCGCTCCAGTATTGGCCCGATCCCGTGCCGCAGGAGCCCAGCGCTGTCGAGGCAGCCCCGGCCGAGCGCCCGCCGGAGACGCGAGAGCAGGTCGTGGCCAGGATCATGGATGAGATCGCGGACTGGTGACTAGGGAGCCAGGGTCTCCAAGTCGTCGAGGTCCGGCGCGATGCGGCGCTCCCGCTCGGCATAGACCTCGTCGGCGAGCTGCTCGAACGCCGCCACATTCACGGACCCGCCCCACACGGCGGTCGCGCTGAACCGCGTCAGGGCGATGTTCGGGAAGTTGCGGCACGCTTCGCCGTAGATGGGCACATCGGACAGCCGGAGGCGTAGGTCCTCGGGCCACGGCCGGAACCCCAGCACCAGGGCGGAGCTTTCCGCCTCCTCGACGAGTCGTGCCTCCCAGGGATCGCAGACGGGCGCCAGGGCGGCGAGGCGATCCCGGGCCTCGGGGCTGAGCGCCATGACTGGCCAGAGCGGATGGTCGACGTAGCGCTCTCCGTCCGGCAGGCGCCGAGCGACGAGCCGCAGGGGAGGCCGACGGACGGGATCCGCTTCGTGGAAGCGGTGGCTGAGCGGGATGACGGTGCGGGTGCGCCAGGGCATGCGCCCGTCGTAGCCGGGCGCCCGTTACTGCTAGGTCTACGCCGCCTCGGCGAGCGCCGCCTTTGCGGCGGCCCCCGCCTCCTTTGCCGCCGTCTCGGCCAGGACCTCCTGGATCTCCCGCAGCCGAACGGGCCGCCAGTCCCAACAGTCCACGCCCACGTCGCAGCTCGACGCAGTGCCGGGCAGGCTGCCGTGCGAGTGGCCGTAGAGGTGCAGGTCGCCCCGGTGCATGCCCGGCCAAACCCTGTGCGCGCAGTGCGCCAGGTAGACGGCCTGCGCCTTCGGCATCCCGGGATCCTGCACGTGCACCGTGGCGGCCATGACAGGCTGGGCCGCCCAGGGCAGGCGAAGCCCCTGGGCCTCGTGGTTGCCCACGACGAGGAACTTGCGGCCCCGGAGGCGGTCGAAGATCTCCCGCGCCCGCTGGTGTCCGCCCCCGTAGGCGAAGTCGCCGAGGTGCCAGACGATGTCGTCCTCGCGGATGCGGTCGTTCCAGCGCGAGATCAGGACCTCGTCGTGCTCCTCGATCGAGGCGAACGGGCGGGGGCGGTCCATCCTGTCGGACAGGATCCCGCGGTGAGAGAAGTGGGTGTCGCTGACGAACCAGGTGACGGCCATGACGGCCTCCGAAATCCATAGGGGAACGCGTGCCGGCCGGGGCGTCCCGGCGGCGGGTGGCTGGCCGGTCAGGCCAAGCGACGGCGTTTGCCTATGCGGAGGGCGGTCATCATCGGCGGGACCCTCGCCGATCGGGGCGCCTCCGGCAAGGCGGGATTCGAGCGACGGTTGACGATCCCCTGGCCGGATCGCATGGGCGCGGGACCGCGAGGGGAACGACCGTTAACCGTCAACCTGCGCAGCGCTTTCCCCGGCCACGGTTTCCGGCGAGAATCCCAGCATGCCGACGTACATACTCGACACCGGGATCACGTTCGATTTCTGGGCTCACGGCCGGATCGCTGATGGCGCCCATGAGGATGCGCCCCTGACGCTCGAACAGGCGTGCTGGTTGCCCGAACTCTGCCAACCAGACGAGGCCGAGTTCCTACCTCGCGTGCCGCTCTGGACCCCGGCCGCGTTGCGCGGGGCGATCGACCGGGGGGACCTCGCCGTCGAGCGGCACGGTCGGTTGATGTACGTCACCAAGCGGCTCGTCCGCGAATGGAGAGCCAGATGCAGGACGACGCCCCGAAGCCCAAGCGAGCCCGCCCCAGCCGCGCCGCCTCCAAGCCCCGAACGCTCGGCAAGTCCGGCCGAGGCGCGCCCTATCTCTGGTGGCGCCCCGGGCGAAGCGACGCGGACGGGGTCGATCGCTCCGGCGTATGGTGGATCGTCCACCGCGGAAAGCAGGTCCGAAGCACTCGCAGCGGTTATGGCCCGGATGAGGAACGCCGCGCGCTCCAAGCCCTGATTGACTACACCGCGAGCCTCCACGTTATCGCCCCCGAGGAGATGGGCGGCGCCCGCAAGAACAGGCCGGCGTCCGAGGTGCTGATCGCCGAGGTCCTCGATAGGTACGTCACCGCCAAGAAGGGCAGGCTCGATCCCAAGACCGGAGAGACGAAGGGGGGCGTCGCCCGCCACAACGAGCTCGCCCAGCGGGTCGAAACGATCCTGGGCTGGTGGGGCACCCGGACGCTGGAGGAGGTCGACAGCGCCACCTGCGCCGCCTACGTCGCGTCCCGCGTCGGCTCGCCCTGGAAGACGCATCTCCGCGCGGGCCTGGATCGGAACGGCGACCCGCGCCCAGGCGACGGCAAGGCGAAGCGCCGGGGGCATTCCAAGCCCACGAAGCAGCGGGTGGTGACCGAAGGCGGGGCCCGGCGCGAGCTGGAGGATCTTCGAGCCGCCATCAACGCCGCGATCGCGGACGGCCTGACGCGCGACACCGTCCGGGTCACGCTTCCCGAGAAGGGGCAGGAGCGCGACCGCTGGCTGACCAAGGCCGAGGCCGCCCGGATCCTGCGCGGCGCCTGGCGCAAGGCGGAGGTCCAGACCGTGCACCGCGGAGCCCGCAAGGGCGAGCGGGTCGTCGGCCGGCGGGTCGGCAAGCACCTCGCCCGGTTCGTGCTCGTCGCGCTCCGGACCGGCACCCGGTCGGGGCCCGTCTGCAACGCGAGCTTCGAGAAGGTGATCGGCAAGCCCTGGATGGAGCTCACGACAGAGACAACGGTCGAGGAGCGCATCGAGAGCGTCACCGTCGACGGAGCGGTCTACGAGCGCAAGGTCCAGGTCCCGGTCATCAAGCGGGTCGCCATCTTCCACCGTAAGGCGGTCGGCCGGAAGGAGGCGGACAACAAGCGGGCCCCGACGGTCCGGATGCCCGACAGCCTCGTCGCCCACCTCTGGCGGTGGCGCCACAAGCTGGGCCAGACCTATGTCGTCGAGTGGAACGGGCAGCCGGTAGGATCGACGAAGCGCTCCTTCGCGAACGTCTGCTTCGAGCTCGGATTCGGCGACGACGTCGTGAGGCACAGCCTGAGGCACACCGCGGTGACTTGGGGCATGCAGGAGGGCGTCGATATCTGGGAGCTCGCCGGCTACGTCGGCATGACCGTCGAGATGATCGAGCGCCGCTACGGCCACCACTCGCCGAAGCACATGGAGGGCGCCCGGGCGGCGCTCGGCGGCCGAGGCCGGAAGCGCGCGGCCTGACACATCCCGGAATGCGGTGATGCGCGCAACAGCGCACCAACCTGTGGCCGAACCTGTGGCCGGTGCTTTGCTGTGGATATCGGGAAGACCGTTCCCCTAGGGGATAGTGGTCGGAGTGGCAGGATTTGAACCTGCGACCCCCACGTCCCGAACGTGGTGCGCTACCAGACTGCGCTACACTCCGATGGCCGGCTTCGCAGCCGACGAGCGGGCTTATAGCGAGCGCCCTGCTGGGTCGCAAGCGCTACCTTTCGAATGGGGGATGGAACTGCGCCGCGCTCAGCCGATAAGGCGGGGCCAACCGGGGGGCAGGGCGTGGAGGCGCAGCGGTGCGTGGGCCTGCGCGATGGCGGCCGCACCGATGTAGCCCGGGCCGGGTTCGAGATGGGCGAGCGTCCAATCGGCCGGTTCCTCCCGGCCGCCGGAGATCCGCAGCAAGGTTGCGGGCCCGGGGGGCAGCGAGACGCTGAACCGGTCGAGCGGCATCGACAGGCCGGCGCCGATCGCCTTCACGATGGCTTCCTTGCGAGTCCAGACGGCCATGAAGGCGCGGTCGCGCGCGGCCGGCGGCAGGGCGGCGAGGCCGGCCGCCTCGTCCGCCGCGAAGGTGCTGCGGGCGATGCGGATCGCATCCGGCACCGGCCGCAGGGCCTCGAGGTCGCAGCCGATCCGGGCCTGCGTCGAGAGGCCGACGAGGGCACGGTCGCCCGAATGCGAGAGGTTGAACGCGAGACCGGCGCCGACGAGTTCCGGCTTGCCGGCGGGGCCGGCCGCGAAGGCGAGGGCCCGCGGCTCGCTGCCGAGGGCATAGGCGAGGACTAGCCGCAGCGCCGCATGGCTCGCGATGAACCGGGCGCGGTCCCCGGACCTCAGGAACCGCGCGGCCCGCGCGCGCTCCTCGGGCGAGAGCACTGCCGCGCAGGCTGCCTGCGCGTCGTCGGCCGGCGCGAGATCGATCGACCAGATCGTCGTGCCGCCCGCCCGTCCGGGCTCCGCCACGCTCCAGGCGTCGGCCTGGGGAAAGGCCGTCACCGGGCGCCTCGCGGCGGCGCGGCGGCTCCGCTAAGGTGCCGGTGACGCGGGGGGGAAGCGGGCAATGGACGGTCTCGGGGAGGATGGGGCGGCGAGGATCCCTCGCGCCGCCGCGCCGTGCAAGCGCCACCCTGGCCGCGCGGCGTGACCGCCGCGCCGGTGCCGCGACCGCGCTTCGCCCTGCCGACCCTGAAGGACCGGCGAGCCCGCTACGGCGTCTTCTTCGCCACCTATTTCTATCAGGGGCTGGTGGCCGGGTTCTCGCTCACGGCACTCGCCAACCACCTCGCCGGGCAGGGCGTGCCGGCCTCCGAGGTCGGGCTGCACTTCGCCCTCGCGGGCTTGCCCTGGACCCTGCAGCCGATCCTGTGGGGGCCTCTCGTCGACCGTGCCGGCGGTGCCCGCATGGGCCGGCGCCGGGTCTGGGTCGCGCTCGCGTTCCTGGGCAGCCAGATCGCGCTCACGGGGCTTCTCCTGGTGCCGGGGGCGGAGGCACTCGGGCCGATCGGGATCGTGTTCCTCCTGCACAGCCTGTTCGCCTCCCTGCTGGACACCGCCTGCGACCGCCTGATCATGGACCATGTGCCCGAGGGCGAGCTCGGCCGGATGAGCGCCTGCACCCGGGCGGGCTTCATCGCCGGGACCAGCCTCAGCGCCGCCCTGTTCGCCTGGACCCTGTCCGTCTGGGGTTTCGGTGCCAGCGTGCGCGGGCTCATCGGTGTCAGTCTCCTGGCAACGCTGCCGGTGCTTCTGATCCGGGAAGCGCCCGGGGATGCGCTGGTCTCCCTCCGCCGCCGCACCTCCGCGCACAGCCGGGTCTGGCCCTTCCGCCGCTTCCTGAAGCGCCTGGGCCTCGGCCTGCGCCGGCCGAGCGCCCTGCGTCTTCTCGCGCTCTGCTTCGGCATCGACGCGTCGCTCGGGCTGTTCGAGCTTCGCTTCGGCGTCGACCTCGTTCAGGCGCAGGGGTGGGACCCGGCCGGGCTCTCGCGCCTTCAGGCGGCGCTGGCGCTCGCGAGCGGAACGGTCGGGGCCCTCGTGGTCGGCTTCTGGTCGGACAGGGCCGGCCCGCTCGCGTCCCTGTGGAGCCTGCTGGCGGTCGGCTCGGCCTGCTTCGCGGTGGCGGCCGGGCTGATCGCCGGCGGCCTCGTGGGGCCGGCCGGTCCCCTCGTTCTCGGCCTCACCACCGTGCTGCCGGGCCTCGTCATCGTCGCGCTGGTGCCGGCCCTCATGCGGGCAAGCCGCGGACGGGCCGGGGCCGCCACCCAGTTCGAGGTGTTCATGGCCGCGATGAATCTCGGTTCGGTGGCGGGTGGGGCCGCCTCCGGGCCCCTCGCGCCCGTGCTGCCGCTCGCATTCGCGGCGGGCCTCGTCGCCCTGGTGTTCCTGGGGAGTGCCGTCCTGGTGCGGCGTCCCGCCCTGATCCTGCCGCGCGGGCCGGTGTCCCGCGGGTCTCCGGCGTCCTGAGCCGGCGATGCCCTCGGGTCAGGCCTGCTCGCGCCCGGCGGGGGCACCGCGCGCCCGCCCGTAGCCGGCGGGATCCCGGAACGCACTGCCCGTCGCCGCACCGCGCGACAGGCCCATCGCCAGGAAGCCGAGCTGCGCCAGCCCCAGTCCAGCGTAGAACAGGCCGACGCCCGCGTACCAGGAGAGGTCGTGAGACAGGGTGAGCCGCATCGCGACGATCGCCAGGATCGGAGCCAGCAGGACCGGACAGACCGCTGGATGAAGAGCGCTCGCCAGCATATTCGGTTCAGACGGTAAGGATTGCCGCGATCATCGGCGGATTTTCCGGTGACGATCCCGAAAATGCAACCCTTGGCAACGGAACCGGCAGATATCATTCCGACGCGTAGCCCGGAAGAACCAGTCCATCCCCGGCGGCCGGCGCGATCCCCGCGCGCGAATTCTCCCCTTCGGGACAGCGGTGTTGCGGATCGTTTTCAATCTTCGTTCGATGGCGATCGTCCCGGATTCCGGCGCGTCGATCGTCTTTCAATGCGTCTCAGGCCTGAAGCGCAATCGCACGAAAAGGCCCGGGCCTCTCGTCGAGAGCCCCAGGCTTCGCCGCGTCACAGCGACGATGTCCGTCTTAACCGGATGCGTTCACATGGCTCCGGATACTATCCGGCATAAACGCTGCCGGCGGTCTGCGGAAACTTCTCGGCCAGGGCACGGCGCAGCTTCTCCAGGGCACGGTTCTCGATTTGCCGCACCCGCTCCTTCGAGATGCCGAGGCGGTGGCCCAGCGCTTCGAGGGTCGCCTGGTCTTCGGCGAGGCGTCGCTCCCGCAGGATCCGCAGTTCCCGCTCGGACAGCACCGTCAGGGCCTGCTGCAGCCAGATGAGGCGGCGCTCGCCGTCGACCGTGGCGGAAACCGTCTCGTCCGGCAGGGCAGCGCCGTCGACGAGGAAGTCCATCCGCTCGGAGGAGGCCTCGCTTTCCTCGCCGACCGGCGCGTTCAGCGACATGTCGGGCCCGGAGAGGCGTGCATCCATCAGCGCGACGTCTTCCCGCGACACGCCGATCGCAGTGGCGATGCGGCGATGGATCTCGTCGCCGACGCGCTCCTCGGTCGATTGCATCAGGCGCGCGCGCAACCGCCGCAGGTTGAAGAACAGGGCCTTCTGGGCCGAACTCGTGCCGCCTCGTACGATCGACCAGTTGCGCAGGATGTAATCCTGGATCGAGGCACGGATCCACCACGTCGCGTAGGTGGAGAAGCGCACCTCCCGCTCCGGTTCGAACCGGGCGGCGGCCTCCATGAGGCCGACATGGCCTTCCTGCACGAGATCCGCCATCGGCAGCCCGTAGTGGCGGAAGCGGCCGGCGAGCGCGATCACCAGGCGCATATGGGCGGAGATCAGGCGGTGCAGGGCGCGCTCGTCGCGCTCATCCTTCCAGCGGACCGCGAGGCCGCGTTCCTCGTCGCGTGCGAGGAAGGGCGCTTCCATGGCCGTGCGAATGAACTGCCGACGTATCCCTGCAATATCCGCCATCCCCGCCTCCGCCTCTTTCGTTCGAGTGCTGTTGCAGCAAAGACCGCACAAAACGGTGCCGATGGCACCGGCAGGGACCTATGCCAGGCAACCGACAACGGAAGGGCGGGCGCGAAAGTTCCGTGCGGCGTGATGACGAAACCGGCATCTCTGCACGAAGCTCGCTGGCCGGCCGGGCGTTGCGGTCCGGAGACCAGCATGCGGCGGCCCCATGACGGGCTTGCGACGCCGCCCACGAAAAAGGCCCGGCGCGCGGGCGCCGGGCCTTTCGGAGAATCGGTCGGGAGCGTCGGCTGCCTCAGGCAGCCTCCTCCTGGATGTCGTCGCCCTCGGCCTCGGACTCGCCCTCGGCCTCCGCCTCGTTCTTGGCGCGGCGCGGGGACTTGGCGAGGCTCTGCTCGATGAGCTTGAGCGCCTCCGTCTCGGTGATCCGGTTCACCGAGGAGATCTCGCGCACGACCCGGTCCAGAGCAGCCTCGTAGAGCTGACGCTCGCTGTAGGACTGCTCGGGCTGAGCCTCGGAGCGATAGAGGTCGCGCACGACTTCCGTCACCGAGAGCAGGTCGCCGGAGTTGATCTTGGCTTCGTATTCCTGGGCACGGCGCGACCACATGGTGCGCTTGATCCGGGCGCGGCCGGTCAGCACGTCGAGGGCCTTCTTGACGAGATCGGGCTCGGCGAGCTTGCGCATGCCGACGCTGTTGGCCTTCGCGGTGGGAACGCGCAGGACCATCTTGTCCTTCTCGAACGAGACGACGAACAGCTCGAGCTTGTAGCCGGCGATCTCCTGCTCCTCGATCGCGACGATGCGACCGACGCCGTGCGCCGGATACACGACCGCTTCGCCGGTCTTGAAGCCTTGGCGGCCTGCCGTCGTCTTCTTGGCTGTGGTCATGCGAGAAGGGCCTCCAGAACATCGCGCGACGGCTCACGTCGCGCAGTACCGTTCAACCGGGGATGGGACCCCCGGCCTTTGCCACCGACCGCGAGCTATCGACCTCAACACCAGGTGCTGACGGCCCTTCGGTTCCCAAGGCGCAGCCCCACACGCACCATGACGGAACGGCCACCGAAAGCAGAACGCCTCCAGCGGTCGATCGCATGCAACCCCGTTTCCATGAAAGCCTGGAACCGCATCAGCGGGCGGAGAGAGCACGTCAGGCACGAGCGACGGCAGGCCGATTGTGTAGCACAATCCGGCCGCCGAATCAAAGGATTGCCGACTCAACCCTGCCCATACACGGACGAGGGGAGCAGTTTTGCACGCGATAGCGGCGCGGTCCGCTCCCGGCCCGGGGCCAGCCTCGTCGCGCCGGTTTCGCCCATGCGGGCGAGGCCCAGCGGGCGGGACGCGACCTTCAGTCGCCAGTGCCTGGATTGGCCGAGAAATGCGCCTCGAGCTTGCCGGAAACGCCGTCCCAGTCCTTGGCGTCGGCGGGGGCGTCCTTCTTCTGCGTGATGTTCGGCCAGCTCTTGGCGTAGTCGGCATTGAGCTTCAGCCAGGTCTCCAGGCTCGGCTCGGTGTCGGGCTTGATCGCCTCGGCCGGGCATTCGGGCTCGCAGACACCGCAATCGATGCACTCGTCGGGATGGATGACGAGCATGTTCTCGCCCTCGTAGAAGCAATCCACGGGGCAAACCTCGACGCAGTCCATGTACTTGCACTTGATGCAATTGTCGGTGACGACGTAAGTCATGGGCCGTTTTTCGTCCTCGATCCGCGCATCGGCGAGGCGGGTTGAAGGCCCCGGACGGGCCCCGGCCGCAGCCTTCGCTCCCGATGTGCGGTCCTCTCAGCGGGAAGCGCACGCGTGGGGCCGGTCGGGCGGCCCCGGAATTCGAACGGCTCTAGCCTCTGCCAGGGAGGCTGACAAGCGCGCTCACCGCCGAGACGCCCTGCGAGGCCCGTTCCGCCGACAGGTGTCGCCACCTTGCCATATCGGGCGCCGCTCACACCTCCTCCGCCCCGGCCCCGGGATCGTCCGGGTCGGCGGACGAGAGATCGACGTAGAGCAGGCGTGCCTCGGGGGCCGGACCGCGCCGCACCCCGAGATCGGCGATGCGCACCAGCGCGGTTCCGTGGGCCGCCGCCACGGTGAGCACGTCGCCGACCACGAGGCCCTTGGCCGGAGCCTCGGCGCGCTTGCCGTTCACCCGGACATGGCCGTCCGCGACGAGGCGGGCGGCAAGCGAGCGCGTCTTCGCGAAGCGCGCGAACCACAGCCACTTGTCGAGCCGCTGCCGCTCCGCCTTCATCGCCCGGCGGTCAGCGCTTGCCGCCCTCGCCGGATTCGAGCTGCGCCTTCAATGCGGCGAGCTTGGCGAAGGGCGAATCCGGATCGGGCGCCCGCTCGCGGCGGGGCGGGCGCTGGTCCTCGCGGGGGCCGGCATGGCGCCCCTCGTCGCGGCGGTCGGGGCGGGTCCGGGGGCCCTCGAAGCGCTCGCGGCGCGGGCTGCTGCCCTCGCCTCCGCGGCGGTTGCCCTCATTCCCGGGCCGGTTGCCCTCGCGGCGCTCCGGCGGGCCGTCGCGGCGGCCCTCGCCCTGCGCCCGCTGACGCTCGGGGCGGTCGCGGTTTCCGTCGCGGCGGGGCTGCTCGCCCTCGGCACGCGGGGCACCGCCCTGGCCGGACTCGCGGCCGCGGCCCTGGCCGCCGCGGGGACGGTTCTGGCGCGCATGCGGCTGGCGCTGGTGCCGGTGGAGATGCCAGACCTCGATGGTCTCGACCTCGGACGGCGCGCCCGTCTCGGTCTCGGCGGTGCCGGCCTCGGCGGCTTCGGTCCCAGCGGCCGCGCGCGCATCGGTTGCGGGCGCATCGGCTGCGCCGGTCTCGTCGGATGCCTCCGGGGCGGCCTCGGCCGCGGCGTCGAAGGTCTCCGGTCCGATCGGGGACTGCGCCTCGACGGCAGGGACTTCGGCGGCAGGGACTTCTGAGGCGGGTGCCTCCGCTTCGGCCGCCTCGACGGTGGCGGCCTCGGCTACTTCCGGCTCCGCGGCGCGGTCGTGCGTCTCGATGCCCTCCGGCGCCGAGATCACGGTGGGGGCGGCCACGTCGTGCGGTGCCTCCGCGGCCGTCGCGGTCTCAGCCTCGCCAGACACCGCCTCGCCCTCGGCCGCCGCGGCGGAAACCTCCGGGGTGGGGGCCTCGGAGGCCGAGCCGTCCGCTTCTGCCGCATCGGCGGCGGCCGGCACCGGGGGACGCACCGGCTCGGTCGAGGCGGCGGGCAGGAGCGGAACCGTGACGGCGGGGCCCGGACGGGACTCGGAGACGTAGCCGAGGGATTTCAGGATCGAGGCGAAATCCTCCCCTGAGCAGCCGACGAGGGACGTCATCCCCACGGTGGCCACGAAGCCGTCCGCATCCGCGCTGCCGGCCGGCGGCTCGCCCGGCGTGGTGCCGGGACGGTAGGCAATGGCAGGGCGGATCAGGTCGGCCAGACGCTCGAGGATGTCGACGCGCACGGCGCGCTCGCCGCAGACGCGGAAGCCCGCTGCCCGGTAGAGGCCCTTGGCGATCTCCGGGTCGACCTTGATCGAGGTGCGGCCGGAGCCGGCCAGATGCGCGATCTCGTCGAGGCCGCGCTGGTCGAGGCCGCCGTTGCGCAGGGCCCAGAGCTGCGCCGCAAGGGTGCGGGGCGCGGGTTTGAGGAGCGCGGGCAGGAAGATGTGATAGGCGCCGAAGCGCACCCCGTGGCGGCGCAGGGCCCCGCGGCCCTCCTGGTCGAGGCTGCGCATCTCGTGCGTCACCTTCGAGCGCTCGAGGACGCCGAGGGCCTCGACGACCTGGTAGCCGATGCCCTTGGCGAGGCCGGTGAGGTCGGCGGCGGTCTCGATCTCCGTCAGCGGCCCGAGGAGGCGCACCACGTGGGCCTTGAGCCAGGCGTTGAGGCGCCCCTCGACCTTCTCGCGGGCGGGGCCGGCCAGCCCCTCGTCGGCGATCAGCCGCAGGCGGGGCTCGAACAGCTTGTCGCCGGCCACGAGCTTGGCCACCGGATCACCCGTCCAGCGGATGATGCCCTCGTGGCTGAGCACGAGGGAGGCGTCGGCCGCGGCCGAGAACCGGTCGGCCCGCGTCTCGATCTCGCCGGCGAGGGCCTTCTCGGCGGCGCTGCGCAGCGTCTTGGCCTCGTGCCCCTCCGCGCCCGGGTCGGGCACGAACTGGAAGCCGTGGAGGTGGCCGACATGCTGCCCCTCGACGGTCACGTCCCCGCCGGCGGTAATTTGGGCTTCCAACATCGTATTCTCTCTCAGGCGCCGCATCAGGACGCTGGTGCGCCTGTCGACGAAACGGCTCGCGAGGCGTTCGTGCAGGGCGTCGGACAGCCTGTCCTCTACCCGACGTGTCTCGCCCTGCCAATGTTCCGGGTCGAGAAGCCAGTCAGGCCGGTTCGCCACGAATGTCCAGGTCCGTCCCTGCGCGATGCGCTGGGAGAGCGCGTCGATGTCGCCGTCGGTCCGGTCGATCATCGCCACGTGCTGGGCGAACCAGTCGTTCGGGATCCGTCCCGCCATGCCCCGCATCAGGAACCGGTAGAGCTGCGCCACCAGATCCGCGTGGGTCTGGGGGTGGACCTTGCGGTAATCCGGCACGCCGCAGACGTCCCACAGCCGCTGCACGGATTTCGGGTTCGACGCCATGTCCCGGATGTCGTCCTCGCGCATCAGGATCTCGAGGGCCTGCTGGTCCTCGCCCATCGGCGCGCGCGTGAGGCCGCTCTCCCGCGGATGTTCGTCGAGGCTCTGCTGCAGCCGCGCCAGGCTCGCAAAGTCGAGGTCGGGGTTGCGCCATTGCAGGACGCGCAAGGGGTCGAAGCTGTGGGTCTCCAGCGCCTCGACCATCTCGGGCTCGAAGGGCGGGCAGCGCCCGGTGGACCCGAAGGTCCCGTCCGAGAGGTGGCGCCCGGCGCGGCCCGCGATCTGGCCCATCTCGGGGGGCGTCAATTTCCGGAAGCGGGTCCCGTCGTACTTCCAGTTGGCCGCGAAGGCCACGTGGTCGACGTCGAGGTTGAGGCCCATCCCCACGGCGTCGGTGGCCACGAGGTAGTCCACGTCCCCCGACTGGTAGAGCTCGACCTGCGCGTTGCGGGTCCGGGGCGAGAGCGCCCCGAGCACCACCGCCGCGCCCCCGCGCTGGCGCCGGATCAGCTCCGCGATGGCGTAGACCTCCTCGGCCGAGAAGGCCACGATGGCGGTGCGCCGGGGCAGGCGCGAGAGCTTCTTCTCGCCCGCGAAGGTGAGTTGCGACAGGCGCGGACGCGTCGTGGTCTGGACGCCGGGAATCAGGGACTGGACCAGCGGCAGGACCGTCGCGGAGCCGATCAGCAGGGTCTCCTCGCGGCCGCGCTGGTAGAGCAGGCGGTCGGTGAAGACGTGGCCCCGGTCCATGTCGGCGCCGAGCTGGATCTCGTCGATGGCCACGAAGGCGACGTCGAGGTCGCGCGGCATCGCCTCGATGGTGGCGATCCAGTAGCGCGGGCGATCCGGCTTGATCTTCTCCTCACCGGTGATCAGCGCGACCTTGTCGGCGCCGACGCGGGCGACGACGCGCAGGTAGACCTCTCGCGCGAGCAGGCGCAGCGGCAGTCCGATCATCCCGGTCGGGTGGGCGAGCATCCGCTCGATCGCGAGATGGGTCTTGCCGGTATTGGTCGGCCCGAGCACCGCCATGACGCCGCGCGCGCGGGCCTGCGGTTGGAGGGAACGGCGGGTCATCAGGTCGGGGCGATCCCTTCGGCGGGGCGGCCGGTGGTGCGCCGTGCGCGTCGGAGGCGGGTGTCGGCGTGCGGGGCCCGAGAGGGAACGCGCCGGCCTCGGCTCCCTAGTTCCGGGGGCCGTGCGTCCGCGCCCCACGCCGGGGCAGCCCCTCATATGGGGCGGAACGCTCATCCCCGCCACTGCCGCTCGTACCGAGCCCGTCGCTGCCCTGCGTGCCGCCGGCCTGTCCCGGCACCCCGTAGATCTCGATCTTCACCGGCGAGCGCGGACCCTCGAGATCGGCGCAGAGGGTGTCGGGGACGCTGGTGATCGGCCCGTGCCGGGGCTTGCGGCCCTCGATCACCTGGGCCGACGAGTAGGCGTTGCCGCCGCAGGTGCTGCCCGCCTCCAGGGGCGCCCCCACCGCGCCCGTCGCCGCGGCGAGGCCGGCGAGGACCGGCAGGGCGAGGCGGGCGTCGCGGCGCATCCCGTGCCTCAGTTCTGGCCGAGGCTCGCGACCGCGCCGGCGGCGCCGGTCGGGGTCGCCTCGGCGGACGCGCCGGAGCGGACCCACCGGGTCGCCTCGATGATGTTGGTCCCGAGGGTCGTGCGCACCGCGATGCGCATCGGCAGCAGGACCCGCGTGCCGTCGACCGGCGCGAGCCAGACCGACATGTCGCGGTTCTCCTCCATGAAGCGCACGCCCGGCCGGTCCGGGCGGTGGCCGGCGACCGCCTGGTAGCGGGCGTTGCAGACGAGGACGGGGCCGGAATAGCCCGGCTTCTCCACCGCGCGGGTCTCGGCGTAGCTGAGCACCACGTTGAAGCGGGTCGCCCCGTCGAAGACCGGCAGGGTCCGGTTGCAGTTCTCGGGGTCGGTCAGGTCGCCGCGCGCCTGGGCAGGCATCAGCAGCGCACTCGCGGGATCCATCACGCCGCGCTTGTTGGCGGCCGTGACCGGCACCCGGTCGCCCATGTCGATGAGGGGCGGCGTCACCTCGGATTGCACGACGTTGCCGCGCGCCAGCGCCATCCGCACGGCGATGCCGGAATTGGCGGTGCGGGTGGCGATCGAGAAGGTGCTGGGCTGCGGGCCGGCCGCGATCGTGCCGCTGGAGCGGGCCGAGCCCATGCCGCCCGTGATCGCCCCGACGAGGCCGGTGAGCTGCGCCGAGACGTCCATGCGGTAGCGCGCGCCCTCGAAGGCGCCGGCGAGATGGGCGGTGCCGATCGGGATGCCCGCGAGGTTGACCCCGTAATCGACGCTGACGGCGGCGGGGACGACCCGGGCCAGGCGCGGCCGGGCCTCGGCGGTGACCGACCCGACGAGCGCCGCGGCGACGAGGCCGGCGCGCAGGCAACGGTCTGTGCGGATTCGTGTGGCGCACATGGTCCGGGTTCGCATCCTCAACGCTCGCGCGGGGCTCGGGCGAGACCCGCGGCACTGCTGGAAGTTATCGGCACCCATGGTTAACAGAGTGTTCGGGGCCCGCCAGCCCGCGAAGGGGACAGTCCGGCCTCGGTTGCGCCTTGACGGAACCGGGCCTCGTCCCCTATAGGCTCGCGCCTTCAACAGGACTCCGCTGGACCTGGAATCACGCTTGGGCAAGGCCCGCGGCGCTTGCTGCGTTGGCCGTGAGGGTCCGAGTTTTGACCGCCCACGGAACGATACGGGATTTTTGCTATGTCGCGCCGCTGCGAACTCACGGGTAAGGCCGTGCAGGTCGGACACCTCGTGAGCCACTCGAACCGCAAGACCAAGTGCCGGTTCCTGCCCAACCTCTGCAACGTCACGCTGCAATCCGAGACGCTGAACCGCCGCGTCCGCCTGCGCGTCACCGCGCACGCCCTCCGCTCGGTCGAGCATCGCGGCGGCCTCGACGCCTTCCTGGTCAAGGCCCGCGAGATCGAGCTGTCCCAGACGGCTCGCCTCCTGAAGCGCGAGATCCACAAGAAGCTCTCCGAGGTCGAGACCCCGGCCGCCGCCGCCTGAGGCCGGCATCCCCGCCCGGCGCGGGGACCTGAGCATCACGAAAACACCGCCGCCCGGCTCGCCGGCGCGGCGGTGTTTTCGTGGGCGCCCCGTCGGAGCGGCGGGCGCTCAGCGCCGCCCGCCGGCCGCCCGCAGGGGCGCGGCGCGGGACAGCCCGGGGCCGCCATCCTCCTCGAACAGCTCGGCCAGCTTCTCCGTCATGGCGCCGCCGAGTTCCTCCGCATCGATGATCGTCACGGCGCGCCTGTAGTAGCGCGTGACGTCGTGGCCGATGCCGATGGCGAGGAGTTCCACGGGCGAGCGGGTCTCGATGTCCTCGATCATCCAGCGCAGGTGGCGCTCGAGGTAGTTGCCGGCATTGACCGAGAGGGTCGAATCGTCGACCGGCGCGCCGTCCGAGATCACCATCAGGATCTTGCGCTGCTCGGGCCGGCCGAGGAGGCGCTTGTGGGCCCAGTCCAGGGCCTCGCCGTCGATGTTCTCCTTGAGCAGCCCCTCGCGCATCATCAGGCCGAGATTCTTGCGGGCCCGGCGCCAGGGCGCGTCGGCGCTCTTGTAGACGATGTGGCGCAGGTCGTTGAGCCGGCCCGGGGAGGGGGGCTTTCCGGCATTGAGCCAGGCCTCGCGCGACTGCCCGCCCTTCCAGGCTCGCGTGGTGAAGCCCAGGATCTCGACCTTGACGCCGCAGCGCTCCAGCGTGCGGGCGAGGATGTCGGCGCAGGTCGCCGCCACGGTGATCGGGCGCCCGCGCATGGAGCCCGAATTGTCGAGGAGCAGGGTCACGACGGTGTCGCGGAAGTTCGTGTCCTTCTCCTGCTTGAAGGAGAGCGGCTGGAACGGGTCGATCACGACGCGCACGAGGCGGGCCGGGTCGAGCTGGCCCTCCTCGAGGTCGAAGTCCCAGGCGCGGTTCTGCTGCGCCAGGAGGCGCCGTTGCAGCCGGTTGGCGAGGCGCCCGACCACGCCCTGCAGATGGGCGAGCTGCTTGTCGAGATAGGTCCGCAGGCGCGCGAGCTCGTCCGCCTCGCACAGCTCCTCGGCGTGGATCACCTCGTCGAAGCGGGGGTTGAAGACCCGGTATTCGGGGCCGCGCACCTCGTTGGGGCGCGGGCTCGGCGGGCGCGAGGCTTCGGAGGCCTCCTCGGATTCGGCGTCCTCGGAATCCTCCGGAAGCTCGCCGGAGGGCGCGTCGGCGGCCTCGGTCGCCCCCTCCTCGATGTCGTCGGAGGCCTCCTCGGACGCGTCGATCTCGGCGCGGTCGCCCTGCGACTGCTCCTCGGCCTCGCCCTCGCTCGGGGACTGCTCGTCGTCCTGCGCCTCGTTCTCGTCCTCGCTGTCGTCGTCCTCCGGGTCGAAGGGCGTGTCGTCGGCCATGTCGAGGGAGGAGAGCAGGTCGCGCACGGAGCGCGCGAAGGCGCGCTGGTTCTCGAGCGCGCCGAGGAGCCCGTCGAGGTTCTTGCCGGCCTTGGCCTCGATGTCGTCGCGCCAGAGCGCGACGATCTTGCGGGCCGCGGGCGGCGGCGCCTGCCCGGTGAGGCGCTCGCGCACCATCAGGGCGACCGCATCCTCCATCGGCGCGTCGGCGCGGTCGGTGATGGTCTCGTACTTGCCGCCGCGGTGATAGCGGTCCTCGAGCATCGCCGCGATGTTGCTCGCCACCCCGGCCATCCGGCGCGAGCCGATCGCCTCGACGCGGGCCTGCTCGACCGCGTCGTAGACGGCCCGGCCGGCGGCGTTCTCGGGGGCGAGGCGGCGATGCACCGCGGCGTCGTGGCAGCCGAGGCGCAGCGCCATCGAGTCGGCGTTGCCGCGCAGGACCGCGACGTCCGCCGCCGAGAGCTTGCGGGGCGGCTCGGGCAGGCGCGCCTTGTCGCCGGTCAGGGCCGGCCGGTCGCTCGCGTAGGTGACCTCCACCTCCTGGCGCCGCGCGATGGCGCGCAGGCACCCGGCGACCGAGCGCTTGAGGGGTTCGGCGACGGGCTCGCGGCGGTCACCGGGCTTGCGGTTCGAGATGGACATGGTTTCCCGTATTTCCCGATCCCAGTCTCAGGCGCTGCGCGGGCCGGCACGGCGGCGGCCCCGCGACCCGGCCCCGCGACACCGGAACGCCCGCGGGGGAGGCCGGACGTCGAGGTCTGAGGCGCCTCCGCCCGGCTCAGGTCAGCGCGACGTTGACCGCGCTCTCCGGCAGCTCCTTGCCGAAGGCGCGCTGGTAGAACTCCGCCACCAGGGCGCGCTCCAGCTCGTCGCACTTGTTGAGGAAGGTCACCCGGAAGGCGAAGCCGATATCGTGGAAGATGTCGGCGTTCTCGGCCCAGGTGATCACCGTGCGCGGGCTCATGACGGTGGAGAGGTCGCCGTTCATGAAGGCGTTGCGGGTCAGGTCGGCGACCCGCACCATCCGGTTGACGACGTCGCGGCCGGCATCGCCCTTGTAGTGGATCGCCTTCGACAGGACGATGTCGACCTCGCGGTCGTGCGGCAGGTAGTTCAGGGTCGTGACGATCGACCAGCGGTCCATCTGGCCCTGGTTGATCTGCTGGGTGCCGTGATAGAGGCCCGACGTGTCGCCGAGGCCGACCGTGTTGGCGGTGGCGAACAGGCGGAAGGCCGGGTGCGGGCGGATCACCCGCTTCTGGTCGAGGAGCGTCAGCCGGCCCGAGAGCTCCAGAACGCGCTGGATCACGAACATCACGTCGGGGCGGCCCGCATCGTACTCGTCGAAGACGAGGGCGACGTTGTTCTGCAGCGCCCAGGGCAGGATGCCGTCCTGGAAGGCGGTGACCTGCTTGCCGTCCTGCAGCACGATCGCGTCCTTGCCGACGAGATCGATGCGCGAGACGTGGCTGTCGAGGTTGATCCGCACGCAGGGCCAGTTCAGGCGCGCGGCGACCTGCTCGATATGGGTCGATTTCCCGGTGCCGTGGTAGCCGGTGATCATCACGCGGCGGTTGCGCGCGAAGCCGGCCAGGATCGCAAGGGTGGTCTCGCGATCGAAGATGTAGTCCCTGTCGAGGTCCGGCACGTGCTCGTCGGTCTCGGAGAAGGCCGGAACCCTGAGATCGAGATCGATGCCGAAGACCTCGCGCACGGAAACGGTCCGGTCGGGCAGCGAGGCGGGCGTGTCGTCAGAAAGCATACGGGACCTCGTCGGGGCGGGCACCGCCGCGGGAGCGCGGCGCCTCGCAGGTGTCTCAAGGCTCTTGCCCGCGGGTCGTGCGGCCGCGGTCATCGGCCTTCCTTAATCGTCGGCGCCGGCCGGCGCCACTGGGGGGCGAGACCGGGATATAGGATGTTTCGCGGCGATTTCCGCCTCCCGGCCCCACGGAAAGCGACAAACGTGCATCGATCGTGCCGCATCGGCCCCCGGCGGCGTCCGGCGCGGAGCCGTCAGCACAGGCCCGCCGCCCGCAGCGCGTCGTGCGCCCGGATGATGTCGCGCAGGCGCTCCTCGAACGATCGGTCGCCGCCATTGGCATCCGGGTGGAAGCGCTTCACCAAGGTCTTGTACTGGGCCTTGATGGCGGCGGTGTCCGCCGTCTCGTCGAGGCCGAGCACGTCCAGCGCCCGGCGCACCGCCGCCGAGTGGCGCGGCCGCTGCGGCTCGGGCTTCGTCCGGGCCCGGGTCGCGCCGACGCCCTCCGCCCGCAGGATGCCCAGCGGATCGACATAGGCCCAGTCCCGCGTCGCCTCGGGCTTGGCCTTGTCCGCCCCGGCCGGGCGGTTCACGCCCATGGCCCAGGTCGGCCGGTGCCCGATGATGGCATCCTTCTGGAAGGCCTGCACGGCGGCGTCGTTCATGCCGTCGAAGTAATTGTAGGTCGCGTTGTAGGCCCGCACGTGGTCCATGCAGAAGCGCCAGTACTGCCCCTCCGCCTTGCGCCCCTTCGGCGCGCGGTAGAGGCCCGGGTTCTGGCAGCCGGGCGTCTCGCAGGTGCCGGACTCGGCCTTCTTCGGCTCGTCGCAGGACGGCTTGATGCGGATGCTGTCGAACAGGCGCGAGTTGAGATCCATGATGGGGCGATTATGAGGGGGTGGACCGGAGACACAAGGCCGTTGGGCCTGATGACGCATGCGGAGAACGGGGCTTGACGCGATCGGCGCATCCCGGCCTCCCGGAGGAACGCGGATGACCGAGGCTGGACCCCTGAAGACCTGGATCGCCGAGACCCTCGGCGCGGAGCTCACGCCGACGCATCTCGACGTGATCGACGAATCCCACCTCCATGCCGGCCATATGGGCTGGCGCGAATCGGGCGAGACGCATTTCCGCCTCGACGTGGTCTCGCCGGCCTTCGAGGGCAAGAGCCGCGTCGAGCGCCACAGGCTCGTCAACACGGTGCTGGACGACGCCTTCAAGCGCGGGCTTCACGCGCTCGCGGTGCGGGCCCGCACCCCGTCCGAGGCGGCCTGACGGCTCCCTGGCAGCCCCTCCGGGAGATGGCGATCGTGGCCCTGCAATGCACCCCCCACATCGCCATCGACGAGGCGGAACTGGAGGAAACCTTCATCCGCGCGTCGGGGCCCGGCGGCCAGAACGTCAACAAGCTCTCGACCGCGGTGCAGCTGCGCTTCGACGTGCGCCGCTCGGGATCCCTGCCGGACGCGGTGGCGGTGCGGCTGATGCGGCTCGCCGGGCGCCGGCTCACCTCCGAGGGGATCCTCGTCATCACGGCGCAGCGCTTCCGCACCCAGGAGCGCAACCGGGCGGATGCCCGCGAGCGCCTCGCCGAGCTGGTAGCCGAGGCCGCGGTGCCCCCGACGCCGCGCCGCGCCACCCGGCCGACCCTCGCCTCGAAGAAGCGCCGGCTCGACTCGAAGGCGAAGCGCGGCGCCACGAAGCGCCTGCGCGGCGGCGGCCTGACCGATTGAGCCGGTCCGCCGCCTGGACGGCCTGACCGATTGAGCCGGTCCGCCGCCTGGA
>NZ_VZZJ01000002.1 GCF_008806345.1 Methylobacterium planeticum | reverse complement strand
CACGCTTCTCTTTCTCAGATCAACTTGTCAAAGAACACGCCCCAGAGGGAACGCAACGCAAGTCCCGACCGGCATGTCCCGATCGGCAAGTCCCGATCGACAGCCGCGCCCCGGGGAGAAACCCCGCGACCTCGGCCGGTCCGATCAGGAGATCCGCAAGGCCGACCGGCCCTGTTGCGGGACCCGTCCGTCTCGGCGGTGGGGCCGTCTAAGGCCCCTGCCATCCCGTGTCAACCCGGCCGCATGAGCCTTGCGGCGACGACCGTCCGACACCCCCCGCCACACCCAAAACGACGCGAAACGCCGGCTCGTCACCGGATCCCGCTCAGCCTCGGGGTCTGACAGAAAACAGCGGCGCCGGGACCACTTCCGCGGTCCGGCGCCGACGACCCGGGACATAGCCATCACGAGCCCGGCCGTCAAGCCCGCAGCGCTGCGCTGCACAACGGCGCGGGGCCTCGGGTGGCGCGGTTCACCGGGAATCGCTGAAACGGGCCGCGGCTTCGTCACCCACCCGCTGGACCGACGGGCGCCTCAATCTCGACATCCTGCGCCCGGACATGCTTTCTCTCGAAGCAGGCCGGTTCGCCCGGTCGGGGATCGCCTCGCTTCCTCGCCGGGGCGACGCCGCGGGGGGCCAGCGATCCTGGCATAAGGAATGTCCGTGAAGCGGGGCCGTCTCAAGATCGTGGATGCGGGTGCGGCCGGACGGCCGGCCGAGACGCCGCATGGCGTCGAGCCGCCGCTCGACCTCCTGGGCGCCGATGCCGCCCGGATCGACCGCCGCGAGGTGAACCTGCGCTGGCTCTGCGCCAGCGCCCTCACGGGACTGACCGGGGCGGGGCTGATCGGCGCGGCCCTCCACGTCTCGCTGCAGGGGGACGTCTCCTTCGCGGCGATCCCGGAGCGGGCCGCCACGGTCGTCCGGCCGCAACCGAGCGAGGGCGGGACCAACCTCGCCCGGAAGGGCGACCGGCTGGTGCGCAACCTGATGATCGCCTCGGCCAAGCAGAGCTTCCGCTCCCCCGTCACGGTGCGCCTCGGCGAGCGCGAGATCATCAAGGTCCGGCCCTTCGTGCGGGTCTCGACCGCGCTCTCGATGTCGACCGGGGTCTTCGCCGGGGAGATCCCCCGCTTCGACCCGATGAAGTTCGTGTCCGACGAGCCCCTGGAGCGCGCCGCCGACACGAATGGGACGGAGGCGCCGGGCGCCGAGGTCTCCGTGGTCAAGCGGGAGCTCGGCGAGGCCGCGGTCGAGACCGGGGCACCGGCCCTCGGGGACGACGAGGTGACGGCGCAGGTCGAGGAGGAGCGCCGCATCGCGGCCGAGGCCGGGCGGCGCACCGCCCTGCCTCTCGCCCCCCAGATCATGCTGTCCCGCACCCTGCAGCAGGGGCTGACGGGCCCGGATTTCGACACCGCGAACGCGTTGCCGAAGGAGGGCAGTCCCTTCAAGTCCATCGAGGTCCTGGTCGTCCCCGAGAACGTCACCAAGCTCGCCAAGGTCGAGCTCCGGGCGAGCGAGACGCCCCTCGTCGAGGAGCGGGATCTCGCGCTGAAGCGCGGCGACACCCTGGAGAGCGTCCTCAAGGCGACCGGCCACATCGCCGACGAGCAGATCCGCGCGGTCGTCGCCGCCCTCGGCGGGCGGGGACGCACCGGCGCCCTGGTCGAGGGCCAGCAGTTCCGCGTGCAGGTCGCCCCGGGCGCCAGGCCCGGCGATCCGCGGCAGGTGACGCGGGTGATCCTCTACGGCGAGAACGGCATCGAGGGCATCGCGGCGATGAACGACCGGGGCGCCTTCGTGTCGGTGGCGCCGCCGACCGAGGACGCGCCGGCCCGGCCGAAGGCGCCGGCCGTGGCCGAGAACGGCGAGGACGAGGAGGAGGGCGGCTCCGGGCCGCGGCTCTATCAGAGCCTCTACGAGACGGCGGCGCGCCACGACCTGCCGCGCTCGGCCGTCGAGGACATCGTGCGGGTGTTCAGCTACGACGTCGATTTCCAGCGCCGCATCTCCGGCGGCGACAGCCTCGACGTCTTCTATACCTACGACGAGGATGCCGGGCAGGGCGCGGCCGAGCGGCCGGACCTGCTCTACGCCGCGCTGAACCTCGGCGGCGAGAGCCGCAAGATCTACCGCTTCCAATCCCCCGACGACGGCGCGATCGATTATCTCGACGAGCAGGGCCGGTCGCTCAAGAAGTTCCTGATCCGCAAGCCCATCGCGGACGGGATCATGCGCTCCGGGTTCGGCTACCGGCGCCACCCGATCCTCGGCTACGCCAAGCTCCATACCGGCGTCGACTGGGCGAACCCGATCGGCACGCCGATCGTGGCTGCCGGCAACGGCACCGTGATCAAGGCGGAGTGGGATTCGGGCTACGGGCGGCGCGTCGAGATCCAGCACATTAACGGATACGTCACGACCTACAACCACATGTCCCGGTTCGGGCGCGGCGTCAGCGCGGGCGCCAAAGTGCGCCAGGGGCAGGTGATCGGCTATGTCGGCTCGACCGGCCTCTCGACGGGCGCCCACCTGCACTACGAGGTGATCATCAACGGCCACTTCGTCGACCCGATGAAGATCCGGGTGCCCCGCGGGCGGGAGCTCGACGGGCGCCTGCTCGCCGAGTTCAAGCGCCAGCGCGAGCAGATCGAGGGCGTGATGCAGAAGTCCCGCAGCGCCACCGTGATGGCCCAGCGCGACGCCGCGATGCGCTGAGCGCCGTCAGGCGAAGCCGAGCCCGGCCCGGACCGCCCCGGGGGTGACGCCCGCGTCCCGCAGGTCCTGCAGGGATTGCGAGCCCCTCGACTTGGCGAGCTTCTCCCCCGCCGGATCGCGGATCAGGGCGTGGTGGTGGTAGCGCGGCGTCGGCAGGCCGAGGAGGCGTTGCAGCAGCCGGTGGAGGTCGGTGGCGGCCTCGAGATCCTGGCCGCGCACTACGTGGGTGATCCCCTGCGCGGCGTCGTCGTGGACGACGGCGAGGTGGTAGCTCGTCGGCACGTCGCGCCGGGCGATCACCGCGTCGCCCCAGCGGGCCGGGTCGGCCGGGACCTCCCATTCCTGTCCCTCGCAATCGAAGGCCCCGTAGGCCAGCGAGCCGGACGCCGCGAGGGCCCGGGCGATGTCGAGGCGCCAGGTATGCGGCGCGCCGGCCGACCGGCGGGCGGCGATCTCCGGGGCGGGCAGGGTGCGGCAGGTGCCGGGGTAGAGCGGCGTCCCGTCCGGGTCGCGGGGGACCGGATCCCCGGCCGCCAGGGCGGCGGTGGCGATGGCCGAGCGGGAGCAGAAGCACGGATAGGCGAGACCCCGGGCCGCAAGGTCCGCGAGGGCGGCGCGGTAGGCCGGCAGGTGCTCGGATTGGCGCCGCACCGGCCCGTCGAAGCGGAGGCCGAGCCAGGCGAGGTCGTGCGTGATCGCCGCGACGAGCGCGGGCCGGGAGCGCACCGGGTCGATATCCTCGATGCGCAGGAGGAGGCGCCCGCCGAGGCGCCGGGCGATGGCGGCGTTCAGCAGCGCCGAGTAGGCGTGCCCACGGTGCAGCCGGCCGTTCGGGCTCGGCGCGAAGCGGAGGACGGGGCGTCTCAACCGCCGGATTGGCGCAGGCAGCGGTCCTGCGACGGGGTGCAGGCGATGCCGGGTAGCGAGCAGGCCGCGCCCTCGGCGTTGCGCTGGCAGACGCGGCAGCCGTCGCTCCATTCGAGGCAGGCCGCGTCCTCGCCGGGTTTGAGGGCGGCGTGGTGCTCGGGCGCCGGCGCGAGGGCGCCGAGGATCACGGTCGCGGCGACGAGCGCCGCGATGCTCCACGCCACGACGCCGTCCCGGGCGGCAGGGTTCGGATCCTGGATCGACTGACTGGCCATGGGCCCCAGTTGGAGCGGGCGTCCCGGCCTGTCAACGCGGGGGGCGCGGTCTTCAGGCGGCGCAGGCGGCGTGGCGGTCGAGGAGGGCCGGAAGCGCCCGCAGGTTCAGGGGCTTTGGCAGGAACCCGTCGAACCCGGCGGCGCGGGCCGCCGTCTCGTCCTCGCGGCCGGCATTGGCGGTCAGCGCGACGAGGTGGAGGCGCTGGCCCGTCCCCGCCTCCGCCTCGCCGGCCCGGATGCGTCGCGCGGTCTCCAGCCCATCGAGGCCCGGCATGCGGATGTCGATCAGGGCGAAATCGAAGGGCTCGGGCTCGGCGAGGCGGGCCAGGGCCTCGAGCCCGTCGCGGGCCAGCACCACCCGGGCGCCGAGGCGCTCCAGGGCCTTGCGGGCGAGGAGCGCGTTGATCGGGTTGTCCTCGGCGAGCAGCACCCGGGGCCCGGCCCCGGCCGGCGCGGGCTCGGCCCGCATCGGCTCCGGGGCGGCGGGCACTGCCGGCTCGGCCGGGCCGGGGGCCGGGCCGGGGGCCGGGCTCGGGCGGGCCGGGGCGAGCAGGCGGTCGAACAGGGAGCGGGCCCGCACCGGCTTGATCAGGTAGCTGTCGAAGCCCGCGGCGCCGGGCGGGCCGAACTCGCGCCGGTCGAAGGGCGAGAGCAGGATCAGGCTGCAGCGCACGCCGCTCCCCCGGGCGGCGTCGGCGAGCCGGCGCACGGCCTCGTCCCCGAGGGCCCGGTCGGCGATGAGGGCGTCGAACCGGGCGGCCGGCAGGGCGGCGAGCCCCGCCTCCAGGCTCGGCACCACCACGGCGGCGGCGCCCGAGCGCGACAGGCGGCGGGCGAGGTAGGGCGCCTGGAACGGCGAGTGGGCGACGACCAGGATGCGGCGGCCCCCGAGGTCGATCCGGGGCACGGGGGCGGGCGCCGCGGGGTCGGGCAGCGGCGCCTCGGGCAGCGGCAGCATCACCCGGAAGGTCGAGCCGCGCCCGAGCCGCGACTCGGCCTCGATGCGCCCGCCCATCCGGGCGACGAGGCGGCGCGTGATGGCGAGGCCGAGGCCGGTGCCCTCGTGCGGGCTGCTGGCGCTGTTGTCGCCCTGCTCGAACTCCTCGAACAGGATCGGGATGCGCTCCTGCGGGATGCCCGGGCCGGTATCGGCGATGGCGAGCGCCAGCCCCTCGCTGTGGCGGCTGAGGGTGACGCCGACGCCGCCCGCATGGGTGAACTTGATGGCGTTGCCCGCGAGGTTGACCAGGATCTGGCGCACCCGCTCGGCATCCCCCACCACGAGGGGCGCGAGGTCGTCGGCGACGTCGAGGGCGATCTCGATGCCCTTGTCCTGGGCACGCGGGGCCAGGAGCTCGACCACCGCCTCCGCGACGGCCGCGAGGTCGAAGGGCTCGGCCGCGAGGTCGAGGCGCCCGGCCTCGATGCGGGAGAAGTCGAGGATGCCGTCGATCAGGCTGAGGAGCGCCTTGCCGCTGGTGCGCACCGCGTCGAC
Source organism: Methylobacterium planeticum (assembly GCF_008806345.1). Taxonomy (GTDB): domain Bacteria; phylum Pseudomonadota; class Alphaproteobacteria; order Rhizobiales; family Beijerinckiaceae; genus Methylobacterium; species Methylobacterium planeticum. The sequence goes on along the minus strand of NZ_VZZJ01000002.1, from coordinate 394,877 downwards.
ATAGGTGCGCTGCTCGGGGTCGAGCCCGGTCTCGAGGACGAGGTCGGCCATGCCCAGGATGCCGTTGAGGGGCGTGCGGAACTCGTGGCTGACGGTGGCGAGGAAGCGCGACTTCGCGACGTTGGCGGCCTCGGCGCGGGCCAGCGCCCCGTCGAGGGAGCGGGTCGCCTCGATGCGGCCGGTGATGTCGATGCCGGCCCGCAGCCGTTGCGGCGGGGCGCCGTCCCGCGCCACCGGCATCTCCACGAAGGAGAACCAGCGCGGGACCCCGTCGACGGGCAGCACCCGCGCCTCGACGCGGCGGGTGCCGTCCGGGTCGCGCTGCAGGCCCCGGTCCTCGAGGATCGGCAGGTCGAGGGTGGCGCCCACGAGTTCGAGGGGGGTGCGCCCGAGGAGCCGGGCGAAGCCCGCATTGGCGAAGGTGATGCGCCCGATCGCGTCGCGCTGGACGATGATCTCCATGGTGGCCTCCACGAGGGCGCGGTAGCGCTCCTCGCTCTCGGAGATCCGGGCGATGCGTCCGTGCAGGTCCTCGACCGCCGCCTCCTCGCGGCCCGGGTCCGCCCGGCGCCAGAACAGGGCGGCGAGGGAGAAGGCGGCGGCGAGGAGCGCGAGGACGAGGGTGACGTCCTTCAGGTCCATGACGAGGAATCCAAGACGGCCTCCGGCGGGGCGGGCCCAGCGGCGTGGGAGACCCGGAAGCGGGAGGATCGCAGGACAGATTGAAGGAGCGCTTGCCAAAGGCGCTTAAGGAAGGGTTGCCGGCACCGAGACAGCTGTCGGCATCGGGCGGGGCGGATGGGGCGGGGCGGGACCCGCATGCGGAAGCGGCCCCGCGCGCGGAAGCGCCGGGGGCTTGGCCGGAAGGGTCGCGACGGGTCGCGCCGGGTGACGCGGGACGCCGAAAGACCATCGAGGGTTGGAACGAGACCGGTCTCCCGGCGTCCCGCGGCCGCCGGGCCCTCGCGGGACCGCCGGCCGATTTGGCGTCGCGGATCTGGTGCGTCCGCATCGACTCCGACGTCGGGGTGGGGGTCGGACCTCGTCCCCGTTGCGGGCCTGCCTCGCCGCACCGGGCCTCGTAGTGGGCCCGGCCTCGGATGTGCCCGAGGGCGCCCCGGCCACCGGCCGGACACGTCCCCTGTCGCGCGAACGCCCGGGGCGATGGCGACCGAAGCCATCGACGCGGGACCGCCTCGGCCCCCCAGCCCCCGCGGCCGGTCTCCGCGGGAGCCCCCGTCGGGTGGGGGCGAGCGGCCAAGGGTCTATGACAGGAAACCCAGAATGTCAAGTTATTTTTCCTAGATACATCCTGCCGAAGCGCGATCTCCGGACCCGAGATCGCGGACACGGTCCGACGCGGATGGCCCGGGCGATCGGCCCCGTGGTCACGGGGCCGATCGAATATAGCCGGCAAATCTCATGGATTGCCGTCTATCCATGCGACGGCCGGACGCCGTCCCGGAATGGGCCCCGTCCACCTCGCCCCGTCCACCTCGCCCCGTCCACCTCGCGGCGAGACGACGGGCGCGGGTCGCCGCCGCGCGATCCGGCACCGCGCGGGTCCCCTCCCCTCACGGCCTCCTCCGGTCGACCGGCCCCGTCGCGCGCGTCGCACGGCCGAGGCCGCGGCCCCGGCCGGGATGGGGCGGCTCCCCTGCCCTTCGCAGACCCCCGCTTCCGCCGCCGCGGCCCGCTTTCGCTTCACCCTGGGCTCCCGATGGTGTAGGCGCGGCGGCTCGATCGCCCGAGAAATCCCGCGCGGGGGGCCCGCGCCGGGACGCCCGAGCCGAAGTCCGAGCCGGACCCTGAGCCATGACCGAACGCCGCAACCGCATCGACGCCACCTTCGCCCGCTGCCGGGCGGAAGGCCGGGCCGCCCTCGTGACCTACGTGATGGCGGGCGACCCCGATCCGGAGACCTCCCTGAAGGTGCTGGAGGCCCTGCCGCGGGCGGGCGCCGACATCCTGGAATTCGGCCTGCCCTTCACCGACCCGATGGCGGACGGCCCCGCGATCCAGGCCGCGGGCCTGCGGGCGCTGAAGGGCGGCCAGGGCGTGGTCCGGACCCTGGACCTCGTGGCCCGCTTCCGCGCCGGCGACGCCGACACGCCCGTGATCCTGATGGGCTACTACAACCCGATCCACGCCTACGGGGTCGAGCGCTTCCTCGCCGACGCGGTCGCGGCGGGCATCGACGGGCTGATCGTCGTCGACCTGCCGCCGGAGGAGGACGACGAGCTCTGCCTCCCGGCCCTGGCCCGGGGCCTCGCCTTCATCCGCCTCGCGACCCCCACCACCGACGAGCGGCGCCTGCCCGCCGTCCTCGCGAACACCGCGGGCTTCGTCTACTACGTCTCCATCACGGGCATCACCGGCACGGCGACCCCGGATTTCGGCAAGGTCGCGGACGCGGTCGGCCGCATCCGCCGCCACACCGACCTGCCCGTGGTGGTGGGCTTCGGGGTGAAGACCCGCGCCCACGCGGCCGCGATCGCCAAGGGGGCGGACGGCGTCGTGGTGGGCTCGGCCCTCGTCGACGCGCTGGCGCGCTCCCTCGACGCCGAGGGGCGGGCCGGCCCCGGCAGCGTCGCGGCGGTGGCGGACCTCGTGCGGGAACTCGCCGCCGGCATGCGCGCGGCCGAGACGGCGGCCTAGGGCCCGCGGCCTCGGGCGGCCCCCGCGCCGTCACACTGGCAGGATACCCGCCGGCACCTGATATCAGCGGTGGCTCGAACCGGACGACGCGCGATGAAAGTGGAACCGATGAACTGGATCTCGGAGGTCGTGCGCCCCAAGATCAAGACCCTGTTCAAGCGCGAGACGCCGGAGAACCTCTGGATCAAGTGCCCGGACACCGGCCAGATGGTGTTCCACAAGGAGGTGGAGGGGAACCACTGGGTGATTCCCGGCTCCGAGCACCACCTGAAGATGAGCGCCCAGGCGCGCCTCAAGATGATGTTCGACGAGGGCACCTGGATCGACGTGCCGCTCCCCGAGGTCGCCACCGACCCGCTCAAGTTCCGCGACGAGAAGCGCTACGTCGACCGCCTCAAGGAGGCCCGCGCCAAGACCGGGATGAGCGACGCCTTCAAGGTCGGGTACGGCCGCGTCGGCGGCCTGCCGATGACGCTCGCCGCCCAGGAATTCGGCTTCATGGCGGGATCCCTCGGCATGGCGGCCGGCGAGGCCTTCATCCGCGGCGCCGAGACCGCCCTCGACAAGCGCACGCCCTACCTCCTGTTCTCGGCTTCCGGCGGCGCCCGCATGCAGGAGGGCATCCTCTCGCTGATGCAGATGCCGCGCACCACCGTGGCGGTGCGCCGCCTCAACGCCGCGCGGCTGCCCTACATCGTGGTGCTGACGAATCCGACGACGGGGGGCGTCACCGCCTCCTACGCGATGCTCGGCGACGTGCACCTCGCCGAGCCCGGGGCGCTGATCTGCTTCGCGGGGCCCCGGGTGATCGAGCAGACCATCCGGGAGAAGCTGCCCGAGGGCTTCCAGCGGGCCGAGTACCTGCGCGAGCACGGCATGGTCGACCAGGTGGTGCACCGCCACGCCCTCAAGGAGACGGTGGCCCGCATCTGCGGGCTCCTGATGAACACGCCCGCGGGCGCCGGCCGCGCCGCCGCCCCATCCGCCCAACCGCCGGCCCAGGCTTCCCTGCCCCTGCCCGAGCCGGCCTGACCCGACGCGCCCGATGGATTCCTCCGACGCGCTGATGGCGCGCTTCCTCGCCCTGCATCCGCGCACGATCGACCTGTCGCTCGGGCGCATCCAGAAATTGCTGGCCAAGCTCAACCATCCCGAGCGGCGCCTGCCGCCGGTGATCCACGTGGCCGGCACCAACGGCAAGGGCTCCACCATCGCCTTCATGCGGGCGATCCTGGAGGCCGGGGGCCTGGCCGCCCACGTCTACACCTCGCCCCACCTCGTGCGCTTCCACGAGCGCATCCGCCTCGGCGCCATCGGGGGCGGCCAGTTCGTGCCGGAGGACCGCCTCGCCGACGCCTTCGCGCGCTGCGAGGCCACCAACGGGGGCGACCCGATCACGGTCTTCGAGATCACCACGGCGGCGGCCCTGCTGCTGTTCTCGGAGGTGCCCGCCGACGTGCTCCTCCTCGAGGTGGGCCTCGGCGGCCGGGTCGACGCCACCAACGTCATCGACGCGCCCGCCGCCGCCGTCGTCACCCCGATCGGGCGCGACCACGCGGAATATCTCGGCGACACCGTCGCGGCGGTGGCGGGGGAGAAGGCCGGCATCTTCAAGCGCGGCTGCCCCGCCGTGATCGCCGCCCAGGACTACGCCGAGGCCGACGCGGTGCTGTGCCGCCACGCCGAGGCCGTCGGCGCCGGGCCGATCCTCGTCGGCAACCAGGACTTCTCGGTGCACGAGGAGCGCGGCCGCCTCGTCTACCAGGACGAGCTCGACCTGTTCGACCTGCCGAGGCCCCGGCTCAGCGGGCGCCACCAGCTCACCAACGCGGGCACCGCCATCGCGGCGCTGCGGGCGGCGGGCTTCGGCGATATCGGGGTCGCGGCCCTGGAGGCGGGCCTGCGCAACGTCGACTGGCCCGGGCGCCTGCAGCGCCTCGCCCGCGGCCACCTCGCCGACCAGGTCGCCGACCACCTGCCGGCCGGGACCGAGCTCTGGCTCGACGGCGGCCACAACATCGACGGCGGGCGCATCCTCGCCGCCGCCGTGGCCGATCTCGGCGAGCGCAGCGACGTGCCGCTGGTGCTGATCGTCGGGCTGCTCGGCACCAAGGACGCCGAGGGCTTCCTGCGCAACTTCGTGGGCCTCTCCCGGGCGCTGATCGCCGTGCCGATCGCCGGCCAGATGGCGGCGCGGCCCGCCGAGGAGGTCGCCCAGATCGCCGCCGAGGTGGGCCTCAGCGCCCGCGTCGCCTCGAGCGTCGAGGCGGCGCTGGCCATGATCGCCGACATCGCCTTCGAGCAGCCCCCCCGCATCCTGATCTGCGGCTCGCTCTACCTCGCGGGCGCGGTGCTGACCGCCAACGGGACCCCGCCGACCTGAGGCGGGGGCCGCCGGCGCGGGCCTCCTCCCGGCGCCCTCACACGCCTTGCGCGCAATACAGGTGAGGCGACAACATTTACGGGAAATGAGGTGGCGCCCAAGGCTCTAGGGCAAGGTCCGGGCCGGCGCCGCCCACTGAAACCGGGCCGAATTCGGCGCCTCAGCAGAAATCCCCGCTTTCCACCATTGCGGCTGTCCCAGTGCCGAGCCCGACCCGGTGTGTCCTCAGCGCTACATCTTAACTGTGGAAAATCCCGTAGTTTCGCCACCGATCGGGCACAATGCTGGGGATCATAAAAGTGAAGAAGCTTCTCACCTCGTTTGCGGCCTTTACGGCCCTCACCGCGGCCGCCACGGCCGCCGATCTGCCGCGCCGCGCCGCGCCGCCGATCTTCACCCCGATTCCGGTGTTCACCTGGACGGGTTTCTACGCCGGTTTCAACGCCGGCTACGGCTTCGACGCCAGCAACAACGGCGCGCCGACCGTCGTCAACCTGCCGGCCGCTTCCGGCCTGTTCCGTAACGCCGCGAACACCGCGTTCGTCCCGGGCCAGGTTGCTTTCAGCAACGGCAGCAGCAACGACGGCTTCGTCGGCGGTGGTCAGATCGGCTACAACTACCAGTTCACCCCGGGTTCGGGCCTGGTGGTCGGTATCGAGGCCGACGCTCAGTACGTCGACTTCGGCCGCAACCGGAACCGCTTCGCCTTCGCGACGCTCCCGGCCGGTGGCTTCGTGACCCCCGGTTCGCTGGTGTTCAACCCGAATGGCCAGGCCAGCCTGGACTTCTTCGGCACCGTCCGCGGCCGTATCGGTTACGCCTTCGACCGCGTCCTGTTCTACGGCACCGGCGGCTTCGCCTACGGCGCCGGCGGCGGCCGTCAGTTCGGCCTGCCCAACAGCAGCCGTGACGACTTCCGCACCGGCTGGACCGCCGGCGGCGGCGTCGAGTACGCCCTCCCGACCGACTCCTTCCTGAACTTCTTCCGCTCCTCGGCGGTGACGCTCAAGGTCGAAGGTCTGTACGTCAACCTCGAGAACAACAACAACCTCAACGGCGCCTTCGCGGTCACCCCCAACGGCACCGTGCTGACGACCCTCGCGGGCCGTCGCCAGGACACCGAGTTCGCCGTCGTCCGCGCCGGCCTGAACTACAAGTTCGGCACGTACTAAGCCGACACCACGGTCTCGAAACCGGAAGGCCTGGCTCCCCGGAGCCAGGCCTTTCCACGTCGGGGCCCCGGCCCGGCACGGGGATGCCTGCGACGTCCGATCCGCGGGCAGGAATCCGCAGACAGGAATCCGGGGCATGAAAAAGCCCGGCTCTCGCGAGCCGGGCTTTTCGCCGTTCCGGACCCGGGCGGCCCCCGGGGGCGCCGGGCAGCGCCCGTCTCAGGCGTTCGCGGTCTGCGCCGTGATCCAGCGGGAGAGGTCGCCCTTCGGCGCCGCGCCCACCTTCTGGTCCACGCGCTGGCCGCCCTTGAACAGGAGCAGCGTCGGGATCGACCGGATGCCGTATTGCGAGGCGATGCCGGGATTCTCGTCGACATTGACCTTGGCGATCTTCACCCGGCCCTGCAGGTCGGCGGAGATCTCCTCCAGCGCCGGTCCGATCTGCCGACAGGGACCGCACCACTCCGCCCAGAAATCCACGACGACGGGCTCGGCGGAGTTGAGAACATCCTGCTCGAAGCTCGCGTCGGTCACTTTCACCGTCGCCATCTTGGTCCCTTTCCGGTTTCGCGGGTGACGATTGCGAGACAAGGGCGTCCCCGCGACTGAGGCAGAATTGGCGACGCCGCGACACGGGGTCAAGGCATCCTGCGGCCGGAGCAGCCCAGGCGCGCGGCGCTGTCATGCGGATCCGCGCCGATCCCGCCGCCCCGGGCCGGTCGCGCGGCCGGCTTCCGGCGGGAATCGCCCCTCCGCAGACAGCCGGCCCGGGCTTTCCGGCCGCACGGGCCTCGCCGTGGGGGTGCCGGCGCCCCATCTCCCGGCCAACCCGCCGTCGATCGAGGCCGCGCCGCCGGGCGCGCCGCCCGGCCGGCGCCCTCGCGGCGCTCTCCGCGACGAGACACCGAACCGGCTCCCGCCTGCCGGGCCCGCATGGAGGAACACCGCACGTGACGCGCATTTACCTGATCCTGCTCGCCACCACCGCCGGCCTGAGCCTCGGCCTCCCCGCCCTGACGCAGACCGCCGGGACCGAGGCGCGGCCGTCGCGGGTCGAGGGGGAGGCCTTCACGGCCCCCTCCAACGCGGCGGACGGCAACAAGCCGGCCGAGACCGAGGCGCCGAATACCGGGTACAAGCCGCTCCTGCCGAACCAGACCCGGGCGCCGGTGCCGAGCGAGGCCACCAGGGTGGACGTGGCCACCGTGGCCAAGGGCCTCGCCAACCCCTGGGCGCTGGAATTCCTGCCGGACGGCCGCATGATCGTCACCGAGAAGGCCGGCAAGATCCGGATCGTGGCCAGGGACGGCAGCCTCGGCCAGCCCCTCGGGGGGGTCCCCAAGGTCGACGCGCGGGGCCAGGGCGGCCTCCTCGACATCGCCCTCAGCCCGAGCTTCGCCTCGGACCGGCTGATCTACATCAGCTACTCGGAGCCCCGCGAGAAGGGCAACGGCACCACGGTGGCGAAGGCCAAGCTCGCGGAGAGCGGCGGCTCGGGCAAGCTCGACGAGTTCAAGGTCATCTTCCGGCAGATGCCGACCTACGACGGCGACAAGCATTTCGGCTCGCGCCTCGTCTTCGCGCCGGACGGCAAGCTGTTCGTGACGGTGGGCGAGCGCTCGGACAAGCAGACCCGCGGCCAGGCCCAGGACCTGTCGAGCGGCCTCGGCAAGGTGTTCCGCATCGACACCGACGGCAACGCCCCGAAGGACAATCCCTTCGCGGGCAGCGACAAGGCCAAGCCCGAGATCTGGTCCTACGGGCACCGCAACGTCCAGGCCGCGGCCCTCGACGGCCAAGGCCGGCTCTGGATCGTCGAGCACGGGCCGCGGGGCGGCGATGAGCTGAACCGGCCCCGGCCGGGCCTCAATTACGGCTGGCCGTTGGTCAGCTACGGCATCGAGTACTCGGGCGAGAAGATCGGCGACGGCATCACCCAGGCCGGCGGCACGGTGCAGCCGGTCTATTACTGGGACCCGGTGATCGGCCCCTCCGGCCTCGCACTCTACACCGGCCCCCTGTTCCCGGCCTGGAAGGACGCCTTCCTGATCGGCGGCCTCGTCAGCAACGGCCTCGTGGCGCTCAAGCTCGACGGCGACAAGGTCGTCACCGAGGAGCGCATCCCCCTCGACGCCCGCATCCGCGACGTCAAGGTCGGCACCGATGGCTCGGTCTACGCCGTCACCGACGGCCCGGACGGCAAGATCCTCAAGCTGACCCCGAAGGACAAGCAGGGGTGAGGGCGTTCGCGCTCCGTCGTTTGGCAAGACGGCGCGAGTCTCGCGACGCGCCCCCTCTCGCCTCCGGGAGAGGTTTGCCCGCGTAAGCGGGCCGGGGTGAAGGAGGCGCGCTCTCCGGATAGTGCGCACCCCTCACCGTTCCGCTAACGCGGATTCGACCACTCCCGGACGAGAGAGGTGGGGCGCACCGCCGTTCCGGGGGGCGGGTTGGTCGGCGCGGGTGGCGCGACGGGCCCCCTCTCCCGGACGGGAGAGGGTTGGGGTGAGGGATGCGACGTATCCGGATGGGTCGCACCCCTCACCGTTCCGCTAACGCGGATTCGACCATTCCCGGACGGGAGAGGTGGGCGCACCGCCGTTCCGGGGGGCGGGTTGGTCGGCGCGGGTGGCGCGACCGGCCCCCTCTCCCGAGCGGGAGAGGGTTGGGGTGAGGGATGCGCGCTCTCCGGACATGTCGCATCCCTCACCCGGTCGGCTGGCGCCGACTCGACCTCTCCCGGACGGGTGAGGTGAGGCGCAGGGCGTTCCGGAGCGTCGGCCGCGTCAGTCAGGACAGCCGCGCCAGCGCCGCCGCGATCTCCCGCGCGTCGAGGCGGCGGATCACCGGGCCGCCGGTCCAGACCAGCATCGGGACGAGGCGGTGCTCCGGGTAGATCCGGGCGAGGAGCGCGGCGTAGAGGGCGATCTGGCTGGCGGCGGCCTCGGGCAGCGGGGCGTCGTCCGCGGGGGGGCGGCCGGTCTTGAAATCGGCGATCAGCACGGTGTCCTCCGTGACCGCGAGGCGGTCGACGCGGCCGAAGACCGGGCGCTCGATCCCGCCGACCGTGATGCGGCCCGAGAGCGTCACCTCGGCCCGCGCCGCGCGGGCGAAGAGGGGCGCGAGGTCGGGCGCGTCGAGGAGGCGCAGGGCGGAGCGGACGATCGCCGCCCGCGTCGGCTCGGGGAGCGCCGGGGCGCGGGCGCGCACGTAGCCGGTGGCCGCCGCCGCGCGCCGCGCCGGGTCGAGGCGCGGCAGGTGCTCGAGCAGGGCGTGGATCAGCACGCCGCGCCGGCGCGCCTCGGCGTCCGCCTCCCGGCGCTCCGGCAGGCGCTGGCCGTCCGCCGCGCGGAGCGCCCCCGAGGGGGTGAGCGGCGGGGCGGCCTCGATCTCCGGGGCGACCGGCGCCCGGAGCCAGGCCGGGGGCGGCGCCGGCGCGGCCTCGGCCTCGGCGGGCGTCAGGCCCGGATCGGCGGATTCGCCCTCGGGCCAGAGGGTGATCGGGCCGTAGGCGGTCTCGAGCGCCTCGCCGGGGCCGAAGGCGCGGTCGAGGCCGGTGCGGATCATCCTGCACCACGAGGCCTCGGTCTCCCGGTCGCGCCCGCGATAGGGGGCGATCACGAGCCGGTCGGCCGCCCGGGTCATGGCGACGTAGAGCAGGCGGTTGTGCTCCTCGCGGGCGCGGGCCTGGAGCGCCGCGCGCGCCTGCGCGATCGCCGCGCAATCGTAGGCCTTGGCGCTCGACCAGACCGGCGGCAGCGCCGCGCCGTCCGGCTCGGGCGCGCCCCCCATCGGCAGGAGCGGCGGGTCGTTGCGGCCGAGCGGCTCGCAGCCGTCGATCACCACGACGACCGGCGCCTCCAGGCCCTTGGCCCCGTGGACCGTCATGACCCGGACCTCGTCGCGCCCGGATTCGAGGTCGCGCTTGACCGTGTGGCCCCCCTCCCCCCGCCCGGTCGGGCCGGCGTAGCGGGCGAGGAAGCCGCCGAGGGAGGGCGCGTCGCTGCCCTGCTCGGCCTGGGCGGCGGCGGCCAGGAACACGTCGATGGCGTCCCCGGCCTCGCCGCCGAGGCGCGCCACGAGGCGGGCGCGGCCCTGCTGCGGCCCGAGCAGCGCGGCGTAGAAGCCGAAGGGCCCCTGCGCGCCGGCGAGCGCGATCCAGCCCCGCAGGGCGTCGAGGCCGCGCAACGCCGCCGTGTCCCCGGCGCGGGCGTGGCGGTGGAGGGCGTCCTCCAGGGTCTCCGAGAGCTCGCGCCGGCCCGCGACGCGCACGAGGTCGCCGTCGGTGAGCCCGACCAGCGGCGTCTTGAGGGCGGAGGCGAGGGTGAGGTCGTCGGCGGGCAGGAGCCCGGCGCGGCCCACCGCCACGAGGTCGTTGACCGCGATATGGGCCGCGACGTCGAGCCGGTCCTGCCCCGCCACCGGCACGCCGAGGCCCTTCAGGGCGCGGATCACCTCCTCGAAGGCGGCCCCGCGCTTGCGCACCAGGATCAGGATCTCGCCGGGGCGGCGGCGATGGCCCCGCACGTCGCCCTGCGTGGTCCAGGCCTTCACCGCGCGGGCGATGCGGCGCGCGGTACGGATCGCCGGGGCGTTGGCCTCGGGGGCGTCGACCGGGGCGGTCCAGGCATCGGGCTCGACCTCCTCGGCGGGCTCCTCGATCGGCCAGAGCTCGACCGCGCCGGGGGCCGCGCCGCGGGCGGTGGTGTGCACCGTGCCGGTGGCGGCGTCGTCGAAGGAGAGGCCGCCGTAATGGTCGGGGATCGCGAAGGTGGCGTCCACCGCCCGCAGCACCCCGCGGCTCGAGCGGAAGGACAGGGTCAGGTCCACGTCCGCGAAGGGCAGCTCGGCCGCGCGGGCATCAGCGGCCCAGGCCCGGCGCGTGATCTCGAACTCGCGGGGCTCGGCGCCCTGGAAGCTGTAGATCGACTGCTTCGGGTCCCCGACCGCGAAGCGGGTGCGCGCCACCGCCCGGGCGCCCTCGCCCGCCGCGAACTCGGCGGTGATGCGGCGCAGGATCTCCCACTGGTGCGGGTTCGTGTCCTGCGCCTCGTCGATCAGCACGTGGTCGACGCCGCGGTCGAGCTTGTACAGCACCCAGGACGCCCCGACCCGCGAGAGCAGGTCGAGGGTCTTGTGGATCAGGTCGTCGAAATCGAGGGCGCCGAGCCGGGCCTTCTGGGCCTCGACGCGGCGGTGGATCTCGGCCGCCAGGGTGAACAGGGCCCGGGTGCGGGCCTCGGCGCGGGCGCCCCGCAGGCGGTCGAACAGGCCCTCCAGCCGGTCACGCTCGGCGGCGAGCGCCGCGCGGATGTCCTCGGGCACCGCCTTGGTGCCGAGGCTCTTGGCCGATTTCGGCTCGTCCTTCTGGGTGAAGAAGACCCCCCGGTAGGCGTCGAGCGCCCCGGCCCCGTCCCCCGCATCCCGGGCGGCGGCGGCCTGCGCCAGCCCGTCGGCCAGCCCCTCGTCCGTGGCCTTCCCCGTGCGCAGGGCGTCGAGCGCGCTCGTCCAGTCGTCGAGGCGCTCGAGGATGCGGGCCTCGATCCGCTCCGCGCCCTCCCCGGCCGCGAGGCCGAGCGCCCGCGACAGCCCGGCGAATTGCGGCCCGAGGCCTTCGCGGTGCGCCAGCACGGTGCGGGCCTGGATCGCCGCCCGGATCGCCCGGCGGAGGGCGTCGCCCGCGGCCTCCGGCGCCACGATGGCGTGGGCGGCCTCGAGCTCCGGGTGGCCGCCCGTGATCGCGTCGGCCAGGACGTTGTCGGTCTCGATCGCGAAGGCCTCGCGCGATTGGTTCTCGTCGAGGACGACGAAGCGGGCGGGCACGTTCGCCTCGAAGGGGAACATGTGCAGCAGCCGCTCGCAGAGCGCGTGCAGGGTCTCGATCTTGAGGCCGCCCGGGGTCTCGACGGCGCGGGCGAAGAGGCGGCGCGCGGCCTCGAGGCGCTGGCGCGAGGGCCGCTCGCCGGTGAGCCCGGACAGCTCCTCCGTGAGCGCCGCGTCGTCGAGGGTCACCCAGCGCCCGAGGCGCCGGAAGACGCGGATCGACATGTTGGCGGCCGCCGCCTTGGTGAAGGTGAGGCAGAGGATCCGCCCCGGCGCCGCCCCGTCGAGGAGGAGGCGCACCACCCGGTCGGTGAGGACCTTGGTCTTGCCCGCCCCGGCATTGGCCGAGACCCAGGCCGAGGCGCGCGGGTCCGCGGCCCGGCGCTGGGCCGCCTCGGTCAAAGCGTCGACGATGAAGACCTCGCGCGGCAGCGTCATCAGCCTTCTCCCTCACCGCCGAGCGACCATTCGAGCACCCGCGCGAGGTGGTCGTAATCGCCGTAGGCGCGGGCGTATTTCGGATAGGGCCGGGAGACGTAGGCCGCGTCCCCCGTGAGGAAGCGGGCGACGAGGCCGCGCAGGCGCTCGGCATGCTCGGCCACGATCGCCTCGACCGGCCGGTCGTCGCCCCGCGGCGGCTTGAGGGGCAGCGCCGTCAGCGGCTTCCGGCCGCCCGAGGCGTAGAGGTAGAGGAGATCCGGGCTGGTCCCGGCCGCCGGCACGCCCTCGAAGGCGCCGGCCATCAGCATGGCGGCCTCCAGCGTCAGCTGGGGCGAGAAGCCCGCATAGACCTCCTTGTTGCTCGGGGGGGCGCCGGTCTTGAAGTCGACGATGCAGGCCCCCCCGTCGCGGCGGCGCTCGATCCGGTCGGCGCGGGCCCGCAGGGTGAAGCTCTCGGCGCCCATCGGGATCACCCACTTGCCGGAGATCTCCGGGTGGATGCTGAGAATATCTTTTCGACGCTCGATCTCCCATGGGAAGTACTCACCCTGCAAACGCTGATAACGCGGCGACCACTCAGCGTAAAGGCTCGGATAAGTATTCTCTATTTCAGCGAAAATGTTGACCGCAATGTTCGTCAGGTACTCGCGCGCCAAGGCCACATCAGGAATTTGCCCAGGATATTGTTTGGCAAATGTACCAAAAATCTCGTGGATCAGGGTGCCGCGATCGCTGGCGCCGGGGAGGGCGGCCACGGGCTCGAGCGGGTCGAGCCCGAGCACGTGGCGGGCGAAGATCACGTAGGGGTCGCGCACCAGGGTCTCGATCTCGGTGACGCTGAGGCTGCGCGGGAACAGGGCCGGGTCGGCCTTGGGTGCGGGCTGGGTCAGGCGCGGCTGCGGCGGCGCCGTGTCGAGGGCCGCCGCGTAGGCGGCGAGGCGCCCGCCCGCCCGGAGCGCGCCCGCCCAGGCGTCCTCGCCCACGAAGGCGCGCATCCGCTGGAGGAAGCGCGAGGGCACGGTCGGCGAGCCCTCGCGCTTGGCCGCGCGGGTGATCACCGCGTCGCGGGTGCCCAGCGCCTGGACGAAATCATGCGCGCTCTGGCCGATGCGGCGCTCGGGCGGGTTGAGGCCGACGCGCTCGCGCATGGGCCGGTTCAGGAAGGCGTCGGTGGTCGTCTTCATCGGCCAGACGCCCTCGTCGAGGCCGCCGAGCACCACCCGGTCGGCGGTGAGGAGGCGGGCCTCGAGGAGGCCGAGGATGCGCAGGCGCGGATGCGGCGCCGCCCCGGCGCAGGGCACCACCCGCTCCCGCGCCAGGGCGGTGAAGAAGGCCGGGTAGTCGCCGAAGCGCCCCGGCAGCAGGCCGGGCTCGGCCATGCCGAGCTCGTCGAACAGGCTGTCGAGGCAGCCGAGGGAGGGATCGGCCGGCGGCTCCTCCGCCTCCGGGCCGGCGATGAGCCAGTCGCAGGTCTCCCGGTGGCGGCCCGCGGCCTCGACGAGGTTGCAGGGGCCGCGCGCATCCGGCCCGGGGAAGCCCGCGAAGGCGTGCTCCAGGCGCGCGACGAGGATCTCGGCGAGGTCCCAGTCGATCTCGGTCAGGCGCCGCTTCGCGCGGGGGCGGCGCTCGCCCGGCCGCGGGACGCGGGCCTCCGCGAGCGCCCGGCGCAGGCCCGCGAAGTCCGGGGCCGGGGCGGGGCCGCGCAGCACGCCGATCTCGAGGGCGGCGGCGCCCCGCACCACCTCGGCCCGGGGCAGGCCGAGGCGCACCAGCGGGTGGGAGAGCAGCGTGATCAGGCGGGCCGGATGCATCTCGGCGGCGAGCTCCGCGGCGAGCCGCGCCAGGCGCCCGGCGGGGCTGCGGGCCAGCGCCAGGCCGGCCGAATCCTCGGCGACGATGCCCCAGCGGGCGAGTTCCGCCGCGACCCGGGTGGCGAGCCCGCGATCGGGGGTGATCAGGGCCGCGGTGGCGCCCGGGACCTCCAGGGTCTCGCGCAGGGCGATGGCGGCGATCAGGGCTTCCTCGCGCTCGTCGGCGGCCTCCGCCACCGCGAGGCCGGCGAGGCCCCCCGCGGCGATCCCGGCCCGCTCCGGCCCGGCGATCCGGGCCCAGGCATCGGTGGTCTCGGCCGGGCGCAGGGCCTGCGACAGGAGGCGCGCCCGGGCGCGGGCCTCCGCATCGGGTGCGCCGAGCGCCGTCACGGCCGCGCGCGGCAGGGTCAGGCCCCCGGCGCCGATCAGGCGGTGCAGCACCGCCTGCGGGTGCCCGTGGGCGATCTCCCGCGCGAAGCCCTCGCCGGTCTCGATCGCGTCCCAGCCCCCCGCATCGAGGTCGAGGTCGAGGCCGGGCAGCACCACGGCGCCGCGGGGCAGGCCCGCCACCGCCGCGATCAGCCGCGCGGTCGCCGGCACCGAGCCGGTGGAGCCCGCCACCACGACCGGGTCCCCGGGGCGGTCGCGCCGCAGGCGCTCGGCCTCCGCCAGCACCAGGGTGCGGGCGCGCGAGACCGGATCGCTCATGCCGCGCTCGGCCAGGATCCGCGGCCAGGCCTCGGCGGCGATGCGGACGAAGTCGAGGGTCAGGCCGAAATACCGCGAGTACTCGGCCTCGACGGCGCTGCCGATCTCGCTCCAGGGCAGCCCCTCGACCGTGAGCGCATCCATCAGCCGCTCGAGATCCGCCGCGAGGCCGACCGCGTCCGAGGGCGAGGACGGCACCAGGAAGGGCACGTCGTCGTCGATGGGCAGGAGCTTGCGGTCGACGGTCTCGGCCCAGGCCTGGACCAGGCGGGCGAGGATCAGGCGGCGCTCCAGCGGCGGCATCGAGGGGGCGAGCGCGTCCGGCCCGTTCTCCAGCAGCGGGTTGGCGGCCAGATCGAGCTCGGCCTCGTCGGCCTCCCCGAGGGGGACCATCCGCGGCAGCAGGGCGGCGGCGCCGAGACGCCCGGCCAGGACCGCCGCGAGCGCCCGCGCGGCGCGGCGCGTCGGCA
The DNA here is from genome assembly GCF_008806345.1 of Methylobacterium planeticum. Lineage (GTDB taxonomy): Bacteria > Pseudomonadota > Alphaproteobacteria > Rhizobiales > Beijerinckiaceae > Methylobacterium > Methylobacterium planeticum. Next base: position 379,414 of record NZ_VZZJ01000002.1, on the reverse strand, counting down.
GGTAGATGGTCACCCCCGCGAGCGCCAGCGGGTCCGCCCCGAGATCGCCGACGAGGCCCCCGGAGATCAGCGCCTCGGCCAGCGCCGGAAGGAACGGCGCGCCGGGCGGAACCGTGAACAGGCGGGAGTCAGGCATCAGGCTTCACTGCGCGACCGCCGATTGCGGGGTCCGGGACGACGCGATCGGGTGTCCAATCGGGCGCGGGCGGCACGCCGCGCCCTCGGTCCGGGGTGCCTCGGATGATCGGGCGCGTGTCGGAACCGGCGCGGGAAGCACGCCGCGCCCCCTCTCCCGTCCGGGAGAGGGTTGGGGTGAGGGAGGCGACCCCTCCGGATAACCCGCACCCCTCACCTGTTCCGCTATCGCGGATTCGACCTCGCCCGGATGGGAGAGGCGGGGCGCGTCGCCGTCGAGGCCGATCCGTGGGCCCGGGATGGAGGCGCGGGCGGGCGGTGGCGCGCACGCGCCGGCTCCGTCGGGCGCGTGGCGCATCGTCATGCCCATTCCGGTCGCCGATCTCCGCATGTCGCCGGAGCACGTGTATCTGTTCGCCATCTGTTCCGCAATCGGCGCAGGTCCGCCACGGCCCTCACGGGATCTGGGCGCTCAGGCGCACCCGCTCCTCGGCGGCCGCGATCGCGTCCGGGGTGCCGACGTGGAGCCATTGCCCGTCGAGGCGCAGGCCGAACAGGCGGCCCCGGTCGATGGCGCGGTCGAACAGGAGGTTGAGGGAGAAGCTGCCCTCCGGGGTGTCGGCGAAGAGCGCCGGCTTCAAGATCGCGACGCCGGCGTAGATGAAGGGCGCCACCGCGCGCTCGCCGCGCCGCTCCAGGCCGCCGTCCGGGCCCATCACGAAATCGCCCTTCCCCTCGTAGCCCAGGCTGGTGGCGGTGGGGGCGACGAGGAGCAGGATGTCCATCGCCTCCGGGTCCCACTCGGCGACCAGGCGGGCGAGGTTCGGGGCCGGGCCCTCGAGCCAGAACGAATCGGCGTTGAAGACCACGAAGGGGTCGGGGCCGAGGAGGGGCAGCGCCTTCTTCACGCCGCCGCCGGTCTCCAGCAGGGCGTCGCGCTCGTCCGAGATCCGGATCGCCGGCGCCTCGGTGCGGCGGGCGAGATGGCCCTCGATGAGGTCGGCGAGCCAGTGCACGTTGACGACCGCCTCGGTGATGCCGACCTCCGCCGCCCGGTCGAGGGCGTGGTCGAGGAGCGCCTTGCCGGCCACCGCGACGAGGGGCTTCGGCAGGGTCGCGGTGACCGGGCGCATGCGCTTGCCGAGCCCCGCCGCGAGGACGAAGGCGCGGGTGAGGGCGGGCGGGGTCGGCTCGGACTCGCTCATGTCGGGCTCGTGCGGGGTGGGGCGGGCTGGCGGCGGGGTGGGGGCGGCGAGGCAGGGGCGGCGCTCAGGCCTCGGGCCGGGGGGCCGGCTCGGGGCCCGGGAGGACGAGGCCCGGCAGGTGCGCCTCGTGCCAGAGGCGCAGGCGCGTGAGCGCCGGGTGGGCGAGGTTCCGGGCGAGGTAGCCCTCGATGCGGGGGATGTGGGCGAGGTAGCCCGGCTTGCCGTCGCGCTTGTCCAGGCGGGCGAAGATGCCGAGGATCTTGGTGGCGCGCTGGGCGGCCAGCAGCGCGTAGGCGCGGGCGAAGCCCTGCACGTCGAAATCCGGCTCGCGGGCCCGGCGCTCGCGGGCGTAGAGACCGAGCAGGCGCAGCTCGAACTCGGCGCTGGTGTCGACGCGGGCATCCTGCAGCAGCGAGGCGACGTCGTAGGCCGGGTGGCCCATCACGGCGTCCTGGAAGTCGATCAGGCCGATCCGCTCCAGCCCCGTGCGCTCCGGCAGCCAGATCAGGTTCGGCGAGTGGTAGTCGCGCAGGGTCCAGGTCGGGCGCTCGGGGATCGCGCCGCGCAGGGCCTCGCCCCAGAGGCCGACGAACGCGGCGCGGGCCTCGGGTGCCAGCGCGACGCCGCGGATCGCCGGGGCGTACCATTCGGGCATCAGCTCGGCCTCGAACAGCAGCGCCTCCATGTCGTAGGGCGGCAGCACGTGGTCGATGCCCTCGGCCACCGGCAGCACGCCGGGCAGCTCCATGGCGTGGAGCTTGGCGAGCAGCCGCGTCGCCTCGGCGTAGCGCTCCGAGCGCGCGCCGTTGCCGTCGACCACGGGCTCGGTGCCGAGGTCCTCGAGGACGAGGAGACCGTGGGCGAGGTCCTCGCCGTAGATGCGCGGGGCCGAGAAGCCGAGGGCGCGCAGGCCCCGGTCGACGGCCACGAAGGCGTGGACGCTCTCGGCGAGCTTGACGATGGCGCTGTAGGGCTTGCCGTCGCGCACCGGCGGCCCGTCGGCGCGGGGCGGCGAGATCGCCAGGATGGCGCTCGTGCCGTCGGGCTTCACCAGGCGCTCGTAGGCGCGGGTCGAGGCATCGCCCTGCATCGGGATGCGCTCGGCCTCGCCCCAGCCGCTGCGCATCAGGAGCTTGTGGACCGCCCGGGCCCGGTCGAGGCGGGCGCGCATGCCGCCGCTGCCGTCGATGCGGGCGAAGCGCGAGCCCTCGCCGAATTCGGGGCGGAGCGAGAGGTCGACCGTGAGGACCGGCCCGTCGCGGGGCGGCAGGCGCTCCGGCCACTCGACGAGCGTGATGGCGTCCTCGGTCAGCTCGTCGAAGCCGAGCTCGACGAGCTCGTCCGTGCCGCGCAGGCGGTAGAGGTCGGCGTGCACGACGGAGCGCCCGCCCCGCGCCTCGTAGGGCTGGACCAGGGTGAAGGTCGGGCTCGGCACGTCGAGGTCGGGCTCGCCCGTGAGCGCCCGGATGAGCGCGCGCGCGAGGGTGGTCTTGCCGCCGCCGAGCCCGCCCGAGAGGGCCACGAGGTCGCCCGGCAGCAGGAGCTCGGCGAGGAACTGGCCGAGATCCTCGGTGGCGCCCTCCTCGGGCAGCACGATCTCCCAGGCGGGCGGCGCGGTCTCCTGGGCGGGCCGCGCCGCCTCGTGCGAGGGCGTGTCCTGCGGGGGGATCTCCGGGTCGTCCTCGCTCACCGCTATGACCTCCGAACCCTGCGCCCGCCGGGATGCGCACAGGGGAAACGCGCCTGCGTCGTTCTTAGCGGAGGATCCTTAACCAAAATCGCCCCGGGCTTTAAGGGCGCCCGGCGCCGTCGCGGCGATTCCGCGCCGAATCGCGCCTCGGCGGCCCGCCGCCGGCTCGGATCGCGCTCGACCCCGATCGCCTGCGCGCGGGCGGGCCCTCGACCCTGATCGCCGCCTGATCGCCGCCCGAGACGGGCGCGGCCTCCGCCTAGAGGCTGAGGAAGCCCGCCACGAGGCCGATATCCGTCAGGGCATGCAGCATCTGGTCGAAGCCGAGCAGCCACCAGAACTGGACCTGCGCCGGCGTCCAGCCGCCCCTCCGGGAGACCACGCTCTTGGCGCGGTCCACGCTGAAATGGATGGCGAAATCCACGAGGGCGAGCCACCACAGGCGCGGCGCCACCACCAGGGCGACGCCGAGGGTGAAGGTCGCGTGGCAGGCCGCGTGCGCGGTCAGCGGCACGAGCCAGCCCCGCTCCCGCTCCTTGCCGCGGGCCATCCAGTCGCCCTGGAGCACGAAATCGGCGAGGTAGTGCTTGACGATCATCACGGCGGCGAGCGCCGCCATCGTCCCGACCGGAACCAGCGCCATGTGTCCCCCGATGTGTCCCCCGATTCCGCCCCGCGGCTCGATCCCGGGCTCTAGGGCAAACGCGTTGGTTTTCCTTTAAGCCACTTGCGCGCAACCGGACGCGCCCGGTCCGGGGCGGCGCCTCACGGGTCGTTGCGCGGCGCGGCCGGGGCGGGGCGGCCACGGCCGAAATCGGGCTCCGCGGTCTCCTGGCCCATCGCCACGATGCCGCGGCGGATGGCGCGGGTGCGGGTGAAGAGGTCGTGCAGCGCCTCGCCGTCGCCCCAGCGGATGGCGCGCGCCAGCGCCGCCAGATCCTCGTTGAAGCGGCCGAGCATCTCCAGCACCGCGTCCTTGTTCGTCAGGAAGACGTCGCGCCACATGGTCGGGTCGGAGGCCGCGATGCGGGTGAAATCGCGAAAACCGCCGGCCGAGAACTTGATCACCTCGGATTGCGTCACCGCCTCGAGGTCGGCGGCCGTGCCGACGATGTTGTAGGCGATCAGGTGCGGCACGTGGCTGGTGATGGCGAGCACGAGGTCGTGGTGCTCGGGGGTCATGGTCTCCACGATGGCGCCGAGCCCCTCCCAGAGGCGGCGCACCGTCGCGACGGCGGCCTCGTCCGTGCCCTCGGGCGGCGTCAGGATGCACCAGCGGCCCGAGAACAGGGTCGAGAAGCCCGAATCGGGCCCCGAATATTCGGTGCCGGCCACCGGGTGGCCGGGCACGAAGGCGACGCCCGCGCTGAGGACGGGCGCGACGGCCGCCACCACCGAGCCCTTGACCGAGCCGACATCGGACAGGACCGAGCCCGGCTTCATCCGGCCCTCGATCGCCGCCGCCACAGCCCCGACGGCGCCGACCGGCACGCACAGGATGACGAGGTCGGCCTCCGCGACGCCCTCGGCCGCATCCCCGGTGACGTGGTCGGCGAGGCCGAGCGCGCGCACCCGGTCGCGGACGCCCGCATCGGCGTCGATCGCCACGATCGTGTCCGCAAGCCCGTATTGCCGGGCGCCCCGGGCGATCGAGGAGCCGATCAGCCCGAGGCCCACGATGGCGAGCCGGCGCATTGGGCCGGTGCCGGCGGGCGCCGGGCGCGCCTCGGCCATCGCTGCCTCAGACATCGCGGCCTCAGACATCGCGGCCTCGCTCCGGAGCCTCGCCCCGCACGAAGTCCGTCAAGGCGGCGAGGAAGGCCTCGTTGGCCGGATCGCTGCCGATCGTCACCCGCAGGGCGTTCGGCAGCCCGTAGGCCGCGACCCGCCGGGTGATGACGCCGCGCCGGGTGAGGTGCGCGTCGGCCTCCGCCGCCGAGCGGCCGGGCGCGTCGGGGAAATGCACCAGGATGAAGTTGCAGGCGCTCGGCGTCACGGTGAGCCCGAGGGCCGCGACGGCCTCGGTGAGGCGCGGCAGCCAGGCCTCGTTGTGGGCGGCGGCGGCCGCCACGTGCGCCTCGTCGTGGATCGCCGCCGCGCCGGCCGCGATGCCGGCGGTGGACAGGTTGAACGGGCCGCGGATGCGGTTGACCGCGTCCGCGATCGTCGGGGGCGCCACCATCCAGCCGATCCGCAGGGCGGCGAGGCCGTAGATCTTCGAGAAGGTGCGCGTCATCACCACGTTCTCGGACTGGAGCACGAGATCGAGCCCCGCCGAGTAATCGTTGCGGCGGACATATTCCGCGTAGGCCCCGTCGAGGACGAGGAGCACGTTGCCGGGCAGGCCCGCGTGCAGGCGCCGCACCTCCGCGAAGGGCAGGTAGGTGCCCGTCGGGTTGTTGGGGTTGGCGATGTAGACGATGCGGGTGCGCGGGGTCACCGCGGCCAGGATCGCGTCGACATCCGCCGTCAGGTCGCGCTCGGGCGCCACCACCGGGGTGGCGCCCGCCGCCAGGATGGCGATGCGGTAGACCAGGAATCCGTGCTCGGCGTAGATCCCCTCGTCGCCGGGCCCCACGAAGGCGTAGGCGAGGAGCGACAGCAATTCGTCCGAGCCCGCCCCGCAGACGATCCGGGCCGGGTCGAGCCCGTACTTCGCCGCGATCGCGCTGCGCAGCGCCGTGGAATTGCCGTCCGGGTAGACGGCGAGGCCCCCCGCGGTCTCGCGCATGGCCGCGACCGCCGCCGGGCTCGGGCCGAGCGGCGTCTCGTTCGAGGAGAGCTTGTAGACCGGATGCGCCCCGGGCGCCCCGCTCTTGCCCGGCACGTAGGCCTCGATGGCGAGCACGCCGGGGCGCGGCACCGGGCGGAGGGCGGCGGGATCGGGGCTCACGGCAATCATGACCATCGCACGGCAAAGGGGGTGGACGACCGCCCCTCTACAGCATTTCGCGGCCGGGTGGACCGCTCGGGCGCGGGAAATTGCTCGGGCGGGGGCGCCTCAGACCCGGAAGCGGGCCGCGTGGCTGCCCGTCTCGTCGAGGGCGCCGAGGGCGGTGCCGGCCCGCTCCAGGGCCTCGCGCAGCTGCCGCGTGTTGACGCCGCCCGGGACCGCGAGGAGCAGGCGCTCCTGCCCGGCCTCGGGGGCGGCGCGGGCCACCACCTCGCCGTAGAGGTCCTGCAGCGCGCGCTCGGCATCCGGCGTCCAGGCCGCGGCGCGGGCGGCGTGCAGCACCCAGTCGCGCTGGGCCGCGGCCGGATCGTCGAGGGGCTTGGCCACCACGAAGACCGGGGTGCCGGCCGGGTGCGTCGGGCGCTCGATGAAGGGCAGCCGGGCGATCACCTTGGGGCGCCCCTCGCCGACGAGGCCGTCCCACCAGGCCTCGCCCTTGCCCCGGATTTCGCCGCCCTCGCCCTTGCCGCCCTCGCCCTTGCCGCCCTCGCCCTTGCCGCCCTCGCCCTTGCCGCCCTCGCCCTTGCCGCCCTCACTCTTGCCACCCTCGCCCTTGCCGTTCCCCGCGCGCCGGCCCCTGGCGCCGCCCCCGTCGAAGCGGAAGATGCCGAGGTCGCCGCGCGAGGCCGCCACCGCCTCGATCACCGCCGCGCAGGTCGGGTGCGGCCGGTAGGGCACCGTGAAGCCGAAATGGAAGCGGGCGGAATCGCGCATCGGCGCATCGCCCCCCGAGATGTCGGCATGGACCGAGAACGGCGCCTGGACCCAGGTGAAGGTCGCGATGATGACGCGCCAGATCCCCTCCACGGTGTCGAGGGGCAGGAGCCCCCGGTGGCGCTCGGCGACGCGGCGCATCATCGCGGCCTCGCGGCCCGGGCGGAAGGCCGAGCCCGAGGCCGAGGTGCCCTTCACGGCGATCAGCCGGTCGATGATCGAGCCGCGCTGGATCAGCAGGGCGTGCATCTCGGCGTCGATCCGGTCGATCTCGGCGCGGAGATCCGCGAGGTTGTCGAGCGGCGGCGCGGCTCTCTTGGAAAAGCGCATGGGGAGATTTCTGAGAGGACTTCTGCGGGGTATCCGGGGGCGTGGTTCTGAGGGTCGAGTCTGCGGGCCGATCGGGTCCGGCGGGATCGCGTCCGGCACCGTGTTTACGATCCGGCGCGCCGAAGGGCCAGCCGCGATGGCGGCGCCGGGGCCAAGGCCCGGCACCCTCTGTCACGCGGGCCCTCGTCGTCAGGCGGGCCCTCGTCGTCAGGCGGGCCCTCCTGCGCGCCGGCCGGCACGGGGCGACCGCACGCGGACACGGGGCGACCGCGCGGGAGGAAGGCCGCCATGCGCGCACGCGGACGCAGCCACGCCCGACCCTTTCGTTGACGGCCGGTTGCGCGCACACTACCTCCGTTGGGCGAGGGACGACGGCGCCCGCCGGTGCCGGTCGCCTCGCGCGCCGTGGCTTCGAGACGGCGGCAGCCCCTTTCCAGACGCGTCATGGACACCATTCCGGACACTGCCCTGAAGCCGGATCCCGTCGCCGAGGCCGGCCCGCGGGCCCGTCCCGCCGCGGACCGGCCCCAGGCCCTCGATCCGCGCAGCCTCGTCGCCCGCTTCGGCACCGACGAGCCCCTGGCGATGGATGCGGGCGCGCGGCTCGCGCCCTTCCAGATCGCCTACCAGACCGCCGGCAGCCTCAACGCCGAGCGCTCGAACGCGGTGCTGATCTGCCACGCGCTCACGGGCGACCAGCACTTCGCCCACACGCACCCGGTCACCGGCAAGGCGGGCTGGTGGGAGACCCTGGTCGGCCCCGGCAAGCCGATCGACACGGACCGCTACTTCGTGGTCTGCTCGAACGTGATCGGCTCCTGCATGGGCTCCACCGGCCCGGCCTCGATCGACCCGGCGACGGACCGGCCCTACGGGCTCGACTTCCCCCTCGTCACCATCCGCGACATGGTCCGGGCCCAGGCGATGCTCCTCGACCGGCTCGGCATCCGCGACCTGTTCCTCTGCGTCGGCGGCTCGATGGGCGGCATGCAGGTGCTGCAATGGGCGGCCCTCTATCCCGAGCGGGTCTTCGCCGCCCTGCCGATCGCCACGGGGCCGCGCCACTCGGCCCAGAACATCGCCTTCCACGAGGTCGGCCGGCAGGCGATCATGGCCGACCCCGCCTGGGCGGACGGGCGCTACCTCGAGGCCGGGACCCGCCCCGCCAAGGGGCTCGGCGTCGCCCGCATGGGCGCGCACATCACCTACCTGTCCGAGCCGGCGCTCCACCGGAAGTTCGGGCGCCGCTTCCAGGGCGGCTCGGCCCCGACCTTCTCGTTCAACGCCGACTTCCAGATCGAGAGCTACCTGCGCCACCAGGGCCTGAGCTTCGTCGAGCGCTTCGACGCCAACGCCTACCTCTACCTGACCCGGGCGATGGACTATTTCGACCTCGCCGAGGACCATGGCGGCGTGCTCGCCAAGGCCTTCCAGGGCACCCGGACCCGGTTCTGCGTGATCTCCTTCACCTCGGACTGGCTGTTCCCGACCTCGGAATCGCGCGCCATCGTGCACGCCCTGAACGCCGCCTCGGCGCCGGTCGCCTTCGTGGAGATCGAGAGCGACAAGGGCCACGACGCCTTCCTGCTCGACGAGCCCACCCTGTTCTCGGCCGTCCAGGGCTTCGTCGACGCGGCGGCCCGGGCGCGCGGCCTATGAGCGGACGCGACGAGATCACCCTCGGGAACGCCGCCGATTCGGCCCCCTGGGACGCGGCCGAGCGCCTGCCCCACGGTGCCGAGGCCGGGGGCGCGCGGGTCGATCACATCGTGGTGCTCGGCCTCGTGCCGCCGGGGGCGCGGGTGCTCGACATCGGCTGCGGCGACGGCTCCCTGCTGGCACTCCTGCGCGACCGCCGCGGCGTCGACGGGCGCGGCATCGAGTTGTCCCGCGAGGGGGTGAACGCGTGCCTCGCCCGCGGCCTGCCGGTGATCCAGGGCGACGCCGACACGGACCTCGCCAACTACCCCGACGACGCCTTCGACGTCGTGGTCCTGTCCCAGACCATCCAGGCGACGCGCAACCCCCGCATCGTGCTGGAGCATCTGCTGCGCATCGGCCGGCAGGTGATCATCTCCTTCCCGAATTTCGGGCATTGGCGGGTGCGGGCCGAGCTCGCCTTCCGGGGCCGGATGCCCGTCACCGAGATCCTGCCCGAGGCCTGGTACGAGACCCAGAACATCCACCACTGCACCATCCGGGACTTCGTCGGCCTGTGCCGGGAGATCGGCGCCCGGATCGAGAAGGCCACGGCCCTGGACGCCCGGGGCCGGCCGATGCGCTTCTCGATGCCGTGGTGGTTCTGGAACCTGATCGGCGCGCAGGGGGTGTTCCTGCTGCGCCGGGGCGGCCCGGCACCGGACATCCGCTAGGGACGGGCGCGCCATGCGCCGCGTCGTGATCCTCGGGCCCCCGGGAAGTGGCAAATCGACCCTGGCACGGCACCTCGGCGCCCGCCACGGCCTGCCGGTCTTCCATCTCGACCAGGCCTACTGGCAGCCTGGCTGGGTGGCGAAGGACGCGGACGCCTTCCGCGCCGAGGTGGCGCGCCTCGCACACCGGCCGGCCTGGGTCATCGACGGCAATTACACGGACACGATCGGCCCGCGCCTCGCCGCCGCCGACACGCTGATCTACCTCGACGTGCCGTCCTGGCTGTCGGTGCTGCGCGTGCTGCGCCGGGCCATCGCGCATCGCGGACATGTCCGGGCGGACGCCGCGGCCGGCTGCCCGGAGCGCCTGGAGCTCGCCTTCCTGCGCTTCGCCTGGTCTTGGAACCGCACGCGGCGCGCGCGCAGCCTCGCCCTCGTCGAAACCTTCGCGGGCCGTCGGATTGTCCTGCGCGGGGTCGACGCGCGGCGGCCCGTGGGCTTGGGCTGAGCCTCAGGCCGCCCGCTCCAGCGGCGGCACCGAGATCTCGACCCGGTTCCGCCCGTTGCGCTTCGCCCGGTAGAGGGCGTCGTCGGCCCGCCGCAGCAGGGTGTCGAAATCCCGGCCCGAGGCCTCGCTCGTGGCGACGCCGACGCTGGTGCCGACGCGCAGGCGCGGCAGGGCCGGCACCGCGAGGTGGGCGAGGGCGCCGCGCACCAGGGTGGCGCGGGCGAGCGCCGCCTCGGGGCCGTGGTCGGGGATCACGCAGGCGAATTCCTCGCCCCCCATCCGGCCGAGCAGGGCGCCCGGGGGCAGCAGCGCCTGGGCCGTGCAGCAGAACCCGACCAGGACCCCGTCGCCGACCGCGTGGCCGTAGGCGTCGTTGATGCTCTTGAAGTGGTCGAGGTCGAACAGGAGCAGCGACACCGGGCGGTCCGGGTCGGCCAGGAGCGCTTCGGCCGCCGCCACGAAGGCGCGACGGCTCGCGATCCCCGTCAGCGGGTCGGTGTCGGCGGCCTGGCGCTGCTCGCGCTCGGCCCGCTCCTTCGTCAGGGCCATGAAGGTGAAGGCGATCGCCACCGTGAACAGCATGCCGCCGAAGCACAGGATCGCGAGCCAGGGCGAGTCCATCACGGCCCCGGCACTCGGCAGCGGCGCCACGAGGGCGAGGGGCACCCGCACCCAGTAGAGCACCGCGTAGGCCCCGAGGAGAACGATGGCGGGATAGCGCGAGACCAGGGCCTCGGCCCGCCCGCGCCAGACGTCGAGGGCGCCCGCGGCGCAGAAGCCGCCGGCGATCGCCGAGGCCAGGATCACCCGGGCGGCCATCGAGCCGTAGAAGGCCGGCACGAGGCAGAGCAGCCCCCAGAGGGCGCCGCCGGAGAGCGCGATGTCGAGGCGCAGGCGCCGGCCCTCGAAGGCGCGCACCCCGCTCCAGATCAGCCCGTAGGCCCCGATCATCACCGTGTTGGCGACGCCGATCGAGGCCCAGTCCGGGATCACCCCGCGCAGGGCGAGGAGCGCCGACGCGCAGGCGCCGCCGAGATGCGCCACGCCCCAGATCGCCAGCGCGTGGGTGCGCCGGGCCTGCCCCCAGGACAGCAGGAACAGCGTCCCGACCATGAAGGTCACGACGACGGTCACCAGCAGCAGGGTCGGCGTGTCGAGGCGCATCGATCTCCTTCCGGCATCCGCGGCCGGCCCAACCCGCCGCGACACCCAGCCCCGTCGGTAGGACCGCCATGCCGAAGGCAAGGTTGAGGCTATCGCTCAAATGCGACCCAAAGGTTGCTTTGATCGGATTCCGACCCGGTCAATCCCCGCCGGGTCTGGCTCCGTACCGGGCGTGATGCGGATCGGCCACAGGAATCGCCCACAGGAATCGGCCCCGAACGGGACGGCCGCGCAGCCTCGGGCGCGAGGATCCGTTAACGTTGCACGTGAAAACCCCGTGCGGCCCCTCACCCCTCCTCGCGCTTCGCCGCCGGGGTCGGGTCGAGGGGGGTGATGCGCAGGGTGGTGATGCGGTTCTTGGCCTTGCGCAGGACCTGGAAGCGGAAGCCGTGGAAGTTGAAGGCGGTGCCCTGGTCGGGGATCGCCCGGGCCTCGTGGATGACGAGGCCCGCGATGGTGGTGGCCTCGTCGTCGGGAAGGTTCCAGTCCATGGCCCGGTTGAGGTCGCGGATCGGCACGCTGCCGTCGGCGTTGACGGAGCCGTCCCCCTGCGGGCGCACCCCCGAGACCGTGACGTCGTGCTCGTCCGCGATGTCGCCGACGATCTCCTCCAGGATGTCCTCCAGGGTGACGAGGCCCATCACCTCGCCGTACTCGTCGACCACGAGGGCGAAGTGGGTCTTCTTGGCCAGGAACGCCTTGAGCTGGTCGCGCAGGCTTGTGGTGTCGGGCACGAACCAGGTCTCGAGGGCCAGGGCCTCGACCCTGAGGCCGGAGGCGTCGCCGCCCGCCGCGTCGAGGGCGCGCAGGAGGTCCTTGGCGTGGAGCACCCCCACGATGTTCTCCGGCGTGCCGCGCCAGAGGGGCATCCGGGTATAGGGCGAGGACAGCACCTCGCGGACGATGTCCTCCGAGGGCAGGTCGGCGTTGATGATGCGCATCTTGGTGCGGTGGACCATCACCTCGGAAACCGAGAGGTCGGAGAGGTCGAGGAGGCCGCCCAGCATGTCGCGCTCGGCCTTGGCCACGCCGCCCTCCCGGTGCAGCAGGGCGACCTGGCCGCGGATCTCCTCGGTGGGCGACAGGATCGACTGATGCGCCCCGATGGTGATGCCGAAGGGGCGCAGCATCAGCCGCACCAGGCTCTCGATCGCCACCGCCAGCGGCCCGAGCACCGCCACCATGAAGGCCACGGGGCGGGCCATCATCAGGGCGGCCCGGTCGGGGGTGCTGATCGCCAGGGTCTTGGGCAGCACCTCCGCGAAGACGATGACGAGGACCGACATGCCGGCGGTGGCGTAGAGCACGCCGCTCTTGCCGAAGACCGCCGTCAGCACGCTGGTGGTGAAGGCCGAGGCCCCGATCGCCACGATGTTGTAGCCGATCAGCATGGCGCCGATGAAGCGCTCGCGCATCGCCAGGATGCGGTTGACGATGCCGGCCCGGGCATCGCCCCCGGTCTCGAGGGAGAGCATCCGGGCCCGGGAGGCCGCCGTGAAGGCCGTCTCGGCGCCCGCGAAGAAGGCCGAGAGCAGGAGGGAGATCACCACGATGCTCGCGGCGAGCCAGAGGTCGGTGTGGGTTTCCATCAGGCCGGTATGTTCGCCCGCGCGCGGCCCGTAAAGCCGGCGCGCGGTGCGGGCCGCGCGGCGCCTCCCGGCCTCAGCCCTTCAGGCGGGACTTGATCCGGTAGGTCAGGCCGTCGCGCACGTCGCGGTAGGCGTCGAGGCGTTGCTCGCGGGCGGCGTCCTGCAGGGCGGTCGGGTCGGGGGTCGGCCAGTACTCGACGTCGGCCGCGAGCGTCCGGGTCAGTTCCAGGGCGGCGTGGTGAGCCTCGGGCGCGAGGGTGATGATGAGGTCGAAGTTCAGCCCCTCCCACTCCTCCAGCTGGTCGAGGGTGCGGGGTTTGTGGCGGGAGGCGTCGATGCCGATCTCGTCGAGGGCCGCGACCATGAAGGGATCGGCCGGCTCCCCCGAGCGCACGCCCGCCGACTGCACGTAGATCGACTTGCCGAAATAATGGCGCGCGATCGCCTCCGCCGCGAGCGAGCGCACGGCGTTGAAATTGCACATGAACAGGGCCGACTGCACCCGCTTCCTCTTCGGGACGGCGTGGTCCATCGCCCGCCTCGCTCTCAGGCCGGGGCGCTCGGGGAGGCGCGCATCGCCACGCGCCTCAGCCCTTCCAGTGCAGGGCGAAGATCAGGGTGAACAGGCGGCGCGCCGTGTCGTGGTCGAGGTCGACCTTGCCGTCGAGGCGTTGCTTCAGGGTCTCCGAGGCCTCGTTGTGCAGGCCGCGGCGGCCCATGTCGATGGCCTCGATCTGGGTCGGCGAGGCGGTGCGGATGGCGTTGTAATAGCTCTCGCAGATCATCTCGTAGTCGCGGATCACCCGCCGGAACGGGGTGAGCGAGAGCAGGTGCGTCATCACCGGCTCGCCCGCGGGCGTCGAGATCGCGAAGGAGAGCTTGTTCTCCACGAGGCCGAGAGTGAGCGCGTAGGGCCCCTCGCGCCCCGGGATCGCGAAGCGGTTGTCCTCCAGGATGTCGAAGATCGCGATGGCGCGCTCGTGCTCCTGATCCGGGTTGCCCCGCCCGATCGACTCGTCGTCGAGGGTGACCGCCGCGAGGCGGTCCTTGCCCTTCGCCTCGCTCATGCGGATGCCTCACCCCCGTCGCGGAATCGCCCGCGCCCCGGCTCTCGTCCGCCGGGGTCGCAAGCTCGCCAGTATCACAGGTTCAGGCGGATCGCGACGGAGCGGGCATGGCCTTCGAGCCCCTCCGAGCGTCCGAGGGCGATCGCGGCCGGGCCGAGGGCGCGCAGAGCCTCGGCGTCGCAGCGCAGGATCGTGGTGCGCTTCATGAAGTCGAGGATGCCGAGGCCCGAGGAGAACCGGGCCGAGCGGGCGGTCGGCAGCACGTGGTTCGGGCCCCCGACATAGTCGCCGATGGCCTCCGGGGTGTGCGCGCCGAGGAAGATCGCCCCGGCATTGCGCACCTGCGCGGCCAGCGCCTCGGCGTCCAGGGTCTCGATCTCGAGGTGCTCGGGGGCGAGGCGATCGACGAGGGGAACCGCCTCCTCGAGGGTCCGTACCAGGATGATGGCGCCGTAATCCTGCCAGCTGGCGCGGGCGATCGCGGCCCGGGGGAGGCTCGTCAGCGCCCGCTCGACCGCGGCCTCCACCGCCCGGGCGAGGTCCGGGCTGTCGGTGATCAGGATCGACTGGGCCGCCGCGTCGTGCTCGGCCTGGGCCAGGAGGTCGGCGGCGATCCAGTCCGGGTTGGCGTGGCCGTCGGCGAGGATCAGCACCTCGGAGGGGCCCGCGATCATGTCGATCCCGACCTGCCCGAAGACCCGGCGCTTGGCCGCCGCCACCCAGGCGTTGCCGGGGCCCACGATCTTGGCGACCGGCGCGATGGTGGGGGTGCCGTAGGCCAGGGCCGCCACAGCCTGGGCGCCGCCGACCCGGTAGACCTCGTGCACGCCCGACAGGTGGGCCGCCGCGAGGACCAGCGGGTTCACGACGCCCTCGGGGGTCGGCACCACCATGACGATGCGGGGCACGCCGGCGACCCGGGCCGGCACCGCGTTCATCAGGACCGAGGAGGGATAGCTCGCGGTGCCGCCGGGCACGTAGAGGCCGACCGATTCGAGCGCCGTCCAGCGCCACCCCGCGCTGACGCCGAGGCTGTCGGTGGCCATGTGGTCCGCCGGCATCTGCTGGCGGTGGAACGCCTCGATCCGCTCCGCCGCGAGCTTCAGGGCCGCCAGGGCCTCGGGCGGGCAGGCGTCGAGGGCCTCGGCGATCTCGGCCTCGGCGACCCGCAGATGCGCCTCGGAGAACGTGGCGCCGAGGCGGTCGAGGCGGCGGGTGTAGTCGACGAGGGCCACATCGCCGCCCGCGACGACGCCCGCGATGATGCCCCGCACGGTCTCGTCGACATCCTCCGAGATCTCGCGCTTGACGGTGAGCAGGCGCGTGAAGTCCTGCGCGAAGCCGGGGGCGGTGCTGTCGAGGCGAACCATCGGGGATGTGCCGTCCTGTCGGGAAGGGGCGGGATTGCGGGCCGGGGTCGGCCTGGGGCTCAGTTCGGCGCGGCGCCGAGGCGCGGCGGCGGGCCGGGCTCCAGGTCCGGCGCGTGGACCGGCTGCGACTCGGTCTCCCAGACGGGGCCGAGATCCTTCATCCGGACCTCGATGCACTCGACGTCGAGGCGGATCGCGGCGCCCCCGGAGAAGATCAGCGTGACGGTGCCCGAGGGCGCGTCCACCGGCTCGAACGTCACCGCGAGCAGGCTCAGCGCCGTCTCGGCCCCCTGCCCCGGCGCGATGCCGCGGGTGCGGACCCCGAGCACGCGCTCGAAATGCACCCCGGCGAGCCGGCGCCGCGGGGCCTCGCCGTCGCGGATCGACCAGTCGAAGCGGCGCACCGCCAGGACGAAGCGGTGCTCGGCGGCCAGGTAGGTGAGGTCGCCCGCCCGCAGGACCGCGTCCTGCAGGTGGGCCGAGATCACGGTGAGGTCCTCGGCGTCGAGGGCGGCGAGCTTGAGGAGCTCCATGGCGAGGCAGTCGCGCTCCGGCAGGCGGGATGCCTGCGTCAGGTCGATGGATGGGCTGGAGGCGTAGGTAGCGAGGCGATCCCCGTCCGGCAACCGTCGGCCGTGCCGGGGCGGGTGCGCCGGCGACGATCCGCGGGCGCCGCGCCGCCGGTTCGACGGGGCGGAGAGGCGGCCGGGCGGCCTCAGGCGGCGTTCATCTCACGGGATTACAGTCGCGCCAGGACCCGTATCGGACGACGATGGAGACCTTGACGGTGAAGCGCATCACGCTCGCGGCGATCGCCGCCCTGACCCTCGGCACGACGCTCGGCGCCGTCGGGGCCAGCGCCCAGTATTACGGCGGCGACGATTACGGCGGCCGCCGCTACGACCGGCGCTACGAGGACGACCGCTACGACCGCCGCCGCGGCTACGATGAGGACCGCTACGAGCGCCGGCGCGATTTCGGCCCCCCCGGCGGCCGGCGCAGCAGCATCTGCGTCACCGCCCGCGGCAATTGCATGACGCGCCCGGCCCCCTTCAACTCGGCCTGCGGCTGCGAGGTCCCCGGCTTCGGCTTCAAGCGCGGCCAGATCGGCGGCTGATCCGGGCGGGAGGAACGGGCGCTCCGGAGCGGTCGCATCCCTGACCGCACCCCTCAACCGCACGGGAGAAGGGGCTTCGTCGTGCGTCCCGGGCCCGCTTGCCGCCCGCAGCGACGGCCCGAGGCTGCGGGGGCGCGGCGCCCCGCCACGCGGCCGGGGCGCGCATCCCGGCCGCGCGGTCAGCTTCGGACGCGCTGGATCTGGGCGCCGCAGCGGCCGAGCTTGGCTTCGAGGGCCTCGAAGCCGCGGTCGAGGTGGTAGACCCGGTTGATCTGGGTCTCGCCCTCGGCCGCCAGCCCCGCGATCACGAGCGAGACCGAGGCGCGCAGGTCCGTGGCCATCACGGGGGCGCCCTTGAGGCGCTCGACCCCCTCCACGATGGCGAGGTCGCCCTCGAGCCGGATCTTGGCGCCGAGGCGGGCGAGTTCCTGCACGTGCATGAAGCGGTTCTCGAAGATGGTCTCGCGGATCTGCGAGCGCCCTTGGGCCAGCGTCATCAGCGCCATGAACTGCGCCTGCAGGTCGGTGGGGAAGCCCGGGAACGGGTCCGTCGTCACGTCGACGGCGGCGATGCCGGCGCCGTTGCGGCGGATGCGGATGCCGTCCGGCACCGTCGTCACCTCGGCGCCCGTGGTGGCGAGCACGTCGAGGGCCGCGTGCAGCAGGTCGGCGCGGGTGTTCTCCAGCGTGACGTCGCCGCCGGTCATCGCCACCGCCATGGCGTAGGTGCCGGTCTCGATCCGGTCCGGCAGGACCTCGTGACGGGCGCCGTGCAGCCGCGAGACGCCCTCGACCGCGATGCGGGGGGTGCCCGCCCCCTCGATGCGGGCACCCATCTTGATCAGGCACTCGGCGAGGTCGACCACCTCCGGCTCGCGGGCGGCGTTCTCGATCACGGTGGTGCCGTGGGCGAGCGCCGCGCCCATCAGGGCGACGTGCGTGCCGCCGACCGTGACCTTGGGGAAGCGGATGTCGCCGCCGCGCAGGCCGTTCCGGGTCTTGGCCACGACGTAGCCGCCGTCGATCTCGATCTGCGCCCCGAGGGCCTCCATCGCCATGATCAGGAGGTCGACGGGCCGGGTGCCGATGGCGCAGCCGCCGGGCAGCGAGACCCGGGCCTCGCCGAAGCGCGCGAGCAGCGGCGCGATCACCCAGAAGCTCGCCCGCATGGTCGAGACGAGGTCGTAGGGCGCCGTCGTGTCGATGATGTTCGAGGCGGTGAGCCGGATGGTCTGGCCGGTCTCGGTGGTCTGGCCCGGACGCTTGCCGACCACCATGTGGTCGACGCCGTGATTGCCGAGGATGCGCGACAGCGACGCGATGTCGGCGAGGCGGGGCACGTTGACGAGTTCCAGCGTCTCCCCCGTCATGAGGCTCGCGATCATGAGCGGCAGGGCGGCGTTCTTGGCGCCCGAGATCGGGATCACGCCGTTGAGCGGCGCGCCCCCGGTGATGTGGATGCGGTCCATGTCGGTCCTCTGGGGCGCCGCGCCGCGCGGGCGGGACGGCGCCGGTCATTCCCCTGGGGGCGCGTTGTCGCGCCCGGTTCGTTACGGCCACGTATAGGGCAGTTTTGGCGGAAAGGGGACCGGGATCAGGCGCCGGGCTCGGCCGCGGGCGCCGCGCCCTCCTGCGCGCCTTCTTGCGCGCGCTCCCCGGCCTCGGGGGTTTCGGGGGCCGTACCGGCGGCATTCCCAGGTTCGCGGGCGTCGGGCGCGGCCCGCTCGCGGCCCTGCGCCTTGCGCCGCCGCAGGTTGTCCCTCAGCGCCGCCTTCAATCGCTCGGCGCGGGCGGGATCGTTCTTCGTGCTCATGCTGCGCGACCCATCGTCGCCCGGACCTCGTGTGGGCTTTGCCCGATGCGCATACCGGATGCAAAGCAGGGATGTTGGAACCCAGCTTGAACCGATTCCAAATCCGCCTGTATCCTAGCCCCGACGGCGCCCGGTAAAGACGCCCGCAAGGAAACACCCTCCCTCTGATGCGAGATCGGGCGGGACCCGCGCAAGGCCTCCCGGAACGAGGGCTCGAAAGCGAGCGGGCCCCTCCTCGACGATCCCGCTCCGGGCCGCGCATCGGTCGCCCGGTCAGCCACGCGAAGGACGAGCCCCTTGACCCGCATGCCCGCGACGACGACGACGCCCGACACGATTCCGGCTCCGGGCAGGGGCACCGATTACGAGGCGCATTTCCGCGGCGCGCTGGAGCGCCTGCACGGCGAGCGCCGCTACCGCGTCTTCGCCGACATCGAGCGCATCGCCGGCCGCTTCCCGACCGCCAACTGGCGCCGGTCCGACGGCTCGATCCGCGAGATCACGGTCTGGTGCTCGAACGATTACCTCGGCATGGGCCAGCACCCCGAGGTGGTCTCGGCCATGACCCAGACCGCGCTCCGCTGCGGCGTCGGCGCGGGCGGCACCCGCAACATCGCGGGCAACAACTCGCCGCTGGTCGATCTCGAGCGCGAGCTCGCCGACCTCCACGGCAAGGAGGCGGGCCTCGTCTTCACCTCGGGCTACGTCTCGAATCAGGCCGGCATCTCGACCATCGCCAAGCTGATCCCGGATTGCCTGATCCTGTCGGACGCCTTCAACCACAACTCGATGATCGAGGGCGTGCGCCATTCCGGCTGCGAGAAGCGCGTCTTCCGCCACAACGACCTCGCACATCTCGAGGAACTGCTGGTCGAGGCTGGCGACCGCCCGAAGCTGATCGTGTTCGAGAGCGTCTACTCGATGGACGGCGACGTCGCGCCGATCGGCCGGATCTGCGACCTCGCCCGGCGCTACGGCGCCATGACCTATCTGGACGAGGTCCACGCAGTCGGCCTCTACGGGCCGCGCGGCGCCGGCATCGCCGAGCGCGACGGGGTGATGGACCGGGTCGACGTGATCGAGGGGACGCTGGCCAAGGGCTTCGGCTGCGTCGGCGGCTACATCACGGGCTCCGGCATCCTCTGCGACGCGGTGCGCAGCCACGCCGCCGGCTTCATCTTCACCACCGCGCTGCCCCCCGCGATCGCGGCGGCCGCCCGCGCCTCGGTGCGCTACCTCAAGCGCTCCGGCGAGGAGCGGGCGGCGCACCAGCGCCAGGCCCAGAAGACCAAGGCCGCGCTCGAGGCCGCGGGCCTGCCGGTGCTGCAGACCGAGACCCATATCGTGCCCGTGATGGTGGGCGACGCCGAGCTCTGCAAGGCGGCGGCCGACCACCTGCTCGAGCGCCACGGCATCTACATCCAGCCGATCAATTACCCGACCGTGCCGCGCGGCACCGAGCGCCTGCGCATCACCCCCTCGCCGTTCCACGACGAGGCGCGCATCACCAAGCTCACGGCGGCGCTGGCCGAGACCTGGGACACCCTCGACCTGCCCCGCGCCGGCACCGTCTTCGTCGAGGCGGCGGAGTAGCGCCGCCGCGTCTCGTCCGGCCTGCCCCGGCCCGCCCGCCGGATTGCCAGCGCGCCCCGGATAGGCTGTGACTCGCCCCCAACGAATCAACAGGGGGCATCGACATGTCGGGTGGTCACGGGGCGATCGAGGGCTCGAACAGGCGCGTCGCGCTGCTGATCTCGGTCCTGGCCCTCTGCCTCGCCTTCAGCGAGACGGCGGGCAAGGGCGCGCAGACCGAGGCGCTGAGCGCCAATGTCGAGGCCTCGAACCAATGGGCCTACTTCCAGGCCCGCACCATCCGGGGCACCGTGGTGAAGACCGCCGACGAGGCGCTGGGGCTGCTGCCCCCGGGCACGAACGACGCGGCGATCCAGGCCAAGCGGGCCGAGTGGGCCAAAACCCTGGCGCGCTGGGACTCCGAGCCCGCCACCGGCGAGGGCCGCAAGGAGCTCGCCGAGAAGGCCAAGGCGAGCCAGGAGAAGCGCGACCTCGCGCTGCACCGCTACCACCATTACGAGCTGGCCTCAGCCGCCTTCCAGATCGGCATCGTGCTGGCCTCGGCCGAGGTCATCACCGGCATCACCGCCCTGGTCTTCGCGGGCGGCCTGCTCGGCCTCGCGGGCGCCGTGATGCTCGGCTTCGGATTCTTCGCCCCCCACGTGCTCCACCTGTTCGGCTGAGATCCTTCCGCCCGATCACGGGAGATTGATCGGCGGCGCGGCGCGGCGCCGCCTGGACGGCGGCGCCCGGCTCCTGTCTCATCCCGGCACGGAGGTCGGGAGGACCGCATGGTCGAGGGATCGGAAGAGCACCACGGCCGCCTGACGCGGGTCTCCGCCTTCATCTTCCTGCATACCGAGCACGCGATCTACGCCGCGCTCGGCCTGCTCCTCGCCGTCACGGCGGTCCTGGCACTGATCGACGCGGCGGGGCTGACCTGGGAGGCGCTCCACACCCTCGGCGGCGCGCAGCAGCTCCTCGAGATCGTCGACCGGCTGCTGTTCCTGCTGATGCTGGTCGAGATCCTGCACACGGTGCGGGTCTCGATGCGCTCGGGCAAGTTGACCTGCGAGCCCTTCCTGATCGTCGGCCTGATCGCCTCGATCCGGCGCGTCCTCGTGATCACCCTGCAATCCTCGGAGATCATGCACGCCAAGGAATGGTCGGCCGAGAAGGAGGCGCTGTTTCGCGCCTCCATGATCGAGCTCGGCGTCCTGGCCGGCCTGATCCTCACCATGGTCCTGTCGATCTTCCTCCTCCACCGCGCCCGCGACGACGACCGCCCGGCGGGCGAGGAGGAGCCGGGACCGGAGAACAGCAGCGCCTGAGGCGGGCCCGCCCCGTCGCCCGTTCAGGCGGGCGCCGGCCCGAGGCGACCCCGGATCCAGGCCCACAGGCGCCGGATCTCATCCGCGGCCTTGCCGCCCGGGGCGTGCTCCGTCACCCCGAGCCCGAGGCCGAGGGCGTCCTGGTGGTCGACGCGCAGGTTCACGGTCGGCTCCGCCAGGACGCCGAGCCGCTTCAGCCTCTCGGCGAAGGCGAGCGTGCGGGCGCCGTGCTGGCTGGGACATTGGTTCAGGACCAGCGCCAGCCGGTCCCCCATGCCGAGGCGGGCCAGGGCCTCGATCGTCGGGCGCGTCGCCAGGAGGTCGAGGCGGGAGGGCCGGGCCGGCACGAGCACGAGGTCGGCCGCCCGCAGGGCGGCGATGCTTGCGTGCGCGGCCTGGCCGCCCGCGTCGAGGACGGCGAGCGTGACGCCCCGCGGCACCAGGGCGGCCAGGATCTCCGGAAGCTGGCTCAGTTCCCAGAGCTGGACCCGGTCGACGGCCGGATCCGCGGCGGCACGCAGGGTCTTCCAGCTCCAGAGCGAGCCCTGCGGATCGAGGTCGAGGGCGACGACGCGCTCGCCGCCCTGAGCCGCCGCGACGGAGAGCGAGGCGGCCAGGGTGGTCTTGCCGGCCCCGCCCTTCTGGCTCGCGATGGTGAGGATGCGCGTCATGCCGGCATGCCCGGATCCGTCTCCCGCGCGCTGGCCGCCGGCGCTCCCGCCGCCCTGGCCCGAAATCGGCGCCGGCGCGGCGGATCCCGCGCCCGGCCACCGCAGGCCGTTGCTTTAGCAACGATCCGCGGTGGCCGATACGGCCCGGGGCCGGAACCCCACAGGCGCCGCACGGTCCGAGATGGGCGTCGGCGGCTGCCGGGACGTGCCTCAGCCCTTCCGGCCGGGCGGGGCGTCCTTCGCGCGGGCCGCCCGCCGCAGGGCTTCGGCGAGGGCCCCGTCCGGCGCGGCGGCGGCGGCGGGGCGCGGGGCCGGCCGGGGCGCATGATCCGGCCGCGCCCCGGCCCGGGCCGGCCGGGCGCCGTCGTCCGACCGCATCGAGAGAGCGATGCGCTTGCGGGCCGGGTCGACTTCGACCACCCGCACCCGCACCACGTCCCCGGGCTTCACCACGTCGCGCGGGTCCTTCACGAAGCGGTCGGCCAGCATCGAGATGTGGACGAGCCCGTCCTGGTGGACGCCGATATCCACGAAGGCCCCGAAGGCCGCCACGTTGGTGACGACGCCCTCGAGGCGCATGCCGGGCCGCAGGTCGCCGACCTTCTCCACGCCCTCCTGGAAGGTCGCGGTGCGGAAGGCCGGGCGGGGGTCGCGGCCCGGCTTCTCCAGCTCCGCGATGATGTCGGTGACGGTGGGCAGGCCGAAGCTCGCATCGGTGAAGCGCTTCGGGTCGAGGCTGCGCAGCGCCGCGCCGTTGCCGATCAGGCCGCCGATCGGCTGGCCCGTGGCCGCCAGGATCTGGCGCACCACCGGGTAGGCCTCCGGGTGCACGCCGGAGGCGTCGAGGGGGTCGTCGCCGTTGCGGATGCGCAGGAAGCCGGCGGCGAGCTCGTAGGCCTTCGGCCCGAGCCCCGCCACCTTCTTGAGGCTCGCCCGGCTGCGGAACGGCCCGTTGGCATCGCGGTGGACCACGATGTTGCCCGCGACCCGCTCGGTCAGGCCCGAGACCCGGGCGAGGAGCGGCGCCGAGGCGGTGTTCACGTCGACGCCGACGCCGTTCACGCAATCCTCCACCACCGCGTCGAGGGAGCGCGACAGCTTCCCCTCCGCGAGGTCGTGCTGGTACTGCCCGACGCCGATCGCCTTCGGCTCGATCTTCACCAGCTCGGCCAGCGGATCCTGCAGCCGCCGGGCGATCGAGACCGCCCCGCGCAGGGTCACGTCGAGGCCGGGCAGCTCGGCCGACGCGTAGGCGCTGGCCGAGTAGACCGAGGCGCCGGCCTCCGAGACCATCACCTTGGTGAGGCGCAGCTCCGGCTGCTTGGCGACGAGCTCGGCCGCGAGCCGGTCGGTCTCGCGCGACGCCGTGCCGTTGCCGATGGCGATCAGCTCGACCCCGTGGGCGCGGCAGAGCCCGGCCAGGGCGACGAGGGCGCCGTTCCAGTCGCGCCGGGGCTCGTGCGGGTAGATCGTGTCGGTGGCCACCACCTTGCCGGTGGCATCGACCACCGCGACCTTCACGCCGGTGCGGAAGCCCGGGTCGAGGCCGAGGGTCGGGCGGGGCCCGGCGGGCGCGGCGAGCAGGAGATCGCGCAGGTTTCCGGCGAACACCGTGACGGCGCCCGCCTCGGCGATGCCCCAGAGGCGCGCGCGCAGGTCGGTGTCGAGGGCGGGCTTCAGCTTGGCGCGCCACGCCCGCCGGACGGTCTCGGCCAGGAAGCGGTCGCCGGGTCGCCCGCGCCCGGAGATCCCGAAGGCCCTGGCGATGCGCAGCTCCTGCCAGGAGGGCTGGCCGGCCGGCGCCGTATCGCCCGGCGCGTCGCCGAGGTCGAGGTCGAGCACCTCCTCCTTCTCGCCCCGGAACAGGGCGAGGATGCGATGCGATGGCAGCTTCGTCAGAGGCTCGGCGAAATCGAAATAGTCGGCAAACTTCTCACCCGCGGCGGCCTTGCCCTTGCGCAGGCTGGCGACCATCCGGCCGCGCTGCCAGCTCGTCTCGCGCAAGGATCCGACGAGTTCCGGCTCCTCGCTGAAGCGCTCGATCAGGATGGCGCGGGCGCCCTCCAGCGCGGCCTCGATGTCGGCCACGCCCGCCTGCGCATCCACGAAGGGGCGGGCGGCCGCCTCCGGCCCCTGGTCGGGCCGGGCGAGCAGGACCTCGGCCAGGGGCGCGAGCCCGGCCTCGCGGGCGGTCTGCGCCTTGGTGCGCCGCTTCTGTCGGAAGGGCAGGTAGAGATCCTCGAGCCGCGCCTTGGTCTCGGCCTGGAGGATCCGGGCCCTGAGGGCGTCGTCGAGCTTGCCCTGCTCGCCGATGCTCTCGAGGATCGCGGCGCGGCGCGCCTCGAGGTCGCGCAGGTAGCCGAGGCGCTCCTCGAGGCTGCGCAGCTGCGCGTCGTCGAGGGCGCCGGTGGCCTCCTTGCGGTAGCGGGCGATGAACGGCACCGTGGCGCCGCCGTCGAGGAGGTCGACCGCCGCCCGGACCTGGGCCTCCGCGACGCCGAGTTCGGTCGCGATGCGCCGGGTGATGTCGCTCATGGCCTCTGTCCCTCTCGCCTGGCCCTCTCGCCTGGGCCGCGCTGTCCACGGGCCGCGTTGTCTAGCGGGAGTCGGGCCCGGCTCCAATGGGCCGTCCGGGCGCGGGCTCAGGCGTCCGGCGGGGAGCCCGGCCGGGCGGCGCGCGCGTGCTCCGGGTGGATGTTCCAGCTATGCGCCTTGATCAGCCAGGCGCCGTCCTCCTCGTGCAGCAGCGTCAGGTAGTTGCCGGCGACGTTCGCGGTGTCGCCGTCCGGCGTGTTGACGTTGGCGTGCCATGTCCCGGCGCTCGAGGCCATCAGGCCGCCCCCGCCGACATGCTGCATCGTGATGACGAGGTGGTTCCAGACCTTGGCCGCCTCCCGGGCCCAGGCTTCGATCGCCGCCCGGCCCGCCACGATGGGCTGCCCGACCGGGACCAGGATGCCGTCCTCGGCGAAGAGGGCGGCGAACCCCGCCGGGTCCTCGTGGCGGTTGACGGCGTCCTCGTAGCGCAGGCGCGCCGCGTCGAGGGTCTTGGCGAAGGCGTCCGGCTCGTCCTGCATGATCCCTGTCCTCCGGCACCGATCGCCCCCGCAGGATATCATGCGCCGGCTACGATGGGCCGGCCGCTCCCGATCGTACCGAACCGGCCACGGCCCTGTGGCGGTCGGCGCGGCGGCGGACTATGGTTCGGGCCATGGCACGCGCAGCCTCCCCTTCCCGCTCCCCCGACCCCAAGCCTCTCGACCCCATGCCTCTCGACCCCGTGCCTCTCGACCCGACGCCCCCCGACGCGACCGGAGCCGACGCGTCCGGAGCCGACGAGGCGGGCACGGACCTCGCCACCGTCTCCAGCGCGCCGGCCGAGCGCCCGCGCAGCCTGGAGCGGGCGCTCGGCCATCAGATCCGGACCCTGCGCCGGGAACGCGACCTGTCGGTCTCCGACCTCGCGGCCGCCGCCGGAATCTCGCTGGGCATGGTCTCGAAGATCGAGAACGGGCAGATCTCGCCCTCCCTCTCCACCATCAACGCGGTGGCGGGCGCCCTCAACGTGCCCCTCTCCTCGCTGTTCTCGGCCTTCGAGGAGAAGCGCGACTGCTCCTATGTCCGGGGGGGACAGGGCGTCATCATCGAGCGGCGCGGCACCAAGGTCGGGCACGTCTACGAGCTGCTCGGGGCAGCGCTCGGGGGCGACGTGGTGGTCGAGCCCTACCTGATCACCCTGCGGGAGGATGCGGAGGCCTATACGGGCTTCCGGCACGCGGGCGTCGAGTTCATCTACATGCTCTCCGGGGAAGTGGTCTATCGCCACGCCGACCGCAGCTACACGCTCGCGCCGGGCGATGCCCTGCTGTTCGATTCCGGCGCCGTGCACGGGCCCGAGAGCCTCGTCGGCTTCCCGATCTCCTACCTGTCGATCATCATCTACCCGCGCCAGGCGAGCTGAGCCGGCGCGGGGCTGGAGAGAGGGTGAACGATCTGTCTCACGTGAAAACCCGGCGTTAACCGTCCCGCTCAGTTCAACCGCAGGATCGCGGCGTTGAGGAGCGTCGCAAAGCCGACCCAGGCGGCGTAGGGCACGAGCAGCCACGCCGCGGGGCGGTCGTGGCGCCAGGCCAGCCGGATCGTCCACAGCACCATGACGAGGAGGGCCGCCACCACCACGAGCGCCGCCCCGATGGCGTGGGCCGAGAAGAAGACCGGGCTCCAGGCGGCGTTCAGGGCGATCTGCACCAGGAAGACCGCGAGCGTCAGCCACCAGCCCTGCCGCAAGGGGCCGGTGTCGGGCTTCGCCCCGAGCAGGCGCCAGAGCGAGACCGCGATCATCGTGTAGAGGACGGTCCAGGCCACCGGGAACAGCCAGTTCGGCGGGTTGAAGCTCGGCTTCGCCAGCCCCTCGTACCAGAGCGGGATGTTCTCCTGCGTCGAGATCGAGCCGATGAAGGCCGTGGCGGCGACGGGCAGGATCGCGGCGGCGAGGCGCAGCCAGGGCGAGAGCGCGGGCCCCGCGGGGACGTGGGTGGCGGTCGGCATCGGGGCGGCATTCCTCGGCGGCGGCTCGGATCCAGGGTTGCGGCGCCGGCACGGTTCGTGTCAGGCGGCGGCCCTGTTTCGCCACGCACGGGGACCGCCATGCCACAGCCTAATTCGCCGGAGTACGGCGCGGATCAAGGAGGGGCTGCGGAAAATACGCCCAATGGCGGCTTTTCCCGGCGCAGCCTCGCCGCGCAGGCCATGGGGCGCATCGACCCGGTGACGCGGGCCGTGGTGGCGCCGCTCCACGTCTCGACGACCTTCATCCGCGACCCCGACAACGCCTATTCGTCGGGCTTCGCCTACGCGCGGCCCGACAACGCCACGGTGCGCGAGGCCGAATCCGTCATCGCGATGCTGGAGGAGGCGGCCGCGGGCGCCCTTCTGTTCGGCTCCGGCATGGCGGCCGCGACCGCGGTGTTCACGGCGCTCGAGCCCGGCGACCACGTGGTCGCCCCCAAGGTGATGTACTGGGCCCTGAAGCGCTGGCTGCGCGAGGAGGCGCCCCGGCGGACCCTGACGGTCGAGTTCGTCGATGCCGACGACCTCGACGCCCTGCGCGCCGCGATGCGCCCGGGCCGGACGAAGCTCGTCTGGATCGAGACCCCCGGCAACCCGCTCTGGACCATCACCGACATCGCGCAGGCCGCCGACATCGCGCACGCGGCCGGCGCCCGGCTCGCCGTCGATTCGACCGCCGCCTCGCCGATCCACACGCGCCCGCTCAGCCTCGGCGCCGACATCGTGATGCACTCGGCCACCAAGATCCTCAACGGCCATTCGGACGTGGTGGCGGGCGTGCTGGCCGGCGCCAAGCCCGACGCGTTCTGGGCCCGGATCGGGGCGATCCGCGCGGGCGGCGGCGCCATCCTCGGCCCGTTCGAGGCCTACCTGCTGATGCGGTCCCTGCGCACCCTGCCGCTGCGGGCGGCGGCGCAGGCCGCGAGCGCCCTCGACCTGGCGCAGCGCCTCCGGGGACACGCCTTCGTGCGTTCGGTGCTCTATCCGGGCCTGCCCGAGGATCCCGGTCACGCCGTCGCGGCGCGCCAGATGCAGGGCGGCTTCGGCTACATGCTGTCGATCCGCGTGGCGGGCGGGGAGGCCGCCGCGATCGCCACCGCCGCCGGCGTGCGCCTGTGGAAGCGGGCGACCTCCCTCGGCGGCGTCGAGAGCCTGATCGAGCACCGCGCCTCGGTCGAGGGGCCCGGCACCCCCTGCCCGCCCGACCTGCTGCGCCTGTCCACCGGCATCGAGGACCCGGCCGACCTCTTCGCCGACCTCGACGCGGCCCTGTGGTCCGCCCATGGCGGCGCGGGGAACGAGCCGGCCTGAGGGGATCGGCGGCTTTTTTGAGCGGGGCGGCGTGCTGATCGGCGTTTCCGCGCGTTGTGCCGGTGCCATTCGGGCGGCGCTCCGCGCCGCCAGCCCACTCAGCCGGCGCCCTGCGCCGCCAAGCGAGGACGCGCCATGATCGACCCGAGATCCTTCCTCACCGCCGCCGCGGCGCTGGTCGCGCTCGCCGGACCGGCCTCCGCCGCCGGAGGGGTGCCGAACCTCGACATCGAATCCACCTGCAAGTCGGCGGCCTCGGCGAGCGCGAGCATCAGCGACAACGCCAGCGTCGAGGGCTGCCTCCGGTCGGAGCGCGACGCCCGCAAGGAGGCCGAACGGCGCTGGGGCGACTACACCCCGGCCGCCAAGAACCAATGCGAGAAGCAGTTCCAGGCCGGCGGCTACCCCTCCTACGTCGAGATGGTGACCTGCCTCGAACTCGCCAGCGGCACGGTGCCGACCCAGTCCGGCGGCGGACAGGCGGCGGGCGGTCCCGGCGCGCCGAAGCGGCCCGCGGGCAGCGAGGAGCGGGGCTCGAGCAACCTCACCTCCGAGCCGAGCGCGGGCCAGCGCACCAACCCGATCGAGACCCTGAACAAGCAGTAGGTTCCGGACGCGATACGGGCGGCCCCGCCTCCCGGCCGGGCCGCCCGTGCGGCGCCCGACGGCGCGGTCTCGGCGGATCGTTCAGGCCTCGTCGGCGGCAGCGATCCAGACGGCGGGTTCGCGGGGCGCCGTGCGGGCCGGAGCCGGGGCGTTGCGGCTCTGGGCGAGGTCGGCGAGTTCGGGTGCCTGCGCCGTGTCATCGGCGGTGAGGAACAGGCCGCGGGCGCGGGCGAGGCGCCCGAGGTCGGCCCGGCTCGTCAGCACGCTGTGGGCCGGGCTCGTCAGCAGCGCGAAGGCGATCGGGGCCATCCAGAGGGCGAGCCAGAGGTCGCCCGCATAGACCAGGAAGGCCGCGAGGCACCCGCCCACCACGAGGGCGTCGGCCTGGAGCCGGCAGGCCTCGCCCCAGGGCACCCGGCGGTCGTCGCGGACCTGCGCGTCCCAGCGAACCACGCGGCCGACGAAGGTCGAGAGCACGGCACCCGCGGTGAACAGCGTCATCACCGGCCAGAGCAGGACCCAGACCACCTGTTCCAGGGCCGCGCTCTTCAGCAGCGCGGCGGCGCCCCCGAAGGCGGCCCGGCGCTCGGGCGAGGCCAGCACGTGGCCGAGGCTGAGGAGCTTCGGCAGGGCCAGCACCGCGACCGCGAGGGCGGCAAGCCCGTGGGCCGCGGCGCCCGAGCCGGTCAGGCCATAGCCGAGGAGACCGAGATCGCCGGTCCCGGCCGCGAGCCAGGTGCCGGTGACGAGGAACGCGATCCAGAGGGGCAGCACGCAGTAGGAGAGGATGCCGACGAGGAGGTGCCAGCGGCTCGCCGCGCGCAGGCCCGGCATCGGCACCACGCGCAGGTGCTGCATGTTGCCCTGGCACCAGCGACGCTCGCGCCCGAGGAGGTCGACGAGGTTCGTGGGCATCTCCTCCCAGGTCCCGCCCATCTCGGGGAGCAGGCGCACCTCCCAGCCCGAGCGGCGCAGGAGCGCGCCCTCGACGATGTCGTGGCAGAGGATCTCGCCGCCGAGCGGCGCCTTGCCGGGGAGGACGGGGAGCTGGGCGTTGTTCGCGAAGGCCTCGATCCTCAGGATCGCGTTGTGGCCCCAGTAGCTGCCGTCCGGCCCCTGCCAGGTCTCCAGGCAGCGCAGC
Organism: Methylobacterium planeticum; assembly: GCF_008806345.1. Taxonomy (GTDB): domain Bacteria; phylum Pseudomonadota; class Alphaproteobacteria; order Rhizobiales; family Beijerinckiaceae; genus Methylobacterium; species Methylobacterium planeticum. The sequence continues at coordinate 350,186 of NZ_VZZJ01000002.1, read as the reverse complement.
GCCAGCGGCGCGTAGAGGCGCACGGCGAATTGCTGGATGCGGGCGAACAGGGTGTCGCGGCCGGCCGCGTAGGAGACGGTCTGGATCAGCCCGACCTGGGGGCTCTCCTCCATCAGCCGCACGAGGCGGCGCATGCTCGCCCCGGTCATCAGGCTGTCGGCGTCGAGCACGATCATGTAGTCGTATTCGGGCCCGTAGGTCTCGCAGAACTCCGCGATGTTGCCGGCCTTGCGCCCGCGGTTCTCCCGCCGCCGCCGGTAGCGGATGCGCGGGATGCCGGGGCCGGCCCCGCGGCGCCAGGCCTCGATGCGGGCGAATTCGTGCTCCTCCACCGCCGCGATGGCGCCGTCGCGGGTGTCGGAGAGGACGAAGATGTCGAGGTCCGAGCCGTCGCCGCCCTCGCGGGCCAGCGAGCGGGCCATGACGCGCAGGGCCGCGAAGACCGCCACCGCATCCTCGGCGTGGATCGCCACCACGGCCGCCGTCCGGCTGAGGCCCGTGGCGCGGGTCGGCAGCGCCTCCGCGCGGCGCTCCAGCGCGGATTTCGCGCGGTCCCCGAGGACGGCGGCGGCAAGTCCGTAGACGTACTGCCAGGCGACGAAGGATTGCCACCCCATCACGAGGCAGAACAGGACGAGGACGCTGCCGGCGAGCCAGCCGGCCGGCGGCCCGTAGGCCGCGACCGCCAGGACCGCGATGGCGAGGCCGGTCGCGAGGGTGGGCAGGGCCAGGGCGAGGCGGCGCCAGGCGAGGGAGGCGCCGCGCCCGCCCGGCTGCCAGGCTTCGGGGACGACCGGCCGGCTCGCCGGCAGGACCGCCGACAGCTCCACCGGCAACGGCTTCGAGGCCGGGACCTTGGCCGCCGGAGCCTCGAGCGAAGGAATCATGTCCGGCCGAACCTCGACTGCCGGAGCGTCTTGCGACAACGGTGTGGTGGACATGGGGCTCGTGAAACTCAAGCGTGGAGGGACACCGAACCCGTCACCGGAGATCTGGACAGCCGATGAGCGAGCGCACCGAGGAACGCGGCAAGGGAACAGGGCCGGGCAGGTCTGAAGCGACCGGACCGGAACGTCACGAAACGGCTTCCGTCTCGCGCCGATCCGTGCTGCACACCGCCTTGACCGCAGCCGCCGGCACGTTCCTACCTAGTGCGATCGACCTGAATGTCGCCAGAACGAAGGCGGAGGACGCGATTCACCCGTCCGCGGCCCCGATGGCGTTCGAGGGCGTCGCCGCCCTCGCGGAGGCGCGCGCCCGCGCGCCCTACGCGGCGCCGCCCGAGGACCTGCCCCCCGATCTCGCCCGGCTGAGCTACGACGGATATCGGGCGATCGCGTTCCGGCCCGCCGAGAGCCTGCGCCTCGGGCCGCTGTTCTCGGCGCAGCTCTTCCACCGCGGCTTCCTGCAGCGCAAGCGCGTCGACCTCTACCTCCAGCCCCGCGAGGGGCCCCCGAGGCCGATCGTCTACGCGTCGAGCCAGTTCGACCTCGGGCCGGGCCTCGCGGGGGCGAGCTTCCCGGCCGATCTCGGCTTCGCGGGCTTCCGGCTGCACTCCTCCCTCGCGAGCCTCACCCCCCGGGTGCAGGAGGAGTTCCTGGTCTTCCTCGGCGCCTCCTACTTCCGCCTGCGGGGCAAGGGCCAGGAATACGGTCTCTCGGCGCGGGGCGCGGCGATCGGCACGGGCGCGCCAGAAGGCGAGGAATTCCCGGATTTCGTCGCCCACTGGATCTGCGAGCCGGAGCCCGGCACGGAGCGCCTCAGCGTGCTCTCGCTCCTCGATTCGCCGAGCCTCGCGGGGGCCTTCCGCTTCGTGGTCGAGCCGGGCGATCCCTCGCGCCTCGGCGTCACCGCCGCGCTCTTTCCCCGCAAGCCCCTGGCGCGCCTCGGGCTCGCTCCCCTCACCAGCATGTTCCTGCACGGGCAGAACGGCCCGGGGGCCCGGGGGGCGGAGGGCTTCGACGATTTCCGGCCCGAGGTCCACGATTCGGACGGGCTCGTGGTCGAGGGCGCGGGGGACCGGCTCTGGCGCCCCCTCGTGAACGGGCGCCGGCAGCCGCAGATCTCGGCCTTCGCGGTCGCGCCCCTGCGCGGCTTCGGCCTGCTGCAGCGGGAGCGGAGCTTTGCCGCCTATCTCGACGTGCAGGCCCGGCACGAGGCCCGGCCCGGCCTCTGGGTCCGGCCGGAGCCCGGCGGGGACGGGCCGGCGGCGGGGGGCTTCGCGGCGGGCGCGGTGCAGCTCTTCGAGATCCCGTCCCGGGAGGAGTACATGGACAATGTCGTGGCGGCATTCGTGCCGGCGGCGCCGGTCGGGCCCGGTCCGGCCCTGCGCCTCGCCTACGGGCTGACGACGGTCGGGGCGGAGCCCGTCCCCGTCCTGCCGGGCGCCCTCGCGCGCGTGGTCTCGACGCGGGTCGGCTCCGCCGAGCGCCTGCGGCCGACCCAGCCGCCGAGCCCGGAGCGACGCCTCTACGCGGTGGATTTCGAGGGGCCGGGCCTGCCCGCCGATCCGGGGGCCGCGGTCGCCGCCGCGGTCTCGGCGAGCGCCGGGCAGATGGTCGAGCCCGTGGTCGAGCGCGTGCCCCAGACCGGGAGCTGGCGCCTCTACGTGGAGTGGCGCCCGCCCGCGCCGATGCCCCCCGGCGACGTGGTGCTGCGGGCCCACCTCGTCCTGGCGGGCCGGATCCTCAGCGAAACCTGGGACGCGGTGGCCTGAGGGAGGGCCCGTGCGACCGTCAGGCGGAGCGGCGGACCTCCTCCATGCGCTTGCGCAGGCGCGCGACGCCGTAAACCTCGGCGAGGTGCCGGCGGGCGGCGTAGACCGGGGGCGCGTCGCGCTCGGCGCAGGCCGCCGCGATCGCCTGCAGGGTGGCACTCACCGACCGCTCGAGGCGGGTCGCGGCGCGGATCTCCTCCCGGCGATCATCGAGCGACGTGCCGGCCGCGTGGATCGTGATGTCGCGCATTGGGTCGCGCACTGGGTCGCGCATGTGTCAGCCCCTTGGTCCTGATCGAACCGCGCCCTCTGGCGGGGCGATTCGGCGAGGATCGGGGTCGGCCTTGGCCGCAACATGGCAGCTTGGCCGTAAGGTGGGGCGAATCCGGAGGAATGCCGGCCCTCAGGGCTTGCCCGGGCCCTCGCTGAAGGGATCGACGCAGAGATAGCCGACGAAGCAGCGCGGCAGGTCGCGGGTCTGCTCGTAGGCGGGCTTCGTGGTTTTCTCGACGGTGCAGAAGCCGCCGTCGCGCACGAAGCGCGCGTAGGTGATGGGCCCAGTGGTCAGCACGATGGCCCCGCTGCGGGACACGAGGTCGGCGGCGGCCGCGCAGCTCATCGCGGTGATGTCGGGCCGGCCCTGCGCGCCCGCCGGGCCCGCCAGCGCCAGGGCCGCCGCGACGGCGGCGGATGTGAGCACGCGACGCATTCCAATTGATCTCCGGCCGGCACGATGCTCCCGGCGCGGTCCCGGATTACCACGGGGCGGGCCCGGTTGTCCGTGCCCGGATCGTCTCGGGCCGGGCCCCGCACGCTCACGCGCGGCCGCCCGCACTCGCCACCGCCAGGGTGAAGTCGAAGGCCTCGGCAATGCTCTCGTGCCAGAGGGAGAAGGGCGTCGGGCGCGCGAGGTGGAGCGCGCCCTCGGTCTCGCTGCCGAGGAGGCGCAGATTCGCGCCGAGCTTCGCCGCGAGGCCGCGCATCGGCCCGTTCCGGCTCAGGCAGCGCACGTGCAGGTCGCTGACGCCGCGGTTGCGCGCCGCATCCGTGATGCGGGCGAACAGGGCCGCGCCGAGCCCGTTGCGCCGGAACTCCCGCTCGACCGCGAAGGCGGCCTCGGCCTCCGGCCCGAGCCTCATCCGGCCGCGCAGCGTCCCGGGGGGCCGGGGACCGGCGGGGCGCAGCTCCCCGAGGCCGCGCAGAACGCCGTCCACGAAGGCGCCGAAGATCAGCCCGTCCGCCGTGATCGCGCTCTTCGCGTAGGCGCGCACGCCCGCTTCGCTCACCGTTCCCATGAAGCGGTTGGCGCGGGTCTCGGGGTCGAGGCGCAGGAAGTAGTCGAGGATGACCGCGCGGTCGCTCGGCCACAGGCGCCGGACGCTGATCGACGGTCCGGTCGAGATCGATTGGGGCATGGCCATGCCGGTCTCCGGTTGCTGGCGCACGAGGCGCGGCGGGTCCGGACGAAACCTCCCTCAAGGCCACGCTGATGTGGCACGCGCGAATTCATTGTGCAATGCAGCAATACGCCCTACCGCGCGGGCGCCGGGGCAGCCATGCATGCGGGGGTTGGAACCAAGCCGCACCTGTCAGGGCTGAGACGGGGAGCGGGGTTGATCCGCCCGCCTCGGCGCGGCAGACCGGGCCCCGGCTGCCCTTCAACTCCCGCTCCCGGCCCGCAGGGCGCGCCGCCGCGGGCCCTGCAGGCGAGGACGGTAATTCCGTGAGCCAGACACCGAGCCCCGTCCGCGCGCCCTCCCCCGAGGCGCGCGCGAGCGCCGTCTCACCCGGCCCCGTCCACGAGCGCTACGAGGCGCTGGTGGGCACCGGGGCGATCGAGCGGGATCCCGCGCAGGTCCGCCTCGTGCGCGCCCTCGACCGGCTGGCGCAGGAGCTGGAGCGGCGCCGGCGTGCCCGCAAGGGCAGCGCGCTCGGCTGGCTGTTCGGCCGCAAGGAGGATGGCGGGGCCGCCCCGAGGGGCCTCTACATCTGGGGTTCGGTCGGGCGCGGCAAGACCATGCTGATGGACCTGTTCCACGAGGCGGCGCCGGGCCCGAAGCGGCGCGTCCACTTCCACGGCTTCCTGGCCGACGCGCACGAGCGCATCCACGCCCACCGGCAGGCCCTGAAGCGGGGCGAGGTCAAGGGCGACGACCCGATCGCTCCGGTGGCGGACGCCCTGGCGGAGGAGGCCAAGCTCCTCTGCTTCGACGAGTTCACCGTGACGGACATCGCCGACGCGATGATCCTCGGGCGCCTGTTCGGGGCCCTGTTCCAGCGCGGCGTGACCGTGGTCGCGACGTCGAACGTCGAGCCCGATCGGCTCTACGAGGGCGGGCTCAACCGCGCCCTGTTCCTGCCCTTCGTGGCCGAGCTGACGGACCGGGTCGAGGTGCTGCGCCTCGATGCCCGCACGGATTTCCGCCTGGAGAAGCTCGGCGGCGCCTCGGTCTACCACGTGCCGGCCGACGAGGCGGCGCGGGAGGCCCTCGACCGCGCCTTCACGGGCCTCACCGGCAAGCCGAAGGGGCGGCCCGCCACCCTCCGGGTCAAGGGCCGCGACGTCGTGGTGCCGCAGGAGGCCGCGGGGGTCGCGCGCTTCCGCTTCGAGGACCTCTGCGCGCAGCCCCTCGGCGCCTCGGACTTCATGGCGCTGGCAAGCACCTTCCACACGATCATCCTCGACACCATCCCGGTGATGGGCGAGGCGAACCGCAACGAGGCCAAGCGCTTCATCACCCTCGTCGACACCCTCTACGACGCGCACGTGAAGCTCGTGGCCTCGGCCGCCGCCGAGGCCCAGGCCCTCTACACCGCGACGGAGGGACGCGAGGCCTTCGAGTTCGACCGGACGGTCTCGCGCCTGATCGAGATGCGCTCCACCGAGTACCTCGCCCTGCCGCACGGGCGCGGCGACTCGGAGGCGAGCGGCGCCAGCACCGGCCTCGTCGAGACCTGATGCGGCGGTCCCGGTGACGGGGAATTGAGCATCGGGTTCGCCGGCCGAGCATCCACATCCGCCTCCGCTCGGCCTATCAAGGCGGGTTGCCCTTCCGGATGCAGGACCATGCAGGCCCCCTCATGAGCGTTTCGATCGCCCCGCTGCGGCGCTGGCACTGGCGCGGATCCCGGCCACTCGCCGGCTTCCTCGGCTCGCCGGTCGCCTTCGGGCTCCTCTGCGTGGCCCTGGGGGCGGGCGCCTGGAACTACCTCGCCGGCGAGGCGAGCCGGGCCGAAATCGCCCGCGCCAACGCCATCGTCTCGGGGACCGAGCGGCTGCTCTCGGCGGTCAAGGACCTCGAGACGGGGGAGCGCGGCTTCGTCATCGTCGGCGGCGAGCGCTACCTCGCGACCTATACGGATTCCCTCGGCGCCATCGACGCCCGTCTCGCCGCCCTCGGGGCGGTGGCGGCGGCCCCCGGGCGGGACGCCGCGACGGGGGGCAAGTCCCTGGCGACGCTGATCGCCGGGAAGCGCGATTTCGCCGCCCGCGTGGTCGACCTGCGCAAGCAGCGGGGCTTCGAGGCGGCCACGGACCTCGTCCGGACCGAGGAGGGCAAGCGGATCATGGACGCGATCCGCGCCGAGAGCGCCGCGATCCAGACCGAGACCGCGCGCCGCGTCGAGGCGACCGAGGCCCGCGACCGCCTGCGCTCCCTCGTGCTGTCGATCCTCGCGAGCCTGTCGGCCCTCGCCGCCATCGCGATGCTCGCCCGCCTCGCCCTCGTGCGCCGCCGCGAATCCCTGCGGATGACGAGCCTCCTCGACGGGGTTCTGGCCAACGCGCCGGTGGGCCTCGGCTTCCTCGACCGCAACCTCGAGATCCGCCACATGAACCGGGCGCTCGCGGTGATGAGCGAGCGCGGCTTCGGGGCGGATCTCGGGGCCCCGATCTGGGCCATGCTGCCGACCCTGCGCGAGACCCTGGCGCCGAAGCTCGCCGCCGCCCTCGAGGACGGGCTCGTGACGCCCGACGTGCCGGTGGCCGTGCCGACGCCGAGCGCGCCGGGCGGGGTGCGCCACTTCTCCATGAGCTTCTATCCCCTGCGCGGCGTCGCCGAGGCGAAGGGGCCGCAGGTCGACGGGGTCGGCCTCGTGGTGCTCGACGAGACGATCCGCCGGCTCGCCGAGGAGGGGACGCGCCGCAGCGAGGAGCGCTTCCGCTCCCTGATCGAGGCCTCGGCCGCGATCGTGTGGACGGCGACCCCGGAGGGGAACCTGCACCCGCGCCAGACCGCGTGGACCCGCTTCACCGGCCAGGACGAGGCGGCCTATGCGGGCCTCGGCTTCCTCGATACGGTCCATCCCGACGACCGGGCGCATACGCGCGAGGCCTGGGGGCATGCGGTCCGGAGCCTGGCGCCCTACGGGACCGAGCACCGCCTGCGCCGCCGGGACGGCACCTATCGCCACATGGCGGTGCGGGCCGTGCCGATCCTCAGCGAGGACGGGAGCCTGCGCGAGTGGGTCGGCACCCACAGCGACATCACCGCGCGCAAGGAGGCCGAGGCGCAGATCGCCGCCGCCAAGGAGGCGGCCGAGGAGGCGAACCGCGCCAAGAGCCAGTTTCTCGCCAACATGAGCCACGAGCTGCGCACGCCCCTCTCGGCGGTGATCGGCTACGCGGAGATGCTGCAGGAGGAGCTCGAGGATCTCGGCGAGGCGAGCCTGATCGCCGACATGGGCAAGATCGAGTCGAACGCCCGCCACCTCCTCGGCCTGATCAACGACGTCCTCGACCTCTCGAAGATCGAGGCCGAGCGGGTCGAGATCTTCGCCGAGGACTTCTCCGTCGCCGAGGTCGTGGCGGAGGTCGCCGCCACCGTGGAGGGGCTCGTCGAGAAGAAGGCCAACCAGCTCGCCCTCGACATCGCCGAGGATGTCGGCACGGCCCACACGGACGTGACGAAGCTCCGGCAATGCCTGATCAACCTCCTGAGCAACGCCGCGAAGTTCACCGAGAACGGGCGCATCACCCTCACGGTCACCCGCGATCCCGGCGACGTCCTGACCTTCGCGGTGAGCGATACCGGCATCGGCATGAACGCCGAGCAGGTCGGGCGCCTGTTCGAGCGCTTCACCCAGGCCGACGCCTCCACCACCCGCCGCTTCGGCGGCACCGGGCTCGGCCTCTCGATCACCCGGGCCTTCGCGCACCTGCTGGGGGGCGACATCGAGGCGGCGAGCCGGGAGGGCGAGGGCACCACCTTCACGCTGCGCCTGCCCGCCGCCTACGCGGCGCCCGCGGCCGAGGCGCCCCCGCCCGCATCACCCGCCGAGGCGGGGGCCCCGACCATCCTGGTGATCGACGACGACGCGGCGACCCGCGACCTCCTCGCCCGCTTCCTCGAACGCGACGGATTCCGGGTCAGCACCGCGAGCGACGGCCGGATGGGGCTGGAGCGGGCGCGGACCCTGCGGCCCCGCGCCATCCTGCTCGACGTCACCATGCCCCACATGGACGGATGGTCGGTGCTGCGGGCGCTCCGGGCCGACCCGGAGCTCGGCGCGACGCCGATCGTGATGGTCACCGTGCTCGACGAGCAGACGCTGGCCTTCTCCCTCGGGGCCACCGACTACCTGCACAAGCCGATCGAGTGGGACCACCTCAAGGCCGTGATGGACCGCTTCCGGCCCGGGGCGGGGGGCGGGCCGATCCTCGTCGTGGACGACGATGCGGACGCCCGCGAGCGGCTCACCACTCTCCTGATGCGGGAGGGCCTGCCGGTGCGCGCCGCCGAGCATGGCGGCCGGGCGCTCGAGGCGGTCGAGGCCGAGAAGCCCGGACTGATCCTGCTCGACCTGATGATGCCCGAGATGGACGGGTTCACCTTCCTGCGCCGCCTGCGCCTGCGCTCCGACTGGCGCGACATCCCGGTGGTCGTGCTCACCGCCAAGGACATCACGGCCGAGGACCGCCGCCGCCTCGCCGGTCAGGCGGACCGGGTCATCGCCAAGGGCTCCCTGAGCCTGGCCGACCTCGCGAGCGAGGTCCGGGGCCTGATCGGGGTCGAGGCGACGACCGAGCCGGCCTGAGGCCGGACGTTCGGATGACGGTGCGGCGGCCGCCGGATCAGGCCGTGTAGCTGCCGTGGCAGTGCTTGTACTTCTTGCCCGAGCCGCAGGGGCAGGGCTCGTTGCGGCCGACGCGGCCCCAGGTCGTGGCGTCGGTGGGGTCGCGCTCCAGCACCGCCGCATCCGCCGTGAGCGCCTGCGCGGCGTAGCCGTAGGCGCCCCCCGCCCCGCCGTCGCTGCCCGAGCCGCGGCCCGGGAAGGCCATCTCGTTCTCGCCCGTGACGGGGTCGAGGTGCTGGGCGAACATCGGCGGCAGGGACGGGCTCTCGAGGCCGCCGAAGGGGTTGCCGCCCTCGCCCTCGGGCTCCTGGTAGAGGATCTCGACGCGGGCGAGCTGGGCCGTGACCTGCTCGCGCAGGGAGGCCACGAGGCCGTTGAAGAGGTCGAAGGCCTCGGACTTGTACTCGTTGAGCGGGTCGCGCTGGGCGAAGCCGCGCCAGCCGATCACCTGGCGCAGGTGGTCGAGGGTGACGAGATGCTCGCGCCAGAGGTGGTCGAGGGTCTGCAGCAGGACCTGCTTCTCGATATAGGTCATCACGTCGGGCGTGTTCTTCTCGACGCGGGCCGCGTAGGTCTCGTCGGCGGCCTTGCGCAGGCGCTCGCGCATCTCCTCGTCGGCGATGCCCTCCTCCTTGGCCCAGTCCTCCACCGGCACGTCGAGGTTGAGGACGCCCGTCACCCGCTCGCGCAGGCCCGCGATGTCCCACTGCTCCGCGTAGGCGTTCGGCGGGATGTGGACGGCCACGAGGTCGTCGACGACGCCGTGGCGCATCTCGTCGACGGTCTCGCGCACGCTCTCCTGGCCCATGAAGTCGCGGCGCTGCTCGAACACGACCTTGCGCTGGTCGTTCATGACGTTGTCGTACTTGAGCACGTTCTTGCGCATGTCGAAGTTGCGCGCCTCGACCTTCTGCTGCGCCTTCTCGATCGCCTTGTTGATCCAGGGATGGATGATCGCCTCGCCCTGCTCCAGGCCGAGGCGCTGCAGCATGCCGTCCATCCGGTCGGACCCGAAGATCCGCATCAGGTCGTCCTGCAGCGACAGGAAGAACTTCGAGCGGCCGGGATCGCCCTGGCGGCCGGAGCGCCCGCGCAGCTGGTTGTCGATGCGGCGCGATTCGTGACGCTCGGTGCCGATAATGTAGAGGCCGCCGGGCAGGGCCTTCTTGCGGCCGGCCTCCGGGTCGGCCGGCTCGCCCGAGGCCAGCACCTTGGCGCGGTTCTCCTCGATCTCGGCCTTGATCTCGGCGATCTGCGCCGCCCGCTCCGGCCCCTCGGGCACGCCCGCGAGCTCCTTCTCGATGCGCATCTCGAGGTTGCCGCCGAGCTTGATGTCGGTGCCGCGCCCGGCCATGTTCGTGGCGATCGTGATCGCGCCCGGCACGCCGGCCTCGGCCACGATGTAGGCTTCCTGCTCGTGGAAGCGGGCGTTGAGCACCGCGAAGCGCTTCGTCACCCGGCCCTCGCGGGCGGCGGCGTAGACATCGGTCAGCGCGTGCGGGTCCGAGTAGTCGAGGAGCGTGTAGCCGCCCTTCTTGAGGAGCTCGGCCAGCACCTCCGACTTCTCGATCGAGCCGGTGCCGACGAGGATCGGCTGGTGGCGCTGGTGGGCCCGGTCGATCTCCTCGATGATGCCCTGGTACTTCTCCTCGACCGTCCGGTAGACCTGGTCGTCCTCGTCGACGCGCTCGACATCCCTGTTCGTCGGGATGTCGACGACCTCGAGCTTGTAGATCTCGGCGAACTCGTCGGCCTCGGTCGAGGCCGTGCCGGTCATGCCCGCGAGCTTGCCGTAGAGGCGGAAGTAGTTCTGGAAGGTGATCGACGCCAGCGTCTGGTTCTCGGGCTGGATCGTGACCCGCTCCTTGGCTTCGAGGGCCTGGTGCAACCCTTCCGAGTAGCGCCGGCCCTGCATCATGCGGCCGGTGAACTCGTCGATGATCACCACCTCGTCGTTCTTGACGATGTAGTCCTTGTCCTTGGTGAACAGGGTGTTGGCGCGAAGCGCCTGGTTCACGTGGTGGACGAGGGTGACGTTGTGGGCGTCGTAGAGGTCGCCCTCCTTGAGGAGCCCGGCCTCGCGCAGGGCCTCCTCGATGAACTCGTTGCCCTCCTCGGTCAGCGAGACGGTGCGCTGCTTCTCGTCGAGGTCGTAATGCTCGCGCACCAGCTGCGGCATCAGCGCGTCGACCGAGACGTAGAGCTCCGAGCGGTCGTCCACCGGCCCGGAGATGATCAGCGGCGTGCGCGCCTCGTCGATCAGGATCGAGTCCACCTCGTCCACGATGGCGTAGTTGTGCCCCCGCTGCGCGAGCTGGGACATCTCGTACTTCATGTTGTCGCGCAGGTAGTCGAAGCCGAACTCGTTGTTCGTGCCGTAGGTGATGTCGCAGGCGTAGGAGGCCTTGCGCTGCTCGTCGTCGAGGCCGTGCACGATGGTGCCGACGCTCATGCCGAGGAAGCCGTAGACCCGGCCCATCCACTCCGCGTCGCGCGAGGCCAGGTAGTCGTTCACTGTGACGACGTGCACGCCCTTGCCCGAGAGGGCATTGAGGTAGACCGGCAGCGTCGCCACCAGGGTCTTGCCCTCGCCGGTCTTCATCTCGGCGATGCCGCTCTCGTGCAGCACCATGCCGCCGATGAGCTGCACGTCGAAGTGGCGCTGGCCGAGCACGCGCTTGGCCGCCTCGCGCACGGTGGCGAAGGCGGGCACGAGGATGTCGTCGAGGGTCTTGCCGGCGGCGAGCTCCGCCTTCAGCGTGTCGGTGCGGGCGCGCAGCTGCTCGTCGGTGAGCGCCGCGATCTCGGGCTCCAGCGCATTGATCGCCGCGACGCGGGGACGATAGCCCTTGACGCGACGGTCGTTGGACGAGCCGAAAATCTTCTTGGCGAGGGCACCGAGCATCGTGAACCTGCGGTCGAGCGAGCAGTCAAAAGCGAATTGGGCGGGCTTATAGAGGTAAATATCAGGGGGCGCATCTAAAAGAGGCCCGGCCCCGGATCGCCGTCGCGGCGGCGATCCGGGCTGCGGGAACGGCCGAGCTTCCCCCGGGTTCCGCGTCGGTTCGTCGCCGCCTCCCCCGCCGGATCGCGGCCCGGGGCAGGCTCCGGACGCGGCTCACGATCGGGAGTTCGGGTCGTGGCGCGGCGCGCCGCAAAGCTTGCGTTTGGGCCGAAGCCATTCCACCTGTGTCGCCGATTCCCGCGGCTCCGCGCCGCTCCTTCCTGCCTCGCTCCCGGCAATCCAGGCGTTCCCGGAGGCTTCCCGGCCTTCGGAAGCCTCGGGCGGCGGGTGGGGCCGATCAAGCCCAAGGATCACGACCGATGCCGATGCCCTCCACCCTCTGGCGCGTGAGCGCCCTGGCCCTGAGCCTCGCCCTCCCGGCATCGGCCTTCGCGCAGAGCCCCGCGCCCGGCGCCCCCGCCGCCGCCGCCGCCGCCGCGCCCGTTGCCCCCGACACCGTCGTCGCCAAGGTGAACGGCGCCCCGATCACCCAGGGCGACCTGGCGATCGCCGGCGAGGATCCGGCCCTGTCGCTGCCCGGCGTCGACGAGGCGCAGAAGCAGAAGCTGCTGGTCGATTACATGGTCGACCTCAAGGTCGGCGCCCAGGCCGCCGAGACCGCCAAGATCAGCGACACCCCCGACTTCAAGCGCAAGCTGGCGTATTTCCGCGATAAGCTGCTCCTCGACGAGTACCTCGAGCGCGAGGCCAAGAAGGCGGCCAGCCCCGAGGCGGCCCGGGCCCTCTACGACCAGACCGTCAAGGCGATGAAGCCCGAGGAGGAGGTCCACGCCCGCCACATCCTCGTCGACAACGAGGCCGAGGCGAAGAAGATCGCCGAGCGCATCAAGGGCGGCGAGGACTTCTCGAAGGTCGCCGCCGAGGCCTCGAAGGACCCGGGCTCGAAGACCGAGGGGGGCGATCTCGGCTGGTTCACCAAGGAGCGCATGGTGGCGCCCTTCGCCGAGGCCGCCTTCAAGATGCCGGTCGGCCAGGTCTCGGATCCGGTCAAGACCCAGTTCGGCTGGCACGTGATCAAGGTCGAGGAGAAGCGGACCAAGCCGATCCCGAGCTTCGACGAGATGAAGGAGCAGGTCGACCAGTACCTGACCCGCAAGGCCCAGCAGGACCTCATCCTGAAGTTGCGCGAGGGCGCCAAGGTCGAGCGCACCGAGGCGGCGGCCCCGCCCGTCGCGCCCGCCGAGACGAAGAAGCCGTAAGGCGCGCGATCAGGCGCGCGCGGTCGCGGCGCCCTCCCGCGAGGGCTCCGGCTCAGCGCGCCGCCTCAGGGTGAGGCGGTGACCTGGACGATGGGGCGCCCGGACGGTTCCGGGCTCGCCCGTCAGGCGACGTCCGGCATCAGGTAGGCCGAGTCCGTGACCGGCGGCGCCTCGAGCGGGACCCGCTCCCGGTCCCGCCGCTGGGTCATGAGTTCGAGCACGGCAAGGACGAGCCAGGGGCAGCCGATTCCGATGAAGAACGCCATCTGATCCCTCGTGAATGGCCGCGCGGTCCGGCTTCAGGCAAAGGATGATAGTCCGGCATTCCGGCGCGGCAAGTCACGGCTCAGATCCAGCCCTGCAACTCGCGGCGCACCACGTTCTCGATCACCCGCATGCCGAGGTCGGAATCGTTGAGGCAGGGGATGTAGGCGAAGCGCTCGCCGCCGTTCTCCTCGAAGTAGTGGCGGTTCTCGCCGTCGAGCTCCTCCAGGGTCTCGAGGCAATCGGCGGTGAAGCCCGGCGCCACGATCGCCAGGTTCCTGACGCCGCCCCTGGCGAGCCCCTGCACGGTCTCGTCCGTGTAGGGCTTCAGCCATTCCTCGTTGCCGAAGCGGGACTGGAAGGTGACGCGCATCCGCTCGGGAGAGAAGCCCAGGGCCTCGCGGATGAGGCGGCCGGTCTTCACGCACTGGCAATGGTAGGGGTCGCCCTTCAGCAGGTAGCTCTTCGGCACCCCGTGGAACGAGGTGAGGATCACCTCCGGCTCGAAATCGAGCTTGGCCAGCCCCTCGCGGATCGAGTCGGCCATGGCCTCGATGTAGACGGGGTCGTCGTGATAGGGCGGCGAGACCCGGACCGTCGGCTGCCAGCGCATCTGCATCAGGGCCTTGAAGGCCTGGTCGCAGGCGGTGGCCGAGGTGGCGGCGGCGTATTGGGGATAGAGCGGCACCAGCAGGATGCGGTCGCAGCCCTGGTCGAGCAGCGCCTGGATGCGCAGGGACACCTCCGGCTTGCCGTAGCGCATGGCCCAGTCCACCACGACCGAATCCCCCATCGCCGCCTGCAGCCGCTCGCACTGGCCGCGGGTGATGGTCTTGAGCGGGCCCTCGTCGCGCTCGTTGTTCCAGACGCTCGCGTAGTCCTTGCCCTTCGGGCCGGGCCGCTTCGTCAGGATGATCAGGTTGAGGAGAGGCCACCAGATCAGGCGCGGCACCTCGATGACGCGCCGGTCGGAGAGGAACTCCTTGAGGTACCGGCGCATCGGCCAGTAGCTCGTGCCCTCCGGCGTGCCGAGATTCATCAGGAGCACGCCGACGCGGCCCCAGCGCACCGGCGGGTGCTCGGCCGGGAGCGGGGCCCCCTTGACCGGGCGCTGCGGCTCCAGGCCACGGGGGACCTGCAGCGCGGAGGGTTCGACGCGTTCGTTCATCGGGCTTCTTCGGCTTGGCGCCGCTTCCTGTCAGCGTCGCCGGCTCGTCGGGCGACGCGCATCTCTGGACCCGGCATCGGGCGAGGGGCGGATCCGCACGGGACGGAGCCGCGGTTGTGTCCGGGTGGATATCTATCTAGAGCACGGAGCCTGCCAGCGAAGATATGACAGGACAGGGCGCGACATGCCGTCTCCCCGCTACTTCCTCAACCACTTCATGCCGTTCACAGGCTACCCCTACACGGGGGCGCCCACGGCCTGCAATCTGTGCGGATCGCGCGAGAGCGTGACGGTGGCGGAGACCGACCGGCGCCTGAAGACCCTGAAATCCATCGCCTGCCTCCAGTGCGGCCTGATCCGCACCGACCCGATGCCGACGCCGGACGAGCTCGCGAACTATTACGCCACCGCCTACCGGGCGGATTACCAGCTCGCCTTCGCGGGCGGGCCGCCGCGCCACCACCTCAACCGCTCCGCCCGCGAAGCGGCCTTCCGGGCCGACCTCCTGGCGCCGAAGCTGACCCCGGGCGCCCGCGTCCTCGATTTCGGCTCGGGCTCGGGCGAGTTCCTGGCCGCCGCCCGGGCGCGGGGCTGCGAGGCGATCGGCGTCGAGCCCGGGCGCGACTATGCGGCCTATGCCCGCACGCATCATGGGGTCGAGGTGCTGGACGACGCCGATGACGGGCGCTTCGAGCCGGGCTACTTCGACGTCATCACCACCCACCACGTGATGGAGCACCTGCGCGACCCCGCCGACGTGATGGAGCGCCTCGCGCGCTGGTTGAAGCCCGACGGCGTGCTCTACGCCGCCGTCCCGAACATGGCTGCTACCGGCAAGCCGCCGCACGAGCGCTTCCACTTCGCCCATGTCCACGGCTTCGTGCGCGACACCTGCGACCTCACCGCCCGCCGGGCTGGCCTCGTGCCGCACACCGAGTACTGGCGCGAGGACACGACGGTGGTCTACCGCAAGTCGGACGCGCCGGCCGGCCCGATCGCCGCGCCCGGCCTCGCCCAGCGCCTCGCGACCGAGCTGAAGCCGATGCCGGCCGCCGCCTACCTCGCCTCCGGCGCCTGGATCTGGCCGATGGTCCGGCGCAACGCCAAGGCCGTGCGCGACACCTTCGCACCGAAGTAGCGCGCGAGCCGGGACGGCCCGCCGCCCGGGCCGGACCGGGGCCGACGTCGCGCCGTCACGAAGCGTGGCCTATCAAGGACCGCCCTTCCGGAGACGCCCCACGATGCCGCGCCCCAACCGCCGCCAGACACTCGGCCTCGGCCTCGGTGCCGGTCTGGCCGCGGGGCTTCCGGGCACGGCCGGGGCGGCCGAGGGCGCACCCGACGCGACCTTCAGCCTGCTCCTCGTCAACGACGTCTACCAGATGGCGGAGGTTGACGGCCGGGGCGGGTTCGCGCGGCTCAACGCCATCGTCAAGGCGGAGCGGGCCCGCGGCCTGCCGATGCTCTACGCGCATGCGGGCGACACCCTCTCGCCCTCGCTGATGTCGGGCTTCGACAAGGGCGCCCACATCGTCGAGCTTCTCGACCTCGCGCCGCCGGACGTGTTCGTGCCGGGCAACCACGAGTTCGATTTCGGCCCCGCCATCTTCCTCGAGCGCATGCGGGAGGCCGCCTTCCCGGTCCTCGCGGCGAACCTGCGGGACGCGCAGGGGCAGGTCCTGCCGGGCCTGCGCGACCGCATGATCCTCACCCTCGGGGGCATCCGGGTCGGGATCGTCGGCATCGCCCTGGCGAGCACGCCGCAGAAATCCCAGAGCGGCGACCTGCGCTTCGGTCCCGAGATGGAGACCCTGGCCGACCAGGCCGAGCAGCTGAGGCGGGAGGGGGCGGACCTCCTCGTCGGCGTCGCCCACACGGCGCGCCCGACCGACCTCGCCATCGTGGCGGCGGGCCTCGTCGACATCCTGCTGTCCGGCCACGACCACGACCTCCTGGTGCATTACGACGGCCAGCGCGTGCTGGTGGAATCGAGCTTCGATGCCCACTACGTCACGGCGGTCGACGTCACCGCGACCGTGACGGGCGAGGGCAAGGGCCGCCGGATCGCGTGGCGCCCGCGCTTCCGCATCCACGATTCGAGCCTCGTGGTCCCGGACCCGGAGACGCTGGCGGTCGTGCGGCGCCACGAGGCGGCCCTGTCGCGGGAGCTCGACGTCGCGATCGGCCGGACCCTCACCCCCCTCGACAGCCGCGTCGCCACGGTGCGGGCCTTCGAGTCGAGCTTCGGCGACCTCGTGGCCGACGCCCTGCGGGCCGTGACCGGGGCCGAGATCGCGATCATGAACGGCGGCGGCATCCGGGGGAACCGGCTCTACGCCGCCGGCACGGAGCTGACCCGGCGCGACATCCTGACCGAGCTGCCCTTCGGCAACACCACGGTGCTCGTCGCGATCACGGGGGCCCAGGTGCGGGCGGCCCTGGAGAACGGGCTCTCCGATTACGGCCGCCCCTCCGGCCGCATGGCCCAGGTCTCGGGGCTCGTGATGACGATCGACCCCGCCGCCCCGTCCGGGCGCCGCATCCTCGCCGTCACGGTCGGGGGCGAGCCCCTCGACCCCGACCGGACCTACCGGGTCGCCTCGAACAGCTTCCTGTACGACGGCGGGAACGGCTACGGCATGCTCGCCCAGGGGCGCACGCTCATCGGCTCGACGGACGGCAAGCTCGTCGCCAACGAGGTGATGGCCTACATCCGCCGGACCGCGCCCCTCGATCTCGAGGCCGGGCGCCGCATCCTGGTCCGCTGAGCCAACCCGATCCGCCGATGACAGACACGGTCGCCACAGCCCTGCGCCGCTTCCGCGCCTCCGGCTCGCCCTGGGCCGCGCTGCCCTTCTTCACCGGGGGCGCCGCCGACGCGGTGGCGGCCCGGGTCGATGCCCGCATCGCGGCCGGCGCGCGGGTGCTGCCCTCGCCCGAGAACATCCTCAACGCGCTGACGCTGACGCCGCTGCCCGACGTGAAGGTCGTGATCCTCGGCCAGGACCCCTATCCGACGCCGGGCGACGCCAACGGCCTCGCCTTCTCGTATGTGGGCGCCCGCCGGCTCCCCGCCTCCCTGAAGGTGATCCTCGCCGAGATCGACCCGGCGGGCGGAACGGGGCCGAAGCCGACGCGGGGCGACCTCACGCCCTGGGCGCGCCAGGGCGTGCTCCTCCTCAACAGTGCCCTGACGGTGGAGGCCGGCCAGGCCGGGGCGCATCTGCGCTACGGCTGGTCGCAGCTCACCGACGAGGCCGTGGCGGCGGTCTCGGCCCGGCCGCAGCCGGCCGTGTTCCTGCTCTGGGGGGCGCAGGCCCGGGCGCGGGCGGCGCTGATCGACCGGGAGCGCCACCGCGTCATCGAGAGCGGCCACCCCTCTCCGCTCAACCGGGCACGGGATTTCCCGGGCTCGGCGCCCTTCGGGCGGGCCAATGCGTGGCTGGAATCGAGGGGCGTGGCGCCGATCGCGTGGGAGTTGTAGCCCGGAGCCGCCCCGGGTCCGGCGGGGGCGCGTCTTGCCGCCCGCCCAGGTCGTCGCGGACCGCCTCGGGATCCGAGGCCCAGGCGATCCTCAATCCTCGTCGCTCGCGTACATCCGCTCGGCGCCGATGCCCTCCTCGAGCATCAGCCGGGCGCGGGCACGCATCTTCTCGGTCTCGCTCTTGAGCTGGCCGCAGGCGGCCAGGATGTCGCGCCCGCGGGGCGTGCGCACCGGCGAGGCGTAGCCGGCGTTGAAGACGATCTCGGAGAAGGCCTCGATCCGGTCCCAGTCCGAGCATTCGTAGCGGCTGCCGGGCCAGGGATTGAACGGGATCAGGTTGATCTTGGCCGGAATGCCCTTGAGGAGGCGCACCAGCTCGCGCGCATCCGCGTCCGAATCGTTGATGCCCTTCAGCATCACGTACTCGAAGGTGATGCGGCGGGCGTTGTTCAGGCCCGGATAGCGGCGGCAGGCGTCCAGGAGATCGGCGATCGGGTACTTGCGGTTGAGCGGCACCAGCTCGTCGCGCAGCGCGTCCCGCACCGCGTGGAGCGAGATGGCCAGCATCGCGTGCGCCTCCTCGCCGAGGCGCTGCATCTGCGGCACCACGCCCGAGGTCGAGACCGTGATGCGCCGCCGCGACAGGCCGAGGCCCTCCGGGTCCGACATCACGCCCACCGCGTCCACGACGTTGTCGAGGTTGTACAGGGGCTCGCCCATGCCCATGAACACGATGTTGGTGACGAGGCGCCCGGCCTCGCCGGTGCCGGTGGGGTCGCGCGAGGGCATCTGGCCGACCCAGTCGCCGAGCTCGTCCCGCGCCACCACGAGCTGCGCGGCGATCTCGGCGGCCGAGAGGTTGCGCACGAGGCGCTGGGTGCCGGTGTGGCAGAACGAGCAGGTCAGGGTGCAGCCGACCTGGCTCGAGACGCAGAGCGTGCCCCGGTCCGGCCCCGGGATGTAGACGCACTCGATCTCGGCGCCGCGGTTGTGGTCGTGCCTGCCGGTGGGCGCCATGCGCAGCAGCCACTTGCGGGTGCCGTCGCGGGAGACCTGCTGGCTCACCGTCTCGGGCCGGTCGAGGGTGTAGTGCTCCTTGAGCTGGGCCTTGAGGCCCTTGCCGACATTCGTCATCGCGTCGAAGTCGCGGGCGCCGCGGACGTAGAGCCAGTGCCAGATCTGGCCCGAGCGCATGCGGCTCTCGCGCTCCGGCACGCCCATGGCGAGGAGCCGCGCCTTGAGGCCGTCCCGGGTCAGCCCGACGAGAGAGGCGCGCACGCCCGGGAGCGGACCGGCCGCGACCTCCGCCTCGGGGACC
This sequence comes from Methylobacterium planeticum, assembly GCF_008806345.1. Lineage (GTDB taxonomy): Bacteria > Pseudomonadota > Alphaproteobacteria > Rhizobiales > Beijerinckiaceae > Methylobacterium > Methylobacterium planeticum. Next base: position 330,937 of record NZ_VZZJ01000002.1, on the reverse strand, counting down.
TTCTCGATTGCCGGAATGGCGCTGCCTTCGCGCCGGGCGGTGTCGAACGACGCCGTCGCCATGATGGGTCCAGATCAGTTTGGAACGGGGATTTCCCCCGCCTATAGGCGATTCAGCGGGCAAACGCGAATGGTTGCGGGCGCCGTGCGCCGGATCGGGGGGATGCGTCCCGGGCAGGCCGGGCGGCGCGCCCGCTCAGGCCGGCGCGCCGATGGCCTCGCACCGGAAGGCGCCGTAATCCCCGAGCGCCAGGCGCTCGGCGAGGGCCGGCAGGAACAGGCTCGCATCGTCGGCGAGCGTCCAGGGCGGGTTGACCACGACGAGCCCGGTGCCGGTGAGGCGCAGGGCGTCCGGCCGGTCGATCATGAGGTCGAGGCGCAGGGCGGGCCGCTTCAGGACAGCGTCGAGACCGGCGATCATGCGCTCCAGCACGGCGATGTCCTTGATCGGGTACCAGGCCAGGAAGATGCCGGTCGGCCACCTCGCCACCGCCTTGGCGAGGCGGCTGCCGAGGCGGTCGAACTCGCCCGGCACCTCGTAGGGCGGGTCGATCAGCACGAGGCCGCGCCGCTCCGGGGGCGGGATCAGGCTGTTCAGCGCGGTCCAGCCGTCGAGATGCATCACCTTGGTGCGCGGATCCGCGTTGTAGCGCTCGCGCAGGATTGCCGCATCCACCGGGTGCAGCTCGACGAAGACGCCCTGGTCCATCGGGCGCAGGGCCTCGCGGATGAGGGCGGGCGAGCCCGGATAGGTGGTGGCGCCGTGCCGCGCCTGCACGGCCGCCACCGCGGCGCGATAGGGCGCCAGCAGGGTCTCGATCTCCTTCGGGAAGGGCTCGTCGAGGAGGCCCCAGCCCGCCTCCCACTCGCCGGTCCGCCCGGCCTCGTCCCCCGCGAGGTCGTAGAAGCCGAGCCCCGCGAAGGCGTCGATGGCCCGGAAGCCGGTGGGCTTGCCGCGCAGATGCGCGAGGACGCGGGCGAGCACGAGGTGCTTCAGCACGTCGGCGAAATTGCCCGCATGGAAGGCGTGCCGGTAATTCATGGCGCGCAATTCGGGGGAATCGCGGCGAATGTCCAGGGCCCTGATCGGCCCGCGCGCGAAGTGACCTCAGCGGGCCGCGTCGATGGCGACCTCGGGCGCGCGGCAATTCTGGCGCGCCACCTCCGGGCAGGGCGTGAAGCCGCGCAGGTCCTTGGCGAAGCAGATGCGGACCTCCTGCAGCTGGCCCCGCGCGCAGGTCACCGACATCATGTCCGGCCGCAACCCACGGTTCGCCGTCACGAAGGCGCGGGCGATCTCGACCGGGGCGGCGCGGCGGTCGGCCCCCGCCCCCCGGAACGCGTCCGGGATCGTCACCGCCATGCGGGCGTCCCTGGCGGCGCGGAAGTAGGCGGCGGGGTCGAGCCCCGAGCAGGTGCCGTGCTTGCGCCACTCGTAGCGGGCGAGCCCCTCGCTCGGATAGACCTCGCCCGCGACCTCCAGGGCCTGCCGGGTGGGGGCGCGCTCGACGGCCGAGCAGTTCTGCGGGTAGCCCCGCTCGTATTGCGGCCAGAGCCCGTGCACCACGAAGCCGAGGCCCCGGCCCGGCGCGCATTGGCGGTCGTCCCGGCGGGCGCCCGCGGTCTCGCAATAGGTCGGCGACCAGGACAGGGCGAGCACGTAGAAATCGAAGGCGCCCGGCGTGCCGCCCCCGCCGCGGCCCTCCCCGCGCCCGAAGCCGCCGAAATCCTGGGCCCCGGCCCCGGTGGCCAGGGGCACCGACGCGAGCACCGACGCGAGCGCCGACATGAGTGCCAACCTGGCCGCGAGGGCGCGGACGCCCAAACCTGCCGGCTTCATGACCATCCCCCGAAGGCAGAAGCGAGATAGCGGCGTCGGCCCCCCGGCCGCGCCGTTGCCGGACGGGCGGCCGTTACGGGCGCGCCATGCGGCAGGCCGTAGCGTAGGCGTAGGCGAGGTCGCGGTCGAGCCCGTGGACGCAGAACTCGACGCCCCAGGTCGAGCCGATGATGCCGAGGCTCTCGCGCACGGAATAGTCGACCCTGCGGCGGATGCCGTCCGAGGTCGTGGCGGTCGCCGAGCAGAACCGGCGCGGGTAGAAATCGACGCCCCAGGGACGCCAGGCGGTGCGCTCGATATGGTCATAGGCGACGATCGTCAGCGACGAGTTCCAGTACTTCGCCTCCTTCTCGGCGAACTGGGTCGAGACCTTCTCCAGCACGTCGGCGTCCTGGCAGCCCGGGATGTTCGCGTCGAAGGGGAAGATCCGCTCCTCGGAGGGCTCGATCTCCTCGCGTGCCGAGCGGGCGGCGGCGGGCTGCAGCGCGCTCGCGAGGAGGAGACCGATGCTCAAGGCGGCGAAGGTGGAGTTCGGGCGCATGCCGGCGTCTTCCGCTGGAATTCCTGATCGTCCAAGACGATGGCTCGGCCTATCGCCGTGTCAAGCTTGGGTGCGGTCCGGGCGCCGCTTTCGAGCCTGGGTGGGGTGTGCGGGGCACACCTGCAACCGTCAGTAGATCGGGCCGGCGCCGAGGCCGGGGGCAGAGAGCGAGAGCGGCTCCTCGAAGCCCGGCGCCGGCTCGTCGTAGGCGGGGACAGCGGCGACCCGCGGGGCCGGGGGGCGGCTCGGAGCGGGGCGCGCCGCCGGGGCGGAGGCGTAGGCGTAGGGGGGCTGCGCGGGCGCCTGCGGCGCGGCAGGCGCGCGGGCGACCCGGCTGGGCGTCTCGCGGGCCGACATCGGGGTCAGGCCGTAGGGATCGTCCTCCTCGATGTCGATCGGGGCCTGCGGCGGGGCGGGCTGGCGCTCGGGCGGGCGCGGGCGGGCGTAGGAGCGGGCGCCCTCGGTCCCGAGCTGCGGCGTGAACTTGATCAGCGGCTGGCAGATGCGCTTGAGGCCGCGGGGATCGTGCCGGGCGAGGTCCACGTGGATGTGGTCGTAGTGGAACACGTTCGAGCCCGGCGCCAGCACCGTGGTGAAGCGCTGGCAGGCCCCGAGGAAGACCTCGCGCAGGAAGCCCTGCTCGGCCTCGGTGCCGCGCCAGCCGCCCTTGACGGTGATGACGGAGCCGTCCGCGAGCTTGAAGGACATCACGTCGACGGCGTTGCCGAAGGAATGCTCCGAGAGCTTGGCGCCGGCCTGGTTGTTGCGGCCGCGGCAGGCGTAGGAGCCCGCGTTGATCTCCGCCACCGGCTGGCCGAAATAGAGGTTGGCGGCCGGCTGGATGGTCTCGGCGAGCCAGGCCTCGGCCTCCGCCAGCGCCGGGCAGGCCAGCGTCATGCGCTGCTTCAGCGCCACGGTCCCGTTGCCGAGGCGCGTGACCCGGAAGGGCTGCTGCATGCCGCAGGGGCCCGGGCCGTCGATCTCCTTGGCGAAGCTCATGAATTCGGTCGGCTGCACGAGGCGCTTCGACAGGCAGACCTGCTCCGCCTGGTCGCGCCAGGGCTCACGGCGCTCGAACTTGTTGAGCGCACAGCCGGTGAGCCCCGCGCCGAACAGCGCCAGGGCGGAGAACGCAATTACGCCACGCCACATGGCGCGTAAGATGCGCGCGGTTGTGTGAAGGGATCGTCAACGCTGCGGCGCGCCAGCCCCGCGCCGGGATGGCCCCCTCAGACGTGGACCTGCCCGTCCTCCCCGGCGCGGTCGCGGCGGATCGACCGGAGGGTCGCGGCCAGGAGGAGGCCGTAGAAGGCCGCCACGATGGCGACCACGAGCCAGCCGGGCAGCGGCCCGAGCGCGGCGTTGCCGAGGCCGTCCGCCAGCGCGTGCAGGAATTCGGGCACCGGCGCCGCGGCCTCGGCGCCGGGCTGGAGCTTGGCCGAGGTGATCTTGAGGACCCAGGCGAGCAGCAGGATCAGGAACATCCAGCAGTAGTTGCGCCGCAGGCGCCGCGACAGGGCGTCGGTCAGGCTGATGTGGAAGGCCGGCCGGCGCAGGTCCCGGCCGAGCTCCTCCGTCCAGGCGGGGCCGGGCGCGGGCGCGCAATCCTGAGCGCCGAAGACCTCGGCGTCGGGGTCCTGGGCGTCGAAGACCTGGGCGTAGTAGTGGCGCTCCATCCGGCGGACCCGGGCGCGGTAGACGTCGAAGAAGCGGTAGCGCCGCGCCTCGATGGCGAGCAGGAGCAGCACCAGCAGCATGGCGAAGAGCAGGACGCCGTGATGGGCGGTCGGGGTCGACAGCGACACCGACAGCATGGCGGCCACGACGGTGATCGCCCAGTTGGTGGTGCGGTCGATGCGGTCGCGCCAGCCGGCCATGCGGGCGATCTCGGCCCGGTGGTAATGGGCCAGCACCATGATGATCTCGCCCGAGCTGCGGGGCAGCGGCACCCGCGGGGATTCGGGCCCGGTCGCGGGCCCGGTCGCGGGCGCGGGCGGCCCGTCGCGGCCGGGGGCCGGCGGCGGCACCTGCGCCATGGTCTCCTCCCGGATCGTCCGGGCCACGTCGCGGGCCCGCTCGCCCCATCATGAACCCGGAGGCCCTGGACCTGTAGTTGCATTTTGCCGGGGTCCCGAAGCGGAACAAATCATGAGCGATCCGCCCGGGTCCGCCCGCTCCGTCCCGGTTGACACCCGCCGTCCCCCGCTCGACTGAACGCCCATGCTGTCCCTCGTCGATCTCCGCACCCGCCTCGCCTCCGGCAGCCTGAGCCCGGAGGCCGCGATCCGCCTCGCGCAGGAGGCCATCGCGGCGCACGAGCCCGCGGTCGGCGCCCTGGCGAGCCGGCTGGCGGACCCCCGGGTGCCGGGCGCCGGGCCGCTCGCCGGCATCGCGGTGGGGGTCAAGGACATCATCGACACCGCCGACCTGCCCACCGGGATGGGCTCGGCGATCTACGCGGGCTGGCGGCCGCGGGCGGACGCCGCCATCGTGATGCGGCTGCGGGACCTCGGGGCGGTGGCGCTGGCCAAGACCACGACCTCGCCCTTCGCGGGCCTCGACCCGACCGCGACGCGCAACCCCCGCGCGCCCGGCCGCACCCCGGGGGGCTCGTCGGCGGGCTCGGCCGCGGCGGTGGCGGCCGGGATGCTGCCGCTCGCCCTCGGCACCCAGACCGGCGGCTCGGTGATCCGCCCGGCCGCCTTCTGCGGGGTCGCGGCGATCAAGCCCTCGTTCCGGCTGCTGCCGATGGTCGGGGTCAAGACCGTCTCGTGGGCGCTCGACACGCTCGGCCTGTTCGGGGCCGGGATCCGCGACGTCGCCCACGCGCTGGCGCTCCTCGCCGACCGGCCGGCGATCGACCTCGGGCGCGGATCCGGCCTCGGGCCCGAGGCCGGATCCGCGCCCCGCATCGGCCTCGTCGCGCAGGATTTCGCCGGGGCGCCCGAGCCCGCGATGGCGGCGGCGCTGGCGCGGGCGGTGCGGGCGGCCGAGCGCGCCGGGGCGCGGGTCCGCGACTGTGCGCTGCCGCCGCCCCTGCCGGAGGCCTGGGCGGCGCACGGCACCATCCAGAGCTACGAGGCCCGCCAGGCCCTGGCCTGGGAATACGCCGCCCACCGCGCCGCCCTCGGCCCGGTGCTGCGGGGCCAGCTCGACGCGGCGCAGGACCTCACCGCCGAGGCCTATGACGGGGCCCGCCGCCACGCCCACCGGGCCCGGCGCGTCCTCAAGGACGTGTTCGGGGAGATCGACGCCATCCTGACGGTCTCGGCGCCGGGCCCGGCGCCGGAGGGCCTCGCCTCCACCGGGGACCCGCGCTTCAACCGGCTCTGGACCCTGATGGGCGTGCCCTGCGTCAACGTCCCGGTGCCGGGCGACGGGCCGCCGCTCGGCGTGCAGGTCGTCGCCCGCTTCGGCGACGACGGCCGGGCCCTGGCGGTGGCCCGGCTGATCGAGCGGGCGCTGGCGCGGGAGACCTGAGACGGCTCAGCTCGCCGGCTCGCCGAGCGTCTCCTCGACGTAGAGCTGCTCCAGCAGCACCTTGATCACGGCGAGCAGCGGCAGCGCCAGGGCGATGCCCCAGAGCCCGAACAGGACGCCGAGGAGCAGCTGCCCGCCGAAGATCGTGGCGGGCGGGATGTCGAGGGCCTGCTTCTGGATGAACGGCGTCAGCCCGTAGCTCTCGAGGGTCTGCACCGCGAGGTAGACGCCGACGGCGCCGAGAAGCGCACTCCAGCCCGAGGCGAGGCTCGCCAGCACGATCACGAGCCCCGCCACCAGGGGGCCGATGGTCGGGATGAAGGCGAGCAGGCCCGCCTGCAGGCCGAGGATCAGCGAGCCGCCGATGCCGAGGAGCCAGAGCCCGGCCCAGACGCAGAGGAAGATCACCGCCATGGTGATGAGCTGGCCGAACAGCCAGTGCCGCAGGGTCTCGCCCATGCCGTCGAGCACCTTGGCGCCCCGGGGCCGGTGGCGCGGCGGCACGAAGCGCAGGATCCCGTCCCGGTAGCTGCCGGGATCGGCCGCGAAGGCGACGCCCAGGAACACGATCACCAGGACGTTGCCCAGCGCGTTGAACAGGCCGAAGATCACCGTGGCGGCGGGGCCGAGCACGCTGCCGGCATCGGACAGGAGCGAGCCCGGGCTGCCGAGCGCCCCGGAGGCGAGGCCCCCGAACCCGCCGGCCTTCTGGCCTGCCGACTTGTCGCCTGCCGGTTTGTCGCCTGCCGGTTTCTCGACGCCCGGTTTCTCGCCTGCCGGTTTCTCGGCGCCGGACTTCCCGCCGCCGGACTTCTCGGCCCCCGGCTCCGGGGCGGCCTGGCCCGATCCGGCCTGGCTCTCCACCGCGTCGAGGAGCGGCAGGTCGACCCCGTGCTCCTTCAGCCAGCCGGTGACGGTGCCCGATTGCTGGCGGATGGTCTGGCCGAGGTCGCGCCCCTGCTGGGCGATGGTGGCGCCCCCGAAGGCCACGAAGCCGAGGCCGGCCGCCGCCACCGCGAGGCTGGCGATGCCGAGCCGCACGCCCCGGGGCAGCGGCAGCAGGTGCCCGAGCCCCCGGGTCAGCCCGTCGAGGAACACCCCGAGCAGGGCGCCGGCGAAGATCAGCATCAGGGTCGCGGCCGCCATCCAGGCGAGCGCCAGCAGCGCCGCGAACGACACCACCGCGATCCCGGCGAGCGCCAGCGGGCGGGTGCCCCGCCCGGGGCCGACCGGGGCGTCGACGGGCGTCGGGGGCTGCTGCAGCATCGCGAAAACCTTCGGGTGACGTCCGGACCCGCGCCGCCACGACGACGGAAGCGTTGCCGGGAAGGCGGCGGCACCCGCGTTGGTTCCCGATTCCCCGGTCACGCCCCGCGCCGCGCCCCCGCTCCCGCTCCCGGGCGGGAGAGATGGGGCGGGCCGCCGTCCGGAGTGAGTCGGGGTTCCGGGGTGGCGCGGGTGGCGCGACCGGCCCCCTCTCCCGTCCGGGAGAGGGTTGGGGTGAGGGGTGCGCGCTGTCCGGAGAGGTCGCACCCCTCACCCGGTCGGCTGTCGCCGACTCGACCTCTCCCGGACGGGAGAGGTGGGGCGGGCCGCCGTCCGGAGTGGGTCGTGGTTCCAGGGTGGCGCGGGCGTCGCGACGGGCCCCCTCTCCCGTGCGGGAGAGGGTTGGGGTGAGGGATGCGCGCTCTCCGGACATGTCGCACCCCTCACCTGTTCCGCTATCGCGGATTCGACCTCTCCCGGACGGGAGAGGTGGGGCGGGCCGCCGTCCGGAGTGAGTCGTGGTCCCGTGGTGGGCGCGGGTGGCGCGACGGGCTCCCTCTCCCGGACGGAAGCGGGCCGGGGTGAGGCGTGCGGGCTCTCCGGACGACGCGCACCCGCCACCGGTCCGCTCGCGCACACCCGGCCTCGCGCGCACGCGGCGGCGATCGCGCGGCGCGGGGCGGGCGGGCCTTACGCGATCTCCGCCTGCAGCCGGCGGTAGGCCCGGCCGTGGTCGCGGTAGCCCTCGACGATGCGGCTCATCATGGCGCGCTTGTCGGCGTCGAGGGGGCCGAGGATGCGGGCGGGGCGGCCGCCCCAGAGGTGGCCGCCCTCGAGGAGCTGGCCCGGATCGGTGGTGGCGCCGGCCGCCAGCATGGCGTCGTCGGCGATGACGGTGCCGGGGGCGATGGCGCAGCCGATGCCGATCAGGCTGCGGGCGCCGATGCGGCAATCGCCCATGCGGACGTTGTGGCCGATCGTGGTGTCGCGCCCGATGACGATGCCCTCGCCCCGGCTGCGCAGGACGCTGTTGTCCTGGATGTTGGTGTCGGCCCCGACCACGATCGGGCCGACCTCGGCGCTGAGCTCGCAGGAGAACAGCACGGTCGAGCCCGCCCCGAGGGCGATGCGCCCGCGCAGCAGCGCCGTGCGGGCCACGAACACGCTGTCCTCGACGGCGGGCTCGTCCGCGGGGGCCGCCGGGGCGCTGTCGCCCGCCGCCTCCCGCAGGCGCTCGGCCCGCTCGGCGATCTCCGCGCGGGTGATCGGCCGCTGCGGCCTGGCCGGGCTGCCCGCGTAGACGAAGCCCTCGGGCAGCTCGGCGCGGGGAAACACCGTGGCGCCGGCCTCGATCACGACCCCGTCCCCGATCCGGGCGCCGTCGAGGATCACGACGTCGTCCTCGATCACCACGTCCGAGCCCACCGCGCAGGCATGCACCACGGCGTTGCGCCCCACCGTGACCCGGTCCCCCGCGGTGGTGCCGTGCGCGAAGGTGGCGATGTGCACGGTCGAGCGGTGGCCGAGCCAGAAGCGCTCGCCGAGGACGACGCTCTGGCCGTCCGCCCGGATCACCCCGTTGTCGCCGATCCAGGCCTGCGCCCCGATCGTCGCGTCGCCGATCACGGTGCTGCCGCGCCCGCACCAGACGGGGCGGGCGGAGAAGCGCGGCAGGACGCCGTCATGGGGCAGGATCAGGTCGGGCGTCACACGGGTGGTCCTTCCAATCCGGCGCGGTCCCGTCCGCGGGGTCCGGGCCCGGGGCTCGGCCGGGGCTCGGGACGCGGACCGGGGCCGGCGCGGGGGCGCAGGCCTTGAGTCGCCCTGCCATATAGGCGCATGCGGGCCGGCGTTGAGTCGAGCCCGGCTTAACCGGGATGGCCGGACGTTGTAACCCACCCGTGCCCGCGCGGGCCCCGCCGCCGCGCCCTTTGGAGAGATCCGTGTCCGCTGTCCCCGAGGCACCCGCCGCCCCCGGCCCCGAGGCCGTCGGCATCCAGGCCGAGCCCTTCGACGTCGCCGCCGAGATCGCGCGGCTCTCCGCCGAGACGGCGGGCCGGGCCGGCGCCGTCGTCACCTTCACGGGCCTCTGCCGCGACGAGGGCGGGCGCCTCGCCGGGCTCGAGCTCGAGCATTACCCCGGCATGGCCGAGGCCGAGATCGGCCGGGTGGTGGCGGACGCGCGGGCGCGCTGGCCGCTCGCCGGCGTGCGGGTCATCCACCGCCACGGCCTCGTGGCGCCGGGCGACGGCATCGTCCTGGTGCTGACGGCCTCCGCCCACCGCACCGCCGCCTTCGAGGCCGCGAGCTTCCTGATGGACTACCTCAAGACCCGCGCCCCCTTCTGGAAGCGCGAGCACCGCGCCGACGGCACCACCGGCACCTGGGTCGAGGCCACCGCCTCCGACGACGCGGCGGCGCAGCGCTGGCTCCCGGGGGACGCCCCCTAGCGCGCCCCGCTCCTCTCCGGAGAGGTCGCCTCCCCCACCCGACCCGCTTCCGCGGGCAAACCTCGCCCGGACGGGAGAGGGGCGCGGCGTGCCGCCCGCGCCATTGAAGGACATGGAGCGGACAGCGGTGCACCCCACCTCTCCCGTCCGGGAGAGGTCGAGTGCGCGGCACGCGCACCGGGTGAGGGGTGCGACCTCTCCGGAGAGCGCGCACCCCTCACCCCAACCCTCTCCCGCTCGGGAGAGGGGGCGCGGCGTGCCACCCGCGCCACCCCGGAACCACGACTCACTCCGGACGGCTGAGCGCCCCACCTCTCCCGTCCGGGAGAGGTCGAGTGCGCGGCACGCGCACCGGGTGAGGGGTGCGACCTCTCCGGACAAGTCGCATCCCTCACCCCAACCCTCTCCCGCACGGGAGAGGGGGCGCGGCGTGCCACCCGCGCCAGCCCGGAACCACACATCACTCCGGACGGCAGAGCGCCCCACCTCTCCCGTCCGGGAGAGGTCGAGTCGGCGCCAGCCGACCGGGTTGAGGGGTTCGAGACGGCGCGGGGCGGCCGTGCCGCGCGCCAACGGGGGGCCGCCGGCCCGGCACCCGCGATGCGGCCGGGGCCGGGGATCACCCCCGAACTACCCCAGGAACCGCCCCACCAGCAGCCGGGCGAGGGCCTGCGGCGGCTCCGGGGTCAGCATGGCGAGCTTGCGCGAGGTCGAGAGGGCGGCGAGCCCGTGGAGGGCGGCCCAGAGGGCCGCGACCGCCTGGCGCCGCTCCGTCGCGTCCGGCAGGAGGGGCGCCAGCACCGCGTCCACGGGGGCGATCGCCTCGGCGAGCGCCGCCGCGTACCAGTCCGGGAAGGGCGCGCCCGGCGCCGTGGCGTAGTCCGAGACGAGACTCCAGACCGCCGGATCCGCGGCCACGAAGGCGAGGTAGGCCTCCGCCACGGCGAGGGCCGTCGCCCGCGGGGGCGCATCCGGCGGGATCGCCCCGGTCAGCGTCGCCCGGAGGCGCCGGAAGGTGCGGGCGTTGATGTGCAGCACCACCTGATCGAGGTCGCCGACCGCGTTGTAGATCGAATTCGGGGCGTAGCCGATCGCGGCCGCGAGCCGGCGCATCCCGAGGGCCCGCAAGCCCTCGGCCCGCACGATGGCCTCGGCCGCGCCGGTGACCAGGGCGAGGAAGCCCTCCCGGTCGTGCTCGCCCCGGGGCCCGGTGCCGCGGGCACTCGGGCTCCGCGGCTTCGCGGTGCTGCCACCTTTGCCTGCCACCGGTGCCTTTACCTTTTCCCGGCATCCTCCCCGGAGGTGTGCCGCCACACGCGCGGAGCGGTGTAGATTGCACGCTGTTCAAAATCAAGCTTGCGGGCCGGCGTGACCGGATCTAGTTTTTGCACGTCGTTCAAATTCGCCGGCGCCGAGGGGTGGGCGCGGCGGGATTTGACGCTTCACCGATCGGCAGGCAGTCATGCGCCTCGCCGGGGAGGGCAGCCATGTTCCGATCACTGATGACCGCGCGCCGCTTCGCGCCGCTGTTCTGGTGCCAGTTCTTCTCGGCCTTCAACGACAACTTCCTGAAGAACGCCCTCGCGTTCCTGATCCTGTTCAAGGTCAATGCCGGCGACCAGGCGCAGTCCGGCATGCTGATCACCCTGGCGAGCGCGGTCTTCATCGGGCCGTTCTTCATCCTGTCGGGCCTCGGCGGCCAGTGGGCCGACCGCTACGACAAGGCCGTGGTCGCCAAGCGGCTGAAATTCGCCGAGATCTTCGCGGCCGGCACCGCGGTGGTGGGCTTCTGGCTCGGCTCGGTGCCGGTCCTGTTCGTGGCGCTCGGGCTGTTCGGCACGATCGCGGCCCTGTTCGGCCCGATCAAGTACGGCATCCTGCCCGACCACCTGAGGCGCGAGGAGCTGCCCGCCGGCAACGCGCTGGTGGAGGCCGCGACCTTCCTGGCGATCCTGCTCGGCACCATCGTGGCGGGCCTCGCCATGGCGGCCGGGGGGGATGCGGCGGCCTTCGGCGCCCTGATCATGGGCTTCGCGGTGCTGTGCTGGCTCTCGGCCCGGCTGATCCCCCGGACCGGCGAGGGCGCCCCCGACCTTTACGTCGACCCGAACGTCGCGCGCTCGACCTACGACCTCCTGCGCGACCTCTGGGCGGATTCCCGCCTGTGGCGCGGCTCCGTCATCGTCAGCTGGTTCTGGCTCGTCGGCGCGGTGGTGCTGTCGCTGCTGCCCGTCCTGGTGAAGACCGGGCTCAACGGCTCCGAGACCGTGGTGACGATGCTGCTGGCGACCTTCTCGGTCGGCATCGCGCTGGGCTCCGGCCTCGCCTCCTGGCTCGCCAGCGGGCGCATCGTGCTGCTGCCGACGCCGGTCGGCGCGATCCTGATGGGGCTGTTCGGCCTCGACCTCGCCTGGACGGTGTGGCAGCTGCCGCCGGTCTCGGGGCCGATGATCGGCGCCGCCGGGTTCCTGGCGAGCGGCACCGGCCTGCGGGTCGGGTTCGACTTCTTCGGCCTCGCGGTGGCGGGCGGCCTCTACATCGTGCCCTCCTTCGCGGCGGTGCAGGCCTGGACCGAGAAGGCCAAGCGCGCCCGCGTCATCGGCGCCGTCAACGTGCTGACGGCGGCCTTCATGGTGGCCGGCACCCTGGCGCTCGCCGTGCTGCAGGGCGCGGGCTTCTCGATGGCGGCGCTCCTCGCCCTGGTGGCCATCCTCAACCTCGTGGTCGGCGCCGTCATCCTGGCGACCCTGCCCACGAGCCCGTTCCGCGACTTCCTGTCGATCCTGTTCCGGGCCTTCTACCGGCTCGAGGTGCGGGGCCTCGAGAATGTCGAGAAGGCGGGCCCGAACGCGATCGTGGCCCTCAACCACGTCTCGTTCCTCGACGCGCCCCTCGCCCTCTCGCTCCTCGACCAGGAGCCCGTCTTCGCCATCGACCACGGCATCGCGAAAGCCTGGTGGGTGAAGCCGTTCCTGCGGGTCACGAAGGCGATGCCGCTGGACCCGACGCGGCCGCTCGCCACCCGCACCCTGATCAACGCGGTCAAGAACGGCGAGACCCTGATCATCTTCCCCGAGGGGCGGCTCACGGTCACGGGCAGCCTGATGAAGGTCTATGACGGGGCCGGCCTCATCGCCGACAAGTCCGGCGCCATGGTGGTGCCGGTGCGCATCGAGGGCCTGGAGCAGACCGCCTTCTCGCGCCTGTCGCGGGCCCAGGTGCGCCGGCGCTGGTGGCCGAAGGTCACCGTGACGGTGCTGGAGCCGGTCCGGCTCGCGGTCGACCCCGCGCTGAAGGGCAAGGCCCGCCGGCAGGCGGCGGGGGCGGCCCTCTACGGCATCATGTCGGACCTCGTCTTCCGCACCACCGACATCGACCGCGGCCTCACCGAGGCGCTGATCGAGGCGGGGGACCGCCACGGCTGGCACCGCACCGCGGTGGAGGACCCGGTCACCGGCACGCTGACCTATTCGCGCCTGGTGATGGGCGCTACCATCCTGGGCCGCAAGCTGATCCCCCTCGCCCCCGTGGGCAAGCCGGTCGGCCTGATGCTGCCGAACGCCAACGGCGCCGCCGTGACCTTCTTCGCCCTGGCCTCGGCGGGGCGGGTGCCGGCGATGATCAACTTCTCGGCCGGGCCCGCCAGCGTGCTCTCGGCCTGCAAGGCGGCGGAGATCCGCACCATCCTGACCTCCCGGGCCTTCATCGAGAAGGGCCGCCTCGGCCCCCTGATCGAGGCGATCCGCGGGCAGGTCGACCTCGTCTACCTCGAGGACGTGCGCGCCACCATCGGGCTCGCCGACAAGCTCCGGGGCTTCCTCGCCCCCCGCCGGCCCCTGGTGGCGCGCCGGGGCGACGACCCCGCGGCGATCCTGTTCACGTCGGGCTCGGAGGGCACCCCGAAGGGCGTGGTGCTGGCCAACCGCAACATGCTGGCCAACACCGCCCAGGCCGCCGCCCGCATCGATTTCGGCCGCACCGACAAGGTCTTCAACGTGCTGCCGGTGTTCCACGCCTTCGGGCTGACGGTGGGGCTCGTGCTGCCCCTGGTCTCGGGCGTGCCGGTCTACCTCTACCCCTCGCCGCTGCATTACCGGATCGTGCCCGAGCTGATCTACGGCTCGAACAGCACCATCCTGTTCGGCACCGACACCTTCCTGACCGGCTACGCCAAGGCGGCGCATGCCTACGACCTGCGCTCGCTGCGCTACGTGCTGGCGGGCGCCGAGGCGGTGAAGGATTCGACCCGCCGCACCTACGCGGAAAAGTTCGGCCTGCGCATCCTCGAGGGCTACGGCGTCACCGAGTGCGGGCCGGTGGTGGCCCTCAACACCCCGATGTTCAACCGCTTCGGCACGGTCGGGCGCCAGATGCCCGGCATGGATGCGAAGCTCGAGCCGGTGCCGGGCATCGAGGCGGGCGGGCGCCTCTCGGTCCGCGGCCCCAACATCATGCTGGGCTACCTGCGGGCCGAGGCGCCCGGATTGCTGGAGCCGCCGCCCGGCGGCTGGCACGACACCGGCGACATCGTGGCGATCGATCCCCTCGGCTTCATCGCGATCAAGGGCCGGGCCAAGCGCTTCGCCAAGGTGGCGGGGGAGATGGTCTCCCTCGCGGGCATCGAAGCCCTCGCGGCCGAGCTCTGGCCGGACGCCCCGAGCGCGGTGGCGGCGGTGCCGGATGCCCGCAAGGGCGAGCGGCTCGTCCTGTTCACCGAGCGGAAGGGCGCGACCCGGGCCGAGTACCAGAGCTTCGCCAAGGGCCGCGGCGCCACCGAGATCGCGATCCCGGCCGAGGTGGTCGTCCTCGACCGCATCCCGATGCTCGGCACCGGCAAGATCGACCAAGTCAGCGTCACCCGCCTCGCCCGCGAGCGCGCCGCCGCGGCGGAAGCGGCCTGAGCCGGCCCGCCGGGCGTCCTCTCCAGGGCGGCGCCGTCCGGATGCGCCCCCTCTCCCGTGCGGGAGAGGTTTGCCCGCGGAAGCGGGCCGGGGTGAGGGGGGGCGACCTTTCCGGAGAGGTCGCACCCCTCACCCGGTCCGCTGTCGCGGACTCGACCTCTCCCGGACGGGAGAGTGGGGGGCAGCGCCGTCCGGAGTGAGTCGTGGGTCCGTGGTGGCGCGGGCGGATTGCCGCGCCCTACTTCTTCGCCAGCGCCTCGAGGCGCTGCTGCATCTCGGCCATCTGGCGCTTGAGGTCGTCGAGGTCGGTGCCGGCGGCGGGAGGGGGTGGGGCCGGGATGCTGGGGGGGCTCGGGATCTGGCTCGGCGGGCCGAAATTGGTGAACATCTTCATGGCATCGCCGAAGAAGCTCATGTTGGCGCGGACCTGCTCCTCCATGGCGTGCTGGAAGGCCGAGGGGCCGAAGCTCTGCGACAGCTTCTCGCGAAGCCCGTCCTGGTCCCGCGCGAAATTCGCCATCGAGAATTCGAGGAAGCTCGGCACCATCGTGCGCATGCTGTCGCCGTAGAAGCGGATCAGCTGGCGCAGGAAGGCCACCGGCAGCAGGTTGTCGTCGCCGGCCTTGTTCTCCTGCTCGAAGATGATCTGGGTCAGGACCGAGCGGGTGATGTCGTCGCCCGAGCGCGCGTCGTAGACGACGAAATCCTCGCCGCTCTGCACCATGGTCGCGAGATCTTCCAAGGTGACATAGGTCGAGGTGCCGGTGTGATAGAGGCGCCGGTTGGCGTATTTCTTGATGACGGTCTGATGTGCCTTGCCGTTTTCCGCCATCTCTGCGGTCTCTCCCCACCCGAACGTCGCGGCGCGGCCCCCCGGGCTGCCCCGGATGCAACCGGAGGCGACCATCGCGCCTGCGAGGAACCTTAAGACTTTCCCCCGCCGACGAAAACAGCAATCTGAGCCTCGTCCACGCAGAATAATGCCGACCACGGAATGTATCGTGTATTCAATCCTCCCCGTACGTCACGCACGGTTCGAGACCGTGCTTGACTTCATCAGGCCCAAGGCTTTCATCCCCTGAACGGCCTCAGAACGCGCGATCCGTCCAAGCAGCGCCGGCCGTGAGAGGAGAACGTCAGATGGCAGGCAGCGAAGAGATCGTCATCGTCGGTGCGGCGCGCACCCCGGTCGGCTCTTTCGGCGGCGCGTTCGGCAGCATGCCGGCGCATGAACTCGGCAAGGTCGCCATCAAGGCCGCCCTCGAGCGGGCCGGCGTCTCGCCGGACGACGTGGACGAGGTGATCTTCGGGCAGGTGCTCACGGCCGGCGCCGGCCAGAACCCCGCCCGCCAGGCCGCGATCGCGGCCGGCATCCCCGAGAAGGCCACGGCCTGGGGCCTCAACCAGGTCTGCGGCTCGGGCCTGCGCACCGTCGCGATCGGCATGCAGCAGATCGCCAACGGCGACGCCACCGTGATCGTGGCGGGCGGCCAGGAATCGATGTCGCTCTCGCCCCACGCCCAGTACCTGCGCGGCGGCCAGAAGATGGGCGACGTCAAGCTCGTCGACACCATGATCAAGGACGGCCTCTGGGACGCCTTCAACGGCTACCACATGGGCACCACCGCCGAGAACGTGGCGCAGGCCTTCCAGCTGACCCGCGAGGAGCAGGACGCCTTCGCGACCCGCTCGCAGAACAAGGCCGAGGCCGCCCGCAGGGAGGGCCGCTTCAAGGAGGAGATCGTCCCCGTCACGGTCCCGGGCCGCAAGGGCGACACCATCGTGGAGAACGACGAGTACATCCGCGACGGCGCCACCGTCGAGGCGATGGGCAAGCTGAAGCCCGCCTTCTCGAAGGACGGCACCGTGACGGCCGCCAACGCCTCGGGCCTCAACGACGGCGCGGCCGCGATCGTGCTGATGTCGGCCTCCGAGGCCGAGCGCCGGGGCATCACGCCGCTGGCCCGGATCGTGAGCTGGGCCACCGCCGGCGTCGACCCGAAGGTGATGGGCACCGGCCCGATCCCGGCCTCCCGCAAGGCCCTGGAGAAGGCGGGCTGGAAGCCCTCCGACCTCGACCTGATCGAGGCGAACGAGGCCTTCGCGGCCCAGGCGCTCGCGGTCAACAAGGACATGGGCTGGGACGACGCGAAGGTGAACGTCAACGGCGGCGCCATCGCCATCGGCCACCCGATCGGGGCGTCGGGCGCCCGCGTCCTCGTCACCCTGCTGCACGAGCTGAAGCGCCGCGACGGCAAGCGCGGCCTCGCCACCCTCTGCATCGGCGGCGGCATGGGCGTCGCCATGTGCATCGAGCGGCCCTGAGAGCCCCGTCCGGGCGGTCCCCGCGGGCCGCCCGGGCTGACAGGACGGGCCCGCTGAAACCCGGAACGGCTTTCCCGAAAAACCGCTTGAGGCCGCCGGCAATTAAATTGGCGTGCGGCCGAGCCCGGCGGCGGGCAGAATGGCGCATCCGCCTGCCGGTCCCCGGGCGCGCCGTCCGGTTGCCCGAGACCCGGTTCCCCAAGACCCGGTTCGCTGGGGCCCGGTCGTCGGCCGCACGACAGGAATCCTGAAGAATTCCAGGAAGCCGACCCAGAAACAGACCCAAGAAGCCGACCGAGAAACCGACCAAGAAGCCGACCCAAGAAACCTACGGAGGAAAACATGGCTCAGGAACGCGTCGCCCTCGTCACGGGCGGAACGCGCGGCATCGGCGCCGCCATCTCGAGGGGCCTCAAGGCCAAGGGCTACAAGGTCGCGGCCAATTACGGCGGCAACGACGAGGCGGCCAACGCCTTCAAGGCCGAGACCGGCATCCCGGTCTTCAAGTTCGACGTCGGCGATTTTTCCGCCTGCGAGGCCGGCATCAAGGCGGTCGAGGCCGAGGTCGGCCCCATCGACGTGCTGGTCAACAATGCCGGCATCACCCGCGACGGCGCCTTCCACAAGATGACCTTCGAGAAGTGGCAGGCGGTCATCCGCACCAACCTCGACTCGATGTTCACCTGCACCCGGCCCCTGATCGAGGGCATGCGCGCGCGCAACTTCGGCCGCATCATCCTGATCTCGTCGATCAACGGCCAGAAGGGCCAGGCCGGCCAGACCAACTATTCGGCCGCCAAGGCCGGCGTCATCGGCTTCGCCAAGGCCCTGGCCCAGGAGAACGCCAGCAAGGGCATCACCGTCAACGTGATCGCGCCCGGCTACATCGCCACCGACATGGTGATGGCGGTGGCCGAGGACATCCGCAACAAGATCATCGCGACGATCCCCACGGGCCGCCTCGGCGAGGCCGAGGAGATCGCCCGCGCGGTCGAGTACCTCGCGGCCGAGGATTCGGGCTTCATCACCGGCTCGACCCTGACGATCAACGGCGGCCAGTACATCGCCTGACGCCGGAACCCGGAGGGCGGGGCGGCCGGTGCCGTCTCGCCCTTCCCCGGCCGGCATGCTAGCGGCCGGGCCATGACCCGCTCCACCACGACCCGCTCCACCGCCACCCTCGTCGGATCCGGCGCGATCCTGCTCTGGTCGCTCCTCGCCCTGTTCACGGCGGCGTCGGGCGCGGTGCCGCCGTTCCAGCTCGCCGCCATGACCTTCTGCCTCGGCGGGCTCCTCGGCTGCACCACCTGGCTGGTCCGGCCCCGGGGGATCCGGGCCCTGCGCCAGCCCTGGCCCGTCTGGGCCCTCGGGATCGGCGGCCTGTTCGGCTACCACGCCCTCTACTTCACGGCGCTGCGCCTCGCGCCGCCGGCGGAGGCCGGGCTCCTCAACTACCTCTGGCCGCTCCTCATCGTGCTGCTCTCGGCCGGGCTTCCCGGCGAGGCGGGCCTGCGGCCGGCCCACATCCTGGGGGCGCTGCTCGGGCTCTCGGGCGTCGCCGCGCTCCTGGCGGGGCGGGGCGACCTGCATGTCGAGGCCGGCGCCGTGCCCGGCTACGCGGCCTCCCTGGCGGCGGCCTTCGTCTGGGCGGGCTACTCGGTGCTGTCGCGCCGGGTCGGGGCGGTGCCGACGGACGCGGTGGCGGGGTTCTGCCTCGCCACCGCGGCCCTGAGCCTCCTCTGCCACCTCGCCTTCGAAGAGACGGCCTGGCCGCAGGGGCCCGGGCCGTGGGCGGCGCTGGCGGCCCTCGGCCTCGGCCCGGTCGGGGGCGCCTTCTACCTCTGGGATGTCGGGGTGAAGCGGGGCGACATCCGCCTCCTCGGGATCGCGTCCTACGCCGCCCCGGTGCTCTCGACCCTGATCCTGGTGGCGACCGGCTACGCCACCGCCACCCCGGCCCTCGGCCTCGCCTGCGGGCTCATCGTGGCGGGCGCCCTCGTGGCCGCCCGCGCGGGCCGCCCCGTCCCGGCGGCGCGGCCCGCGCCGACGCTGCGGCGCTGACGGACGCTCACCCCCGCGGCGTCGGGCGCCAGTCGGGGGGCGCCATCTCGAACCCCTCGAAGCGGAAGGCCGGCGAGACCGTGCAGCCGACGAGGGTCCAGGCCCCGAGGCTGGTGGCGGTCTGCCAATGGCCCTCCGGCACCACGATCTGCGGATGCTGGCCGCGGGCGATGTCGGGGCCGAGGTAGCGGGCGCCGGCATCGTGCCCGTTCGGGCTCACGCTGAGGACCAGGGGCGCGCCCGCGTGCCAGTGCCAGATCTCGGTGGCGTCGACCCGGTGCCAGGCCGAGACCTCGCCGACGTCGAGGAGGTAGTAGATCGCGCTGCCGACCGAGCGGCCCTCGACCTCGCGCGGATCGCGGAAGGTCTCGCGGTAATGGCCGCCCTCGGGGTGCGGCGCGAGCCGCAGGGCGGCGATCACCGCGGCGGCCGTCATCGTGCCGGACATGGTCGAACTCTCCTCGCTGCGCCCCGTCGCCTCGCCGGCCTACTCGCCGATCGCCCCCTGCGGCAGGCTGAAGCCCGGCGGCGTCCGCGGGGCGGCCTTCTCGGCCTTGCCCGCGGGCTTGGCCGCCGCCTTGCCCGCCGCCTTGCCCGCCGCCTTGCCCGCCGCCTTCGAAGCCCGCCCGGCGCCGGGATCGCCCCCCTCCGCCGCGTCGGCGGCGCCGGCAGCCTTGTCGTCGGGAGCCTTGTCGTTGGGGGCCTTGGCATTCGGAGCCTTGGCCGCCGGGACCTTGGGCTCCGCCTTGACGGGGGGCGCCTCGGTGCATTCGCGGAAGCCGAGGCGGGCCAGGACCTCGCCGGATTCCGACACGACGGTGATCGGGTCCGGCAGGGCCGGCAGGCCGGCCTGCCAGTGGATCGGGGCCCCGACCTGCGCCTCGAGGGCGCCGGGTCCCGGCCCGCGGCGCAGGGCCCGCAGGTCCGGCCCGTAGGCGGTGGCGGACTTGCCGCCGATCGTCACCCCGAGGATCTCGGTCACCTCCGGGGTGAGGGGCCGCAAGGGGTTCTCGATCTCGGCCCGGCCCCTGCGCGTGACCCAGAGGACGAAACCCTTGTCGCCCTCGTAGCGGGCGGCCTGGGCGCCGCAGGCCGGGCTCGGCATCGCGGCGTTGAGGCCGGCCGGCGGCGGAACCGGGGCCGGCACCCGCGCGGGCGCCGCGGTCACGGGAGCCGCGGGCTTGGGCTCGGGCTTGGGCTCGGGCTTCGGCGCGACCTCGGTCTCGGGGGCGGGCTTCGGCGCGGACTCGGGTTTCGGCGCGGGCTTCGGCGCGGGCTTGGGCTTGGGCTTCGGTACGGGCTTCGGCTTCGGTGCGGGCTTCGCGGGCTTGGGCTTCGGCGGGGTCTCCGCCGCCGGCTCCTCCGCGGGGGCGGCCTCCTGCGCGCGGGCGCCCCCCGGCGCCAGGGCGGCGAGGGCGAGGCCGGTCGCCAGGAGCGCCGCGGCGAGGAGGCCGGCGGCGCGGGCGGATCGATCGTTCGGGTTCATCGTGTCTCGCTCGGGGCCCGGCCCGGCCCGTCCGCCGGCATCGGGTAGGACACCTGTCCGGAAACTTGGCCCGAACTTTGGCCCGAACCTTGGCCCGAACCTCGGCTCGGAGCCTGGCCTCTCGCCGGCTCCCGCGCGATCGGCTCGAGGTCGAGGATCTGCACCGTGCGGTCGATCGGGCTCTCGGGCCGGCGGATCGTGCCGAGCAGCATCTCGGTGTCGTCGTCGTCGAGCTCGTTCGGCATGCGCATGGGCGCGCGGCGGCTGCGCTTGGTCATGGACAGGACCATGACGCCGGCGATCGCGCAGGCCACCACGGCCGCAAGGATCATGAGGGTTTCCATACGGGCACCAGCGTTACCCGAAGGCCGCCCCCGTTGCATCCGGTTTGGTCGTCTCCGTCCGCGCCCCGGCGCCGGGCCGCACGGCGGCGCTTCGGAACGGTCCTTGCGTCGCGGGCCCGGCCCGTCGAGAAGACGGGCGAACCCGATCGCGGACGCGCCGGGCCCGCCGGAGGCCGGCTCGCCCGCCGCGCGTGCCCCGAAGCGTGTCCCCGAAGCGTGTCCTTGCGCGAGATGTCCCATGCCCGAAGGCCGATCGATGCGAACGGACGACCAGAGTCGCAGCCCCGATGAGCTGGAGCAGCATCTCCTCGGCCTGATCGAGGCCTCGCGCGAGCAGTCGAGCGAGGACCCGTTCCGCAACCCGGTCCTGGCCGTGACCCTCGCGATCACCCGCCGCTTCGACCGGGACGAGATCAACGCCGCTGACCTCGAGGCCCTGTTCGTGCGCCTGCGCGAGCAGGCCCTGGCCGAGCGGGCCGAGCGCCTGCGCGGCTATGTCGGCCTCGAGGCCGGGACGGATCTCGCCGCGGACGCCGCGATGCCGGCCCGCCTCGTCGCCGCGGTCCCGCGGCGGGCGGGGGATTTCGAGACCCTGCGCGACCTCGTCGGGCGCACCGCCTTCGCGGTGGTGTTCACCGCCCACCCGACCTTCGGCATGCCCAAGGCCGTGGCGGCCCTGATCGCCCAGGCCGCGAGCGAGCCGGAGCCCGGCGCCCGGGCGCCGATCATCGCCAAGGCGGCCGCGCTCTCGACCCGGCCCGACCCCGTCATCACCCTCGACGACGAGTTCGAGCAGGCCTGCATCGCGGCCAATCACGGCCGCAACGCCCTCGACGCCTTCAACGGCGCCCTCCTGGACGCGGCCCGGGCGCGCTGGCCCGACCGCTGGACGGAGCTCGTCCCCAAGCCCTTCGCCATCGCCTCCTGGGTCGGCTGCGACACGGACGGGCGCACCGATATCGGCTGGTGGGACACCCTGCGCTACCGCCTCGAATCGAAGCGGATGCAGCTCGACCGGGTGATGCGCCAGCTCCCCGACATCCCGGCCACCGGCGTGGTGCGCGAGCTGACCCAGGGGGCGCTCAGCGCCGTCAACCGCCAGCTCGCGGTGGCGCCGCGCCTCGGCACGCAGCCCTCCCTCGAGGCGGTGCACCGCTTCGCCCTCGCCCTCATCATCGAGCGCGAGCGGGCCCAGACCGATGCCGGAATCCTGCTCGCCGGCCTCGCGGGCGCCGTCGCGGCGGCGCCCGAGGCGGCGGACAAGCGCACCATCGCGGTGCTGCGCTCCGGCATCGCCACCCACGGCCTCTCGAACGCCCTGCCGCATTTCCGGCTCAACGCCAGCCAGATCCACAACGCGGTGCGGCGGGTGATCGACCTCGACGGCGAGCCCACCGACGCGGCCCAGCGCCGCTCGCACCTCTCGACCATCCACACGCTCCTCAACGACGTCACCCCGGTGGCGGTGGATTTCGGGGCGCTGGCCGCCGAGCGGGCCTCCGCCGCCCGGCTGATGATGACGATCACTCAGATCCTCAAGCACGTGGACGGCACCCACCCGGTGCGCTTCCTCATCGCCGAGACCGAGACCGGCTACACGCTGCTCGCCGCCCTCTGGCTAGCGCGCCATTACGGCATCGCCGACAAGGTCGAGATCACGCCCCTGTTCGAGACCGCCTCGGCGCTGGAGCAGGGCATCCGCGTCCTCGACGACGCCCTGCGCAACCCGCACTGGCGCCAGTACCTCAAGCGCATCGGGCGCCTGACGGTGCAGTTCGGCTACTCGGATTCGGGCCGCTACGTCGGCCAGCTCGCCGCCACCTTCTGGATCGAGCGCCTGCGCCTGCGCCTCACCGAGCTCCTCGTCCAGAACGACCTCGCGGGGGTCGAGCTCGCGATCTTCGACACCCACGGCGAATCGATCGGCCGGGGCGCCCACCCGACCTCCCTGCGCGACCGCCTCGCCTATCTCGCCCCCGAGGATGCGCGCCGCCGCAACCGCCAGGCGGGCATCCCGGTCCGCCTCGAATCGAGCTTCCAGGGCACGGACGGCTACCTGCTGTTCGGCACGCTCCCCCTCGCCACCGCGAGCGTCGCCCGGATCGCCGAGCACGTCTTCGCCCTCGACGTCGCGGAGGACGACGCCTTCGCGGACTACGTCCTCTCCGAGCCCCGCGCGGGGGCGGACGAGACCGACGACCCGATCTACGGGGCGGCGGATTTCGCCGCCGAGTTCTTCACCGTGGCGCGCCAGGACATGGAGGCCCTCGTCGACGACGCGGGCTACGCCGCGCTCCTCGGCACCTTCGGCCCGAGCCTGATCGACCGCACCGGCTCGCGCCCCGTCGCGCGCCAGTCG
Source organism: Methylobacterium planeticum (assembly GCF_008806345.1). GTDB lineage: Bacteria > Pseudomonadota > Alphaproteobacteria > Rhizobiales > Beijerinckiaceae > Methylobacterium > Methylobacterium planeticum. Next base: position 307,885 of record NZ_VZZJ01000002.1, on the reverse strand, counting down.
GATTCGGGCGGGCCCGCCATGATCACCCACCCGCGCCAGATGCGGGCGATCCCCAACAACGCGATCCTGCACCAGCTCGGCTACCTCGCGAACTCGCTCCACGGCATGGGCCGGGCGGCGGGCCGGGCGCCGGACCTGTTCCGCGACATGCGCCGCGACTCGGTGCGCTTCTCCCGCGCCTTCCGGATCGTCCAGCACGCCGCCACCGTCAGCGACCTCGACGTGCTGCGGGCCTATATCGACACCCTCGACCCCGCCGTCTGGCTGGAACGGGCGCGCCGCACCCAGAAGGACGGCCGCCGGGACGAGCTCGTGGTCATCGCGGGCGCGCTCGAGCGCCTCAACCTCGCCCCGGCCCTGCGCCGCCTGTTCGGCCGCCTCACCACCGACTGGCTCACCCTGCAGCAGGCGGCGCCGGACCTGCGCAAGATGTCGGTGCGCCTGACCCTGCTCCACGCGATCCGCCTCGCGCTGATCCACCGGATCTGGTTCCTGGCCGTCCACATCCCGGGCTTCCGCCCGCAGGCCGGCGTCACCCGCGACCAGCTCCTCGAGCGCTTCCTGCGCCTCGACATCGAGGGCTGCCTCACCCTCCTCGACGAGATCTTCCCGATCACCCCCGACCCGACCCTCGGCCTCAATTTCGGCGAGCCCGCGGGGCCCCGCGACGTCGGCACCTACGAGGCCGAGCATGGCGGCCTGTTCCAGCCGATCCACCGCATGTTCGTCCAGGTCCGCGAGATCTCCGGCATGATCCAACACGAGGTCGGCGCCTTCGGCTGAGGCGTGGGGGGGTGCGACCTGTCCCGAGCGGTCGCCCCCCTCACCCCGACCCTCTCGCGCACGGGAGAAGGGGCGTGCCGCTTCGTCACCCAGCAAAAGGTTGACGAAACGTTAACGTCGGTCCCACCTTTGCAGCGGCCGCGCGACGGGGCGCGGAGGGCCGGGGGTGATGGTGCAGGCTGGGACGGGGGATCCGGAAATGGCGCAGGCCGGCGCGGCGGCGTCGCGATCCGGCACGGAGGCGGGGTCGCGGGCGCTGACGGTCGTGGGGGAGGCGGCGGCCCGGGCCGGGCCGGTCGTCCGGCGGCCGCTGGCGGGATTCGTCGCGCAGTTGATCGTCAGCGCGGACCCGCGCCTGCGCCCCTCGCGCGGGGAGCGCACGCGGGCGGCGGCCTCCCTCTACGCGCAAGCCGCGCGGCGGCGCGCCTGAGGGACCGGTCTCGGGGTGATGCGGATGGCGCGCCGCGGCGGCGCGCCCGGGAGCCCGCGAGGCTGTCGCGGGCCGGAAGCCTCAGGCCTCGGCCGACTTCACCTTGAGAACCTGGCGGCCGCGATACATGCCGGTCTTCAGGTCGATGTGGTGGGGACGGCGCAGCTCGCCCGAATCCTTGTCCTCGACATAGGTCGGGGCCTTGAGGGCGTCGGCGGACCGGCGCATGCCGCGCCGCGAGGGGGAGGTCTTTCGCTTCGGAACGGCCATGACGAGGGTCCTGCTGGAACTGGCAAAGGTGCGCTCCGGCGGCCCCCGTCTCGGAGGATCGCCTCGCGCACCGTCATCAAACGGAGATTCGAGGGCGCGCTTATAGCGGCACCCACCCCGTCTGGCTAGAGCCGTCGCGCGGGGGCCGCCTGCCCATGCCGCAACCGGGCCGGGGATGCAAGAGGCTTTCCCTGCGCAGGGGCCCGCACGCGCGAGGCGCCCGGCGCAATCCCCGGGGGCGGCGCCACGCCGCACCGTTAAGCCCGGGTTCAAGTCGCGCGCCCTAGATCGAGGGGGCCGAGGCCGCCACCGGCGGGAACGGCTCCGGGAGAACCGCCATGACGTCATCCCTCTTGCGCACCCTCGCCCTCCTGACCTGCCTCGCGGCGGCACCCGTCCTCGCTCAGAGCCCGAGCCCCGCGACGCCCGGCCCCGCGAGCCCGACGAAGCCGAGCGCCGGCGCGCCCGCGGCCCCGGCGGCGCCCGCCAAGCCCACCGCCCCCGTGGCCGGCCCGCCGAACGCCGCCAAGGGCGCCCTGGTCGACCTCAACAGCGCCAGCGCGGACGAACTCGACGCGCTCCCGGGCATCGGCGCCGCCCGCTCCGGCGCGATCATCAAGGGCCGCCCCTACAAGGGCAAGGACGAGCTCGTCTCCAAGAAGATCATCCCGCAGAACGTCTATGACGGGATCAAGGACAAGGTCATCGCCAAGCAGAAGTAAGGTCTCGGACCGGGACGTTGTGGCGGCGGCGCGGGGCTTCGCGCCGCCGCCGCGGGACTTCGCGCCGCCGCAGCAAGCCCGGGGGACGGCGCGGGCGTTCGCCGAAGGCCCCGGGCTTGCTGCGGGCCGGCCCGGATGCTAGGCGCGAAAAATCCGCTTGCGTCTCAGGCACCTGCCCCAACACTCGCCCGAATCGACCCGATGCCCGCTCAGCCCGCCATCCGCCTCCACCGCGGCGACCTGCCCGCCGATTACGAGGCCGGCCCGGCCATCGCCATCGACACCGAGACCCTCGGGCTCAACCCGCACCGGGACCGGCTCTGCGTCGTGCAGATCTCCCGCGGCGACGGCAGCGCCGACGTGGTGCAGATCCGGCCGGAGGGGCCGGCCCCCGAGACCCTCGGGCGGGTGCTCGCGGATCCGGGCGTGCTCAAGATCTTCCACTTCGCCCGCTTCGATCTCGCGGTGCTGTTCCGGGCCCTCGGGGTGATGCCGGCGCCGGTCTACTGCACCAAGGTCGCCTCGAAGCTCGCCCGCACCTACACCGACCGCCACGGGCTCAAGGACGTGGTCCGCGAACTCGTGGGCGTCGACCTGTCGAAGCAGCAGCAATCCTCCGACTGGGGCGCCGAGACCCTGAGCCAGGCCCAGCTCGACTACGCGGCCTCCGACGTGCTGCACCTGCACGCGGCCCGCGCCCGCCTCGACGCGATGCTGGCGCGCGAGGGCCGCACCGACCTGGCGCAGAGCTGCTTCGACTTCCTGCCGACCCGCGCCCGCCTCGACCTCGCCGGCTGGCCCGAGGTCGACATCTTCGCGCATACCTGACGCCTTCGCGGCCGGTATCCGCCCGTCGAATCGGTGTGGCGCCGCACATCGCCTCGGCGGAAAACCGGTCGTCGGCAATCCTCGACGCTGCGCCGCGGTTGAACATTCCGAAACGCTCAGGCCATAACTTCGCCACCGGGCAAGCGCATCCGGCAGCCGCCGGCGGTCGGGGACCGTGAACCGGCGGCGCGGCGAGGAACGCGCCGGTGCCTCTCAGGAATGTCATGCAGGTGGTCGACGCCGTCGAGACGAGGGGCCCCGCAGGCGGCGCGAATCCGCGCCGGACGCGGGCGCATGCCCGGGCGCGCTCCCACAGCGCGCAGGTGAAGACCCTGCGCCGCCTGATCCCGGTGGCGGCGGGCGCCGCCGTGCTGCTCCTCGGCGCCGCGACCCTGTTCAACCCCTTCGGAACCCTGGCGCCGAGCGTGGCCATCGGCCCGGTCAGCCTGTCGGGCACGAAGGTCCGGATGGAGAACCCGCGGCTCTCGGGCTTCCGCAAGAACGACCGCGGCTACGAGGTGACGGCGGCGGCCGCCCTCCAGGACGTGCGCAAGCCGAGCCTGATCGAGCTCGAGGCCATGCGCGGCCACATCGCCACCGACGACAAGGGCGGCATCGCCCGGATCGAGGCGGCGACGGGGCTGTTCGACACCAGCCGCGAATCACTGACCCTCGAGCGCGACATCCGCCTCTGGACCGACAAGGGCGAGGAGGCGCGGCTGAAATCCGCCGCGGTCGACTTCAAGGCCGGCACCGTGACGTCCCGCGAGGCCGTGACCGTGACGGTGCCGAGCGGCGCGGTCGTGGCCGACAGCCTCGACGTCGTCGACAACGGCAAGGTGATCTCCTTCATCGGCAACGTCCGCACGGTGTTCAACGGCGGCGACGCCAAGGCCGACAAGGCCGAGGGCGCCGACAGGGCCGCCCGCATCGTGACCTCGGCCGCCGAACCCGCGGATGGGCAGCCATGACGCGATCCCGCCTGAAGCGTCTCGCCGGGTCCGGCCTCGCGCTCTGCCTGCTCGCCGGCCCCGTCGGCCTGCCCGCGGCCGGGCCGGCCCTGGCGCAGAAGACCGGCGGAGCCTCCCCCGCCCCCGCCGCGGCGCCGGCCAAGAAGGAGGCCTCGCCGCTCGGCGCCCTCGGGGGCGGCGGCAAGGAGCCGATCAAGATCGACGCCGACCGCCTCGACGTGTTCGACCGCGAGAACAAGGCGGTCTTCGTCGGCAACGTCGTGGCCGTCCAGGGCGACAGCACCATCCGCTGCTCGACCATGACGGTGCACTACAAGCGCGGCAAGGACGCGAAGGACGCGAAGAAGGGCGACGCGCCCGCCGCCGACGAGGCCGAGAAACCCGCCGAGAAGGCAGCGATGGGCGAGAACGGCATCCAGAAGGTCGAGTGCGCCGGCCCCGTGACGGTGGTGCAGAAGGACCAGGTCGCCACCGGCGACAACGCCGTCTTCGACCAGGCCGCCAAGCGCATCGTGCTCACCGGCAACGTCGTGCTGAGCCAGTGCCAGAACGTCACCCGCGGCTCGCGCCTCGTCTACGACATGGGCACGGGGCGGGCGAACATGGACCCGGTGGCGGGCGGGCGCGTCTCGGCCCTGTTCGTGCCGGGCGAGAAGGCCGACGCCAAGGGCGGCTCCAAGGGCTGCGCCACCCCGGGCATCGCCAAGGCGGCGCCCAAACCCGGCGGTGACAAGCCCGGTGGAGACAAGCCGGCCGAGGACAAGCCCGCCGCCGAGATCCCCGCCGGGAAGCCCCGGGCCCAGGCAAATTGAGCACCGGCCCGGTGAGCACCGCCGCCCTGCCGCTCCGGGCGGCCCCCGCGCCGCGCCAGCCCGCCCGCGCCCAGGCCGCCGGCGCCGCCCGCGGCCCCTCGCTCCTCGGCCGGCTCTTCGGCCGGTCCCGGAGCGCGGGGGCGGCGCCGCGCGAGGCGGCGGCGCCGGAGGGCTTCGACGCCGAGGGCGGCCCCGGCATCCTCTCGGTGCGCGGCCTGCGCAAGAGCTACGGCGCCCGCACGGTCGTGCACGAGGCCGGCCTCACCGTGCATAACGGCGAGGCGGTGGGGCTGCTCGGGCCGAACGGCGCCGGCAAGACCACGATCTTCTACATGATCACCGGGCTGGTCGCGGCCGACCAGGGCCACATCACCCTCGACGGCCTGCCGATCACGCACCTGCCCATGTACCAGCGGGCCCGGCTCGGCATCGGCTACCTGCCGCAGGAGGCCTCGATCTTCCGCGGCCTCAGCGTCGAGGACAACATCCGGGCGGTGCTGGAGGTGGTCGAGCCCGACCGGCGAGAGCGCGAGCGCAAGCTCGACGCGCTCCTCGAGGAGTTCAACATCACCCGCCTGCGCAAGGCCCCCTCGATCGCCCTCTCGGGGGGCGAGCGGCGGCGCTGCGAGATCGCTCGGGCGCTCGCCTCCTCGCCGAGCTTCATGCTCCTCGACGAGCCCTTCGCGGGCATCGACCCGATCGCGGTCGGCGACATCCAGGACCTCGTGAAGCACCTCAAGGGCCGGGGCATCGGCGTGCTCATCACCGACCACAACGTCCGCGAGACGCTGGGGCTGATCGACCGCGCCTACATCGCCCATTCGGGCCGCATCCTGACCGAGGGCACGCCCGAGCAGATCGTGGCGAACCCCGACGCGCGCCGGCTCTATCTCGGCGAGGATTTCCGCCTGTAGGGCCCCCGGCCCTCCGCGAACCCATCCTGACCCTTTGGCGAACGCCCGGCCGGCGGCCTTCAGCAAACCTTAGCATCGCGGCGCCAGGATAGCGGCGACCGGGGATCGCGGCGTTCCGGGGGCTCGCGGTGGTCCCGCGGGCCGGCGCATCCCGGCCCTGTGCTGTTCCCGCCACGGGCGGGCCGCATGGGTGGCGCGACGCGATCGCGCTTTGACGCGGCATCGCAATGGGGCTAGAGCTAGAAACAAGAGAGGAAGCAAGAAATGTGCCGCCGCCGGTTTTCGGCTGGCCCGGCCGTCATCTCTCGGAGAATCGGGGCACCGCCATGAGTTTGCTGCAACGGCTCGAGATGCGCCAGGGTCAGGCCCTGGTGATGACGCCGCAGCTCCTGCAGGCGATCAAACTCCTCCAGCTCTCCCAGCTCGACCTCGCGGCCTACGTGGATGCCGAACTCGAGCGCAACCCGCTCCTCGAGCGCGTCGAGGGCGAGGGCGGCGAGGCGCGCGAGGCGGCCGATGCCGCCCCCGACGTCCCGGAGGCCGGCTTCGACGGCGAGGGCGAGGGCGGCGAGGCCGAGGCCTGGCTCCCCACCGAGATGAGCCAGAGCCAGATCGAGGGGGATTTCGACACCCGCCTCGACAACGTCTTCCCGGACGACACCCCGAGCCCGGCCCGCGAGGCCGCCTCCGGCGACATGCTCTCCCTGACGCCCGCGCCCTACGGCAGCACCGGGGGCAGCTTCGACGCCGAGGCGCCCGATTTCGACGCGACGCTGACGGCCGAGATCTCCCTGCGCGAGCATCTCTCGGCGCAGCTCGACCTCGCCACCCGCGATCCCCGGGACCGCCTCATCGGCGGCTTCCTGATCGATGCGGTGGACGAGGCGGGCTACATGCGCGAGCCGATCGACGCGGTGGCCGAGCGCCTCGGCACCGGCCTCGACGACGTCGCCCGGGTGCTGAAGCTGATCCAGACCTTCGACCCGGCCGGCGTCGCCGCCCGGGACCTCGCCGAGTGCCTGAGCCTGCAGCTGCGCGAGCGCGACCGCTTCGATCCGGCGATGCAGGCCCTGGTCTCCCGCCTCGACCTCGTGGCCAAGCGCGACTTCGCGGGGCTGCGCCGCCTCTGCGGCGTCGACGACGAGGACCTCGTCGAGATGCTGGGCGAGCTGCGCCGCCTCGACCCGAAGCCCGGCCGCGCCTTCGGCGCCTCCGCGGTCGAGGTCCTGATCCCCGACGTCTTCGTGCGCATGGGGCCCGACGGCGCCTGGCTCGTCGAGCTGAACGCCGAGACCCTGCCCCGGGTCCTCGTCAACCAGAGCTACTACGCCCGGGTCTCCCGGGGCGCGGCGGCGGAGGGCGACAAGGCCTTCCTGTCCGAGTGCCTGCAGACCGCGAACTGGCTCACCCGCAGCCTGGAGCAGCGGGCCCGCACCATCCTGAAGGTCGCCACCGAGATCGTGCGCCAGCAGGACGGGTTCTTCGTGCACGGGGTGGCGCACCTGCGCCCCCTCAACCTGAAGACGGTGGCGGAGGCCATCGGCATGCACGAATCCACGGTCTCGCGGGTGACCTCGAACAAGTCGATCGGCACCAGCCGCGGCACCCTGGAGATGAAGTACTTCTTCACCGCCGCGATCCCCGGCGCGGCCGGCACGGCCTCGCATTCCTCCGAGGCCGTGCGCCACCGCATCAAGCAGCTCGTCGACGGCGAGGCGCCGAGCGACGTGCTCTCGGACGACGCCCTGGTGCAGCGCCTGCGCGACGAGGGCATCGACATCGCCCGGCGCACGGTCGCGAAGTACCGCGAATCCCTGCGCATCCCCTCCTCGATCGAGCGGCGCCGGGACCATTTCGCCCATGCGGGACGCTGAGCCCAGCCACCCGCAGCCGTTCCGCCACCCGCATCGTCATCCCGGGGCCGCGTGCGCGGAGCGCCTCACCCGTCCGGGCGTGGTCGAATCCACGCGAGCGGAAGGGTGAGGGGTGCGCGTTGTCCGGAGAGGTCGCATCCCTCACCCCAGCCCTCTCCCGCACGGGAGAGGGGGCGCGTCGCGGTGCCCGCGCACTGATCTGCGCTCGCCACTGGCTCTTCGGAACGACGCGGTGGCGCGGACGGCGGCGCACCCGGCCTCTCCCGCCCGGGAGAGGGGGCGCGGCGGGCTGGCCGCTTGCCGCGGGCGGCGGCGCGTTGACTTCTGCGGGCGCCGCTCCTTACTCTGACGGGCGAGATCCAACAAAGCGGAGGAATCATGGGGGCATTGCGCGTCACAGGCCATGGCCTGGACCTCGGCGAATCCCTGCGGGGACGGGTCGAAGAGCGGATGGCCGCCACCCTCTCGAAATACCTCGACAGCCATATGAACGGGACCTGCTCGGGGCACGTGACCCTGCGGCGGGACGGGACCTCTTACCGGACCGACTGCATCCTGCACCTCGTCTCGGGCCTGACCATCGAGGCCTCCTCGGCCGCCCACGATGCCCGCGCGAGCTTCGAGCAGACCGCGGACCGGCTCGAGAAGCGCCTGCGCCGCTACAAGCACAAGCTCAAGGACCACGGCGCGGCCGAGCATAACGGCGCCACCGTCGAGGCGGCCTACGCGGTGTTCGCCGCCCCCGTGCACGACGACGTCGAGGAGGACATCGCCGATCCGGTCGAGGAGGAGGCCGCCCACCCGCCCGTGGTGGCCGAGAGCACCCGGACCCTGAAGCGCCACTCGGTCAGCGAGGCGGTCACCGCCCTCGACCTGACGGGGGCCCCGGTCATCGTGTTCGTTCACGCTGGCACCGGCCGCATCAACGTCGTATACCGGCGCAGCGACGGGGCGATCGGCTGGGTCGACCCGCCGGACGCCGCGTCCTGAACGCGACGCAAGGCGCGGGCCCGGGCCCTGTCCCGGAACCCGCTCCGACCTCGGCCATTGACCATTGGGGTCATGCGGGCCCAAGGCCCGCGGCGCCATTCTCACTGCGCGGGGTCCCGATTCGGGCCCTGCCGACGGGGCAGCGGTCCTCCATGTCAGTGCTGGAATTCCTCGATCCGAATTCCGTGGTGCCGTCGTTGCGTGCCCGCGCCAAGAAGCAGGTTCTCCAGGAGCTGAGCGCCCAGGCGGTGCGTCAGCTCCCGGCCCTCGACGAGCGCGAAGTCTTCGAGACCCTGCTCCAGCGCGAGCGCCTCGGCTCCACCGGGATCGGCGACGGCGTCGCCATCCCGCACGGCAAGCTGCCCGGCCTCGACCGCCTGTTCGGCCTCGTCGCCCGCCTGGAGCGCCCGGTCGATTTCGAGTCCCTGGACGGCCAGCCCGTCGACATCGCCTTCCTGCTCCTCGCGCCCGAGGGGGCGGGGGCCGACCACCTCAAGGCCCTGGCCCAGGTCGCCCGCATCCTGCGCGAACCCGGCATCCTGGAGCGCATCCGCGCCGCCCGCGACGCCAGCGCCCTCTACGCGCTCCTGACCCGCACCTCGGCCTCCCAGGCGGCATGAGCCGGCCCGGAACGAGGCGGGCCGCGCCCGCGGCCCTGGCTGCGGGACTGTGCCTCGCGGCTGCGGCTCTCGCGGGCCCGCCCGCCCGGGCCCAGCCCGGGGGCGACACGGCCTGCGCCCGCGACGTCCTGGTGGCCCAGTCGATGCAGCGCCAGGCGATCGACCAGCTCGAGCAGGCCGACGGGGATGACGCCCGCAATTGCCGGGTCTGGCGCCGCCACGTCGATACCATGCGGCGGGTCGCGAGCGTCTACGGCCGCTGCCTCTCCGGCACGGAGCGCATCGAGCGGCTGTCGCAGGTGCAGGGCTCCGAGAAGGAATTCGCCGGGCTGCTGAAGACCCGCTGCCGCGGGCTCTGAGGGCGCGCCTCAGTTCATCCGGCGCATCAGGGGCTCGGCCACCATCTTCACGGGCTTGCCGCGGCCGATCAGGATCGCCGCGCGGGAGCGCTCCGGGTCGGTCTCGAAGCGGGTCCGGACCCAGGCGGCCAGGAACTTCACGTACTCGGCGGCGAGCAGCCGCGCCGCGCCGGGATGCTGCCACCAGCGGCCGGCGTCGAAGCCCTCGGCGATGACGGGGTGGGGCACGATCCGGTCGCCGCCCGTCAGCGCGTGGTCGAGCTCGATCAGGGTGCGGGGCATGTGGTAGTTCGAGGTCACCACCGCGACGGTGCTGAAGCGGTTCTCGCGCATCCAGCGCCGGGTCTCGATGGCGTTGCCGATGGTGTTGCGCGCCCGGTAGTCGAGGTCGACGCAGCAATCGATCCAGTGGCGCTGGGTCGGGTTGAGTCGGGTGATCTCGTCGCGGCTGGTGCGCTCGTTGACCCCGGTGATCAGGAGGCGCCGGCCGTAGCCGCCGGCCAGCAGGTCGATCGCGTCGCCGATGCGCTGCGCGCCGCCCGTGAGGGCCACGATTCCGTCGGCGCGGGCGGCGGGCGTCCGCTCGATCCGGTCCAGGCAGGCCACGAAGGCGAGGAACCCGGCCCCGAGGGCGATGCCGCCGAGGCCCGCGAAGCCGAGGCAGGCGGTGGCGACCGTGCCGGGGCGGCGCGGCGGGGGCGCGGCGGGGAGGGCCGGGTCGGGGGTCGCCTGCGCGGCCCGCTCCGGCGCCCTGCCCTCGGGGGCCGCCTGCGCGGGCTCGGCCCGCAGGGTCCGGCTCGGCCGCGGCACGCGCGTCCAAGCGCCCTTCAGGACGTCCTGCCGGGCGTCCTGCCGGGCGTCCTGCCAGGTCCAGCCGAAGGCGTCCGCCGGGCTCAGATCGGGTACGCGTGGCATCCGCGACGTCATTCTCCGAGAGGATAGCACCGATTGCGGCACCCGAGAGGCGGCCCCGACAGGGCCCGCCCCAGAGGCAAGCATTCCGTCCCGGAAAAGTTCACAAAGGGTTAACGAGCCGTACCAAGCGGCGCCAAATGCCCGGCCCGTCATGGAAATCCCCGCGCGCCCGGCCGCCGGCCGCCCGTCTTGCGAGACGTCTCGCCGCGCAGACAACGGTGGGGTGCATCCCCCGCGCCCCGCCTCAGGCCAGGAAGCGCCGGACCGTCAGGCGCGAGACGATGCCGGTGACCAGGGAGGCGATGACCCCGATGAGGAGAACGCTGGCATAGCCCCGCCAGCCGATATGGAAGGCGCCGAACAGGGCCTCGATCTCCTCGCCGGCCGGGCCGGAGCGCCAGGCCCGGGCGAGCAGCCCCGCGAGCCCGAAGGCCGCGAGCGCCAGGCCCGCCCCGATCACGCCGCCGCGCAGGCCGAGGCCGAAGAAGCGGCGCTGGAAGGCGCGCGCGATGAAGTCGTCGTCGGCGCCCACGAAGTGGAGCACCTCCACCACCTCCTTGTTCCCCGCCATCGCGCCGCGGGTCGCGAAGGCCACCGCGAGCCCCGTGGCGATCAGCACCAGGGTGACGATGCCGACGCCCACGCCCACGAAGGTGTTGGCCATGGTGGAGAGGCGCTGCAGCCAGAGGGCGTGGTCGTCGAGGCTCGCGACGCCCGGCATGGCGGCGGTCAGGGCCCCGCGCAGGCGCTTGAGGTCGGGCACGGGGCTGTCGGCGAGCTTCAGGGTGACGAGGCGGGGCACCGGCAGGTCCGAGAGGTCGAGGCCCGAGCCGAGCCAGGGCTCGAGCAGGCGCTCGGCCTCGGCCTTCGAGAACACCCGCGTCGCCGCGATGCCGGGCTCCGCCTTGGCGATGGCCTCGGCCCTGGCGATGTCGGCGTCGAGGTCGCGGCCCGGGCTCGGCCGCACCTGGATCGTCGCCTCCTGGGTCACGGCGCCCTGCCACTGTCCGGCGCTGGAGGCCACGATCTCGGCGGCTCCCGCGCAGAGGGCGGCCAGGAAGGTCAGGATGGCGATGACGGCCGCCAGCGACCGGCTCGCGGCGGAATCCGTCGGCACCAGGGGGGCGTTGCGCCGCAGGGTCGGGGGCAGGGCCGCCTGGAGGGCGACGGGCGCGGCGGGGGGCGTCTGGGGGGTCGCTGTCTCGGCCATCATCCCTCGATCTGCAGGCGCCCGTGCCCCAGGACCATACGGCGCGCGTCGACGAGGTCCATCAGCCCGTAATCGTGGGTCGCGATGATCACGGAGGTGCCGAGCTTGTTCAGCTCCACGAAGAGCCGCAGCAGCCGCCGCCCGAGGCCGGGATCGACGTTGCCGGTGGGCTCGTCGGCAAGCAGCAGTTCGGGCCGGGCGATCAGCGCCCGGGCGATGGCGGCGCGCTGCTTCTCGCCGCCCGAGAGGAGCGGCGGCAGCACGTGCATGCGCTCGCCGAGGCCGACCCAGCGCAGCAGTTCCACCACCTCGGCCCGGTAGCTCGCCTCGGCCCGGCCCTGGACGCGCAAGGGGAGCGCCACGTTCTCGTAGGTGGTGAGGTGGTCGAGCAGGCGGAAATCCTGGAACACCACGCCCATGCGGCGGCGCAAAGACGTGAGCGCCTCGCTGGAGATGCCGCTGACCTCCTCGCCGAAGACCGAGACGAGGCCCCGCGTCGGCCGCACCGAGAGCAGGATCAGGCGCAGCAGCGTGGTCTTGCCGGCCCCCGAGGGCCCGGTCAGGAACTGGAACGAGCGCGGCTGGATCCGGAAGCTGACATCGGACAGCACCTCCGGCCCGAGGCCGTAGCGCATGCCGACATTCTCGAACTGCACCACCGGCTCCTCAGCGCCGGACAGAAGGCTGCCTGTCTTCACCCGTTCGCCCAAGGTGCCCCCGAGTCCCGTGTTGCCGGGGCCCTCAGCCCCGCCGACGACCGGGGATGAGCCCCCGGCACGGCGTTTTCAAGCCCGGCCGCCCCGTCCCGGCGTCGCGCCGGGCCCGCGGCGGCGCGGCTTCACCGGGGATTAACCCTGACCCGCGACAACCGTTTGAGTGTTTTTTCAGCGAGCGGCAACCGCCGATCGCTGAGGGGAGCGTCCCGCCGTGCTGATCGTCTGCCCCGCCTGCGCCAGCCAGTACCGGATCGAGGCGGATCGCGTCGGGATGGAGGGGCGCTCCGTGCGCTGCGCCGCCTGCCGCGAGACCTGGTTCATCACCCCGGCGGACGTCCTGGCGGGCCGCGCCGAGGAGCTCGACATCGAGCGCTTCGGGGCGGACGCCGTCGCGGAGGCCGAGGCGCGCGCCGCGGCCGGAGCCGTCGTCGAGAACGTGCCGCCCCGCCCGGACGCCGGGGCCGGGGCGAGGACCGGGGCGAGGGCCGGCGCCAAGCCCCGCGTCCGGACGGGGACGGCGGGGGGCTGGGCCCGCAAGGGCCGGCTCGGCCTCGCCGGGATCTCCCCGGTGGCGGCCGCCGCCCTCGTGCTGCTGGCGGGCATCCCCCTCGGGCTCCTCGCCCGCAGCACCGTGGTGCGGGCGATGCCTCAGACCGCGGGGCTCTATGCCCGCATCGGCCTGCCGGTGAACCTGCGGGGGCTGGAGATGCGCGACGTCGTGGCCTTCATGAACCCCGCAGACGCCGGGCGCCCGGTCGAGCTCGTGATCGAGGGGGACGTCGTCGGCCTCGCCAGGGACGGGGTCCTGGTGACGGCGATCGAGGTCGAGGTGCGCGACGCCCTCGACCACCCCTTGCGCGTCCTGACGGCGCCGGCCCCGCGCCCGTTCCTGGCGCAAGGGGAGAGCGCCCGCTTCCGGGCGAGCTTCGCCGACGCGCCGGCCCAGGGACGGGCGATCGCCCTGCGATTCGCCCCCGTCCAGGCGGCCGCCGCGGCCGCCGCGCCCGAGCGGGCGCCCGCCGCGCCGCACTGAGCCGGCAGCCCCTGCTTGGCCGCTTCGCACCCCGGAGCGCCGGTGGGGGAAGGCCGGTTTTTTTGCGCGCGGGGGCGTGGGCAGAGGCCCGCCACATGCTCTAAGACAGAGCCATGACCAGCCCCTCCCGACGCGTCCGCGTCCTGTTCGACGAAACCGCCATCGCCCGGCGCAACGAGGAACTCGCCGAGGCGATCGTCGCCACGAAACCCGAGAACCTCCTCGTCGTGGCGGTGCTCAAGGGCAGCTTCATGTTCGCGGCCGACCTGCTGCGGGCCCTGCACCGGTCCGGCCTCTCGCCGCAGGTGGAGTTCGTCCACCTCTCGAGCTACCGCACCGGCACGGTGTCGTCCGGGCAGGTCGAGATCCTGCGCGACGTGGAGAGCGAGGTGCGCGGGCGCGACGTCCTCCTGATCGACGACATCCTGGAATCCGGCCGCACCATCGTGTTCGCCAAGGACCTGCTGATGGCGCGCGGCGCCAGGCGGGTGATGACGGCGGTGCTCCTCGAGAAGCCCGGCAAACGCGCGGTGACGATCGACGCCGATTTCGTCGGCTTCACCTGCCCGGACGTGTTCGTGGTCGGCTACGGAATGGACGTCGCCCACGCCTACCGGCAGTTGCCCTTCGTCGGTCTGGTCGACTACGACAGCAGCGAGCCGGACCTGTTCGGCGGCACCTGAGCCACGAAATCCTTTGGTTGACAGACGGTTCCTCCGGTCGCGACATTTGCGCGCATACGGCCGTGGCCGGAACCGTTGCGCCCGGCCGTACCTTGACAGGGCGAGCTTCGACTTACTCTGATTCGAGCGGCGCTTGTCGGCGCAACCAATGGGGAAGACGGGACGACATGGCGCGCATCCTGCTCGTCGATGACGAGGAGACGGTCCGGGGCTTCCTCAAGCGCGGCCTCGAGATCGACGGCCATGCCGTGATCACGGCCATCGACGGCAGCGATGGGCTCGACCGCCTGAACGAGGCCGACGGCGCCTTCGACCTGATGCTCACCGACATCCGGATGCCGCTGATGGACGGCATCGCGCTGGCGCTCGCGGCCAAGCGCGACTTCCCGAACCTGACGATCCTGCTGATGACGGGCTTCGCCGACCAGCGCGAGCGCGCCCGCGGCCTCGACGCCATCGTGACGGACGTGCTGACGAAGCCGTTCTCCCTCGCCGACCTCCGCTCCACCGTGAACCGGGCGCTCGCCGCCTGAGGCCTCACCCCGCGCCGCGACCGCATTAACGCGGCGTTCGCGCCTGCGCGCTAATCCGGGTCCGAGGGACCCGGAGGGTCAGGCGAGTGAGTGACGGGACGCGCGGCACGGCCGGGATCTGGCACCTGATCGGGGCGGTCGCCGCGGTGACGGCGGTTTGGATGGCCGGCATCGGGCTGTCCCTCGATTGGGCGAGCGCCCTCATGCCCGGCCTCGCCTGCCTCGCCCTCGCGGCCGGCGCCGCCTTCTACCGGAGCGTCCGCCCGGACGAGCGCCTCGCCGCGGCGATGACCGCCACCGCCCAGCTCGTCGCTTTCACGGCGGTCGCAGGGCCTTTGTCCTACGCCGTCGCGGGCAGCGGTGGGCCGCTCTGGGACGCGACGTTCCTCTCATGGGATCGCGCCCTGGGGCTCGATTGGCGCGCTTATCTCGCCTTCGTGGACGCGCACCCGCGGCTCGGATTCGTCTTCACCCTCGCTTACCAGAGCCTCCTGCCCCAGATGCTCCTGGCCGTGACCGTGCTGGGCTTCTCCGGACGCTTCACCGCCTGCCGCGAATTCGTGATGGCGTTGATCCTCGCGGCCCTGGCCTCGATCGCCGTCTCGGGCATCACCCCGGCCATGGCGATGTTCGTGCAGCTCGGCCTGGATCCGCAGGCCGATTTCCCGAACCTCGATCCCGCGGCGGCCTTCGTCCATGTGGCCGATCTGAAGAGCCTGCGCGCGGGCACCTTCCGGGTGGTCTCGCTGCGCCACCTCGAGGGCATCATCACCTTCCCGAGTTTCCACGCCGCCCTCGGGGTGATCTTCGCCCGCGCCTTCTGGGCCTCGCGCTGGACGCGCTGGCCCGGGCTGGCCCTCAACGGTGTCTTGATCGCCGCCACGCCGATCGACGGCGGCCACTACTTCGTCGACCTGATCGCGGGCGCAGCGATCGCGGCCCTGGCGATCGCCGCCGCCCGCCGCCTCTGCGGCGGCGTGCCGAGCGTCGCTCCCGTTCCGGTCCCGGCCGGGGTCGCGCCCTGAGGCGGGGCCGGCCTCACCCCAGCCGCAGCTCGTCCTGCAGGAAGTCCCGCACCGCGGCGCGATCGATCCCGGGCGCGATGAAGCTCCGGCCGATGCCGCGGGCCAGGATGAAGGTGAGGGCGCCGTCGCGCACCTTCTTGTCCTGCGCCATGGCGTCCAGGAGGGCGTCGGCGTCGCCGCTGCCCCCCGGCACCTGCCCGAGCGTCGTCGGCAGCCCCGCGAGGGCGAGGTGGTTGGCGACCCGGCCCGCGTCCTGGCCCGGGCAGAGGCCGAGCCGGGCCGAGAAGCGGAAGGCCAGCGCCAGCCCGATCGCCACCCCCTCCCCGTGGACGAGGCGGGCGGACTCGTAGCCCGTCAGGCGCTCGAGGGCGTGGCCGAAGGTGTGGCCGAGGTTGAGCAGGGCGCGTTCCCCGTCCTCGCGCTCGTCACGCACCACCACGCCGGCCTTGGCGCGGCAGCAGATCGCCACCGCCTCGTCGCGCTCCGGGCCGCCCCGGAAGATGCCGCGCCAGTTCGCCTCGCACCAGTCGAAGAAGCCCGCATCGCCGATGAGGCCGTACTTCGCGACCTCGGCGTAGCCCGCCCGCATCTCGCGCTCCGACAGGGTGTCGAGGGCGGCGGTGTCGGCGAGGACGAGGCGCGGCTGGTGGAAGGCGCCGATCAGGTTCTTGCCGAGGGGCGCGTTGATGCCGGTCTTGCCGCCGACCGAGGAATCGACCTGGGCGAGGAGCGTCGTGGGCGCCTGGACGAAGCGCACGCCGCGCCGCAGCGTCGCGGCGGCGAAGCCCGCGAGGTCGCCGACCACGCCGCCCCCGAGCGCGACCACGAGGTCCCCCCGCTCGACCCGGTGGGCGAGGAGCCCGTCGCAGACCGCCGCGTAGGTGGCGTAGGATTTCGAGGCCTCCCCGGGCGCCACCGCGACGATGCCCGAGCGCAGCCCGGCCGCCTCCAGGCTCTCCCGCAGGGTCTCGCCGTAGAGGGCCGCCACGGTCTCGTCGGTGACGATCGCGGCGGCGCGGGCCTCGAGGGCGGCGACCCGCGCGCCCGCGCCGGCCAGCAGGCCGCGGCCGATCAGGATGTCGTAGGCGCGGCCCCCGTCGAGGGGCACGTGCACGGTCAGGGGTGCCTGCACGGTCAGGGGTTCGGTCACGGATCGGGGCCTCGTCTATTGGGCGGCGATGCACTTATTGGGCGGCGATGCACTTATTGGGCGGCGATGCCCTGCCGCGCGGGGCCGTTGAGATGGCTGTCCAGCGCCTCCATCACGTCCTGCACCACCCGGTCGTGCGAGACGTCGCGGGAGAGCACCATCACGTCGGCGCCGCCGTAGACGGGGTGGCGCGCCTCCATGAGCTGGCGCATCGTCTCCTCCGGGTTCTCGGTCTGGAGGAGCGGGCGGTTGCCGCGCTTGCGCACGCGCCGCATCAGCACGTCGAGGTCGGCCTTGAGCCAGACCGAGAGGCCGCCCTCGCTGATGCGGGCGCGGGTGGAATCGCGCATGAAGGCGCCGCCGCCCGTGGCGAGCACCATCGGCCCCTCGCGGATCAGGCGCGAGATCACCCGCTCCTCGCCCTCGCGGAAGCTCGGCTCGCCGTAGATCGCGAAGATGTCGGGGATCGTCAGGCCGGCCGCCGCCTCGATCTCGTTGTCGGCGTCCTTGAAGATCATGCCGAGCCGGTTCGCGAGCCGGCGCCCGACGGTGCTCTTGCCCGCCCCCATCAGGCCGACGAGCACGATCGACCGCGGCCCGAGGGCCCGGCGCAAGCGCGCTTCGATCGTTTCGCCTGCTGGCTCAGGCTCGGTCATGACGGCAGTCTACGCATGAACAACGGTTCGGACGACAGGTTCGAGCCCAGGTTCGAGCCACCGCGGCGCATCCGGTCGTGCCGGGCGGGCCGGGGCAGCGCGCCGGGGTGTCATCGGGTGGCTCTTAGCGCGTTTTGGCGCCCGTGCGAAACAGCGGAAACCGCCGCCCGAGCGCACCCGGTCGGGGGTGCGCCGCCGCCGGCCACCGGGCCCTCCGGCGCGAGGCGGCCCGCTGCGGTGCAGGAAGCCGGGCGGCCTGTGTCTTCCCGGATCTTGCCATCGCCTGCCTCGCATGGTGGAACCGCCTGGACCCCGCAGCGCAACACGTTGCCCGCCGCATCCGGGGCCGCCCGCCACACCCGCCCGATCGAGGTTCGCCCGACGTGCCGACCCTGTTCCGTTTCCTCGCCACGATCGCGATCCTGGCCGGCCTCGTCTTCGCCGGCATGTTCGCCCTGGCGACCTTCGTCGAGCCGACCCCGCGCGAGATGAGCGTGACCATCCCGGCCGCGAAGCTCCAGCCGGGCAATCGGTGACGCGGGCGGGCCCGGCGCGGACGTCGCCGCGGACGGGCGCGCCCGTCCCCGAGATCGCCGCCTATCTCGACATGCTGGCGGCCGAGCGGGGCGCGGCGCGCAACACCCTCGAGGCCTACCGGCGCGACCTCGAGGATTATTTCGGGTATCTGGCCGAGGAGGGCCTCGATCCGGCCGAGGTCGAGGCGGGGGCGCTGCGCGCCTACATCGCCGGGCTCGAGACGCGGGGGCTCAAGAGCGCCTCGGCGGCGCGGCGGCTCTCCTGCATCCGCGGCTTCCACAAGTTCCTCTACGCCGAGGGGATGGCCGAGACCGACCCGAGCGCGCCGCTCGCCGGCCCGCGCCGGGGCCGGAGCCTGCCCAAGATCCTGTCGGTGCAGGAGGTCGACCGGCTGCTCGCCGTCGCCCGCGAGCAGGTGACGGCCGGGCGGGGGGAGGAGGCGCGCGCGCTCGCCGCCCGCGCCCGCCGGATGCTCTGCCTGATCGAGCTCCTCTACGCCACGGGCCTGCGCGTCTCGGAGCTGATCGCGCTGCCGCGGGCGGCGGGCGCGACCCGGGAGCGCTTCCTCGTGGTGCGCGGCAAGGGCGGGCGCGAGCGCCTCGTGCCCCTCACCGAGATGGCGCGCGCCGCCATGCGCGAGCACCTGGCGGCCTCCCCCTCCGACAGCCCCTGGCTGTTCCCCGCCGACAGCGCGAGCGGCCACCTCACCCGGCAGGCCTTCGCCCGCGACCTCAAGGCCGCGGCGGCGGCGTCCGGCCTCCGGCCGGACCGGGTCAGCCCCCACGTGCTGCGCCACGCCTTCGCCAGCCACCTGCTGCAGAACGGCGCCGACCTGCGCATCGTGCAGGAGCTGCTCGGCCACGCCGACATCTCGACGACCCAGATCTACACCCACGTCCTCGACGAGCGCCTGAAGAACATGGTGCGCGACCTGCACCCGCTGATGGACGAGGAACCCGCGGATATCGGACCCGCGAGCGCGTGAGGGACGGGGTGCTGCCGGCATCGCGCCCGGCAGAATTTGTTTCCAGACGAAAGCATCTCTTCTGCCGGCTCTGCTTCCCCTTCTCGCGGCAGGTCCAGGAGCCACCGGGCCGGAGAAGCCCGCGCTTGAGCCCCGGACGCCGCCGAGCTAAGGCCCTGGGGCATGCCCACCGCGACGGCTGCCGCCCCATCCCGGACAACGCCCTGGAAGCAGGCGGTCGCGCGCGCCTTCGACGGCGCCGAGGCCTACGACCGGGCGGCCGGGATCCAGCGGCCGGTCGCCGAGGGCCTGGCCCGGCGGATCGCGGCCCTGCCGCTGCCCGCGCGCCCGCGCATCCTCGAAGTGGGCTGCGGCACGGGATTCCTCACCGCCGCCCTGCGCGCCCGCCTCCCGGCCGGCCCGATGCTCGTCACCGACATCGCCCCCGGCATGCTCGCCCGCTGCCGCGCGCGGATGGGCGCGGCGGGGGATCCCGGCGGCCTCGATTTCCTGGCGATGGACGGCGAGCGGCCCTGCCTCGAAGCCCGGCCGGGCTTCGACCTGATCGCCTCGAGCCTCGCGGCGCAGTGGTTCGAGGACCTGCCCGGCGCCCTCGCGGGCCTGAGCCGGCTGCTGGCCCCGGGCGGTTGGCTCGCGCTCGCCACCCTGGCGGAGGGCACCTTCGCCGAGTGGGCGGCGGCGCAGCGGGCGCACGGGCTCGTTCCCGCCGCCCTCCCCTACCCGCCCGAGGCGCGCCTGGCGGGGCTGCGGCTCCCGGGCTGCACGATCTCGGTCTCGGTCGAGCCCGTGCGGGAGGCCCATCCCGACGGGCACGCCTTCCTGGCGGCGCTGCGGGCGATCGGCGCCGGCACCGCCGGGCGTGCTCCGCTCCCGGCCGGCACCCTGCGCCGGGTGCTCAGGACCTTCGAGGCCGGCGGCGCCCGCGTCACCTACGCGGTCGCCACCTGCCTGGTTCAGCGCGCGGCCGATCAGGCCGCCGAGATGTCGACCCGGATGTTGCCGCGGGTGGCGTGCGAGTAGGGGCAGACCACGTCGGCGCGCTTGACGATGTCCTGCGCGGTCGCGTGGTCGATGCCCGGCAGCGTCGCCTTCAGGGTGACGGTGAGGCCGAAGCCGGTGCTGTCCTCGCGCTTGCCGATGCCGACCGTCGACTCGACCTTGGCGTCGTCGGTGATCTTCACCTTGTCCTGCGCGGCCACGAACTTGATCGCGCCGAGGAAGCAGGCGGCGTAGCCGGCCGCGAAGAGCTGCTCGGGATTGGTGCCGGCGCCGCCCCCGCCGCCGAGCTCCTTCGGGGTCGAGAGGGTGAGGCCGAGCTTGCCGTCGTCGGTCGCGGCCGCGCCTTCGCGTCCACCGGTGGCATGGGCGTGGGCGGTGTAGAGAGCCTGCATGATCGTCTCCGGGTATGGGGTTTCGGTTGTGGGAGCGCTCAATCGACGGTTGCGTCCCGCGCGCTGGGCGGACAGTGTCGGAGAGCGCCGACCGGTCTCGCGTGCCCGTGTGCCTGCTACGAGGGGGCCGCGATATCGATTGCGCGCAATCGATATCGCCTTATCGCACCATACCCGGTTGGGCGCAATCGGAATGCGCGCCGAGTCTTCGCGTGTTGCGGGTTTTCGCGTCTTGATTGTGCGATGCGCTGAGTGTGGCTAGGATATTGCTTCAATTCATGAACCGCGGCGCGCACGGCGTGCCAGAGTGGGGTGGTGTGCATGTCGACCCGTCGTGAACCGAACGGGCAGCCATCGGCGAGGCCGGAGGTGGTTCCGGCCCGCGCCGTCGATGCGCTCGATCCGCAGCGCCTCGACAACCAGCTGTGCTTCGCCGTCTACGCGGCCGCCCACGCCTTCGGTCGCGCCTACCGCACCCTGCTGGCCGAGCACGACCTCACCTATCCGCAATACCTCGTGCTCCTCGTCCTGTGGGAGGAGGAAGGGCTGACGGTGAAGGAGATCGGCACCCGCCTGTTCCTGGATTCCGGCACGCTGACGCCGCTCCTGAAGCGGCTCGAGGGCTCGGGCCATGTCCGCCGCGCCCGCGACCGGGCCGACGAGCGGCAGGTGAGCATCTTCCTGACCCCGAAGGGCCGCGAGCTGCAGGGGCGGATGGCCTGCATCCCCGACCAGGCCGGGGGCATGACGGGCCTCGAACTCGGCCATCGCCGCGAGCTCCTCGACCACCTCGTCAACTTGCGCTCGGGGCTGCACGACGGCGCCGCGAACGGGCTCGAGCGGGCGGCCGAGCAGGCCTGAGCCGCAGCCGGACACGCGAACGGGCCGCCCCCCGGCTGGGAGACGGCCCGTCCTGCCCGGGTGCCGGGCAATCCTGCGATCGCCCGGCGCCAGCCGGGATGCCCTTACGACTGGGTCTTGAGGTAGGCGATCACGTCCTCGAGCTTCTTGTCGTCCTTGAGGCCCGGATAGACCATCTTGTTCCCCGCGACCTTGGCCTTCGGGTCCTTGAGCCACTCCTTCAGGTTCGCCTCGTCCCAGGTCAGGCCCGAGCCCTTGAGGGCGGCGGAATAGTTGTAGCCCTCGTGCGTGCCCGCCTTGCGGCCGACGACGCCCTTCAGATCCGGCCCGACGCCGTTCTTGCCGAAGGCATGGCAGGCCTTGCAGGGCGCGAAGGCCTTCTCGCCGCCGGCCGCGTCCTGGGCCTGGGCCGAGACGGGCAGCAGCAGCGCGAGGGCCGCGCCGAGGATGAAGTGACGCATGAGATTTCCTCCATTGGGCGGTGTGAGCCGCCTTGGCTTATAGCCGAGCTTCACGTTTAGAACAGATCGAGACTGGCAACGCCAGCTCCGCATTTAGGGCTCCCGCGACGAAAGGAAGCCGCAAGGCCACGATTCTGTTCCGGGTGCGCGGAACGCGGCTTTGCGGTAAAGATGCGAAGCCGGGAGCGCCGGGCTTCGAACGGCATCCTGCCCGGGCGAAGCTGAGCGGACGGTGAAGGCGGCACCGTCCCGGGCCCGGAACCCGTGCAGCGCCGCCGACGAACAACCCGGGCCGCAGCCGTCCGTTGGGAGAACGCCATGTCGATCGCCTTCCCGGTTCCGGATCCCGAGATCGTCGCCCGGCGCGAGCCGATCATCGCGGGCCTGCGCCCCCTCGTCGCCGCCGAGGCGCTGATCACCAGCGAGGACGAGCGCCGCGCCTTCGAGACGGACGGGCTCACCGCCTACCGCCGGATGCCGCTCGCCGTCGTCCTGCCCTCGACCACCGAGGAGGTCTCGGCCGTGATGGCCTATTGCCACCGCAACGGCGTGCGGGTGGTGCCGCGGGGCGCCGGCACCTCGCTCGCCGGGGGCGCCATCGCGCAGGAGGATGCGGTCATCCTCGGCGTCGGCAAGATGACCCGCGTCCTCGACCTCGACTTCGCCAACCGCACCGCGCGGGTGCAATCGGGCATCACCAACCTCGCCATCTCGGGCGCGGTCAGCCACGAGGGCTTCTTCTACGCCCCCGACCCGTCGAGCCAGCTCGCCTGCACCATCGCGGGCAACATCGCGATGAACTCGGGCGGGGCGCATTGCCTGAAATACGGCGTGACCACCAACAACCTGCTGGGCGTCACCCTGGTGATGAACGACGGCACCGTGGTGGAGATCGGCGGCGACCACCTCGACAGCGGCGGCTACGACCTGCTCGGCCTCGTCTGCGGCTCCGAGGGCCAGCTCGGCATCGTCACGGAGGCGACCGTGCGCATCCTGCGCGCCGCCGAGGGGGCGCGGCCGGCCCTCGTCGGCTTCTCCTCGGTGGAGGATGCGGGCGCCTGCACCGCCGCCATCATCGCGGCCGGCATCATCCCGGTGGCGATCGAGTACATGGACCGCGAGGCGATCCTGATCACCGAGGATTTCGCGCAGGCCGGCTACCCGCGCGACGCCGAGGCGATGCTGATCATCGAGGTCGAGGGCTCGGACGCCGAGATCGACGACATGCTCGGCCGCATCGCGGCGATCGCGGAGGGCTTCCGGCCGACGAGCCTCAAGGTCTCGCGCTCGGAGGCCGAGAGCGCCGCGATCTGGAAGGGCCGCAAGTCGGCCTTCGGAGCGACGGGCCGGATCTCGGACTACATCTGCATGGACGGCACCATCCCGACGGGCCAGCTCGCCCACGTGCTGGAGCGGATCGGGGCGATCTGCGCCGGCCACGGCCTGCGCGTCGCCAACGTCTTCCACGCCGGCGACGGCAACCTGCATCCGCTGATCCTGTTCGACATCAACAAGCCGGGCGAGATGGAGAAGGCGGAGGCCGCCGGCGACGAGATCCTGAAGCTCTGCGTCGAGGTCGGCGGCTGCCTCACGGGGGAGCACGGCGTCGGCATCGAGAAGCGCGAGCTGATGCGCTTCCAGTACACCCAGGCCGATCTCGAGCAGCAGATGCGGGTCAAGAACGTGTTCGACCCGGCCTGGCTGATGAACCCCGCCAAGGTCTTCCCCCTCGAGGGCCGCGTCGCCGCCTGATCCCGGCCCCGCGCGCGGGGCCTCTCCCCCCCGGGCCGCCGCGCGCCGGCCCCGCCACGACAGCGAGCGTCCCCGCATGACCGGCGCCGTCCTCGGTCCGCCCGCCCGTGAGCCCGCGGCGGCGGCCCGTCCGCCCGCCGTGAGCCTGCGCGAGGCCCTGCCGGTCTGGGCCCGCATCGCGGCCCTCTCGTTCGGGGGCCCGGCCGGGCAGATCGCGGTGATGCACCGCATCCTCGTCGAGGAGCGGCGCTGGATCTCCGAGAGCCGCTTCCTGCACGCGCTCAACTTCTGCACCCTGCTGCCCGGGCCGGAGGCGCAGCAGCTCGCGACCTATGTCGGCTGGCTCATGCACGGCACCCGCGGCGGCCTCCTGGCCGGGGGCCTGTTCGTGCTGCCCGGCCTTCTCGCCATCATGGCCCTGAGCTGGGTCTACGTTCTGCTCGGGCAGGTCGGCGCGGTGGCGGGCCTGCTCTTCGGCCTCAAGGCGGCGGTGCTCGCCATCGTCGCGCAGGCGGTGCTGCGCATCGGCCGCAAGGCCCTGCGGAGCCGGGCCATGGTCGCCCTCGCGGCGGCCTCCTTCCTGGCGATCTTCGTCCTCGACGTGCCCTTCCCGCTGATCGTCCTCGGCGCCGGGTCGATCGGCTATCTCGGCGGCCGGGCCGGGCTGGCGCAGTTCCAGGCCGGGGGCCACGGCGCCGTAGCGCCGGAGGATGGCGCGCCCTACCTCCTCGGCGACGAGGGGCTGCCGCAGGAGCAGGCCTCGCACGGGCACGTGCTCCGGGTGCTGGGGCTCTGGGGCACGGCCTGGCTCGCCCCCGTCGCCCTCATCCTCCTCTGGCTCGGGCCCGGCGACGTGTTCGCGCAGATCGCGCTGTTCTTCTCGCAGATGGCGATGGTGACCTTCGGGGGCGCCTACGCGGTCCTGGCCTACGTCGCCCAGCGGGCGGTCGAGCATTACGGCTGGCTCCGGCCCGGCGAGATGCTCGACGGGCTCGGACTCGCCGAGACGACGCCCGGCCCCCTGATCATGGTGACGCAGTTCGTGGGCTTCCTCGCCGCCTACCGGGCGCCCGGGTCGCTGCCGCCGCTCGTGGCCGCCACCCTCGGGGGGCTGCTCACCACCTGGGTGACCTTCGCGCCGTGCTTCCTCTGGATCTTCCTCGGCGCGCCCTATGTCGAGCGGCTGCGGGGCGACCGGGCGCTCGCCGCCGCCCTCGCGGCCGTGACGGCGGCGGTGGTGGGCGTCATCCTCAACCTCGCGGTCTGGTTCGCCCTGCACACGATCTTCGCCGAGGTCCGGCCGGTGGCGGCCGGGCCGGGCCGGCTCGACCTGCCCGTGTGGTCGAGCCTCGACCCCTTCGCCCTCGGGCTCAGCCTCGCCGCCCTCCTGGCGGTGTTCCGCTTCCGGGCCGGCATGATCGCGATGCTCGCGGCCTGCGCGGCGGCGGGGCTGGCGCTGCGCCTCGCCGGCGCGATCTGAGGCGGGGGATCCGAGACCGGGCCGCGCTCGGGCCCCTCACTTGACCTGCACGCTGTCGACGACCTCGCGGAACCTGGCGAGCGTGCCCTCGCGCTGGTCCTCCCGCACCACGCCGACCGCCCGCAGGTAGCCGTCGGGGGCGAAGCGGATGGTCTGGGAAACCACCACCGGCTGGTTCGAGGGAAGGTCGGTGGCGCGCGCCACGATCTCGTGCCAGTCGACGCCGTTCTGCCGGTAGCTCTGCGAGCGCTCGATCACGAAATCCTTCATGGTCTGGTTGGCGTAGAGCGCCGCGCGGGCGAAGCCGTCGCGCTGCTCGGCGCTCGGCGGCGGCTGCACCGCCTGGGCCAGCACCAGGATCGGCTGCTCCAGGTTCGACATCTGGTCCTTCGGCCCCTGCGTCAGCAGCACCGAGTTGCCGGCGAGCACCCGCACCGGCCGGAAGCCCGCCGGGTCGGTGATGCGGAACGGCAGGGCATCGACCTGCTGGTCGAGGCTGAGCGCCGGGCGGATGGTGAGGCCCGTCACCATGCCGCGCATGGTCTCCTCGGTCTCCGCGTCGGGGAGCGCCTGGGCGATGACGAGGCCCGTCACGCTGACCTCGCCCACGAGCAGCAGCCACTTGCGGATCGGCTGGCCGCCGGTGCTCTCGGCCGGCTGCTCGCCGGTATAGAGCAGCGCGTCGGCGCCCCCGACCTTGATCGGCTCGCGCTTCTCCACCACGAAGCCCTGGCTCTTCAGGTTCTCGTCCGTGAAGTTCTTCTCGAGATCCGCGTAGGCCGAGGGCGGCAGCTCGACCACCGAGACGGTGGCGCCGCCCTCCTTGCGCTCGAAGCCCGCGAAGCGGCGCGAGGGCGCCATGTCGGAGGGGGGCTCGAAGCCGAAGCGGGAGCCCGAGGGGTAGATCGGCTCGCCCGCGGCCCCCGCCCCCGACAGGGCGGCGAGGAGGCCGAGCGCCGCCAGCGGACGCGCGACGGGAGACAGGGCGTGACGCAACCGCATCGGACAGGTTCTCCGCGTGAGCCCCGGTTCCGCCGGGGGCTTGTTCGGCCGCCCCGCGGGGCGTCCTCCGTTGCGATGGGTCGGCGCCTCCCGGCCCGGTGTCAAGCGGGGGCCCCGCCCCGCGGCGGGTTCACGCGCCGCAGCGTCAGATTGCAACGTCCGCCGGGGGGCAGGATGCCGGGCAGCAGGGCCTCCGGCGGATCGGGACGGCCGGCCTCCAGCAGACCCGGAAGGTCGGACTCCGGCGCGAGGATGCGGTCGATCCCGTGGAAGATCAGGCGCGCGGCCCCGCCGATCACCACCGCGTCGCCCGGCCGGAGCCGCACCGAGCGGGTCGGGTCGCCCCGCCGCAGGCCGCCGTAGCGGAACAGGGCCGGCGCCCCGAGGGAGAGGGACAGGACGGGCGCGGCGAGGTCGCGCTCGTCCCGGTCCTGGTGCAGGCCCATCCGGGCGCCCGGGGCGTAGAGGTTGACGAGGCAGGCCTCCGGCGGGGCCTCGTAGCCGGACAGGGCCGCCCAGGCCGCGAGGGCGGTCGGGGGGATCGCCGGCCAGGGCGCCCCGGTCTCGGGATGGTGCGGCTGGTAGCGGTAGCCGGCCTCGTCCGAGACCCAGCCGAGGGGGCCGCAATTCGTCATCCGCACGGAGAACGGCCGGCCGGTGCGCGGCATCCGGGGCGTCACGGGGGGCGCCAGCGCGAGCGCCGTCGCGAGCTCCCGGGCGAGATCCGCGCGGGCGCCGGCATCGAGGCAGCCCGGATGGTGGATCAGCCCCGGCGCGAGCGCGACGGCCCCGGCCATGCGCCCCTCATTCCTGATCGATGTCGCGCTCCAGCACCGTCTTCATCAGCACGGTGGTGTCGGCCTTGAGCCGGTAGACCAGCGGGATGCCGGTGGCGATCTCGAGCCCCGCGATGGTGGCGGGGGTCATCCGGTCGAGCACCATCACGAGGGCGCGCAGCGAGTTGCCGTGGGCGGCGATCAGGACCCGGTCCCCCCCCATCACGCGGGGCAGGATGGTCTCGATGTAGTAGGGCAGGACCCGCGCGGCGGTGTCCTTGAGGCTCTCGCCGCCGGGCGGGGGCACGTCGTAGGAGCGGCGCCATTGGTGCACCTGCTCGGCGCCCCAGCGGTCGCGGGCATCGTCCTTGTTGAGCCCGGCGAGGTCGCCGTAATCGCGCTCGTTCAGGGCCTGCGAGCGCACCACCTCGATGTCGGAGAGGTCCATCTCGCCGAGGATCAGCGAGCAGGTGCGCTGCGCCCGCTTCAGGTTCGACGTGAAGGCGACGTCGAAGCCGTATCCCTGGTCCTTGAGCCAGCGCCCGGCCTGGCGCGCCTCCTCGACGCCGAGATCCGTCAGGTCCGGGTCCCGCCAGCCGGTGAACAGCTTCTTCAGGTTCCACTCGCTCTGGCCGTGGCGAGCGAGGACGAGCAGGCGGTCCATCGGGACGATTCCTTGTGTGATCCGAACGGCTTCGCGCCGGAGGCCGGGAGCCGGATGATGCCGGCTCTAGCAGAGCCTCGACCGGCGCCCAAGCTTGGGGGCGGTTACAGGCCGAGCACGTCTGTCATGCCGTAGAGGCCCGGCGCCTGCGGGAACGCCCACTGCGCCGCCCGCACGGCGCCCCGGGCGAAGATGCCGCGATCCTCGGCGTGGTGGCTGAGGGTGATGCGCTCCCCCGGCCCCGCGAAGGTGACGCTGTGGTCGCCCACCACCGTGCCGCCCCGCAGGGCGGCGAAGCCGATATCGCCGGGGCGGCGCGCCCCCGTATGCCCGTCGCGGGTGGAGACCCGGACCTCGGGCAGGCTCACGCCGCGCCCCTCGGCCGCCGCCTCCCCGAGGAGCAGCGCGGTGCCGGAGGGGGCGTCGACCTTCATGCGGTGGTGCATCTCGACGATCTCGATGTCGAACTCCTCGCCGAGCGCCGCCGCGACCCTGCGCACGAGGCCCGCCAGCACGTTCACGCCGAGGGACATGTTGCCCGAGCGCACGATGCGGGCGTGGTGGGCCGCCGCCGCGAGCTTCCGGAGGTCGGCCTCCGCGAGGCCCGTGGTGCCGACCACGTGCACGATCCGGGCCTGCGCGGCGAGTTCGGCGAAGAACGTGGTGGCGGCGGGCGTCGTGAAGTCGAGGACGCCCTCGGCCGCGGCGAAGACCGGCAGCGGATCGTCCGTGACGGGGACGCCGAGGGGCTGGAGCCCGGCGAGCGTCCCGGCATCCTGCCCGAGCGCCGGCGAGCCCTCGCGCTCGATCGCCCCCGACAGGGTGCAGCCCTCGGATTCCGCCACCGCACGGATCAGCATCCGCCCCATGCGCCCGTCGGCGCCCACCACGACGAGCCGCATGCCTCAAGCCTTCTCACCCGGTTGCGTGGCGGTGGGGTACAGGCTCGGGGCGGGACTGCCAAGAGCAGGGGCGGGCCCGGTCGACGGCGCCGGGCTCACTTCGCGCCCACCTGCCGCACCGACCAGGTGCCCCAGTAGACCGGGCGGCCGAACACCGTCGAGGCGCCGGTGCCGTCCTGGCCCGGGGCGAGGCGGTCGAGCCAGGTCAGGAAGCCGGCCTTGGCGGGGAAGCTCGCCGGGGTGTCGAGGTTGCCGTAGCGGTCGGTCATCCAGAAATGCTGGGCCCGCCCGAAGCGCCCGCTGCCGTCGCCGCCCGAGCGCAGGCCGAGATAGGCCGGCGAGCGCATCGCCGTCACGGGCTCGGCGTACCAGGTCAGGCCCGCGAGCGCGCCGACCGAGAGGTCGGGCGTGTACTGCACGCAGAGATCCGCGACCGGCCCGCCCGGCGCGTTGGCGGGGCGGCTGCAGCTGTAGGACACGGCCCAGCGGTCCATCCCCTTGGCCTTGGCGACCCGCACGAGGCTCTGGACCGGCAGCGGCTCGGCCACGAGGCGCGGGGCCGACCAGACCCGGTCGCCCGCGAGGTCGCGGCTGGTGCGCAGGTAGAGGCCGAGGCGCCGCTTCAGCACCGGCTCGTTGCAATCGGCCGGCAGCACATCGGTGTAGAAGTAGTGGTAGACCTGATCGACCACGCTGATCGAGCCGACGAGGCCGTGGGTGTCGAAGCCCTGGCCGGTGCAATTGGCGATAACGGGCTGGCCCGCCGCGTCGAGCACGGCGCTCGGGCTCGGGTTGTCGCCCCCGCGGGCGCGGCGGCGGGGCCTGTCCTCGGTTTCCGGCATGAAGGGCGCCCAGACGAGGGCTTCCGCCGCCGGGGTCCCGGCCCGGCCCGGAGGCTCCCTGCCCCCGCCCGCCTTGTCCGCGCCCGCCTTGTCCGCGTCCTCGCGGCTGCGGATGTCGAAGCGCTCGAAATCGTAGGTGCGCGCCTGGATCAGCACGTGGCGGTTGCCGCCCTCGGTCGGCGCGGTGGCGAGCAGGAACACGTAGTAATACTCGTCGCCGGCCCAGTCGCGGCCGGTGATCACCATCGGGTTGCGGGCCGCGATCCCCTCGACCGCCGGCGCGGGGGGCGCCGCGGTCTCGCCGCGCCCGCCTCCACGCTTGCCGCGCCGACGCTCGGCGCGGGTCTCGGCGCGGCTTTCCGGACGGGTGAGCGCGCGGGCCATCTCCCAGAGCCGGTGGCGGGTCGGCGGCATCGTGGTGGCGAGCTGCTCGGGAAGGCGGCCTGAGCGCACGGAGCCGCCGTCGAGGGGGGTCGTCGCGCGCCGCGCCTCGCAGGACTCGCCCCGGCGGCGGGCCTCGGTCGGCGTCTCGCCCTGGTACACCGCCTGGAGCGGCCCCGGCGCGCCCTTCGCGCCGGTGAGGCGCAGGAGCTGCACGTTGCCGGCGAACTCGCAGGGACGGGGCGTGAAGAACACGCCCTCGGCCTCGCCCCCGCCGCGGCAGATCTCCAGGGCCCCGCCGCCGGTGAGGAAGCAGGTCGGCGCCGCGTCCCCCTGCGCCCGGGCCGAGGGGACGAGCGCCGCCATCCCGAGGAGGAGACCCGCCGAGACGACGCGGGGCGGGCGGGGGCGGGCTGCGGCAGGACGGGCAATCGACACGACTGCCGAGTTAGCGCGCCGCCCCCTCAGCGAAAAGGACCGGGACGCCCGCGATGCCTACTGAACCGCGGGTCCGGCGAAGATGCGGGCGGTCCGCCGAACCGCTTCGGCCCTCAGGTGTTGTCGGTGCGCCGGGCCCGTTCGGCCCACACGCATCAGGAGCCGCCCATGGACATCGCCGTCGACAAGGTCACCGAGATCATCCTGCGGCTGCGGGCGATCGACGTGAAGGAAGGCGCGACCGATCCGGATTCGGGCTCGAACCCGATCGACGACGGCTCCACCGACGTCCTCGTCTCGGGCACCGACGACGCCACCGAGGAGGAGGTGCGCGGCATGATCGCCGGCCTCAACGACGACGAGCGCGCCGACCTGCTGGCACTGCTCTATGTCGGGCGCGGCGACATGGAGCCGGAGGAATGGGGCGAGGCCGTCCGCTTCGCCCGCGAGCGCGAGGCCGCGGGCGAGGGCGCCGCGCACGAGCTCCTGGGCTCCCCGGATGCCGGCGACCTCCTCGACGAGGGCCTCGACGCCCTCGGCATCACCCCGGACCTGCCGCAGGCGTGAGGGGCCCCGGCCGCGCGGCCCGGATCCGAGCCCCGCGGCCGGGACTCTCGCGATCCCTCCCTCCTATTCCTCCCCCAGCATCGCCCCCGCATTCATCACCCCGTCCGGGTCGAGGCCGCGCTTCAGCGTGGCCATGAGGGCGCGGCGGGTCGGGTCGGTGTAGCGCGCGAGGAGGTCGCGCTTGAAGCGGCCGATGCCGTACTCGGCGCTGAAGCTGCCGCCGAGCGCGAGGGCGATGGCGTAGAGGTCGTGGGCGATGCCGGCCTCGACCGTGCGGCTGAAGGCGAGGCGGTCCTGCCCCTTCGGCACCACGAGATTGTAGTGGATGTTGCCGTCGCCGACATGGCCGTAGAAGGACAGGCGCACCGCGGGCAGGCGCTCCGCCAGCAGCCGGCCGCCCTGCTCCAGGAAGTCCGTCAGCCGGGAGACCGGCACCGCGATGTCGTGCTTGAACGAGCCGCCCGCGTGCTTCTCGCCCTCCGGGATCGTCTCGCGGATCGTCCACATCTCGCGCCGCTGCGCCTCGGATTGCGCCAGGATGGCGTCCTCGACCCAACCCTGCTCCATCAGGAGCTCGAGGGTCCCCATCAGCACGTCGTCGAGGGGGATGCGGGCGGAGGAGGCCTGCAGCTCGAGGAGCACCGCGCCGCCCGGGCCCGTCCTCAGGCCGATCGGGGCGCCGCGCATCTCCGCCACGAGGGCGAGGGAGGAGGCCGAGATCAGCTCGAAGGTGGTGGCGAGGTCGGCGGTCTCGCGGCGCACCAGGGCGGCGATCTCGGGCAGCGGCGCGCCCTCGGCGAGCTGCAGCCAGGCGGTCGCCCGGAAGCCCTGCGCCGGCCACAGCTTCAGCACCACCCCGGTGACGATGCCGAGCGTCCCCTCGGCACCGATGAAGACCTGCTTCGGATCGGTGCCGATGTTGTTCTTGCGCAGGTGGCGCATGTCGGAGAACAGGCTGCCGTCCGCCAGCACCACCTCGAGCCCGAGGACGAGGTCGCGGGTCATGCCGTAGCGCAGCACCTGCAGGCCGCCCGCATTGGTGCCGAGATTGCCGCCGAGGCGGCAGCTGCCCTCCGAGCCGAGGCTGAGGGGCAGGAGCAGGTCCTGCGCGGCCGCCGCCGCCTGCGCGTCCGCCAGGATCGCGCCCGCATCGCAGGCGAGGGTGAAGTTGAGGGGATCGACCGCGCGGATCCGGGTCATGCGCTCGAGGCTGACCACGAGCTGGTGCCGCCCGGGCTCCGGCGTCGCGCCGCCGACATAGCCGGTATTGCCGCCCTGGGGCACGAGGCCGTAGCCGTGCCGCCGCGCGAGCCGCACCAGCCCCTGGACCTCCTCGACCGAGCGCGGCCGCAGGACGGCCGGCGTCTCGCCCCGCATCAGCTCGCGATGGTCCAGGGTGTAGCGCGCCAGCATGTCCGGCGCCGTGAGCACGCCCCCCGCGCCGAGGAGCGTGCGGAACGGTTCGAGGGCGTCGGGCTCGGGCATCGGGGCTGTCCCTGGCGGGTGGACGTCTCTGCGGGCTCTCCGGCGCCCGTCTTAGCAGGCGCCGACGGCCGGGCCGAGCCCGCGCCGGATTTCTACTGCGGCGGCTTGTTGGCAGGAGGCGCCTCGCCGGCGGGCTTGTTGGCAAGAGGCGCCTCGCCGGCGGGCGCATTGGCTGGAGGCGCCTCGCCGGCGGGCTTGGCCGCCGAGCCGTCGGGGGCGGGCGGCGCGGCGCCCGCCGGCAGCAGGACGTTCCTGGCGACGTTGCCCTCGGGGCCGTACTCGCCCGCCACCGCCAGGCAGGCCTGCTCGCGGTTGAGCGCCATCTGGTTCGACATCAGGGCGAACATGGTCTGGACCCGGGCGCCGAAGGGGCCGCGCGGGCTGACATCCTCCGAGCGGGTGTTCTGCTTGGCCAGGAGCGCGTCGAACTGCTCGGTGCCGATGCGGTAGCCGCAGACATTCGAGGCCGCGAAGATGTAGGCGGCGAATTCGAGCGCGCGGGGGGCCGGCGCGTTGCGGATCTGGCCCTGCGCGGGCAGCGCGGCGGCGAGCCCTGCGGCGAGGCCGAG
This sequence comes from Methylobacterium planeticum, assembly GCF_008806345.1. Lineage (GTDB taxonomy): Bacteria > Pseudomonadota > Alphaproteobacteria > Rhizobiales > Beijerinckiaceae > Methylobacterium > Methylobacterium planeticum. Next base: position 275,298 of record NZ_VZZJ01000002.1, on the reverse strand, counting down.
GGCGGGGGTGATGAAGCGGCGCATCCTGGGCGGTTTCCTCGTTCTCGCGAGCGGCCTCTGCGGAGCCGCTTCCGATCGGAATCCGAGATAGATCAGGCCGCCACCGCCACCAAGGGCGCATCCCGCCCGCTCCCTTCGGCGAATTGCCTCAGCGGGCGCCGCCTCCCCGCGCCTCATGTTGCGTCGGGAGCCGGCGACGCAACATTTCGGGCCCGATCCCCGGATCCTGTGACGCGCGACGCAAAACTGCGGACATGCAGGCCCCTTAGACGGGGCGTCGGGAACGGCTCAACGAAGCCGGGAGGGTGTGTCATGTCGATCTTCGTTCCACTGAGCTGCGTCAGCGCCGTCCTGGCGACGGGCCTCGCCGCCGGCCTGACCCTGGCGATGCCGGCCGCCGGCAAGGCTCCGGCGATCGCGGCGACTGGCGTCGCGGCGACTGCCGCCGCGGCCTCTGCCACCGCGCAGCCTGCCGCCGCGCCGGCACTTCCCGCAGAGGCCGGTGCCTGCCGGCAGGCCGCGTGGCCCTACGTCCCGGCCGCCTGCACGGCCGCGTCCGGCGCCCGTCCGGTGCGGATCATCGCCCTCGGCGATCCGGCGCAGCCGGTCCGGGTGCCCGGGCAGCGCTGAGGATCCTCGCAATCGGCGAGGTCGGCGCAATTCGAAGCAATTCCTGAGGCCGCCCGCAACGGGCGCGGCCGCAGGCTGACGGCGCCCCGCCCAGGATTCGGACGTTCACCATGTCCCACTTCTCGGAAGACTTCCTCAACGCCGACCCGGACGGCCTCGCGCGCCTGCGCGACATCCTGCACGGGCGGTCCGCGCCGGCGCCGGACCGCCCGAGCCTGGCCGTGCGCTTCGGCGCCGGACCGGCGGCCACCGCGCCGGCCGGCCGCGCCACGTCCCCGGGCAGCGGCAGGAACCTCGGCAGAAACCTCGGCAAACCCCTCGGCCAGTCCTCGCGCGGCGCCGACAAGCTCGGCCCGAGCAAGGACGACCCGAATCGATCCGGCGCGAAGTCTTCGGGCAAGGGCGCGCGCCACCTGAAAGGTCCAGGTCCCGATCGCTGCGGGTCGCCGAAGGTCACGCGCAAGACCCTCGTCACGCCCTGAGGCCGCGAAAGCGCGCGGCCCCAAGGTTCCGGGTCCAGCGCCGGAGCAGACCGGCTTACGAATCGAGGTTTCGGCGCGCGCTTGCCCGCTCCCGCGAACGATTTACACTGGCGTCACGGCTCGGCGACGCAGCCCGGGTCTCGCCCGCAGGCCCGGCGCAGCCTCTGCGCCCGGATCGGCACGCCGGAACGGGCGGGGCGGCGGTCGGGCGTTGCGCGAGGAGCCTTGATGCGGGTCGGCCGGAAGATCCTCCTCGTCGGCGGCGTCCCGATCCTGATCGCGGCCGCGATCGCGCTGGCGGGCTGGCTCCTCCTGGCGCAGGAGGAGCGCGCCCGCGGCGGCGCCGTGGTGGCCGGCCAGGTCGACCGCGTCCTGGCGCTCGCCCGGATGGTGCGGGACGATTACGTCGAGGCGCGCGCCGGCGACCGCGCGGCCCATGCGGAGCGCTTCCTGGCGCTCACCGGGGAGGCCGGGACCGGGCTCGACGCCCTCAAGGCCTACGTGCGCACCGCCGACCAGACCGCCCGCATCGCCTCCGCCAAGGGCGCCCTCGACCGCTACGTCGCCCGGATGCGGGCCTTCATCCGCGTCACCCGCGAGAATGACGGGCTGATCGCCGAGATGGCGACCCGGGCCGGGCGCCTGATCGAGCTCGCCGACCGGGCGCGCCTGCGCCAGCAGGCCTCGAACGCCGACCTCGTGCGCTCGCTCAGCGAGAAGGTGCAGCGCCTGAGCGCCACCCGCGACGTGCTCGCCGGGATCAACGACATGCGGGCGAGCGCCGCCGAGATCGCCCTCGACCGGGCGCGCCGCGAGAGCGCGCCGCCCCTCGAATTCGCCCGCGACGTGGCGCGCCTGCGCGAGGCGGCCCGGGGCCTTGCCGCCGCCCTGCGGGCGCAGGGGCGCGGGCGCGAGGCCGGCGAGCTCGAGGGGCTCGCCGCCGCCGAGGCGAGCGGGGCCGCGCCCGGCCTCGCGGCCTGGGGCGAGCGCCTGCTCAAGATCGATTCCTCGGGGCAGCGCACCCTGCACGAGGAGGTGGCGCAGCTCCTCACCTACGCGATCGAGGCCAACGAGACCGAGCAGGCGACGCAGAACATCGCGGTGACGACGCTCCGGCTCGGGCAGCGCACCGCCGACGCCCTGGTGCGCCGCGACGCCTCCGCCGCCCGGGCGATGCTGGCGGAGGGCGAGCGGCTCTCCGCCAAGACCGCCGCCCTGCCGATCTCGCCCCTGATCCAGGCCGAGATGATCGACGCGGTCGACGGCTGGCGCAAGCGCCTGACCACCACCCTCGACGGGCTGCGGCGCCAGACCGAGATGCTCGCCGACATGGACGGCCTCGCCGCCGCCATGAGCGCCAGCGCCCAGAACCTCAACGACGCCTTCGTGGGCGATGCCGAGCGCTTCGGTGCCTCGATCCGGCAGATCCTGCTCGCGGGGGCGGCGGCGGGGCTGCTCATCGGCACCCTGGTGGCGCTGGCGGTGGCGCGCGCCATCACGACGCCGCTGCGCCAGCTCCAGGGGGACATGATCGCGCTCGCGGCCAACCCGGCGGGCGGGCTGGTGAGCGGCCTGCGCCGGGGCGACGAGCTCGGCGACATCGCCCGCGCCACCAACTTCTTCGTCACCGAGATCGCCCGGCGCGAGCAGGCGCTGCGGCGCGCCAAGGACCAGGCCGACGCCGCCCTCCTCGACCTGCGCCAGGCCCAGGCCGACCTGATCCGGGCCGAGAAGCTCGCCTCCCTCGGCCAGCTCGTGGCCGGCGTCGCCCACGAGATCAACACCCCGCTCGGCCTCGCGCTCACCACCGCCACGGTGGTGCGCGACGAGACCGGCGCCTTCCAGGCGACGCTCGCCTCCGGCCAGCTCTCGCGCTCGCGCCTGACCCACTACGTCGAGCGGGTGCAGGAGGGGGCGGCCCTGCTCTGCACCAATCTGGCGCGGGCGGCCGACCTCGTCCACGGCTTCAAGCAGGTGGCGGTCGACCGGGTCAGCGACGAGCAGCGCCGCTTCGCCCTCGACACCTGGCTCGACGAGCTGCTGGCGAGCCTGAAGCCCCTCCTGCGCCAGGGCGGCCACGGCATCGCCCGGACCTGCCCGCCGCTCACGGTCGACACCAATCCGGGGGCGCTGGCGCAGGTGGTGACGAACGGCATCACCAACGCGGTGGTGCACGGCTTCGCGGCGGGCCGGCCCGGCACGATCCGGGTGAGCGTGTCCGAGGCCGGCGCCGGCTTGATCCGCCTCGAGATCGCCGATGACGGGCGCGGCATCCCGCCCGAGAACCTGGAGCGGATCTTCGACCCGTTCTTCACCACCGCCCGCTCGCGCGGCAGCACGGGGCTCGGCATGCACATCGTCCACAACCTCGTCACCGCCAAGCTCGGCGGCCGCATCACGGTCACGAGCCGGCCCGGGGAGGGCACCTGCCTGCGCGTCGAGTTCCCGGCCGCGATCCGGGCGGCGGAGCGCCCGGCGCTCGCCTCGGTGGCCGGATGATGCGGCGGCGGACGACGCGCCGTCCCGGGCGCCCGGCCCGGCTCGCCTTCGCGGCGATCCTCGCGGCCGTTCCGGCGGCCCTGCCCGGGCCTGCCTCGGCCAAGACCCTGGTGTTCTGCTCGGAGGGCAACCCGGAATCCCTCGATCCCGCCCGGGTGACCACCACGACGGCCATGAACGCGACCTGGCAGATGTTCAACACGCTGGTGGAGTTCGCCCCGGGCTCGACCGTGATCCGGCCCGCCCTGGCCGAATCCTGGCGGGTGTCGGAGGACGGGCGGACCTACGACTTCACCCTGCGCGAGGGGGTGCGCTTCCACGAGAACGCGCGCTTCCGACCGCGGCGCCCGCTCGACGCCGACGACGTGCTGTTCTCGTTCCTGCGCCAGTGGAAGCCCGACCACCCGTTCCACGGACAGGGCGGCTTCGCCTATTTCCGCGACCTCGGCCTCGCCGACCTGATCGAGGCGATCGACGCGCCCGATCCCCGAACGGTGCGCTTCCGCCTGAAGGAGCCCGACGCGACCTTCCTGGCGAACCTCGCCCAGGCCTTCGCGTCGATCCAATCGGCCGAGTACGCCGAGGCCCTCGCGGAGACCGGCGCGAAGGACGCCCTGGCGCAGGAGCCGATCGGCACGGGCCCCTTCGTGTTCGCCGGCTACAAACCCGACATCACCGTGCGCTACCGGGCCTTCGAGCCGTATTGGCGCCGGCCCGAGGCGGCACAGCCCGGCCTCGCGCCGATCGACGGCCTCGTCTTCTCGATCACCCCGAACCCGGCGGTGCGGCTCGCCAAGCTCAAGGCCGGCGAGTGCCACGTCATGGCCTTCCCGGCGCCGACGGACCTCGCCCGGATCGAGGCCGACCCGAACCTGATCCTCGACGCCAAGGCCGAGCTCAACGTCTCCTACCTCGCCCTCAACACCCGCAAGCCCCCCTACGACGACGTCCGGGTGCGCCGAGCCATCAACCTGGCGATCGACCGGCGCGCCATCGTGGAGGGCGCCTACGGGGTGGCCGGCCTCGCGGCGCGCGGCCCCCTGCCCCCCGGCCTCTGGGCCGCCGACGCGGACCTGCCCGAGATCGCCTACGACCGGGCCGAGGCCCTGCGGCTGCTCGCGGAGGCCGGCCACCCCGAGGGCTTCGAGACCGACCTCTGGTACCCGCCGGTGAGCCGGCCCTACAATCCGGACGGCCGGCGCGTCGCCGACATGATCCAGGCCGACCTCGCCCGCGTCGGCATCCGGGCGCGCCTCGTCACCGAGCCCTGGAGCGCCTATCGGGCCGCCCTCTACGGGGGCGTGCCGCAGGCGATGCTGTACGGCTGGACCGGCGACAACGGCGACCCGGACAACTTCCTCAACGTGCTGCTGGGCTGCAAGGCGGCGGCCCCCGGCGGGGCGAACCTCGCCCGCTGGTGCGATCCCGAATACGACGCCCTGATCCAGGCGGCGCGGCGCACCGCCGATGCGCCGGCCCGCCGGGCGCTCTACGTCCGGGGGCAGGCGATCATGCTGCGGGAGGCGCCCTGGGCGCCCCTCGCCCACACCGTCGTCCACATGGCGCTGCGCCGCGGCGTCGGCGGCTTCCGCATGGATCCCCTCGGGCGCCACCTCTTCGAGGGCGTCGTCCTGGGCGAGTGATCGACCCCCTGGCGTGCGGGTCCGCGCGAAACGATTCCGGCCGGCCGGGCTCCCCAGACCGTCCCGGGCGCGGCGGGTGGCGTCCGGGACTCACGCCCCCGCGAAGGTGCTGCGCCCCTCGAGCGCCCCGAATTGCAGGTAGTGCTGGAGCGGGTCGAGCCCCGCCCGGGCGACGTCGGCATAGGCCGCCAGATACGCCGACGTGTCGAAGGCCGCGGAGGGGTCCCGGCCCTCCCGGAAGCCGATCGTGTCGTAATGCGTCAAGGGATTGATCCCGGCCCGCGCCACGTCGGGGTTCTCGGCCAGATACGCCGAGGTGTCGAACAGGGCGTTCGGGTCGCGGCCCTCCCGCCAGCCGTGATCGGCGAAATGCCGGAGCGCGAAGGCCTCGGCGTCGCCGCCCGCCGCAATGGCCGCCCTGGCCACGTCCGGGTTGGCGAGGAGGTAGAATTCCGGGTCGAAGGCCCCGCCGATGTCGGCGGCCCGGCCGATCGCCGCGTAGGCCTGGCGCCCCTCGGCCTGTCCGGATTGCAGGAAATGCGCGAGGGGATCGAGGCCCGCCGCCCGCACGTCCGGGTTGGCCCGGAGGTAGAGCTCGTTGTCGAAGTTGGCGCCGGGGTCGCGGCCCTCCCGCCAGCCGTTCGCGTCGTAATGCGCCAGGGGGTCGAGCCCGGCCGCCCGCACGTCGCCCTGCGCCGCCAGGTAGCCGACCGTCGAGAAGTAGGCGTTCGGGTCCCGCCCCTCCCGCCAGCCCGAGGCCGCGTAATGCGCCTCCGGCTCGACCCGGGCCTCGAACACGTCGGGATTGGCCACGTAGTAGAAGACGTCGTCGACCAGGGGCTTGCCGTCGCCGAGGACGCCCGAGACGATGCGCAGGTAATCGGCGCCCGTGTAGCTGTCCATCCAGGCGGGCCCGGCCACGCCCGGCTGGTTCGGGAACAGGTCCTCCCTGTAGGCCGAGAGCCGGTGGAACAGGGCGGCCTGGACCGCGAAGGTCGCCAGCGCCTCGGGGCGCAGGTCCGGATCGGCGTAGGCGAGGCCGGCCGCCACGAGCGGCGCCGCCTCCGCGATGTCGCCGAGGTAGCGCACCGAGCCGTAATGCGCGATCCGGTCGCTATAGAGGAAGAACGTCTCGACCGGCAGGGGAAAGCCGTTGGCGTAGTTCCCGACCGGATCGCCCCGCTCGACGTAGTTGGTGAGCAGCCCGCTGGCGCCCGGCGGCACGAAATCCGTCGAGAGCCCGGGAGTCCCGTAGGTGATGCCCGTGAGCCCGGTCTGGGCCGCGACGTACTCGGCCTCGGCCGCGCCGAGGGAGTGCCCGGTGATGACGATGTTCGCCCGCGGGATGCCCTGGCTCTCCGCCGTGGCGATGACGGATCGGGTGAAGGCGAGGGCGTCCGAGAGGGCCTGGGGCAGCTCGCCCTTGTAGAGCGCGAGGTCCGCGAAGATCTGCGCCACGGCGAATTCCGGCTGCTGGGGCAGGATGCCGAGATTGGTCCCCTCGAAGCCGATCAGGATGGTCCTGTCGGTCCCCGTCCCGGACGCGTAGGCCGCGCCGTAGAAGCCGGAGGCCTTGCGGAATGCGTCGTAGTCGTTGCGCGAATCATAGTGGTTCGCCGCGACCGGGAACGCCGTCAGCCCGTCCCCCAGGGAGCCGGACGTCGGCATGCCGCTGAAATAGGTCCAGTTCGAGAGGTCGAGATAGGCTTTCGGGCTCAGCGCGGCCATGAACTGCCTCTCCCCTCACCGGCGCGGATCGGCCGAGCCTGAGCGTGAGGCGGCCAAGCCCGAGCTTGAGGCCGGGGCGCCGCGCCGGCAATCGAGAAGGCTTGCGCGCAACCGTACCTTGCCCCCGCCACGGCCCGGGGCGTCCCGCCGCGGACGCGGCGTGCTAGGTCTCAGGGGGAATGCGGGCGCCCAACCCGCGCAGAGGAGCCGCCCCGATGCCCGCCGCCCAGATCTCCGCCGTGCCTGCCCCCGCGCTCCTCCTGCGGGAGGAGCGCGACGGCATCGCCACCCTGACGCTCAACCGGGGCGAGGCCCGCAACGCCCTCTCGATGGCCCTGATGGCGGCCCTGCAGGACGCCTTCGACGCCATCGCGGCCGAGTCCGGCGTCCGGGCCGTGATCCTCCGGGGCGCCGGGCCGGCCTTCTGCGCCGGGCACGACCTCAAGGAGATGCGGGGCGCGGGGCCGGCGGCGGTGGAGGCGGTGTTCCGGGCCTGCTCGCGGCTGATGCTGACGATCACCCGCCTGCCCCAGCCCGTGATCGCGCAGGTCCACGGCATCGCCACCGCGGCGGGCTGCCAGCTCGTGGCGACCTGCGACCTCGCCCTCTGTGCCGCGGACGCGCGCTTCGCCACCCCCGGCGTCCAGATCGGGCTGTTCTGCTCGACGCCGATGGTCGCGCTCTCGCGGGCGGTGGGGCGCAAGGCGGCCCTCGAGATGCTGCTCCTCGGCGAGCCGATCGATGCCGCCGAGGCGCACCGCATCGGCCTCGTCAACCGGGTGGTCCCGGGGACGGAGCTGGAAGGGGCGGCCCGGGCCATGGCCGAGCGGATCGCCGCCAAGTCCCGCCGCGTGCTCGCCCTCGGCAAGGCAGCCTTCGCGGCCCAGGGCGCGCTCGATCTCGAGGCGGCCTACGCCTACGCGGCCGGGGTGATGACCCGGAACATGATGCTCGACGATGCGGCCGAGGGCATCGACGCCTTCCTGCAGAAGCGCGCGCCGCGCTGGGCCGATTAAGGCCTCGGGTGGCCTCCGCCGGGACCGGGGCCCGGTCGATGCGGGCGTCGGGACGCGCGCCTGCGCATCACCACCGGCGCGTCAGAAGATCGGGCCGGCCCGCCGGCGTCCGAGCGATTCCGGACCCGTTCTCAATGATGACGATCCGTGGCGTCACGCCGAGATCCTCGAAAATTCTCCCGAAATCACGCCAGTATTCGCGACGCAGCGCTTCAGGCCGACCGCGGTGTTTGGGTGAAGAGGCAGGTTACTGGGAAATACGGTCAACGTAATCCACAGCATTCCCCGACGGTTTGTTCCGCCGCGCTCACCGTTCCTTAACCACGCGGACGCCACCATGAGCCCTCGACCGCGTGAGGTTCCGATGGCGACGCCGAAGCTGCAGATGGACCGGAGGGCGGAGACGCCGACCGTCGCGCCCCTGAGCCCGAGCGTGCGCCGGCATCTCGGCCGCAGCCTGCAGGCTCTCTACGCCGAGACCCTGTCCGCCCCGGTCGGGGCCCGCCTCGAAGCGCTGCTCGCCCGGCTCGATCCGCGCAAATCCTGACGCGCCGCCCGACGCCGGGTCCCCCACGCGAAACGCCCGGACCGGCACCCGCCGGCCGGGCGTTTCGCGTTGCGGACGGACGGTTCAGTCGAGGGCGACGGCGACGAGGGAGAACAGGCCGGCGAGCATCAGGTTGCCGGCGAGGACGAGGGCGATCACGGTCATGGCGGGGTGTCTGGCCTGGGGATCCTGGGGCGCTCTGCGCGCCGCCGCCTTCTAGCCGCAAGCCGGGCCCCGCGCCCGTGTTTTGAGGCCCCGCCGGGGCTCGATCGCGCGACAAGGTTGACGGCGATGCAGGGGCGCCACGCGACCTCCGCGCCACACCGGGACGCGGAATGCGGGCGCGGCGCCCCGCCCCCGGAACCGCCGCAATTCGGTTAAGGTTTCGTTCATGATGCCGGACGGCTCCGGCGACCGAAGGGGACGGCGATGGTGACGTCGATCGGCGACGCGATTCTGGCAGCCTCGAGCCTGCTCGGCCTCGGGTTCCTGCGCTCGGCGGAATCCGCCGCGCCGACGCCCGCTCCGCGCGGGTCGGGGCCCGCCCTCCGGACGATTCCGGCGCCGCAGCCCGACCACGCGCCCGACGACCGGCTGCAGGCGCGGCTCGCCGAGACCATCGCGGCCGACCTGGCGGCAGCCGGATACCTGAAGGCCTGATTCTTCGGTCCCACCCCGCACGAGCCCGTTCTCCGCGCCCGAGGTGGCCATGTCATGGCGCGGGCCCCCGTCCGCGCCGGACGCATTCCGGGCAGCACCGCTTCGTGATCGCCAGAACGTTCTTTCTAAAGAACTCCTCCGAAACAATGCGATCCTTCTCTGTCTCCAGGCGTTGAAAGGAATAATCTTTTTGCATCGCCCTGACCTATCCGGTCTCGGACGCAACTCGTGCTACGTATGCGGCAAAGCGGGACTCGGGCTTCGGCCCAGCTCGCTTGACAACGTTCTTTAAAACGAACGACAACCGGGGCCGCGGAGGAGCGGCCGGGCCGTGCCTCCCGTCTCGGACCATTGTGGCGGAGTAGACAGACGTGAGCGAGCACAGCCTGACGCGGAGCCGGCGCCCTGGGCGGACGGGCCTCCTCCCGAGCCTCCGGGTCGCCGCCTGCCTCGCCGCGACCGCCCTCACCGCGCTCCCGCTCGCGTCTCCGGCCTCAGCCGACAGCGCGCTCCTGAACGTGTCCTACGATCCGACGCGGGAACTCTACCGCGACATCAACGCGGCCTTCGCCGAGGAGTGGAAGGCCAAGACCGGCGAGACCGTGACGGTGCGCGCCTCGCATGGCGGCTCGGGCGCGCAGGCCCGCACGGTGATCGACGGCGTCGACGCGGACGTGGTGACCCTCGGGATCCCCTCCGACATCGACGCGATCGCGCGGCTGACGAAGAAGATCCCGGCGGATTGGCGCGCGAAGCAGCCGAACCAGGGCCTGCCCTACACCTCGACGGTGGTGTTCCTCGTGCGCAAGGGCAACCCGAAGGGCGTCAAGGACTGGGACGACCTCGTGAAGCCGGACGTGAAGGTGATCACCCCGAACCCGAAGACCTCGGCGGGCGGGCGCTGGAACTTCCTCGCCGCCTGGGGCTACGCCTACAACAAGGACAAGGACACCGAGAAGGCCAACACCTTCGTGGGCCAGATCTACAAGCAGGTGCCGGTCCTCGACACCGGCGCGCGCGGCTCCACCATCACCTTCGCGCAGCGCGGCCTCGGCGACGTGCTGCCGACCTGGGAGAACGAGGCCTACCTCGTGTTCGAGGAGTTCGGGCGCGACAAGTTCGACGTCGTGGTGCCGCCGACCTCGATCTACGCCGAGCCGCCGGTCGCCCTCGTCGATGCCAATGTCGACCGCAAGGGCACCCGCAAGCAGGCCGAGGCCTACCTCGCCTTCCTGTACTCGGACAAGGCGCAGGCGATCTTCGCCAAGCACCATTACCGTCCGCTCAAGCGCGAGGCGGCGGCGCCCGCGGATCTGGCCCAGCTCCCGGACGTTAAGCTGTTCAAGATCGAGGATCTCCAAGGCAACTGGGACGAGATCCAGAAGAAGAACTTCGACAGCGGCGGCCTGTTCGATCAGCTCAGCCGCGCGGGGCGCTAGGAGCAGGCCATGGTCGATGCGCCGCGCCCGAAACGGCAGTTCCGCCGGCCGAGCGTGATCCCGGGGTTCGGGATCACCTTCGGGTACACCCTGACATGCCTGAGCCTGATCGTGCTCCTGCCCCTCGCCGCCCTGGTGGCGAAGTCCTCGGAGATCGGCCTCTCGGGCATCGTCGAGGTGGCGACGGACCCGCGCGTGGCCAGCGCCCTGCGGGTCAGCTTCGGCGTGTCGCTGCTCGCGGCGCTGACGGCCTCGGTCTTCGGCTTCATCGTCGCCTGGGTGCTCAGCCGCTACCGGTTCCCGGGCCACAGGATCGTCGACGCGGTGGTCGACCTGCCCTTCGCCCTGCCGACCGCGGTGGCCGGCATCGCGCTGGCCTCCCTCTACGCGCCGACGGGCCTCGTCGGGGCCCAGCTCGCCAGGTTCGGCATCCAGGCGGCCTACACGCCGCTCGGCATCTTCATCGCCATGGTGTTCATCGGCCTGCCCTTCGCGGTGCGCACGGTGCAGCCGCTCATCGCGGAGATCGACAAGGAGGTGGAGGAAGCCTCCGCCACCCTCGGGGCGACGCGCCGGATGACGCTGGTGCGGGTGGTGCTGCCGCCGCTGATCCCGGCGGTGCTCACCGGCTTCGCCCTCGCCTTCGCGCGGGGCGTCGGCGAGTACGGCTCGATCATCTTCATCGCCGGCAACCTGCCCTACGTCTCCGAGATCGCCCCGCTGCTCATCGTCATCAAGCTCTCGGAATTCGACTACGCGGGGGCGGCCGCCATCGCGACGATCATGCTGGCGATCTCGTTCCTGACCCTGCTCGCCATCAACCTGATCCAGGCCTGGAGCCGGCGGAGGTTCGGATATGTCTGAGGGTCTCGGCGCCGCCCTGCCCATCGACGCGCACCAGGCCGAGGGCCGGGCGAAGAGCGTCGTCACCGAGGGGCGCGCCGTGCGCTGGCTCCTCACAGGCCTCGCGATCGTGTTCCTGGCGCTGTTCCTGGTGCTACCGCTGTTCACCGTCTTCGCGCAGGCGCTCGCCCGCGGCTGGGACGCCTACTTCGCGGCCTTCCGGGAGCCCGACGCCCTCTCGGCGATCCGCCTGACCCTGACGGTGGCGGCCATCGCGGTGCCGTTCAACCTCGTCTTCGGGGTGGCGGCGGCCTGGGCCATCGCCAAGTTCGAGTTCGTGGGAAAGAGCCTGCTGATCACCCTGATCGACCTGCCCTTCTCGGTCTCGCCCGTGGTGTCGGGGATGATCTACGTGCTGATCTTCGGCTCGCAGGGCCTGTTCGGGGCGTTCTTCATCGAGCACGGCATCCAGATCATCTTCGCGGTGCCGGGCATCGTGCTGGCCACGATCTTCGTGACCTTCCCGTTCGTCGCCCGCGAGCTGATCCCGCTGATGCAGGAGCAGGGAACCACGGACGAGGAGGCGGCCTTGACGCTCGGCGCGTCGGGTCTCCACGCCTTCCTGACGGTGACGCTGCCCAACATCCGCTGGGGCCTCCTCTACAGCGTCCTCCTGTGCAACGCCCGCGCGATGGGCGAGTTCGGCGCCGTCTCGGTGGTGTCGGGCCATATCCGCGGCCTCACCAACACGCTCCCGCTCCACGTGGAGATCCTCTACAATGAATACAACTTCGTTGCCGCGTTCGCCGTCGCCTCCCTCCTCGCCGGCCTTGCGCTCGTCACCCTCCTCGTCAAGTCGCTCCTCGAGTGGCGCTACGCCGACGACCTCGCGGCGGGAGCCCGGCACTAGCGCGCCCGGCTCCACGGCGATCCGGGTCGAGGGCCTGTCGAAGACCTTCGACACGGCGGCGGTGCTGCACGACTTCCACCTCGAGGTGCGGGCGGGGGAGCTGCTCGGCCTGCTCGGCCCCTCGGGCTCGGGCAAGACGACGCTCCTGCGCATCATCGCGGGGCTCGACTTCCCCGATCGCGGCCGCATCCTGTTCGGGGGCGACGACGCCACCGGCCTGCCGGTGCAGCAGCGGGCGGTGGGGTTCGTGTTCCAGCACTACGCCCTGTTCAAGCACATGAGCGTGGCCGACAACATCGCCTACGGGCTCAATGCCCGGAAGCGCTCGGAGCGGCCGAGCAAGCCCGAGATCCGCCGCCGCGTCGGCGATCTCCTCGACCTGATCAAGCTCTCGGGCTTCGCCGACCGCTACCCGTCGCAGCTCTCGGGCGGCCAGCGCCAGCGCATCGCGCTCGCCCGGGCCCTCGCGGTCGAGCCGCGCGTGCTGCTCCTCGACGAGCCCTTCGGGGCCCTCGACGCCCAGGTCCGCAAGGACCTGCGCCGCTGGCTGCGCGAGATCCACGACCGCACCGGCCAGACCACCATCTTCGTCACCCACGACCAGGACGAGGCGCTGGAGCTCTCCGACCGGGTCGCCGTCCTCGACCGGGGCCGCCTGGAGCAGGTCGGCACCCCGGACGAGGTGCAGGACAACCCGGCCTCCGCCACCGTGCTGCGCTTCCTCGGCGACGCCATCGAGCTCGAGGCGATCGCCGAGGGCGGGCGCGTGCTCGTCGACGGGAAGCCGACCGCGGTGGCGGCGCCGAAGGGCGCGGTCGGGCCGGTCAAGCTCTTCGTGCGCCCCTGGCAGCTCCAATTCACCGACCCGGCGGAATCCCAACTCGTCGGCACGGTCCGGTCCTCGCACCGCAGCCAGGGCCGCCAGCGCATCGAGGTCGCGCGCGCGGACGGGCGCCTCCTCGTCGTCGAGGATTTCGACGGCGAGCGCTACGCCGCGGGCCGCGATGTCGGCCTGCGGATCAACGGCGGGTACGTGTTCGCGTAGGACCTTGCCCTCCGGATTTTGATGCGACTAGATCACCGGCCAAGGCACATGCCCGGAGCGATCAGGGATTGAGCCAGGCCGGGAAGCGCCCTGATCGGATGCGCCGGAACCCGCTCCGGCTCCTCCCAGCCCGGGCCCTTGTCGCCGTCATGGAGGGGGTCGCGATGCCGGTGCGCGACCACGACCTCGAGCTTCGCCGCACTCCTCCGGAGGACGGGGGAGACCGGATCGCCACAGCCCGGCGGATGGGGCGCACCCTGCCCCCGCCCGCCGACGTCTCGGAGACACGCGCCTGACCTCCCCCCGTCCCGACATCCTCGCCGCCATCGGCGGCACGCCCCTCGTTCGCCTGCGCCGGGCCTCGGAGGAGACCGGCTGCACCATCCTCGGCAAGGCCGAGTTCCTGAATCCGGGCCTGTCGGTGAAGGACCGGGCGGCCCTCGCGATCGTGCAGGACGCGGAGGCGCGCGGGCTGATCCGGCCCGGCGGCACCATCGTGGAGGGTACGGCCGGCAATACCGGGATCGGGCTGGCGCTGGTCGCCAGCGTGCGCGGCTACCGCACGCTCATCGTGATCCCGGAGACCCAGTCGGCCGAGAAGAAGCAGACCCTGCGGCTCGCGGGCGCGCGCCTCGTCGAGGTGCCGGCGGTGCCCTTCGCCAACCCGAACAACTACGTCCACGTCGCCCGCCGCCTCGCCGAGCGGCTGGCGGAGACGGAGGCGGCCGGCGCCTTCTTCGCCGACCAGTTCGACAACGTCGCCAACCGCCGGGCCCACCTAGAGGGGACCGGCCCCGAGATCTTCGAGGCGACGGGGGGACGCATCGACGGCTTCGTCTGCGCGGCCGGCACCGGCGGGACCCTCGCGGGGGTGGCCGAGGCGCTCCGCGCCCGCAACCCCGCGGTGCGGGTCGCCCTCTCGGACCCGGAGGGCTCGGCGCTCCACGCCTATTACACCACCGGCACCCTCAAGGCGGAGGGCTCCTCGATCACGGAGGGCATCGGCCAGGGCCGGGTGACCGGCAACCTCGCGGGCTTCCGGCCCGATCATTCCTTCCGCATCCCCGACCGCGAGGCCCTCGACATCGTCTTCGGGCTGATGCGCGAGGAGGGCCTGTCGCTCGGCGGCTCCTCGGGCATCAACGTGGCGGGGGCGATCCGCCTCGCGCGCGCGCTCGGCCCCGGCCACACCGTCGCGACCATCCTGTGCGACGGCGGGGCGCGCTACGCCTCGAAGCTGTTCGACCCGGACTTCCTGCGCACGCGCGGCCTGCCGGTTCCGGACTGGCTCGAGGCCGCGCCGCCGCCCGTGCCGGACTGGCGCGCCTGAGGCACGCGTGAGCCGACTGAATTATTCCGGAGAACCTGCATCTCGGCGTTGAACGGAATCGACTCAGGCGACGTTGGAACCGTCAAGCTCGCGTCGGATGGACCCATCTGCGGGCCGACCGGAGATCACGTCCATGTCCTTGACCACCATTCTGCTGATTGTCCTGATCCTGATCGTCCTCGGCGGCGGCAACTTCCTGGGCGGCGGCGCCTATCGGGGGCCGAGCTTCGGCCTCGGCGGCCTCCTCGTGATCATCCTGATCGTGCTGCTGGTCACCGGCCGGCTCTGACCTCGGGACAGGCCGGGACCCGAAGCCGCGCGGCCTCGGGACGGGCGGGGCTCTAGCGCCCGCACCCGATCCCCAGGACGGCGCCCGAGACCGGCGCCGCCACGGCCCCGAGGCTCGCCGACACCCCCGCCCCTGCCCCCGACGGGGCGGGGGCGATCCCGTTCTCCGACAGGAAGGCCGCGACGGCACTGCCCGGAACCAGCGGCAGGCTCGTCGGCGGCATCACCCCGGCGACGAGGCGGGGCGCGGCTGGAAACCGGGCGACGAGGCCCGCGAGCGCGCCCGCCCGGTCGAGCACCGGCGCCCCGGCCGAACCGGGCTGGAGCGGCGCGAACACGCCGCCCGCCGCGGAGCCCGACCCGGCCGCCACCGAGACACCGCCCGCATCGGCCGCCACCACCACGAGGGCATCGCCCTCCGCCACCGGATTCGGACGGGCCGGCAGCGCCGCGACCGCGCGCGCCGCGCTCGATTCCAGGAGCGCGAGGCCGCGGCCCGGGTCCGACGCCACCACCCGGGCGGCCATCCCGCCGATGCGCGGCGCCGCGCAGCCCTCGAGCGCCGCCGCGGCCGTCAGCACCCGGCCCGGCGCCACCCCGATGCCGGTCGCGGCGGGTACCTGCGGGGCGGGTGCCTGCGCGGCGGGCGCGCTCGCCGCCGCCGCCGCAGGCGCCAGCTTCGCGGCCGCGGCGGGTGCCGCCGGGGCGGGTGCGGCCAGAGCGGAAGCGGCCGGGGCCGCGGCGTTCGGGAAGGGCACGAAGCTGTTGGCGATCGCGATGACGAGGCGGTCGATCTCGCCCGCGAGCGCCTTGTCGTACCCGAGGGCGAAGCCGCGGATGCCCTCCGGGCCGGCGGCGTAGCGGATGTAGGATTTGCCGCCCGCGGTCTCGGCCGTGACCACGATGAAGTCGGGCCGCTTCAGCTTGTAGGTCACCTTGCGGTCGTTCAGGGCGGCGGTCGCGCGCTCGAACAGGGCGTCGAGGTCGGTCTCGCCGGGCGGGAAGGAGCGGCTCTCGAGGGTGACGCGCCCGTCCGCGCTCTGGAAGCGGGTGCCGCCGGGCACGGGAGCGCGCTTCGTGAACCAGCGCTCGGGCAGGCCGAGGACGGCGCCGCTCGCCGGGTCGGGCTTCACGGTGAAGCGCGCGGCCTTGCGGGCCGCCTCGCCCGCCGCCAGGATCGCGGCCCGCAGGCGCGGCTCCAGCGGGTCCGCGGCCGCCGCGGCGATGCGCGCCCGGAAGGCGTTCAGGGCCTCGAAGGTGCGCCGCCCGAAGGTGCCCGCCACCACGCTGGTGTAGTCGCCGGTCCAGATCAGGGCGTCCTGCAGGCCCTTGCGCTCGGCCTCCGGCAGCGCCTCGAACGCCGTCCTGGCCGCCTCGTAGGCGGGGTCGGGCTGGGCGGGCGCGGGAGGGGCAGCAGGCTTCGGCCGGGGGCCCGGGGCCTGCGCGCCGGCGCTTCCCGCGCCGAGAGCCGTCACGCCGAGAACCGCCGTGCCGAGAACGGCTGCCGCGAGGCCGGTCACGAGGCCGATGCGTGGGCGGCGCGCCATCCGATGAGATCTCCGACCCGGGGGCGGGGAAACTGGCAGAGCCGGCGGCCGATGACCAGCATTGTCCGCGCCGGCGTCCCAGCGCCGGCGTTCCCGCGCATTGCGGCCCCTGCGGCAGGTGCTACCCTCTCACGCACGGGATGCACCGGCCGGCCTGTCCGCCCGGGCGGCGACGGCGCCGGCAATCGGGGGAACGGGCATGCGGGGTCGGGTCATGGTCGGGTCTTGGCGATTCGCGCACCGCATCGGCCTCGTCGCGGGGGCCCTCGCCTGGGGTGCGGCCCTGCCGCTCCCGGCCGGCGCGCAGGCGCCGCTCACGCCCTCCGCCCGCTCCCTGCCGAGACCCGCCGCGCCGAAGCCCGCGGCCCCGCAGAAGACGTTCCTGCGCGAGGGCCTCGCGAGCGCGGGCGTCCGGCTCGAGACCGCCCTGAGGACCGAGGCCGGCGCGGCGGCGCAGAAGCCCGCCGCCCAGTCCCGCGCCGCCGGCGAGGCGCTGCTCGAGGCCGAGAAGCCGGTCGAGGCCCTGCTGCCTCTGACCGCGGCCGTGGCGGCCGACCCCGCCGATCCGCAGAACTGGCTCGCCTACGCGCGGGCCGCCGACGCGGCCGGGAGCGACGAGGCGCAGGGCGACTACCAGAGCCGGGCGCGCCTGCGCGGCCGGGCGCTGGCGGCCTCCTATCAGGCCTATTGGCGCGCCAGGGCGGCGCCCGCCGAGGCGGAGGCCCTGGCGGCCCTGGCGGAGGCCTACGGCAACCAGTCGGAATGGCGCCCGGCGCTGGAGGCCTACCGGGCGAGCCTCGCCCTCGACGACGTCGCCGAGGTGCGCCAGGCCTATGACGGGGCCCGGGCCGAGCACGGCTTCCGCATCCTCGACTACAAGGTCGATTCGGACGCGGCCTCGCCCCGCGCCTGCTTCCAGTTCTCCGAGAGCCTCGCGCCGAAGACCGACTTCGCCCCCTTCGTGGCCGTCTCGGGCGCCGCGAACGCCGCCGTCACCGCCGAGGGCAGCCAGGTCTGCGTCGACGGGCTGAGGCACGGGGCCCGCTACGCCTTCGTGCTGCGCGAGGGCCTGCCGTCCGGCGTCGGCGAGGCCCTGCTGAAATCGGCCGATTACGAGATCTACGTCCGGGACCGCTCGCCCCAGGTCCGCTTCACCGGCCGCAACTACGTCCTGCCCCGTACCGGCCAGGCCGGCGTGCCCCTCGTCTCGGTGAACGCCGCGAAGCTCGACGTCGAGGTGCTGCGCATCGGCGACCGCAGCCTCCTGCCCTCGCTGCGCTCCGAGGAGTTCCTGGGCCAGCTCAACGGCGCCACTGCCCGGACCATCGCCGACCAGAAGGGTCAGCAGGTCTGGAAGGGCAGCCTCGACACCGCCAAGGGCGAGTTGAACCAGGAGGTCGTCACCGCTTTCCCGGTGCTCCAGGCGGTCGGCAAGCTGGAGCCCGGCCTCTACATCATGCTGGCCCGCCCGAGCGGCAGCGTCGCGTCAACGGAGGAGGACTCGGGCGGCTACGAGCAGCAGGCGACGCAGTGGTTCGTGGTCTCGGATCTCGGCCTCACCGCCTTCAAGGGCCGCGACGGCGTCCACGTCTTCGCCCGCTCGCTGGCGAGCGCGGCGGTGGTGCCGAACGCCGAGATCCGCCTCGTCGCCCGCAACAACGAGGTGCTGGCGACCCGCAGGACGGACGCGCAGGGGCACGCCGCCTTCGATCCGGGCCTCGCCCGCGGGGAGGGCGGCATCGCGCCGGGCCTCGTGGTGGCGCAGCTCGGCGACGATTACGGCTTCCTCGACCTCGCCCAGACCGCCTTCGACCTCACCGACCGCGGCGTGAAGGGCCGGCCCGCGCCGGGCGCGGTCGACGCCTACGTCTTCCCCGAGCGCGGGGTCTACCGCTCGGGCGAGACGGTGCAGATCACCGCCCTCCTGCGCGACGCGCAAGGGGCGGCCGTGCCGAGCCTGCCCCTCACCCTGGTGGTGAAGCGCCCGGACGGCGTCGAGTACCGGCGCGTCCAGCTCGCCGACCAGGGCCTCGGCGGGCGCGCCCTGCCGCTCGCCCTCCTGCCCGGCGCCCAGCACGGCACCTGGCGCGTCTTTGCCCACACCGACCCGAAGGCGCCGGCGATCGGCGAGGCGAGCTTCCTCGTCGAGGATTACGTGCCCGAGCGCCTCGAGGTCGGCCTCACCCCGAAGGACCCGGCGCTGCGCCGGGGCGAGCCGGCCCGGATCGACGTCGCGGCCCGCTACCTCTACGGCGCGCCGGGCGCGGGGCTCGACGTCTCGGGCAGCGTCGTGGTGCAGGCGGCCACCGGCAGCGGCATCAAGGGGCTGGAGGGCTTCTCGGTCGGTCTCGACGACGAGGCCGTCGAGGCCAACACCGCCGAGATCGAGGACAAGGCCGTCACCGACGCGAAGGGCCATGCCGGCCTCACGGTGCCGGTCCAGGCCCTGGCGAGCCCGCGCCCGACCGAGGCCCGCATCACCCTGCAGGTCGGCGAGCCGGGGGGCCGGGCGCTCAGCCGCAGCCTCACCCTGCCGATCCTGCCCGACGCCCCCGTGCTCGCCCTCCGCAAGGGTTTCAAGGGCGACCTGCAGGAGGGCGGCACCGCGAGCTTCGAGCTGGTGCTGGCGGCCCCCGACGGGCGCCGCCTCGCCGCCCCCGGCGTGGTCTGGACCCTCTCGCGCCTGGAGCAGACCTATCAATGGTACCGCGCCGACGGGCGCTGGTCCTTCGAGCCCGTGAAGTCGGTCCGCCGCGTCGCGGACGGGCGCCTCGACGTGGGCGCCGACGCGCCGGCCCGGCTCGGGGCCCCCGTGAGCTTCGGCAAGTACCGCCTGGAGGCGAGCCTGCCCGGCCGGCCCTCCGCCACCGTCAGCGTCACCTTCGGGGTCGGCTGGACCGGCGGGGAGACCGCCGACGTGCCCGACCTCCTCGACCTCACCCTCGACAAGGCGTCCTACGCGGGCGGCGAGACCCTGCGGGCCCGGATCGCCCCGAAGTTCACGGGCACGGCGACCCTCGCGGTCGTCAGCGACAAGGTGCACGACATCCTCGACGTGAGCGTGCCCGAGGGCGGCACCACGGTGAGCATCCCGGTCAGGCCCGAATGGGGCGCCGGCGCCTACCTGGTGGCGAGCGCCTACCGGCCCCTTGACCAGGCGGCCAGGCGCCTGCCGGGCCGGGCCCTCGGGCTCGCCTGGTTCTCGGTCGATGCGGGCAAGCGCGCGCTCACGGTCTCCCTCGACGCGCCGGCCAAGACCCGGCCGCGCCAGGACCTCACCCTGCCGATCCGCCTCGCCGGGCTCGCGCCCGGCGCCGAGGCGCGGGTCACGGTGGCGCTGGTCGATGTCGGCATCCTCAACCTGACCCGCTACGAGGCCCCGAACCCCTTCGCCCACTTCTTCGGCCAGAAGGCGCTCGGCCCCGAGATCCGCGACCTCTACGGATACCTGATCGACGGCATGCAGGGGACGCTCGGCGCCATCCGCTCCGGCGGCGACGGGGGCACGGGCGAGCTCGCGGATTCGCCCCCGACCCAGGCGCCGCTCGCCCTCTACTCGGGCGTCGTCGCGGTGGGGCCGGACGGGACCGCGCAGGTCACCTTCCCGCTGCCCGCCTTCAACGGCACCGGCCGCGTCATGGTGACGGCCTGGGACCGGACCCGCGTCGGCCAGGCGCAGGCCGACGTGATCATCCGCGATCCCGTGGTCCTCACCGGCACCCTGCCGCGCTTCCTCAACGTCGGCGATCGCTCGCGCTTCTTCGTGGCCCTCGACAACGTCGAGGCCGCGGGGGGCGACTACACGGTCGATCTCGACCTCACGGGGCCCGTCCTCGTCGGCGCCGAGGCGGTGCACAAGGTCCTGCGGCTGGAGGCCGGCGCCAAGGGCCAGCTCGTGATCCCGATCACGGCCGCGGGGCCCGGCACGGCCCGGCTCGACGTCACCCTCTCGGGGCCGGGCCTGCCCGGGGGCGTCGGCCAGAGCTTCGCGCTGCCGGTCGGGCCCGGCACCGGCGCCCTGGTGCGGCGGTCCCTGCGCCCGCTCGAGCCCGGCGCCAGCCTCACGGTCTCGAGCGCGCTGCTCGCCGACATCCTGCCCGGCACCGGGGCGGTCTCGGTCTGGGCCGGCGCGGTGCCGGGCCTCGACGTCCCGGCCCTGCTCCAGGCCCTCGACCGCTACCCCTACGGCTGCTCGGAGCAGATCGTCAGCCGGGCGATGCCGCTCCTCTACGTCAACCGCCTCGCGGCGATGGACCGGCTCGCCCTCGACGACAAAGTCGACGAGCGCGTCCGCGAGGCGATCGAGCGGGTGCTCGCGCGCCAGGATTCGGGGGGCGATTTCGGCCTCTGGTCGGTGGGCGGCACCAACGACCTCTGGCTCAACGCCTACGTGACGGACTTCCTCACCCGCGCCCGCGAGCGCGGCTTCGCGGTGCCCCAGGCGGCCTTCGCGAGCGCCCTCGACCGCCTGCGCAACGCGGTGGCCAACACCACGGAGGTGCGGGAGGGCGGCATGGACCTCGCCTACGCGGCCTACGTCCTGGCCCGCAACGGCCGGCCGGTGATGGGGGACCTGCGCTACCTCGCCGACACCAGGATCGGTGATTTCGCGACGCCGCTGGCCCGCGGCCAGATCGCCGCGGCCCTGGCGCTCCTCGGCGACCGCGGCCGGGCCCAGAAGGCCTTCGACTCCGCGCTCGCCGCCCTGAAGGGTGCCCCCGACACGCGGAGCTACCGGGCCGATTACGGCTCGCGCCTGCGCGACGGCGCCGGGATCCTCGCCCTCGCGGCGGAGACCGGCCTCACCCGCGAGACCCTGTCCCCCGTCGCCGCGGTGATCGGCGAGGAGCAGGCGAGCGGGCGCCCGACCAGCACCCAGGAGAACGCCTGGATGGTGCTCGCCGCCGAGGGGCTGACCAAGGAGGCCGAGACCCTGGCGCTCGCCGTCGACGGCACCCGCCAGGCCGGGACGCTGGCCCGCACCTACCGGGGCGCGGCGCTCGAGGCGAAGCCGGTCACGCTGACCAACGAGGGCCGCGCCCCCGCCCAGGTCGTGCTCGGCGTCAGCGGCAACCCGATCGCCCCCGAGCCCGCCGAGGCCCGGGGCTACACGGTCGAGCGCGGCTACTTCCGCCTCGACGGTAGCCCCGTCGACCTGCGGGTCCCCTTGCGCCAGAACGACCGCCTCGTGGTGGTCCTCAAGGTGACGGAGGCGCGCGCCACCGCCGGGCGTCTGCTCCTCGTCGACCGCCTGCCGGCGGGTCTCGAGATCGACAACCCGAAGCTCCTCGACGCCGACACCCTCACGGGCCTCGCCTTCGCCAGGACCGAGGTCCAGCCGGCCCATACGGAGTTCCGCGACGACCGCTTCGTAGCCGCCTACGACCGGACCCCCGAGCAATCGGCCTTCTTCAGCGCCGCCTACACGGTCCGGGCCGTCTCCCCCGGCACCTACGTGCATCCCGGCGCCACGATCGAGGACATGTACCGCCCCGACCGCTTCGGCCGCACCGCCTTCGGCTCCCTGACGATCGAGGCGGCGCGGTGACCCGCGCCCACCTCTCCCGTCCGGGAGAGGTCGAGTGCGCGACAGCGCACCGGGTGAGGGGTGCGACGTGTCCGGAGAGGTCGCCTCCCTCACCCCAGCCCTCTCCCGCACGGGAGAGGGGGCCCGTCGCACCACCTGCGGCAGATCCAACGGCATGGCATGACGCGGCGGGTGGTGCTCATCACCTCTCCCGTCCGGGAGAGGTCGAGTCGGCGCCAGCCGACCGGGTGAGGGGTGCGACCTTTCCGGATGTGTCGCTTCCCTCACCCCAACCCTCTCCCGCACGGGAGAGGGGGCGCGCTGCGCTTCCCGCGCTCGATCTGACACCCGCGGCGCCATCCTCGAAGCACCGGACCGACGGCGCGGCGCCCCACCTCTCCCGTCCGGGAGAGGTCGAGTCCGCGAGAGCGGACCGGGTGAGGGGTGCGACCTTTCCGGACAGCGCGCTTCCCTCACCCCAATCCTCTCCCGCATGGGAGAGGGGGCGCGGCACGCGCCCGGGGGCCGGAACGGCGGGGCGGGTGAATGACGGCGCTGCCTGACCGCGCCGGCGGCCGGTGCGTCGCTGCCCGCCGCCTCGCCATCGCCGGCCTCGTCGGCGGTGCGGTCCTCGGAGGTCTCGCTCTCGATCGGACGGTGGCGGCGTTCCCGCCCCTCGACCTGAGCGAGGCCGGCCGCCGATCGACCGTGGTGCTCGACCGGCAGGACCGGCTGCTGCGCCCCTTCGCCACCGCGGACGGGCGCTGGCGCCTGCCCCTGACGGCGGCGGGGGTCGATCCGCGCATGCTCGCCATGCTGACCGTCTACGAGGACCGGCGCTTCGCGGACCATCCCGGCATCGACCCGGCCGCGACCCTGCGGGCCGCCTGGCAATGGCTCCGGCACGGGCGCATCGTGTCGGGCGGCTCGACCCTGTCGATGCAGGTGGCGCGCCTGATCGAGCCGCGGCCGGAGCGCTCGCTGGGGGCCAAGCTGCGCCAGATGGTGCGGGCGGTGGAGCTGGAGCGGCGCCTCGGCAAGGCGGGGGTGCTCGACCTCTACCTCGCCCTCGCCCCCTATGGCGGTCCGGTGGAGGGCCTGCGCGCGGCGAGCCTCGCGTATTTCGGGCGCGAGCCCGCCCGCCTGTCGTTCGCCGAGGGCGCGCTCCTGGTGGCGCTGCCCCAGGCGCCGGAGGCGCGCCGGCCCGACCGCTTCCCCGAGGCCGCGCGGCGCGCCCGGGACCGGGTCCTCGACATCGCGGCGGCGCGCGGCGTGATCACCGGGGCCGAGGCCGCGGCGGCCAAGGCCGAGCCCGTCCCGCGCGGGCGAACACCCTTCCCGATGATCGCGGCCCACGCGGCGGAGGCGGCGGTCGCGGCCGACGGTGAGGCGCGGGTGCTGCGCCTGACCCTCGACGGGCGCCTGCAGGCGAGCCTCGAGGCGCTGGCGAGGGAGCGGGCCGCGGCGGCGGGGCCGGACCTCTCCGCCGCGATCCTCGTCATCGACAACCGCAGCGGCGCGGTCCTGGCCCAGGTCGGCAGCGCCGGCTACCTCGACGCCGCCCGGCGCGGGGCGATCGACATGACGGCGGCGATCCGCTCGCCGGGCTCGGCCCTGAAGCCCTTCATCTACGCGCTCGCCTTCGAGGGCGGCATCGCGCATCCGGAGACGCTCCTCGACGACCGGCCGGCCCGCTTCTCGGCCACCTACGCGCCGGAGAATTTCGACCTCACCTACCAGGGCACCGTCACGGCGCGGCGGGCGCTGCAGCTCTCCCTCAACGTGCCGGCGGTGGATCTCCTCGAGGCGGTCGGGCCCGCCCGCTTCATCGCCCGCCTGCGCGGGGCCGGCGCCGGCATCGTCCTGCCGCGCGACACCGCGCCGGGCCTGCCCGTGGCGCTCGGCGGCCTCGGCATCACCCTGATCGATCTCGCCCGGCTCTACGCGGGCCTCGCGCGCGGCGGCGCCGTGCCGGACCTCGTGCGCCGCCGCGACGCGGACCCGGCGCCCGCCTCCGGACACGCCGCGATCGCGGAGCCGGTGGCCGCCTGGTACGTCGCCGACACCCTGCGGGGCGCGCCGCCCCCCGAGAACGCGCTCGCCGGCCGCATCGCCTTCAAGACCGGCACCTCCTTCGGCTACCGCGACGCCTGGGCGGCGGGCTTCGACCGCCGCATCACCGTGGCGGTCTGGGTCGGGCGGGCGGACGGGGCGGCCGTGCCGGGCCTCGTCGGGCGGCTCGTCGCGGCGCCGATCCTGTTCGACGCCTTCGCCCGCTACGGCGGCGAGCCGGAGGCGATCGCCCGGCCCCCGGACGCCCTCGTGACCACGACGGCGGGGCTGCCGCCGCCGCTCCGCCACATCCGGCGCGACCTGCCCAAGACCCTGGCCGGCACCCTGGTCGCCCCCCTCAAGATCGCCTACCCGCCCGACGGCGCCCGGATCGACCTCGGGCTGAGCCCGGACCCGAAGGAGGCCGGCCCCGGCCTCGCCCTCAAGGCGCTCGGCGGCGTGCCGCCCCTGACCTGGATGGCCGACGGCCTGCCCGTGGCGCAGGGCCCCCGGCGCCAGTCGGAATGGCGGCCGGACGGGGCGGGCTTCGCCCGGATCTCGGTGATGGATGCGGCCGGAGCCAGCGACAGCGTCGTGGTGCGGATCGAGTAATCAGGCCGCTGGCCGCGGCGATCAGGCCGCTGGCCGCGGCGATCGGGCCGCGGGTGCGGCGGTCAGGCCGCGGGCGCGGCGGTCAGGCCGCGGGCGCGGCGCGGCGCGTCGTCCGGACCGCGGTGTCGAGGAGGAGCGCGAGTTCCCGCCCCGCCGCGGCGACGCGCTCGGCCACCCCGGGATCGACGATCGCCCCGTCCTCGATCTCGCCGGGGCCGGCATAGACCGAGGTTGGCGCGATGTGGGCCGCGAAGAAGCCGAAGAGCGGGCGCAGGCCGTGCTCGACCACGAGGGCGTGGCGCAGGCCGCCGCCGGTCGCCGTGAGCACCACGGGCTTGCCCGCCATCGCGGCGGGATCGAGGAAATCGATGACGTGCTTGAACAGGCCCGCGTAGGAGCCCTGGTAGACCGGCGTCCCGACGATCAGGGCGTCCGCGCCCTCGATCGCCTCGATCAGGTGCGCGGCCGGCAGGGGCAGCGCCTCCCGGCTCGCCACCGCGAGGCCCGGCCCGGCATCGGCGAGGTCGAGCACCTTCAGGTCGATGCGGCGGTGGCGCGCGAGTTCGGCCCCGACCGCCTCCACGAGGGTCCGGGTCCGCGACGGGCGGTTCTGGCTGCCCGAGAAGGCGACGATGCGGGGAAGGGACACGGGGCGCGGTCTCCGGTCTGACTGGACCTTCTCGGCCGATGCGGTGCGGATCGGCCGCCCGACGGACAAGACTGATACGGGTACGTAGCGCCCCGAATGCAAGGGGCCGCAAGGATCAGACAGAGGCGGAATGTCTCACCGGGTCAGCAAGTTCCGGAGCGGCAAGGTTCGGAACGGCAAGGTTCGGGCGGGCGAGGCCCCTCAGCGGAAGCGCCAGACGCTGGTGCGCTTGATCTCGGCATCCTCCAGCGCCCGGGTCACCGGGATCTCGTAGGTGGCGAGGATCTCGAGGCGGCCCTTGGGCAGGTAGGCGCGGCCGGGATCGCCCACCAGCACCGTGGTGCCGCCCGCGTGGAGCCGGCCGAGCCAGTCGCCGACCCGGCCCGCGAGATCCTGCTCGTAGAAGATGTCGGCGGCGAGCACGAGGTCCGCCTCCGGCGCCGTGCCGATCAGGTCCGCGGCGGCGGCCTCGATCCGGTCGGCGACGCCGTTCGCCGCCGCGTTCAGGCCGATCGACGCGATCGCGAAGGGGTCGAGGTCGCTCGCCAGCACCCGGGTCGCGCCCGCCCGTGCCGCCGCGATCGCCACGAGTCCGGAGCCCGAGGCGAAATCGAGCACCCGCCGCCCGGCCGCGAAGCCAGGATTGTCGAGGATGTAGCGGGCGAGCGCCTGGCCGCCGGCCCAGGCGAAGGCCCAGAAGGGCGGTGGCAGGCCGATCGCCTGCAATTCCTCCTCCGTCCGCTCCCACAGGGCCGTGGCCTCGTCGGCGACGTGGAGGAGGATCTCGGGGGCGTGCGGCACCGGCCGCAGCCGGGTCTCGGCCCGGATGAAGGCGTGGGCGTCGGCCGGCGTGATCCGGCGCGCCGGCGTGCTCATGTGGCGGCGATCATGCGGCGAGAAGCTCGCGATAGAGGGCGCAGACCGCCTCCACAACCGCGGCTTCCGTGTAGCCCCCCGCGAGGATGCGCGCGCGCGCCGCCGCTCCGAGGCCGGCGACGAGGCCCGGCTCGTCGGCGAGGCGGCGCAGGGCGGCGGCGAGCGTGGGGGCGTCGTCCGGGGGCACGACGAGCCCCTCGATCCCGTCGCGCACGAGGTCGCGGCAGCCCGGCACGTCGGTGGTCAGGATGGTGCGTCCGCAGGCGGCGGCCTCGAGGAGCGTGCGCGGCAGGCCCTCCCCGCCGCGGGAGGGCAGGCAGGCCGCGTGGTGGCTCGCCCAGACGCGCGCCACGTCGCGGGTCGCCCCGTGCCAGGTGATGCCGTCGCGGCTCCACGCCCGCAGGGTGGCCTCGGGGATCGCGCGGCGGTTCTGGGGATCGGGCGCGCCATAGAGGGAGAGCTCCACCGGCGCCCCCGCCTCCCGGGCGCGGCGGGTCGCCTCGACGGCGGTGTCGACCCCCTTCGACCAGAGCATGCGGGCGACGAGGGCGACCCGCAGCGGCGGCCGGGGCGGCAGGGGCTCCGGCCGGAAGGCCTCCGGGTCGACGCCCGCGCCGCCCACCAGGGTGACGCCGGTATCGGCCGGGTCGAGGCCCAGCGCGCGGGCGTCGTCCGGGTTCTCGAACAGGAAACGGGTGCGGCGCGAGGCGAGGGGCCCCCGGATCAGGTGGCGCAGGCCGGTCCGGGCGAGCCTGCCCACCCGGTCGCTCCGGGCCCCGATCAGGCCGAGGCCGGTGAGGGCGTAGACCCGGGCCGGGATCCCCGCCATCGCGGCGGCGGTGCCGCCGACGAGGATGCCCTTGAGGGCGATGCAGTGGACGATGTCGGCCTTCAGGGCCCTGAGGATGGCGGCGAGCTGGCCCGCCGCGTAGCCCGCCGCCATCGGGTTCAGGCTTGAGCGCTCGCTCTCGAGATGCACCACGCGGGCGCCCGTCGCCGCGATGACCTCGCGGTGCTCGCGCACCCGCGTCACCACCGCCACCGACAGGCCCATGGCGACCGCCGCCCGCGCCATCGGCAGGAAGTGCGAGGCGAAGAACCAGTCCTCGGTCACCACGAAGACGAGGCTTTTCATCGGCGCGGGCGGCGGGGGCGTGTCCATGCGGCCCGCTTTAGCACGGCCGCGCTCCGGCCGTGCGGCGGATTCGCAGGCCCGGAACAGCGCCGGCGGCTCTCCGGTTGATGCTCCACGAAACGGGAGGAGTCGGTTCATGCGTTCTGGGCCGGATGGGTGCGCGGAGAAGGCCGGGGATCCGCGCGAGGCCGCCCTCGAGGCGGGCCTCGCCTACGTGGACGACGGCAAGCCCGGCATCACGCGCAAGCGCAGCGGCAAGGGCTTCCGCTACCGCGATCCGAAGGGCGCGCCGGTGCGCGACGCGGCGGCCCTGGCGCGGATCCGGTCCCTGGCGATCCCGCCGGCTTATACCGACGTCTGGATCTGCCCGCGCCGGAACGGCCACATCCAGGCCACGGGCCGCGACGCCAAGGGGCGCAAGCAGTACCGCTACCACCCGGATTTCCGCGAGGCGCGGGAATCGAGCAAGTTCAGCCACATCATGGCCTTCGCGGACGCGCTGCCGGCCATCCGCGACCGCATCGACGCGGACATGAGGCGCCCCGGATTGCCGCGCGAGAAGGTGCTGGCGACGGTGGTGCACCTCCTCGAGACGACGCTCATCCGGGTCGGCAACGACGATTATGCCCGCGCCAACAAGAGCTACGGGCTGACCACCCTGCGCGACCCGCACGTGACGATCGCGGGGGCGGGCCTCCGGTTCCGCTTCAAGGGCAAGAGCGGCAAGACCTGGGACCTCGCGGTCAAGGACCGGCGCATCGCCCGCATCGTCAAGGCCTGCCAGGACCTGCCGGGCCAGGAGCTGTTCCAGTACGTCGACGAGGCGGGCGAGCCGCGCGACGTCACCTCGGCGGACGTCAACGCCTACCTGCGCGAGATCACCGGCCAGGACATCACCGCCAAGGACTTCCGGACCTGGGCCGGCACGGTCCTGGCCGCCCTGGCGCTGCAGGAATTCGAGGCCTTCGACAGCGAGGCCAAGGCCAAGAAGAACGTCCGGGCGGCGATCGAGGGGGTGGCGAGCCGGCTCGGCAACACGCCCACCATCTGCCGCAAGTGCTACATCCACCCCCAGATCCTCGACGGCTACCTCGAGGGCGACCTGATCCTGCAGGTGAAGGACGCGGTCGAGACCGAGCTCTGCGAGGATCTGGGCCGGCTCCGGCCCGAGGAGGCGGCGGTGCTGAGCCTGCTGCAGAAGCGGCTCGCCGGCGCCGAGGCCCTGCCGGCCGGCAAGGCGGGCGCGGCCACGAAGCGCAAGGTGCTCGATGTCGCCTCCGGCAAGCCCGCGCGGGCGAAGGCGCCCAGTGTGACGAGGACAAGCACGGCCAGAACGGGGGCGGCGAAGACCGGGGCGGCGAAGACCGGGGCGAAGTCGGCCAGGCCCTCCGCCGGGCGGAAGGCGCCTCGGGGCGGGGCCGGCGCGACGGCCTGAGCACGCGCGACGCGGGGCGACGCCACACCCGCCCTTGAAGTTGGAATCGAACTCAGACTTTACTCGTGCGCCACGGGCCCGGCCGCCGGTGCCGCAGGAGAGGAAACGCCATGGACGTCGACGCGCTGCTGCTCTCGCGCATCCAGTTCGGCTTCACCATGGCGTTCCACATCATCTTCCCGTCCTTCACCATCGGGCTCGCCAGCTTCCTGGCGCGCCTCGAGGCGCAGTGGCTCTGGACCGGCGACCCGATGTACCGGAACCTGTACCGGTTCTGGGTCAAGATCTTCGCCGTCTCCTTCGGCCTCGGCGTGGTGTCGGGCATCGTGATGAGCTACCAGCTCGGCACGAACTGGTCGCGCTACTCCGACTTCACCGGCAACGTGCTCGGGCCGCTGATCCAGTACGAGGTGATCACGGCCTTCTTCCTGGAGGCGGGCTTCCTCGGCATCATGCTGTTCGGCTGGGAGCGGGTCGGCGACCGGCTGCACTTCCTGTCGACCTGCATGGTCGCCTTCGGCACCCTGGTCTCGGCCTTCTGGATCCTGTCGGCGAATTCCTGGATGCAGACGCCCGCGGGCTTCGTGGTCGAGAACGGCCGGGCCATCGCCACCGACTGGCTGCAGGTGATCTTCAACCCGTCCTTCCCGATCCGCTACGCCCACATGGTGCTGGGCTGCTTCCTCACCACGGCCTTCGCGGTGGCGGGCATGTCGGCCTGGATGATCCTGCGCGCCCGCAAGGAGCCGCCCGCGAAGGTGGCGGGCGCCCGGCTCTCCCTCTCCATGGCGCTCTGGTTCGCGGTGATCTGCACCCCGATCCAGATCTTCATCGGCGACGCGCACGGCCTCGCGGTGCTGAAGCTGCAGCCGACCAAGCTCGCGGCGATCGAGGCGAACTGGGAGCGGCAGGCGGACATGCCCCTGCTGCTCTTCGCGATCCCCAACATGAAGGAGGAGAGGAACGACTTCGAGATCGGCATCCCGAAGCTCGGCAGCTTCATCCTGACGCACGATTTCTCGGGCGTGGTGCCGGGCCTGAAGGACGTGCCCCCGGACCAGCGGCCCCCGGTCTGGCCGGTCTTCTACTCGTTCCGCATCATGGTGGCGATCGGCATGGCGATGCTGGCCCTGAGCCTGTGGAGCCTGCTCCTGCGCTGGCGCGGCACCCTCTACAGCAACCGCCTCTTCCTCACCTGCGCGATGCTGATGACGCCGTCCGGATTCGGGGCGGTGCTGTTCGGCTGGTTCACCGCCGAGATCGGGCGCCAGCCCTACATCGTCTACGGGCAGCTGCGCACCGCGGATGCCCATTCCCCGCTGACCACCCAGGCCGTGACGACCTCGCTGATCGCGTTCCTAATCGCCTACGCGATCATCTTCGGGTTCGGCAGCTATTACCTCGCCAAGCTCCTGCGGAAGGGGCCCGAGCCGCTGGAGGAGGCGGTGCGCGGCAGCGACATCGGTCGCAAGCCGAAGCGGCCCCTCTCGGCGGTCAACGAGGATCTCAAGCCGAACCCGGCTTGAGCCGGGGGCGGCGAAGCCTCAATGGTGCGCCGCCCCGTCCCGTTCCGGGCGGCGCGCACTCCCCTCGCCGGTCCGGCGCGCCGGCTCGGCATCGACCACGGGGGCGAGGCCGAGCTGCCGGGCGAGGGAGACCAGGTCCTTCAGGCGGCCGGTCTGGGTCTTACGCCGCAGGTTGAGGCGGTGGGTCTCCACGGTGCGCACGCTGAGGGAGAGACGGCGCGCCACCTCCTTGTTGCTGAAGCCCGCGCTGAGGAAGCGCAGCACCTCCGCCTCCCGCGGCGTCAGCCCGAGGACGTCGCCGGGCTCGGGGGCGTCCGGCACCGGGGCGCCGGTGAGGCAGGCCTGGCCGTCCGCCAGCGCGAGCAGCGCGGTGCAGACGTCGTAGGCCGAGGCGTTGCGAGCGATGAAGGCGTCCGCGCCGGCCGCGAGCAGGCCGTGGAGGGCGTCGCCCGTCAGGGCCTGGAAGGCCACGAGGGTGCGCAGGGCCGGCCAGCGTTCCTTGAGGCCGGCGAGCCGCGCGCTGCCGTCGGCGGGGCGCGCCTCGTCGACGAAGACCAGCGCGATCGTGCCGGCGCCGTCCTGCTTCAGCTCGGACTCGCCGATCGTGTGCAGGACCGGCATGTGCTCCAGCGATGCGCGAAGTGTCGGGCTGGCCTCCCGCAACTCATCCAGGACCAGAACGTCCACGGCTCGACTCATGCCGCCTCACCCCTCTTGTTCCCGCCGCGAAACAGCTCGGCCGGGCCTGGGGGAGAGGTTTCAAGAGTCGTTCCAGTGACTTAGAAGGGCTTCGGAGGGCCCGAAACGGGTAAATCCCGGATTTTCGATCAAATTGTCCCGAAATCTGTTCCGGATCGGGACAGACCCGTTAACGATCCGTGTACCGATTCGCACCAGTTGCAGCCATCGGGCCAGATCCGTGCTCCCGCGCCCGGAGCCGGTCAGGCGGTGCGGGCCAGGATCAGGTCGGTGGCGGCCGAGACCACGCGGTCGCGCCCCGTCGTCTTGGCCTCGTAGAGGGCGATGTCGGCCCGCTTCAGCAGGCCCTCGACGGTCTCGCTCTCCGACCACTCGCTGACGCCGAAGCTGCAGGCGAGCCGCACCGGGCCGCGGGCGCCGCGCACCCGCAGGTCGCGCACGAGGAGGCGCAGGCGGCCGGCGCAGGCCTCCCCCTCCTCGAGGGAGCGGTTCGGCAGCACGATCGCGAATTCCTCGCCGCCGAGGCGGCCGACGATCCCGTCCGCGCCGAGCAGCTTGGCCACCGCCTGGATCGCCGCGTCGCCGACATCGTGGCCGTGCTCGTCGTTGATGCGCTTGAAATGGTCGATATCGGCGAGGATCGCGGCCATGCGGCCGTGATTGCCGGCGCGCTCGGCCGCGTCCCGAGCCCGCGCGAAGAAGGCGCGGCGGTTGAGGAGCCCGGTCAGCGAATCGGTCTCGGCGAGGCGGATCAGCTCCTCCTGCATGGTGGTGAGGCGCTCGGCCGCGCGCAGGCGGGCATGCAGCTCCTCGGCCCCCGGGGGCTTCTCGATGAAGTCGTCGGCGCCGCTGTCGAGGGCCTCGGCGAGGTTGCGGGCATTGCGCGCCGAGGACATGGTGATGACGTAGAGCGGCCGGCGCGCCTCCGCGAGCAGGCGCGCGGACCAGCACAGCTCCAGTCCGCTGATCGGCCGGACCTCGAGGCTGGTGATCAGCACGCGCACGGAGGGCGTATCATTCAGGAACGTGAGCGCCTCGCTCGAATCCGTGAAGGCATCGACCCTGTGCCCGCGCGGCTCGAGCAGGGCGGTGATGATCTTCAGCACCACCCGGCTCGAATCGACGATCATGATATGCATGGATGCAGACTTTCGCGCGGGCGGAACGGGCTCACCCATCCTGCGCGGCCAAACCTTAATTTGTCCCCAAGGCGGCAGGCCGGCCGCACGCCCCGTGATCGGACGCCGTAACCTTGTCGAATGCAGATGACGGCCAACCCGATGCCGGCAATCTTCAGCAACGCGACAGCCATCCGGTCACGCCGGATCGCCGTTACTTCGTGGTTCGCGGCAGGCTCTGGCGCCGGGCGGACCCGTCCCTGCCGGAGGCGCGGCGCCGGGACCTCGTGGCGGAGCTGATGGCGGCGCGCCGCGCCGTGCGGGCCGCCAAGGCCGCGGAGCGCACCGGATCGCCGGATGCGGCGGGCGCCCTCGCCTCGGCGCGGGGGGCGGTCGACGCCGCGAAGGTGGCGCTCGGCGAGCGCGGCCCGGTCTGGTGGACGGACGGGGCGCCGGACGAGAACCGCCGCATGGTGCGCAACACGGCCTACGCGGGTTGGTTCGCGGGGCTCGGGGGCACGAAGCCCGGCAGCGACACGAAGCCCGGCGAGGGTCCGGGGCCCGGGCCGGTCAGCGGCGGGGCACCGTCACCGAAATGATGCGGGCGCCGCCCGAGTAGGAGGCCCCCCGGGCGCCGCCGGACTCGAGCTGGGACCACTGGCCGTCGTGGTCCCGCGTGAGGACGCGGGCGCGCGACGAGGCCCGTGTGGAGGATCTCGGACGCGGAGCGGGGCTGTCGATGACGTAGACGGTCGGCTCGCCGACGGGGGCGCGGCGGATGCCCGAGACCGTCGGCACCCCGTAGGTGCCGTAGCCCCAGGCCGGCGGGACCAGCTCGCGCGGGCTCGGGAAGCGGGTGAGTGGCGCCCCCACATAGGCACCCCCGACGAGGTTGCCGCCGAGGCCATAGCCGTCGACGTAGCCCGGGGGGGTCCCGCCCACATAGGTCAGGTTCTGGGCGGCGGCCGGTGCCGCGAGCCCGCCGCAGAGCGCCAGGGCGAGCAGCACGTCACGCGCGGGGTGGCGCAAGGAGAGGCGGCGCAAGGAGAGGATTCGTGACATGCGGCAACGCTCCGACGCGACAGGACGTTCGGTCTGAACCCCGCGCGCCGCAGGTTCGTTCCGCGCGGGCGCCCGAGGCCAGCCGCGCAGAGTGCTTAAGGCCGGCCGATCCCAGGCTCCGCCCACAAAAAACCCCGCGACATGCGCGGGGCCTCGACGGGGCGGCGGCAGGGTCAACCGCAAGTTCAGCGGTAATTTCAGCGGCAAGTCGTGATCCGGCGCACGATCCAGCCCTCGCCCTCGACCCAGAGGCGGCGGCGGGTGCGGCTGCAATTGGCGGTCTCGCCCTCGTCCTCGCCCTCGGCCACGGCGGCCACCGGGCGCAGGGACTGGCCGGCATCCGCGACCTTGGTGGCGACCTTGTCGCCGACCGGAGCCGCCGCGGCGCCGGAGACGGCGCCGAATGCCAGAAGAATCACGGCCGCGAAGCCAAGTCCCGCAGATTTCATCGCCATCGTGGTCCTGCCCGCACGCCCTCGGCGGACGCGTCACTTGCTTGATGTCGGGATTGTACGGCCGGGTACGGCCGGCTCTCTGCTGCGGTAATTCGCGACGGGGGGATTCGGTTGCAGGGTCTGCAGGAGTTTGTTCACGCCGACGTGATCCAGCGCATCGCGGGCTGCGGCCGGCAGAGGCCGCGTCGCGGCGCCACGCCGCGCGCCGGGGACTTGCGGCCGGTTGCGCGGAAGCATAGTCAGAACGCGCAAAGCAGATCTGCGGAACGCTGCAGATCTTGCCCTGGAAACATTCTTCTTAAGAACACTTCTAAGCTTCAAGGGACGGGCGCTGATCATGCCTGCGCCTGTTTTTGAACGCTTCCAAACTGGAGATCGATCATGACGGACGGGTCCACGTTCGTTCAGGCCTTCACGATCCTGTTTCGTGAGGGCCTGGAGGCGCTTCTGGTCATCGCGGCGCTCGCCGCGTTCCTGCGGCGGGCCGGCGCGCCGGAGCGGACCACCCCGCTCTATGCCGGGGCGGGGGCGGCGGCGCTCGCGAGCCTCGGCATGGCCTGGGTGTTCGAGACCTACTTCGACGGCAACCACAACGACCTGATGGAGGCCGCCGTCATGCTGCTGGCCGCCGCCCTGATGTTCTACATGAGCGGCTGGCTGTTCCTGCGGCAGGATCCCAGGGCCTGGCAGACGGACCTGAACCGGATGGCCGAGCGGGCGCTGGGGGCCGGCACGGTGCTGTCCCTCGCCGGCATCGCCTTCCTGGCGGTGTTCCGCGAGGGAGCCGAGACGGTGCTGTTCCTGCACGCCCTGGCCAAGACCGCCAACGGCTTCGACAGCTCGCTCCTCTCCGGCCTCGGCCTCGCGGCCATCGCCCTCGCGGCGGTGTTCGTGGCGATGCAGTGGCTGGCGCTGCGCCTGCCGCTGCGGCCGATGTTCCTGATCACCTCTGCGTTCCTGTTCGTGATGGGCCTGCGCCTCGTCGGCCAGGCCCTGCAGGAGTTCCAGGAGCAGACGATCGTGCCCGTCCACAACGACGGCGTGCCCGCCTTCGTGACCGATCTCGGCTTCAACGGCAGCTGGGAGGCCCTCGGGGCACAGGGCGTGCTGGTGCTCGCCGCGTTGGCCTGCCTCGGGCTGTTCTGGATGCGCCGGGGCGACCGCAAGGCGGCCGGCGCGCAGAACCCGAAGCCGGCGCAGGTTCTTTCCTGACCGCCCGGTCCTGACGACCGGTTCCCCGGGCGGATCTCCCCGCCCGGGCCCCCGTCAGCGCGCGGGGAGATCCGCCGTGACGGTGAGCATCGGCAGGGTCACGGAGACCCCGGTCCCGGCCCCGCCGATCAGGCCGGCTGGCGCCGCGTGGGGCCGCGGCAGGGCCGAGGCCGAGAAGGCCCCGATGCCGAGGGCGAGGCTCAGGGCGAGCAGCGACGTCTCGATGCCGCGATAGAATTCGTCCATCCGCGATCTCCCGCCAGGGGCGCCGAGGCTTCATGCGCCGCGCCCCCATGATCGGCGGGAGATGTGAGGGAAGCGTAACCGCCGGGACGATCGGCCCCCGCGGCGGCCCGGACGTTCAGGCCTGGCCCGCCACCGCCATCCGGGCGAGGCTCGGAGGGGCCGGCTGCAGCAGGGCCGCGGCGAGGTTCGCCTCCAGCACGATCAGGTCGCAATCCGGGTCCGGCACCCAGCCGCAGCGGCAGCCGCCCGGGCCCTCATGCGCCTGCGCCACCTGCCCGTAGAGGGTCCCGACCACCCGCGCCGCCGTCTCCAGCGCCGTCATCACCGGCAGCGGGTGGCGCCCGATGCTCTGCCAGAAGGCGCGGATCAGCGCCTGCTCCAGCGCGGCCTGGTGCGCCTCGTCGTCGCTCGGCCGCCCCCGAGCCCGCGCGAGCCCGGCGCTCATGCGCGGTCCCCCGGGAGGGTCCGCCCGCCGCCGCGGACCCGTGCGGGCTCGGGGGCGGCCGCCATGAAGTCGATGAGGTCGCCGAGCCGGTGCAGCCGCAGGTCGAGGCAGGATCCGTCCCACCATGCGAGCCGCGTCCATCCGCGGATCAGGTCGAGTGCCCCTACCATGTCGGTCTCCGTCGCTCGGAATCGGCGACGAGACGGGCAACGGCCGCCCTCGGGCCGGCGCCATCTCGCCTTGCGGCCAGAGATGACGAGAATTCGTCATGTAATCAAGAGCAAGTTCAAATATTGGAAATACTACAAAGCGCAACGACGGGGACTATCTTGAAGTTTTTATTTGGATTGATTCCATCCTGTACCGCCGGACGCTGCCGCAGGCTGCGTCCCCGCCCCGCGGCTCAGCGCACCGGCACGTCGAAGGCCGTGTCCGGGTAGGGCTCGGCCGCGAGGGTGAAGTGCCACCATTCCTCGGCATAGGGCGCGAAGCCCGCCGCCCGCATCGCGTCCCGCAGGCGGTCGCGATTCGCCCGCTGCTCCGGGGTGACGTCGGGCGAGGCGGGGGCGGAGCGGGGGCCGAAATGGTCGAAGGGGGTGCCCATGTCGAGCTCGCTCCCGTCGGCGCTGCGCACCAGGGTGAGGTCGGCGGTCGAGCCTCGGGAATGGCTCGAGCGCTCGGCGATGTAGCCGAGGCGGAAGAGGTCGCGCTTGTCGATGTCGGGGTAGTAGGCCCGGCGCATCCGGGTGTCGGCGGGGTCCCGGGCCCAGGCGGCGAAATCCGCCACCGCCCGGGTCGGGCGGTAGCAGTCGAACACCTTGAGGCCGAGCCCGGCCGGGGCGAGCGCCGCCTGCACCTGGGCGAGCGCCCCGGCGGCCTGCGGCGTGAGCAGGCAGCGCGGCGCCTCGTAGCCGGCGATGGGCCGCCCGACGAAGTTGTCCGCGCCGGCGTAGCGCATCTCGACCGACAGGCCGGGGACCCGGGCCGCGGCGTCGACGAGGGCCGGGACGGGCTCCGCCCGGGCGCCGGCGCCGAGGATCAGGAGCGGGACGACGCCGCCGACGAGGAACCCTGCCCGCATGCTCACCCCCGGTAGGCCACCAGCACCGCGCCCGCCGCGATCAGCCCGACCCCGATCCAGTTCGGGCCGGACAGCGTCTCGCCGAGGAACAGGACGCCGAAGACCGCCACCAGCACGACGCTGAGCTTGTCGAGGGGCGCCACCCGGGCGGCGTCGCCGAGGCCGAGCGCCCGGAAGTAGCAGAGCCAGGAGGCCCCGGTGGCGAGCCCTGAGAGGACCAGGAAGACGGCGCTGCGGGCGGGCAGGTCCGCGAGCCCCGCCGCCTGGCCCGAGGCGGCCAGGATCGCCCCCGTCAGCGCCAGGATCACCAGGGTGCGCACGAAGGTCGCGACGTCCGGGGGCACGCCCGCCACCCCGACCTTGGCGAGGATCGCCGTCAGGGCCGCGAACCCCGCCGCGAGCAGGGCCCAGAAGCGCCAGGATTGCAGCAGGTCTCCCATTCCGGGCTCCCTCAGAGGACGGCCCGCATCAGGAGGAGGCCGACGAAGAACCCGCCGAGGCCGAGCACCACCGAGCCGAGGATATAGGCCAGAGCCGCGCCGGTCTCGCCCCGCTCCAGCAGCAGCACCGCCTCCAGGGAATAGGACGAGAAGGTGGTGAAGCCCCCGAGGATCCCGGTGGCGATGAACAGGCGCAGGGCCTGCGGCCCGCCCCGCAGCGCGAACCAGCCCGCGAACAGCCCCATCAGGATCGAGCCCAGGATATTGATGCCCATGGTGGCGTAGGGAAAGCTCGATCCGAGCCGCAGGGCGGCGATCCCGATCCCGTGGCGCGCCATGCCGCCGAGCCCCGCCCCGACGAAGACCAGTAGAAAACCCTGCAAACCCATTCTCCGGCACCGTCGCGGACAGGCTGCATGTCCCGCGCCAAGGGCGACGGATCAAGCCAGGAACGACGTGACATTCCGTTGCTCGTCCGAACATGACGAAGCCGCCGCGACGGGATCGCGGCGGCTTCGGAAAGGTTCCGCGCGCCCACCTACGCGAGGATCTTGTCCACCGTGATCGGCAGGTGGCGGATGCGCTTGCCGGTGGCGTGATAGACCGCGTTGGCGATGGCGGCGGCAGTGCCGACGATGCCGATCTCGCCGAGGCCCTTCACCCCGAGGGGATTGGCCTTGTCCTCCTCGTCCACGAAGATCACGTCGATGTCGTAGATGTCGGCGTTCACCGGCACGTGGTACTCGCCGAGATTGTGGTTCATGAAGCGCCCGAGGCGGTGGTCGAGCATCGATTCCTCCTCCAGCGCCGAGCCGATCCCCATCACGACGCCGCCGAGGATCTGGCTGCGGGCGGTCTTCGGGTTGAGGATCTTGCCCGCCGCGACCGCCGAGACGACGCGGGTGAGCCGGACCTGGCCGAGTTCCTCGTCGACCTTCACCTCCGCGAAGATGGCCGAGTGGGTATAGGCCTCGTAGGCGTCGTTGAAGTCCTTGTCCGGCGCCCCCTGGGCGGTGGCCTCCAGCCTGTCGACGCCGCCGGCCCGCATCGCCTCGACGAGGGAGACGCCGCGGCCGGGATCCCCCGCGACCTCGATGCGCCCGCCCGTGAAGACGACGCGGTCGAGATCGACATTGGCGAGGGGCGAGTTCTCCATCTGCCGGGCGAGCCGGAAGGCCTGCTCGGCGACGTCGCGGCAGGCCTTCATCACGGCGGTGCCGGACGAGGCCGCGGTCCAGGAGCCGCCGGCCACGGGGGCCTCGGGCAGCCGCGTGTCGCCGAGCTTCGTGGTGACGTCCTCCATGGCGAGGCCGAGGGTGTCGGCGGCGATCTGGGTCAGGATCGTGTAGGTGCCGGTGCCGATGTCGCCCGTCGAGTTGCCGACCTCGAGCTTGCCGTCCGCGCTCAGGATCGCGTGGGCGCCGGACTGCATCATCATGGATTCCCAGACGCCCGTGGCCATGCCCCAGCCGACGAGCTCGCGGCCCTCCCGCATCGAGCGGGGCTCCGGGTCGCGCCTCGACCAGCCGAAGCGCTCCGCGCCCTCGCTGAAGCAGCTCTTCAGCGCCTTCGAGCCGAAGGGCTTGTCCTGCGCGGTCTGATCGTGGTCCGTGAAGTTCCTCAGCCGCAGCTCGATCGGGTCCACCCCCGTGGCGTAGGCCAGCTCGTCCATCGCGGTCTCGATGGCGAAGACCCCCGTGACGGCCCCCGGCGCCCGCATGTCGCCGGGCGTGAAGGTGTCGAGCTTGGCGATCTTGTAGGTGAGCGCGACGTTCTCGCACTTGTAGAGCACGCCCGACCAGTTGACGACGACCTCCTGGTAATCCTCGAAATGCGAGGTGCCCCCGATGGCGTCGTGGCGCAGGGACCGGAGCGCGCCGTCCCGGTCCGCCCCGAGGGCGATCGTCTGGAGCGCGTCCGGCCGGTAGGTGAAGCTCCACATCTGGTCGCGGGTCAGCGCCACCCGCACCGAGCGCTCCAGCTCGCGGGCGGCGAGCATCGCCAGGAAGAGCTGGTATTGTGGCCGCAGGCCCGAGCCGAAGCCGCCGCCGAGATACGGGTTCATCACCCGCAGGTCGTCCTTGTTCAGGCCGAACACGCTGGCGAGGTAGCCCTGGCTGTTCGAGACGCCCTGGATCTTGTCGTAGACCGTGTACTTGCCGTCGCCCTCGAAGACGACCGTCGAGGCATGGGGCTCCATCGGGTTGTGATGCTCGATCGCCAGCCGGTAATCCTGGCTGAGCTTCACCGGCGCCCGGTCGTAGGCGCCCTCCGGATCGCCCCAGGGCTCGGGCGGCGGCTTGATGCCGTTGCGCTTCTTCGGCGGCACGTAGGCGAGGTCGCGCGCCGCCTCCGTGTCGGTCAGGGGCTCCTCGGCCTCGTAGTCGAGCTTGACCAGGGCGGCGGCGTGGCGGGCGGTCTCGAAATCCTCCGCCACCACCAGGGCGACGGGCTGGCCGCTGTAGTGGATCTTGTCGTCGTAGAGGGCCCGGAACGGGGCGCCGGGGGGCGCCACCGCGTCCTGGTAATTGTAGTTGAGCCAGGCCGTGCGCGGCCGGTTCTCGTGCGTGAACACCTTGATCACGCCGGGCACGGCCTCGGCCGCGGCGGTGTCGACCGCCGTGATGCTGCCCTTGGCGATGGTGCTCGACACCACGTAGCCGTGGGCGAGGTCGGGCGCCGCGAACTCGCCGGCATATTTGGCGAGGCCCGTGACCTTGGCGGGGCCGTCGACGCGGCTCTGGGGACTGCCCACGAAGGTGTCCCGGCCGGTGGAGCTGAAGGTGGCGACCATGGGACCTCTCAGGCGATGCGCTTGTCGGTGAGCGACTGGGGCGTGCCGGCGGCGGCCTGTTCGAGGCCGCGCACGATGGCGCGTCGGGCGAGCTCGACCTTGAAGCCGTTCGCGGATTGGGGCTTGGCCTCGCCGACGATCAGGTCCGCCGCCGCCTGGAAGCTCTCCCGGGTGGCGGGCTTGCCCTGGAGCAGGGCCTCCGCCTCCCGGTTGCGCCAGGGCTTGTGGGCGACGCCGCCGAGCGCGAGGCGGGCGGACCTGATGGTCGCGCCGTCGAGTTCGAGGGCCGCCGCCACCGAGACCAGCGCGAAGGCGTAGGAGAGCCGGTCGCGCAGCTTCAGGTAGGTGTAGTGCGTCCCGTAATCCGTCGTCGGCACGTCGACGCTGACCACGATCTCGCCGGGCGTCAGGTCGGTGTCGATCTCGGGCGTGTCGCCGGGCAGGCGGTGGAAATCCGCGAAGGCGATCGAGCGTTCGCCCTGCGGCCCGCTCACCTGGACGGTCGCCTCCAGGGCCGCGAGGGCGACGCACATGTCGGAGGGATGGGTCGCGATGCAGTGCTCGCTCGTGCCGAAGATCGCGTGGATGCGGTTGACGCCGCCGATCGCCGGGCAGCCGGAGCCGGGCACCCGTTTGTTGCAGGGCGTGGCCTCGTCGTAGAAGTAGTAGCAGCGGGTGCGCTGGAGCAGGTTGCCCCCGGTCGAGGCGGCGTTGCGCAGCTGGGCGGAGGCGCCCGCCAGGATCGCGTTGGCGAGGAGCGGGGCCTTCGCCCGCACCCGCGCGTCGTAGGCCACGTTGGCGTTCGTCACCAGGGCGCCGATGCGCAGCGCCCCGTCGCGCTCCTCGATGCGGTCGAGGGGCAGGCGGGTGATGTCGACGAGGCGGCCCGGCCGCTCGACGTTGTACTTCATCAGGTCGAGGAGGTTGGTGCCGCCGGCGATGAACTTCGCGTTCGGATCGGCGGCGAGCGCCTGCACGGCCTCCGCGACGGTGCCGGCGCGGACATACTCGAAGCGGTTCATCGCGCGGCTCCCTGCGTGGCACCCGGCTGCATCACGTCCTCGATCGCATCGACGATGTTGGTGTAGGCGCCGCAGCGGCAGAGGTTGCCGCTCATCGCCTCGCGGATCTCGTCGCGGCTGTGGGCGTGGCCCTCGTTCATCATGCCCACCGACGAGCAGAGCTGGCCCGAGGTGCAGTAGCCGCACTGGAAGGCGTCGTGCTCGATGAAGGCCTCCTGGATCGGGTGCAGCCCGTTCGAGCCCCCGCCCGGGTTGGCGAGCCGGGCCAACCCCTCGACGGTGGTGATCTCGGCCCCGTCCCTCATCACCGCGAGGGTCAGGCAGGCATTCACCCGGGTGCCGTTCACCAGCATCGTGCAGGCGCCGCACTGGCCGTGGTCGCAGCCCTTCTTGGTGCCGGTGAGGTCGAGCTGCTCGCGCAGGAGGTCGAGGAGGGTGGTCCAGGGGGCGACCTGAAGCGCGCGGGCCTCTCCGTTGATGGTCAGGCTGATGCCGACCTTGGTGTCCGCCGGGACGGGTGAACCGCTTTCGATGAGCATGGGCGTTCCACGAGGCTTGGGGCCGGTCCGCGCGGGTGGGGTCGCGCGTGGGGGCCGAACGGAATGGGGTCGTCCTGATCGCTCGGGGTCGTCCGAGGGCGTGCGGCGGGCAGGACGGGGCGGATCCGGGGCGGACGCGCCGCGGGCGCGCGGTCCTGTCGAACCCACTCGATAACCATTCCAACCTGCGGCTGTTCCCACGGGGCCGCGTGCGTACGCCCCGGCCCCGGACCGGAGGGGCCCCGCACACGGCCCTGCGCGGCGGCTCCGCACGCTCGGCCGGCATCAGACGGTTTCCGTTTCGCCGCGCTCTCGGCTAACCCTGCGCCACTGAGCGGGGCATCTCGGGCGAGACCGTCCCCGCGGCGACTTCCCCGAGGCGACGCCCCAGCGGCGACCGGTTCAAGGATTCTGTGCGATGGCTGCACTCGACCCGATCCTCAACGACATCGACCGCGACCTCGACAACGCGCTCGAGCGCCTGTTCGCGTTCCTGCGCATCCCCTCGATCTCGACGGACCCGGCCTATGCGGGGGATTGCCGGGACGCGGCGCGCTGGCTCGAGGGCACGCTCACGGCGCTGGGCTTCGAGACCACGATCAGCGAGACGTCGCTGCACCCGGTGGTGCTCGCCCACGCCCCGAAGCCGGGCGCGCCGCACGTGCTGTTCTACGGGCACTACGACGTGCAGCCGGTCGATCCGCTGGACCTGTGGGAGACGCCGCCCTTCGAGCCGCGCCTCGCCACCGACGCGCACGGCGCCCGCCGGATCGTCGCGCGCGGGGCCTCCGACGACAAGGGCCAGGTGATGACCTTCATCGAGGCCTGCCGGGCCTGGAAGGCGATGGCGGGCGAACTGCCCTGCGGCGTCACCATCCTGATCGAGGGCGCCGAGGAGAACGGCTCGCAGGGCCTGCCCGAATGGGTGGCCCGGAACCGCGACGCGCTCGCCGCCGACATCGTGCTCGTCTGCGACACCTCGATGTGGAACAGGACGACGCCCGCCATCACCACCTCGCTGCGCGGCCTCGCCTATTTCGAGGTGAAGGTGACCTGCGCCGACCGCGACCTGCATTCGGGCTTCTTCGGGGGCGCGGCCCGCAACCCGATCCACGTCCTGTCGCGCATCGTCGCCGACCTCCACGACGCCGAGGGCAGGGTCACCCTGCCGGGCTTCTACGAGGGCGTGCGCGAGACGCCCCCGGAGGTGCTGGAGCAGTGGCGCGGCCTCGCGCTCACGCCCGAGACCTTCCTCGGCCCGATCGGCCTCAGCGAGCCCGCGGGCGAGCGCGGCCGCATGCTGATCGAGATGATCCAGTCGCGCCCCGCCTGCGACGTCAACGGCATCATCGGCGGCTACACCGGCGAGGGCACCAAGACCGTGATCGCCGGCCAGGCGAGCGCCAAGATCTCCTTCCGCCTCGTCGACGACCAGGACCCGGAGGTGCTGGCCCGGACCTTCGAGGCCTTCGTGCGCGCGCGCATCCCCGCCGACTGCTCCGTCGAGGTGATCTGCTACAAGGGCTCGCGGGCGATCAGCCTGCCCTTCGACATGCCGCAGCTCGGGGCCGCCAAGGCGGCGCTCGAGGCCGAGTGGGGCGTGGCGCCCGTCACGGTCGGGGCCGGCGGCTCGATCCCGATCGTCGGCGACTTCAAGCGCCTCCTCGACCGCAACACCCTGCTGATCGGCTTCGGCCTCGACGACGACCGCATCCACGCGCCGAACGAGAAGTACGACCTCGCGAGCTTCCACAAGGGCACCCGCTCCTGGGCCCGCATCCTGGCCGCCCTCGGCGGGCAGGGCTGAGGCGCGCAGGGAGGCTCGCGGCATTGTCCTGGCCCTTCTCCCGGCCCTTATCCTGGCCCGTGTCCTGGCCCGTGTCCTGGCGCTCCGTCCTCGCGGGCCTCCTGCGCCGGCGCCGGGCCGGCGCCGGCCTGTCCTACCGGGCCGAGGGCGGCGCCCCGCCCCGCTACCGCTTCGAGACCCGGGCGCGGGGCTACTGCTACCTGCCCCCGCGCCGGCCGGAGGATCTCGAGGCGCGCCTCGCGTCCCTGCGGATCCGGCCCCGCTTCTCGATCCTGACGCCGGTCTACGACGTCGAGCGCCGCTTCCTCGAGGCGGCCGTCGCCTCGGTGACGGCCCAGTGGTACCCGGACTGGGAGCTGATCCTCATCGACGACGCCGGCACCGAGCCGGAGACCCGGGCCGCGCTCGCGGCGCTGTCGGCGCTGGCGGATCCGCGGATCACGGTCGGCCGCAACCCGGAGAACCGGGGCATCGCGGCGACCACCAACGCGGCGCTGGCGCGGGCGCGGGGCGACTACGTCGTGTTCCTCGACCACGACGACGCGCTGACCCCGGACTGCCTCTACGAGCTCGCCCTCGCGATCGACCGGACGGGGGCCGACTTCCTCTACAGCGACGAGGACAAGATCGACCCGGAGGGGCTGTTCTCGGGCCCGTTCTTCAAGCCGGACTGGTCCCCCGATGCCCTCATGAGCATCATGTATACCTGCCACGTCACCTGCCTGCGCCGCAGCCTGATCGAGGCCTGCGGCGGCGTGCGCCTCGGCTACGAGGGGGCGCAGGATTACGACCTGGCGCTGCGGGTCAGCGAGCGGGCCCAGCGGATCGTCCACGTGCCGAAGGTGCTCTATCACTGGCGCAGCCTGCCGGCCTCGATCGCCTCCGCGATGGCGGCCAAGCCCTACGCCGTGGACGCCGTGCGCCGCCTCAAGGAGGACGCCCTCCGGCGCCGGGGGCTGCCCGGCACGGTCGAGCCCGTGGCCGGCATGCCCGGCCAGTTCCGCGTCGCCTACGCGCCCATGGGCGAGCCGATGGTCTCGATCATCATCCCGTCGAAGAACAACCACGCGCTGCTGCGCCCCTGCCTCGCCGCGATCCTCGCGCGCAGCACCTACCGCAACCTCGAGATCGTCGTCCTCGACAACGGCAGCAGCGACGGCCCGACGCTGGCCTATCTCGACGAGATCGCGGCCGAGCCCCGGATCCGCATCCTGTCCGACCCCCGGCCCTTCAACTACTCGGCCCTGAACAACCTGGGCGCCCGCCACGCCGCGGGCGAGATCCTGCTCTTCCTCAACGACGACACCGAGGTGATCACCCCCGACTGGCTGGAGCGCCTGATCGGCTACGCCCAGCGCGACCATGTCGGGGCGGTGGGCGCCCAGCTCCTGTTCCCGGACGGCAGCATCCAGCATTGCGGCGTCGTGAACCTCCTCGACGGGCCGGGCCACGCCTTCTACCGGCTCGGCGGCGACCGGATCGCCGATTTCG
Organism: Methylobacterium planeticum; assembly: GCF_008806345.1. Taxonomy (GTDB): domain Bacteria; phylum Pseudomonadota; class Alphaproteobacteria; order Rhizobiales; family Beijerinckiaceae; genus Methylobacterium; species Methylobacterium planeticum. The sequence goes on along the minus strand of NZ_VZZJ01000002.1, from coordinate 230,468 downwards.
GCCGCAACCGCCTCGACTACGACTGGATCGCCGTGACGGGGGCCTGCCTCGCCGTCGCGCGGTCCAAGTTCGAGGCGGTGGGCGGCTTCGACGAGGCGCTGCCGGTGGCCTACAACGACGTCGAGCTGTGCTTCCGCCTGGTCGAGGCCGGCTACTTCAACGTGGTCTGCCAGGCCGCCCGGCTGACCCACCACGAATCGGTCAGCCGCGGCCAGGACCGGGCCAGCCGCGAGAGGCGGGAGCGGCTGGAGCGCGACCGGCGCCGGCTCTACGCCCTGCATCCGCGCTACCTCGCGCACGACCCGTTCCACAATCGCAATCTGCATCCCAACAGCGGCCTGTTCCAGGCGCACACGGTCTGAGCATGGACGCCCCCCCCTCCCCGGCCCCCGCCCGGCCGAGCCTGCTCGCGCGCCTGCGCGAACCCCTGGAAGCCGCCGAGGCGGTGTCCTTCGACGTGTTCGACACCCTGTTCATGCGCCTGATCGCGGCGCCCGAGGACGTGTTCGACCTCGTCGGCGCGCAGTTCGGGCTGAAGCACTTCCGCCGCCACCGAATCGCCGCGCAGGCCCAGGCCTTCCGGGTGATGCGCGCGCGGGGGCGCCGGGAGATCGACCTCGACGGGATCTACGCCTGCCTGCCCGATCTCGGCGTGCCGGCCGAGGCGCTGAAGCGGGCCGAGTGGGCGGCCGAGCTCGCGGTCCTGCGCCTCAACCCGGAGGTGCACGCGGTGCTGCTGCGCGCGCAGGCCCTCGGCAAGACCTGCATCCTCACCTCCGACATGTACCTGCCCGAGGCCTTCTTCGAGGCCCTCTGCGCCCGGGCCGGCATCACGGTCGACCGCCTCTTCGTCTCGAGCGCCGCGCAGGCGACGAAGCGCGACGACGGCGCCCTCTTCACCCTGGCGGCGGAGGCCCTCGGCCTCGAGCCCGGCCGCATCCTGCATCTCGGCGACAACCCGGCCTCCGACATCGCCCGGGGCGCCGAGCGGGGCCTCGCCACGTTCCACTACGCCCCCGACCTCGGCCCCGCCCCGGCGACCCCCGACCTCGCCCACGCGATCGTGGCCGGCGTCGCGCGCTTCCAGGCCGTCCAGCCCGGCCGCTCGCCCTGGTGGCGGATCGGCTTCTCGGCCGGGGGGCCCGCCACCCACGCCCTGGTGGCGTGGCTGCGCGCCCGCACCGAGGAGGACCGGATCGACCTGCTGCTGTTCCTCGCGCGCGACGGGTTCACGGCGCACCGGCTCTGGCCCGGGGACGCGGTCCCGAGCCTCTACTTCAAGGCCTCGCGGGTCCTCCTCGTGCTCGCGGGCATCACCGAGCGGACCTTCGAGGCGCAGATCCCGTTCCTGCTCTCGGGGGCCGCGAGCGTCGCCGACATCTTCGCCCGCATCGGCGTGGAGCGTCCCGACGACGCGGTCCTGCGCGACCTCGGCTTCAGCCCGGAGACCCGCTACACGCGCAAGCGCCACGCGGCCTTCGCGGCGCTGATGCGGGCGATGCGCTGGCGCATCCTGCAGGTCTGCCGCGAGTGCCGCCGCGGCCTCCACGCCGCCTGCCTGCAGGCGGGCCTTCGCGACGGGATGCGCCTCGGCCTCGTCGATGTCGGCTGGAAGGGCAGCACCCAGGCCGCCTTCGTGGACTTCGTGCGGGACGTCTTCGACGTGCGGGTGAAGGGCTACTACCTCTGCCTGCACAAGGCCCGGCACGGGCTCGAGATGGAGGCCCTGATCTCGGCCGGGACCCACCGGGCCGCGATCCGGCGCGATCTCTACGACAACCGGGTGGTGGCCGAGTTGCTGTTCTCCGCCCCCCACGCCTCGGTGACGGGGGCGCGGCTCGCCCCCGATGGCGGCGTCGTCTTCGCGGAGGATCCCGGCCGGGGCGCCGACCCGCGCCTGCCCGAGATCGCCGCCGAGATCGACGCGGGCATCCGGGAGGGGGTGGCGACCCTGCGAGCGCTGCTCGCCGAGATCCGGGTGGACCTCCCGGTGCCGGCCCTCACGGCGCCGCTGCTGGCGCTCGCCCGCGACCCCACCCGGGATCAGGCCGAGACCCTCGGCTCGATCTACAATTTCGACAGCTGGGGCAGCAGCACCCTGTTCCGGAGCTACGCCGCGCGGCTCGACCCGCGCGAGGCGGCCCGGGGGGATTCCTGGCCCGCCGGGATGCGGGCGCTCGCGGCCGCCCCGCCCCCCTAGCCCGCCTCAGGCCCGCCGGCGCGCCGCGTCGAGGCTGAGGGGACCGGCGCCCGCGAAGGTCAGGTACAGGAAGACGAAGCAGAACAGGATCGCGGCATCGCCCCCGTTCAGCGTCGGGTAGACGTTCTTCGGGGCGTGGAACAGGAAGTACGCGAAGGCCATCTCGCCGCAGAGCAGGAAGGCCACCGGCCGGGTGAACAGGCCGAGCACGATCAGGCTGCCGCCGACGAGCTCCAGCACCCCGCCCACCCCGAGCAGGGAGGCGAGCTCCGGCGCCGGATTGGTCCGGGGCGGCAGGCCGAACAGCTTCTGCGAGCCGTGCGCCAGGAACACCAGCCCGGACACGATCCGCAGCAGGGCGAGGGCGTAGGGCGCGTATCCGGTCAGGCGGGTGGTCAGGGCGGCCATCGGTCGAGGGTCTCCGTGCAGGGTCGTCCGGCTAAGGTCATGCGGGCAAGGTCGTCCGGCCAGGATGCCTGGCCCGCGGGTCCGCCATGGCCGCCCGGTTCGGCGCGCGATGTCAAGCGAGCGCGGCCGTCTCCCGCGCGGCCAGGCGCGCCGGTGCACACGCGAATCCAGGCTCGTGCCCGTCCGGGGGATGAGGGCCCGGACGCGGGGCGCATCCCGAAGCCTGACCGTCAGGCCGAACCGCGCCGCGATGCGCTCAGAGAACCGGCTCCTTGGCGGCGGCCTCCTCGCGGGCGCAGACGGCCTGGTCCGGGGACGGCCCCCCCGCCGCCAGCGCCCTGCCGAGGTCCTGCCGGGCCCGCTCGAGGTCGGTCCGGAAGCCCGCATCCCCCTGGAGGGCCGCCACGATCGCGGCGCCGTTGGTGCGGCCGGCCTCGACGTCGCTCATCCAGTGCACGCCGCAGATCACCCGGCTCTCGCCGTAGGCCCGGCCGCGGGTCAGGATCGCCGTGGCCTTGCCGGGCACGAGGCTCGCCATGATCAGCGCGTAGGCCCAGCCCTGCGTCGCGTGCCCGGAGGGGTAGCTGAAGCTGTCGGCGAGCTGCTGCGAGCGCTGCACGCAGATCGGCGCGTCGTTGCCCACGAAGGGGCGCAGGCGCCGGTAATGCACCTTGGGCCCGCGGGTGGCGCGGGCGATGTCGAGGCGGGAGCGCTCCAGGAGGGTGATCAGGGCCGGCACCCGGACCTGGTCGAGGCGGGTGCCGAGCACGCAGGCGAAGTTGTCGAGGATCGCGCTCGCGCCCTCGGCGACGTCGGCGGTGGCGAGGTCCCAGCGCGGGCTGCCCTTGAGGGCCCGGGTGGCGTTGAACGCGACCTTGTCGGCGTTCTCGGCGGCCGAGTGGCTGGCGGGCGGGGCGGGCAGGATCGCCACCGTGTCGGGCATCGCCGCGTCGGCGAGGTAGGGCTGGTGCGCGGGCTTCTCGGGCTTCAGCGAATCGGCCCCGACCGAGGGCGCGGACTTCTCGCGGCCCATGCTGCCGGGCCCGAGCTCGCCCTGTCCCTGCGCGCCTTGCCCCTGTGCGCCTTGCCCCTGCGCGGCCCTGCTCGGCGCGCCCTGGCCCGGCGCGGCTTGCGGCGCCGCGAGGGCGGGGCCGGCGGCGAGGAGCAGCGCCAGGACGGGAGTGGCGAGGACGGGGCGGGCGAGGGTCGGGATCAGGCGGGGCATCGGGTCTCGGACCTTCGGATGGGCAGGCGCCGCGCGGATAGCGGCCGGATGCGACGGGGGTATGATGCCTCAGGCGGCGCGGATCGCGGCGGCGACCTCGCCCGCATATTCCTCGTGCGGGCTGAGCGCGCCCGGGATGATCTCCTTGACGACCCGGCCGGTGGCCACGAGGGCGTCCATCTCGGCCCCCGAGCGGCGCGGCGCCCGTTCCGGCCGCAGCACCCGGATCGGCGGAAGTTCGCCGGCGAACAGCTCGAGGAAGGCCTCGCGGGTGCCGACCGGATCGAGCCCGCCGGTGACGAAGGCGGCGGTGCCGAAGCGCCCGCCGGGCTGGCGCGTGATGGCGTGCTTGTCGGCGATGACGCCCGGCGTGACGTGGGCCGGGTCGGCGTAGACGTGGGCGCGCATCATCCGGCCGATCACCGGCGGGCTGATGTTGATGCGGTAGAGCACGTCGCCGAGGAACGGCGCCTCGACGGCGCGGCGCAGGGCCCGGAACAGGCCCGCGCGCTCCGGCCCCATGGCGGTGGGCAGCGGCCCGCGCCAGGTCGGGGCGACGAGGACGAGCCGGCGGAAGCGGCGGGGATCCTTGCGGGCGGCGGCCACGAGGTAGCCGGCGGCGTGGCCCGCCGCGATCCCGAGGGCGTAGGGCCCCGGGAGGGCGGCCAGCAGCGCGTCCAGGAAGGCGTGCAGCGTCGCGGGGTTCATCGGCACCCGGGCGCGGGGCTGGTCGCCGAAGCCCGGCCAGTCCGGCACGAGGCAGCGGTGATCGTGGCCGAGGTCCTTGGCGAGGGCCCGCATCTCGGAGCGGGCCGAGATCGAGGACAGGGCGGGCAGCAGCAGGGCCTCCGGCCCGTGGCCCACCACGTCGCAGGGGATGGACACCCGGGTGCCCGCGACGTCGAGATTCAGGGTCCGGGTGGCGTGCGCCGGCTCGACCATCTCTCGCGTCCCCTCCCCTGGCACCCCGGCCGCGGACGTCGCGCCCGCGGCTTCCCCCGTGATGTAGCGCGTTTCGCGCCGTTGCGGCTGCGCGACACGTCGCTCCGGGTGCCTCAGGTCCGCAGGAGCTCGTTGATCGCGGTCTTGGCGCGGGTGCCGGCATCGACGCGCTTGACGATCACCGCGCAGTAGAGCCCCGGGCCGGCGCTGCCGTCGGGGAGCGGCTTGCCCGGCATCGTGCCCGAGACCACCACCGAGTAGGGCGGCACCCGGCCGTACATGACCTCGCCGGTGGTGCGGTCGACGATCTTGGTGGAGGCCCCGATATAGACGCCCATCGAGAGCACGCTGCCCTCCCCGATGATCACGCCCTCGGCGACCTCGGCGCGGGCGCCCACGAAGCAATTGTCCTCGATGATGACGGGGTTGGCCTGCAGGGGCTCGAGCACCCCGGCGATGCCGGCGCCCCCCGAGATGTGGCAGTTCTCGCCGACCTGCGCGCAGGAGCCGATGGTCACCCAGGTGTCCACCATGGTGCCCTTGCCCACATGCGCCCCGAGATTGATGAAGGAGGGCATCAGCACCGCGCCCGGCGCGATGAAGGAGCCCCGGCGCACGAAGCAGCCCGGCACCGCCCGGAAGCCGGCGCCCCGGAAGGCGGCCTCGTCCCAGCCCTCGAACTTCGACGGCACCTTGTCCCACCAGGGGGCGCCGTTCGGGCCGCCGCCGATCGGCGCCATGTCGTTGAGGCGGAAGGAGAGCAGCACCGCCTTCTTGAGCCACTGGTTCACCACCCAGTCGCCCCCGACCTTCTCGGCGACCCGGGCCTTGCCGGAATCGAGGAGGTCCAGGGCCTCGTCGACCGCCTCCCGCACGGGGCCGCGGGTACCCGTGTCGATGCCGGCGCGCTCCTCCCAGGCGGTCTCGATGGTGCTGGCGAGGTCGGCGTGGGACATGGGGCTTTCCGTTCCGGTCGGTCGAGGGGTGGCGCCCCGTGCTTACAAAAGGCCGCCCGGCCTGTCACCCGGCCTCGAACAGGGTCCGCACCCGGTCGAGCCCCCGGGTCAGCCCCGCGAGGTCGTCCGCCAGGGTGTCGTGGATCGAGGCCGCCGCGTCGGGAAACTCCTCGAGCACCCGGCGCATCAGGGTCGGGGTGATGCGCATCACCGCGGCGGGCGCCGCCGCGCGGGCGTCCGAGGGGCGCTCGCCGCGCAGGAACAGGGCGAGCTGGCCGATCAGGGCGGAGCGGCCGGCGCGCACGGGCTCGGCGCCCGGCGCGCGCGGGGTCAGCTCGATCGTGCCCGAGAGGACCACGAAGCCGCCGTCCGAGCGCTCGCCGCGGGAGAACAGGAGCTCGCCGGCCGCGAGGCTGCGCCGCTCGGCCGCGAAGGTGAGCAGGCGCAGGGCGTCCCGGCCCATCAGGCCGAACAGGGGCGCGCCGGCCAGGATCGCCATGTCTTCGTCGAGACCCACACCTTGCCCCTGCCCAGCCCATCCCCGGCGTCGCGGGGCGCCTGTTTAGCCGATGCCCGGCGCGGGCACCATCGCGGCGTCAGGGGGTTCGCATCCGGGGTTCGGGCGGGGTCCGGACGCGGTTCGGGCCCCGGGCTCAGGGCAGGAGCTTGTAGCCGCCGCCCTCGGTGACCAGGATCGCGGCGGTGGCCGGATTCGGCTCGATCTTCTGGCGCAGGCGGTAGATGTGGGTCTCGAGGGTGTGGGTGGTGACGTGGGCGTTGTAGCCCCAGACCTCGGCGAGCAGCGTGTCGCGCCCCACCACCTCGCGGCCGGCCCGGTAGAGGAAGCGCAGGATCGCGGTCTCCTTCTCGGTCAGCTTCAGCTTCGAGCCGCGCTCGCCGACGAGGAGCTTGGCGCCCGGCCGGAAGGTGTAGGGGCCGATCTGGAAGATCGCGTCCTCGCTCGCCTCGTGCTGGCGCAGATGCGCCCGGATGCGGGCGAGCAGCACCGCGAACTTGAAGGGCTTGGTGACGTAGTCGTTGGCGCCGGCCTCGAGGCCCTCGACCGTGTCCTCCTCCGAATCCTGCGCCGTCAGCATGATGACGGGGCCGCGGAAGCCGTTGCGGCGCATCACCCGCACGGCCTCGCGCCCGTCCATGTCGGGCAGGCCGACATCCATCACCGCGAGGTCGACGCGCTCCTCGGCGACGCGGTTGATCGCCGTGGTCCCGTCGGGGTCGCTCACCACGATGAACTCGTCGTAGAGGTCGAGCTGCTCCGTCAGCGTCTCGCGCAGGGTGGCGTCGTCGTCGCAGATCAGGAGGCGATGGGGATTCGACATCGTCCGGGGGACTCTCAACAGGGCACACACGCGGTCCGGCGGCCGGCCCGACGCATCCGCCCCGCAGGATCCGGGGCGGCGGTCGGCGGCCGTTCCGGGCAGCATGCCCACCCGATGACCCCGCCGCGCCGCATTCCGGGCATACGCACCAAAGTTACGCTGATTTCATGCCTGCGAATTCCCTTGCGCGCAATCAGAAAGGGAAATTCATCGACCATCGCCAGATCCCGGCATGCGGCGGGTTCGACGGGACCACCGGTCCCGAATCCCACCGTGCCATCGAATCATACCCGGCCGAAGATGAAGCCTTGCTGATGAAACGCACAACCCTCCCGATCCTGCGGGTACGCGCCCTGGTAGGCGACCGCAGCCGCGGCCAGCTCCTGGCCGGCCCCGCGGTCATCCCCTGCGCGCTCGGGCGCTCCGGCATCGCCCGGGTCAAGCGTGAGGGCGACGGCGCCTCCCCGCGCGGGCGCTTCCGCCTGCGCGGCGGGATCTACCGCCCCGACCGGTTCGGCACCCGCCCGCCGACCGCCCTGCCGCTGCGCCGGACGCGGCCCCGGGACGGCTGGTGCGACGACCCGGGCGACCGCCGCTACAACCGCCCGATCCCCCTGCCCGCCCCCGGGGTCAGCGCGGAGGAACTCTGGCGCGGGGACGGCCTCTACGACCTCGTGATCGACCTCGACTACAACCGCGGCCCGATCCGGCCGGGCCGGGGCTCGGCGATCTTCCTGCACGTCGCCCGCCCCGGCTACCAGCCGACCGAGGGCTGCGTCGCCCTCGCGCGCCCGGACCTCGTGCGGCTGCTGCGCCGCCTCGGACCGCGGACCAGGATGCTGATCGGGTAATTTTCGATAGCCGGCTATTCCACTATTTCCCCAAGCCACTTGCTGGGATTCATCCGGATCGGATCAGGCGTCTGCCGGCTCGACCGCACCGGCTTTAATAGCCGGCAACCGACGCGCTTGGACAGGCCCCGCCGCATCGCCCGATCCGGCGCGGGCGGGCAGCCGCGTCGCGTCTACCAGAACCCTGCCAGAACGCTGCCGGATCCCTGCCGGCACCCGCGGCGCACCGGCCGAGAGGCCCGCGTCGCGGCCCTGGGCCGCAGGTCTTCGGCTTTACAGGTCCGGACGGATGTCGTCATTGCATGAATACACGGAGAGATTGCCCTCAATGGACGCGCTCGCGGCCACCCCTTGTCACTGTCTCGCGGTCCGCCAAGCGGCCCGGCAGGTGACGCAGCTCTACGACCGGCACCTCGCGGCGGTGGGCCTGCGCGCCACGCAATATTCCGTCCTGGCGGTGCTGGGGCGGCTCGGGCCGGTGGCGGTGCACGAGCTGGCGCTGCACCTCGTGATGGACCGCACCACCACCGGGCGCGCGTTGCGGCCGCTGGAGCGGGAGGGCCTCGTGCATATCGGGCCCGGGCGCGATGCCCGCACCCGCGCCCTCAGCCTGACGCCGAAGGGCCGGTCGCTGCTCGCGGAGGCGCGGCCCCTGTGGAGCGAGGCCCAGGCCGCCTTCGAGGCCGATTACGGCGCGGCGGAGGCCGACGGGCTGCGCCAGGCGCTGTCGCGGGTGGTGGGCCGGGCCTGAGGCGTCCATCCGGGGCCCGGGCTCAGTCCTTGCGCGCGCGGGCCCCGAAGATCGCGGTGCCGACGCGGACATGGGTGGCACCCATCTGGATCGCCGCCGGGTAATCCGCGCTCATCCCCATCGAGAGGATCGGCAGGTTGTGCGCCCGTGCGATCCGCGCCAGCAGGGCGAAATGGGCCGAGGGCGGGTCCTCGGCGGGCGGGATGCACATCAGCCCGTTGATGGCGAGGCCGTGGGTGTCCCGGCACTCGGCCAGCAGCGTGTCGACCTGCCCGGGCGCGATGCCGCCCTTCTGGGGCTCCTCGCCGGTGTTCACCTGGATCAGGAGCTTCGGCCTGCGGCCCGTCCGGGCGATCTCCTTGGCCAGCGCGGCGGCGAGGGAGAGCCGGTCGAGGGTGTGGATCACGTCGAAGAGCTCGACCGCCTCCCGGGCCTTGTTCGATTGCAGCGGGCCGATCAGGTGCAACTCCACGTCCGGATGGCGCGCCTTCAGCTCCGGCCACTTGGCCTTCGATTCCTGCACGTAGTTCTCGCCGAACAGGCGCTGCCCGGCTTCGAGGGCCGGCAGGATGCCGGCCGCCGGCACGGTCTTGGAGACCGCGATCAGCCGCACGCCCTCGGGCGGGCGCTCGGAATCCTCGGCGGCCCGCCGGATGCCGGCGCGGACCTCGGCGAGCCCCGCCGCCACGTCGGCGATCCCGATCGGCGCGGGCCCCTCCCCGCCGCGGGTCCCGGGGGCATCGGCCACCGGGGCGGCCGGGTCGATCTCGCGCGGCGTGTCGGACATGCGGACGTCTCTCCGGCTCTCGCTTGGGTGCATCGTCAACGGCGCCTTCGATCGGATCGCGGGCCGCCTCGGCGCCAGTCCCGCGCCAGCGCAGTATCATCGGGAACGCGCGCGGCAAATCCAGGCTCCCGCCCGGCGGCATCCCGCCCGCTTTTCCCCTCTCCCGCCACCTCTCCCGCCACCTCCCTTGCCACCTCCCTTGCCCCCTCTCCTGCCCCCTCCCCCACCCCGCGCCGACGGGGCGCGCCGCAGCGTCGCATTTGTTGACGGGGGCCGGTTCTCCTGTGGTAGTCCCGCCCCATCACGGCGTCGAACCGAAGATCCGCCAAGGATCCGGCGCCGCTCCGTTCTCCCGAGACCCGATCCCGGCCCGGGCCCGTCGCGCGACGGCATCCCCCGGGCCCCCGTTCCTGCGCTGACCCGGCCCGGTGCCGACCCGCCCACCGTGCCGCCTGCCCCTGTGGTGACCTGACCGATGACGAACGCCGCCCCGAACGCCCTCGAGCGCTACAACGCCAAGGAAGCCGAGCCGCACTGGCAGCAGGCATGGTCGGAGGCCGGCATCTTCAGCACGCCCAACGACGACCCGCGCCCGAAATACTACGTGCTGGAGATGTTTCCCTACCCGTCGGGGCGCATCCACATGGGCCACGTGCGCAACTACGCCATGGGCGACGTGGTGGCCCGCTACAAGCGGGCGCGCGGCTTCAACGTGCTCCACCCGATGGGCTGGGACGCCTTCGGGCTGCCCGCCGAGAACGCCGCGATGGAGCGGCGCGTCAACCCGCGCGACTGGACCTACGCCAACATCGCCACCATGCGGGGCCAGCTGCAATCGATGGGCCTGTCCCTGGACTGGAGCCGCGAGATCGCGACCTGCGACCCGGCCTATTACAAGCACCAGCAGCGGATGTTCCTCGACTTCCTGAACGCCGGCCTCGTCACGAGACGAACCGCTAAGGTTAACTGGGATCCGGTCGATCACACGGTGCTCGCCAACGAGCAGGTCATCGACGGGCGCGGCTGGCGCTCCGGCGCCCTGGTCGAGAGCCGCGAATTGACCCAGTGGTTCTTCAAGATCACCGACTTCGCGCAGGATCTCTCGGACGCGCTCGGCGGCCTCGAGCGCTGGCCGGAGAAGGTCCGGCTGATGCAGAGGAACTGGATCGGCCGCTCGGAGGGCCTGGAGGTCCGCTTCGCCCTCGACCATCCGCTCCACGCGGCCGGCACCGGCGGTTCGGCCGGCCAGATCGACACCATCAAGGTCTACACCACCCGCCCCGACACCCTGTTCGGCGCCAAGTTCCTGGCGATCGCGGCCGACCACCCGGTGTCGGCGGCCCTCGCCGGGACGGACGCGACGCTGCAGGCCTTCATCGAGGAATGCCGCCGCACCGGCACCGCGCAGGCGGCGATCGACACGGCGGAAAAGCTCGGCCACGACACCGGCCTCAAGGTGCGCCACCCCCTCGACCCGTCCTGGCTCCTGCCCGTCTACGTGGCGAATTTCGTCCTGATGGAGTACGGCACCGGCGCGGTCTTCGGCTGCCCGGCGCATGACCAGCGCGACCTCGACTTCGCCAACAAGTACGGCCTCGGCAACACCCCGGTGGTCTGCCCCGAGGACCAGGACGCGGCGAGCTTCATCATCACCGACACCGCCTATGACGGGGACGGGCGCATGATCAACTCGCGCTTCCTCGACGACATGACCGCCGACGAGGCCTTCCGGGCGGTGGCGGACCGGCTGGAGGAGGAGCGCCTCGGGGGCGAGCCGGTGGCGGCCCGCAAGGTGCAGTTCCGCCTGCGCGACTGGGGCGTCTCGCGCCAGCGCTACTGGGGCTGCCCGATCCCGATCATCCATTGCGAGGATTGCGGCGCCGTGCCGGTGCCGGTGGCCGACCTGCCCGTGACCCTGCCCGAGGACGTCTCCTTCGACGTGCCCGGCAACCCGCTGGAGCGCGACCATGCCTGGCGGGACGTCCCCTGCCCGCGTTGCGGCAAGCCGGCCCGGCGCGAGACCGACACGATGGACACCTTCGTGGATTCGTCCTGGTACTATGCCCGCTTCACCGCGCCCTGGCTGCAGGACGCGCCGACCGAGCGCGCCGCGGTCGATCACTGGCTCGCGGTCGACCAGTATATCGGCGGCATCGAGCACGCGATCCTGCACCTGCTCTATGCCCGCTTCTTCATGCGGGCCATGAAGGCGACGGGGTGGTCCGGCGTGTCCGAGCCCTTCGCGGGCCTGTTCACGCAGGGGATGGTGGTCCACGAGACCTACAAGGACGCGGCCGGGGCCTGGGTGCAGCCGAGCGAGGTGCGGATCGAGGCGCAGGGGACGGAGCGGCAGGCGTTTCACGTGAAAACGCAGGCGCCGCTCGGCATCGGCGCCATCGAGAAGATGTCGAAGTCGAAGAAGAACGTAGTCGACCCCGACGACATCATCGCGAGCTACGGGGCCGACACCGCCCGCTGGTTCATGCTCTCGGACTCGCCGCCGGAGCGGGACGTGATCTGGACCGAGGAGGGCGTCCAGGGCGCCGCCCGCTTCGTTCAGCGGGTCTGGCGCCTCGTCGCCACCGCCGCCGCCGCGAACGGGGGCGATGCAGGCGCCGACGCGGCTCTGCGCAAGGCCGCCCACAAGGCCCTGGCGGCGGTCGAGGAGGATGTCGAGCGCCTGCGCTTCAACCGCTGCGTCGCCCACATCTACACCCTGGCCAATGCCCTGGAGGACGCCCTGCGCGCCTCGGTCTCGGGCCCGGCGGCGGGGGAGGCGGCCGGTATCCTGGTCCAGCTCATCGCCCCGATGATGCCCCACCTCGCCGAGGCGTGCTGGCGCGTCCTCGACCGTCCCGGCCTCGTCGCGCAGGCGCCCTGGCCGCGGGCGGACAGGTCGCTCCTGATCGAGGACGACATCACCCTGCCGGTCCAGATCAACGGCAAGAAGCGGGCGGACGTCACGGTGCCGCGGGAGGCCGGGGTCGCGGCGGTGGAGGCCGCAGTGCTCGCCCTCGAGCCGGTGCAGCGGGCGCTCGAGGGCCGCGCCCCCCGCAAGGTCATTGTGGTGCCGGGCCGGATCGTGAACCTCGTGGTCTGAGGCCTCGCCCGGATGCCGGGGCCCTGCCCCGGGGCCGGGACCCTGCCCCGGGGCCGGGACCCTGCCCCGGGTTCCGGGGACCTGCCCCGGTTCCACACCCCGGTGCCGGGGCCCTGCCCCGGTGCCGCCCAGAACGGGGGTCAGTCTCAGGAATCGGTAAGCTTGATCGTTCAGACTGATGACCGGGGCCGGTCCTGCCCTTAAAGGACGTGACAGGGAATCGGACATTGCGGCGGACCATGATGCGGATGGCAGGGCAGATCGGCGGCCGACGGGCTGCCCGGGCGGCGAAGCTCGCGCTGGCGGCGTCGCTCTGCCTCAACCTCACCGCCTGCTTCCGTCCCCTCTACGGGCCCACCGCCTCCGGCGCTCCGATGGGGGCGCTGCTCGCCTCGATCCAGGTCGACGACATCGCGATGGCGCAGGGTCAGGAGCGCATCGGGCATTACCTGCGCAGCGAGCTGATCTTCGACCTCGACGGCTCGGGCCAGCCCTCGGCCAAGCGCTACAAGTTGAAGATGCAGGGCAGCGAGGCCCTCCAGACCCCGATCGTCTCCTCGCAGACGGGCCGGGCCGAGGCCGGCACCATCGTGGCGAACGTCAAGTTCACCCTGGAGAACCTCGAGGGCACCAAGATCATCACCGAGGGCGTCGCCACCTCGACGGCGACCTATGACCGCTCGGTGCAGCGTTTCGCCTCGCTGCGCGCCGCCCGCGACGCCGAGATCCGCCTCGCCAAGGTGCTGGCCGAGCAGATCAAGACCCGCATCGCCTCGGTGCTGGTGACGAAGCCTTGAGCGCAGGGCCCCTGCCCGCGGGCCCCGGACGCGCTCACCCATGACGGCGGTCAAGGCCGGCGACGTCGAGGGGCTGATCCGGCGCGGGCCCGATTCCCGCATTCCCGTCATCCTCGTCTACGGGCCCGATACCGGCCTCGTGGTCGAGCGCGCCAAGCGCCTGGCCGAGAGCTTCGTGCAGGACCCGAACGACCCCTTCGCCCTGGTGAAGATCGACGGTGATACCCTGGCGGCGGATCCCGGGCGGCTCCTCGACGAGGCCGGCACGGTCGGGCTGTTCGGGGGCGAGCGCACCATCTGGGTCCGGCCCGGCAGCCGCAACTACGCCCCGGCCATCGAGATCGCCCTCAAGGGCGAGATCGCCGGCACCCGCATCGTGGTGGAGGCGGGGGACCTCGGCAAGTCCGCGCCCCTGCGCACCCTGTGCGAGCGCTCGCCGAAGGCCCTCGCCCTCCCCTGCTACCCGGACGACGAGCGCGCCCTGACGGACCTCGTCGACCGCACCCTGCAGGCGCACAGCCTGCGCATCGACCGGGAGGCGCGCGAGGTGCTGGTGGCGAGCCTCGGCGGCGACCGGCGCGCCAGCCTGTCGGAGATCGAGAAGCTCGCCCTCTACGCCCGGGACGCGGGCAGCGTCGGCCTCGACGCCGTGGAGGCGGTGGTCAGCGACGTCGCCGGCAGCGTGCTCAACACCCTGGTCGACGCCGCCTTCGCGGGCCGCATGGTCGAGGTCGAGCGTGAGTACCGCCGCTTCCGGCACGAGGGCCTCGACCCCTCGGTGATGCTCGGCTCCTGCCTGCGCCACGCCCTGACGCTGCTGGCGACGCGCCTCGACGGGGAGGGCAAGAGCCCGAGCCTGATGGTGGCGGCCTGGCGCGGCCTGCATTTCCGCCGCAAGGCCATCGTGGAGGCGCAGCTCGCCCGCTGGTCCCCCGCCGGGCTTCGCCAGGCGATCCAGATCCTGCAGGAGGCGGTGCTCGCCTGCCGCCGGGCCGGCCCGGACCTCGCCCAGGCGCACGCCCTCGCGACCCTGCTGCGGATCGCCGGAGAGGCCGCACGCCGCCGCGGCTGAGGCCGCGCGCCGCGGCGTCGTGCCGTCCCCCGAGCGGGAGACACGACGCGGAGACACGGGCATCCTATCGCCTCCGGACGGCCCCCCCACCGGAGACAGGCATGGACCGACCCGCACCGACCTCCCGCCGCGCCCTGCTGGCGACCCTCGGCGGCTCCCTCGGGGCCCTGCTGCCGAGCCCCGGCCGCGCCGCGCCGGCCGCGATTGCACCGGCGGAGGAGGGCGCCTGCCGGCTGACCCCGCAGGCGATCGAGGGCCCGTTCTACCATGATCCCAAGCTCATACGCGCCGACATCGCGGAGGGACGGGTCGGCGTGCCGCTGCGGCTGCGGCTGCGCCTGATCGAGGCCGGGCCCTGCACGCCGGTCCCGGGGGCGCGGGTCGATGTCTGGCACTGCGACGCCAGGGGGCTGTACTCGGGCTATCCGGGGCAGGGGGATTCGCGCAGCATCGACACACGCGGCGAGACCTTCCTGCGCGGCAGCCAGGTGACGGATGCGGCCGGCTTCGTGACCTTCGAGACGATCTATCCGGGCTGGTACGCGGGCCGGGCCACGCATATCCACGTCAAGGCCTTCCTCGACGCCCGCACGATGCTGACGGGGCAGATCTACTTCCCGGACGCGCTGAACGAGTTCCTCTACACCCAGGTGCCCGCCTATACGGGCCGCCGAGCCGAGCGCTTCGTCGTCAACGCCAACGAGGAGGATCCGAACCGCCGGGCCTTCTGCGCCGTGAAGGAGGAGCGCGACCGCTACGCCGCCAGCCTCACCCTCGGGGTCGACCGCTCCGCCGACCGCGGCGACACCGGGCGCGCCGAGACCCCGTCCGGCCGGCCGGAGCGCCCCCCGCCCCCGCCGGGCGGCGGCGCGGGGCCGGGCCCGGGTTTCCGCGGGCCGGGCCGGCTCGCCCTGAAGGACCGGCTCGGCGCCCTGGTGCCGGGCCTGCGGCGGGAGCGCTGAGCGCCGCCCGCGGGGCGCCCTACCCCATGTTGAGCCGGCGGCACAGGGCCTCCAGCTCCTCGGCGCTGCCGTAGCGGATGCGGATCTCGCCGACGCCGGTGGTCTTCGCCTTCACGGCGACGCCGAGGCCGAGCGCCTTGGCGAGGCTCTGCTCCAGAATGCGGATCTCCGCGTCCTTCTCAGGGCCGCGGCGGGGCCGGCCGGGGCGGGGGCCGTCGCTGTCGGGCAGCTCGGCGGAGGCCAGGGCCTCGACCTCGCGGACCGAGAGCCCCTCCTCCACGACGCGGCGCGCCACCGCCTCGGGGTCGCGCACGGCGAGCAGCGCCCGGGCATGGCCCGCCGTGATCTCGCCCGCGATGACGCGCTCCTGGATCGGCGGGCTGAGCTGGAGCAGCCGCAGGGTGTTGGCGAGGTGGCTGCGGCTCTTGCCCAGGATCTCCGCAAGCTCGCTCTGGCTGTAGCGGAACTCGCTCATCAGCCTCTCGTAGCCCGCCGCCTCCTCGATGGCGTTGAGGTCGGTGCGCTGGACGTTCTCCAGGATGGCGAATTCGAGGGAGGTGCGGTCGTCGATCTCGACGGTGACGACCGGCACCTCGTTGAGGCCGGCGCGCTGGGCCGCGCGCCAGCGGCGCTCGCCCGCCACGATCTCGAAGGTGTCCGGCACGTTGGCGAGCGCCCGCACCACGATGGGCTGGATCACGCCGCGCAGCTTGATCGAGGCGGCGAGCTCGTCGAGCTCCGGGTCGTTGAAGCGCCGGCGCGGGTTGCGCGGGTTCGGCCGCAGGAATTCCACCGCGACCTTGCGCTGGGCCTGCGACGACGCCTGGTTCGCCTCGTTGCCGAAATCGCCGATCAGGGCCGCGAGGCCGCGCCCGAGCCGCGGCCGTGCCGCATCATCCGCCATCGCCGCCACCCGTTGCACTCCTGTACGCTGACGCTACTCGATTGAAGCCGTTTGTCGAACGGACCGCCGCGCCCCTGTCCCCGGCATTCGCAGGCCGGCGAGGTCCGGGGGAGGGCGCGCGGCGGCCTCAGGCCGCCACGGGCATGCGCCCCTCGCGCTGGATCACCTCGGAGGCGAGGCGCAGATAGGCCTGCGAGCCCGCGCATTTCAGGTCGTAGAGCAGCACCGGCTTGCCGTGGGACGGCGCCTCCGAGACCCGGACGTTGCGGGGAATCATGGTCTCGTAGACCTTCTCGCCCATGAAGCTGCGCACATCCGCCACCACCTGCGCCGAGAGGTTGTTGCGCGGATCGAACATGGTCAGGACGATACCCTGGATGGTCAGGCGCGGGTTGAGGGCGCCGCGGACCTGCTCGACGGTGCGCAGGAGCTGGCTCAGGCCCTCGAGGGCGAAGAACTCGCATTGCAGCGGCACCAGCACCGCGTCGGCCGCCGCGAGCGCGTTGATGGTCAGGAGGTTGAGGGAGGGCGGGCAGTCGATCAGCACGTAGGTGACGCCCTCCGTCGCGGTGCCGGCCTCGCCCACGCCCTTGAGGACGTTGCGCAGGCGGTGGGCCCGGTCGGCGGAGTTCGCCATCTCCAGTTCCAACCCCAGCAGGTCCATGGTCGAGGGGGCGACCGACAGGCGGGGCACCGCGGTCGGGATCACGGCGTCGGCCAACGGCGCGTCGCCCGACATCACGTGGTAGGTCGAGACCCGGCGCTGGCGCCGGTCGATGCCGAGGCCGGTCGAGGCGTTGCCCTGCGGATCGAGGTCGAACACCAGCACCCGCTCGCCGATGGCCGCCAGCGCGGTGCCGAGGTTGATCGCGGTCGTGGTCTTGCCGACGCCGCCCTTCTGGTTGGCAAGCGCCAAAATCCGCAGCGGCCGCTCGGGTTGAGCGGGAAGGGGGGTGGGATCGCTGGTCATGAATCCACGCGGGAAAGGTCGGTGACGCGCACGATGCGCGCGGCCGAGTCGGTACGGCTCGGGTGGAGATCGTAAACGAATCTCCACCGTTGCGCAGCTTGGGTCAATTCCGTCTCGACGTCCCGTCCTTTCGGAAACAGCCCGGTGGTGCCCGTTTTCAACACCGGCTCGGTCCAGGCGAGGAGCTGATCGAGGTTGGCGAGCGCCCGGGCGCAGACGATCTCGACCGGGGGCAGGGTGGTGATGACATCCTCGATCCGGGCATTGTGCACCCGGGCCGGCGCCCCGGTGACCCGGGCGGTCTCGGTCAGGAAGGCGCATTTGCGCGCATTGCTCTCGACGAGATCGACCGAGAAGCCGGCGCGGTCCCGCCCGGCGATGGCGAGGATCAGGCCGGGGATCCCCGCCCCGGCGCCGAGATCGAGCCAACGCGTCGCCTCGGGGGCGAGGGTCAGCAGCTGGAGCGCATCCGCGACATGGCGGGTCCAGACCTCCTGCAGGGTCGCGGGCCCGACGAGGTTCTTCACGCGCTGCCAGCGGCGCAGCTGCTCCACGTAGAGATCGAGCTTGGCCGCTGTTTCACGTGAAACACGGGCGTCTGCCAGAACACGATCACGATCGGCGGGCATCAGGCGCCCGGGCCTTCGCGGGGCTCGCGGCGGGAGGTCGGTGGCTGATGCCCCGGTGGATCGACGGCGCGCACGCTCCCTGCCGTGCGGGAGAGGGTTGGGGTGAGGGAGGCGCGCTCTCCGGATGCGTCGCACCCCTCACCCGGTGCGCGTGCCGCGCACGCGACTTCTCCCGGATGGGAGAGGTGGGGCGGGCTGCCGTCCGGAGTGGGTCGTGGTTCCGGGGTGGCGCGGGTGGCACGCCGCGCCCCCTCTCCCGTCCGGGAGAGGGTTGGGGTGAGGGAGGCGACATTTCCGGAAAGGGCGCACCCCACACCCGGATCAGCCTTCCCCCGCGCGCTGTCGGCGACGGGAGCCACGGTCCCGCGCCGCGCGTGGGCCGCGAGGAGCGTCAGGGCCGCCGGGGTGACGCCCTCGATGCGGGCGGCCTGGCCGAGGGTGCCCGGACGGACGGTCTCGAGCTTCAGGCGCATCTCGTTCGAGAGCCCGGCGATGCCCGCGTAGTCGAGGCCGGAGGGGAGGCGGACCGCCTCGTCGCGGCGGAAGGCCGTGATGTCGGCCTGCTGCCGGTCGAGATAGACCGCGTAGGTGGCGTCCGTGCGCAGGCGCTCGGCGATGCGGGGGGAGATGGCGGCGAGGTCCGGCCAGAGGGCCGAGAGCCGGGCCCAGTCGAGGTCCGGATAGGACAGGAGCTGGAAGCCGGTGCGGCGGATGCCGTCCTGGTTGAGGGCGAGGCCCTGGGCCAGGGCCTGGCGGGGCGTGAGGCTGACGGCGTCGAGCCGGGCCCGGGCCGCCACAAGCTCGGCCTGGGAGGCGGCGAAGTGCGCGGCCCGGCGCGGGCCGACGCAGCCGAGGGCGAGGCCCCGGGGGGTGAGGCGCTCGTCGGCGTTGTCGACCCTCAGGGACAGGCGGTACTCGGAGCGCGAGGTGAACATCCGGTAGGGCTCGCTGACCCCGTGGGTGACCAGGTCGTCGATCATCACCCCGAGATAGGATTCGGCCCGGTCGAACACGACCGGGGCCTGCCCGCCCGCGAGGCGCGCGGCGTTGAGGCCCGCCACCAGCCCCTGGCCGGCCGCCTCCTCGTAGCCGGTGGTGCCGTTGATCTGGCCGGCCAGGAACAGGCCGGGCAGGCGCTGCACCTGCAAGCTGGCATCGAGCTCGCGCGGGTCGACGTAATCGTACTCGATGGCGTAGCCCGGCCGCACGATCGCGGCCCGCTCCAGTCCCGGGATCAGCGCCACGAGCGCGCGCTGCACGGCCTCGGGGAGGGCGGTCGAGATGCCGTTCGGGTAGACCAGGGGATCGTCGAGGCCCTCCGGCTCCAGGAAGATCTGGTGGCCCTCCCGGTCGCCGAAGCGCACCACCTTGTCCTCGATCGACGGGCAGTAGCGCGGGCCGCGGCTCGCGATCCCGCCCGAGTACATCGGCGAGCGGTGGAGATTGCCCCGGATCAGGTCGTGCACGGCCGTCGTGGTGCGGGTGATGCCGCAGCGGATCTGCGGGACGCCGATGCGCTCGGTCAGGCTCGAGAACGGCACCGGGTCCGCGTCGGCCTCCTGCATCTCCAGGCCCGACCAGTCGATGGTGCGCCCGTCGAGGCGGGGCGGCGTGCCGGTCTTGAGCCGGCCGAGGCGCAGGCCGAGCCGGTCCAGGGTCTCGGCGAGGCCGACCGCCGGCGCCTCGCCGACGCGGCCCGCCGGCACCTGCTGCTCGCCGATATGGATGAGCCCGCGCAGGAAGGTGCCGGTGGTGATCACCACCGCCGGGGTGGCGAGGCGCTCGCCCGTGCCGAGCACGATCCCGGCGACCCGGCCGCCCGCCAGGATCAGGTCCTCGCAAGCGCCCTCGATCACCCGCAGGCCCGCGGTCCCGGCCACCGCCGCCTGCATGGCCGCCGCGTAGAGCTTGCGGTCCGCCTGGGTGCGGGGGCCGCGCACCGCCGGGCCCTTGCGCCGGTTGAGCAGGCGGAACTGGATCCCGCTCGCATCCGCCACCCGGCCCATCAGCCCGTCGAGGGCATCGACCTCGCGCACGAGGTGGCCCTTGCCGAGGCCCCCGATCGCCGGGTTGCAGGACATGGCCCCGATGGTGGCGGCCCGGTGCGTGACGAGGGCCGTGCGGGCGCCGCAGCGCGCGGCCGCCGCCGCCGCCTCGACGCCGGCATGGCCGCCGCCGACGACCACGACGTCGAAGGACGAGGAAGGGATCTCGGGCATCGGGTGATTACGCGCCGGCGCGCCGCAGCGTCAACGTGTCGAAGGGCTCGCGCCGCGAGTCCGGCGTGGTGATGCGATCAGGGCTGGCGCGCCGCTGCGCAATCGCCGCCCGCCGCTTGGGCAGCGGCGCCTGCATGAATTCAATATTCATCGACATGGAACAAATCCATCGCCGAAAAATCAGGCAAATCGCACGCTTCGTTGATGATTTCTTCCAGGGTTCGGGGCTTGTCCGGCCCGGCAATGCAGCTTTAGGGTGCAATCTGCGCCTTGGCATTTCGCTTGCCTAACCCTGCGTTGACGCGCACACTCCGCGCGTCCTTGCACATTCTGTCCGCGCGGCACCGAGGCCCGTGGAGCGACCATCGGAGGTTGCATTGGGCACAGTTGCCATCGGGGTGGGAGCGGCCTGTTGCGCAGGCGGCGCCATAGCCCATTTCCTCGACCGGACGCGCCGCCGGGAAGGCGCCTTCGGTCTCGCGGGGTTCTGCTTCCTGCTCGCCGGGATGTTCCTGAGCCGGTCTTGAATGCCCGATCGGCCCGTGACTGAGACGGTCCCGTTCGGCCTCACTTGCCGATGCAGAAGCCCGCGAACAGGCGGTCGAGCATCTCCTCGACGCCGACATGGCCGCCGACCTCGCCGAGCGCCCGCACGGCGAGGCGGAGATCCTCCGCGACGAGTTCCGGCAGCTCCCGGCTCCCGGCCCCCACGACCCGGTCGAGATGGGCGACGCAGCGCGTCAGCGCCTCCCGGTGCCGCTCGCGGGTCACCAGCGCGTCGCCGCCCCCGAGGGAGGCCTGCGCCTCGGCCTGAATCGCCGCGAGGAGCTGGTCGAGCCCGAGCCCCGCCAGGGCGGAGACCGGGAGGCCCGAGCCTGCGCCCGATTCCCCTTGTTCCTCAACGAGATCCGCCTTGGTGCGGACCCGCAGCACCCGGCCGGGCGCCGCGGGCGGGGCGGCAGCGGTGGCGGTGGCGCCCGGGGGCACCAGCTCCAGCACGAGGTCGGCGCTGCCCATCCGGGCCCGGGTGCGGGCGATCCCCTCCGCCTCGACGGCGTCCGCGGTCTCGCGCAGGCCCGCGGTGTCCACCAGCAGGACGGGCAATCCGCCGAGATCGCAGCGTACCTCGATCACGTCCCGGGTCGTCCCCGGAACCGGCGAGACGATCGCGGCGTCGCGCCGGCTGAGGGCGTTGAGGAGGGTCGACTTGCCCGCATTCGGGGGGCCGGCGATGACCACCGTGAAGCCCTCGCGCAGGCGCTCGCCCCGGCGCCCATCCGCCAGCGCGGCCGCGATCTCATCACGCAAGTCCCTGGCACGGTTGAACAAAGCCGCACCGAGGGCAGCGTCGTCGACATCCCCCTCATCGGAAAAATCGAGGGCCGCCTCGGTCGCCGCGAGGCACTCGATGGCGCAGGCACGCCAATCCGCCACCTGCCGGCCGAGCGCGCCCTCGAGCTGGCGCAGGGCCTGGCGGCGCTGCGCCTCGGTCTCCGCGTCGATCAGGTCGGCGATGCCCTCGGCCTCGGTGAGATCCAACCGTCCGTTGAGCACGGCCCGGCGGCTGAAGGCCCCGGGCTCCGCCGCCCGGCACCCCGGAAAGCCCGCGAGCGCCCGGATCACCCCGGCCCGCACCGCGAGCCCACCGTGCAGGTGGAGCTCGGCCATGTCCTCCCCCGTGAGGGTGGCGGGCCCCGGCATCCAGGCGACGAGGGCCTGGTCCAGCACCCGGCCGTCGGCGGGGTCGCGCAGCCGCCGCAGGGACAGGCGCCGCGGCGGCGGCAGCGTGCCGCCGAGCGCGCTCAGGAGGGGCGCGCAGGCCGGCCCGCTGATGCGGATCACGCTGATCGCCGCGCGTCCGAAGCCGCTCGCGGGGGCGAAGATGGTGGTCTCGGTGGTCATGCGCCGGGTTGCTTGACGGTGGTCGCGGTCAAAAGAAAAGCGCCGGAGCGGAGCCCCGGCGCTGTCCTGTCGTCGTCCTGAGGATCGGGCCTCAGGTATTCATCGAGTCGAAGAAGTCGCCGTTGCTCTTGGTCTGGCGGAGCTTGTCCATCAGGAACTCGATCGCGTCGGTGACGCCCATCGGGTTGAGGATGCGGCGGAGCACGTAGGTCTTCTTGAGCGCATCCGGCGGGACCAGCAATTCTTCCTTGCGGGTGCCCGAGCGGGTGATGTCGATCGCCGGGAAGATGCGCTTGTCCGAGACCTTGCGGTCCAGGATGATCTCGGAATTGCCGGTGCCCTTGAACTCCTCGAAGATCACCTCGTCCATGCGCGAGCCGGTATCGATCAGCGCGGTGGCGATGATGGAGAGCGAGCCGCCCTCCTCGATGTTGCGGGCCGCGCCGAAGAAGCGCTTCGGGCGCTGGAGCGCGTTGGCGTCGACGCCGCCGGTCAGCACCTTGCCGGAGGAGGGCACCACCGTGTTGTAGGCGCGGCCGAGGCGGGTGATGGAATCGAGCAGGATGACCACGTCGCGGCCGTGCTCGACGAGGCGCTTGGCCTTCTCGATCACCATCTCGGCGACCTGGACGTGGCGGGAGGCCGGCTCGTCGAAGGTCGAGGCGATGACCTCGCCCTTCACCGAGCGGATCATGTCGGTGACCTCCTCCGGGCGCTCGTCGATGAGCAGCACGATGAGGTAGCACTCGGGATGGTTGATGGTGATCGACTGCGCGATGTTCTGCATCAGCACGGTCTTGCCGGTGCGCGGCGGCGCCACGATGAGTGCGCGCTGACCTTTTCCGATCGGCGCGACGATGTCGATGATGCGGGGCGAGAAATCCTTCTTGGGCGGATTGTCGAGCTCAAGCTTGAACCGCTTCGTCGGGAAGAGCGGCGTCAGGTTGTCGAAGTGAACCTTGTGCTTGATCTTCTCGGGGTTCTCGAAATTGATCGTGTTGACCTTGAGCAGCGCGAAATAACGCTCGCCGTCCTTCGGTCCACGGATCGGGCCCTCGACGGTGTCGCCGGTGCGCAGGCCGAAGCGGCGGATCTGCGTCGGCGAGATGTAGATGTCGTCGGGGCCCGGCAGGTAGTTCGAGTCGTTCGAGCGCAGGAAGCCGAAGCCGTCCTGAAGCACCTCGACGGTGCCCGAGCCGATGATCTCGACCTCCTTGGCAGCGAGCTGCTTCAGGATCGCGAACATCAGCTCCTGCTTGCGCATCGTGGAGGCGTTCTCGACCTCGACCTCCTCCGCGAAGGTGATCAGATCGGTCGGCGTCTTGGCCTTGAGGTCCTGGAGCTTGACCTCGCGCATGCCGTCGAGATCGGCGGCGACGATGGTGCCCTCGATCGGCTGATCCGCGGGGGCCAGGGCATCGTTGTGTGACGTCATGGGGAGTGTGAGACCAACGAGGAGCGAAGGTGGACGGGACGGGGGAAGCTTTTGCAGCGTCGGGCGTCCTGAGACGCCTGGGATCGGGTCGCGCGTGATCGGCGGACCCGGCATCGGCTTGGCTGAGCCCTCACGGCTCACGGATGCAATACGGCGCTAATAGGAGGGCAGTACGTGCATACCGCGTTTCCGGGCCCGGCTCAAGTCCCGGAGCGGGCTGCCGCGGGGCCGCCACGGCCGGGGCGGAGCAGCGCCGGCCCGCGCGCCCTGGATATGGGGACGGTCAGCGCCGGCGCAACCGGACGTAGAGCGCCCCGGCGCCGCCATGGTGGCGCGCCGCCTCCTCGAAGCCGAGCACGATGCCCCGCAGCTCCGGCGAGCGCAGCCAGTGCGGCACGCTCCGCCGGAGGACGCCGCGCTCCGAGAAGGGGTCGTCGACGCTCGGACCTCCCTTGCCGGTCACCACCAGCACGTGCGCATGCCCCGCCGCCCGCGCCCGCATCAGGAACCCCCCCAGAGCCGCATGCGCCTCCGCCTGGTACAGGCCGTGGAGGTCGATCCGCGCCTCGACGCGCAGGCTGCCGCGGCGGAGCGCGAGGCGGGCCCGCCGCTCCAATCCGCTCGGCGGCCCGGACGGCGCGGCCGGCGGCGCCTGATAGGGCATCGCGGTCGGCGTGAGGACCGGCATGGCCCGGGATCCGCGCTTCCCAGGCGTTTTCGGGGGAGCCTTGGGCGGCGGCGGCCCCGCGGGCGCTTCGGCCATCGGCCTGGCGGGGGCCACGGGCGGTTTCGCGGCGGGCGCCGCGACAACCGGACGGACGCGCCCGCGCAGGGGCGTCACGAGGCGGGCGATCTCGGCCCAGAGGCGGGCCTCCTCGCCGGAAAGCGGCCGCGACCGGCGCGGCGGCCTCACGGATGCCTCCTCATCGCACGTCCCCCGGCACAACCCCCGCGCGAGATTTCGGCAACAGGACGACGAAGCCGACCGCGTCGCGCAGGTTGCCGGCCGCGACGCCAGCCCGCGCGCCGGTGCCGAGATAGAGGTCGCCCCGCGCCGGTCCGACGATCGCCGAGCCCGTATCGGCGGCGATCACGAGGCGCCCGCGCTCCCCCGCCTCCGCCCCGGGGAGGACGCCTTCGAGCCAGAAGGGCAGGCCGTAGCGCCAGAGATCGGCGTCGACCGCGAGGCTGCGCCCGGGGGTCAGGGCCGCGCCCGCCGCACCCGGCGGTCCGAGCGCGGGATCCTCGATCTCGGCACGGCGGAAGAAGATGTAGGAGGCGTTCTGGCGCATCAGGCGGCGCGCTTCGGCGGGATGCGCTCGCAGCCAGCCGGTCCAGCGCGCGAGCGTCAGGCCCTCGAGCGGCAGGTGGCCTTCCGTGACGATGAGCTTGCCGATCGAGGTGTAGGGGCGTCCGTTGCGCCCGTCATAGAGCACCCGGACCGCACGTCCGTCCGGGAGCCGGACGCGCCCCGAGCCCTGCACCTGCAGCACGAACAGGTCGACCGGATCGCGCAGGTAGAGGATGGGCTTCGCTCGCTCTCCGAGGCCGCCATCCTCGATCGCCGCCCGGTCGGGATAGGGCTCGAAGCCGTCGCCTGTGGCGCGCGCCGCCCGCAGGCTCGGATCGAGGCCGGGCCGCGTCTCGCCGGGGCCGAAGGTCACGAGATCACCGGGGCGGGCGAGGACCGGCGTCGCGAAACCGGGTACGGGCTCCAGCGAACCCTCGAGTTCCGGCTCGAAATAGCCGGTCAGGAAGCCGCTGCGGCGCTCGGGATTCGCCCCGTCCGCGGGGCGCACCACCCGATAGGCATCGAAGGCGGTGGCGAAGAAGGCGCCCGCTTCGGCCGGCGCCACGCTCCCGGCCGCCTTGCAGGCCGCAGCCAGATCCTCGGCCGCTCCCGCGACAGTTGCGGCGGCAGGGGGCGGAGAGGCCGCGCAGGTCCGCCGGAGCGCATCGAGCGCCCCGGCCGGGTCACGCCCCGGAAAGCCCGGCAGGGCCGCAGCCGGCACCGGCTCGAGGATCGCCTCGCCCACGCGAAAAGGCTCGGCCGCAGGCGCAGCCGAGCCGGGCAGGAGCATCGAGACGACGAGGAGGGCGACCGCGGGACCGGCCATGCCTCGGCAGACGGTCAGGGCCGGCACGACACAACGTTCAGTTGCCGGCCTCAGTGGCGACGAGCTGCCAGTTCGGATCCCGGCTGCCGAGCGTCCGCGCGAAGGTCCACACATCGGGTACCTCGACCACCGTCTCGGCACTGCCGTCCACGACCGCTCCCTCGGCGTTGCGGGTGGCGGTAATCAGGTTCGACAGAAACCGGACCGTGATCTGCGCGACCCGGTTGCGCACGTCGACGGCTACGATCTCGGCCTTGTCGATCGACACGAACGTGGTCTCGATCGTCTGGCGCGCCTTCTCCCGCTCGGTGATGGCCCGCTCGAACCCTTCACCGACCTCGCGCGACAGGAGCGCGCGCAGCGTCTTGCGGTCCCCCTTGGCGAAGCCGATCACGATCGTCTCGTAGGCGCCCTTCGCGCCCTCGATGAAGGCGCGGGGGTCGAAGGCGGGCTCAACCTGCACGATCGATTCGAGCCCGCGGGCCACGGGCGAACCCTGCTCGGCGATGCCGCGCCAGTCGCGCGCCTCGTTCGCGGCGGCCGCCTGGGCGCGGTCGGGCGCAGGCGCACGCTCGGCTCCGGGGAGGCGCACCACGTTGTCGCTCTCCGTGCGCCCGGAGGGCGGTTCGGTGCGGCTGCGATCGACCGGCTTGAAGGGCGAGCGCTCCGCCCCGGTCTTCTGACCGAGCACCGAGCGCAGGCGCCAGATCACGAAGACCGCGAGCGCCAGGAAGATGATCGTCGTAATATCGAAACTGTCCTGCATCACCGATCCGCTGGTGGCCGCCGCGCATGCACGCCGTCTGAGGGCCTGGAATTCCGTCGCAGCGCCCTTTACCCGACCCTGCCGCAAGGATCGAGCCGAAGTTCGCCGCGCGCGACCTCGCTCTAACGGGCATATGGGGCGGTTTGGCGGAGGGTTCCAGGCACGCACGCCGATGAGACGCGGGCGAGGCTCCTGTCGGCGTCCGGGGCGATCCGCGCGCCCGGTGGTCTCGCTTGTTCCTGCAGGACGGGCGTGTTAGCGCGCTCCCGCACCGGGCTTCGTCGTGACGGACCCGACCTGCCGCGATCGGAGGCGCGTGCGAGCCCAGAGAAGCAGGGCGCCCGCACCGATCCGGGCCGCACCAGACGATCTTCGAGGAGGATGAACCGCCATGGCCGACTCTCCGGCACCGAACGGCAACGGTGGCGCCACGGCGCAGCCCGACGACATGCCCGCGATCAACGCGCTGGCCCAGTACGCCAAGGATCTCTCGTTCGAGAACCCGAACGCGCCGCGCTCCCTGCAGCCGCAGGAAGGGCAGGGGCCGCAGATCAGCATTCAGGTCAACGTGAATGCGCAGCAGCTCGCCGAGGCGGATTTCGAGGTCGAGCTGACCCTCGAGGGAGACGCGAAGATCAACAACGAGGTGCTGTTCGCCTTCGACCTGAAATATGCGGGCATCTTCCGCATGCGCAACATCCCGCAGGACCAGCTCCATCCGGCCGTGATGATCGAGTGCCCGCGGCTCCTGTTCCCCTTCGCGCGCCAGATCGTCGCCGAGGCCGTGCGCAACGGCGGCTTCCCGCCCCTCTACATCGATCCGATCGACTTCGTCGGTCTCTATCGCCAGAAGGCGATGGAAGCGCAGACGGAAGCCGGCGGCCCGCTGGCCTCGTGAGATCACGGTGAGATCACGGGCCCGCGCGTAGCGCCGGCCCCTCGATGAACGACCCCGGTCGCCGCTGGCGCGGCCGGGGTTTTTTCGCGACATTTTTCGTGGCCCGCGCGTTGTCCGCGGCCCTCCGCGGCCGGATCGAAGGTTGCGCGGAAGGATCGGCCGCCCAACCCCCCGGATTCATGAACGCCACCACGCATCTCGGCCTGATCAACGTCTTCATCGGTGACATTCAGGGGGGACTCGGACCGTTCCTCGGCACCTGGCTCGCGGAGACCGGGGAGTGGAGCCCGGCACGGGTCGGCTTCGTGACGACGCTGGTGGGCGTCGGCACCCTCCTCCTGAGCGGTCCCTTCGGCGCCCTCGTCGACCGCCTCGGACGCCCGCGCCTGCTGATCGGTCTGGCCTGCGCGGCGATCCTCGGCGGTACGCTGCTGCTCCTGCCGGCCAGGGCCTTCATGACGGTGTTCGGGGCCCAGATGCTGGCAGCCGCCGGGGGCACCCTGCTCCTGCCCGCTGTGACCGCGCTGACCCTCGGCATCGTCGGCAAGGACCGCTTCCCGAGACAGCAGGGTCGCAACCAGGCCTTCAACCATGTCGGCATCCTGATCGCGGCCAGCATCATCAGCTTCGGGACCGCCCATCTCGGGCCGGCCGTGGCCTTCTGGGTGCTCGGCGCCATGGCGTTGCTCGCCATCGTGGCGACCGCGACCACGCCGGGCCATTGCTACAACGAGCGCCGGGCGGTCGGCTGGAAGGAGGATGACGCGGAGGAGAAACCGGAGCGCGCCAAGATCTGGAGCGTGTTGTCGAACCGCAGGCTCCTGGTCCTCGCCGTGGCGCTCGCGCTGTTCAACCTCGGCAATGGCGGCATGCTGACCCTGCTCGGCCAGAAGCTCGTGGCGACCGCACACAACGGCACCGTCTGGACGGCTCGCTACGTCATGGTGGCCCAGCTCGTGATGATCCCGGTGGCGCTGTTCGCCGGCTCGCTCGCCGACAAGCGCGGACGGCGCAAGCTCCTGCTCGTGGCGTTCGCCGTGCTGCCGGTGCGCGCGGCGCTCTCCGGCTTCATCGACGACCCGATGTGGCTGATCTCCGCGGAAGTTCTCGACGGCGTCGCGTCCGGCATCGTTGGGGTGGCCGTGCCCGTCGTGGTCGCCGACCTGACCTGGGGGTCGGGCCGGACGCAGACCGCGCTCGGCGTCGTCAACGCGGTGCAGGGCATCGGCGGCGCCCTCTCGGCGTGGTACGGCGGCCTGGCCTACGCGCTCCTCGGCTGGACCGGCTCCTTCCTGGCCCTCGGCGCGCCCGCTCTCGTCGCGCTCGCCCTCGTGGTCTGGCTCGATGCGACGACGGAGCCCGGTCGCCGCGCCCGCAGGCGCGAGGCCCGGGCCGCGATGCGGTCGGCCGAGCAGCCGGAGCCGGCCTGACCGGCCGGGCGGCGCCTCCGGAACCGTGCCACGCCGGACCCGTTCCCCGTGCAGCCGGGGAGCGGGTGCAACGATGCGAGAGGATGCGGCGGGACGGACCATCACGGCGCACGAGTCGCGCGAGACGCCCTGGCTGAGCGTCGTCTTCGGCTACGGTCCGATGCTGCCCTTCCTGGCCGGGGCCGCGGGCGCATGGTTGCTGCGCGGCGAACTCGGCGAGCTGACCGCGACCCTGACCATCCTGTGGGGCTGCGCCATCCTGCTGTTCCTGTCGGGCGTGCGCCGCGGGGTCTCCTTCCGCACCGAGGGCGGGCCGACCCTCGTCCAGATCCTGACGATGCTCGCCCTGTTCTGCCTCGGGTTCGCCGCCCTCCTGGCTGCGGCCTTCGGGCAGGCCGTCTGGGCTCTCGGCCTGCTCATCCTCGGCTTCGGGCTGATCGCCGTGCTCGATCCGATCGCGGCCGGGCGCGGCGAGGTGCCCCTGTTCTTCGCGCGCCTGCGTCCGCTCCAGATCCCCCTCGCGATCCTGAGCCTGGCCGCGCTCCTGACCCTCAAGGCCGGTCTCTGACCCGCTCGCGCTTGCCGCTGCCCCCCGCCCGCGATAGAGCCCGGCAGGTTGTTTGAAGCGCAAGACGAAGCGAAGACAGATGGCCAAGGCCGATTCGAAGAAGGCCGATACCCTGAAGCCGCGCCTGCCGCGCGGGTTCCTCGACCGGCGCGAGGAGGAGATCGCAGCCCAGCACCGGATGCTGGAGGAGATCCGCCGCACCTTCGAGCTCTACGGCTTCGAGGCGCTGGAGACGCCCTTCATCGAGTATACCGAGAGCCTCGGCAAGTTCCTGCCCGATCTCGACCGGCCGAACGAGGGTGTGTTCTCGTTCCAGGACGACGATGAATCCTGGCTCTCGCTGCGCTACGACCTGACCGCTCCGCTCGCGCGCTTCGTCGCCGAGCATTTCGACGCGATCCCGAAGCCCTATCGCAGCTTCCGCGCGGGTTACGTCTTCCGCAACGAGAAGCCGGGGCCGGGCCGCTTCCGCCAGTTCATGCAGTTCGATGCCGACATCGTCGGCGCGCCGAGCGTCGCGGCCGATGCCGAGATCTGCATGATGGCGGCCGACACCCTGGATCGGCTCGGCCTCAAGGGCCAGTACGTCATCAAGGTGAACAACCGGAAGGTCCTGGACGGCGTCATGGAGGCAATCGGCCTCGCCGGGCCCGATCAGGCCGGCCGCCGCCTCACGGTGCTGCGCGCCATCGACAAGCTCGACCGGCTCGGGCCCGACGGCGTCCGCCTCCTTCTCGGCCCCGGCCGCAAGGACGAGAGCGGCGATTTTACCAAGGGGGCGGGCCTGCCCGAGGATGCGATCGAGCGCATCCTCGCCTACGTGTCGTTCCAGGCCTCGCCCAGCGACGGGGGCGACCGGGTCCATTTCTGGGAGCAGTTCTTCCGCTCCTGGGGCGACGTGGTGGGCGATTCCGAGACCGGCCGCGAGGGCATCGCCGAGCTGCACGCGATCATGCGTCTCTGCGCGGCGGCCGGCTACGGCCACGATCAGATCCGGGCCGACCCGAGCGTGGTGCGCGGCCTCGAGTACTACACGGGCCCCGTCTACGAGGCGGAGCTGACCTTCCCGGTGACGAACGAGGAGGGCCAGGTGGTCCGCTTCGGGTCGGTGGCCGGCGGCGGTCGCTACGACGGCCTCGTCGGGCGCTTCCGCGCCGAGCCCGTCCCGGCGACCGGGTTCTCGATCGGCGTCTCGCGCCTGTTCTCGGCGCTGCAGCTCGTGAGGAGCCCGCTCCTCCAGGGCACGCAGAAGCCGGGCCCCGTGGTGGTTCTGGTGCTCGACCGGGAGAACGTCGCGGATTACCAGCGCCTCGTCGCCAACCTGCGGGCCGCCAACATCCGGGCCGAGCTCTATCTCGGGGGTGCCGGCATGAAGGCGCAGATGAAATACGCCGACCGCCGCCGCGCACCGGTCGTGATCATCCAGGGCTCCAACGAGCGCGAGGCGGGCGAGGTCCAGATCAAGGACCTGATCGAGGGCGCGCGCGCGGCCGAGAACATCGCCAGCAACGCCGAGTGGAAGGCCGCGCGGCCCGCCCAGTTCTCGGTGCCGGAGGCCGAGCTGGTGGAGCGGGTCCGCGCGGTCCTGGCGCGGCATTACGGGGCCGGCGCCTGAGGCGGGCCGTGCCGTGATCCTGAGGCGGGCGGGCCCCGGGACCTTCCTTGCGCAATCATTCCCGCCGGTCGCGGTCGCCAAGGCGCGCGCCGGTTGCTAGAGAGCCGCCAGAGACGGCGAGTGAACCCATGATGTTACCCGAGGCAGGGAGCCCGAGCGCGGGTGGCGACGCACAGGCGCGGCTCGCCCAGCATTTCGTCGAGGCCGGCTATGCCGCCGTGACGCCGCCCGTGCTCCAGCCCGTGGAGCCGTTCCTCGAATTGTCCGGCGAGGACATCCGGCGCCGCATCTTCGTCACGCAGGACGAGGCCGGCACCGAGTTGTGCCTGCGGCCCGAATTCACCATCCCGGTCGGCCGCCTGCACCGCTCGCGCGCCGACGGGCTGAGCGCCGATTACAGCTATCTCGGTCCCGTCTTCCGGCTCGCCGGCGACGAGCCCGACGAGTTCCTGCAGGCCGGAATCGAGTCGATCGGCCGCGCCGACACGCCGGCGGCGGATGCGGAGGTGATCGGTCTCGCCCTCGAAGGCCTCGCCCTGTTCGGTCGCACCGACGTCGCGGTCCGCCTCGGCGACATGGGCCTCACGGTCGCCCTGCTCGACGGGCTGTCGGTTCCGCCGGCCGCCAAGCGGCGGACCCTGCGCGCGCTCGCCGCCGGCCGTTCGCTCGATGGCGTGACCCATGCGGCGGCGACGGAGGATCCGCATGCGGGCCTCCTGGCGGCGATCCAGGGACAGGACCCCAAGGGCGTGCGCGCCTTCGTGGAGGACGTCCTCTCGATTGCCGGCATCTCGCGGGTCGGCGGGCGCAGCGCGGCCGAGATCGCCGAGCGCTTCCTCGCCAAGGCCTCCGCGCAGGCCAGTGGCGGCGCGGGCCTCAACACCGAGAACCGTGCCGTCATCGAGCGCTACCGGGCGATCGGAGGCGATCCCGATTCCGCCGCCCAGGCCCTGCGCGCACTCGCCCGCGACGCGGGACTCCGCCATCCGCCCTTCGAGGCGGCGCTGGGCCTGTTCGAGGAGCGCACCGGCTTCATGGCCGCGCGCGGCCTGCCGGTGGAGCGCTTCGGCTTCTCGGGCGGCTTCGCGCGCAACCTCGACTACTATACGGGCTTCATCTTCGAAGTGACGGCGGGGGCCGCGGACGCGCCCGTCCTCGTCGGCGGCGGCCGCTACGACGGGCTGCTCACGCATCTCGGCAGCCCCGTCCCGCTCCCGGCTGTGGGCTGCGCCTTCTGGCTCAACCGGGTGGTTCAGGCGGGAGGGACGCCGCGGTGACGGGGATGCATGCCATGACGGGGTCCGCCGGAACGGGTTCTGCCGAGGCCGCGACCGGCGGTCCCCTCGTGCTGGCGGTCCCCTCGAAGGGGCGCCTGCAGGAGAATGCGAGCGCGTTCTTCGCCCGCGCCGGCCTCAAGCTCGCGCAGGGCGCCGGCGCCCGCGACTACCGGGGCAAGCTCGTCGGCGTGCCGAATGTCGAGGTGCGCTACCTCTCGGCCTCCGAGATCGCGAGCCAGCTCGCCTCCGGCGCGGCCCATCTCGGCATCACCGGCGAGGACCTGATCCGCGAGACGCTGCCCGATGTGCGGGGCCAGGTCGAACTCCTGACGCCGCTCGGCTTCGGGCAGGCGACGGTCGTGGTCGCGGTGCCGCAGGCCTGGATCGACGTGCGCGCCATGGACGACCTCGACGAGGTCGCGGCCGCGATGCGGGCGCATCACGGCAAGCGGCTGCGCATTGCCACGAAATACGTCAACCTGACCCGGCGCTTCTTCTCCGAGAAGGGCGTCGCCGATTACCGCATCGTCGAGAGCCTCGGCGCCACCGAGGGCGCCCCGGCGGCGGGCTCCGCCGAGATCGTCGTCGACATCACCACGACCGGCGCGACGCTCGCGGCGAACGCCCTCAAGATCCTCGAGGACGGCGTGATCCTGCGCTCCGAGGCCAACCTCGTCGCCTCGCTGAAGGCGGCGTGGGGCGGGAGCCAGCGCGAGGCCCTGCGGGCGGTGCTCGGGCGGATCGCCGCCGAGGAGCGCGCCCGCACCACCCGGGAGGTCCGGGCGGCCCTGCCCGAGACCGGGACGATCGACCTCGCCACGCTCGCGGGCTTGCACGAGGCCGAGCTTCCCTACGGGGCGCCGCGCGGCGCGGACGGCGAGATCGTGCTGCGCTGCCCCGTCGACGCGGTGTTCGACCTCTCCGACGCCCTCGTGAAGGCCGGGGCCCGCTCCGTCACGGTGCGCCGGACCGACTACGCCTTCGCGGCCGAGAATCCCCTGGCGGAGCGCCTGCTGGCGCGGCTCTGAGGCGCCCGCGCCCGGCCGCGTTACGCCCCACCCGTTACTGCGGTCCCTGCTTGGCGAATTCCGAGAAGACCGCGCGCAGCGTCTTCAGGCGCGCCGCGTAGGCCTGCTGGAGGCAGGCGGTGTCGGCCCCGCAGGTGCGGCGCTCGGCGAGCCAGGCCTCCTGGTCGTCGCGCAGCTTGCCGCGACCGCCCATCGGCAGCAGGTCCTTCAGGATCTCGAACCGGACCGCCATCTCCACGTCGAGGTCGTTCAGGGCGAGGTCGGCGCAGACCGCCTTCTCGTCGGGCGCCTCGGCCTTGGCGCAAGGGAAGCTCGCGGCCTGCGCGGGGCCGGCCGCCGCGGCGGCGAGGACGAGGGCGATCGGCACGATCCGTCGAGTCGACATGGGCTTCCCGAGATCCGGAGACGGGGTGCAGGCTCGCCCGAAACCGCCGCGGCGGCAAGGTCGCGCCGGTGACGATGCGACCTTGCCGGTTGTGATCACAGGATCACCCGATCAGCCGAAGGCCGGCTTCACCACCGCCAGGATGACGATCCCGATCATCACGAGCGTCGGGACCTCGTTGAGGATGCGGTAGAACCTGGGAGCCCGGGTGTTCCGGTCGGCCGCGAAGTCCTTGACCATCCGGGCGAGCCAGCCGTGGATGCCGGACATCCCCAGCACCAGCACGAACTTCGCCTGGAGCCAGCCCGAGGCGTAGAAGCCGCTCATGGCGGCGAGCGCCAGGCCGAAGATCCAGGTCGCGATCATGGCCGGATTCATGATCGCCTTGAGGAGCCGGCGCTCCATCACCTTGAAGGTGTCGGACTGCGCCGCCGAGGCGGGGCCGGCCGGCAGGGCGGCGTGGTAGACGAAGAGGCGGGGCAGGTAGAGCATCCCCGCCATCCAGGCGATGAGCGCGATGACGTGCCCCGCCTTGATCCAGTCGTAGAGCACGGATCAGCGCCGCCGCAGCCGGGCGAGCATCTGCTCGACATGGGCGACGGGGGTCTGGGGCGTGATGCCGTGGCCGAGATTGAAGATGTGCGGCAGGCCGCGGGTCGCCGCCAGCACGGCATCCACCGCGGCGTCCAGGGCCGGCCCGCCCTCGATCAGGGTGTCGGGATGCACGTTTCCCTGCGTCACGGTGCTCGCCGGGACGCGTGCCCGCAACGCCGCGAGGTCCACTGCCCAATCGACGCCGACGGCGTCAGCGCCCGTCTCAGGCACCACGCGGGCATGCCCGTCGAGGCCCGAGCCCCGCGCGAACACGATGATCTTCGCACCCGGCACCTCGGCCCGGATGCCGGCGATCATCCGGGCGATCGGCCGGAAGGACCAGCGGCTCAGGGCATCGATCGCCCGGGTCTCCGGAAGCGCGCTCTCGGAGACGTCGCCCACCGGCTCGACCGTGTCGCTCGCGAGCGGCACCGCCTTCGGCAGCGAGCCCGCATGGGATTCGAAGATCTGGACCGCGTCCGCTC
Organism: Methylobacterium planeticum; assembly: GCF_008806345.1. GTDB lineage: Bacteria > Pseudomonadota > Alphaproteobacteria > Rhizobiales > Beijerinckiaceae > Methylobacterium > Methylobacterium planeticum. The sequence goes on along the minus strand of NZ_VZZJ01000002.1, from coordinate 195,855 downwards.
CCGCCCGGAGCTGGCGCACGAGGTAGGCGGTCTGCACCGTGACGAGCCGGTCGATCAGCGCATCGACGAGGGCGGTGTCGCCCTCGGCGAGCGCGCGGGCCGGCGCGAGGTCCGGCGTGCCGCGGCCGCCGATCATGTAGCTCGCCACCGTCCAGGGCGCGCCGCAGAAGCCGAGCAGCGTCGTCTCAGGGGGCAGATCCGCCCTCAGGCGCCGCACGGTCTCGAAGACGGGCTCGAGATGCGTGAAGATCGCCGGGTCGTCGGCCCGGCGCAGGCGCTCGAACTCCGCCCGGCCATGCATCGGATCGAGCCGCGGGCCCTCGCCCTCGACGAAGCGCACGTCCTGCCCGAGGGCGTGCGGCACCACGAGGATGTCCGAGAACAGGATCGAGGCCTCGAAGCCGAACCGGCGGATCGGCTGCAGCGTGACCTCGACGGCGAAATCGGGGCTGTAGCAGAGGTCGAGGAAGGAGCCGGCCTCGGCCCGGGTCTCGCGGTATTCCGGAAGATAGCGGCCGGCCTGCCGCATCATCCAGGCGGGCGGCGGGGACAGGGCCTCGCCGGAGAGCACGCGCAGGACCTTGCGGTCCGCCTGAACTGATTGGGCCATGGCCCCTCCCTATCCCATGCGCGCCCTCGGCACGATGGGCTATCTTCCCGAAACCCTCTTGGAGCCCGTCCGGATGGGCGCCACGACGCCATCCCCACCCAGGCCCTCTTCAAAGAAGAAGAGAGATTCTAGGACTCTGTTTTTTCTCTTGGAGGCTGGATCACGGGATCGCAACTGCGTCCACAGGCCGTCCCCGCCGCGACGGCGTTAAGAGGGCTTTAACAGATTCCCTCCAATGTCCCGGATAGAACAGCCTCGCCAGCGGCTTGAGCGGGGCTCGCGGCCTGGAGGCTGCGCGCGTCCCGGATTCTCCCACGCGTCGGGAATCCGGCGCGCCGTCATGACGGCCTGTTGACGGCGGAGTCGACGAAGGACGACGCCGTCGCCCTGGACCCTGCGCGTCCGGCACCTTATCCACACTCATCGACTCCCCTGACGGCGCGCGGTGGACAAGGCGCGATTCCTGCCTCGCCGGCCCTGCCTCGCCGGCGCGGCCTGAGGAGACTGAGACCGGATGAGCCGCAGCTACTTCCATCTCCACCTCGTCTCGGATTCCACGGGCGAGACGCTGATCAATGTCGGGCGCGCGGCCGCCGCCCAGTACGAGGGCGTCTCGGCGATCGAGCACGTCTACCCGCTGGTGCGCTCGGGGCCGCAGCTGGAGCGGGTGATCTCCGAGATCGAGGCCGCGCCGGGCCTCGTGCTCTACACCCTCGTGGGTCACGATCTCGTGGAGCGCCTCGAAGCCGCCTGCCGGGAGACCGGCTCGCCCTGCCTCTCGGTGCTGCAGCCGGTCCACGCCCTGCTGCAATCCTATCTCGGCGCCCAGACCACGGCCCGGCCGGGGGCGCAGCACATGCTGAACGCCGAGTATTTCAAGCGCATCGACGCCATGAACTTCACCCTGGCGCACGACGACGGAAACCTGCCCGACGACCTCGAGGAGGCCGACGTGATCCTCGTCGGCGTGAGCCGGACCTCGAAGACGCCGACCTCGATCTACCTCGCCAACCGCGGTCTTAAGACCACCAACATCCCCCTCGTCCCCGCGATGCCGCTGCCGGTCGCGCTCGAGACGGTGCGGCGCCCGCTGGTGGTCGGGTTGCTCGCAAGCCCCGAGCGGATCGTGCAAATCCGTCAGAACCGGCTGCTCAGCCTGAACGCCGACGACTCCTCCCTCTACGTCGACCGGGACGCGGTGGCGGACGAGGTCGCGGCCTCGCGCCGGCTCTGCGCCAAGCACCGCTGGCCGACGATCGACGTCACCCGGCGCTCGATCGAGGAGACCGCGGCCGCGATCCTCGACCTGTATCGGGAGCACCGGCTCAAGTTCATCGCCGTCTGAGGACCGATGCGCGCGGGCTCACCGCGGCTTCTGCCGGCGCAGTCTTGAGCGAAAACCAGTCATGCCGCGGCCACATCCGGGCCGGACCACGCCGCCGGTCCGAAGCCGGAACGGCAGCCGGGTCATGGAACAAATCATGAGCGATTCCACCGGTTCGGCGGCGGATCCCGCCTTCTCGCGGGCGGTCCCGGCGGCGGCCCTCGAGGCCGAGCGCAACCGGCCCGGCGCCCGCCCCGACTGAACCCCGGCCGGCTTGCGGCCCGGCCCCGATCTTGCGGCCCCGATCTTGCGGCCCGGCCCCGATCGGTGACACTGGGACGATGCAGCGCCCCGAGACCCCGACCGAGCCGGCCCCGATGACCCCGTCCGCCTGGACCGGCGCGGCGCCGCTGCTCCTCGCCTCGACGAGCCCGACCCGGCGCGCGCTGCTCGCCGGCGCGGCGATCCCGGTCGAGACCGCTTCGCCCGAGGTCGACGAGCGCGCCGTCGAGGCGGCCTGCGCCGGCCTCGCGCCCCCCGAGCTCGCCCGGCGCCTCGCCGAGGCCAAGGCCGCGAGCGTCGCCGCCCGGCATCCGGGCCGGATCGTGATCGGGGCCGACCAGGTGCTCGAATGCGCCGGCACGGTCTTCCACAAGCCCGCCGACGCGGCGCAGGCCCGCGAGCACCTGGCGCGGCTCGCCGGGCGCACGCACGCGCTCCACGCGGCGGTGGCGATCGCCGAGGGGGGCCGCGTCGCCGAAAGCTTCGTCGAGAGCGCGCGGCTGACGCTGCGCCCCCTCGATGCGGGCCAGATCGCGGCTTATGTGGAACGCGCCGGCGAGGCCCGCGTCACGGGCAGCGTCGGCGCCTACCAGCTCGAAGGCCTCGGCATCCATCTCTTCGCCGAGGTCGTGGGCGACCATGCGACGATCCTCGGCCTGCCGCTGCTGCCGCTCCTGGCGCGGCTGCGGGCGCGGGGCCTCCTCGCATTCTGAGGGCCCCGATCACCGGCCCCGAAGACGATCGATCCGAACAGGAAGGCGGCGGGACGTGACCGGCCACGCACACGAGCATCGCGACCACGCCCCGGGCACTCCGGCGGGGGCCGGCCACCCGGGCGGCGGCCACGGCCATGATCACGATCATGACGACCACCATCACGGTCACGCGCACGGGCCCGGCGGCCATGTCCACGCCCCGGCGAGCTTCGGCCGGGCCTTCGCGATCGGCATCGGGCTCAACACCGCCTTCGTGGTGGTCGAGGCGGCCTACGGCTTCGCCAGCAACGCGATGTCCCTGGTGGCGGATGCCGGCCACAACCTGTCGGACGTGCTCGGCCTCCTGGTCGCCTGGATCGCCTCGGTCCTGGTGAAGCGCGGCGCCTCCGCGCGCTTCACCTACGGGTTGCGCGGCTCCTCGATCCTGGCGGCCCTGTTCAACGCCGTGTTCCTGCTCATCGCCACGGGGGCGATCCTGTGGGAGGCCACCGCCCGGCTGATCCACCCCGAGCCCGTCGCGGGCGGGACCGTGATGGTGGTCGCCGCCATCGGCATCCTGGTCAACGGCCTCACCGCCTGGCTCTTCGCCTCCGGCGCCAAGGGCGACATCAACATCCGGGGCGCCTTCCTGCACATGGCGGCCGACGCCGCGGTCTCGGCCGGCGTCGTGCTGGCGGGCCTCGTCATCTGGGCGACCGGGCTCGACTGGATCGATCCCGCCGTCAGCCTCGTCATCGCGGGGCTGATCGTCTGGGCCACCTGGGGCCTCCTGCGCGACAGCGTCGCGATGGCGCTCGCGGGCGTGCCCCCCGGCATCGAGCCCGAGCGGGTGCGGGCCTGCCTGCGCGCGCGGCCGGGCGTGTCCGACCTGCACGACCTCCACATCTGGCCGATGAGCACCACCGAGATCGCCTTGACCGCCCATCTGGTGATGGAGCAGGGCCATCCGGGCAACCAGTTCCTGATCGACGCGGCCCTGGAGCTGCGCAGCCGCTTCGGCATCGCCCACGCGACGCTGCAGATCGAGGAGGCGGGCGGCCCGCCCTGCCTCGTCGCGCAAGGGTGCGCGGAAGGGTGCGCGGCGTGAGCGCGGGGGCGGGCCTCGCGGGAGAGGACGGCGAGACGTGGATGCGGCCCGTGACCAGAGCCTTCGTGGTCGGCCACCCGATCGCCCATTCCCGCTCGCCGCTGATCCACGGGCACTGGCTCGCCGAGCACGGGATCGCCGGCACCTACGAGCGCATCGACGTGGCGCCGGAGGCCTTCGGGGGCTTCGTGCGCGGCCTCGCGGCGGCGGGCTTCGCGGGGGGCAACGTCACCATCCCGCACAAGGAGGCGGCCTTCCGCCTCGCGGATGCCCGGACCCCGCGGGCGGAGAAGATCGGCGCCGTGAACACGCTGGTCGTCGGGGCCGACGGCCGGATCCTCGGGGACAACACCGACGCGCCGGGATTCATCGCCCATCTCGACCAGAGCCTCGGGGCCGATTGGCCGGAGGCGACGGGGGGCACCGCCCTGGTCCTCGGGGCCGGCGGGGCGGCGCGCGCCATCGTGGTCGGGCTCGCGGAGCGGGGCCTGTCGCGCATCCGCGTCGCCAACCGCACCCGGGCCCGGGCGGAGGCCCTGGTGGCCCTCGAGCCGGCCCGGGCCCGGGCGGTCGACTGGGCCGAGCTGCCCCGCATCCTGCCCGAAACCGGGCTCCTCGTGAACACCACCTCCCTCGGCATGGCGGGCCAGCCCGCCCTCGACCTCGACCTCGGGGCGCTCCCGGCGCGGGCGGCGGTCGCCGACATCGTCTACGTGCCGCTGGAGACGCCCCTCCTCGGAGCCGCCCGCGCCCGCGGCCTCGCGGCGGTCGACGGGCTCGGCATGCTGCTGCACCAGGCGGTGCCGGGCTTCGCCGCCTGGTTCGGCACCCGGCCGGAGGTCACCGAGGCTCTGCGCGCCCGCATCGTCGCGGACCTCGCGCCCCGATGAGCGGACCCGGCACGCGTGGATCCGACAGGGGTGGATCCGACAGGGGTGGACGCCCCGTCGTCCTCGGGCTCACCGGCTCGATCGGGATGGGCAAGTCGGCGACCGCCCGGATGTTCGCCGACCGCGGCGTGCCGGTCCACGATGCGGATGCGGCGGTCCACGCCCTCTACGGGCCGGGGGGCGAGGCGGCGACCGCCATCGGGCGGGCCTTCCCCGGAACCCTGGCGCCGGACGGCTCCGTCGACCGCACCGCCCTGCGCGCGGCGGTGCTCGGCCAACCCGAGCGCCTCGCGCGGCTCGAGGCCCTGGTCCACCCCCTCGTGCAGGAGGCCGCCCGCGCCTTCCTGCGGCGGCAGGCCGGGGCGCCCCTCGTCCTCCTCGACATCCCGCTCCTCTACGAGACCGGCGGCGAGGCGCGCTGCGACGCCGTCCTCGTCGTCACCGCCCCGGCCGAGGTCCAGCGCGCCCGGGTCCTCGCCCGCCCCGGCATGACCGAGGCCGCCTTCGCGGCGATCCGGGCCAAGCAGATGCCCGATGCCGAGAAGCGCGCGCGGGCGGATTTCGTGATCGACACGAGCCGGGGCTTCGCCCATGCGGAGGCCGAGGTGGCGCGGATCATCGCGGCTCTGCGGGCGCGGGCCCCGGCATCCGATTGACCCGCGCCCGGGCCGGCCCAAAGGTCGAGACCGGTGGGGAGGGGTCGATTCGCATGTCGAAGCGGCCGGCCGCGATGCGCGCCGACCCGATCGTGATCACGCCGCTCGGCCCCGAGGAGGGCGGCGGCTTCGCCGCGACCGTCCCGGATCTGCCGGGCTGCATGTCGGACGGCGAGACTCCCGAGGAAGCGCTGCACAACGTGCTGGATGCCATCGACTCCTGGATCGAGATGGCGGAGGAACTCGGTCACTCCCTCCCCGACCCGCCGTCGTGGCGCGCGCGCGCAGCCGGTTAACGGTCGCTTAGGCCGATGGCGCTCTGGTGAGCCCCTGCCGTCACGGACCCGACATGCTGCGCGAGATCGTCCTCGATACCGAGACCACCGGCACCGATGCCAAGGGCGGGGACCGCCTGATCGAGATCGGCTGCGTCGAGCTCCTGAACCACATCCAGACCGGCAAGACCTTCCACTGCTACGTCAACCCGCAGCGGCCGGTCTCCGAGGGGGCGTTCGGGGTCCACGGCCTGTCGGACGCGTTCCTGTCGGACAGGCCGGTCTTCGCCGACGTGGTCGACGCGTTCCGGGATTTCTGCGCCGACTCGCGGCTCGTGATCCACAACGCGCCCTTCGACGTCGGCTTCCTCAACATGGAATTCGCCCGGCTCGGGGCGGCCGCCCCGCCGGCGATCGACCTCGAGGCGGTGGTCGACACCCTGCTGATGGCCCGGCGCAAGCACCCGGGCGCGGCCAACAACCTCGACGCCCTGTGCTCGCGCTACGGCATCGACACCACGCGCCGCACCAAGCACGGGGCGCTCCTCGACGCGCAGATCCTCGCCGAAGTCTACATGGAGCTGCTCGGCGGCAAGCAGACGAGCCTCGGCCTCGCCCCCGCCGAGGCCGCCCCCGCCGGGCCGGTGCCGGTTCCGGGCGCGGACGGCGCGCCCGCGCCCGGACCGCGCATCGTCCGCCCCCGCCTGACCCCCGCCGAGCGGGAGCGCCACGAGGCCTTCCTGGCGACGCTCGGGCCGAACGCGATCTGGCGCACCTATCTCGGCGAGGACGGCGGCGCCTGAGGGGGAATCACGTTCCTTCCACCGATCGGCGCGCCGCGAGGGGTGGAGTGCGCGGCGCCCGCATGGACGGCACCGCGCGCCTTGCCAGGATTCATCCCGGTGTTCACGGAGTTGTGAACCCGCCGCCGTGATCCGCTGACGCCTTCTGAACCCCCGCTCCGCGCGCAGGTCACTCCCGCATCGCAACACATTCCTATTGCGTCGCACAATGAACCGACAATATACCACCCGGGCGGAGGGTGACGGGATGGTGACATGCTTCACGTGACGCCGCGGCAGAGGAACGCCGCGAGGATCGGCGACAGCGAGGCGACCCCTCTCGGCTCCGTCGGTCCCGGTCACGCCGACCTCCTCCTGTCCGAAGGGGTCACCCGCAACCCGATCGCGCGGCGCACCGGCCCGGCCCACCGGCCGGTGGCACGCAGGCGCGTCGAACCCGGCCGCGCCGACCTCGAAGCGGTTCGCGCGGCGGACCGCCGACCCGACATCCGTGTCCTCGGCCTCGCGCGCCTCGGGTTCGGCCTCACGCCCGAACCCGCCCGCGAGACCATCGCCTCCGTGGAAGTACCGGGCGGCCTTCAGGCCGGTCCCGAGGTCAGGGCGGCGCTCGCCGGCCGCCTTCGCTGACATGCGTCCGTCCCCCGACGCGCCGCGCAGCCGCGCCGCGCGCCCCGACCCGATGAAAGCGACCCCATGACCGATCATTTCCTCCGGAGCACCCAGCACCTCGCCGACATGATCGAGGCCACGCGGCTGACGGGGGTCGGGCGCCTGCAGGAGGCGACGGCCCTGATCCAGCGCAGCTTCCAGGAGCCGGCCCCGGAGACGCATCCGCAGGTGACGCCGGCCCGGACCTCGCCCGCCCTGGAATCATCGACCCCCGAATCCCCGGCTCCCGAATCCTCGACCCGGCAGCCGCCCGCCGACGCTGCCGCCCGGCCGTCGAACCCGCCGCCGGCCGCGCAGGCGGAGAGCCACCCGAACCATGCCGGTCCGAACCATGCCGGCCCGCTCCCGCCGCGCCTGCCGGAGCGGCTGCGCGAGACCCTCGACGGCGTCGTGGGCGAATGGGTGCGCGGCGTCGTGCCGATGCCGCGGGGGCTGGACGGGGAGGATCGCGCCGACGGCCGCGCGGCGGAGCCCGGGCGCCCCGGGACCGGATCCGGCGAGGGTGCCTTCGTGGCGCTGAGCTTCGAGAGCGCCGCAGGGGCGCGCGACTACAAGCTGTTCATCCCGAGCCGGCCCGCCGCGGCGCCGAGCCTCGTGGTGATGCTGCACGGCTGCTCGCAATCCCCCGAGGATTTCGCGGCCGGCACCGACATGAACGCCCTCGCGGAGGCCGAGGGGCTGTTCGTCGCCTACCCGGCCCAGAGTGGGCGGGCGAACGGCCAGAAATGCTGGAACTGGTTCGAGCCCCGCGACCAGGGCCGGGAATCCGGCGAGGCGGCGATCATCGCGGGGATCACCCGGACGGTGATGGAGGCCCACGGGATCGACCCGGCGCGGGTCTACATCGCGGGCTTCTCGGCGGGCGCCGCAGCGGCGGCCAACGTCGCGCGCGCCTATCCGGACCTCTACGCGGCGGTCGGGGTGCATTCGGGGCTGGCGGCGGGCTGCGCCCGCGACCTGTCCTCGGCCATGATGGCGATGCAGATGGGCGCGCCGGGCCTCGCCGAGCCGAACGGCTTCGGGGCGCCGGTCGAGGGCCTGCGGCTGCCCACCATCGTGTTCCACGGGGACGGCGACGGCACCGTGAGCCCGCGCAACGGCGACCAGGTGCTGGCCCAGGCCGGCATCGCCACCCTGGCGGCCCGGGAGGAGGCCGGCGAGGCGAACGGGCACGCCTTCACCCGCACCCGCTACGCCGACGCGCGGGGCCAGGTCTGGGTGGAGAGCTGGCTGGTGCGGGGCTCGGGCCATGCCTGGTCCGGCGGCAGCCCGGCCGGCAGCTACACCGACCCGCGCGGCCCGGACGCCTCCCGGGCGATGCTCGCCTTCTTCGCCGGGCACCGGCTCGGGGCCGGGCGGAGGCCCGTCGCCTAATCCGCGACGGATGTCCGTCGCCTAGACCGCGACGGAGGCCCGTCGCCTAGACCGCGACGTTGTCGATGAGCCGGGTGCGGCCGAGATAGGCGGCGGCGAGCACCCGGGCCGGGCCGGCGACGCGCTCCAGGGGCGCCAGGGTCTCGGCGTCGCGCACCTCGAGATACTGCACCGGGCCGAATCCCGCGGCCGACAGCTCGGCGACCCCCTCGGCGAGGAGCGGCGCGGCGGCGGCCCCCTCCCGCAGGGCGGCGGCGATGCGGGCCAGCACCGCGTGGAGCCGCGGCGCCACGGCGCGCTCCGCCGCGTCGAGGTAGCGGTTGCGCGAGGACAGGGCGAGGCCGTCCGCCTCCCGGATCGTCGGCACGCCGCGGATCTCGACGCCGAGGTCGAGGTCGCGCACCGCCCGCCGGATCACCTGCAATTGCTGGAAGTCCTTCTCGCCGAACAGGGCGATGTCGGGCCGGACCTGGTTGAGGAGCTTCGTCACCACCGTGGCGACGCCCGCGAAATGCCCCGGCCGGACGCTGCCGCACAGCCCCTCGCTGAGGCCCGCGACCGCGATGCGGGTGGCGAAGCCCGGCGGGTACATGGTCTCGACCTCGGGCGTCCAGGCGGCGTCCGCCCCGGGCCCGGCGAGCTCGGCGAGGTCGGCCGCGACGTCGCGGGGATAGCGGGCGAAATCCTCGTTCGGGCCGAACTGGGTCGGGTTCACGAAGATGCTCACCACCGCGCGCCGGCCGATCGCCTTGGCGTGCGCCACGAGGGCGAGGTGGCCCGCGTGCAGCGCCCCCATGGTCGGCACCAGCACCACGCTCTCGCCCGCGCGCCGCCAGGCCTCGACCGTGGCGCGCAGGGCCGCGGGATCGGTGATGCGGGCGGGGAGGGGATGTCCGGAGAGGGCTTCGGTCGGGCGCACGGGCGGGCTCCTTGGGTGCGGCCCGGAGCTTTAAGTCCGCCCGGTGGCTAGCCGCAATAGGGCCGGAGCGGGCGCCCGTAGGGATCGTCGATGCCGGGCGGCGGCGTCAGGCCGTAATAGCTCGGCTTCGACAGGCCGTAATTCGAGCCGACATAGCTCGGATCGTCGGGGGCGTTCGTCGGCACCGGCACCCGGCGGGGCAGGCAGCCGAGGGGCCGGGGCGCCGCCCGGAGGAGGCGCGGCGGGGTCTCGTCGCCGTCGCTGCGCGGGAAGTAGCGGGGGCTCGCCGGGCCGGGGCCGGCCTCGAACAGGTCGGCGGCGGCGAGCGGCGTGCCCGCGAGGATCAGGCCGAGCGCCAGCGCGCCGCGCCGCGCTCCCCTCGCCGTCATGACCGAACCCCCTATGACCAATCCCCCGGATCGAACGCCCGACCCCTGCAGGCGCCCGACCCTTGCAGGACAGGGTGAACGAAGGGTTACCGCGCCTCAGGCGAGGGGCACGACGCGGGCCTCGAGCAGGGCCACGAGGTCGGCCGGCGCGAGGCGGACCTGCAGGCCGCGCCCGCCGCCGTTGAGGTAGACCGCGTCGCGGCCCGCGATCGAGCCGGCATCGATCAGCACCGGCAGCCGGCGCTTCTGCCCGAGGGGGCTGATGCCGCCCACGTGGTAGCCGGTGATGCGCTCGGCCTCGGCGGGCCTCAGCATGGCGGCGGACTTGCCCCCGTGGGCGGCGGCGAGGCGCTTCAGGGCGACCTCCCGGTCCGAGGCGACGAGGACGCAGACGGGCCGGCCGTCCACCTCCGCCATCAGGGTCTTGAGGACGTGGTCCGGCCTCACCCCCAGGGCCTCGGCCGCCTGCAGGCCGATGCGCGGCGCCGCGGGGTCGTACGCGTAGGCGTGGAGGCTGTAGGCGATCCCGGCCCGGTCGAGGGCCTGGGTCGCGCGGGTGGTCTTCGCGGGCGCGGTCTTCGCGGGCGTTATCTTGGACATCGTCAGCCCGGCCGCACCGCGCCGTCGAGGGGCGGGAGGCGGTCCTCGGCCGGGAGGGCGGGCGGCGTGATCCGCTCCGGCCGCGCCAGGGCGCGGGCGAGGCGGGAGAGGTCGGGCGGCGCGCTGCCGCCGGGCGCGTAGAGGCTGCGGTCGAGGGCCGCCAGGGGGGCGGCGATCTCGGGGCGGGCGCGCCAGCGCCGGGCGAGCTCCGGCTCGGCCTGCCCGGCCTCGGCGAGCCCCGCCCGGAAGGCGGCCGCGTCGCCGGCCGCGGCCGCCCGCGCCAGGGCCCGGCGCCGGGCGCCGTCGAGGCGCAGGCGGCGCCGGCCCGTGCCGAAGCCGATCAGGGCGAGGCCGAGCCCGAAGGCGGCGAGGCCGGCGGCCGCGGCCACGGCGGGCGAGGCGGAGACCGGCGGGGGGGCCTCCTCGCGGTCGGGCAGGCCGCCGCCGATCTGGCGGGCCGGGATCTCGGCCTCGCGCATCCGGCGCGAGACGGTGTCGAACCACGGGATCGCGATGGCGTCGAGGGGAATGATGTCGTCGATCGCCGGCCGCACGTCCCACTGGTAGGTCGCCCGCGCGACGGGCCCCTGCGGGGTGATCAGGGTCTCGCGGGTCACCGGCCCCGCGAAGGTGAGGATGCCGCGGGTGCGCATCACCGGGCGCGGCGGCAGGCCCTCGGCGACCATCCCCTGCGCCTCGATGGTGACGATGCGCCGGGTGGTCTCGCCGATCTTCACGGTCTCGGGGTCGGGGCTCCAGGAATCCGTGATGGTGACGTCGCGGGCGGGCAGCCACCAGGGGTCCTTGGCGTCGGGCCCGCCGGCCGGCTGGGTCCAGGTCGCGACCGGGAGGGCGATCGGGCCGGAGCGGACATCGACCACCTTGCGGTCCCCGCCGTCGTTGATCGTCAGCCGGTGGGTGAAGGGGTCGATGACGAAGTCGCCCGGATGGTGGGGGAAGATCGCGATCACCCGGTCGAACGCGATGGCGCTCTGCCCGTCCGGCAGCTTGGTCTTGCTCCAGCCGTCGCGCCCGAGCTGGGTCCAGCTGAAATTGGCCAGCGTCGGCTGCACCACCTCCTCGAGCAGGATCGGCTGCTTGTAGACCCCGTGGATCCTGAGCAGCACCATCTCGCGGGAGAAGGGCGACGCGTTGCCGTTGAGCTCCGGCGTCACCGTCAGGGTCAGGTCGCCGGGCTCGACCGCGCGGGCCGGCGCCCCGGCGAGGAGCGCGCCCAGGAGCGCGCCCAAGAGGGTGCCCAGGAGGATACCGCGCCGGCTCACCATGGGTTGCTCCCCGCCGGAATCGCCGTGCCGGCCTCGACGCGGCGGGTCTGCTCGGCCTTGAGGCGCAGCTTCAGGTAGCGGCCGGGATCGTCCGGCAGGGTCTGGAGCCAGAGCCGGTCGGGCCGGATCTCGTGGGCCTCGAAGCTCTTCGTCACCCGGCGCACCTCCCGCTCGGGGGCCGCCGCCACCATGGCGGAGCCGGAGCCCGTGCGGCCGCGCCCGGCCGCGTCGCTCGCCGAGCCCCGCGCCTCGCCGCGGCCGGACTCGATCGCGAGCTGCTCGGCCTTGCCGCGGCGCGCCACCTTGCTGTTGCCGGGCAGGGAGGAGCTCGCGCTCGACTCCTTGTTGCCGGCCAGGCCCTCGCCGCTCGAATTCGCCTGGATGTCGTCGTTCTGGTCCTGGTTCGTGGTCTTGTTGTAGCGGGCGCCGTACTGGGCGGTGCCGTTGGCGATGCCGCCGCCCTGGCCCCGGTCGATCGCCTCGGCGAGCATCCGGGCCACCAGCGAGCGGTTGGCCTGGGCGTCGGCGTCGCGCGGGTTGAACTGGAGGGCGGCATCGTAGGCCTCGACCGCGCCCCGGTAGTCGCCCGCCCGGGCGAGCGCGTTGCCGAGGTTGTAGGCGTTGCGCCGCCCGCCGTTGCGGAAGAGGGCGGCGGCCTCGTTGTAGCGCCCGGCCTCGTAGAGGGCGGGCCCGCGCCAGGCCGGATCGTCGAGGATCGCGGCGGCGGCGCCCGGCAGGCCGATGCCCATCAGCAGGCGCCCGAGGCCGGTGCGCGGCTGCGAGACCAGGGCGAGGCCGAGGATCGCCGCCCCCGCGAGGCCGAGGCCGCCGATCCGCGCCCAGCGCCGCCAGCGCCGCGACATCCCGAGGGCGAGGGCCGGCAGTGCGCCCGGGATGCCGCCCGGGACGCCGCCCGGCCCCGGCAGGGCCCGGCCCACCGCGGACGCGATGCGCTCCTGGATCATCGGGCGCTCCCCATGCTCTGGCCGCGTCTCACGCTCAGGCCGCTTCTCATGGTCATGCGCTCCTGCGGAACAGCACGAGGGCCGGCAGCGCCGCCAGCAGCAGCAGCCAGCGCCCGAGATCGGCGAAGGCCAGCACGGTGTAGCCCCCGGCCGCGAGGTGCTGGGCCGTGCTGGCGCCGACCGCCGCGAGCACGGGGTTCGGCGTGCCGATATCGGCGGTGGTGCCGCCGCCCGCCCGCACCAGGGCGTCGAGGGCGGTGCGGTCGGGCTTCGGCGAGCCCGGCGGCAGGGCGCGGGTCGCCGGCACGAACAGCCCCTGCAGGTGCCAGCCCCTGGCCCGCATCGCCGCGACCTCGCGCGTCGCCGCCTCGCCGATCCCGTCGCCGTCGGTGATCAGCACCACGTCGGCCGCCACCACGGCGGCCTCCGCGAGGGTGCGCCGGGCCAGCGCCAGGCCGCGCTCGGGATGGGTGCCGCGGTCGGGCACGGTGTCGGCGTCGAGGGCGAACAGGGTCGTGGCGAAGCTGTCGCGGTCGGTGGTCGGCGGGGTCGCCAGGTAGGCGTCGCCCGCGTAGACCACGAGGGAGACCGAGCGGGTCCCGGCCGCCTCCGCCACCCCCTGGGCGACCTGGCGCACCTCCTTGAGGTTTCCGCCCTCCGTGACCGAGCGGGACAGGTCGATGACGATCACCGTCGCGTCGAGGTTGCGGAAGGTCGCGGCGTCCTGGCGCTCGGTGGCGGGACCGGTCAGCGCCAGGGCGATCAGCCCCGCCGCGACGGCGGCCGCGAGGTTCGCCTGCCGGCGCCCGCCGAGCACCGCGCCCCGCCGGGCGAGGAGCGCCATCAGGGCCGGATCGACCACCCGGGTCCAGTCGCCGAGCGGCGCCGCGCGCCAGGCCGCCCGCAGGGCCAGCAGCCCCACCAGGGGGAGGGCGGCGAGCCACCAGGGCCGCAGCAGGGCGTAGGCGTCGAGGAGGCTCACGCGCCCCTCCGGGTCGCCAGCAGGCCGGCCGCGCACAGGAAGGCGAGGGCGGCGGGCCAGGGCCAGAGGTCGCGGCGGAGCGGCAGCGGCGGCGCCTTGGCGCGGCCGCCCTCCAGCCCGTCGATGGCGTCCGCCACCGCGATCAGGTCCTCGGTGGTCTTGACCCGGAAGGACTGGCCGCCGCTGACCCGGGCCATCTCGCGCAGGGTCTCGACGTCGACCACGTCCTGCTCGCCGTCGGCATTGGCGAGGTCGCGGGGGCCGAGCGCGATGGTGTAGACCTTGATGCCGAGGTCGCGGGCGAGTTCCGCCACGTCCGTGGGCCGGGTCTGGCCGGCATTGTTGGCCCCGTCCGAGAGCAGGATCACCACCTTGGCGGTGGAGGGCGCCGGCTGGCCGGCCCGGGCGCCCGCATCCTGGCCGGCATCGTTCGGGTCGAGGCGCCGCAGCGCCAGGCCGAGCCCGTCGCCGATGCCGGTGGAGCGGCCGACGAGGCCGATATTGGCCTCCTCCAGGGCGTGCGCCACGGTGGCGGTGTCGAAGCTCGGGCTCGCGGCGACGTAGGCCTGGTCGGCGAAGATCACGAGGCCGATCCGGTCGCCCGCCCGGCGCCGGATGAAGTCCGCCCCGATGCGCTTGACCGCGGCGAGGCGGGATACGGTCTCGCCGTCCAGCGCGAAGTCGCGCCGCTCCATCGAGCCCGACAGGTCCATGGCGATCATGATCTCGCGCCCGGAGGCCGGGAGGGCGCTGGCCGACAGGACGAGGCGCGGCCCCGCGAGCGCCGCCACCAGGGCGGCCCAGAGGGTCCAGGTCAGGAGGGTGCGGCGGCGCCCGCGGCCCCCGACCGGCGCGCTCGCGCGCACCGGCCCGACCAGGGAGGCGGGCACCCGCAGGGCCCCGCTGTTGCCGGCGGCCTCCGCCGGCAGCAGCCGGGCGATCAGGAACGGCAGCGGCAGGAGGAGGAGCGCGAGCGGGCTCGCGAGATCGAAGGACGAGGCGAGCGCCGTGAGCCAGCCGGGCATCAGGAGGCTCATCGTGTCAGGCCTTGATCCGGGCGAGGAGCCGGGCGAGTTCCGCGTCGAGCGTCCCCGACAGGTTCGCGTCCGCCTCGGCGCGGCGGCGGTAGAGCCCGCCGACGAGGACCTGCCCGGGGCCGCGGCTGAAGAAGTCGGTGGCGAACAGCCGGTCGAGGCGGGCGGCCCAGGCCTCCCCGCGCTCGGTCGCGGCGGCGTCGCCCTCGAGGCCGCGGGCGACCCGGCGCAGCAGGCTCGCCTGCGCCACGAGCCGCGCCTCCGGCTCGAGGGCCCGGGCGGCATCGAGCTCCCGCAGGGCCGCGCGGCGCAGGGTGGCGCGCCGGCGCCCGCGCCAGGAGCGGACCAGCCCGACGAGGAGCGCGGCCAGGAAGCCGAGGGCCACCGCCGCCACGATCTCCCCCTGGATCGCCCCGGCCGCGCCCGGCAGGTGCAGGCCCCGCAGCTGGTCGAGGCTGACGGGGGCGTCGGCCGGGTTCATGCGGGCCTCCCGGGGGAGGGGATGCGCGCGCCGCCGTCCCCCGCCCGCGCGGCCCGGACGGCGAACGCCCCGGGACGGGCGGGCCCGGCGGGGCGGAGATCCGTGCGCGCCGCCTCACAGGATCGCATCGAGGCGCTCCATCAGGGGGGCGTAGGCTTCCGGGCCGGCCTCGACGTCGAGGCGCAGGCCCTCGATGCCGCGATGGGCGTACTCGGCCAGGCGCTCGTCCGCCGCGAGGCGGTCCGCCGGCCTCGCCTGCACGGTGCCGCGCCGGCCGTCCGGGGTGGCGAAGGGGTAGAACCCCGGAGGGCGCGTCCGCTCGAAGGCGTCGCTGACGAGGAGCAGGCGGATCGAGAGGCGCTCGGCCAGGACCGTGAGGAGCCGGTCGAAATCCGGCCCCGGCGCGTCGAGGGCGCTCGCGATCACGAGGTGCCCTCCCGAGGGCAGCAGGCTCTGCGCCAGGGTCAGGAGCGCGTCGAGGGGCGTGTCGGCGGCCTCGCTCGCCGCGAGGGCCCGGGCATGGGCGAGGGCGAGGGCCCCGGTGACCGCCGTCATGGCCCGCTCGCCGCCGGCGGGGCGGATCGCGGTCGGCTCGCCCGCGCCGCCGATGACGAGGCCGATGCGGCCCCCGTCCCCCACGATGCGCCAGCCGAGCAGCGTCAGGGCCTCCGCGGCCGCCACCGAGCGCAGGGCCCGGCGGGTGCCGAACAGCATGGAGGGCCGGAAATCGGCGAGGAGCACCACGGCGCGGTCGCGCTCGTCGTGGTGGGTGCGCACGTGGAGGATGCCGGTGCGGGCCGTGGCGTTGCGGTCGATGTGGCGGCGGTCGTCGCCCTCCGACCACAGCCGCACGTCGTCGGGCTCCGAGCCGCGCCCGCGCCGCCGGGTGACGATCCCGCCCGGCAGCCCCGCGAGCGTCCGCGTCGCCGGTGAGACCCCGCGCCGGGCGAGGTGGCGCAGGCCCATCAGGACGTCGCCGGACAGGTGGATGCCGGGGCTCGCCAGGGGGTCGGCCCGGGATTCGGGCCGGGATTCGGGCGTGCGGTCCGGCTTCGGATCGGCCCTGCGATCGAACCCGGGATCGGCCTTGCGAGCGGGCGCGGCGGGGGAGGCCACGGTCAGAGGGCCCGCACCCGCTGCACGAGCCCCTCGATGATGCCGCGCGCCGTCCGCCCCTCGGCGGCCGCCCGCCAGGTCAGGCCGATGCGGTGGCTCAGCGCGTCGACCGCGAGGTCGGCGACGTCCTCTGGGATGACGTGGTCGCGCCCGTGCAGGTAGGCGCGGGCCTTGCCGGCCACCATCAGCGCGAGGGTGCCGCGGGGGGAGGCCGGGTGCTCGATCGCGGCGCGCAGGTCCGGGGCCGCCGCGTCGCTGCGGGTGCCGGCCACGAGCCGCACGAGGTAGTCCTTGAGGGCCGGGGAGACGTAGGTCTTCAGGGCCGCCTCGCGGGCCGCCAGGATCTCCTCCACCGTGAGCCGCACCGACATCGCCTCGGCGTGGTGGTTCAGCTCGCCCTCGACGAGGTCGAGGATGCGCCGCTCGGAGGCCTCGTCCGGCATGTCGACGACGACGTGGAGCAGGAAGCGGTCGAGCTGGGCCTCGGGCAGCGGGAAGGTGCCCGCGTGCTCGATCGGGTTCTGGGTCGCCACCACCATGAAGGGGTCGGGCAGGGGATGGGTCTGGCCCGAGACCGTGATCTGCCTCTCCGCCATGGATTCGAGCAGCGCCGACTGCACCTTGGGGGGCGCGCGGTTCACCTCGTCGACGAGGATCAGCGAGTGGAACAGGGGGCCGGGCAGGAACTCGAAGGTGCCGCTGTCCTGGCGCCACACGGTCGTGCCGGTGAGGTCGGCGGGCATCAGGTCGGGGGTGCACTGGATGCGGGCGAAGGAGCCGTCGAGCCCGTCCGACAGGCGCTTGACCGCCCGGGTCTTGGCGAGGCCCGGCGCGCCCTCGATCAGGAGGTGGCCGCCGGTCAGGAGCCCGATCAGCAGGCGCTCGACGAGGCCGGTGCAGCCGATCAGCCCGTCCTCCAGGCCCTCCCGCAGGGCGTGGATGCGGGCCCGGAGCGCGTCGTCCGTCCGGCCCGCGGCCGGATCCCCGGCCCGGGGCGCGCTCGGGGGCGCGTGCAAGGTCGCGTGCAAGGTCGCGCTGCTGGCGCCGGCGCTCATGCGCGCACGCCCATTCCACGGTGCTGAACCGGCATCCTGTCCGTCTCCTCGGCGGGTTCTTGGACGACCCTCAGAGGGCCCGGTGTGCCCGCTGCCCGGGGCGGGCGTCAATCCCGCGCGCAATCGAATGGCGCGCCTCGGGCAATTTGCCCGGGGGCGCCGCGCCGCCGGCGTCACGGTTCTGCCGCGCCGCCGGCGTCACGGTTCTGCCGCGCCGCCGGCGTCACGGTTCCGTCACGGGCGATCGACATGGAGGCGGGATGACCGGCCTCCTCGTCCTCCCGCTCCCCGAAACCCTCAACTCCGCGATCAGCCTGACCGTGGCCTTCGTGCTCGGCACCCTGATCGGGGCGGAGCGGCAGTACCGGCAGCGCACCGCGGGCCTGCGCACCAACGTGCTGGTGGCGATCGGGGCCGCCGCCTTCGTGGATCTCGGCATGCGCCTCGAGGGGGCGGCGGGGGGCACCCGCACGGTGGCCTACGTGATCTCGGGCGTCGGGTTCCTGGGGGCCGGCGTGATCATGAAAGAGGGCATGAACGTGCGCGGCCTCAACACGGCCGCGACCCTGTGGTGCTCGGCCGCGGTCGGCGCCTTCGCGGGGGCGGACCTGCCCCTCGAGGCCCTGTTCGTCACCGTGGCGGTGCTCGCCGGCAACACCCTGCTGCGGCCCCTCGTCAACGCCATCAACCGGGCGCCCATCGACGAGAGCGCCTCGGAGGCGACCTACGAGGTCCAGGTGACGACGGCGCCGGAGGCCGCCGGCCCCGCCCGCGACCTCCTGGTCGAGCGGCTGGAGGCGGCGAGCTACCCGGTCGGCGGCATCGAGGTGGTGGAGCGCGGCGAGGACGCGGTCGAGGTGGTGGCGACCCTCGTCGCCACGGCGGTGGAGGCCGCCGAACTCGATGCCGTGACGGCCGCCCTCGCCCGCGCGCCGGGCATCCGCCACGCCACCTGGTCGGTGCAGACCGCCGACTGAGCGGGCCCGCGGCGTGCGTGCGCGGGCGCACGGACCGGACCGCCCCCGCCTTTCCGCCCGGGCCCCCCGCCCCACACTGCCTCCGGGAGGACCGGCGCCGCGCCCCGTGGGGCGCCCCGCGCCCCGCGTCCCGGGAGACGATCATCATGGCCAACACGCAGAGAAGCGCGCTCATCGTCGGGGCCTCGCGCGGCCTCGGGCTCGGCCTCGTCGAGACCTTCGCGGAGCGGGGCTGGCGGGTGACCGCGACCCAGCGCTCGGCCTCGCCCGCCCTCGGCCGCCTCGCCTCCGAGGCCGTGCGGGTCGAGACCGTTGACATCGACGACGACGCGGCGGTCGCCGCCCTGCACGACCGGCTCTCGGGCGAGCGCTACGATCTCGTCTTCGTGGTGGCGGGCGTCGCCACCCAGGCGCACGACCCGCTCCACGCGGTGCCGCGGGCGGTCGCCGCCCAGGTCTACCTCACCAACGCGGTGAGCCCGATCCGCTTCGCCGAGACCTTCGCGGACCGGGTGGCGCCGGGCGGCACCATCGCCTTCATGAGCTCGATCCTCGGCAGCGTCGGGCTGAACGAGAGCGGCGGCTGGGAGAGCTACCGGGCCAGCAAGGCGGCCCTGAACACCTACGCGCGCAGCTTCGAGATCCGCCACCGCGCGGCGGGATTCGGCGTGCTGCTGGTGCATCCGGGCTGGGTGCGCACCGACATGGGGGGCGCGGAGGCCGACATCGACGTCGCCACGAGCGTCACCGGCATGGCGGACCTGATCGAGGGGCAGCTCGGCCGCACGGGCATCGCCTATCGCGACTACCGGGGCGAGACCCTGGCCTGGTAGCGGGCGTCAGCGGCGCCCGTCGAAGGGCGGGCGGCCGCGGCGCTCCACCACCACGGGCGGGCGCGTGCGGCGCTCGACGATGACGGTCCGCGGCGCCCGGTTCGGGGCGGACGGGCTCAGGATGCGCTCGGGCGCCCGCTCGAAGCGGGGCTCGGGCTTCGGCCGGGGCGCCGACAGGACGTGGGGGCGGATCTCGTCGACGGGCAGGCCGATCAGTCCGGCGGCGATCTCCACCTGCTGCTCGACGTCGTCGGCGAGGTCCTGCGCCGCGGCCACCGCCTCGGCGATCGTCGGCGGCTCGCGGCGAACCCGGATCGGCGGCAGGTCGGCGTGGGATTTCGGAGTCTTCTTCACGGCGCGGCTCACGATCGGCATGACGCGACCATAATGCATCGCGTCAAATTGTGCACTGCATCAGAACGCAGCCGTCCCGCCCCTGCAACGCAGGCCAGGATCGATGCAGGATGCATTCCAGGGTCGTCCTGACCACACCAAGGGTTGAATCCGGGGCGGAGGATACGCTTTTCGGCGCCGGGTCGACAGGATGGCAGGGTTTTCGGCCCCATCGCGCCGCCATCCGGGGAGAGCGCGAGCGTCCTGCGTCGCGGTGTCGCGGCGGTCCCGGTCCCGAACCGCCGCGGCGATTGCGGCGAGCGGCGCGGCCGCGATACCCTCGCGCCCATGACCTCCGATTCCGGCCCCGCCCCCCGCGACGCCCGCCTCACCCCCGCCCGGCCCGACCTCGCCGACATCGCCCTGACGGATATCGTCGCGGCCGAGCGCTACGTCGCGCCGGAGCTGCGCCGCCTCGCCGTGCCCTCCGCGCCCCTGCGCCGGGCCCCGCGCGAGGGGGCGGCCATCGACACCGAGGCGGTGATGGGCGACGCGGTCCGGGTCTACGAGGAGCGGGACGGCTTCGCCTACGCGCAGCTCGTCCATGACGGCTATGTCGGCTACCTGCCGGGCCCGAGCCTGGGGCCGGCCGAGCCCGCGCCGACCCACCGGGTGCGGGCCCTGCGGACCTTCCTGTACCCGGCCCCCGACCTGAAGCGGCCACCCCTCGGGCATCTCAGCCTCGGGGCCGCGATCCACGTCCTCGACCGGGAGGGCGAGTACCTGCGTCTGCCCGGGGACCGCTTCGTCTTTGCGGCCCATTGCGAGGCGGTTGGCTGGCAGGCGCCGGACTACGCCGGAACCGCCGAGCGCCTCGTCGGCACACCCTATCTCTGGGGCGGGCGCACCAGCCTCGGCCTCGATTGCTCCGGCCTCGTCCAGCTCGTCCTCGACCTCGCGGGCATCGCCTGCCCGCGCGACGCCGACCAGCAGGAGCGCGCCCTCGGCAGCGCCCTGCCGCCGGAGACGGAGGATCTGCGCCGGGGCGATTTCGTCTTCTGGCGCGGGCATGTCGGCCTGATGCTCGACGGCGGGCGGCTGATCCACGCCAACGGCCACCACATGGCGGTGGCGGTGGAGCCGCTGCGCGTCGCCGTCACCCGCATCCGCCAGAACAGCCACGGCCCCGTCACCGGCCTGCGGCGCCTCGGACCCGTCGGCGCGTGACCGGTCGGCGCGTGAGCCGCCGGGACGGAGCCGGCGCGGGGTGGAGCCCGGAGGCCGCCCTGGACGCCACCATCCGATCCACCCTGCGATCCACGCGCATCCGGGCGGTCGAGCCCGGGGATTTCGCCGCCTGGCTGCCCCTGTGGCGGGGCTACCAGGCCTTCTACCGCGTCGAGATCCCGCCCGCGACGACGCAGGTCACCTGGGCGCGCCTGCTCGATCCGGCCGAGCCGATGGCCGCCGCCCTCGCGGTCCACGACGACGGGCGGGCCCTCGGCCTCGTCCACACGGTCCGGCACCGCTCCTGCTGGACCATCGGCGATTACTGCTACCTGCAGGACCTGTTCGTGGCCGCGGAGGCCCGCGGCCTCGGCCTCGGGCGCGCCCTGATCGAGCACGTCTACCGGGAGGCCTCGGCCTCGGGCTGCTCGCGCGTGCACTGGCTGACCCACGAGACCAACCGGGACGCGATGCTGCTCTACGACCGCATCGGCGACCGCTCGGGCTTCCTTCAGTACCGCAAGCTGTTCTGACGGGATGCGCCGTTGCGGCGCGCCCCGCGAGGGCTGGGCGCGCCGCAACGGCGGTGTGCCGACGAGCCCGCGGACCGCCGGGACGACCGGGCCCGAAGGCGATCGTCCCGGCGGTGCTTTGTCGCTCAGAACGGCGTTTCGCTCAGAACAGCCCCTCGATCTGGCCGTTCGCGTCGAGCCGGATCGTGTCCGAGGCCGGGACGCGGGGCAGGCCCGGCATGGTCATGATCTCGCCGCAGATCACCACAACGAACCCGGCACCCGCCGAGAGGCGCACGTCGCGCACCCCGATGACGTGGCCGGAGGGCGCGCCCATCAGGTTCGGGTCGGTCGAGAACGAGTACTGGGTCTTGGCCATGCAGACCGGCAGCTGGCCGTAGCCCTCCTTCTCGAAGGCCGCGAGCTTCGTCGCCGCCTTGGACTCGATCTGGATGTCGGCCGCGCCGTAGAGCTTGGTCGCGATCGTCTTGATCTTGTCGGTGAGCTTGCTCTCGGTCTCGTAGGTGTAGGTCAGGGGCTTCTGCTCGCCCTCGGCGAGCTTGACCACGGCCTGCGCGAGCTCCTCGGCGCCCGCACCCCCCTCCGCCCAGTGCCTGCAGGTGATGGCCTCGACGTCGAGCGTCTCGCGGCAGAGCGCCTTGAGCTTGGCGTGCTCGGCGTCGGTGTCGGCGAAGAAGTGGTTGACGCCGACCACGACCGGCAGGCCGAAGCCCCGCACGTTGGCGACGTGGCGGGCGAGGTTCGCGAAGCCCCTCTCCAGGGCCTCGATGTTCTCGGAGCCGAGGTCCTTCTTGTTGACGCCGCCGTGCATCTTGAGGGCCCGGACGGTCGCGACGATGACCACCGCCGAGGGCTTGAGCCCGGCCTGCCGGCACTTGATGTCGAGGAACTTCTCGGCCCCGAGATCGGCGCCGAAGCCCGCCTCCGTCACCACGTAGTCGCCGAGCTTCAGGCCGGCGCGGGTCGCGATCACCGAGTTGCAGCCATGCGCGATGTTGGCGAAGGGGCCGCCGTGGATGAGGGCCGGGTTGCCCTCCAGCGTCTGCACCAGGTTCGGCTGCAGCGCGTCCTTGAGGAGCACCGTCATGGCGCCCGTGGCCTTGACGTCCTTGAGGGTGACGAGCTTGCGGTCGCGGGTCTCCGCGATGACGATGCGGCCGAGGCGCTCCTCGAGGTCGTCGAGGTCCTTGGCGAGGCAGAACACCGCCATCACCTCGGAGGCGACCGTGATGTCGAAGCCGTCCTCCCGCGGGAAGCCGTTGGCGACGCCGCCGAGGGATTGGTTGATGGCGCGCAGCGCCCGGTCGTTCATGTCGACGACCCGGCGCCAGAAGATGCGCCGCACGTCGATGTTGAGCTCGTTCGCCCAGTAGATGTGGTTGTCGATGAGGGCGGCGGCCAGGCTGTGGGCCGACGTGATGGCGTGGAAGTCGCCCGTGAAGTGCAGGTTGATCTGCTCCATCGGCACGACCTGCGCCTTGCCGCCGCCGGCCGCCCCGCCCTTCATGCCGAAGCAGGGGCCGAGCGAGGGCTCGCGCAGGCACATCACGGTCTTCTTGCCGATGCGGTTCAGGGCGTCGCCGAGGCCGACCGTCGTGGTGGTCTTGCCCTCGCCCGCGGGCGTCGGGCTGATCGCCGTGACGAGGACCAGCTTGCCCTCGGGCCGGTTCTCCAGGGACTTGATGAAGGCGTGGTCGATCTTGGCGATGTGCTTGCCGTAATTGTGCAGGGCATCGTCCGGGATGCCGAGCGTCTCGGCGATCTGGGTGATCGGCTTCAGGGTCGCCGCGCGGGCGATCTCGATATCTGAGGGCATGGTTTCCTCACCTCTTGGCACGACGGAATCGTGTGGCGTCCATTCTGGGCCACGGGACATCGCGCCTTGCCGGATCGGCGGCCGGAATCGGAACCGGGCAGGCGCGAGTGGTCACCGCGGGGGTCGCCGGCTTTTGCCGTGCGATTGTCGTTGGGCCAAGGGCCAAGCCTGATCCCCGGCGGCACTGTGCGCGATGGCAGGGGGAAAAGCGCGTCGAAATTTTTCAACGCACGCGCAAATTTTCGTTCTTGGGCGCGGCGCCGGCGAGGATCCCCCTCTCGCATCGGTGCCGTCGCTCCCGCCCTGCTCAGCCCGTCATGGCGGTGGCGGTGTAGCCGGCTTTCGTCAGGGCGTCCGCGATGGCGAGGCTCTGGGCCCGGGTCGTCACGGCGACGCGGCCCCGCTCCAGGTCGACCGCCACGGCCGCCTCCGGGTCGAGCCGGCGGATCGTCCGGCGCACCGCCTCGGTGCAGCCGGCGCAGGTCATGCCCTCGACCCGCATCAGGAGTTCGGTTCGGGTGTCGTCCATGCGGCGGGCTCCGGTATCGGGGGCGCCGGGATCGGCAACCCGACGCCGGCTCCGGGGGAAGCCTATGTCACAGTTCGGAGAAATCCACTCCCGAGGGTGCCCGGCGCCTTGCCGGGGCCGCGGCCCTCGGCGACAACCGGTCAGGCCCCGATTCGCCGCGTCGGGGCGCCCGTCCCGTGCGTGCTTGAGGGTGTTGAGCGAATCCGATGGCCCGGATCTTCGGCCGGCGTGGCAGCCTGACGGCCCTCGGCATCCTCGGGCTCATCGCCCTGGCACCGCTCGCCGTCTACTCGCCGATCCTCGCAGGGGGCGCGCTCGCCCTCCTGGCGGTCCTCGCCACGGGCCTCGCGCATCGCCGCGCCACGGCCCTCGCGGCCCGCTGCGACAAGCTCTCGGCCGAGGTCGACGTGCTCTCGAAGCGCCTGCTCCGGATCGAGGGCGGCGCGCGGGCGGCCACGCCGGGCGACGCCTCCGCCGACCTGGCGGCGGGCGTCGAGGAGGTCACGGTGGAGATCGGCCTCCTCAGCGGCATCGTGCGCGACCTCGCCGCCGTGGTGGCGACGCAGGACGGCGAGATCGCCCGGCTGAAGACGGTGGCCGAGGCCGCCCCGGCGGCGGCCGAGCCCCCGCATCCGACGCATATCCACCCGGCACATGTTCACCCCGCGCCCCGCGCCGCGTCGGTCGCCGCGCCGCCGGCGGCCCCGGAGCCCGAGATCCAGGCGCCCCGCGCCCCGGTGCCGCGGCCCATGCCTCCCCGGGCTCTGCCTCCCCGGGCTCTGCCGCCGGTTCGGCGCGCGCCGGAGCCCGCGCCCTTCGTCGGCGGCGTGATCGAGCTGCCGCCCCCGGAGGACCACGAGCCGCTGCGCGAGGCGGCCCTGATCGCCGCCTTCGACGCGGACGGGCTCGAGGTCCATCTCCAGCCCGTCGTCACCCTGCCCCAGCGCAAGGTCGCCTCCTACGAGGCCCTGGCCCGGCTGCGCGTCGCCGGGGAGGTGCTGGCCCCCGAGGCCTTCCTGCCGGTGCTGGAGCGGCACGGGCGCAGCACCGACCTCGACCGGCGCATGCTCCAGCGCGTCGCCACCATCGCGCGCCACCTCGCCGGCCGCGGCAGCGAGGCGGCGGTGAGCTACGGCCTGTCGCCCCTCTCCCTGTTCGAGCCCGGCTTCCTGCGCTCGCTGGCCCGCCTCGTCGCGTCCGAGCCGGGGCTGGCCGGGCGCCTCGTCGTGGCCCTGCCGCAGGCGAGCTGGCGCAACCTCGACGCCGAGCAGGCGGGGGCGCTCGCCGCGATGCGGGGCAAGATCGGCTTCATCCTCGACCGCCCGACGGATCTGCGCTTCGACGCCCTCTCGCTCGCCGAGCGCGGCGTCGCCCAGGTCAAGGTCTCGGCCGACCTGCTGCTGCGGCAGGCCTTCACCCGCCAGAACCTCTCGGACATCGCCGTCGAGGACCTCGTGGCGGCCCTCGCGCGGGCCGGCATCCGCCTCGTGGCGAACGCCGTCGAGCGCGAGACCGACGTGCCGGACCTGATCGACCTCGACGTGCCCTTCGCGCAGGGCGCCGTCTTCGCGGCCCCCCGCGCGGTGCGGGCCGACGTGCTCGCCGGCCCCGCCCAGGCCCCCGCGCCGGGGGCGCCGGCCTCCCCGCCGCCATCCTCCCCCGACGAGCCCGAGCCGCCGCCGCAGCGGCGCCCCTTCCGCGACTTCCTGCGCCGCGCGAGCTGAGCCCCGCGCCGCGCGGCCGGCGTTGCTTTCGCGGGCGCCCCCGCCTAACCCGGCCGCCGCAGCGCAGCAGCAGGATCCCCCATGACGCGTCACTCCCCCGGCGAGGCGGCCTCCGCCGCCCCGGCTCCCGCCGTCCCGACCCTCGCGGGCCTCTCGGAGGTCGCCGCGCGCCACGACCTGATCCTGTGCGACGTCTGGGGCGTGCTGCACGACGGCACCAACGGCCACCGGGCGGCCGGGGAGGCGCTGATCCGCTTCCGGGCGCTTCCGGGCGAGCGCCCGCGCCGCGTGGTGCTGGTCTCGAACGCGCCCCGCCCCTGGGCCGGCGTGCAGCGCATCCTCGACGGGTACGGCGTGCCCCGGGAGGCCTACGACGCCGTCCTGACCTCGGGCGACCTCACCCGCGACCTGATCGCCGAGCGCCCGGGCGCCCGGATCTACCATCTCGGCCCGGAGCGGGATGCCGGCATCTTCGCGGGCCTCGACCTCGCGCTCGTGGCGGCGGCGGCGGCCGACCTCGTCGTCTGCACCGGCCTGTTCGACGACACGCGCGAGACGGCGGCGGATTACCGCGACGGCCTCGCGGCGCTGCGGGCGCGGGCGGTGCCGATGATCTGCGCCAACCCCGACCTCGTGGTGGAGCGCGACAAGCAGCTCATCCCCTGCGCGGGCCTCCTGGCGGCGGCCTATGCGGAGATCGGCGGGGCGGTAATCTACGCGGGCAAGCCCTACCGGCCGGTCTACGAGGCGGCGCTCGCCCGGGCGGCATCCCTCGACGGTATCGGGGCGCCGGACAGGGCGCGGGTGCTGGCGGTGGGCGATGCCCTGCGCACCGACATCGCGGGCGCGCGGGCCTTCGGGATCCCGAGCCTGCTCGTGGCGCGCGGCATCCACGCGGAGGAGCTCGGGGTCGCCGCCGAGCAGGCGCGGCTCGGCGACATCGCCGACTGGCTGAGCCGGCAGGCGATCCGGCCCGACGCGGTGATCGAGCGCCTGATCTGGTGAGCGGGCGCCTGGCCTGAGCGAGGCTCAGGCGAACAGGGCGTCGATGTCGTCCTGCGAGGTGGCCGGACCGTCGATCTGCGGCCCGTTCAGCAGCAGCACCTCGGCCCGCTTGCGGCGCTCGGCCTCGGTCGGGTCGTAGCCCGCCTCGTCGCGCGCCTTCACGGCGCTGGCGAAGCGCGCCAGCCGCAATTCGAGCTGGCGCAGGGCCTCCACCACCTTCGAGATGCGCTGCCCGGTGATGTCCTGGAAGGCGCAGGCCTCGAAGATCTCGTAGATGCGGGCCTCGACGTTCTCCCGGTAGGCGGCGTCGTCGGGCAGGCTCAGCATCGCCTCGGACGAGGCCATGATCTGGTTGGTGGCGCCCGCCGTCGCGGCCAGCACGTTGCCGAGTTCCTCATGCGCCATGGGGATGCGGTCACGGGTGAGCTCGTTGGCCCGAAGCGCCGCGATCTCCTGCCGGAGATGGCTGATGTAGTCGGCGATCTCGACCAGCTCGTTGATCACGCGCGGCGAGGGCGGCTCGGGAACCGGGTTCCGTGGCTTGCGGGCGAACTTCATCGTCACGCTACTCCCTACGCTCCGGCGACGCGCCCGAGCGGCACCGGCACCCTTCGGGCCGGCCGCTCGGGGAGCGGCCGGCCGCATCGACGCAACCGCGGTCCGCCGGTCAGGCGCCGCAGACGGCCTCGATCTTGGTCTTGAGGGTGGCGGCGTTGAACGGCTTGACGATGTAGTTGTTCACGCCGGCCTTCTTGGCGGCGATGACGTTCTCGGTCTTCGACTCGGCCGTGACCATGATGAACGGGGTGGTGCGCAGGGCCTCGTCGGCGCGGACGTGGCGCAGCAGCTCGTAGCCCGTCATCGGCTCCATGTTCCAGTCGGAGATCACGAGGCCGTACTTGCGGCTCTTGAGGCGGGCCAGCGCCGCGGTGCCGTCGGAGGCGTCGTCGACCTCTTCGAAGCCGAGCTGCTTCAGCAGGTTGCGGATGATGCGGACCATCGTCTGATAATCGTCGACGACGAGGATCGGCATGCTGAGGTCGAGGGCCATGGGCGGTCTGCTCCGTCTTCAGGGCCGGTGCGGCGGCGGCCCCCGATGCATATTGCGTGAGGCGCCGCCTCCACGCGGCCCCTCGTGCTGCGAAATTACACGACATCGAATTTCAAACCGGTTAACTCCGCACGGAACCGCACCCAGGGCCGCGCAACCGTGGCCGCTCGGCCCGCGTCGGCCCGTCGCTTGACCCTCCGGGCGCTTTTCGACAGGGTCCGCCGCGCGCGAGACCGCCTGCCGTGTCCGGACCCGATCCCCTTGCAAGCTTCATGAGTTCGATGTCGTCAGGCGACGAGAGGACGGCCCGTCCCTTCACGGTATGCCGCGAGGACGAGCCGGTCCCGCCGCAGCTCGCCGGGGCCATCGCGGCGATCGGCAATTTCGACGGCATCCACCAGGGTCACCGGGTCCTCGTCGGGGCGGTGCGCGAGACCGCCGCCGCGCTCGGCCGGCCCGCCGTCATCCTCACCTTCGAGCCGCATCCGCGGGCCTATTTCGCCCCCGGCCAGCCGATGTTCCGTCTCACGGGCCCGGGCGCCAAGGAGATCGTCTTCCGGCGCCTCGGCCTCGACGGGCTGATCGTGCGCCGCTTCGATGCCGGCCTCGCGGGCACCGGCGCGCGCGATTTCGTCGAGCATCTCCTCAAGGCCGAGCTCGGGCTCGCCGGAGTGGTGATCGGCCACGACTTCCATTTCGGGCGCGGGCGCGAGGGCACCCCGGCCCTCCTCGCCGCCATGTGCCGCGACGCGGGCCTGCGCTGCCGCATCGTCCCGCCGGTCTCCCTCCCGGCCGAGAGCCGGCCGGTCTCGTCGAGCGCGATCCGGGCGGCGCTCGCGGCCGGCGACGTCGATCGGGCGAACGCGCTGCTCGGCTACCGCTGGTTCGTGCAGGGGAGCGTGCGCCACGGCGACAAGCGCGGGCGCACCCTCGGCTACCCGACCGCGAACCTCGCCCTGTCCGATTGCGGGCTCGCCCACGGCATCTACGCCGTGCGGGTGCGCCTGCCCGACGGCACGGTCCGGAACGGGGTGGCGAGCTATGGCCGGCGCCCGACCTTCGACGACGGCGCGCCCCTCCTCGAGGTCAACCTGTTCGACTTCTCGGGGGATCTCTACGGGCAGGCCGTCGCGGTGGAGTTCGTCGCCTATATCCGCGGCGAGGAGCGCTTCGCCAGCGCCGAAGCGCTGATCGCCCGGATGGACGTCGACGCCGCCGAGGCGCGGGCGCGCCTCGCCACCGACGCCACGCCCTCGATGCTCGATTGAGGGGCGTGCCCGCTCAAGGGGTCGCGGGCGCCACGGTCGCCGGACCCGCGGCGGGCGGCATCATGGCGGCGGCGAGCTGCTGGGCCGCCTGGCGCAGCCGGGTCTCGTCGCTGGCGCCGCTGAGGGCGTAGGACGAACCGCCCGCCGTCCAGTAGGCGGTGGCGCCGTCGCTCGAGCGCGTCACCTCGTTCGCCCGGCCGACCGTGCGGCGGTGCGTCGCGAACAGCTCGACCGCGCCGAGATCGCCCGCGTTGATCGCCACCTCGACGCCGGCCCCGCGATGGGCGGGGAACACCTGCACGTCGCGCACCGTCCAGTCGGGCGGCAGGTCGGGCAGGCGGATGCCGGTGGCGGCCTCGATATCGGCCCGGTCATAGGCCGGGGTGGCGCGCTGCGAGATCATCCGGGCGCGCAGCTGCGCCGTCTGCCGGGCCTGCTGCGCATCCTCGATCAGGGTCGGGTCCACCGGGGACGCGAAGGTGTCGGGGACGCCGAAGACGCCGACCTCCGCGTGCGCCAGCCAGCCGGCGCCCACCAGGATCGTGATCGCCGCGACGCGCCGCAGGCGCGAGGCGACCTGACGCCAGCGCAGGCTCCGGTCGAGGCGCCGCGCCGCGACCCGGTTGCGCTCCGGGCCGACCCCGGGGGGACGGGCGAAGGCCTCGCGCAGGGCGTCGCGATCGTGCAGCTCGGCCATGATCTGCGCCGCCACCTCGGGGTGGCGCGCGAGGTGCGCCTCCACGTCGAGGCGCCGCATCACGTCGAGCTGCCCGTCGACGTAAGCGATGAGATCGGAGTCTGTAATCGGGTCGACCATGACGCCACGTCCTATCGTCGTCTCAGGCGCATTTCATATCATCGCGAAACGTTGCGGGGGGAGCGGCGGCATCCTGGGAGCCGCCGGCTGTCCGCCTGCCTCCGGGCTCAGTAGGTCCCGAACGCCCGGTTCTCGTAGGCCGGCGGGGTGCTTCCGGCCGCCTGCCCGTCCCGGGACACCAGCCGCAGGTGCGGCCGCTCGGAGGGGCCGGGATGCGGATCGGCGGCCTTGCCGCCGCGCTCGCCCTCCTCGAAGGCCCGGAGCGCCGCCCGGCCGCGGCCGAGGCGCGACATCAGGGTGCCGATCGGAATGCCGAGGACGGCCGCCGCGTCCGCGTAGGCCATGCCCTCGAGGGTCACGAGGTGGAGGGCGGCGCGCTGCTCCTCCGGAAGGGTCAGGAAGGCCTTGCGGATCTGCGCCAGCCGGACCTGCCCCTCCTGGGCGGGGGGCGCCACCTCCTCGCTCATCTGCACCAGCACGTCGGCATGGCGCGCCTCGACGCGCTTGCGGCGCTGGTCGTCGATGAAGACGTTGTGCAGGACCGTCATCATCCAGGTCCGCAGGTTCGTGTTCGGCCGCAGGGTCGCCTGCGATTCGAGGGCGCGCACCAGGGTGTCGTGCACGAGGTCGTCCGCCCGCAGGGTGTCGCGGGTCAGGGAGCGTGCGTAGCGCCGCAGCGGCACCAGCAGGTCGACGATGTCGGGTCGCTTTGTCTTGTCGGCCATCATACAGGTGCCAACGCGCAAGGGGGCCGGCTTAATCCCTCGGGATCGCGCCGGGCCCCCGGGCGCCGGGTTCGCCGGGTCCGCCGGGCCGGATCGCGGCGGCGCCCGGCCGCCGGCGTCACTGGTAGGCCGCGGGAAGGTCGAGGGTGCAGCTGTGCCCGATATCGTCGTAGCGCTCGCCGAGCCAGGCCTGGGCGGCGGCGCGGCCCTTGTCGCGCAGGCGCTGGAACACCCGCCAGCGGGCATCGAGGCGCGAGGAGGCGTCGTAATCCTCCAGCGCGTCGGTGCCGTCGATGCGGTGGACGAGGACGCGCCGGTACTGGCCCTGGCCGAGCACGCCCTCGTCGATGAGGCCGTCCACGAAGTCGATCGCCCGCAATTCCCGCATCAGGTTGGCGTTGAAGGTGATCTCGTTCAGCCGGTCCTGGATCTCGCCCTGCGTGCGCGGGGTCTCGCGGCGCTCGACCGGGTTGATCTGGACCAGGAGGATGTCGCGGGTCACCGCGCCCCGGTGCAGGGGATAGAGCGGCGGGTTCCCGAGATAGCCCCCGTCCCAGTAGGGCACCCCGTCGATCTCGACCGCCTGGAACACCGTCGGCAGGCAGGCCGAGGCCATCAGGTGATCGACCGTCAGGGCCTCGCGCTCGAACACCGCGAGCTTGCCGGTCCAGACATTGGTGGCCGAGACGAAGACCCCGGCGGTGTCGGCCCCGCGCAGCCGCTCGAAATCCACCTGCTTGGCCAGGGCCTTCTTGAGCGGATTGATGTTGAGCGGGTTCGTCACGTAGGGCCCGGGCGCCAGCGCCCTGGTCCAGAACTCCGCCACCGGGTTGTTGGCCCAGAACCCCAGGAAGCCGCTGAAGACCTTGCGCTGCGTCGGGCCGAGGTCGCCGTCGAGGCTGACCTCGCGCCAGAAGGTCTCGAGGCCCTCGCGGGCGCCCTCCGGGCCGCCCTTGAGCCAGCCGTCGATCATCACGACGCCGTTCATGGCGCCCGCGCTCGCCCCCGTGATGGCCTCGAAGCCGAGGCGCCCGTCCTCGATCAGCGCGTCGAGCACGCCCCAGGTGAAGGCGCCGTGCGCGCCCCCGCCCTGCAGGGCCAGCGCCACGTTCTTCTCCGCCCGGGGGCCCGCCAGGATGGTGGCGGGCGGGTGGCGGTCGGGCTGGCTGGCGATGCCGTCACTGTCCGGGGCCGGCACGGCGGTGACGGGATTGTGAGGCTCGGGCCGGTGGGAATCGTTGTTCATCATGGTCTCAAGATGGGATGTTGCATTGCGGTAGCAACTGTTGCACCACAGCAAAGCGGCGGAGCAGGCTCCGGGTTCCCGCGAATCAGCGGGGGGAATCGGCGCGGTCCCGCCTGCCTCGGAGGTCAGGGCTGCGAGACGGTCGCGGCTGCGTCCCGGAGGTGAACTCGACAATCGCGCGGCGATGCGACATGACACGCGCGAACCTGCCATGCAGAGTCATCGACTTGACGCCACGTCACGGCAATCTCAGCTAAACGATCGCCCGCATAGGATGATCCCGGCGCCAGCCGATGTCCGATGGGCGGGACCGGCGGCCGGGATCGATCCGATCGTCTCTTCGGGCCGCAGGCCGGCCGACAAGACTCTCTAAGGCCCACGCAAGGTCCACGATGGAAGCCATGGAAGCCGCAGCCGATCCCCAGACCCTCGGCGGAACCGGCCCCGAGATCGCGGGTCCGGCGCCCCGGCACCGCACGGTCGGCGTGCGCGTCGGCGAGGGCGAGGGGGCGGTGGTCGTCGGCGGCGGCGCGCCCGTCGTGGTCCAGTCCATGACGAACACCGACACCGCCGACATCGACGGGACGGTCGCGCAGGTGGCGCAGCTCGCCCGGGTCGGCTCGGAGCTCGTGCGCATCACCGTCGACCGCGACGAGGCGGCGGCGGCGGTGCCGAAGATCCGCGAGCGCCTCGACCGGATCGGCGTGCACGTCCCCCTGGTCGGCGACTTCCACTACATCGGCCACAAGCTCCTCTCCGACCATCCGGCCTGCGCCGAGGCGCTCGCCAAGTACCGGATCAACCCGGGCAATGTCGGCTTCAAGGAGAAGAAGGACACCCAATTCTCGACGATCATCGAGCAGGCGGTCCGCTACGGGAAGACCGTGCGGATCGGCGCCAACTGGGGCTCGCTGGACGGCGAGCTGCTGACGCACCTGATGGACGAGAACGCCAAGCTGCCGCGCCCCATCGACGCCCGCGCGGTGATGCGCGAGGCGATGGTGCAGTCGGCCCTCTCCTCCGCCAAGCGCGCCGAGGCCCTCGGCCTGCCCAAGGACCGCATCATCCTCTCCGCCAAGGTCTCGGCGGTGCAGGACCTCATCGCGGTCTACCGCGAGGTGGCGCGCCGCTCCGACTACGCCATCCATCTCGGCCTGACCGAGGCCGGCATGGGCTCGAAGGGCATCGTGGCGGCCTCCGCCGCCATCGGCGTCCTGCTCCAGGAGGGCATCGGCGACACCATCCGCTACTCCCTCACCCCCGAGCCCGGCGGCGACCGCACCCTCGAGGTCAAGACGAGCCAGGAACTCCTCCAGACCATGGGGTTCCGCACCTTCGTGCCGCTGGTGGCCGCCTGCCCGGGCTGCGGCCGCACCACCTCGACGACGTTCCAGGAGCTCGCCCGCGACATCCAGAACTGGATCACCACCTCGATGCCGGAATGGAAGAAGACCTATCCGGGGGTCGAGGGACTGAACGTCGCCGTGATGGGCTGCATCGTGAACGGGCCCGGCGAATCGAAGCACGCCGATATCGGCATCTCGCTCCCCGGCACCGGCGAGACCCCGACCGCCCCCGTCTTCATCGACGGCAAGAAGGCGATGACCCTGCGCGGCGCGACGCTGGCCAAGGATTTCGAGACCATCGTGATCGACTACATCGAGCGCCGCTTCGGCCAGGGCGCCCGCAACGCGGCCGAGTGACGGCGGCAGCGTGACGGCGGCCGAGTGATGGCGGCGGCCCGACGGCCCCCGCCGTGACGGCCCGCTCCGCCCGCGACCCCGTGCGGCCCTCCGGGCCGCGACCCGCGCCTCCCGGCGGCACCCCTGCCGAAAGGTCGCTGTTTCCGTGGAATCGGGCACGTGCTAGCGTGCCGCCACGATCCCTTGAGCGGGCCGGCCCCCAGCCGCGCCCGCGCGCCTTGGAAGCCTACGCGTCCCCCATGCGCCGCGTCGCGAGCCTCCGGGCAGGCATCACCCCAGATCGCAGTCCATGACGCAATCCGCTTCATCGAGCGCCGCCGCCGCTCAACCCGCGGCCGCGGGCGGCCAAACCGACAAGCCGGGCGCCAGCCCGGCCGGAGGCCCGGCGGCGGGCGAGGGCGGCGGCGCCGTGCCGATGCCGGCCGGCGCCCTCGACCTGCCCGACGGCGCGCAGCCCCACGCTCCGGTCAGCTTCTGGACCCTCGTGGTCGGCTCGGTCGGCGTCGTCTACGGCGATATCGGCACGAGCCCGCTCTACGCCTTCCGCGAGGCGCTGGGGCCGGCGCGCAGCGACAACATCCTGCTCGCCGAGGAGGTGCTGGGCACCGCCTCGCTGATCCTGTGGGCGCTGCTCCTCATCGTCACCATCAAGTACGTGGCCATCCTGCTGCGGATGGACAACAACGGCGAGGGCGGCATCCTCTCGCTGATGGCGCTCGCCCGCAAATCCCTCGGCGGCTCGCGCATCGTCTTCACCCTCGGGCTCCTCGGCGCCTCGCTGTTCTACGGCGACGCCGTGATCACCCCGGCCATCTCCGTGCTCTCGGCCGTGGAGGGCCTGAAGCTCGTCACCCCGGCCTTCGAGAACTCGGTGCTGCCGATCACGGTGGCGATCATCGTCGCCCTGTTCCTGGTCCAGAGCCGGGGCACCAGCAAGGTCGCGGCCTTCTTCGGGCCGATCATGGTGGTGTGGTTCCTGGCGCTGGCGCTCGCGGCCCTGCCCCACATCATCGCCAACCCGAGCGTGTTCTGGGCCTTCCACCCCTGGTACGCGGTGCATTACCTCCTCGGCCACGGCTCCGGCGCCCTGGTCGCCCTCGGTGCCGTGTTCCTCGCCGTGACGGGGGCGGAGGCGCTGTTCGCCGATCTCGGCCATTTCGGGCGCCGCCCGATCCAGGTGGCGTGGCTCGGCCTCGTCGCGCCCTGCCTCGTCCTGAACTATCTCGGCCAGACCGCCCTGGTCCTGGCCAAGCCCGACACCACGGACCCGTTCTACCAGCTCGTGCCCGAATGGGGCCTGATCCCGATGGTGATCCTGGCCACCCTCGCCACCGTCACGGCGAGCCAGGCGGTGATCACCGGCGCCTTCTCCCTGTCGCGCCAGGCGATCCAGCTCGGCCTGCTGCCGCGCCTCGAGATCCGCCACACCTCGGAGGCCCATTCGGGCCAGATCTACCTGCCGCAGATCAACACCCTGCTGCTGATCGGCGTCGTGGTGCTGGCGGTGCTGTTCCGCTCCTCCTCGGCGCTGGCCTCGGCCTACGGCATCGCCGTCACCGGCACGATGCTGCTCACCGCCTCCCTCTCCTTCATCGTGTTGTGGCGCTACTGGCGCTGGTCGCCGATCGCGGCGGCCGCCGCGATCATGCCCTTCATCGTGGTCGAGTTCCTGTTCATGCTCTCGAACCTCCTGAAGGTGTTCGAGGGCGGCTACGTGCCCCTTCTGGTGGCCGGCTGCCTGATCATCCTGATGTGGACCTGGGTGCGGGGCGTCACGATCCTGTTCAACAAGACCCGCAAGACCGACGTGCCGCTGACCGAGCTCGTCGGCATGCTGGAGAAGAGCCCGCCCCACCACGTGCGCGGCACCGCGGTGTTCCTCACGAGCGACCCCGAGATCGCCCCGGCCGCCCTCCTGCACAACCTCAAGCACAACAAGGTGCTGCACGAGAAGAACGTCATCCTGACGGTCGAGACCGTGGACACGCCGCGCTCGAACCTCGCCGACAAGGTGCGGATCGAGCCGATCGGGCCGCACTTCTCCAAGGTCGTGATGAAGTTCGGCTACATGGAGACGCCGAACATCCCCAAGACCCTGACGCTGCTGCGCAAGCAGGGCTTCAAGTTCGACATCATGGCGACCTCGTTCTTCCTGTCCCGGCGCTCGATCCGGCCGGCGGCGCACTCGGGCATGCCGCTCTGGCAGGACCGGATCTTCATCACGCTGGCCAAGAACGCCAACGACGCCACGGACTTCTTCCAGATCCCGACCGGCCGCGTCGTCGAAGTGGGCACGCAGGTCACGGTCTGAGGCCTGCCGCCGGTGATCCGTGGCGCCGGCCCGGGATCCGGGCCGGGACTGTGCGAAAAGTTACGCGCCATGTGACAGATGCAAGGCTTTGCCCGGACGCGGCCATTGCCCGCGTTGCAACGCGTGGCACGCCTGTCGTAGATTGAATTCATTCTGAGGAAAGAAAGCGGGCCGGGGGCGGTTCTGCATCCCGACCGGCATCCGCGCCGCCCGGGATGGAGGCGGCTTTCGTGGGCCCGCAATCGCGTTCTCGCGTCGCGTTCCGACACCGCGTTCTCACATCCCCAGGGCGGCGCCCGTCGCCCGCTTTGCACGTCAAGCGAACTGGATCTCGCAGGCCGGTCGAATCCGGCGTGGGGGCCAGGCCGAACCGAACTTGGTCGCATCGCGGCAGCGGGTCCGATCCGCCCGGCGCGAGCGACCCCTGACAGGACGATGCTGATGATCAAACTGACCGTGAACGGAGCTGAGCGCAGCTTCGACGGCGATCCCGACATGCCGCTGCTCTGGTACCTGCGCGACGAGCTCGGCCTCACCGGGACCAAGTTCGGCTGCGGCGCGGCCCTGTGCGGCGCCTGCACCATCCATCTCGGCGGCACCGCCGTGCGCGGCTGCGTCACGCCGCTCTCGGCGGCCGAGGGCCAGGCCGTGACCACGATCGAGGGCCTCTCGCCCGACGGCAACCACTCGGTCCAGGTCGCGTGGCGCGATCTCAACGTCTCCCAGTGCGGCTATTGCCAGTGCGGGCAGATGATGCAGGCCGCCTCCCTCCTCAAGGACACGCCCAAGCCCACCGAGGCGCAGATCGACGAGGCCATGAGCGGCAATCTCTGCCGCTGCGGCACCTATCCGCGCATCCGCGCCGCGATCCACCAGGCCGCCGGCCAGGCTGCCGCGCCCGCCAACAAGGGAGAGCGCCTGTGATCCACGACGCCAAGCTGATGGCCGAGCTCGCGGCCGACACCCCCAAGGCCGAGATTCCGGCCGTCCTCGCCAATGTCAGCCGCCGCGCGATCCTCGGCGGCCTGGGCGCCTTCGTGCTCGCCCTCTCGCTGCCCGACCGCCTCGAGGCCGAGGAGGCCAAGAAGGAGGCCCCCAAATTCGGCGCCGACGGCATGCCGCATGGCTGGCGCGACGACCCGAAGGTCTTCATCGCCATCGCGCAGGACGGCACCGTCACGGTGACGAACCACCGCTCCGACATGGGCCAGGGCGTGCGCACCTCCGTGGCCTTCGTGGTCGCCGACGAGCTCGAGGCCGACTGGGACAAGGTCAAGGTCGTCCAGGCCTGGGGCGACGAGGAGCGCTTCGGCAACCAGGACACCGACGGCTCGCGCTCCCTGCGCCACTTCTTCCGGCATTTCCGCCACGCGGGCGCCGCCGCGCGCCTGATGCTGCGGGAGGCCGCCGCCAAGCAATGGGGCGTGCCGGTCGCCGAGGTGACGGCCCAGAACCACGTCCTCACCCACGTAACGTCGAAGCGCCAGCTCGGCTACGGCGAGGTCGCGGCGGCGGCGGCCGAGCTGGCGGTGCCCGCGCGCGAGGGCGTCAAGCTGAAGGCGGCGTCCGAGTTCCGCTACATCGGCAAGGGCAAGATCGGCCTCATCGACAACCGGGACATCACCACCGGCAAGGCGATCTACGGCCTCGACACCCGCCTCGACGGGATGCTCTACGCGCTGGTCGCCCGCCCGCCGGTCTACGGCGGCAAGGTCGCGAGCTTCGACGACAGCGAGGCCAGGAAGGTCCCGGGCGTCGTGAAGATCTTCAAGATCGACGGCGGCGAGATCCCCTCCGAGTTCATGCCGCTCGGCGGCGTGGCGGTGGTGGCCAAGAACACCTGGGCCGCCATGAAGGGCCGCGACGCCCTCAAGATCACCTGGGACGACGGCCCGAACGCGCATTACGACACCGACGCGTTCCGCCAGGAATTGGAGAAGGCGGTGCGCGCGCCCGGCAAGGTCGTGCGCAACCAGGGCGACGTCGACGGGGCGATGGCCAAGGCCAAGAAGCGCATCTCGGCGGAGTACTTCGTGCCCCACCTCGTCCAGGCCCCGATGGAGCCCCCGGCCGCGGTGGCGTGGGTGAAGGACGGCGCCTGCGAGGCCTGGGCCTGCACCCAGGGGCCGCAGGCGGCCCATGACCGCCTGGTGAAGGCGCTCAAGCTGCCGGCCGACAAGGTCAAGGTGAACGTGACGCTCCTCGGCGGCGGCTTCGGCCGCAAGTCGAAGCCCGATTACGTGGTCGAGGCCGCGCTCTGCTCGCAGCAGGTCGGGGGCGTCCCGGTCAAGCTGACTTGGACCCGCGAGGACGACATCCACCACGGCTACTACCACACCATCTCGGTGGAGCGCCTGGAGGCCGGCCTCGACGAGAAGGGCATGCCGGTGGCCTGGCTGCACCGCAGCGCGGCTCCGACGATCGGCTCGATCTTCGCGCCGGACCCCAAGCACGAGCTGCCCTTCGAGCTCGGCATGGGCCTCGTCAACACGCCCTTCAACCTGGCCAATATCCGGCTCGAGAACCCGGAGGCCGCCGCGCACGTGCGCATCGGCTGGTTCCGTTCGGTCTCCAACATCCCGCACGCCTTCGCGATCCAGTCCTTCGTGGCCGAACTCGCGCACGAGGCGGGGCGCGACCCGAAGGATTACCTGCTCGACCTGATCGGGCCGGCCCGGAAGATCGATCCGACCTCCATCGGCGACGTCTGGAACCACGGCGAGGACCCGAAGCTCTACCCGATCGACACGGGCCGCCTGCGCCGGGTCATCGAGACCACGGCCAACGGCATCGGCTGGGGCCGCAAGATGGAGAAGGGCCGGGGCCTCGGCATCGCCGGGCATTACAGCTTCGTCACCTACACCTCGGTCGCCGCCGAGGTCGAGGTGAGCGACAAGGGCCAGGTCTCGGTCAAGAAGGTCCACATCGCCATCGATTGCGGGCCCCAGGTGAACCCGGAGCGCGTCCGCTCGCAGATGGAGGGCGCGGTCGTCATGGGGATGGGCCTCGCGCTCACCTCCGAGATCACCTTCAAGGACGGGCGCGCGCAGCAGAACAACTTCGACGGCTACGAGATCGTCCGGATCGATGCCGCCCCGGAGGTCGTCGTCCACCTGCTGCCGAACCCGGACTTCAACGCGCCGCTCGGTGGCGTCGGCGAGCCGGGCGTGCCGCCCGTGGCGCCGGCGATCGCCAACGCGATCTTCGCGGCGACCGGCCGGCGGGTGCGCCAGCTGCCGATCCGCGACCAGCTGAGCGCGTAGGATCCGGACCCGCGCCCGATCCTGCGGGGTCGGGCGCGGGCTCCGCCTTCTCACCGGTCCGCTGCTCCCGCGGTCCCGGGCCTCGCCCTGTCGGGCGCGATGCGCCGCGTGTTCGGGACCTGCGGCCCGCCCGCCGCGGATCGACCGGAAGGTTCCGGCCGGAAGGGATCGCAATCCTATCCGGGGCGTTCTCCGACAGATCGCGAGGCCGGCGTCCCGCCGCGCGGCCAGCAGCCGAGGAATGAACGTGATGACCCGTATCGTCTGGCCCCTGGCCTCCCTCCTCGTCGCGGGTCTCGCGGGGCCAGCCCTGGCCTCCCCCTGCGGGGACCAGATCGCGGCCCTCGAGAAGCGGGTGAAGGCCGAGGCGACCGAGGCGATCTCGGCCTCGACCAGCGGCAAGGCGACCGCGGGCGCCCGCGAGGGCCAGGGCGTCACCGGCTCGACCGGGGGGCAGGCCTCCGTCCCGGAGGCGCCCCCGGAGAAGTCGGCCCAGGCCGGCCAGGGCGGCGACAGGGCGCAGCAGGCCAAGGTCGCCCTCGACGAGGCCAGGACCGCCGACAAGAAGGGCGACGCGAGCGCCTGCGAGGCGGCGATCGGACGGGCCAAGCAGCAGCTTCAAGCCGCCCCCTGAGCGAGGCCGGTGCCGCCCCTGAGCGGCGCGGGACCGGCCCTCCGATCAGCGCCGGGCGGGAGCCAGGGCGCTGATCTCGATCACGAATTTCTGGCGCAGCGCCCGCGCGAAGTCGCCGTAGCCCTGGGCCGCCAGGACGAAGGCCGCGGGCCCGCCGGCCACGTGGGCCCTGTACCAGCGGTCGAGGGTGGTCTCGCCCCCGTCCTTCAATTCGCGCAGGCCGTAGCCGGGGGCCCGGAAGGCGCCGACCCCGACCACGTCGTTCTCCCCCGGCACCAGGATCGGCAGGCCGTTGATGGTGGCGCCGGTCGCCAGCAGCCCGTCGCGCTCATCGTGGATCGCGTCCGGGTCGGCGCAATTGTCGATCCCGTCGCCCGAGACGTCGATCACCACCCGGTCGGCCGGGACCGGCAGGGCCGGCAGCACGCTCGCCGAGACCGACCGCAGCATCTGGCCGAGGCAGGTGAAGGTGCCGGCCTGCCGCGGTACCGCGCGCACGCGGGCCGCGACGGCGGCCGCGTCCCGCCGGGTGGCGATCCGGGTCCAGGGGAGCGTCAGAGCCGCCTTGTCGGCCCAGGTGACGAGCGCGAACAGGATGCCGCCGGGATTGCCCGTGATGGCCCCGAGCACCGCCGGATCCTCCAGCGCCTCTGCGATCCCCTCCATCTGCAGGCGGAAGCGGGCCTCGTCGACGGATTGCGAGACGTCGACGGAGACGACGAGGGCCATCGCGGCGCTCTCCTCGGCGGCCCGCGCGGGCGGCCGGGGGGCGAGCAGGAGGGCAAGGAGGACCCACCCGGCGGGGG
This sequence comes from Methylobacterium planeticum, assembly GCF_008806345.1. Classification (GTDB taxonomy): domain Bacteria; phylum Pseudomonadota; class Alphaproteobacteria; order Rhizobiales; family Beijerinckiaceae; genus Methylobacterium; species Methylobacterium planeticum. The sequence goes on along the minus strand of NZ_VZZJ01000002.1, from coordinate 155,541 downwards.
CCAGGCGGCGCAGCGACATCGGACCCATCCCCCAACCTTCCTCGCCGCCGGACATCGGTGCCGGCGCGGGTCCTGCTTAGGACATTTGTCGGGGCGGGCGAAGGGCGGGCCGCCTCGCCGGGGCGGCCGGCGCCGGGGCTCGGCGGGCCGGGCGGTGCGGGGCTCAGTTGCGCCCGCAACGCAACATTCGGGACGTGCCGACGAAATCTGGAGGCAAACCGCCGCGCTTAGACATCCACCCCAACGGGAGACGCCGGTGAACCGGGCTCGACACGAGGGGACTGAAACCATGCGGGACATCATCAAGATCTTCGCGGCGGGCACGATCCTGACGACCTACGCCCTCCTGGTGCCGGGCCTGATGGACCTTCCGGCAAAGCCCGATCCGCAGCGTGCCGGCGTGCGGGTGGCGGGGGTTTTCTGAGGGAAACCAGGGCGGTACGGGATTGGGGCGGATCCACTCCGCCCCGCCGGCCGCTTCAGACCGAAGCGCAGAGCGCGTGCTTGTTGCCGTTCAGGCCGGCACACAGATCGTCGACCTCAGCAAGATCGAGGGCCTCACCAGTCTCGTTCGCAATAGCATCGATAAGATGATCTTGGCGAGGATCGAAAGGATGGCCCTGCATTCGGTAGAATTGATAATAGCGCAACGCCGCCAGAACAGTGTCACGCTCGCGGGCAGTCACGGTTATGTTCTGCATGGGTATTTTATTCCCCTAAGGCTGCAACGAACGCCTGGATGAGGCCGCGCGACGACTCACCAAGCTTGACGTTTGTAACGCTCGGGTCGCGGCGCCGTCCACATCTTGACGGCGCCCCTTGGCGTGATTCGGCTCGGTTCGCCGGATCGGGCCGCGGCGGCCGCGGGGGGCCCGGCGCGGGTAAGTCGTTGGATGGAACCGCCTCCTGCGGGAGCCCGCAAGGTGGAGTACGCAAGCGCTCAGTCGACCCGTGAATGGAACAATTCATGAACGATGTCGCTGGCCAGGCCGTAGCGGGCCTCGTCGAACAGCGCGGCGTTGTCGGAGGGCTCGCGGTTCAGCTCGCAGGTGCGGATCCCGAGGGCCCGGGCCTGCGCCACGTAGCCGGCGGCGGGGTAGACCGAGCCCGAGGTGCCGATGGCGACGAAGAGGTCGGCGGCCCGGAGCGCCGCGTCGATGCGGTCGAGGTGCTTCGGCATCTCGCCGAACCAGACCACGTCGGGGCGCAATGCCCCGGCCCGGCCGCAGGCGGCGCAGGGCTCGGTCCGGTGGAGGTCGCCGCGCCGGTCGAAGGCCGAGCCGCAGGCGAGGCAGCGGATCCGCAGGAGCTCGCCGTGCATGTGCACGACGTCGCGCGCGCCCGCCCGCTCGTGCAGGTCGTCGACGTTCTGGGTGCAGAGGAACAGGCGCCCGCCCCGGGCCGCGAGCCGGGCCTGCGCCGCGGCCAGCGCCCGGTGGCCCGCATGCGGCTCGGCCGCGATCACGCCGCGGCGGCGCAGGTTGTAGAAGTCGAGCACGGTGTCGGGGTCGTCCGCGAAGGCCTCGGGCGTCGCGAGCCGCATCGGGTCGAAGCGGCCCCACAGGCCGCCCCGGTCCCGGAAGGTGCCGAGCCCGCTCTCGGCCGAGATGCCGGCCCCGGTCAGGACGAAGATGCGCTCGGGCCGGTTCGCCGCCATCGGGACCCTAGAGCAGCTCGACCGCGATGTTGGGGAAGCGGATCGCGAAGGTGGCGCCCGCCCCCGGCCCGGGGCTCTCGGCGCTGGCCCGGCCGCCGTGCAGCTCGGCGATGCGCTTGACGATGGAGAGGCCGAGCCCGGTCGAGCCCTCGCCGCCGGTGGGCTTGGCCGAGAGGCGCTGGAAGCGGCCGAAGACGCGGCCGGCATCCTCCGGCGACAGGCCGGGGCCCTGGTCGCTCACGGCGCAGACGGTCTCCTCCCCGTCGCGCCAGGCCCGGATCGTGATGGCGCCGCCGCGGAAGCTGTACTTGATGGCGTTGGAGATCAGGTTGTCGATCGCCTCCCGCAGGCGCTCGCCGTCGCCGCAGAGGTAGAGCTCCCCGGGCAGCTCCGCGGCCAGGGTCTGGTCCTTGATCTGGGCGAGGGGCCGGTTGGCCTCGCAGACCTCGCGGGCGAGGCCCGCGAGGTCGACGGGCTCCCGGCGCAGGGTGATGTCGAGGGCGTCCGTCATGGCGTCGGCCATCAGGCTCTCGATCATGCCGGTCAGGCGCTTGGCCGAGCTGCGGACATGCTCGACCTGCGCCCGCATCTGCTCAAGGGGCGGGGGCGTCATCCCGGTCATGTCGGTCAGCATCTCGGCCCGGCCGAGGATCACCGCCAGGGGGTTCTTGAGGTCGTGCGCGATGGTGCCGAGGATCTCGGTCTTCAGCCCGTTCGCCCGGCGCAGGTCCGAGCGCTGCATGGCGAGGCGCCGGTTCGCCCGGATCAGCTCGGCGGTGCGCTCCACCACCCGCTGCTCGAGGCCGACATTGGCCCGCTGCAGCTGCTCGTACAGGATGACGTTGTCGAAGGCGATCGAGAGCCGGCTCGTGAACAGGTCGATCAGGGCCCGGTCGGTCTCGGAGAGCGAGCGGTCGGCGTCGATCAGGGCCACGATCTCGCTGCCCGTCGAGGTCTCGAGGTAGAGGGTCGAGCAGGGCGTGCCGAAGCTGTGCCGGCGCTCCGCGAAGGTGCGGGCGACGATCGGGTGCACGTCGGCGTCGAGGGGCCAGGCGGGCTCGCGGGCCACGTAGTGCTGGTAGCAGCCCGAGCCCGCGAGCACGCAGAAGCGCTCGTCCGTCTCGCCGTTCTCGCGCAGCACCAGGATGCCCGCGCAGGCGACGTTGAGCAGGGAGGCGACCTGGGTCAGCATCCCCTCGGCGAGCCGCTGCATCGACTTGTGGTCGAGGAGCATCGGGGCCGCGTCGATGATGATCTCGAGCCCCCGCCGGGTCTCGTCGAGGCGCTTCAGCTGCTGGTAGGCGCGCAACGCCGCCGTCAGGCTGGTGAAGAGCTTGTCGGCGGTCAGCTCCGTCTTGGCCTTGTAGTCGTTGATGTCGTAGTCGACGATGACGCGCCGCTCCGGCGCCTGGCCCGGCTGGCCCGTGCGCAGGATGATGCGGGCGGTCTCCTCGCGCAGGTCGCGGCGGATGTAGTCGACGAGGGCGAGGCCGGCATCGTCCGTCTCCATCACCACGTCGAGGAGCACCACCGCGACGTCGCGCCGCCCGGCCAGCAGCCCGCGGGCCTCGGCGGCGGAATGGGCCGAGAGGATCTCGAGGCCGCGCCCGTCGAGCCGGTAATCGGCCAGCGCGTAGCGGGTGCCCTCGTGCACGGCCGGGTCGTCGTCGACCACCGCGATCGTCCAGACGCCGCCGCGCTGGGGCGCTTCCGCGACCTCGTCGGGGATGAGGTGGAGGATGTCGTCGTCCATTCCGAGGTCCCGGTTGCCCCGCGGCGCGGAGCGGCGCGCCAGGCTCTGCCCTGGATCGTCTCACAGGTGAATCGCGATTGTGGCCCATCTGGGGTGCATCGGTGCGCAACTGCACCGTTGCGCCAACGATGTCGGCCGGTCGGCGCAAGATCACGCCGATGGCGCGCTGGACGAAATCTTGCTGCAAACTTGGGACGTCAGGTCGGCGCGGGCACCGCGATGGTTCCGGCAAGCTCGTCCGCCGGGCCGACCGGGTTCGGGCCGGCGGACAACCGGTCGTTGATAGATGGCAGGGCCGCGTCGCCAGAGGGGCATGAATGGTGCACTGTACAATCCTGCCGCGTAATGGCACCGAGAGCCGCCCGGCGGCGCCACCCGTGATGCGAGACCCTGCGGCTTCCGAGATGATGCGCGTGATCCTCAATCGATCCGACCGGAGGGGACCGTGAGCGCCGGGCCGACCCACATCGTCGTGGTGGACGACGAGGCCGATGCCCGCGCGATGATCGGCGACTACCTGCGCCTGCACGGCTTCGACGTGGCGCTCTGCGACGGCGGCCGGGCGCTGCGCGGCCATCTCGACGCGCGCACCCCCGACCTCATCGTCCTCGACCTCAACATGCCGGAGGAGGACGGGCTCTCGATCGTGCGCGACCTCAAGGCCCGGGGCACGATCCCGATCATCATGCTGACCGCGACCGCGAGCCCCATCGACCGGGTCGTCGGCCTGGAGCTCGGGGCCGACGACTACCTGTCGAAGCCCTGCGAGCTGCGCGAGCTCGTGGCCCGGGTCCGCTCGGTGCTGCGCCGGGCGCAGGGGCCGGCCCCCCGGCCCGAGGCGGCCCCCGCCCCGCCGCCCGGGGCGCCGCCCCCCCGGCGCATCCGCTTCGGCACCAAGTGGCTGGAGCCCGATTCCCTGCGCCTGCGCGACGACGCGGGCCTGGAGCAGCCCCTCACCCGCTCCGAGTACGACCTGCTCAAGGCCTTCGCCGACCACCCGAAGCGGGCCCTCACCCGCGAGCGCCTCCTCGACCTCGCCGACGCCCGCGACCCCGAGGCCTTCGACCGGGCCATCGATGTCCGCATCAACCGCATCCGCAAGAAGATCGAGCCGGACCCGGCCAATCCCCGCTTCATCCGCACCGTCCGGGGCCTCGGCTACGTCTTCCGGCCCGAGGGGGATTGAGGCGCCCGCCTCCGGGCCGCGTGCGACCGCGGACCGGTGAGGATCGGGGGTCGTCCGGACACGCCGCAATCCGCCCCTCTCCCGCACGGGAGCGGGGGCGCGGCGTGCCACCCGCGCCTGCCACCCCGTCCCCCCGGAACGGCGGCCCGCCCCACCTCTCCCGTCCGGGAGAGGGCGAGTCGGCGCCAGCCGACCGGGTGAGGGGTGCGACCTCTCCGGAGAGTCCGCATCCCTCACCCCAACCCTCTCCCGCACGGGAGAGGGGGCGCGGCGTGCCACCCGCACCATCACGGGACCACACATCACTCCGGACGGCAGAGCGCCCCACCTCTCCCGTCCGGGAGAGGTCGAGTCGGCGCCAGCCGACCGGGTGAGGGGTGCGACCTCTCCGGACAGCGTGCACCCCTCACCCCAACCCTCTCCCGGCCGGGAGAGGGGGCCTGTCGCGCCACCCGCGCCATCACGGGACCACACATCACTCCGGACGGCAGAGCGCCCCACCTCTCCCGTCCGGGAGAGGTCGAGTGCGCGGCACGCGCACCGGGTGAGGGGTGCGACCTCTCCGGAGAGCCCGCATCCCTCACCCCGGCCCGCTTCCGCGGGCAAACCTCTCCCGCACGGGAGAGGGGGCGCGTCGCGCCACCCGCGCCCATCGACCCGCCCCCCGAAACGGCGGCCCGCCCCATCTCTCCCGCACGGGAGGGGCGGCGCGGCGCGCCCCCGTGCCACCGGACCCGCGCAAATCCCCGCGGGTCCGGCTATGACGGGGCATGCGCGTTCTCGGCCGTCTTCTGCTCCTGTGCCTGGCCCTGGTCCTCGCCGTCCCGGCGGGCGCCCTGATGCTGGGCCTGGCCCTGGTGCTCGATCCGGCGGCGCAGGCCTGGCTCGCGGGGGGCGCCCTGGCGGGGCTCGACGCGACCCTGTCCGACCTCGCCGCCGGGATGGCGCCCGAGACCATGCTGCTGGCGCTCGCCGGGATCGCCCAGGCCCTGGCGGTGCTCCTCGTCGCGCCGCCCGTCCTCGTCGCCCTCGTGGGCGAGACCCTGCGGCTGCGCACCCTCGCCTGGTACGCGGGGGGCGCCGGCCTCCTGAGCGCGGCCCTGCCCTGGCTGGCGCGCGGCGGCGCGGGGCCGGGCGGGGCGGAGCGCCTCGCCGCCGAGGGACATCTCAGCGCCATCCTGTTCCTCGCCGGCGCGGCGGCCGGCCTCGTCTACTGGCTCGTCGCCGGCCGGAGCGCGGCCGAGCCGGCGGGGGCGGCGTGACGGGTCCCCGCTCCGGCCCGGCGGACGCTGCGTCGCCGCGCCCCGAGTCGCTCGGAAGCCAACCCCTGGTGCTGGCGCGGGTAGCGCGACGCGCCCCCTCTCCCGTGCGGGAGAGGGTTGGGGTGCGGGGTGCGCGCTCTCCGGAAAGGTCGCAGCCCTCACCTGTTCCGCTATCGCGAATTCGACCTCTCCCGGACGGGAGAGGTGGGCGCAGGGCCGTCCGTGCCGCGGCGTTTCTCCGGGGGGGCCGAAACCCGACCGAGACCGGCGCGCCAGGATGCCCTATCTGTCGGGGCATGACAGGTTCCTGCCGCGCCGCCCTCGTCACGGCCCTGGTGCTCGCCCTCGCGGGGGCGCCGGCTCACCGGGCCCTCGCCCAGCCGGCGCCCGCCGAGCCCCCGATCCAGGCGGACGAGGCCCGGATGCTGCCGGTGCTGGCCGCGCACGGGATGGTGGCGGCCCAGGAGGGGCGGGCGGCCGAGATCGGGGTCGGGATCCTGCGCCGGGGCGGCAACGCCGTCGACGCGGCGGTGGCGGTCGGGTTCGCCCTCGCCGTGACCCTGCCGCGGGCGGGCAATCTCGGCGGCGGCGGCTTCATGCTGGTGCATCGCGCCGCCCGCGGCGAGACCGTGGCGATCGACTTCCGGGAGACCGCGCCGGGGGCGGCGCGCGCCGACATGTTCCTCGGGGCCGACGGCGAGCCCGACCGCACCGCCTCGGTCCGGGGCGGCAAGGCGGTCGGCGTGCCGGGCAGCGTGCGGGGGCTCGCCGAGGCGCACCGCCTCTACGGCTCCGGGCGCCTCACCCTGGCGGAGCTGATCGCCCCGGCCGAGCGCCTCGCCCGCGCGGGGATCCCGGTCGAGGCGGGGCTCGCCGATTCGCTGCCCCGCGCCGCCGGGCTCCTCGGGCGCTGGCCGTCGAGCCGGAAGATCTTCTTCCGGGGCGACCGGACCCTCGCCCGCGACGAGATCCTGGTGCAGACGGACCTCGCCGACACCCTGCGGTCGATCGCCGAGGGGGGCGCGGACGCGTTCTACACCGGCGCCATCGCGGCGCGCATCGCCGGCGCGGTCCAGGAGGCGGGGGGCATCGTGACGGCGGCGGACCTCGCGGCCTACCGGCCCGAGATCCGCACCCCCGTGCGCGGGCGCTACCGGGGCGCCGAGATCGTCTCGATGCCGCCGCCGAGCTCGGGCGGCGTCCACCTGATCGAGATCCTGAACGTGCTGGAGGGCTTCGACCTCGCCCGGATGGGGGCGGGGAGCGCCGCCGCCCTCCACATCCTGGCGGAGGCGATGAAGCCGGCCTACGCCGACCGCGCCACCTGGCTCGGCGACCCGAGCCGGTCCCAGGTGCCCCTCGAGGGGCTGATCGCCAAGCCCTATGCCGAGCGCCTGCGGGCGGCGATCGACCCGGACCGGGCGCGGCCCGCCGCCGAGATCCGGGCCGGCGACCCGCTGCCCTTCGAGCCCGACCAGACCACGCATTACTCCGTGGTCGACGCGGACGGGAACGCGGCCGCCACCACCACCACCCTGAACTTCTCCTACGGGATCGGCCTCGTGGCGGAGGGGACCGGGGTGATCCTCAACAACGAGATGGACGACTTCGCCGCCAAGATCGGAGCCCAGAACGCCTACGGCCTCGTCGGCGGCCGGGCGAACCTCGTGGCGCCGGGCGCCCGGCCCCTCTCCTCGATGACCCCGGCCCTGGTGTTCCGGGACGGGCGCCTCCTCCTCGTCACCGGCAGCCCGGGGGGCAGCCGGATCATCTCGACGGTGCTGCAGGTGATCGTCAACGTCCTGGATTTCCGCATGAACCTCGCCGAGGCGGTGGCCGCCCCCCGCATCCACCACCAGTGGCGGCCCGACGTGCTCCTCGCCGAGGAGGGGCTCTCGCCCGACACCCTGGCGCTCCTGCGCGCGCGCGGTCACGCGGTCAAGGTCGGGTCGAGCTCGGGCTCGGCCAATTCCGTGATGCGGGTGGACGGCCTGCTCGCCGGCGCCGCCGACCCGCGCCAGCGCGGGACGCGCGCGGCCGGGTATTGAGGGCGGGCTGGGTACCGGGATGGCCTCGGGGGACCGCCCGCGGCCGCGCTTGGTGCGCGGGCCGGTGGCAGGCTAAAGGAGGCGCCGCCGTGCCCGACCCAGGTTCCTCATGCTCGCCCTCCGCTCCCTCGCCTTCAACCTCTGCTTCTACCTGCTCACCACCCTGCTGGCCGTCGGCGGGCTGCCGACCCTGGTGTCGCAGCGGGCGGTGATCCGGCTGGCGCAGGCCTGGGCCGGCGCGACGCTCTGGCTGCTGCGGGTGGTGGGCGGCCTCTCAGTCGAGTTCCGGGGGCTGGAGAACATCCCGGAGGGGCCGCTCCTCATCGCCGCCAAGCACCAATCGGCCCTGGAGACCCTCGCCCTCGTCACCCGCTTCGACGATTTCGCCTACATCCTGAAGCGGGAGCTGCTCTGGATCCCGCTGATCGGCTGGTACCTGTCCCGCAGCGGCATGGTGGCGATCGACCGCACCAAGGGCACCCGCGCCATGGCGCTGATGAACCAGGCGGCGGCGGGCGCGATCCGCGACGGGCGCCAGCTCATCATCTTCCCCGAGGGCACCCGCCGGGCGCCGGGGGCGCCCCCCGCCTACAAGCTCGGCCTCACCCACCTCTACGCGGCGCTCGGCGTGCCCTGCCTGCCGGTGGCCCTCAACACCGGCCTGTACTGGCCCCGCCGCAGCCTGCGGCGCCGCCCCGGCATCGCCGTGATCGAGTTCCTGCCTCCGATCGCGCACGGGCTCGGCCGCGCCCCGTTCCTCGAACTCGTGGAGGCCCGGATCGAGGCCGCCTCGAACGCGCTCCTGGCAAGCGGCCGGGCGGAGCTCACCGCCCGCGGCCACGCGCTGCCCGCCCCCGACGCCGAGCGGCCGGATCCGGAGCGCTCCCGCATCGCCTGAGCGGCGCCGGGCTGCGGCGATCAGGCGGCGCCCGGGACCTGTGGACCGGCCCGAAAACCGGCTCCCGGCTTGTGGATAACCCGGCCGATCCCCATCTTCAGGAACAGAGGGCGGCGTCCTTGACGCCGCGGAATCGCCCGGGATAGTATAGAACAAATGGCGAACAAGAGAGCTCTGTCCTGGTCGGCCGCCCTGCGCGACCTGAAGGACGACCGATCGCGGAGGCAGGACGTGCGCGAGGAACGCCTGAGGACGGCCTCCGGCCTCGGCGGCGCGCCGGCCCTGGCCCTGAGCGCGTGGCGCGGCCGTTCGGGCAAGCGCTACGTCGTGGGCGTCCACGGCCTGAGCGAGGCCGAGCTCGCGGAGGTCGGCGAGGCGGTCGTCATGGCGGTGCGCCGGGACGAGGCGGGGCTCGCCGAGCTCGTCGCGGTGGCGGCCGCCGGCTCGGGGCCGGGCGGGGGTCTCGCCCCGGCCTGGCTCGCGCGCGCGCGCGAGAACGGCGCGGCCGAGATGCACGTGCACCGCCTGGCCGGCACCGCCGCCGAGCGCGGCGCCATCGTGGCCGACCTCAAGGTCGAGGCGGCCGTCCGCGCCTGAGCGCCCCAGGCTCCCCCTCCGCCATGCTTTCGCCCCTTAAGGACCGGCATGGCTTGCGGCGCGGCCCCGCGCGCCGAGACCCCTTGCCCGCCCGTCCGGCTGCCCAGATGAGCCCGGGGGAGGGCGACGGGGCGCCCGGAGCGAGGCCGGCCTGAGCCAGGGGAGCGGACGAGATGGCGCGTGACACCGGGCAGACCGAACTGCCCTCGACCGAACTCCCCCAAGCCGACCGGGCCCCGGGCGACCTGCGGGTGCCGGGCGATCGCGAGACGGTTGGGCGCCCGCCGCGCGGACCGGCGCCGAAGCCGCGCTCGCGCCTCGGGCTGTTCCTGCCCTTCCTCCTGCTCCTCGCCGCCGCCATCGCCTGGACGGCGGGCTGGTTCTACATCCGCGACCGGGCGGCCCGGGAGATCGACGGCTGGCAGGCCCGCGAGGCGGCGGCCGGCCGGACCTGGACCTGCCGCGACCGCTCGATCACGGGCTACCCCTTCCGCCTCGAACTGCGCTGCGCCGCCCTCTCCCTCGTCCGCCAGGACGGGCGCTTCACCCTCGGCCCCGTCACCGCCCTGGTGCAGGTCTACCAGCCGCGCCACGGCCTGCTCCAGGCCGCCGGCCCGTTCCATGTCGAGCAGGGCGGCCTCACCGGCGACGTCGGCTGGACCTCCCTGGCGGGCAGCTTCCACGGCGCCTCGGACGGGTTCGTGCGCGCCTCCCTGGTGGTCGACGGCCCGAAGGGCAGCGTCGCGGGCGCGATGCCGACCCCGGTCGACTTCTCGGTGAAGCACCTCGAGCTCCACGCCCGCCCGACGCCCGGCCGCTTCGACAGCGACGGCGCCGTCGATGTCAGCCTGCGGGTGGCCCAGGCCGCCCTGCCCCTGGCCGACGCCTTCCTGGGCAACGGCGCCCCCGCCGACATCGCCCTCGACGCCAACGTCACCCGGGCCACCACGTTCCGCACCGGCCCGGTGCCGCAGGAGCTGGAGGCGTGGCGCCGGGCCGGCGGCGGGCTCGACATCGCGCTCCTGTCGATCGCCAAGGGCGACCGCCGCCTCCAGGCCCATGGCGGCCTCGCGCTCGACGAGGCCCACCGCCTCGCCGGCCAGCTCGACCTGCGGGCGGCGGGCCTCGAATCCCTCGTCGGCCAGGTGATGGGCCAGCGCTTCGGGGCCGAGCGCGGCGCGCTGATCGGCAACCTCGTCGGGCAGCTCCTCGGCGGCGGCCGGCGCCCGGCGCAGCCCGACGCCGCCGCGGGGGACGCGCCCCTCAAGGCCCTGCCCCCCTTGCGCCTCGCGGACGGGCGCCTGACCCTCGGCCCCTTCCCGATCCCGAACGTGCAGCTGGAGCCGCTCTACTGAGCGGGGCGCCGCGCCCGCTCGCGCGCGTTGGGCGCGTTGGGCGCATTGGGCGCGTCCGGGCGCGTCCGGGCGCGTTGGGCGCGGCGGCCCCGGGTCAGACCTTGGCCCGGCGCTGCGCCGGCATCGGCATCGGCGTCGGGCCCGGACCCGGGCTCTTCGCCCGCTTGCGGCGCCGCGCCAGCATGTTGAGACCCTCCACGCCCGCCGAGAACGCCATGGCGGTGTAGATGTAGCCCTTCGGCACGTGCGCCCCGAAGCCCTCCGCGATCAGCGTCATGCCGATCATGATGAGGAAGCCGAGGGCGAGCATCACCACGGTCGGGTTCGCCGCGATGAAGCGCGCGAGCGGGTCGGCGGCGATCAGCATCACGGTCACGGCGACGATCACGGCGATCATCATGACGGGGACGTGGTCGGTCATGCCCACCGCCGTGATGATGCTGTCGATCGAGAAGACGAGGTCGAGGAGCAGGATCTGGCCGATGGCCGCCCCGAAGCCGAGGCTCGCGGACGGTCCCGCCGCCGCCTCGGCCCCGTGCGGGTCGACGCTCTCGTGGATCTCCTTGGTGGCCTTCCAGAGCAGGAACAGGCCGCCCGCGATCAGGATCATGTCGCGCCAGGAGATGCCCTTGCCGAGGATCTCGATGACGGGCTCGGTGAGGTGCACGATGAAGGCGACGGTGCCGAGCAGCCCGAGGCGCAGGAACAGCGCCAGGCCGATGCCGATGCGGCGGGCCTTCTGCTGGTGCTCGGGCGGCAGCTTGTTCGTCAGGATCGAGATGAAGATCAGGTTGTCGATCCCGAGCACCACCTCCATGACGATGAGGGTGGCGAGGGCGGCCCAGACGGTCGGGTCGGCGGCGAGCTGAAGCAGGTGATCCACGGCGCGTCGATGCCCTGGTTAGAGGGACGGGAGGCGGCTGCCGCCGGCGGCGCCGGGCCGCTCGGCGGGCGCGGGCGAGAAGATCCGCAGCGCCTTGGGGATGACCTTGAAATGGGCCGGCGTGTGCGTCATCAACTCGCCATCGGTGTTGACGGGACGCGGCCGGCGCGTCGTCAGCCGGATCTCGGTGGTCTTGAAGGCGCGCACGTCGTCCGACTGCCCGTGCGTGCCCCGGCGCAGCGCCGGCAGCAGGGCGATCAGCCGCCACCAATGCGCGACCTCGAGGCTGTAGAAGTCGAGCTTGCCGTCGTCGACCGAGGCGTCTTCCTCCACGGTCATGCCGCCGCCGTAATGGCGCCCGTTCCCGACCGAGGCCTGGATCGTCACCACCTTCTCGGTGGTGCCGTCATGCTCGATCGTCACCGTGAAGGGGCGCACGCGGCGCAGCACCCTCACCGCCGCGATGGCGTAGCCGAGGGTGCCCCACTTCTTCTTGGATTCGGCCGTGAGGTCGCCCGCGAGCTCGGCCGAGAAGCCGATGCTCGCCACGTTGAAGTAGTAGTGGCCGTTGACCCAGCCGAGGTCGGCGGGCCGCGCCTCGGCGGTGGTGATGATCTCGGCCGCCGCGAGCGGGTCGAGGGGCAGCGCCAGCGAGCGGGCGAGGTCGTTCGCGGTGCCGAGCGGCAGGATCCCGAGGGGCAGGCCGGTCTCGACGAGGGCGGGGGCGGCCGCGTTCAGGGTGCCGTCGCCGCCGCCGAGGATGACGAGGTCGCACCCGTCCGCGTGGCGCTTGATCACGGCGGTGCAGTCCGGATCGCCCGGGGGCTCGAACGGCTCGATGCCGCCCTGGCGCAGGATGTCGCGCACCGCCTGGAGGGAGAAGCCGCCGTTGCGGGCCCTCGGGTTGACGAGGAGGAGCGCCCGGCGGGGCGCGGAGCCGGCCTTCATCGTGCGCCCTCCGCGGCGCGGGGACGGGGGGGATGGTCGGGCACGGGACAAGCCCTCCGGTGCGTTCGCGCCGCGTCAGCGCAAAGGCAGGCGGGGGTCCGACATCACGATCGACGCCTCGATCGCCAGAGGGGCCCGGACCCGGGGTGAGGCGAACTTGGGTGTTCGCCCGGCGATCGCAACCCCGGCGACGTTCAATTCCGCGTTCGGGGACCGGCCGGCCGGCCGGGCGATCCCGGCCCGCTGGCCGGTCCCTGCCTCTGAATCCCTTGGATAGCGGGTACGGTTCCGCGGCGCCCCCCCGCCGCCCTTGCCCCCGGCTCGGGCCGCGTGGCATGCCGATGCGGCGGGGCGGCAAGCCCGGATGGCCCTGCCTGATGGAACCCCCCGCCCGGGCGGGGGCGTTTCACCCGATCGGCCGCGGCAATCCGGCCGGCCCGAACCGTCCCCCCTCGGCCGCGAACCGGTGGATCTCCATGCGCCTTCTCGTCTCCGTGTCCGCCGCCGCCCTCTTGAGCACGCTCCTGGCCGCCGGCCCGGCGGGCGCCCAGACGCCGCCCGGCTGGGTCGATCCGCCGGCGCGGGGCACGGCGCCGGGCCCCGCGCCCCGGCGCGAGCCCGCTGCCCCGCCCCAGGCGACCGCGCCGGCCGCCCCCCAGGATTCCGCCGAGGAGGCGGCCGAGAGCGCGGCCCCGGCCCGGCGCCGGACCGCCGAGCGCGCCCGCCCCCCCCGCGCCAGCCGCCAGGCCGAGCGGCGCGAGGAGCGCCGCCAGGCGCGCAGCGCCCACAGGGCTCCGCGCCGCCTCGCCGACGCGCCCGCCGCGGCGCCGGTCGCCCCCGCACCCCAGGCCCTGCCGCCGGCGGCCTCCGACGGGCGCGTGGCGGAGTGGGCCCGCGCGTCCCAGCGCTTCGCCGACGATTATCTCGAGAGCGTCTCGGCCCCGGGCGACGGCATCGTCGGCGCCGCGCCGCGCCTCTATGCCGAATCCGTGCGCTTCCACGGCCGTACCCTGTCGCTGCGCGCCATCATGGCGGAGAAGCGCAGCTTCGCCCGGCGCTGGCCCGACCGCCGCTACGAGGCCCAAGGGGGCAGCACCCGCACCGCCTGCAACGCCGCGCTGGCGAGCTGCATCGTCTACACCCTCTACGATTTCCGGGCCCGCAACCCCGCCACCGGCGCCCGCTCGCAGGGCGTCGCCGAGTTGCAGCTGGAGCTGAGCTTCGCCGGGGGCCGGCCGCTGATCATCTCCGAGAAGAGCCGCGTGCTGCGCCGGGAGGGGGCGGTGAGCGCGGCGGCGGCACCGCCGCGCGGCGCCTGAGCGGGCGCCCGCCGATGTCGCCCCCGCGCAGCCCCCCGACGCAGCCTCGCGCGGCGTCGCGTGCGACAAAGCGCGCGACAAACCATGTGACTTGGCACGGGATGATCCCTAGATCGGTCTCATGACATTGTCGGGAGACGCAGAGCCCTTGGACGAGCGCCGGGTGCCCGAGATCGCATCGAGCGCGCCCACCGCCGACGAGCGCGAGCGGCTGCGGGAGCAGATCCGGGCCGAGATCGCGCGCCGCCGCCCGCGGGGCGTGGCCCTGCGCACGCTGCAGCTCCTGGCCGAGGCGGCCTCCGAGCCCGTGGCCGACGCGCCCAACTACCGCATCATCGACCGGACCGGGGCCCCGCGCCTGCGCCAGCCGGATTCCGGACCGCCCGTGGCGATGACGCTGGCCGACCTCGTCGACGAGATCGAGGGCCGCCATCCCGCCCTGTTCCTGCCCCCAGAGCCCCCGCCCGCCCCGGCGCCCGAGCCGGCCGCGACGGAGAGCCTCCGGGAGCCGCGCAAGGGGCTCGGCAAAGGGTTCGGCAAGGGGCTCGGCAGAGGTTTCGGCCAGGGGCTCGGATGGGGCGGCGGGCGCCAGGACGGCCAGGCGACCGCGCCGCCGCCCGCCGCCCCCGCCGAGCCGGCCCCCGAGGGCGGCCCCGCGCCGGCGAGCACCGGGGACGAGGTCCGCGCCGCGACGGCCCGCTTCGTCGAGACCCAGTCCGTCCTGGCGAAATCCCTCGCGGCGGATTCCGCCGCCCGCGGCCGGGCCTTCGCCGCCACGGCGGCCGGCGGCGTGGCGAGCCTGCGCGAGCGGCTGCGGGGCGCCCGCGACGCGATGCGTCCGGCCCCTGCGGGGCCGGGCGCCGCCGAGGCCGCGCCCCGGCCCGGCCTCGGCGGCACCCTGCGCGAGACCGGGCAGCTCTGGGCCGGCGGGCTGTCGGGCCTCGTCGAGCGGCTGCGCGAGCGGGCGAGCCCGGAGACGAGCGATCAGCTGCGCCGCCGCTGGCTGGTCGGCGCCGTCGCGGCGGCCGTCCTCGCCGTCGGGGCGGCCGCCCTGGTCACCGCCGGGCGCGAGCCCTCCGGGGTGACCTCCGAATCCGGGACACCGCCGGCCGCGCCGCCCGCCTCCGGCGGAGCGCCCGCGACGCCGCCGGCCGCCGAGACCGAGGCGCGGACACCCGCCGAGGGGTCTGCGGCCCCGGCAGCGGCTCCGCCGGCCGCCAACCCGAACGAGATCGCCGGCCCGGTCGAGGTGATCGACACCGCGACCCTCCGGATCGGGGGCCGGCTCGTGCACCTGTTCGGCGTCGAATGGGTGCGGGGCGGGCAGGCCGAGGAGCTGACCAGGTACCTCGCGGGCCGGACCGTGGCCTGCCAGCCCGTCACCGGCAGCCAGAACGTGCTCTGCCAAGTGGATGGGCGCGACCTCTCCGAGGTGGTGCTGTTCAACGGCGGCGGCCGCGCCTCCCCGGAGGCCACCCCCGACCTCGTGGCCGCCGAGGACCACGCCCGCAGCGAGCGGCTCGGCGTCTGGAAGCGCTGAGCGGCGCGCGCCGTCCCGCCCCTCGCTGCCTCGCCCCTCGCTGCCTCGCCTCTTGCGCATGACACGGGCCTCCGCCTCAATGGCAGCGGCGCGGCTGCGCGCCTCAGGGGGCACAGAATGGATCTTTCGGTCGGCCTGAGCGCCTTCGCGGTGGCGCTCGCCGTGCTCGTCATCGTCACGCTGGCGATCGGCATCAACATCGTGCCGCAGGGCTACGTCTACACGGTCGAGCGCTTCGGGCGCTACGCGCGCAACCTCGAATCCGGGCTCGGGCTGATCGTGCCCTATGTCGAGCGCATCGGCCGGCGGGTGAACGTGATGGAGCAGGTCATCGACGTGCCGAGCCAGCAGGCCTTCACGCGGGACAATGCCGGCGTCACCATCGACGCGGTGGTGTTCTACCAGGTCCTCGACCCGGCCCGCGCCTCCTACGAGGTCTCGAACCTCGAGGTCGCCATGATGACCCTGACCATGACGAACATCCGCACCGTGGTCGGCTCGATGGACCTCGACCAGCTGCTCTCGCACCGGGACGAGATCAACGAGCGCCTGCTCCGGGTGATGGACGCGGCGGCCTCGCCCTGGGGCGTGAAGATGACCCGCATCGAGATCAAGGACATCGTGCCCCCCGCCGACCTCGCGGGCGCCATGGCGCGCCAGATGAAGGCCGAGCGCGAGAAGCGCGCCTCGGTGCTGGAGGCCGAGGGCGCGCGCCAGGCCGAGATCCTGCGGGCGGAGGGGCGCAAGCAATCGGCGATCCTCGAGGCCGAGGGCCGCAAGGAGGCGGCGTTTCGCGATGCCGAGGCCCGCGAGCGCGGCGCCGAGGCCGAGGCGCGGGCCACCGCGATGGTGAGCGAGGCGATCGGCAAGGGCGACCTCGCGGCGGCCAACTTCCTGGTGGCCGAGAAGTACATCGAGGCGGTGCGCGCCATCGCGACGGCGCCGAACCAGCGGGTCGTGGTGGTGCCGATCGAGGCGGCGGCGCTGGCCGGGACCCTCGGGGGCATCGCCGAGATCACCCGCAGCGTGTTCGGGGAAGGCGGGCCGCCGCGCACCCGCTCGGGCCTGCCCCCGGGCACCGGGCCGGGCGCGGCGGGGGCCGGGCAGGGGGCGGGGCAAAGGGCAGGGCAGGGGGCGGGGACGAGCCGTCCGGGCCCGGCGGCCTCGCCCTGGGGCGGCCCGGCGCCGGGCGGCGACCCGGCGACGGGGGCCTGAGGCGATGCTGTCGGCGCTCGCCGCCGAGATCGGCCCGGCCTGGATCTGGATCCTCGCCGGGCTCGTCCTGATGGGGGCGGAGCTCGCCGCGCCGGGGGTGTTCCTGGTCTGGCTCGGGCTCGCGGCGCTGCTCACCGGGTTCCTGAGCGCGGGCCTGCCGCTGCCCTGGCAGGCGCAGGTGCTGATCTTCGCCGGGCTCGCGGTGGTCAGCGTCGCCCTCGCGAGCCGGCTGACCCGCAAGCCCCTCTCGCCCCTCAACCGGGCCGACCGCGGGCTGATCGGGCGCGACTGCGTGCTCGCCGAGCCGATCGTCGACGGGGAGGGGCGGCTGCGCCTCGACGACACCCTCTGGCGCGTCAGCGGCCCGGACCTCCCCGCCGGCACCCGGGTGCGGGTGACGGGGATGAGCGGCACGATCCTGAGGGTCGACCCCGCGCGCCCCGCCGGGGAGGGGGCCTGAGCCGCCGTCAGCGACGCGGGTGCGGCGCCTCGGCGGCGCCGGGATGAAGCGCCGCCACCGCGTCGGCCAGCGCGTCGACCTGCGCCTCGGTATGGGCCGCCGAGACCGCGACCCGCAGGCGGGCGGTGCCGGCCGGGACCGTCGGCGGACGGATCGCCACCACCAGGAAGCCGCGCGCCTCGAGCGCCGCCGAGAGGGCGAGGGCCGCCTGCGCCTCGCCCACCAGCACCGGCACCACCGCGCTCTCCGCCTCCGGCAGGCCGAGCCGGGCGGCGAAGCGGCGCGCGAGGGCCAGCGGCCGGGCGGCCCGCGCGGGCTCCGCCTCCAGGATCTCCAGGGCCTTGAGCGCCGCCGCCGCGGAGGCCGGGGGCAGGCCCGTGGTGTAGACGAGGCTGCGGGCCCGGCTCGTCAGCAGGTCGACGACGGATTGCGCCGCGCAGAGATAGCCCCCGTAGGAGCCGAGGCTCTTCGACAGGGTGCCCATCTCGAGGGGCGCCCGGCGCCCCGCCTCCACCACCCCGAGGCCGTGCGCGTCGTCGACGAGGGTCCAGGCGTCGAAGGCCTCGGCGATCTCCAGCATCGCGGGGATCGGCGCCCGGTCGCCGTCCATGCTGAAGACCCGCTCGGTCAGGATCAGGGCCCGCTTGTGGCCCCCGCGGCGGCGGTCGAGCAGGCCGCGCAGGTCGTCGAGGTCGTTGTGGCGGAAGCGCACGACCTCGGCCCCCGAGACCCGGGCTCCCGCCCAGAGGCAGGAATGGGACAGCGCGTCGGCCAGGATCAGGTCGCGCGGGCCGACGAGGGCCGGGGTGATGCCGAGATTGGCGAGGTAGCCGCTGCCGAAGACGAGGGCGGCCTCGCTGCCCTTGTGGCGGGCGAGGCGCGCCTCCAGCGCCGGCAGCAGCGGGTGGTTGCCGGTCACGAGGCGCGAGCCGCCGGCCCCGGCCCCGTAGGCCGCGAGCGCGTCCTGCGCCGCCGCGATCACCCGCGGGTCGTTGGCGAGGCCGAGATAGTCGTTGCAGGAGAACGAGATCAGGTCCCGGCCGTCGCGCTCGGCCCGCCCGCCGGCGCCCCGCACGGTCGGCCGCAGGCGGCGGCGCAGGGCGGCGGCGTCGAGATCCGCGAGCTTCTGCCGCGCGAAGGTGTCGAGGCTGGACATCGGGCCTCAAGGCCCCGGGGGCCGGGCGCTGTCAAGGGCGGGTCGCTGTCGAGGGCCGGTCGCTGTCGAGGCTGCCTCAGCCCCCCGCCTTGCGGATCCGGTAGACCGCGAAGCGCGGATCCGCCTCGCGGAACTCGAGAAGGTCCGGCATCGGGTTCGGTGCGGCCGGGCCGAGGACGTAGAGATACGTGAAATCCGTCTGCCAGGTCCGGACGTAGGAGGGGACGCCCGGCAGGCTCTCCCCCTGCGCGAGCCGGCGCAGCACGGCGACGGGGGCCGGGGCGCCGTAGGGCACGGCGAGCCGGCGATAGGGCCCGCGCGGGGCGATGGGCTGCTTGCCCGCCGAGGTGAAGAGCGTCGGCACGAAGGCGTCGGCGTAGTGCACCGCCAGGGTCGGGGCGTTGTACATCGGATACGCGGTCAGGTCGGCGAAGGGCGGGTTCGTACCCTCCTCGCTGTGGGCGATCAGGACGCGCGCGCCCTTCTCCAGCTGCCCGAACGAGGCGATCATCGCCGCGTAGCTGTCGCGGTGGGCGAGGGCGACCCAGCCCGCGAGGCCGAGATTGGCGAGGATCACCGCGACGACGAGGAGCGCCGCGTTGCGGGCGAGCCTGCGCGTCGGCGGCGACACGGTGAGGAAGGCCGGCAGGATCAGGGCCGCCGCCACGAGGATGCGCAGGTCCACGAAGGCGGTGTCGAACAGGTGCGAGGGCACCGCCAGGTAGAGCAACCCGAGCCCGACGAGGATCCAGGCGCCCGAATCCACGAGCCGCAGCGCGCCCGCCCGGGCCAGGGCGTAGACCAGGACCGCCAGGGCGGCGCTGCAGACGGCCGAGAGCTGGAGGCTGTAGCCGTTGAGCGAGGCGAACAGCCAGAACGGCTTGAAGGCGAGATGCCAGCGGTTGCCCGCCTCGCCGACCGTGCCCCCCGCGGCCAGCATCAGGCCGAGGAGCACGAGGGCGGGGAGCGCCAGCATCCCGAACCGGACCGCGCTCTCGCCGAGGGGCGCCCGCCGGCTCCGGGCCCGCCAGAGCTCGTGCAGGCCGAGGGTGAAGCCGTAGATCCCGAGGGCGAACAGGTGCGAGGCGAACAGCGCCGCCACCACGAGCGCGTGGAGGAGGAAGCGCAGTGCGGGCAGCCGCTCCTGCAGGACCAGCCAGGCCGCGATGCCCCAGAGCCCGATCCCGAGGCCGAACTGGAAGTTCAGGAAGCCCCAGGCGAAGGGCAGGCTGTAGAGGACCATCAGGGCGACGAACCCGCTGATCCCGAACCGGCGCTTCACCGCGAGCTCGATCGCCACCGCCCCCGTCACGGTCAGGACCTGGCTCGCCAGGAGGAACATCCGGGTCGCGGTCTCGACGCTCATGAGCCGGGCGAGCCGGGGCACCACGAGGTCGAGGGCGAGGTTCGGCGAAAGGGTCCAGACCGCCTGGTAGATCGGGCTCTCGGCCGGCGTCCCGTCCCGGACCAGCAGGTACATGCGGGCGAGGTGGTTGGGGTAGTCGACCATCGCGGGGATCGGCACCGCCAGGACGGGCAGGAGCCCGAGGACGAAGAGGCAGCCGAACAGGACGAGCCGGACCGCCCCCGCGTCGGTCCGCGCCGCGCGGCCCATCCCCGCGCCGGTCCCATCGATGCCGCTGCACTGCACGCGCCGTCCCCGTCCCGTCCGCTTCGCCCCGCCGGCAGGGCGGGGGCAGGATGGGCGCCCCCCGCTTAAGATCCGGTGAGGAGCCTCGCGGGCGCTGACCGCCCGCCCCGTCTTGACCTCGGACCCGCGGGCGCCCATCCCGCCGGAATGCCCGCGCACGACACGCATCTCTGGCGGCCCTACACGCAGATGAAGGGGGCGGCCCCGCCCCTCGAGGCGGTCCGCACCCACGGCACGCGGATCGTGCTGGCGGACGGGCGCGAGCTCGTGGACGGCATCGCCTCGTGGTGGACGGCGGTGCACGGCTACAACCACCCCCACATCGCCGCCGCGGTCGCGTCGCAGCTCGCCGCGATGCCGCACGTGATGTTCGGCGGCCTCACCCACGCGCCGGCCGAGACCCTCGCCCGGCGCCTCGCGGCCCTGGCGCCGGGGGATCTCGATCACGTCTTCTTCACCGATTCCGGCTCGGTCGCCGTCGAGGTCGCCCTCAAGATGGCGGTGCAGCTCTGGCTCAACCGGGGCGTGACCGGGCGCACCCGGCTCCTCGCCTTCCGGGAGGGCTATCACGGCGACACCCTCGGGGCGATGGCGGTCTGCGACCCGGAGGAGGGCATGCACCGGCGCTTCGGCGCCTACCTGCCGACCCAGATCTTCTGCGACCTGCCGCGGAGCCGGGCCGCGACGGCCGACCTCGACGCCACCCTCGCGCGCCATGCCCACGCGCTCGCCGCCGTCATCGTCGAGCCTCTGGTGCAGGGGGCGGGCGGCATGCGGATGCACCCGCCGGAGGTGCTGGCAACCGTGGCGCGCCTCGCCCGCCGCCACGGCCTGCCCCTGATCCTCGACGAGATCTTCACCGGGTTCGGCCGCACCGGCACCCTGTTCGCCTGCGAGCAGGCGGAGGTCGTGCCCGACATCCTCTGCCTGTCGAAGGCCCTGACCGGGGGGACCCTCGCGCTCGCCGCCACCCTGGCGACGCGCGAGGTGTTCGAGGGCTTCTGGTCGGACGACCCCGCCGCCGCCCTGATGCACGGGCCGACCTTCATGGCGAACCCGCTGGCCTGCGCGGCCGCCAATGCGAGCCTCGACCTGTTCGCGCGCGAGCCCAGGCTGGCCCAGGCCCGCGCCATCGGGGAGCGCCTCGCGGACGGGCTCGCGCCCCTGCGCGGGCAGCCGGGCATCCGGGACGTGCGCGTCCTCGGCGCCATCGGGGTGGTGCAGTTCGCGGCTGCCCCGGACCTCGCCGCCCTGAAGGCGCGGCTGATCCGGCGCGGCACCTGGGTGCGGCCCTTCGGCGACATCCTCTACCTGACCCCGGCCCTCACCATCGGGACGGCCGACCTCGACCATCTCGTGGCGAGCCTCTGCGCGGTGGTGCGGGATCCCGCGGGACAGGATCCGTAGGCGGGATTCCCGCGGACCCATCCGCGTGCGAGGGTGCAACCCGGACGGCGTTTGCACAGTTGGGATTTCGACGCGGTTCGCGCCGGGGCCGATCCCTCCCGTGAGCCGTCACGCTGGAGGAGCCACAACGTGACGAACGAGACGACGAGCCCATCGGACGACCGGCCCGTGATTCTCCTCGTCGAGGATGAGGCCCTGACCATCATGGATCTCGGGGACGTCCTCGAGAACGGCGGCTACGACACCGTGCAATGCGCCTCGGCCGAGCGGGCGCTCAGCATCCTCCAGGCCCGGCCCGACATCTGCGGCCTCGTCACCGACGTCGAGCTCTCCGGCCGCACCAACGGCTTCGACCTCGCCAACTCCGTCGCGGAGGCGCGCCCGCAACTCCCCATCGTCATCGTCTCGGGCCGCGCCGCCCCCGATCCCGAGCGGATGCCCCCCGGCGCGCGCTTCATCGCCCGCCCCTGCAGCGGCGAGGACATCCTCGACCAGCTCAAGCGTCTGCTGCCCTGCTGAGCCGGCATCGGAGGGCGGCGCGAAAGCGCCGCCGCTGTCATCGCAGCTTCATACGATCGCGTCACATGCCATCCGGGTTGCGGCCCGGCGCTCCCTCGGGCGCCGGGCTTTGCGTCCTGGGCGCGGCGTGAGAGGGTGAGAGCGATGGCAGCGGTTGAGGACCATCCGGCTGCACCGAGCGGCGATCTCCCGATGCACGCGAACGGCAAGAGCAAGCCGGGCAAGGACCCGCTGGCGAAGGACGCCTCGGCCCGGAATTCCGAGGCCAAAGACCTTTCGGCCAGGACGCCGTCAGCCAAGACGCCGTCGATCAAGCATCCCTCGACCAAGGACCAGAAGCCGAAGGACCGTCCGGACGCCGAGGCCGGGAAGCCGGCTAAGGAACTCCGCGAGGCGGCCCGGCGGATGCGTCCGCCCGGCGCCAAGAGCGTCGGCTGGGCCCTGGTCCAGGCCGCGCGCCTTCACCGCTCCCGCATCGGCGACCGGCTCGCCGCCCTCGATCTCTTCGCCGGCCAGGAGCAGGTGGTGCAGGCGCTGGCGGCCGCCGGCACCATGACCATGGGTGACCTCGCCGCGACGCTTCGGGTGCGCCCGCCCACCGCCTCCAAGACGATCTCCCGGCTCGCCGCCCTCGGCTTCGTCGAGCGCCGGGCCGAGGCCGGGGACGGTCGCATCGTGCGGGTGCGCCTCACCGAGACCGGCCTCGCCAAGGCCGAGGCGATCGAGCGCCTCTGGGACGAGGTCGAGGCCGAGATCCTCGACGGCTTCGACAACAAGGAGCGGCGCCGCCTGCGCAAGCTCCTGCGCAAGGCCGCCCGCAACCTCGCGGACGCCGCGGGCGTCTCCGGCCACGAGCCCGAGGCCGAGATCGACGGCGAGGACGACGAGATCGAGCCCGGCCTGATCGTCCCCGAGGACGTGGTCGCGCGCTCCTTCTGAAGCCGCGCGGGCCGTCATCCGGGGCCGCATCCGCATCCGCCCCCCGCAGCGCCGCGGCCACGCCGGCCTTGCCGTCGTCGTTGACCCGGAGACCGGGCCGGCCGGGCCGCGGGCCCGTCCAGGGCCTGGCGGTTCCGAGCAGGGCCCGCGGAGCGCGCAACCTTCCCCCGCGGCGGGGGGCCTGCCCGGCCTCCCGTTCCGGCGCTATGACCCGGTCACGAATCGGGGATGGTCGGGCGGGGGATTGCGGCGGTGGCGATGAGCGCGGACGAGGCGGAGCCCCGCAGGGCGGCGCCCGGGGAGGGCGTGCCGGCGCTCCCCGACCGGCAGCGCCTCGTCGGCATCGGGCTGATGTGCGGCACGGTGCTGTTCTTCGCCGGGCTCGACGCCTCGGCCAAGAGCCTCGCGCGCCTCGGCGTCGACCCCCTGGTCACCACCTTCATGCGCTACGCGGTGAGCGTCGCGCTGATCTCGGTCTTCGTGAACCCGATCACGACGCCCCACGTGGCGCGCACCCGCCGCCTCGGCCTGCAGATCGTGCGCTCGCTGCTGCTGTTCGGCTCCACCGCCCTGAACTTCGTGGCGCTTCGCCACCTGCAGCTCGCCGAGACCCTGTCGATCCAGTTCGCCGCGCCCCTGACTGTGGCGCTGCTGGCCGGCCCGCTCCTCGGGGAATGGTCCTCGCCCCGCCGCATGGCGGCGATCGGGGTCGGCTTCCTGGGGGTGCTGGTGATCGTGCGGCCGGGGGTCGGCACCCTGCATCCGGCCGTGCTGTGCAGCCTCGGCAACATGCTCTGCTACGCCCTCTACATCATCACGACGCGCAAGCTCGCGGCCTACGATTCCACCGCCACGACGATGTTCTACTCGGGGCTCTCCGGCGTGGCGCTGATGAGCCCGCTCCTGCCCTGGATCTGGACCCAGCCGGCGAGCTGGCTGGTCTGGGCGCTCCTCTGCGCGGTCGGGCTGTTCGGCACCCTCGGGCACTGGCTGCTGGTGCTCGCCCACGCGCGGGCGCCCGCCAACGTGCTGGCGCCCTTCATCTACACGCAGCTGCTCTGGTCGGTGCTGCTCGGCTACCTGATCTTCGGCGACGTCCCGAACCGGTTCACCGTCACGGGCGCGGCGATCGTGGTGGCCTCGGGCCTCTACCTCCTGGCGCAGGAGCGCGTCCGGCGCGAGCGCCGGCCCCCCGCGTGAGGCGGCCGGCGCGGCGTTTGCCGCTCAGCGGTGATGGCGGCGGTGATGGCGGTGGTGGCGCGAGCGCATGTTGGTGCGGTAGGCGCGCCGGCCCGGATCGATGCCGAGCGCGCCGTTGACGGTGCCGACGGCGCCCCCGACCGCGCCGCCCACGACGCCGCCCACGGGCCCGGCCACCCGGTCGCCCTCGGCGGCGCCGCGGCGGACGCCGCCGGGCAGCCCTTGCGCCTCCGCGGCGCCGGACAGGGTGAGGGCGGAGAGCGCGAGCGTCGCGGCGATCAGGCCGCGCTTGAAGACCGGGTTCTTGATGACCGAGTGCATGGCGGGAATTCCTCGTCCGTGTGTCTCGCCCCCGTTCGCGCCGTGCGCCGGCGTGCCGGGAGGTCGCCGGATCAACGGCCGCGCTTGAAAAAGGTGGCATCCCGGCCGTTTCGGGCCGGCGGCGTGGTGAATGCGCGACGGCGTCTGCGCGCTGGCGCCCGGCCCGGGCCGCTGCTAGAAGCGCCTCCCATGCGCGACGTCTGCGATCCGCGCGGCCTGCGCCGCCTCATTCGAATTACGGGCCCGGCCTCCGTGTGAGGGCCCGCGCTGGCGCGGGCCGAGCGGATGCCGGGAGTGCGACGCCGCCGGCGTGACCTGCCGGCCTCGATGACCCGCGACGAGCGCGAACCTTGCCGGAATCCATGACCGCCACGACCCCCGAGACCGCCGCCGCCCCCGCGGCCCGCGACTATTCGCAGACCCTGTTCCTGCCGCGCACCGAGTTCCCGATGCGGGCCGGACTGCCCGTGCGCGAGCCGCTCCTCCTCGGGCGCTGGGCCCGGATCGACCTCTACGGCCGCATCCGCGCCGCCGCCGCGGGCCGGCCGAAATTCGTGCTGCACGACGGACCGCCCTACGCCAACGGCAACATCCACATCGGCACGGCGCTGAACAAGATCCTGAAGGACGTGATCGTGCGCAGCCAGGGCGCGCTCGGGCACGACGCCAACTACGTGCCGGGCTGGGACTGCCACGGGCTGCCGATCGAGTGGAAGATCGAGGAGCAGTACCGCGCCAAGGGCAAGAACAAGGACGAGGTCCCGGTCATCGAGTTCCGGCAGGAATGCCGGACCTTCGCGGCCCATTGGCTCGACGTGCAGCGCGAGGAGTTCAAGCGCCTCGGCGGCACCGGCGACTGGGACCACCCCTACGCCACCATGGCGTTCCCGGCCGAGGCCGCGATCGCGCGCGAGCTCATGACCTTCGCGATGACGGGCCAGCTCTACCGCGGCTCGAAGCCCGTGATGTGGTCGGTGGTCGAGCGGACGGCGCTGGCCGAGGCCGAGGTCGAGTACGAGGACCACGTCAGCGACACCATCTTCGCGGCCTTCCCGATCCGCGAGGGCGCCGAGGGCGACCTCGCGGGTGCGCGCGTGGTGATCTGGACCACCACCCCCTGGACCATGCCGGGCAACCGGGCGGTGGCCTATTCGCGCAGGGTCGCGTACGGCCTCTACCGGGTCACCCAGGCGGCCGCGGACAACTGGGCCAAGGTCGGCGACACCTTCCTGCTCGCCGACGCCCTCGCGGCCGGGGTGTTCGGGGCCGCCCGCGTCGCGGCCTTCGAGCGCGTGCGGGACGTCCCCGCCGCGAGCCTCGGGGACCTGACCCTGTCGCATCCCCTCGGCGGGCACGTGCCGGGCTACGACTTCAAGGTCCCGCTCCTCGACGGCGAGCACGTGACGGAGGAGGCCGGCACCGGCTTCGTCCACACGGCGCCGGGCCACGGCCGCGAGGATTTCGAGATCTGGATGGCGAGCGGCCGGGCGCTCGCCCAGCGCGGCATCGACACCCGCATCCCCTACACGGTGGATGCCGACGGGGCGTTAACGGAGGAGGCCCCCGGTTTCACGGGAAAACTCGTCCTTAACCATAAGGGCGAGAAGGGCGACGCCAACAAGGCCGTCATCGCGGCGCTGACCGAGGCCGGGAACCTCGTGGCGCGCGGCGTGCTGCGCCACAGCTACCCGCATTCCTGGCGCTCGAAGAAGCCGGTGATCTTCCGCAACACGCCGCAATGGTTCATCGCGATGGACAAGCCGGTAGCGGCGCTCGGCGACCAGACCCTGCGCGAGGTCGCCATGCGGGCGATCGCGGACACCCAATGGGTGCCGCCGCAGGGCCGGAACCGCATCAACGGCATGGTCGGCAACCGGCCGGACTGGGTGGTCTCGCGCCAGCGCGCCTGGGGCGTGCCGATCACGGTCTTCGTCGCCAGGGGCAGCGGCGAGGTGCTGCGCGACGAGCGGGTGAACGCCCGCATCGTCGAGGCCTTCCGGGCCGAGGGCGCCGATGCCTGGTTCACGGATCCGGACGGCGCCCGCTTCCTCGCCCCCGACCACGACCCGGGCGCCTACGAGAAGGTCACGGACGTCCTCGACGTCTGGTTCGATTCCGGCTCCACCCACGCCTTCGTGCTCGACGATCCGGAGGCCTTTCCGGGGCTGGCGAATGTCCGGCGCAGGCGCGACGGCGGGGGGGACACCGTGATGTACCTCGAGGGCTCCGACCAGCACCGCGGCTGGTTCCAGTCCTCGCTGCTCGAATCCGCCGGCACGCGGGGGCGCGCACCCTACGACATCGTGCTCACCCACGGCTTCGTCCTCGACCCCAAGGGGCTGAAGATGTCGAAGTCGAAGGGCAACGTCGTCGCGCCCCAGAACGTCATCAAGGATTCGGGCGCCGACATCCTGCGCCTCTGGGTGGCGGCCTCGGACTATTCCGACGACCTGCGCATCGGCCCGGAGATCATCAAGACCTTCGCGGAGACCTACCGCAAGCTGCGCAACTCCCTGCGCTGGATGCTCGGCTCGCTGGCGCACCGCGTGCCCGGCGACGACGTGCCGGCCTCCGACATGCCGGAGCTGGAGCGCTTCATCCTGCACCGCCTGTCGGAGCTCGATTCCGAGATCCGCGAGGCCTATCGCGGCTTCGACACCAAGCGGGTGGTGGCGCTCCTCAACGGCTTCATGACGGGCGACCTCTCGGCCTTCTATTTCGACGTCCGCAAGGACACGCTCTACTGCGATCCGATCTCCTCGAAGGCGCGCCGCGCCGCGCTCCAGGTCATCGACGAGACCTTCCGGCGCGTCACCATCTGGCTCGCGCCGGTCCTCGCCTTCACGGCCGAGGAGGCCTGGCTCGACCGCTACCCGTCCGAGGACGGCTCGGTCCATCTCGAGACCCTGCCGGACACCCCCGTCACCTGGCGCGACGAGCCGCTGGCGGAGCGCTGGCACAAGATCCGGCGCGTGCGCCGGGTCGTCACCGGGGCCCTCGAGATCGAGCGGGCGGCCAAGCGCATCGGCGCGAGCCTCGAGGCGGCGCCGACCGTCTATGTCAGCGATGCCGACCTGCTCGGGGCCCTCGACGGCGTCGACTTCGCCGATGTCTGCATCACCTCGGCGATCCGGGTCGAGGCGGGCGAGGGACCGGCCGACGCCTTCCGCCTCGACGACGTGCGCGGCGTCGCCGTGGTGCCGGCCCCGGCGCCGGGGCGCAAATGCGCCCGCTCCTGGCGCGTCACCCCGGATGTCGGGATGGATGCCGACTATCCCGACGTGACCCCGCGCGACGCCAAGGCCCTGCGCGAGTGGGACGCGGCCCGGCCCGCGGCCTCCGCCGCGCCGTGACATGCACGACAGGCGCTGCCTCACCCGAAGCGTTCGCCTCCGGAGCGTTCGCCCCGGGCGTCCGCCCGCGATCCGGGATCGCGGGCAGGCCTCCGCGTCCCGCGGGTCTCTCAGGATGACGGGACGTCACCCGACCGGCATCCGCGCCCCAGGGCCGCGGCCATGACGCCGTTCCGCCTCGGCCTGGCCGGCCTCCTGGCGACGCTGGCGCTCGACCAGGCCTCGAAGCTCTGGCTCTACCTCGGCACCGACCTCGTGCTGACGCAGCCCTGGCGCTTCGGGCCCTATGCCGAGTTCGTCGTCGTCTGGAACCGGGGCGTGTCCTACGGCCTGTTCCAGCAGGAGGGCGGGCTCGGGCGCTGGCTGCTCGTCGCCCTGTCGCTGGCCGCCGCCCTCGGGCTCGGGCTCTGGATGCGCCGGGCCGGCACCCGCCTGCTCGGGCTCGCCCTCGGGCTGATCGCCGGCGGGGCGCTCGGCAACGCCATCGACCGGGCGGCCTACGGCGCCGTGTTCGACTTCGTCCACCTGCACGCGGGCACCTGGTCCTGGTACGTCTTCAATGTCGCGGACGCGGCGATCGTGGCGGGGGTGATCGGGCTCATCCTCGACAGCCTGATGCCGGAGGGGCGCGGGGCGGAGCCCGAGCGGCCGGACGGCCCGGTTCCGGGCAAAAGCCCGCCGCCCGAGAATGTCTCGCGCCTGTGATGCGTAAACCACATCGGCGCAGACTCGGCGCCGATGGCTGGTGCAGCGCGGTCAAGGCGCCATACGATCGCCTGAAACCGGGATCAGGCCGACAGGGTCGGATCGGGTCGCCTCGCACGGGCGATCGCCGAGGACCTCGACGGCGAGGCCCGGGCCCGGCTGGAACCTGTGGGGCGCCATGACCCGGTATCGCCAGATCCTCCTCGCTTCGAGCCTCGGCCTGCTGGCTGCCGGGCCGGTCCAGGCGCAGCAGCGCGGCGAGTTGATGCGCGACACGCTGAGCAACCTCGGCCTCCTCGAGAAGGAGCAGCCCGCGATCAACTACCACGAGCGTCCCCCGCTGGTGATGCCGCCCAAGCTCGACGGCAAGGCCCTGCCGCCGCCGCGCCCCCGCGCCGCCTCGCCGCAATGGCCGAAGGAGCCCGAAGTGGTGCAGCGCGAGCGCGACGACGCCGAGCGCCGCCTGCCCCGCGGCAGCCAGATGCAGGGCCGCTACAACGACAACAACGCCACGGCCTCCATCGACGAGATGCGCTCGGGCCGCCGCGCCGACGCCCAGATCCCCACCGCCCCCGAGCGCAAGCCCGGCGACAACAACCGCGATTCCTTCTGGGTCAATCCGCTCGAGCTGATGCGCGGCGTCGGGGAGACGAAGAGCGAGCCCTCCATCGTCGAACCCACCCGCGATACCCTCACCCAACCCCCGACCGGATATCGCAAGGCCCCCCGCAAGGTCGTGACCACGAACAGCGATCCGATCAACAATGCGAGCCGCGAACGGGAAGAAGCGGATCCGGGTGCCTATCTACGGGGGCAGGGTCGCTGACGCGCCGGGCCTCGACCGCGCGTCAGGCGGCCCCGGTACGAGACTTGCCCGGGGTCGGAACCGGCCCGGCCTGAGCGTTCCCCCGGGAGCCTCGGCCTCAGGGCATGAGCCAGAAACGGACGGGTCTCGACAGAGGGGCCGCACCAAGGACAACGGTATGCATCTTTTCAGGAAGGCCACGCCCGCCCTCTTCCCGACCAGCCACACGGCGCATGCCGGCCGGTTGGACGCCGCGCCCTTCGGGCGCTCGGAGGCTGGCGGCCCGGAGGTCTCCTCGTTCACCCTCGACAACGGCCTCGACGTCGTGGTCGTGCCGGACCACCGCGCCCCGGTCGTGACCCACATGATCTGGTACCGCAACGGCTCGGCCGATGATCCGCTCGGCCGCTCGGGCATCGCGCACTTCCTCGAGCACCTGATGTTCAAGGGCACCGAGACGCACCCGGTCGGCGCCTTCTCGAAGGCCGTCTCCGGCCTCGGCGGCCAGGAGAACGCCTTCACCTCCTACGACTACACCGCCTATTTCCAGCGCGTCGCCCGCGACCACCTCAAGACCATGATGTCGTTCGAGGCCGACCGCATGACCGGCCTCGTCCTCGACGATGCCGTGGTGGCCCCCGAGCGCGACGTGGTGCTGGAGGAGCGCCGCATGCGGGTCGAGACCGACCCCTCCGCCCAGCTCTCCGAGGCGATGGCGGCCTCCCTCTTCGTGCACCACCCCTACGGCATCCCGATCATCGGCTGGATGCACGAGATCGAGGAGCTGAACCGCGAGCACGCCCTCGACTACTACAAGCGCTTCTACACCCCCGAGAACGCCATCCTGGTGGTGGCCGGCGACGTGACCCCCGACGCGGTGCGGCGCCTCGCCGAGGAGACCTACGGGCACGTCACCCCGCAGGGCGCCCGCCCCTTGCGCATCCGGGCCCGGGAGCCGGAGCCCAAGGCCCTGCGCCGCCTCAGCGTCGCCGACCCGAAGGTCGAGCAGCCGACCCTGCAGCGCCTCTACCTCACCCCCTCCTGCATCACGGCGCGGGACGGCGAGTGCCACGCCCTCGAGCTGCTGGCCGAGGTGCTGGGCGGGGGCGCGACCTCCTACCTCTATCGCAAGCTCGTGATGGAGCTCGGCCTCGCGGTGAATGCGGGCGCCTGGTACATGGGCTCGGCCATCGACGACACCCGCTTCTCCGTCTACGCGGTGCCGGCCGAGGGCGTCAGCCTGGAGCGCCTGGAGGAGGAGCTCGACCGGATCCTGCGCCGCGCCCCCGCGGAGGCGCTGGATTCGGAAGCGATCGAGCGGGCCAAGACCCGCCTCGTGGCCGAGACGGTCTACTCCTCGGACAGCCAGTCCTCGCTCGCCCGCATCTACGGCTCGGCGCTGGCCATCGGCGAGACCATCGACGAGGTGCGCCGCTGGCCCACGGACATCGAGGCCGTCTCCAAGGAGCGCCTCGCGGCCGCGGCCGAGCGCTACCTGACGCCCGCCCGCTCCGTGACCGGCTACCTGATCAAGACCCGCGACCCCGACGCGCCGCGGGCCCTCGCCGCCGAGTAGGGGCGCCGATCCGGGGCCCCGCGCCCCGGGACGAGAGGACCGGCCCGCGGCTCCAGCCGCGGCTCCGCACAAGAACAAAGAGGTTCCCATGAACTTGGCCGAGACTGCCACCCGCACCGCGACCTCCCCGACCCAGGCGCAACCCGTCGCCACCGTCGGGGGCATCGAGGCGTGGCACGTCGAATCCCCCGTGGTCCCGATGATCGCCCTGGCCTTCACCTTCGAGGGCGGCGCGGCGCAGGATCCGGAGGGCAAGGCCGGGTGCGCCCAGATGCTGGCGCGCCTCCTCGACGAGGGCGCGGGCGACCTGCCCTCCGACGCCTTCCAGGAGCGCCTGGCCGCCCGGGCGATCGAGCTCAGCTTCCACGCCGGGCCCGACGCCGTCGGCGGCTCGCTGAAGATGCTGCTCAAGCACGCCGACGAGGCCATCGACCTCCTGGCGCTGGCGCTCGCCAAGCCCCGCTTCGATCCCGATTCCGTCGAGCGGGTGCGGGCCCAGACCATCGCGGGCCTGCGCTACCAGCAGAACGACCCCGGCGTGATGGCCTCGCGCCGGTTCTTCAAGGAAGCCTTCGTGGGCCACCCCTACGGCCGGCCCTCCTCCGGCACCCTCGAGAGCATCACGGCGATCACCCGCGACGACCTCGTGGCGATGCATGCGCAGATCCTCGGTCGCGGCGCCGTGAAGGTGGCGGCCGTCGGCGCCATCGATTCCGCCCGCCTCACCGAGGCCCTGAACCGCTCCTTCGGCGCCCTGCCGGAGGCCGGGCCCCTGCGCGCCGTGCCCCGCACCACGGTGCAGGACCTCGGCCGCCGGGTCGTCGTCGATCTCGACGTGCCGCAATCGGTGATCCGCTTCGGCATGGCCGGCGTGCCCTGGCGCGACCCCGACTTCATCCCGGCCTACGTGCTCAACCACGTGCTCGGGGGCGGCGCCTTCACCTCCCGCCTGTTCCAGGAGGTGCGCGAGAAGCGCGGCCTCGCCTACTCGGTCGGCACCTCCCTCGTCAGCCACCGGGCCGCGGCCATGACCTGGGGCTACACCGCCACCAAGAACGAGCGGGTCGGCGAGGCGCTGGCGGTGATCGGCGACGAGATCGGCCGCCTGATCACCGACGGGCCGGACGACGAGGAGCTGCAGAAGGCCAAGGACTACCTCACGGGCTCCTACGCCCTCGGCTTCGACACCTCGACCAAGATCGCCCACCAGCTGGTGCAGATCGCCTTCGAGGGGCTCGGGATGGACTACATCGCGCGCCGCAACGACATGGTGGCGGCGGTGACCCAGGCCGATATCCGCCGCGCGGCGAGCCGCACCTTCGCGGACGGCAAGATGCTGGTGGTCGCCGCCGGACGCCCCACCGCCTTCTGACGGCGCCGGCCCCCGGCTTCCGGGGGCCGTCCGCGCTTCCAAGCCTGCGCCGCATCGCACCGGCGGTCCGGCGCGCCTTCGGGCGGGCCCGGGGCGCCGGACCCTTCCGCCGCGCCCGCGACCCATCTGTGGGGCGGGCCCCGCACCGGAGACGCGCGATGAACCTGACCGGACTCCATCACCTCACGGCGATCACCGCGCGGGCGGCGGACAACTTCGCCTTCTACACCCGGGTGCTCGGCCTGCGCCTCGTCAAGAAGACGGTGAACCAGGACGACGTCTCGGCCTACCACCTGTTCTACGCCGACGGCGTCGCGGCGCCCGGCACCGACCTGACCTTCTTCGACTGGCCGGCGCCCCCGGAGCAGCGCGGCAGCAACAGCATCACCCGCACCGGGCTGCGCGTCGCGGGCGCGGCGGCGATCGACTGGTGGCGCGAGCACCTCGCCCGCCAGGGCGTGGAGCATGCCCCACCGATCGCGCGGGACGGGCGCCTCACCCTCGACTTCACCGACGGCGAGGGCCAGCGCCTCAGCCTCGTGGACGATGGCGGCCAGGGGGAGGCGCACCCGTGGGCGCAGAGCCCGGTGCCGGAGGCGCACCAGATCCGCGGGCTCGGGCCGGTCCGCCTCGCGGTGGCCCGGCCGGAGCGCACCGAGGCCGTGCTGACGGACGTGCTCGGGATGCACCACGCGCGCAGCTTCGAGTTGCCCGAGGGCGCCGTGCGGGTGTTCAGCATGGGGGCGGGCGGCCCGGCCGCCGAGCTGCAGCTGATGCACGACCGCTCCGCCCCGGGGCGCCAGGGGGCCGGCGCCGTGCACCACGTCGCCTTCCGGGTGCCGGACGCGGATTACGGCGCCTGGGCCGACCGCCTGAAGATCCGGCGGGTGCCCTCGAGCGGGCCGATCGACCGCTACTACTTCCGCAGCCTCTACTTCCGCGAGCCGAACGGCATCCTGTTCGAGATCGCCACGGACGGCCCCGGCTTCACCGCCGACGAGCCCCTGGAGACGCTCGGCGAGCGCCTCGCCCTGCCGCCCTTCCTCGAGCCGCGCCGGGCCGAGATCGAGGCCGGGCTGAAGCCGCTCTGATCGGCGGTCATCGCTCGGGCCGAGGATCCGGCCGGGCCGAGAAGCCCATCGTTCCAAGAATTAAGACTCGTTCCAGACAATAGAGACAACCCGCGCCTGCGATGCTGCCATGCCTTGACGGGACCGCCGCAGGTGCGAGAAGACGCCGCAAAAGGCCGTGAGATTCGGGACACCTTCACCGATGAGCAAGTACAACGAGGAGCGGGTTCTGTCGGTCCATCACTGGACGGACACGCTGTTCTCCTTCCGCACGACCCGGGATCCGTCGTTCCGGTTCCGCAACGGCGAGTTCACGATGATCGGCATCGAGGTGGAGGGCCGCCCCCTGCTGCGGGCCTACTCGGTGGTCTCGGCCAATTACGAGGAGGAACTGGAGTTCTTCTCGATCAAGGTGCCGAACGGCCCGCTGACGAGCAAGCTGCAGCACCTCAAGGTCGGCGACCCGATCATGGTGGGCAAGAAGCCGACCGGCACGCTCGTCCTCGACAATCTGCTCCCGGGCCGCCACCTCTACCTGCTCGGCACCGGCACCGGCCTGGCGCCGTTCATGTCGATCATCAAGGACCCGGAGACCTACGAGCGCTTCGAGAGGGTGGTCTTGGTCCATGGCTGCCGTCAGATCTCGGAGCTGGCCTACGGCGAGACGATCACGCAGGACCTGCCCAACCACGAGTTCCTGGGCGAGGCGATCCGGGACGGGCTGATCTACTACCCGACCGTGACGCGCGAGCCGTTCCGCAACAGCGGGCGCATCACCGACCTGATGGTCTCCGGCAAGCTGTTCGCCGATATCGGCCTGCCCAGGATGAGCGTCGAGGCGGACCGGTTCATGCTCTGCGGCAGCCCGGAGATGATCCGCGACACCCGCGAGCTCCTGACGAACGGCGGCTACGTCGAGGGCAACCACGGCGAGGCCGGCCACTACGTCATCGAGAAGGCCTTCGTCGAGAAGTAGCGCGGGCGATCATCGCGGCCGCGAGCGCGCGCCCGGCCCGCCCGGCGCGCCCTTCCGCGTTCCGGGGCACCGAACCCGCCCGGGGGCCGTCCCCGCCCCGGGGGCCGCCCCCCGCCGGGGCGCGTGATGCCGGCGGCACAACCAGGTCCACCATGACGCGGGCGCTCTTCATCGCCGGGGCCGGCACCGAGATCGGCAAGACCTACGTCACCGCGGCCCTGACCCGGCGCCTGCGGGCACGGGGCGAGGCGGTGCGGGCCCTGAAGCCCCTCGCGAGCGGGGTGCCGCCGGTGGGCGACCCGACCTTCGCGGCGAGCGACACCGGCCGGCTGCTCGCCGCGCAGGGGCTGGCCCTGACGCCGGAGGCGGTCGAGGCCTGCTCGCCCTGGCGCTTCGCCGCCCCCCTCGCGCCCGATCTCGCCGCCGCCCGCGAGGGGCGGAGCCTCGACCTCGCGGATCTCCTGGCATGGTGCCGGGCCGCCGTCGCGGCGGCCGAGCCCGAGACCCTGGTGCTGATCGAGGGAGTCGGCGGCCTGATGAGCCCGATCACCCGGGAGGCGACCGGCCTCGACTGGCTGGCGGCGCTCGGGGTGCCGGCCCTCCTCGTCTCGGGCAGCTATCTCGGGGCGATCAGCCACGCCCTCACCGCCGTCGAGACCCTGCGGGCGCACGGCGTGCCCCTCGCGGCCATCGCGGTCAGCGAGAGCCCCGACGCCCCGACGCCCCCCGAGACCGTGGCCGCGGCGATCGCGCGCCGGGCCGGCGCGCCCGTCGCCTGCCTCCGGCGCGGCGCGGACTGCCCCGGGACCCTGGCGCGGCTGGTCCGGGACGCCGCGGCCGGGGCGGTCCCGCGCGCCCCCTGAAACCGACGCGGTTTCGTCGCGCGCGGCGGGCTCCGGCCCCTGGACGGCACCCGCGCTCCCCCTACCTTCCCGCCCAACAGCCAAGTCAGGACGGCGGGCGATCACGCCCGGCCTGCCCGCCGCACCGGAGTACCAGCCGTGAGCCATGTCGAACCCCGGGCGGGGGAGGGCGCTCAGCACGGCAGAGGCCGCGTGCGGCCGGCACTGCTTCTCGGCGCCCTCGGCGTCGTCTACGGCGATATCGGCACGAGCCCGCTCTACGCCTTCAAGGAGGCGGTGCGGGCGGCGAGCCCGGGGGCGGGCGCCGCCGAGCCGGCCGCCGTCATGGGCGCGGTCTCGCTGATCCTGTGGGCGCTGATCATCATCGTCTCGGTGAAGTACGCGGTGCTGATCCTGCGGGCGGACAACCGCGGCGAGGGCGGCATCGTGGCGATGCTGGCGCTCCTCGGCGCCCGCCATGCCAAGCCCGGCACCTGGCAGGCGCTCCTCCTCGTCGTCGGTCTCGTGGGCGCGGCGCTGCTCTACGGCGACGGCGCCATCACCCCGGCGATCTCGGTGCTCTCGGCGGTGGAGGGCCTGAAGGTCGATGCGCCGGGCCTCGGCCACTACGTGGTGCCGATCACCCTCGTGATCCTGGTCGGGCTGTTCCTGGTCCAGAGCAAGGGCGTCGCCTTCATCGGCCGCATCTTCGGGCCCGTGATGCTGGCGTGGTTCGTGGTGCTGACGCTGCTCGGCCTCGGCGGCATCATCCACCATCCGGAGATCCTGGCGGCGGCCAATCCCTGGCGGGCGGTCGACTTCCTCACCCATGCGGGCTGGCATGTCAGCTTCGCGATGCTCGGCGCGGCCTTCCTGGCGGTGACGGGCGGCGAGGCGATGTACGCCGATCTCGGGCATTTCGGCGCCAAGCCGATCCGGATCGCGTGGTTCGCCCTCGTGCTGCCGGCGCTGATGATCAATTATTTCGGGCAGGGCGCCGTGCTCCTCGCCGAGCCCGACGCCATCGAGAACCCGTTCTACCGGCTGGCGCCGGACTGGGCGCATTATCCGCTGATCGGGCTCGCCACCCTCGCCACCGTGATCGCCTCGCAGGCGATCATCTCGGGGGTGTTCTCCCTCACCCAGCAATCGATCCAGCTCGGCTTCCTGCCGACGATGCGGATCATCCAGACGGCGCAGGACGAGCGCGGGCAGATCTACGTGCCGGTGGTGAACTGGCTCCTGGCCATCGCGACGCTGACCGCCGTGGTGATCTTCGGCTCCTCCGATGCCCTCGCGGGCGCCTACGGCATCGCGGTCTCGCTCCTGATGGCGATCACGACGCTGCTCGCCGCCCTCATCGCGCTGAAATGGGGCTACAACCCCGTGGCGGTGGTGGCACTCAACGGCTTCTTCCTCGTGATCGACCTCGTCTTCCTCGGCGCCAACAGCGTGAAGCTCTTCGAGGGCGGCTGGTTTCCGCTGGTGCTCGCCGGCCTCGTCGCCCTGATGATGCTGACCTGGAAGAAGGGCAACGCCCTCGTCGAGGAGGCGCGGGCGGCGCTGCGCCTGCCCGAGGACGTCTTCCTCGCCCGGCTGCGGGCGGACCCGCCGGTGCGCTTGCCCGGCACCGCCGCCTTCCTGTCGGCGGCCACCCACGGCATCCCGCTCCACCTGTCGCGCTTCGTCGAGCGCAGCCACGCCCTGACCGAGCGCATCCTGATCGTGACGGCGCTCTACGAGGAGAGCCCGACGGTTCCGGAATCCGAGCGCGCCGAGATCAGCCAGATCGCGCCGGACTTCTACCGGCTGACGCTCCGCTACGGCTTCATGCAGGACGCCTCGATCCCCGAGGGGCTCGCCTGCGCGGTCCGGAGCGGGCTCCTGCCCGAACATTTCATCGACGATCTCACGGTCTTCATCGGGCACGAGACCATCATCCCGAAGAACGACCATCAGGGCATGTCGGACTGGCGCGAGAAGCTCTTCGCCTTCATGCAGCGCAACGGCGAGCGCACCGGCGCCTTCTTCTGCGTCCCGACCCGCCAGGTGGTCGAGGTCGGGACCGAGATCGAGATCTGACGGCCCGGCCCCCGGCGGGCCGCGGGCGGGCCCTCGGGCGAGCGTGCGGGCGCCGTCAGGCGGACTGGATGGCGAGGCGGCCGTTCCGCGTCTCGAGGCTGCGGGCGAGGAGCCGCATCAGGGCGTAGACGGTATCGATATGCGGCGTCGGCGTCCCGGTCAGGCGCCCGAGCTCGATCACGGAGCCGACGAGGGCCTCGAGCTCGATCGCCCGGCCGGCCTCG
This sequence comes from Methylobacterium planeticum, assembly GCF_008806345.1. Lineage (GTDB taxonomy): Bacteria > Pseudomonadota > Alphaproteobacteria > Rhizobiales > Beijerinckiaceae > Methylobacterium > Methylobacterium planeticum. The sequence continues at coordinate 118,222 of NZ_VZZJ01000002.1, read as the reverse complement.
ACGTCCTGCAGCATCGAGGTCTTGTGCGCCCCGACCTTCTCGGCGCCCGCGATGCGGCGGTCGATGCCGACCCGGAAGGCGATGCCGAGCGTGTTCGCGATGGCCTGGGCCTCCTCCATCATGGCCTGCGCCAGCGCCCGGGTGTCGGGGAACTGGCAGATGTCGACGAGGGTCGCGTGGGTGAGGGCGGAGACCGGGTTGAAGCTGAGGTTGCCCCAGAGCTTGAGCCAGATCTCGGCCCGGATGTCCTCGAAGACCGGGGCCTTGAAGCCGGCCCGGGTCAGGCGCTCGGCGAGCTTCAGCACGCGCTCGCTCCTCGTCCCGTCGATCTCGCCGAGGCCGTAGCGCTGGCCCTCCACCACCTTGACGGTTCCGGGCTCGGTCAGGATCGCGGCCGGATAGACCACCGTGCCGATCACCTGGGCGGGATCGAGATTCCTGGCGATCAGGCCGCCCGGATCGGCCGTCTCGAGCTGCGTGCCGGCAAAGGGGCCGCCGTGCCCGCGGGCGAAGTACCACCACGGGATGCCGTTCTGCAGGGGCAGCACGACGGTGTCCGGGCCGATCATGTGGCGCAGGTCCTCGGCGATCGGTCCGACCTGATGCGCCTTGACGGTGAGCATCACGACCTCGTGCACCCCCGCTTCCTTCATGGAACTCGTGGCCCGCACGTCCCGGGCGTGATACGCGGTCCCGTCCTCGTCGATGAGGCGCATGCCGTCGGCCTTGATGGCCGCGAGGTTGGCGCCGCGGGCGATGAAGGTGACCTGCTCCCCCGCATGGGCGAGCTTCACGCCGAGTTGGCCGCCGATGGCGCCGGCGCCGACGATCGCGATACTCATGGATACCGTCCTTCTCTGGGAAACCCGGTGATGGAGCGCGGGCTCCGGAGGCTTGCTGCGGTGTCGGGCGGCGCACCGCCCCGTCGGCCTGAGGAGGACCAGCTCGCTTTGGACGCGACTTCCGCCGCGGCGGCGATCCGCCCGCGACCGAGGCGTCGAACCGGCGTGGTGCCTCAGTCGAGGCGGTTCATCGGGCGTCCGATCCCGCCGGTCTCGATCGCCCGGGCTCGCCCCCTGCGGAATTGCGCCGGCGCTTGCCGGGCCCGCATCGGCTTCGGCACGCACGGCGCCGGGACGCCAAACAGGGTTGCGAGGTCCGGGGCCGGGTCGAAGACCCTCCGTCCGCCTCCCCTTTGGCCGAGCAGGCCGGGACGGCGCCGGCCGCCGTGGCCGGGCGCCCGGGCGTCGTCGCGGGCAAAAGGCGGGCCGGGTGGGGCAGCGACGGCGTGCGGGGTCATGCGAAGGCGTCCTCGGATCGCTTCCTCGTCGTGGTACTCAATATGCCACGAACCTGATTTGAATTCGGGGAGCATTGCCGAAGTCAGGCGCTCAAGTCCTGCGCAAAATTTTTGGAAAGGCAGCAGGAAAAATTTGAGCCCCGGGTGCGGGTCGTCTCGACAAAACCCAGTCATGCGCCGCAGCAAGTCGGTGCCGTGCCCGCCTGCGCTTCGCTCAAGGCTTCGTGAACACCGGAACATTCGGGGGAGCGCGCCGTTCAGAATTGCCGAGAGCGAGCGGTCACGCTTCGTGCCCGCCGATCATTCCAGCAACGACCCACGGAGAGTTCCGATGAGCAGCACCACCGACAAGATCAAGGGCCTCGCCAACGAGGCGGTCGGCAACGTCAAGCAGGGTATCGGCAGCGCCACCGGAAACGAGAAGCTGCAGGCCGAGGGCAAGGCCCAGGAGCTGAAGGGCGAAGCCCAGAAGACCGTCGGCAACGCCAAGGACGGCGTGAAGAACGCGGCCCAGAGCGCGGCCGACGCGGTCAAGAAGATCTGAGCCCGGACGACCCGGAGCGGCCCGCCGGGGCCGCGCGACGGTGACGGCGTGCGGATGGCGGGCCCACAGCCCGCCCCGCAGGCCGAGTCAGGAAGGCCGGGCCAGGAAGGCCGGCGCTGCCGGCCTTCGGTCCTTCGAAGAATGAGGTTTGGAGCATGAACAGGGATCGGATCGAGGGCGGAATCCGCCACATTCGCGGGCGCGCCAAGACCGCCGTCGGCGCGGTGGCGGGGCATCCGATGTCCCAGGTCGACGGCGCGATCGACCAGGTCGCGGGCGCGGCCCAGTACACCTACGGGCAGGCCCGCGACACCGCGCGCGGCCTGCGCCGCGACGGCGAGCACCTGATCGACGAGGCGCGCGAGCGTGGCCGGGCGCTCGCCGACGGGACCCGCGAGCGCGGCCAGCGCTACCGCGACGAGGCCGTGCATCGCGGACGGGCGGTGGTGCGGCAGGCCGAGGAGAACAAGACGGCGACGCTGCTCCTCGTGGCGGCCGCGGCCTTCAGCTTCGGCTGGCTGGCGCGCCGCACCCGCTGAGCGGATCGACGGGAGCGCAGGACCTTGGGGCGTCCCGGTTCGCCGGGGCGCCTTTTTTTGCGGGCGACGATCCCGTACAGGGCGGTCAGGCCCGCGGCGCGGGCGCGCGGAGGCTCGAGGCCATGCCGGTCCGTTTCTGGGGTGAGCTGACGACGCGGGACCTGCGCGGGCGCGACCTGGGCTGCGCCATCGCGGTCCTGCCCGTCGCGGCGGTCGAGCAGCACGGGCCCCACCTGCCCCTCGCCACCGACGCGATCATCGCCGAGGGTTACCTCGCGCGGCTCGGGCCCCTGGTGGGAGACGACCTCGACGTGCTGCTGCTGCCGGTGCAGAGCATCGGCAAGTCGGACGAGCACGACGCGTTCCCGGGCACCCTCAGCCTCACGGCTGAGACGGCGTTGCGCGCCTGGACCGAGATCGGCGCGGGCCTCGCCGCCGCCGGTTGCGGCAAGCTCGTCATCGTGACCTCGCACGGGGGCAACAGCGCCCTGATCGACCTCGTGGCCGGCGACCTGCGCGGGCGACACCGCATGGTCGCGGTGACGACGTCCTGGAGCCGCCTCGGCTATCCGGACGGGCTGTTCCCCGAGGCCGAGATCCGCCACGGCATCCATGCGGGCGGCATCGAGACCGCCCTGATGCTGGCCCTGCGGCCCGACCTCGTGCGCGCCGCCGCGATCGCGGATTTCACGCCCCGCACGGTGGCGATGGAGCGGGACTTCACCCATCTGCGCGCCGGGCGTCCCGCCGCCTTCGCCTGGAAGGCCGGCGATCTCCACCCCTCGGGCGCCATCGGCGATGCGCGCCTCGGCAGCGCGGAGGCGGGCCGAGCCGCCCTCGACCACGGGGCCCGCGCCTTCGCGGCCCTCCTGCGCGACGTGGGCCGGTTCCGGCTCGAGGGCGCGGACGGGGCGTAACCGCGGGCCTGCCTCCGCCGAAGGCTCCGGCATCGCAGAACCGGAGCTTCGCCAACCCATGCGCCACGCCGCCCGCCTCCTCCTGCCGCTCCTCGTCCCGCTCGCCCTCGCGGGCCCCGCCACGGCGGCGGAGCGGCCCGTCGTCATCGAGCTCTTCACCTCGCAGAGCTGCTCCTCCTGCCCGCCCGCGGAGGCCTTCCTGGGGGAGCTCGCGGACAGGCCCGGCGACCTGCTGCCGCTCGCCTTCCACGTCACCTACTGGAACCGCCTCGACTGGCGCGACACGTTCTCGCTGCCCGCCGCCACCGAGCGCCAGGAGGCCTACGCCCAGCGCCTCGGCGCGGGCAGCTTCACGCCGCAGATCGTGGTCGACGGGCGCCGCAGCGTGGTCGGCTCCCGCCGGGAGGCGGTGAACGCGGCGATCGCTCAGGCGCGGGGCGAGGCCGCCGCGGCCGTCCCGGTCAGCCTCGCCCGCGTCGGCGGCGATCTCGTGGTGCGCCTCGGCCCCGGCGCGGGCGGCGCCACCATCCTCCTCGTCGGCTTCGATGCCCGGCACGAGACGCGGGTCGCCCGCGGGGAGAATGCCGGCCGGACCCTCGTCCAGGCCAACGTGGTGCGCTCGGTGCGCAGCCTCGGCCGCTGGGACGGAAGCGCCCGGACCCTGTCCGAGCCCTGGCCGGCCGGCACCGAGGCCGCGGTGATCGTCCAGGCGGCCGACGGGCGCATCCTCGGCGCCGCCCGCTCGTAACCGGCGGGACCGGGCGACGAATAGAGGTGGTCACCGCGGCTCCGCCCGGTGCTCTCCAGCCCAAGGACACCAGACCATGCGCAACGCTCGTCTCGCGATTTCCGCGCTCCTCGCGCTCACGGCCGCCCCCGCCTTCGCCCAGGACGCGATGAAGAAGGAGCCGATGGCCAAGGAATCGATGTCCCACGATTCCATGAAGGCGGACGCCCGGAAGGGGGATGCCATGAAGCCGGACGCGATGAAGGCCGACGCGACGAAGGGGGGCGCCATGAAGAAGGACGACGCCATGAAGAAGGATTCGATGGGCAAGCACTGACGGCCGGAATCCGGGCGGCCCCGCGCCGCCCGAACCGCCTCCCCCGGAGCCCCTGCATGATCCTCTCCGCCCCCCTCGTTGCGCTCCCCCGGGTTCCCGAGCCGCGCGTCCCGGCCGCGGGGCGTGCGGAAGCGCGTTTCGCCGCGGGGCCAACCGGCGTAAGAGGAGCCGGGGCACGGAGCGACAGGGCAGGGACGGTGCTCGAAACGAGGCTCTCGGCCGCCATGGCGGCAGCGCAGGCCGGAGATGCGGCGGCCTATCGTCAGCTCCTGCGGGACTGCCTTCCGGTGATCGCCGGCATGGCGCGGGCGCAGGGCGTGCGGGGCGAGGCGGTGGACGACGTCGTGCAGGAGACGCTTCTGACGATCCACAGGGCGCGGGCCACCTACGACCCGGCCCGCCCCTTCCTGCCATGGCTGCGCGCCATCACCCAGCGCCGCGCCATCGACCGCCTGCGCCGCGCGGGCCGTCGGCCGCAGGAGGTGCACGATCCCTTCGCCTACGAGGCCCACGCGGATGCGGGCCCCGAGCCCGGCGCGCGCCTGGAGGCTCAGGAGCGCGACGCGCGCCTCGCCGAGGCGGTGAAGGGCCTGCCCGAGGGACAGCGCCAGGCGGTCGAGCAGCTCGCCTTCCAGGAGCGCTCCCTCGACGAGGCCGCGGCCCTCACCGGGCGCAGCAAGGGGGCCCTCAAGGTCAATCTGCACCGGGCCCTCAAGGCCCTGCGCGCGACGCTGTCGCGCGAGAAGGAGGGGGACGGTGTCTGAGACGTCGCGCCAGAATCGCAGTTCCGAGCACGATCGTCTGGTCGAGAGCCTCGTCGGCGGCCTCGCGCCGGTGCGGCGCCTGCCGCCGCCCGGATTGCGCGCCCTCGCCTGGATCGCCGTCGCCCTCGGGTTCGGCGTGCTCCTGATGCCGATGGCCGACATCGAGGGGTTGCGCGCGCGCATGAGCGTGCCCGACCTGCGGGTCGCCGCCCTCGCGGCGGTCCTGACGGCGGCGACCGCGGCGTTTGCGGCCTTCCAGATCAGCGTGCCCGGCCGGTCCCTGCGCTGGGCCCTGCTGCCCGTCGGGCCCGCGCTCCTGTGGATCGGCGCGAGCGGCCTCGGCTGCCTGCGCGGCATCCTGGCGCCGAGCACCGACATCCCCGGGACGCGGGAGGTCGAGAGCTGCTTCACCTTCCTGGTCGGCGTGTCGCTGCCGCTCTCGCTGCTGCTCGTGGTGATGCTGCGCCGGGCCTGCCCGCTGCACCCGACCCTCACGGCGGCGCTGGGCGGCCTCGCGGCGGCGGCGGCGGCGGCGGCCCTGCTTGTGCCCTTCCACCCCCATGACGCGACGGCGACCGACCTCCTGATGCACGCCCTCGCGGTCGGCGCCATCATCGGGCTGAACGGCCTCGCCGGCGGGCGCCTGCTCGCCGGAAAGGACGCGCCGCGGTCTTGAGGCCGCCGCAGCCTTGAGGCCGCCGCGGTCTCAGGCCGCCTTGCGGTTGATGCTCGCCTCGGCGAGGCCCGTCAGGGTCTTGTCGGTGGCGCGCTCCTCGTCGAGGGTCTGGCCGAGCAGGCTCGCGACGTTGTCGTGCCCGAGCTGCTTGGCGTAGGCGATGATGGTGCCGTAGCGGGTGATCTCGTAGTGCTCGACCGCCTGCGCGCCCGCGATCAGGGCCGCGTCGAGAACCGTCTGGTCGCCGACATCGCTCATCATCTCCTTGGTCTCGGCGATGATGCCGTTGATCGCCGCGCACTCGACGCCCTTGGCCGTCTTGCCGAGCTGCTCGAACGCCTGGTCGAGGCGCTTGATCTGGCCTTCCGTCTCGCGCAGGTGCTTCTCGAAGCTCTGCTTGAGTTGCGGCTCGCCCGCCTTGTCGATCATCTTCGGCAGAGCTTTGGTGATCTGCTGCTCTGCGTAGTAGATGTCCTGCAGCATATGCGTGAACAGGTCGTCCATCGTCTTGATCGGCGTCGTGAAGAGGCCCATTGCGTGCTCCCTGTGTGCTTGAGCTTGACCGGTGCGCAGTGGGATCTGCGCCGGATGCCTGCACGGGAAACCGGGGGGAGATCGGGCGGTTCCTGCGATCGACTTCGGCTGAGCTTCAATCGAGCGTGACCGAGGCCGGCGCGGCCTCAATCCTCGTCGAGACCGGGCGGCCGGCCCGGCCAGGCGACGATCTGGTCGGGCAATTCGTCCTCGGTGAATTCCTCCTCGTTGCCCGAGAGGCGCCCGCGCACCGAGACGCCGGCCTCGTGCACGCTCGCGGCGCGGCCCGAGACCAGGGGATGCCAGTCGAACAGGTCCTCGCCGTCGCGCACGAGGCGGTAGGCGCAGGTCGGGGGCAGCCACGGGATGGTGCGCACGGCCTGGGGCGTCAGGCGCACGCAATCCGGCACCCGCTTCTGGCGGTTGGCGTAGTCGCGGCAGCGGCAGCCGAGGCCGTCCAGGAGGGTGCAGCCGACATCGGTGTGGTAGACCTCGCCCGTGTCCTCGTCCTCGAGCTTGAGCAGGCAGCAGCGCCCGCAGCCGTCGCACAGGCTCTCCCACTCGGACGGCGTCATCGCGTCGAGGGTCTTGGTGCGCCAGAACGGCTCGGATGCGGGGGCGCCGGTGCGGCGCCCAGCCGTGCGGTCCCCCATCGGGAGTGCCTCGTCGACATGGAGTGTGAGCGGATCGGCTCCCCTCTGCCGCAAGGCGGGCCGGGGAGCAAGCGGCGCCGCCATCCCCGCCACCCGCGCGCCCCAATCCTGCATCAAGGTTCCTGCAATCTTGCGGCGATGGCGCGGGTCCGCGCAGACTTGCGGCGATGGCGCGGGTCCGCGCAGACCCGGGCGCGTTGTCGCGGAGGAATGCGGGGCAGGGCCTGCGTAGAATCGTCCCCGGTATCCGCCGCGCGTTAAGCCTCGCGGTCGGGCCCGGGGCTTGGTAGAGATGGGGCCGGACGGGCGGAGGCGGAAAGCCGCGGACCGCCACAACCCTGGGTGCCCGAGGAACCGGATCAGATCGTGCGCCTGCCGAACCTCACCTCCCTGACGACGCGGATCCGGCACGCGGCCCTCGCCTTCGATGCCTGGGTCAATGCGGGCCTGTACGACAGCGGGCGCTCGACGGGGGAGGCCTATGGCCGCTTCCAGGAGCGCATGAGCGCGCTGTCGGTCCGCGGCTGGAAGCGCGTCGTCCTCGACCTCACGAGCGAGGGCGTCACGGTCGGGACCGGCGGCGCGATCCTGATGCTGGCGCTGGCGCAGCCCGCCTTCAACCTGACGAGCGACAACTGGCTGAAGCAGCAGGACCTCGCCGTCACCTTCCTCGACCGCTACGGCACCGAGGTCGGGCGCCGGGGCATCAAGCACGACGATTCGCTGAAGCTCGACGACTTCCCCGACATCATGATCAAGGCGCTGGTCTCGACCGAGGACCGGCGCTTCTACGAGCATTGGGGCATCGACCCGATCGGCACCCTGCGGGCCGTGGTCTCGAACTCGCGGGGCGGCGGCAACACCCAGGGCGGCTCCTCGATCACGCAGCAGCTCGCCAAGAACCTGTTCCTCACAAACGAGCGCTCGCTGGAGCGCAAGATCAACGAGGCCTTCCTGGCGCTCTGGCTCGAGAGCCACCTGACCAAGAACGAGATCCTGAAGCTCTACCTCGACCGCGCCTACATGGGCGGGGGCACCTTCGGGGCGGTGGCGGCGGCCGATTACTATTTCGGCAAGCCGCTGAAGGACATCAGCCTCGCCGAGGCCGCCATGCTCGCGGGCCTGTTCAAGGCGCCGACGAAATACGCCCCCCACGTGAACCTGCCGGCGGCCCGCGCCCGGGCGGTGGACGTGCTGCACAACATGGTCGAGGCGGGCTTCGTCACCGAGGGCCAGATCCAGACGGCCCTGCGCAACCCGGCGACGCCGGTGACGCGCACCCGCGACATCACGGCCGATTACTACCTCGACTGGGCCTTCGGCGAGATCAAGGGCATGGCGGATGCGGGCAAGCTCCGCAGCGACCGGGTGCTCACCGTGAAGACGCCCCTCGACATCGGCATCCAGAAGAAGGCCGACGAGGTCGTGGCGGGCGTGCTGCGCAAGTTCGGCGACCAGTACGACGTGGACGAGGCCGCGATGGTCATCCTCGACCCGGACGGGGCGCTCCGGGCGATGGTCGGCGGCGCCGATTACGGCGAGAGCCAGTTCAACCGGGCCACCGATGCGCTGCGCCAGCCCGGCTCCTCGTTCAAGCCCTACGTCTACGCGGCGGCCCTCGCCTCCGGCCAGTACCGGCCGGACACGACGGTGGTCGATTCCCCCGTCTGCATCGGCAATTGGTGCCCGCAGAATTACGGGCGCTCGTTCTCGGGCCGGCAGCCGCTGTGGCTCGCGGTGGCGAAATCGATCAACACGATCCCCATCAAGGTCTCGATCGCCCTCGGCAAGGCGATGGGCATCAGCCACGAGGCCCGGGCCGCCAAGGCCGGGCGCGGCAAGATCATCGAGACCGCGCACGCCATGGGCATCACCACGCCGCTCACCGACTCGGTCTCCCTGCCGATCGGCTCGGCCGAGGTGAACGTGATCGACCAGGCCGCCGCCTACGCGGTCTTCGCCAACGGCGGCAAGCGGGCGAAGCCCTACGCGGCCATGGAGGTGAAGAACTCCGCCGGTGAGGTGATCTACCGCCACGACGACGAGAAGCCCGAGCAGGTGCTCTCGACCCAGGTCGTCGCCGACATGAACTTCATGCTGAACAAGGTCGTGGAGGAGGGCACCGGCAAGCGGGCCCAGCTCGAGGGCATCAAGGTCGCGGGCAAGTCCGGCACCACGAACGCCTACCGGGACGCGTGGTTCGTGGCCTATACGGGCAATTACGTGGGCGCCGTCTGGTACGGCAACGACGACCATACCTCGACGAACAAGATGACCGGCGGCTCCCTGCCCGCCACGACCTGGCACGACGTGATGGAGACCGCCCACCAGGGCATCGAGCTGAAGCCGATGCCCGGCCTGAAGGACGGCAACCGTCCGGCCGCGCAGGCGAGCGCCAGCACCGCCGCGCCCGTCAACGCGGCGGCGAGCGCCGCCGGCAAGATCTCGCGGCGCTCCTTCGAGGTCATCGGCAGCCTGAACGGGCTGTTCCGCACCGTCGAGCCGGCGAGCGCCGGCGCCGCGAAGCCGGCGCCCGGCAAGCCCGCGGCCGGCGATGCCAAGCCCGCGGCCGGCGATGGCAAGCCCGCGGCCGGCGATGGCAAGCCCGCGGCGAGCAACGCCCCGACCGGCAGCGTGGCCGAGGGCACCCGCTCCGTCGGTGGCCGCATCGGAATTCCGTGAGGCGCGGCGGGTCGTGACGAGCGTGAGCGAGACCTTGGGACGGCTACGGGCGCCGCGCGCCGAGACGGCGGAGGGGGCCGGCCGCCCGTCCGGCGGATCCGTCGGCGGCCTGGTCGGCCGGACGGTCGGCCGATCGGCCGGCCGATTCCTGCGCAAGACCTCGAATGTCGGGCTCGTGCTCTACGCCCTGGCGCTCGGAGCCGGCCTCGGCCTCGCCAGCGCCGATTGGGCGACGCGGGGCGGCTATCCCTTCGGAGGCGTCAGCATCGGCCCCTGGACGGCGTGGCCGCGCACCGGCTCGGTCGGGGCCGACCCTTACGCCCGCGCCGTCAACGCGCGCCGGGGCGAGATCCCCCTGGCGGTGGGCGAGGGCATGCTGGTCACCGCCGCGACCGACGATTCCGGCGCGACGCTGGACGCCACCTGCACCTACCGGCTGGCCGGCGTCACCCCGCCCGCCCGCGCCTGGACCCTGACGATCGCGGGCCGCGGCGCCCGCGACCCTGCCCGGCCGCCGATGCGGGAGGGCTTCACCTCCACCGAGATCCTGCGTGAGCGCGACGGCCGCTTCGTCATCATGGTGGGGCCCGAGGTCGAGCCCGGCAACTGGCTGCCGAGCCCCCGCGCCAGCGGCCCGGTGCGGCTGGCGCTGCGCCTCTACGACACCCCCGTGGCGGCGAGCACCGGCTCCCTCGACCGCGATTCCCTGCCCGCCATCACCCGGCTGGGGTGCCGCTCATGAGGCCCCGCTTCCTCTTCGCGACCCTGTGCGGGCTGGTCCTGGCCGGCCTCGTCCACATCGTCACGGTCCTGGCCATCCCGGCGCTCTCGGAGAGCGACGCGCTGACGCGTTCCGGCACCAGCGAGAGCCTCGACCACCCGCAGCGCATCTACACGCTGTCGACCGGCGACAACCCGGCCCCCGCCGAGGCGTGGCTGCCGATCCCCGACCCCTCCGTGGCGGTGGGCGTCTGCGCCTACAACCTCGAGGACGGGCCGATGCGGGTCTCGGCCCGCACGGGGCCGCAGATGCTGTCGCTCGCCGTGCACGGGCGCCGCGGTGCCTTCTACGCCGTCACCGACCAGGCCGCGGTGCGCGGCGCCCTCGACCTCGTGATCCTGACCCGGGCCCAGTACGACGAGGCGCTCGCCAACGACGACGAGAACGAGCCGAGCCGCGACGTCCGCATCGTCGCCCCCGAGCGCCAGGGCTACGTCGTGGTGCGGGTGATCGCCGCCCTGCCGAGCCAGCGGCCCGCCGCCAACGAGGCGGTCCAGGCCGTCTCCTGCACCATCGACAGCCCGAGCGAGGAGCCGGCCAAGCCGAACGGCTGAGGCGGGGCGGCCCGTCAGTCCTTGGTGACGAGGGGCCGCTCGGCCGGGGCCAGCACCGTCACGGGCGCCTCGACACCGGCGAGGCCGCAGCGCAGGGCCGCGTCGGGGGGCAGCAGCGGCTCCAGGAGGGCGCGGCGGCCGTCGAGGGCCGCGAGGATGCGCTCGACGCCGAGGGCTTCGGGGCCCGGCACCTCGATCACGAGGTGCTCCAGGGCGTAGCGGTAGCGCGCCACCCGCCCGCCCACCTCCAGGCGCACCCAGGCGATCAGGCAGCGGTTCTCGGCCACCCGCATGGCGGCGTTGCGCACGTCGAAATCGTCCAACACTTTCACGAAGGGCAGGCTGCGCAGGCGCAGGGCGTCGGCGTCCGTCACCCGCGCCGCCACCGCCGCGAAGCCCGGGATCAGGCGCCCGTCCGCGGTCGCATCCTCGGAGAGGCGGCGGTAGCGCGAGACCGGCGAGCGGAAGGATTCGGAGATCAGGGTGGCGTGGTAGGCCGCGACGTCCGGGACGCGCCAGGCCGGCGGCAGCACGCGGGTGCGGGTGAGGTTCGCCAGCACGTCGAGGAAGGCGTCGTGGCCCGCCGCTGGCATCAGGAAGCGCCAGGCGCGGTCGCGCAGGACGCGCTCCTCGTCGGTGAGGGGGAAGCGGGAGGCGGGCTCGCCGCGCTCGCGGGCCGCGAGCGTGCCGGTGGTCTCGACGAGGCTGTTCCAGGCCCCCGCCTTCGGCCGCCCGAAATCACCCTCCTGCGCGCAGGAGCCGAGCAGGACGAGGAGGCCGAGCCCGGCCAGCTTGCGCGGCATCGTCGCGGCGGGGCCGGACTCGGGGAGGCCGCACCTTTGCGCGGATCGGACGGGACGGGAGCGGGTCGGTCTCATGATGGCCGGACAGGCTCTCCGATCGGCAGCGGGCCGCCCGACGGCCGCGGCGATCGTGTTCGGGGCGTGGTCAGGAATGGCAGCGCCGCGGCGCCGCCGGAGCGGCATCCGGCTCGGCCACCCGCTCGTAGCGCACGCCCAGGAACAGCAGGATCTCGCCGCGGGGCTCGCCCGTGGCCGGTCCCTCGCGCCGGGGGCGCTGGCCGGCCGGGAAGGCGAGGACGGTCCCGGTGGTGCGTGGCGGTCCGCCGAGGCTCGGCGTGGTCTCTCGGGTTCGGATCATGGCAGGTTTCCTGGCGGTGTTCCCGGCTTCGGGACCGGGATGAGGCCGGCGCGTCGCGTTCGCCGCTCGGCTCCATCGACAAGGGCGTAGGGGGACATCAGCACGGCATGGTTAACGGAGCGTTGCCGGGCCGCCGATGGGATTTCCGGGTGCTTCAGCCCTGGGGCGCAACGTCGCCGAGCAAAGCGATCCAATCGGGCTGGCGTGCCCCTTGCATCGCTCCGGATGCCCATGGCGGGCGTTTCCTCCCTTGCACTCGGCCCCGTTCGCTCCGCGAACGGGGCCCCTTTGTCTCGGGGACCGGATTTTCGGAGCGACGCAGTTTCGCAACAGGCTTGGATTCGTGACCGGTCCGGGCGGAACCGCATCGGGCGCCGACGCTTGCCTAGCCACCGGCATGCCCGATATGCCGTCTCTCTCTCAACGACACCGAAGGACAAGGCTGGATGCGACTGGATACCTCACGACGCGCGTGCGCCGCGCTGCTGGGCCGCTCGGCCGCCCTGAAGGTCGCTCCGTTCGCATTCCTGCTGCTGGCGGCGAGCCCCGCCCTCGCGCAGCGCGAGGACCAGGGCCTGCAACTCGGCTGCGCGAACGATTATTTCCGGCTTTGCGCAGGCGTCGATCCCAACAGCGACGACGCGGAGAAGTGCATGACGCGCAACCGCAAGCGCCTCTCCCCCGAGTGCCGCTCCGCGATCGGCGACTACGACCGCCGCTCCGGCTCGAAGTCGATGCCGAACAACTAGGCGGCGACCGGGCCGGTTGGACTGCCGAGTAGACTCGGCCGGATCGTTCGGCCAAGGCTGCCGAGGGTGACCGGAGGGGGCGGCCCTCGCATCCCGTTCCACCGAGGTAGAAGACGCACATGGCCCTCACCGTGGCGGTCCAGATGGACCCGATCCAGGCGATCCGGATCGCCGGGGACACCACCTTCGCCCTGCTGCTCGAAGCGCAGGCGAGGGGGCACCGGCTCCTCCACTACACCCCCGAACGGCTCTCGCTCCAGGGCCGGCGCGCCACGGCGCGGGTCGAGCCGCTGACGGTGCGCGACGTCGAGGGCGCCCATGCGAGTCTCGGCCCGATCGAGCGGATCGACCTCTCGGAGGCCGACGTGGTGCTGATGCGCCAGGATCCGCCCTTCGACATGGCCTACATCACGGCAACCCACATCCTCGAGCACGTGCACCCCGAGACGCTGGTGGTGAACAACCCGGTCGAGGTCCGCAACGCCCCCGAGAAGCTGTTCGTCCTCGACTTCCCCGAGCTGATGCCGCCGACGCTCATCACCCGCGACAAGGCGGAGATCGAGGCGTTCCGGCGCGAGCACGGCACCATCGCGATGAAGCCCCTGCACGGGCACGGGGGCGCGGCGGTGTTCCGGGTCTCGGAGCAGGACCCGAATTTCGGCTCGATGTTCGACCTGTTCAGCGCCACCTTCCGCGAACAATGGGTGGTGCAGCGCTTCCTCGAGAAGATCACCGAGGGCGACAAGCGCATCATCCTGGTCGACGGCGAGCCGATGGGGGCGATCAACCGGGTCCCGGCCCTCAACGACATCCGCTCGAACATGGTGCGGGGGGGCGCCGCGGCGGCCTCCGACCTCACCGCGCGCGAACGCGAGATCTGCGCCACGATCGGTCCCGAACTCCGGCGGCGCGGCCTGATCCTCGTCGGCATCGACGTGATCGACGGGCACCTGACGGAGATCAACGTCACCTCGCCCACGGGCATCCGGGCGATCAAGCGCCTCGGCGGCCCCGACCTCGCGGTCTCGGTCTGGGACGCGATCGAGGCGCGGCTCGGGCGCTCCGCCTGACCGCCCCTCAGGTCTCGGCGCGGGGGGTCGCGTTGAGCTCGGCCCAGTCGAACTCCTCCTCGAGGACGTAGTAGGCATCGTCGCCGATGCGGCCTTCCTTGCGCAGGCGCAGCACCGTGTCGCGGGCGGCCGCGATGGCGCGGCGCCGGACGGCATCCGAGGGCAGGGTCTCGGGAGCGCGGCCCTCGTCGTGGGTCCTGGCCTCCTCGAGGGCCGCCCGGAACTCCTCGCGCAGGGCCTCGGTCGCCACGACCTCCGGGCCCTCGGACGCCTTGGAATCGAGGCTCTCCAGGGCCGCCGCGTAGGCCTCGGCCCGCGCCCGGCCGACTTCCTGGCCGACGGGATCGTCGTCCTCCAGCCCGAGCCGCGCCAGGAGCGGGCCCAGGGTCAGGCCCTGCACCACCAGGGTGCCGATCACCGTGCAGAAGGCCGTGAACACGATCAGGTCGCGGTCGGGGAAGCCGCCGTCCGGGCCCCCCTGCGGCAGGGCCAGCGCCGTCGCGATGGTGACGATGCCGCGCATGCCCGACCACGACACCGCCACGGCGGCCCGGAGGCCGAGGCCCGGCGGAGCGCATTCCTCCTCCGCCGAAGCGGCCGGTTCCCGCCGCCCCTTGCGGGGACCGGTGAATTCGAGGCGGTCGATGCAGCTCGCGGGCAGCACCCAGGCGATGCGGGTGAGGACCACCGTGAGGAAGACCATTCCGGCGAGAAGCGACGCCGAGACCTGCTCGGCCTGGTTCAGGCGCTCGAGGATCGGCGAGATCTGGATGCCGATCAGCACGAAGGCGAGGACGTTGAGGACGAACACCGCCGTGTCCCACACCGCGTAGGACAGGATGCGGGTGCGCGGCGCCGTGATGCCGGGCGAGTAGCGCGCCACCGTGATGGCGAAGGTGACGACGGTGAGAACGCCGGAGAGCTCCAGGCCCTCGGCGGCGATCCAGATGCCGAAGGCCGCCACGAATTGCAGCACGATCACGCTCGCGGTATCCTGGAAGCGGCGCATCACTCCCACATACGCGAAGGCGAGGACCGGCCCCGCCACGAGGCTGCCGACGACCCCGATCAGGAAGGTCGGGGCGATCTCGGAGGGGTTGAAGGTGCCGGTGATCGCCGCCACGACCCCGAGCCGGTAGACGAGGAGCGAGCCCGCATCGTTGAGCAGGCTCTCGCCGCGCAGGATCGTGGTGAGCCGGTGGGGCAGGCTGACATGCCGCAGGACCGAGAGCGCCGCGACCGCGTCGGGGGGCGCCACGATGGCCCCGAGCACGATGCAGGCCGCGAAGGGCATGCCCGGCACGAGGGCCTTGGCCACGAGCGCCACCGCGATCGTCGTCACCGCCACCGCCCCGAAGGCGAGCCCGGCGATCGGGCGCCAGTTCGTCTTGAGGTCGCGCAGCGAGGTGTCGTAGCCGGCATCCAGCAGGACGGGGGCGAGGAACAGGGCGAGCGCCAGTTCCGGATCGAGCTTCAGGTTGGGGACCCCGGGCACGAAGGCGAGTGCCACCCCGCCGAGGGCCAGGAAGGCCGGATAGGGCGCCCCCACCCGACGCGCCAGTGCCGCCAGCAACACCGCGCCCAGGAGGACGCCGACGACCCACTCGAAAATCAGCATGCTGCCGGAGGAGATAGGGCGGCGATCGCGCCTGGCTTGAGCGGCGCGACGATGCGGCCCGCGCAGGCCTCAATCGAGGTCGAGGCGCGCCTGCGCCGCCCGATCCCGCTCCCGCGCCGTCTTCTTGAAGCTCAGGCTGTGCCCGAAGGGAATCTTGGGACGCAGGCCCTGCAGCAATTGCGCGATGGTCAGGATCTGGATGCGCGGCACCCGGTGATGGCCGGCATCGTAGAGGCCGGCGGCGGCGGCTTCGCGCTCCATCGGCCGCGTCGGCGGCGTCAGCGTCACGAACAGCCCCATGGGCTCCTGCGCGCGGATCATCGTGGCGTGCAGGTCTTTGATCTGCCCGACGCCCACATGCGCGC
This sequence comes from Methylobacterium planeticum, assembly GCF_008806345.1. Taxonomy (GTDB): domain Bacteria; phylum Pseudomonadota; class Alphaproteobacteria; order Rhizobiales; family Beijerinckiaceae; genus Methylobacterium; species Methylobacterium planeticum. The sequence continues at coordinate 102,251 of NZ_VZZJ01000002.1, read as the reverse complement.
CCCCCTTCACCGAGACGATCACGGCCCGCGTGCTGCCCCCGTCCGGCTTGAAGTAGATCAGCCCGTCAATGCCCCCGTCGGCGCCCTTGCGCCCGTCGCGGTAGGGTTGGGCGTCGACGAGGTCGACGCACCAGAGCTGAAACAGGTGCTTGTCCCGCAGCGCCAGCTCCCGCGCGCCGTCCATGTCGCGCGGGATGCCCCGGACGTTGAACAGGACCGACGGAAAGGCCTCGCCGAGGCGGCGCGCGATCAGGTTGATGGCGAGCGGCGTCACATCGATGCCGATCCATTGCCGGCGCAGCTTCTGCGCGGCGTGGACCGCCGTGCCGCAGCCGCAGAAGGGATCGAGCACCACGTCCCCGGGCTCGGACGAGGCGGCGATGATGCGCTCGAGCAGGGCCACGGGCTTCTGGGTCGGGTAGCCCAGGATCTCGGCCGAACCCGAGTTGAGGGCGTCGATGTCGGTCCAGATGTCCTGGAGCGGCGTACCGCGTCCGTTGCCGAGTGGGCGCAGCACCCGCGGCATGCCGCTGCGCGTATAGACGATGCGCCCCTCCGCGATCAGCCGGTCGCGCTCCTCTGGTGAGAAACGCCAGTGGAAGCTGTGGCCGTTCCAGTCGTAGAGCGGCCCGCGGTTGCCGGGCGCGCGGCAATCGCCCTTCCGGTAGAGCTTGCCGTCGGTGTGAACGAAGAGGTCGTGGGTCTTCGGGGCGGCGCCCTCGCGCTCCAGCAGGATCGGGTTGAACCGGCGCGCGTCCGACTTGCTGTAGTACAGGATCGTGTCGTGGACGGCCCCGAACTTGGCGAGCTTGCGGTCGTAATGACCGCGGGTGCGCCGCCAGACGATCTCGTTGCGGAACTGCCTCACCCCGAACACCGCGTCGAGGATGAGCTTGAGATAGTGGCTCGCGGTGGGGTCGCAGTGGAGATAGAGCGAGCCCGTCGGCTTCAGGACCCGGTGCAGGTCGAGGCAGCGCACCGACATCATGGCGAGGTAGGCCATCATGTCGTTGTCGCCGAGGAACTGGCGCATGGAGCGGAGCAGGTTCGCCACCTCCGTGCGGCCCGCGCCCATGACGTCGTCGAAGGCCCGCTCGGAGCTGTCGTTCCACGACCACGTGTCCTCGAAGGCCTTGATCTGCGAGGAGCTCTTGCTGCCATCGGGGGAGCGGAACAGGATCGCGTAGGTGGCCTTCGAGTTGAAGGGCGGGTCGAGATAGATCAGGTCGACGCTGGCCTCGGCCACGTGCTCGCGCAGGACGTCGAGATTGTCGCCGAAATAGAGCGTCCCGGACATGGGCAACCGTTGCGTGGGAGAGCGTCGACCCACCCTTTATCAAACCTGAGGTAATAGTAATCCGTATAAATTTCTCTCAGGTTATTTCAGCGGGGATAGCGGGCGGATTCACGCGCTTGTGACCGCGCGGCCGGGCGGTCGCCCGCCCCTTTGCAGACCGGGTCCGCCTCCCGTAAGCCATCGGCGGTTCGAGCCTTGCGAGCGGATCCCCATGCCCGAGACCCCGACCTTCTCCTCAGCCGCCGTCGCCGCACCCCACAGCCTCGCGGCGCAGGCCGGCCAGACCGTGCTGGCGCAGGGCGGCAACGCCATCGAGGCCATGATCGCCATGGCGGCGGCGATCGCGGTGGCCTACCCGCACATGAACGGCATCGGCGGCGACGGCTTCTGGCTGGTGCGCGAGGCGAGCGGGCGCGTGCGCGGCATCGAGGCCTGCGGCCCGGCCGGGCGCCTCGCGACGCGGGAGCGCTACCGCGAGAGGGGCTACGACGCGATTCCCGCGCGCGGACCCGACGCGGCCGTGACGGTGGCGGGCGCCATCGGCGGCTGGGCGCTCGCCCGCGAGCTCGCCCGGGCGCTGGGCGGGCGGCTGCCCCTCGACACGCTCCTCGCCGACGCGATCCGGCACGCTCGCGAGGGCTGCCCGGTCTCGCCCTCCGAGGCGCGCTACGTCCCGAAGGAACTCGACACCCTGCACGACGCGCCGAACTTCGCCGCGACCTTCCTGAAGGACGGCAAGCCCTGGCCCGCCGGCGAGACGCGGCGTCTGCCGGCGCTGGCCGCGACCCTCGAGCAGCTCGCCCATGCGGGGCTCGACGACTTCTACCGGGGCGATATCGGCCGCGAGATCGCCGCCGATCTCGAGCGCCTCGGCGCCCCCGTGACCCGGGCCGATCTCGAGGCCTACGGGCCCCGCGAGCGCCAGGCCCTGTCGATCCGGCGGCGCGACGCCACGATCTACAATTTCCCGCCGCCGACCCAGGGGCTCGCCGCGCTGCTGATCCTCGGCATCGTCGACCGGCTCAACATCCGCGCGCCCGAGACGGCCGCGTATTACCACGGGCTGATCGAGGCGACGAAGCGCGCCTTCGCGATCCGCGACCGGGTGGTGACGGATTTCGACCGCCTGCGGACCGACCCCGCGCGCGTCCTCACGCCCGAGAGCGTCGCCCGCGAGGCGGCGGCCATCGACATGACCCGCGCCGCGAGCCTGCCCCTGCGCAACCCGGGCGAGGGTGACACGGTCTGGATGGGCGTGATCGACGGGGACGGGATGGCCGTCTCCTACATCCAGTCGATCTACTGGGAATACGGCTCCGGCATGGTCCTGCCCGGAACCGGCATCCACTGGCAGAACCGCGGCATGTCGTTCTCCCTCGACCCCCAGGCGGTGAACCCCCTGGAGCCGGGGCGGCGGCCCTTCCACACCCTGATTCCGGCGCTCGCTGCCTTCGATGACGGCAGGGTGACGGCCTATGGCAGCATGGGCGGCGACGGGCAGCCGCAATTTCAGGCGCAGGTGTTCACGCGCTATGCGGATTACGGCATGAGCCCGGCGGAGGCCGTGGACGCGCCGCGCCTGCTCTACGGGCGGACCTGGGGCGCCGAATCCCTGACCGTGAAGGTCGAGGACCGCTTCGACTCGGGCTGCATCGCGGCCCTGCGGCGCATGGGCCACGAGATCGAGGAGCTCGGCGGCGCCTATATCGACTCGCTCGGCCATGCCGGCATGCTCGTGCGCCACCCCGGCAACGGCCGCATCGAGGCGATGCACGATCCCCGCTCGGACGGCGGCGCGCTGGGCCTGTGAGCTCCGTGCCTGAGTCGAGCATTTCGGAACGTATTCAGTCGAGCAAGCGATCTTAGAAGAGGACGCTTGGTTAGTCCTTTTGTGTTTTGCTTAAGCTTCGCCTTTGGTGCCATGACGGCACAATTATTGCTCAAGGTCTATGGTCGCTGGAGACCGTAATGGATAAGATTCATCAACGCCGCCGATGGGTGCAGCTTCTGCTCGGGCTCGTCGTGATGATGACGATCTCGAGCCCGCAATATGTCTGGACCCTGTTCGTCAAACCCTTCCAGACGAGCACCGGCGCCTCGCTCGCCGCGGTGCAGATCACCTTCACGCTGGTGATCGTGCTGCAGACCTTCTTCTCGCCGGTGCAGGGCTGGCTGATCGAGCGCTTCAGCGCCAAGCTGATGATCGCGATCGGCGCGGCGCTGAGCGGCCTCGGCTGGGTCGCGGCCTCCTACGCCGAGAGCCTGTTTTCCCTCTACGCCACCTACGGGCTTCTCTGCGGCCTCGGCACCGGCATCGTCTACGTGGGCATCGTCGGCCTGATGGTGCGCTGGTTCCCGGACCGCCGGGGCTTCGCGGTGGGCGTGGTCGCGGCCGGCTACGGCATGGGCGCGATGATCACCACCTTCCCGATCACCGACCTGATGGCGGCCACGGATTTCCGCCACACCCTGCTCGTGTTCGGCTGCATCCTGGGCGGCGTCGGCGTGCTGGCGGCGCTCGGCCTGCGTGCCCCGGAGCCCAGTGAACTGCCGGCGCTGCCGGAAGCCCGGATCATCGCCGCGGCTGAGGACACCGCCCCGAAGGCGATGCTGCGCACGCCCCTGTTCTGGCTGATGTTCGGCATGATGGCGATGATGTCGACGGGCGGCCTGATGGTGGTGGCGAACTTCGCGAGCTTCGCCCGCGAGTTCGGCGTCGCCGACGCCCTGGTGTTCGGCTTCGCGGCGCTGCCCTTCGCCCTCACCTTCGACCGCATCACCAACGGCCTGACCCGACCTTTCTTCGGCTGGGTCTCGGACCATATCGGTCGTGAGCAGACGATGGCGATCGCCTTCGCCGGCGAGGCCCTGGCGATCTGCCTGCTGCTCTATTATCGCCAGAACGCCTACGCGTTCGCGCTCTTGTCCGGGGTGGTGTTCTTCGCCTGGGGCGAGATCTTCTCGCTGTTCCCCTCGATCCTCACCGACACCTTCGGGACCAAGCACGCCACCACGAATTACGGCTTCCTCTACATGGCGCAGGGCGTCGGCTCGCTCCTCGGCGGCCCGGTCGCAGCGCTGATCCACGATTCGGCCGGCAACTGGATCCCGGTCTTCTCGATCGCGATCGGCCTCGACCTGCTGACCGCCATCCTCGCCTATTTCGTGCTGAAGCCGATGCGCCGGAACTGGCTCGGGCTCTCGGCCGCGCCGGTCCACGCCAAGCCCGCGATGGTCTGAGGCGCGCCACGACAAGACCCGCGCGCCGCTCGGGCGGCGCGCGGAGGGATCAGCGGGGGCGGCCATGCGCGCCGCCCCGCCCGGGTCGCGGTCTTCAGCCCTTGGTCGCGCTGACCGCGAGTTCCGGCTTGTGGTTGAGGGTCTGGAACACCACGCAGTAGCGCTCCGTCAGCTTGAGGAGCTGGTCGAGCTTCTCCTGGGGGGCGTCGGTGTCGAGGGCGAAGGCCAGGCGGATGGCGCGGAAGCCCACGGGCGCCTCCTTGTCGACCCCGAGCGTCCCGCGGAAATCGAGGTCGCCCTCGGCCGAGACGGTGCCGGCGCGCAGCGGGATCTCCAGGGCGGTGGCGACCGCCTTCAGGGTCACGCCCGCGCAGGCCACCAGAGCCTCAAGCAGCATGTCGCCCGAGCACAGTTCCGCCCCCGAGCCGCCGGTGGCCGGATGCAGCCCCGCCACGGCGAGCGCCCGGCCGGTCTCGACCTTGCAGGCGATGCCGGTGTCGTCGAGGGAGCCCTTGGCCCTGAGGGTGATGACGGCGGAATCCGGGGTGTTGCGGTACTGGTCCTTCAGGGGAGCCTGAAGGGCGCGCAGGGCGGTGGCGTCCATGGGCGTTTCCTCGTTGATGATGGGTCGTGCGTCGCGATCTAGCGTGACTGTCCGGCTTCGGCCAGCCGAGCCGCCCGCGAGACCAGTCACTACCACCAGTTCGCGTTGACGGGCGCCGCCTCGGCCGGGCGCAGCGAGCGGTCGAGGGCGGCGAGGATCGTCCGGGTGGCGGCCTCGCTCTGGGGCGCGGCCGGGTCGCGCGGGCGGGGGAGCGGCAGCGCGACGGCGTCGTCGAGGCGCCCGGGCTTCGGGCGCATCACCACGGCCCGGTCGGCCAGCGCCACCGCCTCGCCGACATCGTGCGTGACGATGAGCACCGTCGGGCGCGTCTCCGCCCACAGGGCGAGCAGGTGCCCGTGGAGGTCGCGCCGGGTGAAGGCGTCGAGCGCCGAGAACGGCTCGTCGAGGAGGAGCACCCGCGGGTTCGCCACGAAGGCGCGGGCGATCGAGACGCGCTGCTGCTGCCCGCCCGAGAGCTCCCGCGGCCAGCGCCCGGCATGCTCGGCGAGGCCCACCCGCTCCAGCGCGTGGGCGACGCGGGCGCGCCGCTCGGCCCGGGGCAGGTCGGCGAGCCCGAAGGCGACGTTGCCGGCGACGCTGAGCCAGGGCAGCAGGCGCGGCTCCTGGAACACCAGGCCGACCCCCGGATGGGGGGCCGCGATCGGCTCGCCGTCGAGCCGGATCGTGCCCGCGCTCGCCCGGTCGAGCCCGGCCACGAGGCGCAGCAGGGTGGTCTTGCCGCAGCCCGAGCCGCCGATCAGCGCGACGATCTCGCCCGCCGGCACGTCGAGGCCGATGCCGGAGAGCGCCTGCGTGCCGTCCGCGTAGGTCTTGGAGAGGTCCTCGATCGTCAGCACGCGTCCGGCTCCGCCCTGCGCTTCGCATCCGGCGAAGGCGTGTCACGGGAATGGCATAGGGTGTCGGCCCCGCCCGATGCTACAGGCTTGAGCGAATGTCGATCGGAGACGTTGCGGCCGTGACCCCTTTCCCGAACCCGATCCGCCGCCGCCTCGCCGCGCTCGGGATGGCGCTGGCCGGGGCGGCCGCGCTCCCCGCGGGTGCCGCCGATCTCGGCGGCGGGCCCGCGGCGGGGCGCTTCGCGGCCGTCTGCGAGGATCTCGGCCGGTTCTGCTTCGCGCAAGCCTGCGGGCGCAACCAGATCGACGCCGCCCTGGGCTGTCAGGCCCTCTGCCCGAGCGGCGTGGTGCTGCGCGTCGAGCCCGCGGCCTGCGCGATCCCGAGCACCCGGACGGTCCTGCGCCGGCGCGGCTGAGGCGGTCCTCCGGCCTGCGACATTCGCGTGAAACGAAAAGCCCGCCATTGCATTAACCCCCTTGCACGGCAGCCCGGGGGCTGCCCCTCGGATTACCGGAAGCGAGCGGCAACGAGGAAGGCGCGCCGCGGGGGGAAGGTACGGGTTCATGTTTCGGAGCGATCTCGATCCACCCCGCACCGGGCCGGCTTCGGACCCGGTCCTGTACGGAATCGCCGCCGGGCTCGCGGAGCTGTTCCCGCCGGTCGAGGGCGCGCGCGGTTCGCAGCCGCGCCGCGAGGCCGAGGCGAAGTCCGATTCCGCCGAGGCGGCGGACGAGGGCGAGGCCTGAGCGGGGCCCACCCGCTACAACGTCTCCCGGGCCGTGTCCTGCCAGCGGGCGAGGGGCCGCGTCAGCGCGACGAGCAGCGCGTCGGCGAGCTTGCCCAGCACCGCGAAGGCGATGATGGCGGCGAGGATCTGGTCCGGCTTGCTGAATTGCTGGCCGTCGACGAGCAGGTAGCCCAACCCCTCGGACGCCCCCATCAGCTCCGCCGCCACCACGAACAGGAAGCCGAGGCCGAGGCCGGTGCGCAGGGCCACCAGGGTCGCGGGCAGCACGGCCGGCAGCAGGATGCGCCGCGCGAGCGCCAGCTTCGAGAGGCGGAAGATGCGCCCCACCTCGACGAGCTTGCGGTCCACCGACGCGATGGCGCCCGCCACCCCGATATAGACGGGGAAGAACACGCCGACCGCGATGAGCGCCACCTTCGGCGTCTCCAGGATCCCGAGCCAGAGGATGAACAGGGGCACCCAGGCGAGGGACGGCACCGCCCGCAACGCCTGCAGGCTCGGGTCGAGGAGATCGCGCGCGAGCGGCAGGGTTCCGGTGAGCGCCCCGACCAGGATGCCCGCCACCGCCCCGAAGGCGAAGCCGAGGCCGACGCGCAGGAGCGTCGCCGCCACGTGCGTCGTCAGCTCGCCGGAGGCCGCGAGGCCGTAGAGCGTGGCGCCGATCCGGCTCGGCGGCGGCAGCAGGCGTCCCGGCGCGAGGCCGGAGCGGACCGCCCATTCCCAGCCGACCGCGAGGACCAGCGGCAGCACCAGCCCGAGGGCGAGGCGCAGGCCCCGGCCGAGGCCGGCCGTCCGGCGCGGGGCCGCGGGCACCGGGGAGGCCGGCGTGGCGGGGGCCGGCGTCTGCGGGGCCGTCTGCGTCAGGGTCGGTGCGCTCATGCGGCCGTCCGGGACCCCGTCAGCGCGCGGGCGCCGGATTGAATTGCGGGTCGATCAGCCCGTCGACGGCGGCCTGCACGTTGGTGTCGGCCGCGATCACGCCGGCCTGCTGCAGGGCGGCGCCCGCCGCCCGGATCGCCTCGGCCTGGGTCGGGCCGATGGCGGGCTGGCTGAGGTCCGTGCGCTCGATCTGCCGGGCGATGACGGGCTCGGGCAGCTTCGTGGCCGCCACCAGCGCGGCCTTCAGGGCCTCGGGGTTCTTGAGCGCGTAGGTCCGGGCCTGCTCGTAGGCGGCGATCACGAGCCTGACGAGTTCGGGATGCGCCGTGGCGAAATCCTCGCGCACGTCGAGCACGCCCCAGGTGTTGGCGGCCGGATCGCGGAAGAACAGGACGTCGTTGTTCTCGATCTCGGCCGCGGCCATCATCGGGTCGAGGCCGGCCCAGGCATCGACGTCGCCCCGGTCGAGGGCGGTGCGGCCGTCCGGATGCTGCAGCAGGACGAGCTTGGCATCCTTCTCGGTGAGCCCGGCGCCCTGGAGCGCGCGGATCAGGAAGATGTGCGGGTCGGTGCCGCGCGTCACCGCGATGCGCTTGCCCTTGAGGTCCGCGACCTTGGCGATCCCCGTGTCCTTGCGGGTGACGAGCGCGGTCCATTCCGGCCGCGAGAAGGCGTAGACGGCCTTGATCGGATTGCCGTTGATGCGCGCGAGCAGCGCCGCGGCCCCCGCCGAGGAGCCGAAATCGATGGCGCCGCCGTTGAGGAATTCCAGCGCCTTGTTGGAGCCGAGCGATTGCGTCCAGCGCACCTTGATGCCCTGCGGCTTCAGCGCCTCCTCGAGGAAGCCCTTCTCCTTCAGGACGAGGCTGACGGGGTTGTAGGTCGCCCAGTCGAGGCGGATTTCCTGGACGTCGGCGGCGCGGACCGGGGCGGCGCCGGAGAGCGCGAGCGTCCCGCAGGCGAGGATTCCCAGGACGGTCCCGGCGAAAATCCGGCGGTCGAGGCGCAACGTCATGGAAACCTCCCATTCAGCCGCCCGCTCTCCCTGGCGCCGGCGCCTATGAGCTAGGCAGTCGCGTTCTTTAAGTCAAACGAATTTTCCGCGGAAGAGAACGCGCCGGGGATGCTCGTGATGGTCACGACGCCGTGTCGCGCCCGCCCCCTGGCAGCCTGAGCGTAACATGCTACGGGGGAAGGATGTTTGACGCCGTAGCAGCCTTCGACAAGGTTCTGGACAATCTCGACCGCGAGGCCCGCGAGCCGACGAAACTGCGCGCCGTGCTGGTCCCCGAACTGCGCAAGGTTCTGGAGCGCGGCCACAAGGAGGCCGAGAAGCGCCTGCTGAAGGATCGCGACGGCATTGCCTGCGCGCGCGCGATCAGCAGCCTCACGGACGCCCTCGTCAAGGCGATCCACGACGCGGTGGTCTGGCGCCTCTACCCGAACGACAACCCGTCCACCGGCGAGCAGCTCGCCGTGGTCGCCACCGGCGGCTACGGCCGGGGCACGATGGCGCCGGGCTCGGACATCGATCTCCTGTTCCTGCTGCCCTACAAGCAGACCGCCTGGTCGGAGAGCGTCGTCGAGGCGATGCTCTACGTGCTGTGGGACCTCAAGGTGAAGGTCGGCCACGCCACCCGCTCGGTGGAGGAGTGCCTGCGCGAGGCCCGCGCGGACATGACGATCCGCACCGCGCTCCTCGAGGCCCGCTTCATCTTCGGCACGCGCAGCCTGTTCGAGGAGATGGTGACGCGCTTCGACATGGAGCTCGTGATCGGGACCGCCCACGAGTTCGTCGAGGCGAAGCTGCGCGAGCGGGACGCCCGCGTCGCCAAGGCCGGCGCCTCGCGCTACCTCGTCGAGCCGAACGTCAAGGACGGCAAGGGGGGGCTGCGCGACCTCAACACCCTGTTCTGGATCGCGAAATATACCTACCGGGTCCGCGATCAGGTGGAGCTCGTGGCGGCCGGGCTGTTCACCGCGGAGGAGTACCGCCTGTTCGAGCGCTGCGAGGAGTTCCTGTGGCGGGTGCGCTGCCACATGCACTTCGTCACGGGCCGGTCCGAGGAGCGCCTGTCCTTCGGCCTGCAGCCCCGGATCGCCGAGCGCATCGGCTACGGGGCGCGGGGCGGCCTGTCCGGCGTCGAGCGCTTCATGAAGGCCTATTTCCTGATCGCCAAGGACGTGGGCGACCTCACCGCCATCGTCTGCTCGGAACTCGAGGCGCGCCACGCCAAGCGCACCCCGGTGCTCGACCGCTGGATCGGCCGCTTCCGCGACCGCTTCCGCGCCACCGCCATCGAGGCGGAGGATTTCTGGCTCGACCACGGTCGGGTGAACCTGCGGGCCGAGGACGCCTTCGAGCGCGATCCCGTCAACCTGATCCGGCTGTTCTGGCTCGCCGACCGGCACAACCTCGCGATCCACCCGGACGCCAAGCGCCTCGCCAACCGGAGCCTCCGGCTGATCGGGCATTCCCTGCGCTCGGACACGGAGGCGAACCGCCTCTTCCTCGACATCCTGACCTCGAAGAACTCCCCCGAGACCATCCTGCGGCAGATGAACGAGGCGGGGGTGCTCGGCCGCTTCATCCCGGATTTCGGCCGCATCGTCGCGATGATGCAGTTCAACATGTACCACCACTTCACGGTGGACGAGCACCTGCTGCGCTCGATCGGCGTGCTGGCGGCGATCGATTCCGGCCGCGTCGACGAGGAATTCCCCCTGGTCTCGCGCCTGATCGGCACGATCCACAACCGCACGGCGCTCTACGTCGCGATCCTGCTGCACGACATCGCCAAGGGGCGCCCGGAGGACCACTCCATCGCGGGCGCGGCCATCGCCGAGCGGCTGGGCCCGCGCTTCGGCCTCAATCAGTCCGAGACCGAGACGGTGGCCTGGCTCGTCGAGCATCACCTGCTGATGTCGATGACGGCCCAGAGCCGCGACCTGTCGGACCCGAAGACCATCGAGAAGTTCGCCGGGGTGGTGCAGACCCTGGAGCGGCTGCGCCTCCTTGCCATCCTGACGGTGGCCGACATCACGGCGGTGGGGCCGGGCGTCTGGACCGCCTGGAAGGGCACCCTGATCCGAACCCTCTACGACGAGACCGAGGTCGTGCTCTCGGGCGGCCATTCCGAGATCGCCCGCACCGACCGGGTGCGCCTGATCCAGATGGCCCTGCGCGAGCAGCTGACCGACTGGGGCTCGGAGGCGTTCGATGCCTACGCGGCCCGTCACAACCAGGCCTACTGGCTCAAGGTCGAGGCGTTGCGCCAGTTCAAGAATGCGGGCTTCATCAAGCGCCTGACCGAGGACGGCCGCACCGTCGGCACCGAGGTCGAGACCGACCCGGTGCGGGGCGTCACCGAGCTGACGGTCTACTCCCCCGACCACCCGCGGCTGCTCGCCATCGTGACCGGCGCCTGCGCGGCGGCGGGCGGCAACATCGTCGACGCGCAGATCTACACGACGACGGACGGCTTCGCCCTCGATTCGATCTTCGTCTCCCGCGCCTTCGAGCGCGACGAGGACGAGATGCGCCGCGCCAAGCGCATCACGGCGGCGATCGAGAAGGCGCTGAAGGGCGAGATCAAGATCGCCGAGCTCGTGGCCGACAAGCACCCGCCGACGAGCGCCCGCGCCAAGACCTTCCCGGTTCCGCCCGACGTCTTCATCGACAACGCCCTGTCGAGCCGCGAAACCGTCATCGAGATCACCGGCCTCGACCGGCCGGGTCTGCTCTACGAGCTGACGACGGCGCTGAGCCGCCTCTCCCTCAACATCACCTCGGCCCACGTGGCGACCTTCGGCGAGCGGGCGGTGGACGTCTTCTACGTCACGGACCTCACGGGCACCCGCGTGACCCAGCCCGACCGGCAGGCCACGATCCGCAGCACGGTGATGGAAGTGTTCGCGGGGGACGTCGCCGCCCTCAAGGCGGAGGGCCTCGAGGCCCTGGTGATCGCCCCGCCGCCGCGGGAGGCGTGATCCGGCGAGGGGCGCACCACCCCTCGCCCAGACCGTCCGGCGGCCCGGCTCAGCGGCCGGTATTCGCCGAGGGGTTCGTCTCGCTGCCGACCTGATTGCCGGAGCTCGTGCTGGCGCCGCCGCCCTGGCCGCTGCTCGGGGCGCCGCCCTCTGCGAGGGCGGCGCCGGCGGTGCCGCCGAGGCGCGCGAGGGCCAGGAGGGTGGTGCGCAGGGCGGTGATGCCCGGGGTCAAGGCGATGGTCCCCGTTTCCTGCCGTGCGCGTGTCCGGTCGTGGGTGTCGTGATCCGGCCGGGCGGCCCGGCGGCGGATCCGGACCTCCCAACCGGTCGTCCTTCCGGGTCGTTCCGCGGAAATCGGCGGCCGCGGTCCTGGTCCTGCCGCAGCGGCGGCCCGTTCCGGCGCGCGGCGCGGGTTGATTTCACGGCTCCGCCGCCTGATATCAGCGCCGACCCCCCTGACCATTCCGGACGACAGAATCGCAATGATGGGCAACGACATGGAGCATGAGGAGCAGCGGGAGGACCGCGGCGGCGCGAACGGCGCCGGGCAGGCCGGGGCCGCGCCAGAGCCGCAGCCGGGCGCCGAGGCCCTGGCCGCCCTCATGGCCGAGCGCGACGAACTCAAGGACCGGGTCCTGCGCACCCTTGCCGAGATGGAGAACCTGCGCCGGCGCACCGAGCGCGAGGTGGCCGACGCCCGCACCTACGCGGTGACGAACTTCGCCCGCGACATGCTCAACACGGCGGACAACGTCCGCCGCGCCGTCGAGAGCGTGCCGGCCGAGAGCCGCGCGGGCGCGGACGGCGCCCTCAAGGGGCTCCTCGACGGCATCGAGCTGACCGAGCGCGACCTCACCAAGACGCTGGAGCGCCACGGCGTGAAGCTGATCGAGCCGCAGGGCCAGCGCTTCGACCCGAACCGGCATCAGGCGATGTTCGAGGTGCCGGACCCCGAGGTGCCGACCGGCACCGTCGTGCAGGTGGTGCAGTCCGGCTACATCATCGGTGACCGGGTCCTGCGCCCCGCCCTCGTGGGCGTCGCCAAGGGCGGCCCGAAGCCGGCCGCCACCGACGCGGCCTGAGGCCAGCCGGGCCGGCATCCCGGGGCCGGCGCCCGATCGGCGCGCCCCGGGTTCCGCCTCAGTCGAGGCAGGGCAGCAACAGGGCGCCGTCCGAGACGAACTTCGCCTTGTCACGGATCGACCGCGGGGCCGCCGGGTCGAGGGCGACGCGGCCCGCCTCCACGTGCAGGCGATCGTGGCAGGCGCAGTGCGGAAGATCCCCCGGCGGCGGCGTGCAGGCATCGTGATGCATGCAGGCGACGTCGAGGGCGTCGATCGGTGGGTAGCCCGGTCCGCGATTGCCCGGTCCGCAGAAGTTGCCGTGGATCAGCAGGGCGCCACGGGCCGTATCGATCCTGGGCAGGTCCTGCGCGGCGGCCGGCGCGGTCGTCGTGACCGCGCCGGCCGCCATGGCGGCAACGGCCGCGACGCGGGTGGCCGCAAGGAGGCGGTCGAGGAGAGGAGCAGTCAAGGCGGGTCCTTCCGGACAGGTCCTCTCGTTACGGTTGAGAGGCCCCTTCGCCCGCCAAGATGGGTCACGGCCGCGCTGCGGCAACCGATCCGCACCGCACCGCACACGAAGCCGTGCCGGCGACCTCAGAACCGGTAGTTCAGGCCCACCCGCACCACCGCGAAGCCGGGATCGACGCGGCCGAGGCCGTAATAGGCCGGGATCGTGGCGTCGTAGGTCGCCGTGCCCGAGGCGCGCTGGCGCAGGTTGACGTAGAGCGCCTCGATCCTGGCGGAGAGCTTGTCGGTGAAGGCGTATTCGAGCCCGCCGCCGACCGCGTAGCCGGTGCTGGTCGTGCCCGGCCGCGTGCCGGAATAGGCCGAGGCGTCGGACGCGGTCGAGCCGCCCCCGTAGGCGAAGCCGCCGGTGCCGTAGATCAGCACCCGGTCGAAGGCGTAGCCGACGCGGCCCCGCACCGTGCCGAAGTAATCGAGGCTCGGGCGCACGCTGTAATAGGGAGTGGTGCCGAGATAGGCCGCGTCGGCCCTGGCGAAGGCCGTGCCCTGGATGTCGGTCTCGACGCCGACCACGACGCCCGAACCCGGCGTGAACTGGTAATTGTAGCCCGCCTGGGCGCCGCCGAGGAAGCCGCCCCGGTCGCGCGAGCCCTGGCTGACGCTGCCGTAGGTCGCGTCGGTGAAGCTGCTCGGCGCGCCGCGCAGGCCGTAGCCCGCATTCACGCCGAGATAGAATCCTGTCCAGGTGAAGGCCGGCGGGAGGGGAAGCGGTGGCGGGCTCTGGCGGAGCGGCAGGTCGGCCGCACGCGCCGGGGCGAGCCCCGTGGCGGATCCGAGGGCAGCGAGGCCAAGCAGGACGGCCGGAATCGGCTTCAGCATCGTGTGTCTCATGGTTGGGCGGTCCCGCCTCACAGCGCCAGCATCAGCAGGCTGACGATGGTGACGGCGAGGATCAGGCAGATCGCGAGATCGAGGATCCGCGTGCCGCCGCAGGGATCGGAATCGTCGGGGCGGCGCATCACCGCGCTCGGGAGGGAGGCCGGGTTCATGCGCATCACCGCGGGGAGGACGGGTCGGTCGGGAGGCTCGCCCTCAGGATGAGGCCGGCCGGCGGGAGGGCGGTGGAGCCGGCCTCGCGTGCGAGCCGGGTGACCGTGGGATGTGCCGCCGCCGATCCGCCCGAGGGGACAAGCGAACCGGCGGCGGCCTGCATCGCCCCGGCCGGTCCCGCGCGGTGGACCTTGTCCGCGAGGGTCATGCCGAGGACGGGCAGGGCGAGCGCGGCCAGGCAGAACAGGCCGCGGCGAAGGGGGGCAAGACCGGACGTCGTCGACACTTGCCGCGGCGGGTCGACGAGGCGCATCGGCGGGAGTGAAGGGGCGAACAGGTTGAGCTTCGTCTCGGGCATCGACGTCGTTCCGTGGGAAATTTGACCACGCTTGAGAGATACGTGTGTAAAATTCCCACGTCAATCGGATTTCGGTGATCCGGCGTGCGTTCGCACACGATGTGGGATTGTGTCCCACGGGCGGCGATCTATGGTGCGCCGATGTCCGAGATGCCCGACACGTCCCCCGAGGGGGCAAGCCTGCATGCCCCGGTGGCGCGCCTCTTGCGCCCGCTCGTGCGGCTGTTCGTGGCCCGCGGCATCACCTTCCCGGCGCTCATCAATCTCCTGCGCGAGCTCTACGTGAACGTGGCCGAGTACGATTTCGCCCTGCCCGGCAAGGAGCAGACGGATAGCCGCGTCAGCCTGCTCACCGGCATCCACCGCAAGGAGGTCCGGCGCCTGCGCGGGGCGGGGGCGCCGGTGAGCGCGGTGCCGGCGGTGGTCTCGCGCACGAGCCGGATCATCGCCCGCTGGCTCGCCGATCCGCACTTCACCGACGGGCAGGGGCGGCCCCTGCCGCTGCCGCGGGCGGGCGAGGACGGCGAGGTCTCCTTCGAGAGCCTCGTCTCCGGGGTCACCCGGGACCTGCGCCCCCGTGCCGTCCTCGACGAGTGGCTCGACCGCGGGCTCGCGCTGCTCGATCCGCAGGGCCGCATCGTCCTGGCCGAGGCGGCCTACGTGCCGAAGGGCGGCGGCGAGCCGCAGCTCTACTATTTCGGGCGCAACCTCCACGACCACATCGCCGCGAGCGTCGCCAACATCATGGGCGAGGCGCCCCGCTTCCTCGAGCGGGCCGTGCATTACGACGGCCTCTCCGCCGAACTCGCCCGGCACCTCGAGCGGCGCGCCCGCGAGATCGCCATGGAGGCCCTGGCCCAGGCGAACCGCGAGGCGCATGCCGCCTGCGCGACCGATCCGGGCGGCGACCACCGCTGGAATTTCGGCCTCTACGTCTACGCGGAGGAGGCGCCGCCGCGCCGGGCTCCCCAAGGCTCCGGTGACGCCGCGTGAGACATGGCCGCGTGCGTCCGCCCGCCCCGTCCCGTCGCGACCTGCTGCGCCTGCTCGCCGGGCTCGGCGGCGCCCTGCTGCCCCGGACCGGCCGCGCCGCGCCGGACGCGCCGATCCGCGACCAGGGCATCGGCGGCACCGGCGCCCGCCCGGAGGGGGGCTCCCGTCCGGAGGGCGGCAACGAGGGCCCCCTCGGGGAGGGGGACCGCGGCATCGGCGGCACCGGGGTGATCGGCACGATCCGCCGCTTCGGCTCGATCATCGTCAACGACCTGCGCATCGCCTACCCGGCCGACGTCGCGGTGCGCATCGACGGCGCCCCCGCCCGGGCCGGCGACCTCAGAATCGGCCAGGTGGTGCGGGTCGTCGCCCGCGAGGCCGGGCGCGGCCTCGCGACGGGCCGCATCGAGGTCACCAGCGAGGTGGTCGGCCCCGTCGAGGCGGTGACGCGGGGCGGCCTCACCGTGCTGGGGCAGCGGATCTCCACCGCGGGGCTCAAGGGGCGCTGGTCCGCGGGTGACCGGGTCGCCGTCAGCGGCCTGCGCCGGCCCGACGGCGTCGTCGTCGCCAGCCTGATCGAGTCCCGCGCCACCGGCCCCGCGCAGGTTGCGGGCCCGGTCCGGCGGGGCCCGGACGGCGCGGCGATGATCGGGGGGCTGCGCTTGGAGGGGATGGAGGCCGCCCTCGTCGGAAGCCGCGCCCTCGTGACCGGCGAGCCGGCGGCGGGCGGCCTGCGGGTCGCGAACGCGACGGAGGCCGGGGCGCTGTTCGTACCGGGCCTGCGGCGGGTCTCGATCGAGGCCTATATCGGCCGCAACGGCGACCGGCTCGCCCTCGGCTCGGGCATCGGCGTCGCGGGCGGGGCCAGCGCCGACGTGCCCCGCCGCGGCAGCGTGCGGGCCGTGCTGACCACGGACGTCGCCCGCGACGGGCGCCTGACGGTCGAGCAGCTGCGCATCGACGACCGCCGTCCGCCGGGTGGCTTCGAGCGCGGCCCGGAGCGCGCGCCGGACGGGCCCGGCCGCTTCGACCGGGCGCCGGACCGGCTCGACCTGCGCCACGGCCTGCCCGGCACCGGCCCGAACGGCCCGGGCGGCGGCCCGTCTCCGCGCGGCCTCGAGATCGACACCCGGCCCTCGCCGGGCGACCGGCCCGGCGGCTTCGGGGGCGGGGGAGGCCCGGGTCCCGGCGGTGGGCCGGGTGGAGGAGGTCCGGGCGCCGGTCCGGGGGGATTCGGCGGCCCGGGTCCGGGCGGTCCCGGCGGCTTCGGGGCGCCCGGCGGCGGCCTCGGGGCGCCCGGCGGCGGCCTCGGGACACCGGGCGGCGGCCCGGGCGGCTTCGGCGGCCGCCGCTGACGGGGGCGTCAGGCCAGCATGTAGGTGAGGAGGGAGCGCAGCTGCGCCGGCTTGATCGGCTTGTGCATCAGCTCCGCCCCGATCCCGGCGACGCGGCCCTCGATCTCGGAGGCATAGTCGGCCGTGGTGACGATCACCGGCAGGGCGGCCTGGGTCAGGTTGCGCAGGTAGGCGGCGACGTCGAGGCCGCAGGCCCCGTCGTCGAGATGGTAGTCGAGGATGAGGAGGTCCGGGGCGACGCTGCCCGCGGCCACCCCCGCGGCGACGCCCGCGAGATCGCGATAGGCCGAGACCTGCGCGTCCCAGTTCTGCAGGAGCCGCTTCAGGGCGTCGGCGGTGGCCTGGTCGTTCTCGACGATGAGGATGCGGGCGCCCGTCAGCCGGGTCGCCACCGGCATCGCGTGGGCGGGCGGCTCGGCCTGGGCCGAGCCCAAAGCCAGCGCGAGGGAGATGCGGGTGCCGTGGCCCGGGCGCGAGGCCAGGGTCAGCGGGTGGTCGAGGGCCTGCGCCATGCGCCGCACGATCGAGAGGCCGAGCCCGAGGCCGGGCTCCTCCGGCGATCCCCGCCCCGCCCCGCCGCGGTAGAACTCCTCGAAGACGAGGTCGCGCTCGCCGTCGCCGATGCCCCGGCCGGAATCCACCACGTCGATCCGGCAGCCCTCCCCCCGCCGCCGCGCGGCGAGGAGCACGCCGCCGCTCTCGGTGTAGCGGATCGCGTTCGAGACGAGGTTCTGCAGGATCCGCTGGAGCAGCGCCACGTCGCTCATCACCACGAGGTCCGGCCCGCGCACCCGCAGGCGCAGGCCCTTGCGCGCGGCGAACGGCTTGAAACTGCCCGCGATCGTCGCGAAGAGGTCGCGCAGGCAGACGGGCTTCACCTCCGGCCGGACGATCCCGGCATCGAGCTTCGAGATGTCGAGGAGGGTCTTGATCAGGTCCTCAATGGTCTGCAGTCCGCGCTCGACCTGGTTCGCGATCGTGGCGGCCTCGGGCCCGAGGGGCAGGTCGGCCAGCGCCGAGACCGAGAGGCGGGCGGCGTTGAGGGGCTGAAGCAGGTCGTGGCTCGCGGCCGCGAGGAAGCGGGTCTTCGAGCGGTTGGCGGTCTCGGCCTCCTCCTTGGCGGTGGCGAGCGCCGCGTTCGAGCGCTCGAGCCGGTGCATCAGCCCGGTCAGCTCCTCGGTGCGGCTGCGGACGCGGCCCTCCAGGGTGATGGCGGTCTGGAACAGCGAGTAGGCGCCGCCCTGCTGGTCCATGTTGCGCTCGACATGGGCCATCAGCGCGGCGTTGATGCGCTCCAGCTTCTCGATGCGCCGCTCGAGGGAATCGGGGGTGGCGAGCATGCGCGGGTGCCGGTCAGGCGAGGCCGGCGGGCGCCGGCACCCGGCCGATCGCGATGCCCGTGAAAGTCTGGTTGAGATGCATCGCCCGGTACTGCTCGCCGTAGGTCTCGAAGCCGACCACGTTGTAGCGCCGGTAGAGTTCCGCGATGCCGTGGCGGACCTGACGGCTCTCGGCATCGAGCCGGCGCAGCACGCACTCGAAGCCGATCACGAGGTCGAGGCCGCCGAGGGCCTCGTCGAGGCGGGACAGCTCGGCGCGCGTCGCCGCGACGATGTCGCAGGGCTGAGCCAGCGTCAGCACGACGCCCTCGTCGACGGCGCAGAAGAAGCTGAGCGAGCCGTCCGGGTTCATCCGCCGGATCGAGCGGCAGAAATACTCGCCGCCGATCTTCACCGCGAGCGGGTAGGCGGCAAAGCTCATCGGCGAGAGGCCCTCGGGATCGAGCCCGACCGCCATGGCGTACTCGCGGGCGGCCGGCTCGGCGTTCAGCTCGTGGACGACGCGGCCCTCGTTGTCGGAGGCCGTGACCACGAACTTCGTGCTCGTCGGCTCGAAATTGTCGCTCTTGAAGATCTGGACCGGGAAATCGGTCTCGACGAGGAGCAGCACCGCGGCGTCCCGGTGGATCGCCCCATCGTGCAGCAGCACCGTGTCCCGGAAGGTGAGGTCGTCCCCGGCCGAGCCGCCGACGAGGGGGATCCCGTCGAGCGCCCAGGCGATGGCCGAGACCACCGTCTCCTCCGCATCCGTGAGGCCGTCGATCAGCGAGAGGGCGAAGCGCCGCTCCCGCCGGTCGTCCGGGCCGTGCGGCTCGAGCGTGCGGCGCAGCGACCGGACGGCGGAGGCCGTGCGCTCGACGTCGAGATGCCCGATGGCGTCGAGGACCGTCGAGACGATGCGGAAGCCCTTGGCCGGGAAGCCGATGACGACGAGCCCCCGGTCGAGGCCGCCCGCGGGGGAGAAGCCGCCCGACATGGTGCAGCCGGCCGTCGCCGCGCCGGGGAAATGCGCCTTGAGCGCGCGGTTGAGGGCGGCGGGCTCGTAATCGGGGGAGAAGAACACGACGAGCTGCGCGATCTCGGCCCCGCCGATCGCGTCCGCGATCTCGGAAACAGCCCGCGCGGCATCGGCCGCGCCGGTCCACGCCGTCCTGATTCCGCACAGATGCGCGCGCATCTGCGTGCCCTGATCCACGTTCCACTCCCGTCATGTGCTGGGCTTGGATGCCCGCTCTCTTATGCGGGGATTATGTCGAGCGGTGCAGTTGCGCGCAACCGGACCTCGACGGCGCGGATTTACTGACCCGGCACGGGCTCCGCGGCCCCACCGAAGGCTCAGGATTTCCGGGTGAACCGCGCCGCGCAGCCCGGATAATCCGAGACGAGGCGCTGCCCCGCCGCCGGCCCGAGCACCATCGCGGCCGTCGAGAGGCCGTCGGCGAGGAGGCCGGTCGGGGCCGTCACGGTGACGCTGGACAGGGCCGCCGGCGAGCGCCCGGTGGCGGGGTCGAAGATGTGGTGGTCGGCATGGTCCGGCGAGAAGCTCGTGGCGTAGTCGCCGGAGGTCGAGGCGAAGCCCGAGAACGGCGTGAGCACCTCGGCGATCGCGTGCGGCGCGCGCGGGTCGGCGAGGCCGAGGCGCCAGGGCGTGCCGTCCGGATGCTGCCCGCGGGCGCCGAACTCTCCCGTATCGACGAAGGCGTCCGCGATGCCGTGCGCCTCGAGGACGGCCATCACCCGGTCTGCGGCGAAGCCCTGGACGAGGCCGTTGAGGGTCAGGCCCATGCCGGGCTCGAGGCGGATCGCGTCCGGCTCGAGCCGGACGCGGCGCCAATCGACACTGGCGGTGGTCTCGCGCAAGGCCGCGTCCGCCGGGCGCCCGCCCCGGGCGGCATGTCCGGCCCAGAGGGTCCAGAGGGGCTGCACGGTCGGGTCGAAGGCGCCCCCGCTCGCCGCCGCGAGGTCGAGGGCGAAGCGCAACTGCGTCACCAGGAGAGGATCGGGCGCGCGCAGGATCCCGTCGCGGTTGAGGCGCGCCAGCGCGCTGTCCGTCCGGAACAGGCTCGCGGCGGCCTCGACGGCGCGGATCGCCCGGAACCCCTCCCGGAGGGCGGCCTCGAGGTCAGCCTCGTCGCGCCCGGCGAGCGTCAGCGCCACGGTGGTGCCGAGTGCGAGGCCGGCACGGGTCCGCGTCGCGAGCCCGCGGCCCGCCGCGAGGCTGCGGAACGCCGCGCTGCCGCCGAGACCGGCCGCCGCCGCCAGGGCTCCCACCGTGCCGAGGAGCAATCTGCGTCGCCGCATCGGCATGCGCGGCCCCATCATTCCGCCGCCACCGGCCGCGGCGTCAGCCTCCGGCCGCGCTTGCGTGCCACGACCTGCGGCACGCATTGGCGCGGGTCGTGGATGATCGTGACGCAATCCATGCACTGGAAGCACTCGGCGTAATCGACCGCCCCCGAGGGCGCGATGGCGCCGTAGCGGCAGCGGACCTTGCAGAGCTGGCACGGCGAGCCGCACTCGGCCCGCCGCGGGATCCAGTCGAGGATGCGCAGGTGCCCGGCGAGCGCGAGGCCGGCCCCGAGGGGACAGAGGTAGCGACAGAATCCCTTGTAGACGAAGAGGTTGAGGACGATCAGCCCGGCCGCGTAGAGAACGAAGGGGCTCGATCTCACGAAGGAGAGGGTGATCGCGGTCTTGAAGGGCTCGGCCTCCGACAGGCTGTCGGCGAGCGGGGAGGCGAGGGCCGCCGCCCCGAGGATCCCGGCGAGCACGGCGTATTTCACGAGGCGCAGCCCCCGGTCGAGCCGCGGCGGCACGGTGATCTGGCGGATGCGCAGGGGCCCTGCCGCCCAGGCGGCGAGTTCCTGCAGGGCGCCGAAGGGGCAGAGCCAGCCGCAGAAGGTGCCGCGCCCCCAGATCACCAGGGTCGCCAGCACGAATCCCCAGAGCAGGAGCGAGGGCGGATCGTAGAGGAGGAAGCTGAGGTCATGCGTCGCCGCCGCGGCGCGCACGAGGCCCACGAGGGTCAAGACCGAGAGCTGCGCCTGCGCGTACCAGCCGATGAACAGGAGCGTGAAGGCCAGGAAGGCGAGGCGGAACGGAGTGAAGCGGCGCTGGTCGGAGACGAGGCCGCGCTGACGCGCCAGCACCGGCACGAGGAGGCCGAGGGAGGCGGCGATCAGCCCGAGCTCGACGCCCCGCGCCCGCCAGGATTCGATCCAGCTCGGGCCCGCATCCGGCGTCTCGCGGGTGAACAGCGCCGCCGGCAGGGCGTAGGGTGCCGAGATCTCCTGGGCGATGCGCTCGACCAGGATCTGGCCCCGCTCCCGCACGATCTTCTCGGTGAGGATCCAGGGGGCGCCCGGATCGAACCCCGCCTGGCTGCCGATCCGCAGGATGGTCCAGGGGCCCGAGGGCAGGCCCTCCATGCCGGCGCCCCGGCGCTCGATCGCCATGTCGCGAGCGTTGATCGTCAGGCCCTCCTGCTGGATCGAGAGGCGATCCGGGACCGAGCCGAGCACGAAGTCGTCGCCGAGCGGATTGAGGGGGCCGGCGCTCACCACCATGACGGCGTGGTCGCCGGGGCCGAGCTCGCGCATCAGGGCGGCGTGGCGCACCTCGCCGAGGAGGTTCCGGCCGATCGAGGGAGCGTTGAGGTAGGCGATGACGAGGTCGCTGAGGACCGCCTCCGGCGGCCCTTCCGAGGATCCCTCCACGGAGGTGCCCTTGAAAGCGGCCTCCGCCTCCGCGTTCGTCACCGTGAAGCGCTTCACGTAGTCGCGCTCGAGGAGTTGGCGGTAGCTCAGGGGCTCGAACAGGTCGGGCTTCGCCTCGACCTTCAGGCCGACCTGGGCCGCCGCCCCGAAGCCGAGCTTCCGGCGGGCGACCGCCAGGGAGGCGGCCAGGATCGATTCGTTGATCACCCGCGTCGAGGCGGTCGCCATCGAGACGCCGTCCACCACCGCCTGGGGTGCGGCCCCGCCCGCCCGCGCGTTCGGCCGTCCGACCCGGATCGCGCGGCGGGCCGAGAGGCCGACATACTGCTCCACGAAGGCGAAGAGCGGCGCCTCGCCGAGGCCCTCGAGGAAGACGGGCTCGTGGTGGGCGATCACCCGCACGTCGCGAAAGCTCCCGTCGGGCGCGAGCGCGATCAGCAGGTCGGGCGGCGTGCCGCCGAAGCCCGGGATCGGCGCGAGATCGATCGACTCGAAGGCGTAGGCGAAGACCTCGTAGGACCCGGCCTCCTGCTTCAGGATCGGCCAGACCGGCGCCGCCTCGTCCTTCTCGCCGACGACGAGGGGCGCGGGGAAGAGCTTCTCCAGGCCTGCCCGATCGAGGCTGCCGGCGGCGGCGGGCAGGACCCAGAGCAGGGGGATCCAGAGCAGAGGAACCCAGAGCAGGGCGAGGAGGCCCAGCGCCCTGCCGGCCCGCGGATGCCCCGCGGCGGCACCTCCGCCCGGCCGGGGCCGCCGATGCGGCAGGATCCTGCGCCGCCGGCGGTCCCGGATCGCATGCCCGCCGCGCGCCTGTCGGGCTCCGGGCTCGCCCGGAAGCGACGCTTGGTCCCGGGGGACGATCGGCGCCGGATTGCGCCTCACGGCTCGGCGCCGGCGGAGCGGTGCGCCGCGCTCGGGCGCACGGCGGCGCCCCAGGGGAAGCGGCCGACCTTGATGCTCTTGAGCGCCTTGGCGGCCGCCACGTCGATGACGGTGACGTCGCCCGAGACCCCGTTCGTGGTCAGGAGCCGGCTCTCGTCCGACGTGAAGGCGAGATGCCAGACCCGGCGCCCGACCAGGATGTAGTTCAGCACCTTGTAGGTCCGGGCATCGATCACCGCGACGCGGTCGGAGGGGCCGAGCGCCACGAAGGCGAAGCGCCCGTCCCGGGTCAGGGTGATGCCCACCGGCTGGATCCGGTCGCCCGCGATGCCCTTGATCTCGAACCCGATGGTCTCGGCGACCTTGCGGGTGGCGACGTCGATCACCGCCACCGTGCCGCCGATCTCCGAGGAGACCCAGAGCTTGGTCCCGTCCCGGGTGAACTCGGCGTGGCGCGGGCGCTGGCCGACCGGCGTGGCATCCACCGCCTTGAGGGAGGGCACGTCGATCCAGTGGACCATGTTGGTGGTCTCGGAGGTCGTCACCGCGATCCGGCCGTCCGGGCTCACCGCCATGCCCTCGGGCTCGATGCCGACATCGATCTGGGCGAGCACCTTGCGGGTCTCGGCATCGACCACGGTCGTGGTCGCGTTCTCCTCGTTGGCGATGAACAGGGTGCGGTTGTCGGGGGCCAGGGCGAACTGCTCCGGGTCCTCGCCGGAGGGCAGGTTGTGCAGGAGCCGCCCCGTCTCCGGGTCGATCACCTGCACGGCGTCGGAATCGCTCGCGCAGACGAAGAGTTGGCGCCCGTCGCGCGAGAACACGATGCCGCGCGGGCGCCGCCCGACCGGGAAGGTGCGGACGACCTCGAAGGTCGCGGTGTCGATCACCGAGACGCTGTTGTCGCGCTCGTTCGTGACGAAGATCTCCTCGGCCCGCGCCGCGCCGGCTGCGAGCCCGAGGGCCAGGGCCAGACCCGGGAGGAATGGGAGAGGGGACAGCGTCATCGGGACCTTGCCGCGTCCTGTGCGTGAGCGGATCATCCGGCCCCTCCCGTGAAAGCCCGGCAGGCGCTCTCGGGCGCGTCGAGGCCGAGGGTGTCGAGGTCGGTGCGGTGGTGGAGGAAGCCCTCCAGCGGCGCGCTCGCCACCACGGCCCCCGGCCAGAGCAGGAAGACGGGCTGGCGCAGCTGCCCGTTCCAGGGCCGGAAGCTCAGGGGGCGCCCCTTGAAGCCGCCGACCTCGAAGCGCGGCGAGCGCATCAGGGCCTGGATCGCCGTCGGGTCGCCCGACCTCAGCTGCACCGCCGCCTCGCCGATGGCGTGGACGGCGAGCCAGCCGGCGTAATCGATCGGGCGCATGGGCCGGCCGGCGAGCTTGGTGAAGCGGCCCTGGAGCTGCACCGCCGCCCAGGCCTCGACCGGCCGGCCCCAGGCGGCGGGGGTGAGCCCCTGCGTGCCGACGACGGGCCGGGGCGAGGCTGTGTTGTAGACGAGGTTCGTGCCGAAGCCGTTCTGTTCGTCGGCCACCGCCACGACGTCGTGCTCGGGGCCCCGGGTGACCAGGGCGAACTCGCGCAAGGCCGTGTCGCGGATGTCGGCGCCGTGCACGTCGAAGCGGGCCTCCGCGACGATCCGGGCGCCGAATTTCTTGGCGCTGCGGCGCAGGGCCTCGGCGTAGAGCGCGTCCCCCGGCTCGGGCCCCGAGATGAGGAGGATCCGGGTCCAGCGCTTGAACGCCAGAAGCTGCACGAGGGCGTCGGCCAGCATCGCCCGCGAGGGCAGGACGTGGAGGAGCCTGGCCCGGCAATCCGCGTCGCGCAGGCGGGTGTCGGGGGCGCCGACATTGAGGAAGAGGGTGTCGCGCGCCTCCGGCAGGTCGGCGAGCGCCAGCACGTCCTCGGCCGGCGCGTTGACGACGAGGAAACGCGGCTGTCCGAGCGCCCGGAAGGCCGCCGCCAGATCCTCGCCGGGCTCCACCACCTTGCTGGCGAGGGTGAAGCTCAGGGAGACGAACCGGCCGGTCGCGTTCGAATCCTTCAGCCCGAGCCCGGCTCCCCGGGCCCCCTCGTCGCCGGGGATCGGATCCTCGTTGTTGAGGGGCGTCGGCCGCTCGATGCGGCGTTCGAGGTAGTGGATCGCGACGGGCGGGGCGGGGTCCGCCGCCGCGGTGTCGCCGAGGAGCGCGAGTCCGAGGAGGCCGGCGCCGAGCGCAGCGAGACGGGCCGGGGCGGCGTGCCGCCCGGCCGGGCCGTGTCGACGCTCTCTCTCAGCCCGCATCGCGGCCGTTCTCGCTTCCACCCTGTGGCCTGTCGTTGCGGCGACGATAGGGTGAAATCGGGGCGCGCCGGTATTGGACGAAGGTGCACTTCCTTTCGATCCGACCGCTCCGTACCAAAGTACAGTGTACCAAAGCACAATGGGTTTGGGCCGACCCGCTTGATACCGTCCCCGCAAGATCAGGAGGAAACGGTATGTCGAAGCTCCCCATGCTGGCGGGGAGCGCGCTCGTCGCGCTCGGCCTCATGCTGTCGGCGCAGGCCGTGCGCGCCCACGGCGACGTCCAGCCCCAGCCCGTCGACACCACCGGCCTCGACGCGCTCGGCGACGATTGGCGCGGCGAGAACCCCTATCGGGGCAACGCCAAGGCCATCGCGATCGGTGATTCCGGCTACAATCAGAACTGCGCCCGCTGCCACGGCCTGCAGATGATCTCCGGCGGCCTCGCGCCGGACCTGCGCTACCTCGACAAGGGCCAGGAGGGCGACACCTGGTTCCAGGAGCGCGTCCGCCACGGCGCCATCATCAACGGGATGACCAAGATGCCGGCCTTCGAGGGGACTCTCTCGCAGGAAGCCCTCTGGGCGATCCGCAGCTATATCGAATCCAAGCACGAGGATTGAGGGCGCCGAGGGGATGGGCTGACGCGATGCGGGCGATCGAACATGTCGGAGCCTTCCTCCGGCGCCACCTCGGGCTCGTCGCCTGCGGCCTGCTGCTGGCCGCGCCGGCCCAGGCTCGGCCCCTCGACGAAGTCGTGGCCTCCGGGACCGTCCGGGTGGCGCTCTACGGCGACAACGCCCCGTTCTCGAGCGAGGAGGCGGGCCGGCCGCGCGGCATCGACGTCGATCTGGCCCGCGCCGTCGCCGAGAAGCTCGGGGTCAAGCTCGACCTGCGCATCGTCGATGCGGGGGAGAACGTCGACGGCGATTTCCGCCTCAATCTCTGGAAGGGCGACCTCGCCGGCTCCAGCCTCGCGGACCTGATGCTGCACGTGCCCCACGACCGGGAACTCGCGACCCGCAACGAGCAGATCTTCCTCACGAGCCCCTATTTCGATCAGCACCTCGCCTTCGCCTACCGGAAGGGCAAGCTCGAGGGCTTCGACGCCCTCAAGGACATCGAGGGCCAGGCGGTCGCCGTGGAGGGCGCGAGCGCTTCCGACCTGATGCTGCTCACCGCAGAGGGCGGCCGCTACCGGCAGAACCTCAAGCATTTCCGCGCCTTCGACGAGGCGGCCAGGGCCTATCTCGCCGGAGAGACCACGATCCTGGCCGGCACCCGCGCCAATCTCGAGGCCGCCCTCAAGGCGGGGGGGGCCGCGCCCGAGGCGAATCCGGTCGTCGAGGTCGCGGTCCCGGGCCTGGTCAAGACCCGCTGGGAGATCGGGGGCGCGGTGCGCACCGATTCCCGCGATCTCGCCTACGCGGTCGGCGACGCCATCACGGCCCTGATCGCGGAGGGGCGGCTGTCGGCCATCTGCGCGGCCTACGGCGTCAGCTTCACGGCCCCGAAGGGCTACTGAGGCGGCTCGGGCCGGGGTAGCCGGATCGCGCCGCCGGCACCGGGCCAGGGCGCTGCACCGACCCAGTTCCGCGGCCGGGCGACCGGTTTCGAGGGACGATGGCGCGTTTCCGCTCGATCGAGACGGGTCGAGACGCCGGATCGACCAGTCGATCACCCCGATCGTTGCTGCATCTGCGAGATGTCCGGCGTCGAACGCAGTACCGAGGCCGCAGATTTTCTTAGAAAAACCGAAGAACTTCGACCAAAGGCCAATAAGACATCGTTGCGCTTCGCCCTACGCTGGTCTCAAGGGGCGCCTTCGAATCGAGGGACCAAGCCCTGACGGCGCCGAAGAATCGGGCCGCACGACCATGACGGAGGACATGCCATGAGACTGAGACATCGGTTCCTGTCGGCGGCGGGGGCGACGGCGCTCCTCGCCGGCGCGACCGCGATGCCCGCCCTGGCGGAGGGCGTGAGCGAGCAGGACATCCTCAACGACGCCAAGACCACGAACGACGTCGTCACCTACGGCCTCGGTCCGCAGGCCCAGCGCTACAGCCCGCTCAAGACCCTCAACCGCGACACCATCAAGGGCCTGGTGCCGGCCTACTCGTTCTCCTTCGGCGGCGAGAAGCAGCGCGGCCAGGAGAGCCAGGCGCTGGTCAAGGACGGCGTCCTCTACGTCACCGGCTCCTACTCGCGCCTCTACGCCATCAACTCCCGCACCGGCGAGAAGCTCTGGGAGTACAACGCCCGCCTGCCCGAGGGCATCCTGCCCTGCTGCGACGTCGTCAACCGCGGCGCCGCGCTCTACAAGGACAAGGTCATCTTCGGCACCCTCGACGCCAAGCTCGTCGCCCTCGACCAGAAGACCGGCAAGGTCGTGTGGAAGAAGGACATCGACGACTTCAAGGCCGGCTACAGCTACACCGCCGCGCCGATCATCGTGAAGGGCAAGATCATCACCGGCGTGTCGGGCGGCGAGTTCGGCGTCGTCGGCCGGGTCGAGGCGCGCGACGCCGACACGGGCGAGATCGTCTGGCAGCGCCCGGTGATCGAGGGCCATGTCGGCACGCTCAACGGCAAGCCCTCGACCATGACCGGCAAGGTCAACGAGACCTGGCCCGGCGACATGTGGAAGTTCGGCGGCGGCGCCACCTGGCTCGGCGGCACCTACGACCCGGAGACCAACCTGATCTACTTCGGCACGGGCAATCCGGGGCCGTGGAACTCGGCCCTGCGCCCGGGCGACAACAAGTGGTCGGCCTCGCGCATCGCGCTCAACCCGGAGAACGGCGAGATCGTCTGGGGCTACCAGACCACCCCGCATGACGGCTGGGACTATGACGGCGTCAACGAGTTCATCCCGTTCGAGCTGAACAAGGGCGGCAAGGCCATCAAGGCCGGCGCCACCGCCGACCGCAACGGCTTCTTCTACGTGCTCGACCGGACGAACGGGGCGTTCGTCTCGGCCACGCCGTTCGTGAGCCAGATCAACTGGGCCAAGGGCATCGACGACAAGGGCCGGCCGATCTACGACGACGCCTTCCGCCCCGGCGATCCGTCGAAGTCCGAGGACGGCAAGAAGGGCAAGAGCGTATTCGCGGTGCCGGGCTTCCTGGGCGCCAAGAACTGGATGCCGATGGCCTACAGCCCGGACACCAAGCTGTTCTACGTTCCCTCGAACGAGTGGGGCATGGACATCTGGAACGAGCCCGTGAACTACAAGAAGGGCGCGGCCTATCTGGGTGCCGGCTTCACCATCAAGCCGATCTTCGAGGACCATATCGGCTCGCTCAAGGCGATCGACCCGGCCTCCGGCAAGACCGTGTGGGAGTACAAGAACAAGGCTCCGCTCTGGGCCGGCGTGCTGACCACCGCGGGCAACCTCGTCTTCACGGGCACGCCCGAGGGCTTCCTCAAGGCCTTCGACGCCAAGACCGGCGAGGAGGTCTGGAAGTTCCAGGTCGGCACCGGCGTGGTCGCCTCGCCGATCACCTGGGAGCAGGACGGCGAGCAATGGGTCGGCGTCGCGGCCGGCTGGGGCGGCGCGGTGCCGCTCTGGGGCGGCGAGGTGGCCAAATCCACCGCCGGCATCAACCAGGGCGGCAGCTTCTGGGCCTTCAAGCTGCCGAAGACCCTGGCCTCGCGCTGAGGCGGGGCTCGATCGCGCGATAGCAGTTCGCCGCCGGGGCAGCCCTCCGGCGGCGGATATGCTAAGGTCCCGGAACGCGGGCGGTTTTCTCAACACCCGCTCGCGTTCCGAGGCCGCCGGCCCCTCGATCGACGCGTCCGCGCCGGTCGAACCCGCACGAGTGTTTGCGCGCCGCAGGAGTGTTGTGTTGGACCGAAGCTCCACCGGGCAGGACGCCGTGATGCCGGGCGCGGGGGCCGAGGACGCCGCGGGAGGGGCGGCCATGCAGCTCTTGATCGTCGATGACCATCCGCTGTTCCGCGACGCGCTCGCCAGCACCATCCGGCTGACCTATCCGGACGCGACCCTGCACGAGGCCGACGGCATCGAGGGCGCCTGCCGGATCCTCGCCGCCCATCGCGGCATCGACCTCACCCTCCTCGACCTCTCGATGCAGGGCGTCAGCGGCTTCGACGGCCTCGTGACGATCCGCACCCGCTTTCCCCGCGTGCCGATCCTGATCGTCTCGGGCCATGAAGATCCGCGCATCATGCGCGAGGCCCTGCACCACGGCGCGGCCGGCTACGTGCCCAAGGCCGTCGACAAGACCACCCTGACCCGCGCCATCGCGGACGTGCTCAGCGGCGCCCTCGCGATCCCGCCGGAACTGGCGCATCCGGGTCCGGCGGCCTCCAAGAAATCCTCTCTCGCCGAGCGGGTCGCGCGCCTGACCCCGCAGCAATTGCGGGTGCTGATGATGATCCGCCAGGGCAAGCTCAACAAGCAGATCGCGCACGAATTGCAGGTCGGCGACTCGACCGTGAAGGCCCACGTCTCCGAGATCCTGCGCAAGCTCGAGGTCATCAGCCGCACGCAGATCGTGATCGAGACGGCGCTCCTCGACTTCGACCAGATCCACAACACGCATGCGGGCTGAGGCCCGCGATCCGGTGCGCCTCCGCCGCGCGCGCGCCTGACCGCGCCGCCGCGCCCGCTCACCCATCCGAGATCCGAAATCGTCGCTGGGGGCCGGGCCTTCTCCGGGCCGGGGCCTTGCCGCGTCTGCGGCCCCCGGTCGCCGGGCTCGGGATAACCGGGGCAGTTGCGCACAGCGTTAACCCAATCTGAATCACCCCGATTGCGGTGGGAGCCCGGGCGTGAGAGCTTCGTTAACGAAAGCTTAACGGGTTGGGCCACGGCGATGCGGTTCGCGATTTCCAAGGGGCGGGATGCGGTGTCGGGCAGAAGGTCCGCTCTGCGCAAGGTCGTCGCCGGGCTCGCCGTCGCGGCGGGCCTGCTCGCCGCCCCCGCCGGTGCCCAGACCTTCGCGGCCCTTCCGAGCGTGCCGAGCGCCGCCACCGCCTCCGGCGAGGCCAAGCCGATCTCGGCCTGGGTGGCCTTCTGCCAGGCCTATGCCGCCGAATGCGCGGTCGACCGCAACGAGCCCGCGAGCATCACCCTGACGCCCGCCATCTGGAACACCGTCGTGGCGGTGAACAAGCGGGTGAACAAGGCCGTGCAGGCCATGACCGACATGGACCACCTCCACGTGCCGGACCGCTGGGACCTCGCCGAGGACGGCATCGGCGATTGCGAGGACTTCCAGCTCCTGAAGCGCCATCTCCTGGCCGAGGCCGGCTTGCCCCGGCGCGCCATGCGGATGACCGTGGTGATCGACGAGAAGGGCGAGGGCCACGCGGTCCTCACCCTGATCACCGACCGGGGCGACATGATCCTCGACAACAAGACCAATACGATCCTGCCCTGGCGGCGCACCGGCTACACCTTCATCAAGCGCGAGAGCCAGGACAGCGTCGCCTGGGTCTCCCTCGGCCGCAGCCTCTCCCCCGTGACGACGGCCAACCGCTGAGCGTTCCCGATCCGGGACGAGCCGGACGGGGCGCGGTTAGGGGAAAATTCAGCGTGCGGGCG
The DNA here is from genome assembly GCF_008806345.1 of Methylobacterium planeticum. Lineage (GTDB taxonomy): Bacteria > Pseudomonadota > Alphaproteobacteria > Rhizobiales > Beijerinckiaceae > Methylobacterium > Methylobacterium planeticum. The sequence continues at coordinate 71,559 of NZ_VZZJ01000002.1, read as the reverse complement.
CGAGGATGCGGCGCTTCCGGAGCCGCCCGCGCATGACGATCCGTCCCCTGGTTCTGGCCGCCGCAATCGTCGCCGGCACGCTGCCCGGCCTCGGTCCCGTGCCGGCCTTCGCGGGCGCGGTCGCGGAGCTGCACGGCGCCTGGCGGGGCTGCCTGCATCGCAGCTTCGGCCTCCAGGCCTCCCTCTCTGGCCGCATGCCCGCCGCCGACGCGGCCCTGCGCACCTGCCGCGATGCGGAGGAGGCCTACCTTGCCGCCCTCTCCGCCTCTCCGCTCCTCGACGGAGACGACGTGGCCCGGGTGCGTCCGGCCCTGCTGATGCGGGCCAGGGACTGGCTCCTCGGCCGACGCCCGTCGCCGATCTAGGCGGGCGGCCGGGCTCCGGGCCCGGTGCGGGGACCGCGTTCGCCGCGCGCCCTCGGATCACCGCGCCGTCGATGGCAGCCGCCTTGCGGGCGCGACGCCGCGCCGACGGCCGAACCTGGCCTCGCTCAGGCGGCCGCGGCCGTCTTGCGGCTCCCGCGCCCCTTGCCGGTCGTGCCCGCGGCCGCCCCCCGGCGGCGCCCGCCCGTCTCCTTCGGGGCCTCGGGGGCCTCGGCCGGCTCCTCGACCTCCGCGGCGCTGCGGCCGGGCTGGCCGAGTCCGAGGCTCTTGGCGAGGGCGGAGCGCTGGGCCGAGTAGTTGGCGGAGGTGGTCGGGTAGTCGGCCGGCAGACCGAAACGCTCGCGGTAGCTGTGCGGATCGAGGCCATGCTTCGTCAGGTGGCGCTTGAGGGTCTTGTACGACTTGCCGTCGATAAAGCTCACCAGTCCATCCGGACGGATCGACTTGCGGACCTGCGCCGGCGTGGGCTTCTCGACCGCATCCGATTCCGGGCGGGCCGTGCCCGCAGCAAGTCCATGCAGAGCCTCGTGGACGCTGGTGATCAGGGCCGGCAGATCGGCTGTCGGAATTGAATTGTTCGCAACATAGGCCGAGACGACATCGACGGTGCGTTCGATATGCGTGTCGTGCTGTGTTTGTTCACCGTCCGACATTTTCATGATCCCTTACCTGACGTCCCCTCTGGCGGGAAGTTATGACACTATCCAAGGAATGCAAGCAGGAAGCTGTTAAGATACAAATGCAAGGCAGGATTGATCGTTGAAATTCTCGCCAACCGCCCGGACGACCTGTTCTGAATTCCTATAAACAATAAGCAAATCCTCATGGAAATTCAGAAAAATGTTGCTCATTGTACGGTTTTGCCACTTCAACGCTCTGACATTAGTGCCCAGATGGCTCCACGGCTCCGCCACTGAGGGCCGCGACATTGATCGATCCGGGCCGTCATCCCGGCTAGCCTGTTGAGGATCAGGACCACACAGCATTCGCTCGGGGAATCCGATAGAGGGATTGCGCAGACCCATGATCGGCCCGCCGAGAATGTCTTCGTTCCTTCAATACGGATTCGGGTTGAACAGAAAAATTTCAAATGAAATCGTAGTGATCATCACGATGCCTCGGTGTTCGGCCTCGGCAAGAGATGCTGGTTTCTCGAAATAACAGTTCCGTCCCGATTTGTTCGGGGCAGGTATCGGGTCGCAGGGCCGCAGCATTCGGCTGTGAATTTTTTGCGCGATGTTGGGAAGCAACCCATCAATTCGATTAGTGGTTGTGTCCACACGCCCATCATCAGTCTCGCTCGACCTGAGCGAGCTGGGCCATTCCGAGGAAAGCTCCCATGAAGCTGTTCGCTGCTGCCGGTGCGATCGCACTGCTTCTCGCAACACCCGTTCTGGCCCAGGGCCGCGACCCGCACAGCTCCTCCGGCGCTGCCGGCAACGCCGAGCAGAACAACAAGCCGCAATCGAACTCCGCGGGCGGCGGCGCCAGCGGCAAGTAGGAGGTCGGCGCCGAGCGTCGAGGAGGGGAGCCAGGGCGGCCCGACCACGCGGCTCGTCCGGCCCCGGCCGCCCGGCCACGCCGCCGAGCGGCGTGGCCGGTATCTCCCTCCACCCGTTCCCGCGCGCCATCTCGCGCCGGGGCGGCCTACCGGAAGGTCTTGCGCGGGTCGAAGGCGTCCCGCACCGCCTCGCCCGCGAAGATCAGCAGGCTCAGCATCGTGGCGACGACGGCGAAGCCCGTCAGCCCGAGCCAGGGAGCCTGGATGTTGTCCTTGCCCTGGGCGAGCAGCTCGCCGAGCGAGGGCGAGCCGGGCGGCAGGCCGAAGCCGAGGAAGTCGAGCGAGGTCAGCGTCGTGATCGAGCCGTTCAGGATGAAGGGCAGGAAGGTCAGGGTCGCCACCATGGCGTTCGGCAGGAGGTGCACCGCCATGATGCGGATGTTCGAGAGGCCGAGGGCACGCGCCGCCCGCACGTACTCGAAATTGCGCGCGCGCAGGAATTCCGCCCGCACCACGCCGACGAGCGCCACCCAGGAGAACAGCAGCAGGATGCCGAGCAGCACGAAGAAGCCCGGCGCGATGAAGGCCGAGATGATGATGATGAGGTAGAGGGTCGGGATGCCGCTCCAGACCTCGATGAAGCGCTGGAACGCGAGGTCGACCCAGCCGCCGAAGTACCCCTGCACCGCACCCGCGACGACGCCGATCACCGAGGAGATCAGCGCCAGGATCAGCCCGAACAGCACCGAGATCCGGAAGCCGTAGATGACGCGGGCGAGGACGTCGCGGGTGGTGTTGTCGGTGCCGAGCCAGTGCCACTCGATGTCGCGGCAGCCCGTACCCCCTCGCCTCTCGGCGACGGGCCGGCACTGTGCGTCGTCGAGCAGCCAGGTCGGCGGGGAGGGGGAGGGCGTCGGCAGCCCGGTCAGGATGGTGTCGTAGGAATAGGGGATCGGCGGCCAGATCGCCCATCCGTTCTCGGCGATCTCCCGGCGGGTCTCCTCCGAGCGGTAATCCGTGCGCGCCAGGAAGCCGCCGAACTTCTCGTCCGGGTAGTCGATCAGGACCGGGAACAGGATCTCGCCCTTGTAGGAGGCGATGATCGGCTTGTCGTTGGCGATGACCTCGGCGAACAGGCTGAGGCCGAACAGCCCGACGAAGATCGCGAAGGACCAGAAGCCGAGGCGGTTGCGCCGGAAATTGGCGAGCCGGCGCCGGTTCAGGGGCGAGAGGCCGCGCCGGGTCGCGGGCGCCAGCACGATCGGCTGGGCGCCCGGCATCGGCGCCGAGACGGCCTCGGCCTCCCCGGGGCGGGCGACCTCGTTCATCGTCTCCGCCCCCCGGTCCTCGGCCACGCGCTCATCCGTCGATGCGGAATGCCGTGCCCTCGATCTCGTTCGGACGCAAGCCGCCGGTGCGCTCCAGATGGCGGCGCAGCAGGCGCACGTTGCGCCGGTTCGCCTTGAAGGCCGCGTCGAACAGGTCGCCCGCGAGGGGCACCACGCCCACCATCCCGTCGAAGGCGACGTTCAGGGCCATGCGGGCGAGGAGCCAGCGCGGCACGCCGAGGCGCTTGGCCTCGTAGACGATGTAGGACGACATCAGCATGCCGGCGAAGTCGCCGACGATCGGCACGAGGCCGAGCACCGCGTCGATGCCGACGCGGCGGTTGGTGCCCGGGATCAGGAAGGCCGAATCCAGGAGGTGGGCCAGCTTCTCGAGGCGCGCGAGGCTCGCCTCGCGGCTCATGTCGGCGAAGGGAAAGGCCGGGTTGGCCCCGCCCGCCGGCCTGAAGGCCATCGCGGGATCCCGGGGCGCGGCGCGGAAGGACTCGAAAGCGGTCATGGGGAAGGATGTGGCCCCAGCCCCCGGTCTCGGCAAGGCTCGGCTTGCCTGGCGGGCGGCGAAGTTTGCGGTCAAGATCAGGGCCAAGATCAGGGCCAAGATCAGGGTCGAGATCAGGGTCGAGGTCAGGACCATGCGCGTGAGCGAGGTCTCGCCCGCGAAGGCCCGGGACGCGCGCGGGCGGCCTCATCCGGGCCTCCCGCGTGCGAGTCTCCCTCATGCGGACCTCCGGGGCAGCGTCGACATCCGCTCCAGGGCCGCGTCGAGGGTGGCATCGCCCTTGGCGAAGCACAGGCGCACCAGGGTGCGGATCGGGCTCCGCGCGTAGAACGCGCTCACGGGGATCGCCGCGACCCCGTGGCGGCGCACCAGGGTCTCGCAGAACGCGACGTCGTCCGGGAAGCCGAGATCCGCGATGTCGATGTTGAGGAAGTAGGTGGCCTGCGAGGGCAGCACCGGCACCCCGAGGGCGCGCAGGCCCTCCGCGAGCCGGTCGCGGGAACGGGCGAAATCCCGGCGCATCCCGGTGAAGTACGCGTCCGCCTTGGCGAGCCCGTAGGCCACGGCCTCCTGCAGGTTCGGGGGCGTCGTGAAGGTGATGTACTGGTGCGCCTTGGCGAGGACGCGCATCAGGGGCGCCTCCGCCATCACGAAGCCGACCTTCCAGCCCGTCAGGCTGAAGATCTTGCCGGCCGAGCCGATCTTCACCGTGCGCCCGCGCATGCCCGGCAGGCTGATCAGGGGCCGGTGCCGGCGGCCGTCGAAGACGACGTGCTCCCAGACTTCGTCGCAGACCGCCACCACGTCGAAGCGCTGGCAGAACCCCGCCAACAGCGCGAGGTCCTCGTCGCAGAACAGGGTGGCGCTGGGGTTCAGGGGATTGTTGAGGAGGACGACCCGGGTGCGCGCCGAGAAGGCCTCGGCCAGGGCCTGCGCGTCGAGGCGGAAGGCGGGCGGGCGCAGGGTGACGATGCGGGGGACGCCGCCGGCCCGGCGCACCAGCGGCAGGTAGGCGTCGTAGAGCGGCTCGAACAGCACCACCTCGTCGCCGGGCTCGATCAGGGCGAGCAGCGCGCCGGCGAGCGCCTCGGTGGCGCCCGAGGTCACCATCACCTCGGTCTCGGGGTCGAGGGCGAGGCCCTGATGGTGGGCGTAATGTGCCGCGATGGCCCGGCGCAGGGCCGGCAAGCCCATCATCGGCGGGTACTGGTTGTATCCGTCGCGCAGGGCCTCGGCGCCCCGGGCACGGATGTCGGCGGGGCCCGGATCGTCGGGGAAACCCTGGCCGAGATTGATCGCCCCGGTCTCTCGGGCGAGGCGCGACATCACCTCGAAGACCGAGGTCGGCAGATCGGCGAAGACCGGGTTCATGCGAGAAATTCTGCCGTGATGTCCGAAACTTGTGCGGTCGTGGCGCCCTCCGTGGAGACGCCTGCGGGCGGGCAGTATCACGATCGCTCCGCCCGGCGAAGCGTGCGCAAGCGCACGTCGCCGATCCCGGCGCGGCTCGGACCGAGTGACGAATGTTGACATTCATCACTCGTGAGATAGGTTTCCGACACACGGCTGGTACGGCCTTCGCCTGGATGGAACTCCGCCCCCTCGTTCGATCCCAGTGAAGTGCCGTTCCGGTCGTGGAGAGGGCCGCCAATTCGTTGGCGGCCCTTTTCGCGTGTGCACCTCGCCCCCCGGCCGCTACAACGGGCCCCTCGCCGAACGATTCCGCTGCGCGCCTCATGCGAACCTGCCTCGCCCTCGCCCTCGCCATCGGCGCCCTCGGGGTGGCCCTGCGGCTCACCATGCCGGTCGCGCCGGTGGATGAGCCTTTTCGCGATGTGGTGCGTTTCTACCGCTCGCTCGAGCGCCCCTGACGGTATCGCCCTGGCGGCAGCAACACCTTGGAAACGTCGGTGCCGTACTGAGAACGTATTGCGCGGGCATGGAGCGGACCCTGGGCAATCCTGCGCCGGGGCGTCTCCACGAAGATGCCGCACGCGCGATTCTCCTAGGAATCTTGTACAGAACGAAATGCGCACGACGTCTGATCGGAAGGCGGTCTCGACGGACAACCGGCCTCCGGTCCCGGTGCAGGGCGGATACGGGCGACGATGCAGGACGGGCCGCCGCGGGGCATCCGCAGACCTTCGGGATCGCTCGCCGGCAGGCGCTCAGGTTAAGCAGGTATGAACGAGAGCTCACCCATCCGGACGGAGACGGCGCGCGAGATCCCGGTGGAATCGCCGCCGGCCCGCACGACGCGCCGGCGCAGCCGCATCGGCCGCTGGCTCCTCGTGCTCCTTCTCCTGATGGGGGCGGGGGCGATCGGGCACCGCTGGTACGACGCCTCGAAGACCCAGGTCGCGGGTGAGCCGGGCGCCGCCAAGGGCCGCGGCGCCGGGCGGGGCGGGCGGCATGGCGGCGGCGGCGAGCCGGCCCAGGCCGTCGGCATCGCGAGCGTGGTCGCGGGAGACATCCCGGTGGTGCTCCAGGGGCTCGGCACGGTCACGCCCCTCGCCACCGTGACGATCCGCTCGCAGATCAGCGGCTACCTCACGGAGATCGGCTACCGCGAGGGCCAGATGGTCAAGAAGGGCGACTTCCTCGCCCAGATCGACCCGCGGCCCTACGAGGCGCTGCTGGCGCAGTACCAGGGCCAGCTCGCCCGCGACCAGGCGCTCCTGCAGAACTCGAAGCTCGACCTCGCCCGCTTCCAGCGCCTCGTGCAGCAGGACTCGATCTCGAAGCAGAACGTCGACACCCAAGGAGCCCTCGTGAAGCAGAACGAGGGCACGGTCGCGGCCGACCAGGCCCTCGTCGACCAGCAGAAGCTCAACGTCGCCTATACCCGCATCACCTCGCCGGTCGACGGCCGGGTCGGCCTGCGGCAGGTGGACCTCGGCAACTACATCACGGCCGCCTCGACCAGCATCGTGGTGGTGACGCAGCTCCACCCGATCTCGGTGCTGTTCACCCTGCCGGAGGACGACGTCTCCCGGGTGATGCGGCAGGTGCGGGCGGGGGCGAAGCTGGTGGTGCGCGCCTACGACCGGGGCGACGCCAACGAGATCGGCACCGGGGTGCTCGACACCGTCGACAACCAGATCGACACGACGACCGGCACCGTGAAGCTGCGCGCGATCTTCCAGAACGACGACGAGGCGCTGTTCCCGAACCAGTTCGTCAACGCCAAGCTCACCGTCGACACGGTGCGCAACGCCCCCGTGGTCCCGACGGCCGCGATCCTGCGCGGCACGCCGGGCACCTACGTCTACCTGATGGACGGGGACGAGAAGGTCGCGGTGCGCCCGATCAAGGTCGGGGAGACCGACGGCACCCGCACCGCCGTCACCGAGGGCCTCAAGGTCGGCGACCGGGTCGTGACCGACGGCACCGACCGCCTGCGCGACGGCGCCGGCGTGCGCATCACCGGCGGCCCCGCCGCCCCGCCCGAATCCCCGACTGGCGACAGGGCGGCCGATGAAAAAGCTTCTGGCGACAAGGCTTCTGGCGACAAGGCTTCGGGCGACAAATCGGGGGCCGACAGGGCCGCGGCGGGCGAGACGCCGCCCCGGGAGCGCAGGCAGGGCCGCCGCGAGCGGCAGCCGGCGCCGTGAACCCGTCCCATCCAGGCCTCTCCGTCCCGAGGGCGTGGTCGATCGCGGATCGCGCAGCCCCTCGGGCTGCGGTGACGGGCCGGATGCGCGCGCCCGCGCGGCTCGATGAAGGCCCGGCCCGCGCGGCGGGGCGCCGCCCATGAACCCGTCGCGCCTCTTCATCCTGCGGCCGGTGGCGACGACGCTCCTCATGCTGGCGATCCTGATCGTCGGCATGGTGTCCTACCTCAACCTGCCGGTCTCGGCCCTGCCCTCCGTGGATTACCCGACGATCCAGGTGCAGACCTTCTATCCGGGCGCGAGCCCGGAGGTGATGACCTCGGCCGTGACCGCGCCGCTGGAGCGGCAGTTCGGCCAGCTCGCCAACCTCAACCAGATGACCTCGCAGAGCTCGGCGGGCGCCTCGGTCATCACCCTGCAGTTCAGCCTCGACCTCTCCCTCGACATCGCCGAGCAGCAGGTCCAGGCGGCGATCAACGCCGCCGGCAACCTGTTGCCCTCCGACCTGCCGGCGCCCCCGATCTACGCCAAGGTGAACCCGGCCGACGCGCCGATCCTGACGCTCGGGCTCACCTCCAAGACCATGGCGCTGACGCAGGTGCGCGACCTCGCCGAGACGCGCCTCGCCCAGAAGATCTCCCAGGTGGCCGGCGTCGGCCTCGTCAGCATGGGGGGCGGTCAGCGCCCGGCGGTGCGGGTGCGCTTCAATTCGCGCTCGCTCGCGGCCTACGGCCTCAACATCGACGACCTGCGCACCACGATCACGAACCTCAACGTCAACACCCCGAAGGGCAACATCGACGGCCCGAAGCAATCCTACGCCATCAACGCCAACGACCAGATCCGGGACCCGCGCGCCTACAACGACGCGATCATCGCCTACAAGAACGGCGCCCCGGTGCGCCTCTCGGACGTCGCCGACGTGGTGGACGGGCCCGAGAACACCAAGCTCGGCGCCTGGATGGACGAGACGCCCGCCGTCATCCTCAACATCCAGCGCCAGCCCGGCGCCAACGTCATCGCCACCGTCGACAAGATCAAGGCGCTGCTGCCCCAGCTCCAGGCGACCCTGCCGGCCGCCATCACGGTCACGCCGCTCACCGACCGCACCACCACGATCCGGGCCTCCGTCAAGGACGTTCAGTTCGAGCTCGGCCTCGCCATCGCCCTCGTGGTGCTGGTGATCTTCCTGTTCCTGCGCAGCCTCTCGGCGACCCTGATCCCGAGCCTGTCCGTGCCGCTCTCCCTGATCGGCTCCCTCGCGGTGATGGACCTCTACGGCTTCTCCCTCGACAACCTGTCCCTGATGGCCCTCACCATCGCGACGGGCTTCGTGGTCGACGACGCCATCGTGGTGATCGAGAACATCGCCCGCCACGTGGAGGACGGCGACTCGCCCCTGGAGGCCGCGCTCAAGGGCTCGCGCGAGATCGGCTTCACCATCATCTCGCTCACCGTCTCGCTCATCGCGGTGCTGATCCCGCTCCTGTTCATGGGCGACGTGGTCGGGCGCCTGTTCCACGAATTCGCCATCACGCTGGCGGCCACCATCGTGATCTCGGCGGTGGTCTCCCTCACGCTGGTGCCGATGCTGTGCGCGCGCCTCCTCAAGCACGTGCCGCCGGATCAGGTCCGCCGCCGCGAGGGGTTCCTGTCGCGCATGGGCCGCCAGGCGATGGACGGCACCATCGCGGCCTACGGCCGGGCGCTGCGGGTGGTCCTGAACCACCAGGGCCTGACGCTCCTCGTCACCCTCGGCACCATCGTGCTCACCGGCTACCTGTTCGTGGTGATCCCCAAGGGCTTCTTCCCCGTGCAGGATACGGGCGTGATCCAGGGCATCACCCAGGCCGACCAGACCGTGTCCTACGCGGCGATGGCCGAGCGCCAGCAGCGCCTCGCGGGCCTGATCCTCAAGGATCCGGACGTCGCGAGCCTGTCCTCCTTCATCGGCGTCGACGGCCAGAACGTGACGCTGAACTCGGGCCGGTTCCTGATCAACCTGAAGCCCCGCGACGAGCGCACGGCCACCGGGAGCGGCATCATCGACCGCCTGAAGCAGGCCAGCGCCGGGGTCTCGGGCATCCGCCTCTACATGCAGCCGGTGCAGGACCTGACCATCGACACGGCGGTCTCGGCGACCCAGTACCAGGTCATCCTGGAGAACCCGAACCTCGAGGAATTCGAGACCTGGGTGCCCCGCTTCGTGACGGCGCTGCAGCGCTCGCCCCTGCTCTCGGACGTGGCGAGCGACCTCCAGGGCAGCGGGCTGGCGGCCTACGTCACCATCGACCGGGCGACGGCGGGCCGCTACGGCATCACCCCCGCCACCGTCGACAACGCGCTCTACGACGCCTTCGGCCAGCGCATCATCTCGACGATCTTCACCCAGTCGAACCAGTATCGGGTCATCCTCGAGGCCGATCCCGAGCTGCATCGGACGCTGGAGAGCCTCAACACGATCTACCTGCCCTCCTCGACGGCGACGTCCGGCCAGGTGCCGCTCTCGGCGGTGGCGCGCGTCAGCGAGCGGCGGGCGCCCCTCCTGATCAGCCATCTCGGCCAGTTCCCGGCCACCACGGTCTCGTTCAACCTCGCCCCCGGGGCGGCCCTCGGCCAGGCGGTCGAGGCGATCGAGGCGGCGCGGCGCGAGATCGACCTGCCGTCGAGCTTCCGCGTCGTGCCCCAGGGCTCGGTCTTCGCCTTCCAGGCGGCGCTCGGCAACGAATTGTTCCTCGTGCTCGCCGCCATCGTCACCGTCTACATCGTGCTCGGCGTGCTCTACGAGAGCTTCATCCACCCGATCACGATCCTGTCGACGCTGCCCTCCGCCGGGATCGGGGCGCTCCTCGGGCTGATGCTGTTCGGGCTCTCCCTCGACGTCATCGCCATCATCGGCATCGTGCTCCTCATCGGCATCGTGAAGAAGAACGCGATCATGATGATCGACTTCGCGCTCCAGGCCGAGCGCGAGGAGGGCATGAGCCCGCCCGACGCGATCTTCGAGGCCTGCCTCCTGCGCTTCCGGCCGATCATGATGACGACGCTCGCCGCGCTCTTCGCGGCGGTGCCCCTCATCGTCGGCACCGGCGTCGGCTCGGAGCTGCGCCAGCCCCTCGGCATCGCCATCGCGGGCGGCCTCATCGTCAGCCAGGTGCTGACGCTGTTCACGACCCCGGTGATCTACCTCGCCTTCGACCGGCTGGAGCGCCGCGTCACGGGACGGCGCGGGGGCGGGGTGCCGGCCGGCGAGGCGCTTCCGTGAACGTCTCGGAGCCGTTCATCCGGCGCCCGGTCGCCACCACGCTCCTGACCATCGGGGTGCTGCTCGCCGGCATCTTCGCCTTCCTGAAGCTGCCGGTCGCGCCCCTGCCGCAGGTGGATTTCCCCGTCATCCTGATCCAGGCGCAGATGGCGGGCGCGAGCCCCGAGACCATGGCGACCACGGTCGCGGCACCCCTCGAGCGCCGCCTCGGGGCGATCGCCGACGTCAACGAGATGACCTCGACGAGCTCCACCGGCACGGTGCGCATCGTCCTGCTGTTCGGCCTCAACCGCGACATCGACGGGGCGGCCCGCGACGTCCAGGCGGCGATCAACGCGGCCCGGGCCGACCTGCCCACGGCGCTGCGCCAGAACCCGACCTACCGGAAGTTCAACCCGGCCGACGCCCCGATCCTGATCCTCGGGCTCACCTCGAACACCCTGTCGCCGGGCCAGCTCTACGATTCCGCCGCCACGGTGGTGCAGCAGAAGATGTCCCAGCTGCCCGGCGTCGGCAACGTCGATATCGGCGGTTCCTCCCTGCCCGCGGTCCGGGTCGAGCTCGATCCGACGGCGCTGTTCCACTACGGCATCGGCCTCGAGGGCATCCGGGCGGCGCTCGCCTCCGCCAACGCCAATTCGCCGAAGGGCGCGATCGAGACCGGCAACCGCCATTATCAGCTCTACGCCAACGACCAGGGCCGCACCGCCGCCGAGTACCGCGACATCGTGGTGGCCTACCGGAACGGGGCGGGGGTGCGCCTGACCGATGTCGGCCGGGTGATCGATTCCGTCGAGGACAAGCGCAACCTCGGCCTGATCAACGGCAAGGCCGGCGTCATCCTGTTCATCTACAAGCAGCCGGGCTCGAACGTCGTCGAGACCATCAAGGGCCTGAAGGCGGCGCTGCCCCAGGTCCAGGCGGCCCTGCCGGGGGACATCGACCTGACCCTCACGGGCGACCGCAGCGCCACGATCCGGGCCTCGCTGGCCGAGACCGAGGAGACCCTGCTGATCGCGGTCGCCCTCGTGGTGTTCGTGGTGTTCGTGTTCCTGCGCTCGTGGCGCGCCACCCTGATCCCGGCGGTGGCGGTGCCGATCTCGATCGTCGGCACCTTCTCGGCGATGTACCTGCTCGACTACTCCCTCGACATCCTGTCCCTGATGGCGCTGATCATCGCGACGGGCTTCGTCGTCGACGACGCCATCGTGGTCCTGGAGAACATCCAGCGCTACATCGAGCAGGGCAAGTCCCGGGTCGAGGCGGCGCTCCTCGGGGCGCGCGAGGTCGGCTTCACGGTGATCTCGATGAGCCTGTCGCTCGTCGCCGTGTTCCTGCCGATCCTGCTGATGGGCGGCCTCGTCGGGCGGCTGTTCCAGGAATTCGCCGTCACCCTGTCGCTCGCGATCCTGATCTCGCTGGTGCTCTCGCTCACCACGACGCCGATGATGTGCGCGCGCCTCCTGAAGCCCGAGACGCACGATCCGTCCCGGCGCCCGAACCTGTTCATCCGCGGGCTGGAGAGCGCCTTCGAGGGCACCCTGCGGGGCTACGAGCGCTCCCTGCGCTTCGGCCTGCGCCACGGCCGCCTCGTGATGCTGATCCTGTTCGCCACGATCGGCCTCAACATCTACCTCTACGTCATCGTGCCGAAGGGCTTCTTCCCCGAGCAGGATACGGGGCAGATGATGGGCGGCATCCAGGCCGACCAGCGCATCTCCTTCCAGGCGATGGAGCAGAAGCTGCGCCAGGCCACCGCCCTCGTGCAGGCGGACCCGGCGGTGGACAGCGTCGTCGGCTTCACGGGCGGGCGCGGCACCAATTCCGCCAACGTCTTCGTCAGCCTGAAGCCGCGGGGCCAGCGCCCGTCGATCACCGAGGTGATGAACCGCCTGCGCCCGAAGCTCGCCCAGGTGGCGGGGGCCCGGCTGTTCCTGTTCCCGCGCCAGGACCTGCGCATGGGCGGGCGCCAGAGCTTCGCCCAGTACCAGTACACCCTGCAGGGGGACACCTCCGAGGAGCTCTACGCGGCGGCGCCCCAACTGCTGCAGGCGCTGCAGAAGAACCCGATCTTCGCCGACGTGACCTCGGACCAGCAGGAGGGGGGGCTGGAGAGCCGCCTCGTCATCGACCGGGCGACCGCCTTCCGCTACGGCATCACCCCCGACAAGATCGACAACACCCTCTACGACGCCTTCGGCCAGCGGCAGGTCTCGACGATCTACAACCCGCTGAACCAGTACCACGTCGTGATGGAAATCGCCCCGCGCTACCTGCAATCGCCCGAGACGCTCAAGATGGTCTACGTCTCGACCTCGGGCGGCAAGGCCCGGGGCTCGGCGACCACGAACGCGGTGGCCGGCACGGTGGCGGCGAACGGCACGGCCAACACCAACGGTACCGGCAGCACCGCGGCCGCGCCCGATACCACGGCCACCGACCCCTCGACCACGGCCGCCGCCATCGCGAGCGATTCCGCCCGCAACGCCGCCTCCAACGCCATCGCGGCGAGCAAGGGGGGCGCCTCGTCGAGCGCGCCGGTCTCGAGCGCCAAGGAGACCATGATCCCGCTCTCGGCCTTCGCCCGCCTCGAGACCGGCAACGCGCCGGTGCAGGTGAGCCATCAGGGCCTGTTCGTCGCCACCACGATCTCGTTCAACCTGGCGCCGGGCAGCAGCCTGTCGGACGCCACCGCGGCGATCGAGGAGGCGATGGCCTCCCTGCGCCTGCCCGCCACCATCCACGGCGAGTTCGCGGGCGCGGCCAAGAACTACCAGGCCTCGGCCTCGCGCCAGCCGCTGCTGATCCTGGCCGCGATCCTGGCCGTCTACACGATCCTCGGCATCCTCTACGAGAGCTTCATCCACCCGATCACGATCCTCTCGACGCTGCCCTCGGCCGGCATCGGCGCGCTCCTGGCGCTCCTCGTCTCGGGCACGGAATTCACCGTGATCGCCCTCATCGCGGTGTTCCTGCTCATCGGCATCGTGAAGAAGAACGCGATCATGATGATCGACTTCGCCCTCGACGCCGAGCGCACCCACGGCGCCAACCCGCACGACGCGATCTTCGAGGCCTGCCTCTTGCGCTTCCGGCCGATCATGATGACAACGCTGGCCGCGCTGCTCGGCGCGGCGCCCCTGATCCTCGCCGGCGGCGAGGGCTCGGAACTGCGCCGTCCGCTCGGCATCGCGATCGCCGGCGGCCTGATCGTGAGCCAGATCCTGACCCTCTACACGACCCCCGTCGTCTACCTCTACCTCGACCGGCTGCGGCACTGGGCGATGGCGCGCCGCGCCCGCCGGGCCGCGGGCGGCGGCCCCGCGCTACCGGCCGCCGAATGATGCGGATCCGGGGGCTTCTGGCGGCCATGGGGCTGGCCGCCGTCACGGGCGGCTGCATGGTCGGGCCCGACTACACGCGCCCCTCCGTCGAGACGCCGCTCGCCTTCAAGGAGGGCGGCCAGCGCGAGGACGGCGCCGCCTACGTGGCGTCGAAGAAGGGCTGGCGCGCGGCCCAGCCGAATGACGGGGCCGAGCGCGGCGACTGGTGGCGGGTGTTCAGGGACCCCGCCCTCGACCGGCTCGTGCGCCTCGTCGACGTCGACAGCCAGACCCTGCGCCAGGCGGTGGCCGGCTACCGGCAGGCGCGGGCCCTGGTCGAGCAGGCCCGCGCCGCCCTCTACCCCACGGTGATCGGGGCGCCCGGCCTCTCGCGCACCCGGGCCGGCGGCGTCGAGCGCACCAACGTCTCGCTCCAGGGACAGGCGAGCTGGGAGCTCGACCTGTTCGGCGGCACCCGCCGCAACATCGAGAGCGATGTGGCCTCGGCCCAGTCCGACGCGGCCCAGATCGGGCTCGTGCGCCTCTCGGTCCAGGCCGAAATCGTCACGAACTACCTGCAATTGCGCTACACCGACGCCCTGCAGCGCCTGCTGAACGAGACGGTGGAAGCCTACAAGCGCACCCTCGCGATCACCGAGAACCAGTACAACGCGGGCGTGGCCGCCCGCTCGGACGTGATCACGGCGCAGACGCAGGTGCAGACGACGCAGGCCTCGGCCATCGCGGTCGGCCTGCAGCGCGCCACCTTCGAGCACGCCATCGCGCTCCTCGTCGGGCGCCCGCCCTCGGAAGTCTCGATTCCGGTGGCGAGCCTCGGCGCCCGCCCGCCCGCGGTCCCGGTCGGCATCCCCTCCGAGCTCCTCGAGCGGCGCCCGGACGTGGCCCAGGCCGAGCGCAGCGTGCAGAGCCAGAGCGAGCTGATCGGGGTCGCGGTCGCGGCCTTCTACCCGACCGTGACGCTCTCGGCGTCCGGCGGCATCTCCGGGGACCCGCGCAACGGCCTGTTCTCGGCCGCCAACCAGGTCTGGTCGGTGGCCGCCGCCGGCACCGAGGTGCTGTTCGACGGCGGTGCCCGCTCGGCCGCCCTCCGGGCGGCCCGGGCGGCCTATGACGGGGCGGTGGCCAATTACCGCCAGGTGGTGCTCACGGCCTTCAGCGAGGTCGAGAACGGGCTTGCCGGCGTGCGCATCCTGGCCCGCCAGCAGGCCGCCCAGGACCAGGCCGTGGCCTCCGCCCGGCGCGCCGTCGAGATCACCCTCAACGAGTACCGGGCCGGCACCCAAAACTTCACCACGGTCATCACCGCCCAGGCCCTCGCCCTCAACAACGAGGTCGCGGCGCTCCAGGTCAGGCTCAGCCGCTTCACCACGGCGGTGTCGCTGATCCGGGCGCTCGGGGGCGGCTGGGACGTGCGCAGCCTGCCGGGGGGGCCGGAACTCCTCGGGGCCCGCCTGCCGGTCGATGGCGGCCAGGCCGTGCGCACGGACGAGTAGCCGCGTCCGCCGCGGCCCGTCCGCCGCGATGCGGGCCCGTCGCGACGCGCACGCAGCCCTGCCGCGCCGGAACGCCGGGCGGCATCGGCCGTTTGACGTGCGATCCCGCCGGCTCAGCTTGTCGCGCGGGTCCGCTCGCACCGGGAGCCTCTGCCCATGGACCAGACCGTGACGCTCAACGAGCCCGCCGCCTGCGGCACGACGGCCGCCCCGCCCTGCACCCTGGTGATCTTCGGGGCGGCGGGCGACCTGACGAAGCGCCTGCTGATGCCGGCCCTCTACAACCTCGCGGGCGCCGGCCTCCTCGCCGAGGGCTTCAAGATCCTGGGCGTCGACCACAACGACAACAGCGACGAGGGCCTGCGCCAGGACCTCACCGCCACGATGGAATCCTTCACCCGGGACGCCACCTCGGAATTCCACGCCGACCACATCGACCCCAAGGCCTGGGGCTTCGTGCGGGACCGGATCCACTTCCTGAAGGGCGATTTCGCGGATCCGGCGGCCTACGCGGCGCTGAAGGGCAAGGTCGCGGGCAGCGCCGTGTTCTACCTCGCGGTGGCGGCCCGCTTCTTCGGGCCGATCGTCGAGCATCTGGGGCAGGCCGGCCTCCTCGAGCAAGCCGACGGCGCCTTCCGCCGGGTCGTGATCGAGAAGCCCTTCGGCTCCGATCTGGCCTCCGCAAAGGCCCTCAACGCCCGCATCCTGAAGCAGGCCGACGAGAGCCAGTTCTACCGGATCGACCATTTCCTGGGGAAGGAGACGGTCCAGAGCATCATGGCGCTGCGCTTCGCCAACGGCATGCTGGAGCCGATCTGGCGGCGCGAATACGTCGACCACGTCCAGATCACCGCGGCCGAGACCATCGGGGTGGAGGAGCGCGGCGGCTTCTACGAGCCGACCGGGGCCCTGCGCGACATGGTGCCGAACCACCTGTTCCAGCTCCTCTGCATGGTGGCGATGGAGCCGCCGAACTCCTTCGACGCCGAGGCGGTGCGCGGCGAGAAGGCCAAGGTCGCCGAGGCGGTGCGCCCGATCGCCCCGGAGGACGCCGTGCGCGGCCAGTACGTGGCGGGCACCGAGACGGGCGTGGCGGTCGTGGGCTACCGGGAGGAGCCGCACGTCGCCAAGGATTCGAACACCGAGACCTACGTGGCCCTCAAGCTCCAGATCGAGAACTGGCGCTGGGCCGGGGTGCCGTTCTACCTGCGCACCGGCAAGCGCATGACCGACCGGCTCACCGAGATCGCGATCCACTTCAAGCCGCCGCCGTTCCACCTCTTCCGCGAGAGCGCCGTGACCGAGCTCGCCCCGAACGTGATGCGCCTGACGATCGACCCCGAGCAGGGCTCAAGCACGGTGCTCA
The DNA here is from genome assembly GCF_008806345.1 of Methylobacterium planeticum. Classification (GTDB taxonomy): domain Bacteria; phylum Pseudomonadota; class Alphaproteobacteria; order Rhizobiales; family Beijerinckiaceae; genus Methylobacterium; species Methylobacterium planeticum. The sequence continues at coordinate 54,748 of NZ_VZZJ01000002.1, read as the reverse complement.
ACGTGAAGCGGCCCGGGCCACAGATGGCGCTCGGCCGGGTCGACACCCGCTTCCGCTACGCCGACTTCTTCACCGAGGCGCCGAATGTCGGCTACGAGACCCTGCTGTACGATTGCATGGTGGGCGACGCGACGCTGTTCCAGCGCGCCGACAACATCGAGGCCGGCTGGGCCGCGGTCGACCCGCTGCTGACCGCCTGGAAGAGCGCGGGCGTCGAGGATTACGCCGCCGGCACGGACGGGCCGAAGGGCGCCGAGGATCTCCTTGCCCGGGACGGCCGGCGCTGGCTGCCCCTCGACGGCTCCTCCTGAGACGGCCCCTCCTGAGACGCCGCTGCCCGATCCTCAGGCCTGCGGGGCCGCGCTGCGGCTTCGCCCCGTGACCTGCCGCATCGGGCGCAGGTCCTCGAGGTCGTCGTGGTGGAGGAGGCGTACGCCGGTGGCGGCCGCGAGCTTGCGGGCGGCCGGGGTGAAGCCCGCATTCGAGACCACCGCCGCCATGTCCCCCGACCAGTAGCGGCAGGCGGCGGCGACCTCCTGCACGGCGGCGTTGCCCACGGGCTTCGCGTAGCGCTTGCACTGCACGACGAGGCGGACGCGGTCGCGCTCGGCCACGATGTCGGCGCCCTGGTCGCCGCTCGCCTGGGTGGCGTGCGCGCGCCAGCCCGCCCCCGTGAGGCGGGCGGCGCAGAATTGCTCGTAGGCGATGCCGTCCTCCGGGGCCTCCGCCTCGTCCGGGAGCGCGAAGGCCGCCGCGACCGCCTCGACGATCGCCACCATCTCGTCCCAGCGCGGCTCGGCGTAATCGGCAAAGCCCCGCGCCTCGATCTCGGGCAGGATCGTGCGCTCGACGAAGTAGTCGCGCTCGCGCAGCCAGCCGTCCTCGATCAGGTTGCCGTAGGGGTCGACGAAGCTCTCCTGGCGCCGACGCAGCGCGAGGGTGCGGGCGTGGCGCCGGGCGATGGCGCGCACGCGCCCGCGGAACCGGCGAGGCCGCCCGAGCGCCCGGAGCAGGATGGCCGCCACGGCCAGGGCCGTGAGGGCGAAGGCGGGCGGGCCGTACCAGATCCCGAGGCCGCCCCCGATCACGCAGGCCCAGAACAGGCGTCCGACGATGTGGGGCTGGCGGCCGGACATGGAGCGTCCTCGGGTCGTCCTCGCGGGAAGCCGGGCTGCCCCGCGAGGCGTCCCGGCCGAGGCCGAAAGCCTTGGCAGCGCCGCCTTGCGCCTTCTCTAACATCGGGCCGATGCCGGCACCGGCCCGGGGGCCGGATCACCCTGCGCGGAGCAATCCGGGAGCCGTCCGGGAGCCTGCTATCGACGCGAACGGGCGATGCGGCCGATCCGCGGATTCGGCGCAAGCCGCAGCCGCATCAGCGTTATTTGTGTCCGGAGGGGAGCGTGTCGGGGCTCGTGCCGCGCGGAAGCCGGCCGGCCGGCCGGGGCGGTGAACACCCTGTGGATATCGGCCCGGGACGGCCATGCGTCCCTGCCGGACCCGCATGCGGAAGGAGACCGGCGGCCGGTCGCCCGAAACGCCGGCGGCGCCACAAGTTGGCGCCGCTGCGGAACGATGCGCGCCGCCGGCCCTCCGGCGGGGTGCCGGCGGTTCTAGGCCTCGGCGGTGGCCGGGCGGGGGCGGCGGGCGCGCGCCGGCTTCGGCTCGGACGCCGGCTTGGCCTCGACCGGGGTCGACTTGGAGCGGGACTTCCGGCGCTGCTGGCCGAGGCCCATGCTCTTGGCGAGCTCCGAGCGGGCGGCGGCGTAGTTCGGGGCCACCATCGGATAATCGGCTGCGAGGTTCCACTTCGTCCGATACTGGTCGGGGGTCATGTCGTAGCGGGTGCGCAGGTGCCGCTTGAGCGACTTGAACTTCTTCCCGTCCTCGAGACAGACGATGTAGTCGGGCGTGATCGAGCGCTTCACCGACACGGCCGGCGTCAGCGGCTCTGACTTCTCCTCCGCCGGAGCGCTCGACAGGCGGTTGAGCGTGCCGTGAACAGACGCGATCAGGCTCGGAAGCTCGGCCACCGGAACCGAGTTGTTGCTGACGAACGCGGACACGATGTCGGCCGCGAGTTCGATATAATCCGGCGACACGCCGATTTCGGTCGACATCATGTTCCCCCGTTGGTGGATGGCAGCGCGCCGCGAACGCTCATGAGGCTTAGTTCCTGAGGAAGTCGGGCGACGGAAGGTCGTGTTCTCTGAGCTACTATGATGTCATCAATTCTGATGCAAGAGGTAAGTTCAATTCGGCAAAAAGCGCCGGGTGTTGACTGGACGAGATCGCGGGCGACAGGACTAACGCCGCATAAGTTGCGGATCAGGCAATCGAATGGTCGAAACCAGCGCTCCGGCACGGGGCATTTGCCGTGTCGTTGCATGCCGGGCCTTCGAAGAAAGGAGAATTCTACAGAGCCGGCCGCGACTTAGCGCTCGAGTGATCTGCGCGCGATCCTCTCAACTATCGGTTGAGATATGCGGCCCTCGCGGGAGACATGGATCGAGCGCGCCAAAGGGTGCCGCCAGCATAGAGGAGAATGGTCGGAAGCAAGCTTCGGACTATTTACGAAAAAGCCCGAAGAAGGACCGAGGTTTCAAATGTTGTTCTATCACATCTTCGCGAGGCCCCCGTGCAACGTGGGACCTTACTGGACTGTGCGTTAGTGCACGTAGACCAAGCCCCGCGCCGCATCGATCAATCGATCGGTTCCGATGCCGGGTCATCCTGTATCGCGGCGCGATCAGGCCGCGCCCGTGTTCTGGCGCCGGTCCCGCTCGGTTGGACGCGGACCGACGCGTCGTCCGGCCGTGCCGCGACGGAGCGGGGCCCGTAGGACTTGAAGCGCTCCACCGTCTCGAGGATCTCGGCATCGTCGAGGACGACCGGCGCCCCGACCTGCAGGGCGATCGCGTATTGGCGGCACAGGGTCTCGACCTCGACGGCGAGCCAGAGGGCCTTGGCGAGGTCGGTCCCGATCGCGATCATGCCGTGGTTGGCCAGAAGGCAGGCCTTGCGGTCCGCGAGGGCCGCGAGGGCGGCCGCGGACAGGGCCTCGGTGCCGTAGGGCGCGTAGGGCGCGCAGCGGATCGTCGGGCCGCCCGCCGCCGCGATCATGTAATGCACCGCCGGGATCTCGCGCCGGCACAGGGCGAACGCCGTCGCGTAGGTCGGATGGGCATGCACCACCGCGCCGATCTCGGGGCGGGCCCGCAGGATGTCCCGGTGGAAGCGCCACTCGGAGGAGGGCGCGAGCGGATGCGCGTGCCGGCCCTCGAAATCCATCGCCACGACGTGCTCGGGGGCGAGTTCCTCGGCGGGAATGCCCGAGGGCGTGACGAGGAAGCCGGACCCGGCCCGCACCGAGACGTTGCCGGAGGTTCCCTGGCTGAGCCCGAGGCCGATGAGGTCGCGCATCGTCGCGACGACGGCGGTCCGGAGGGTGAGGTCGGAGGACGGCATCGACGTCTGGTAGCCGATGGCACCGCCCCGGGAAACCTCCCGGGGAAATCGCGTCAGCGCATCGCCCCGCGCCCCGGCATTGTTGCGGCTCGCCGGCCAGGCGACGAAACCCCCGTCCGCCCAACACGTTGACGCGTCAGGAAACCTGAGGAGCAGGACGATGCAGCCCGATTGGATCAGCATCGCGCAGGTGGCGCGGGAACTCGGAATCGACGAGGCGCAGGCCCGCGCCCTGGCCGAGCGGATGCGCTGGCCGACCGTCTTCAAGGCGCACGACGTCCTGGTCCTGCCGCCCCGTCCGCTCTCGGACGACTGAGCCCCGGGCCGTCGGGGCCGCGGCGGCCACGGCGGTGCGCCCCGGGGCGCTCCGATCGGGTGTTTTCGCGTCCGGTGAATCCGGCTAACGCTGACGTCCGCTGACGTCCGCTGACGTCCGCGCAAGCACGCGAAATCCGCGCGAGCACGCGACAGCAGGGATCCGGTTCCGCCGGGGGCTCGCACGAGGGCGCCGGCAGGACGGAGCCGCGTTCGCCCGCCCGGGCGACGGGCCGCACCGAGGGGCGCCGACCGGCATGAGCACCTACCGCTTCGAGGCGCTGCTGCGCCCGCGCTCGATCGCCTTCGCGGGGGCCGGCGAGCGCGAGGGCTCCCTCGGCCGCGCCGTCCTGGCGAACCTGCAGGCGGCGGGCTTTGCCGGGCCGCTCTGGCCCGTGAACCCGCGCCACGCCGAGGTCGACGGCATCCCGTGCGTGCCGAGCGTCGCGGACCTCGCCGAGGCGCCCGACCTCGTGGTGATCGCCGCGCCCCCCGGCGCGGTGCCGGGGATCGTCGAGGAGGCCGGCCGCAAGGGGGCCGGCGCCGCCGTGATCCTGACCGCCGATCTCGGCGAGGAACCGGGGGATGCGGGCCCGAAGGCCCGCGCCATCGGGCGGCGCTACGGCCTGCGCCTCCTGGGGCCGAACAGCATCGGCCTCGCCGTGCCGGGCGCGCAGCTCAACGCCAGCCTGCTGGCGCGGGCCCCGGCGCCGGGGGATCTCGCACTCGTCTCGCAATCGGGCACCATCGCGTCGGGCATCGTCGAGTGGGCGGCCCGGCGGGACGTGGGCTTCTCGGCGGTGGTGTCGCTCGGGCGCGCCTGCGACGTCGACGTCGCCGATTGCCTCGACCATTTCGCCAGCGATTTCGGCACCCGGGCGATCCTGCTCTGCCTCAAGACCGTGCCGGATGCCCGCAAGTTCATGAGCGCGGCGCGTGCCGCCGCCCGGGCGAAGCCCGTGGTCGTCCTGCGCACCGGCCGCCACGAGGCGACGCCGCGCCGGACCGAGACCCATACGGGGGCGCTGGCCAAGCCCGACGCGGTCTACCGGGCGGCCTTCCGCCGGGCCGGCCTCCTCGCGGTGGAGGACCTCGACGAGATGTTCTCCGCCGTCGAGACGCTGGGGCGCCAGCGGCCGTTCCCGGGCAAGCGCCTGGCGATCCTGACGAACGGGCGCGGCATCGGCGTCCTGGCCGCCGACCGGCTGGCCGACCGCGGCGGCACCCTCGCGGAGATCACCCCGGCCCCCGGGCTCGGGCCCGGCAACCCGGTCGATCTCGGCATCGACGCGGACGCGGCGGCCTACGAGGCGGCCCTGACGCCCCTGCTCGCCGACCGCACCAACGACGCCGTGCTGGCGATCCACGTGCCGACCGCCCGCTCGGACGGCACCGCGGTCGCGGCCGCCATCGCGGGGACGGTCCAGAGGGTCCGCACCGCCTCGGGCCGCAGGAAGCCGGTCTTCGCCGTCTCCCTCGGGGAGGGCGCCGCCGCCACCCGTCTCCTGACGGAGGCCGGCATCCCGCGCTTCGCCACCGACGCCGACGCGGTCGAGGGCTTCCTGCACCTCGTGCATTACCGCGAGGCCCAGAACGACCTGATGCGGACCCCGGATTCGCTGCCCCGCGACTTCGCCCCGGACGTCGACGCCGCCCGCGCCATCGTGGCGCGCGCGCTCAAGCAGGGCAGCACCTGGCTCGATCCCCTGGGCGTCGCCGGCCTCCTGCGGGCCTACGACATCCCGAGCGTGCCCCTGACCCTCGCCCCCGACATCGACGCGGCGGCCGGCGCCGCCTGGCCGATCCTGGCGCAGGGCGGCGCCGTGGCCCTCAAGGTCGTCTCCCCCGACATCGTGCACAAATCCGACATCGGCGGCGTGCGGCTCGACCTGACGAGCGAGGCCGACGTGCGCGAGGCCGCGCGCGCGATCCTCGCCCGCGCCCGCCGCGAGCGCCCCGACGCCCGCATCACGGGCTTCGCCGTGCAGCCGATGGTGCGCAAGGGCCGGCGCCGGGAGCTGATCGCGGGGCTTGCCGAGGACCCGACCTTCGGGCCCGTCGTGGTGTTCGGGCGCGGCGGCACGGCGGTCGAAATCATCGACGACCGGGCGCTCGGCCTGCCCCCCCTCGACCTCGCGCTGGCGAGCGAGCTGATCTCGCGCACCCGCGTCGCCCGCCGGCTTGCCGCCTACCGGGACGTGCCGGCGGCCGACACCCGGGCGGTCGCCCTCGTGCTGGTCAAGCTCGCCCAGCTCGCCGCCGACCTGCCGCAGGTGCGCGAGCTCGACATCAACCCGCTGCTCGCCGACGCCACCGGCGCCGTCGCCCTCGACGCCCGCGTCATGCTCGCCCGCGATCCGCGCAAGGGCGGGCGCCCGGCCCGCGGCCAGGGCCATCCGCGCTTCGCCATCCGGCCCTACCCGGTCGAGTGGGAACGCACCATGATGCTCAAGGGGCGGCGCATCCTGGCGCGCCCGGTCCGGCCCGAGGACGAGGGCATGTTCCGCGCCTTCTTCCACGCGGTGAGCGAGGAGGATTTGCGCCTGCGCTTCTTCTCGCCGGTGCGCGAGTTCAGCCACGCCTTCCTGGCCCGCCTGACCCAGCTCGACTACGCGCGCGCCATCGCGTTCGTGGCGATCGACATCGAGACCAGCGCGATGCTCGGCGCCGTCCGCCTCCACGCCGACGCCAACCACGAGAGCGGCGAGTACGCGATCCTGGTCCGCTCGGACCGCAAGGGCACCGGCCTCGGCTTCGCGCTGATGCGCCTGATGATCGACTGGGCCCGGGCCGACGGCCTCCGCCGCGTCGAGGGCAGCGTGCTCTCCGAGAACCGGCCGATGCTCGCCGTCTGCCGCCGCCTCGGCTTCGGCGTGCGCCCGGACCCGGAGGATCCGGGGGTGATGAAGGTCGGCCTCGTCCTGTCCGGTCCGCCGGCCTCGGGCCCCGCATGAGAAAGGCCCCGCACGCGGGGTGCGGGGCCTCCAGCCGGACGTAAAGGGAGCGGCCTGCCGCCGGTCAGTGACCCGATTGCGTGGCGTTCCGGGTCGACTCGTAGAGGAACCAAGTGCGCTCCTCGGACTGGTCGATCCACTCCTCGAGCAGGCTCGTGGTCGAGACGTCGTTGGCCTCGTCCGTGATCCCGTGCAGCTCCCGCATGTGGGCGGTCAGCGCCTTGTTGTCGTCGCGCAGCTCCGTCAGCATGTCGAGCGGGCTGACATACTCGGCGTTGTTGTCCTGCACGCGCTTCAGCTCGCTCGCCTGGCCGATGGAGCGCAGGGTGGTGCCGCCGATCTTGCGGGCACGCTCGCCGACGTCGTCGATGATGCCGAAGATCTGCTCCGATTGCGCGTCGAGGAGCAGGTGGTAGTCGCGGAAGTTCGGGCCGCTGACGTGCCAGTGGAAGTTCTTGGTCTTGATGTAGAGGGCGAACAGGTCCGAGAGCAGGACGGTCAGGCCCTCGGCGATCTTCTTGGTGTCGGCCGGATCGAGGTCGGTCGGGGTGTTCAGGCGGTCGCTGTCGACGCGCGGGGCGAGCTTGGCCTTGGCCATGGATGATCTCCGTTGATGATGCCGGGTGTTGTCGGGTCCGGGCGCCGGCGGTGGATCTGCGCGGCGTCTCTCGCTCGGCAAAATGAATGGTGAAGCCGATTGTTCCGCCCCGCATGGCAGCGGTGCGGAGGGCGGCCGGCTTGGAGTGGTTCCAGGGGGCGGGACGGCACGCCGGAGCCCCGCCCATCGGCGCGGCCGGGGCGCGGCGATGCGGCCGGGCGCGCTAGGGCGCGTGGCGCGCGCGGACGAGCGCCGTCACCCGCCGGGGCGGTGCCTCAGGCGCGAGGGCCGACGAGGCCCGGCGGCAGCATCGCGGGCTCGCGCGCCGCGGGCTGCGGGGCCGGGATCCGGGTCTCGGGCTTCGAGACGAGCGGTTTCGGGGCGGGCGGCTTCGAAGCAAGCGGCTTCGGGGCGGCCTCCGGGGCCCGGGCGGGGGCCGGCGCCGGGACGGCCCGCGGGGGCGCGGCCCGCGGGGTGATGGCCCCGGTGGTCTGCACGTCGGGCACCGCCGCGGCGGCGGGCGGGGCCGGGCTGTCGAGGTTGTAGATGTCATCGCGAAAATGCGCGCGGCCGTCCGGCGTGGCGTAGCCGGTGAGGTACAGGAAGGCGACCGGAATCGGCTTCACCGGCTTGATGTCGCGCCGGTCGCCCGCGGCGATGCCGGTCTCGATCTCGATCGGTCCCCAGCTCGAGCCCGGGCCGTTCGGGCCGGGGGTGCCCTCGAGCAGCCAGCCGACGAATTCCTTCACCTGGCCGACGCGGACGCAGCCGTGGGAATGGAACCGCACCTCGCGGGCGAAGAAGGATTTGGCGGGGGTGTCGTGCATGTAGACCGCGTGGCGGTTCGGCATGTCGATGCGCACCTGGCCGAGCGAGTTGTCGAAGCCCGAATCCTGCCGCAGCGTGTAGTTGACCGCCTTCTCGCCCTTCCAGTCGATCGCCGTCGGGTTCACCTCGACGCCGCCGGGGCCGAGGATGCGGATGTGGTTGCGGGCGAGCCAGCCCGCATCCTTGCGCATCTTCGGGATGATCTCGTTCTTCACCACCGAGACCGGCACGGTCCAGGTCGGGTTGAAGTTGATGTCGGTGATGCGGGTCTCGACCGCGGGCGTCGCCTTGTCGGGGCTTCCCACGACCGCGACGTAGCGGCGCGCGACCTGGCCCTTCTCCACCGCCTCGACGGTGGCGGAGGGGATGTTCACGATCACGTAGCGGTCGCCGAAGGGGAAGTTCGAGCCCATCAGGCGGTTGGCCGAGGCCGCGAGCTGGCGCTGGCGCACGCTCGCCGGCACGTTGAGGGCCGCGAGGGTCTGGCGGCCGAGGATGCCGGTCTCGGGCAGGCCGTGGCGGGCCTGGAAGGCCTTCACGGCCGCCACCAGCGGCGGGTCGAACCGGTCGCTCGGGGGCGCGTCGGCCGGCAGGTCCCCCGTCAGGGTGAGGTGATGGCGCAGCGACGGCACCGCCGGGTTGCGGGCACCGGGCTTGAGCACGAGGTCGGCCGGCAGGCTCTCCCAGCCGCCGGCCTCCACGAAGGCCTGGTAGCGCTCGGCCATGCGCAGGGTGTCGAGGAAGGTGCCGGGGGCCACCGTCGGCACCGGATCGGTCGAGACCCGGGCATAGACCAGCGGCGCCGGCTCGCGCTTCTTCGGGGGCGCGGGCGCCTCCGCCACCGGCGGGGATGCGGGCTGCGCCACCGCGGATTCCGACGGCGCGGAACTCGCAGGCGCGGAATTCGCAGGGGTCGAATTCGCAAGGGTCGAATTCGCAAGGGTCGAATTCGCAGGGGCAGAATTTACAGGGGCTTGAGCCGGGGCAGCCGCGGGGGCCGGCGCCGGACCGGCGCCCTGGCCGGACGCCGGCTGGCCCGCACCCGGCCTCGGGGACGGAGCCGCGGCCTGGGCGGATGCCTGTCCCGGCAGCGTGCCCGGCACCGTGGCGGGCGGCAGGCCCTGAGCCGCCGCTGCCCCGAGGGCGCCCAGGAGGGCGAGGGGCGACAGGCCGGTGCCGAGACGGGCGCCCAGGCCGGCGCTCAGGCGGCCGGAGAGGCGGGGCGGGGACAGGGTCAGGCGCGCGGGCATCGCGGGTCTCGTCGGGGGAGATCGGCCCGATGATGGGACGCGATGGTTACCAATCCCCTCCCGGGCGGGGCGCCGTTCACCCTAGCGGCAAGTTGTCTGGGCCTTCGGGGGGATTTGCGGATTTCCTTCCGGAGCCGGTCCGGGCCACATGCGGGGCGCGGCGTGGTCCGGGTCCGTACCGGGGCGGTGTCGATGATCGGGGGATCGGATGACGATGAGCAGCGAGGCCGCGCGGACCGGGGGCCGGGGCGTTCCGGGCATTCCGGCCGCGATGCCCTACCTGCCGCAGCTCGACGGCGTGCGGGCGGTGGCGGCCCTCATCGTGTTCGTCGCGCATGCGGGCTTCAGCCACATCGTGCCCGGCGGCTTCGGCGTCACAGTGTTCTTCTTCCTCAGCGGCTACCTCATCACCACCCTGCTGCGCATCGAGCGGGCACGGACGGGGCGCGTCAGCCTTCCGGCCTTCTACCTGCGCCGCACCCTGCGCATCCTGCCGCCGATGTACCTGACGCTCCTCGTCTCCGGAGCCGTCTACGCCCTCGGGCTGATGGACCGGGCCGTGGACGGCGCGGCGGTGATCGGGCAGGCGACCTTCCTGACCAACTACCCGGCCCTGTGGGGCACCGAGCAGGTCCTGCCCGTACCCCTGTGGAGCCTCGCCATCGAGGAGCACTTCTACCTCGTCTTCCCGCTGGCCTACGCCCTCTGGCTCGGGCGCCGGTCCCCGGGCCGGGCGGCGCTGATCTGCCTCGCCACCTGCGGGCTCGTGCTCGGCCTGCGCGCCCTCAACGTCTGGCGGCTCGCGGATTACAGCCTGAACTACAGCTGGACCCACACCCGCATCGACGCGATCCTGTTCGGATGCTGCCTCGGCCTGTGGCAGAACCCGGTCTGCCCCGGGGCGGCGGGCTGCGTCTGGGCCCCCCGGCCCTGGCAGGCGGCGGCGGCCCTCGCCCTCATCCTGGGCACGCTCCTCGTGCGCGACGAGGCCTTCCGCCAGAGCCTGCGCTACACCCTGCAGAGCGCCGCCCTGTTCGTGATCTTCTCCGCGATCCTGCAGGGACGCGGGCCGATCGTGCGGTTCCTCGCCTGCGCGCCGATGCGCTGGCTCGGCCTCTATTCCTACAGCTTCTACCTCGCGCACGCGACGGCCTTCGCGCTCGTCTGGCACCTCGCCCCGGGCCTCGGGCGGCTCGGCGGCATGGCGGCGAGCTTCGTCCTGACGCTGGCCTACGCGGCCCTGATGTACGCCGCGGTCGAGCGCCCCTGCGCCCGGCTGCGCCGCCGCCTCCTCGACGGCGGGGGGCGCCCGCCCGAGCCGAGCCTCGCGGACGGGGTGCGCGCCGCCGAGGCGCCGCTCACCCGCGCCTGAGCCGGTCCCGGTGCGCCCCGTGGTCGGGCGCATCGCGAAAGGCCTTGTGAAAGGCGTGCCAGAGGGGCTTGCGGGCGAACCCCGCGTCGAGGGGGAGGGCGCGCTGGGGCAGCCCGTCCGGCCGCTTGCGGTTGGGATGGTCGTTGAGCCAGGTGTCGGGATCGTAGATGTCCCAGGTGACGACGTTGAGCACCGCCTTCTCGGCGCAGACCACGTCGAGGTAGCGCCGCGCCATGTCGGTCACGCCCCGGTCCCGCGCCGCGATGTCGGACGGGAAGGCGCGATCGTCGAAATCGAGCTCGGTGATCTCGATGCCGAGGCCGAGGCCGCCGATCTCGGCGAGGAAGCGGCGCAGGCGCTCCTGGTCGATCGGCAGGGTGCTGGTGAGGTGGGATTGCAGGCCGAAGCGGCGGATCGGCACCCCGCGGGCGAGCATGCCCTCGAGCCGGCGCAGCACCCGGGTGCGGCGCGCCTCCATCCAGGGCACGTCCTGCTCCACCGCGTCCTCGTTCCAGGTGCCGGCGGCCCCCGGGTCGACCTCGTGCAGGATCCGGAAGGCGAGGTCGATGTAGCCGGGCCCGAGGGAAGCGAGCCAGGGCGTCTCGCGCAGCCCGTCCGGGCGCTGCACCGCGTCGCCGATCGCCAGCACCTCGTTGACCACGTCCCAGGCCTCGATGGTGCCGCGCCAGTGCCCGGCCGCCGCCCCGATCCAGCGCCGCAGGAAGGCCTCGGCCTGGGCCGGACCGCTGCGGGCGAGGAGCGGCTGCACCCAGTCGGGCAGGGCGTTGTGCCAGACGAGCGTGTGGCCCCGCATGCGCTGGCCGTTGGCGCGGGCGAAGCGCAGGGTCGCGTCGCCGGGGCCGAAATCCTCGATGCCGGGCTGGGCCAGCACCACCTCCATCTTCATCGCCGTGCCGCAGACGAGCATGCCGCACTCGCGCGCGACGGCGCGCCGGTAGGCGGCCATGTCCAGCCGGTAATGGGGCACCTCGCACCCGTAGGTCAGCCCCGTGCGGGCGGCGGCGGCCTGCAGGCTGTCGGAGGTCCAGGCGGGCGGCCCGACCGGTCCGAAGCCGGCGGGTTTCGCCGCGGGCCTGGCGCGCGCGCCCGGTCCGCAGAGGGTCGAGGCCGCGCCTCCCAGGAGGGCGGTCCCCGCGCCTCCCAGGAGGGCGCGGCGGGTCGGTGGCATGAGGCGCACGGCTGACGTCGATCCCCCGCGGAGGCACCCCATGTAGAGCACGGGCCCGCCGCCGGCACGAGGGACGCGCCGGGCTCCTCCGCGGCGATTGCGCCTCGTCCGCCGCCCCGCGGCTTGATCCGCCGCCCTGCGTCGCCATCTCGCGCCCCACAACCGGAGATCGACATCATGACAGGCACAGCCCTCATCGCCGGCGCGAGCGGCATCGTCGGCAACAACCTCGCGCGTCACCTCGTGGCGCAGGGCTGGACCGTCCTCGGCCTCGCGCGGCGCCCCGTCCCCATGGGGGGCGTCACCCCGGTGGCGGCGGACCTGACGGATCCCGCCGCCCTCGCGGCGGCCCTCTCCGAGCACCGGCCGACCCACGTCTTCATCGCCACCTGGATGCGGCAGGCGACGGAGGCGGAGAACTGCGCCGTCAACGGCGCCATGGTGCGCAACCTCCTCGACGCCCTCGGCCACGCGCCCCTGGAGCACGTCGCCCTGGTCACCGGCCTCAAGCACTATCTCGGGCCGTTCGAGGCCTACGGCCAGGGCAGCCTGCCCCAGACCCCCTTCCGCGAGGACCAGCCGCGGCTGCCGATCGCCAACTTCTACTACGTGCAGGAGGACGAGGTCTTCGCCGCTGCCGAGCGGCGCGGCTTCTCCTGGAGCGTGCACCGGCCCCACACCATCGTGGGCTTCGCGCTCGGCAACGCCATGAACATGGGCGTGACGCTCGCGGCCCACGCCACCCTCTGCCGCGAGACCGGCCGCCCCTTCCTGTTCCCGGGCTCGCCCCAGCAATGGGACGGGCTGACCGACGTGACCGACGCGCGGCAGCTGGCCCAGCACCTCGCCTGGGCCGCGACGACGCCGGCCGCGCGCAACACCGCCTTCAACGTCGTCAACGGCGACGTCTTCCGCTGGAGCTGGATGTGGGGGCAGGTCGCGGCCTGGTTCGGCCTCGCGCCCGCGCCCTATCCGGGCCGGGCCACGCCCCTTGAGGGACAGATGGCCGGGGACGGCCCGCTCTGGGCCGAGATCGCGCGCCGCGAGGGGCTGGTCGAGGCCGATCTCGCGCGCCTCGCCTCGGCCTGGCACACGGATGCGGATCTCGGGCGCCCGATCGAGGTCGTCACCGACATGGGCCGCAGCCGCCGCCTCGGCTTCACCGGCTACCAGCCGAGCGACGACAGCTTCTTCGACCTGTTCGCGCGCCTGCGCGCCGAGCGGGTGATCCCGTGAGCGTCCCCTCGACAATCCGGGCCTGCGCCCCACCCTGATCCTCCGCACCAGCCCAGGTCCGGGCATCCAAGCTCCGATCACCCCAGGTCCGGGCATCCCAGGTCCGATCACCCCAGGAGGGACACGACATGGCCGAGCATCCCGCGATCAGCCCCGGCCGGGCGGCCGTCGTCACCGGAGCGGCGAGCGGCATCGGGCTCGCCGCCGCCAGGGCCCTCGCCCGCAAGGGCATGAACGTCTGGCTCGCGGACCTGCCCGGCGAGGCCCTCGAGGCGGCCCGCGCCGAGGTGGCGGCCCTCGCGGCCGTCGAGGTGCGGGCGGTGGCGACCGATGTCGGGCGCGCCGAGGCGATGGAGGCCCTGCGCGACGCGGTGCTCGCCCATGGCGGTCCCCCCGCGCTCCTGATGCTGAATGCCGGCGCCGAGGGCGGCGGCCGCCTCTTCTCGGACCTCGCGACCTGGCACCGCATCCTCGACACCAACCTCTGGGGCGTGGTGAACGGGTTCAGCGCCTTCGTGCCCGGCATGATCGCGGCCGAGAAGCCCGGCAGCGTCGTCGTCACGGGCTCGAAGCAGGGCATCACCACACCCCCCGGCAACACGCCCTACAACGTCTCGAAGGCGGCCGTGAAGGCCGCCACCGAGGCCCTCGCGCACGAGCTGCGCGGGCAGGCGCCGGGCCGGCTCAGCGCCCACCTGCTGATCCCGGGCTTCGTCTATACGGGCCTCGCCAGGGCGCGCGGCGTCGCCGAGAAGCCCGCGGGCGCCTGGACGCCGGAGGAGACGGTGGAGTTCCTCCTCGCCGGGCTCGGCCGGGGCGATTTCTACATCCTCTGCCCCGACAACGAGACCACCCGCGCGCAGGACGAGAGGCGCATCGCCTGGGCCGCGGGCGACCTCATCGAGAACCGCCCGGCCCTGTCGCGCTGGCACCCGGATCACGCCGAGGCGTTCCGCCGGCACATGGAGGGGTGATGCGGGCGGGCCCCGCCGCACCCCTGCGGCCTCGTCGAACCGCGTGCGAGAAAGCCGATCGCACATCGGACCTTCGGTGAAATCCAGTGCTGTGGCGGGCGCCTTGGGTCTTCATCAATCGGTCGGCGCCGCGATGGCCGAACGAGACGCGCCGAGACTTCGGTTTCTCATCGCGGCCCGCGACCGGAGCGACCCCCTCCGTGGGGCCCGCCGCGGGGTCGTGATGGCCGCCCGTTTGGCGAAGGTCTTGCGAGGGGTATAAGGCGGACGCCGGGAGCGGCCGGTGCTTCGCGCCGGCGTCCAGGACCACCGCGAGACCCTTCGAGGCCGTCAGTCACACGGGAGCCGCCCTTGGCCACCATCATCCCCGTCGCTTCCTTCGACTGCGTCGTCTTCGGCGCCACGGGAGACCTCACGACCCGCAAGCTCCTGCCGGCCCTGTACTACCGCTACAAGGACGGGCAGATCCCGCCGACGAGCCGCATCATCGGCGCCTCGCGCTCCGAGATCAGCCCCGACGCCTTCCGGGAGCGGGCCCGCGACGCCCTCAAGCGCTTCGTGCCGGGCCACGACCTCACCGAGGAGGCACTCACCGCCTTCCTCGACCATCTCGACTACGTCGCGGTGGACGGCTCGGGCGAGGACGGCTGGGAGCAGCTCGCCGCCAAGCTCGCCGAGCGGCCCGAGCAGGTGCGCCCCTACTACCTCGCCACCTCGCCCGACCTCTACGGCGCGATCTGCCGCAACCTCGCCAGGCACGGCCTCATCGGCGAGAAGAGCCGCGTCGTGCTGGAGAAGCCCATCGGCAAGGACCTGAAATCGGCCCGTGCCATCAACGACGCGGTCGGCGAGGTCTTCCCCGAGGAGCAGATCTTCCGCATCGACCATTATCTCGGCAAGGAGACGGTCCAGAACCTGCTCGCCCTGCGCTTCGCCAACACCATCTTCGAGCGGCTCTGGACCGCGGACGTGATCGACCATGTCCAGATCACGGTCGGCGAGACCGTCGGGGTCGAGGGCCGCGCCGGCTACTACGACACCTCGGGCGCCCTGCGCGACATGGTGCAGAACCACATCCTGCAGCTCCTCTGCCTCACCGCGATGGAGAGCCCCCTCAATCTCGACGCCAACTCGGTGCGCGACGAGAAGCTGAAGGTCCTGCGCGCCCTCAAGCCCATCACCCCGGCCGACGTCCAGCACGTCACCGTGCGGGGCCAGTACGCGGCGGGCGCCGTCGACGGCAAGCCGGTCGAGGGCTACCTCACCGATCTCGGCCCGGGCTCCCAGAGCCGCACCGAGACCTTCGTGGCGCTCAAGCTCGAGGTGCAGTCCTGGCGCTGGGCCGGGGTGCCGTTCTACCTGCGCACCGGCAAGCGCCTGCCCGCCAAGATGTCCGAGATCGTGGTGCAGTTCCGCGCCTCGCCCTTCTCGATCTTCCCCGAGGAGGCCTTCGGGCGCGAGCCGAACCGCCTCGTCATCCGCCTGCAGCCGAAGGAGGGGATGAAGCTCGAGGTGATGACCAAGGACCCGGGCCCCGGCGGCATGCGGCTGCGCCCGACGAACCTCGACATCTCCTTCGAGGAGACCTTCAAGCAGCGCTATCCCGACGCCTACGAGCGCCTGCTGATGGACGTGGTGCGCGGCAACCCGACCCTGTTCATGCGCCGCGACGAGGTCGAGGTCGCCTGGGCCTGGGCGGATTCGCTGCTCAAGGCCTGGGCCGACCGCCCCGAGGCCCCGCGCCCCTACGCCGCCGGCAGCTGGGGCCCGACCGCCGGCATCGCGCTGATCGAGCGCGACGGCCGCACCTGGCACGAGGACCTGCGCTAGCGGGCCGGGCTCACAGGGCCTCCTGCGCCACCAGCGCGAAGGTCAGGAGGTCGACGGAGGCCGCCCCGCCCCGCAGCAGGGCGCGGGCGGCCGCGTTGGCGGTGGCGCCCGTGGTGGCGACGTCGTCGATCAGCAGGACGCGCCGGCCCTGCAGCATCGCGCGGGCGGCGGGCGGGACCCGGAAGGCGCCCTGCAGGTTCGCGGCCCGGGCCGCGCGGCTGAGGCCGACCTGCGAGCGCGTCGCCCGCACCCGCGCCAGCGCCCCGGGCGCGTAGGGGAGGGCGGCGGCCCCGGCGATCGGGCGGGCCAGCAGGGCGGCCTGGTTGAAGCGGCGGCGCCAGAGGCGCCAGCGGTGCAGCGGCACCGGCACCACGCATTGGGCCTGCCCGATCAGCTCGCGCCCGCTCGCCAGCATCATGCGGGCCATCGGGACGGCGAGGTCGAGGCGGTCCTCGTATTTCAGCCGGTGGACGAGGCTTCGCGCCGCGCCGTCGTAGAGCGCCACGGCGCGGGCCCGCCCGAAGACCGGCGGCTCCGCGATGGCGCGGGGGGAGAGCAGCGGCCCGATCCCGAGATCGAGGGCGAAGGGCGTGCCGTAGCGGGGGCAGAGCGGTGCCTCGATGAGGCGCAGGGACGACCAGCAGGCCGGGCAGAGGGCGCCGGGATCGGCGGTGGCGCCGCCGCAGCCGGCGCAGCTCGGCGGGTAGACGAGGCCGAGCGCGCTCCGGAGCGTCCCGCGGAGGAGGCCATGCAGGACGGGCACCGCTGCGGAGAACGGTGCCCGCATCGGGGCGTCAATGCGCGGTTTGCTGCTGGGGCTGCCGCTGGATCTGCTGGTCCTGGCGGTCGCGCTTGTTCGCCTGATGGCGCCCGACGGCGCAGCCCGCCGCGGCGCCGAGCACCCCGTGCCCGGCCATGTGGCCGGCGACGCCGCCCACGAGGGCGCCCTTGATGCAGCCCTTCGCCTCGGCGCCGGCGCTGACGGTGAGGGCGGTGAGAACCATCGCGGAACCGACGAGAAACTGCCTCATGGCAACGTACTCCTTGTTCAGGTGGAGCAGGAACGGGGATCGGCCTTGGCCGTTCCGGCCTCTCGCAAGCGTGATCGGGCGCACCCACCGGACGGTTGGTTCCGCGACCCTGACGCATCCCGCGCGGGGGCGCGATGTGCTGGGCGCCCTGGCGTGGCCGCCTCCCGGAGGCCATCCTGCGGGCAGATGGATTCGGCCCTTCCCCTCTTCGATACGGTTCTGGCCCGGCGCCGCCTCGCCCGCGCCCGCCGCGCGGGCTACGCCGACTTCCTGCTGGCGCGCCTCGTCGACGACCTCGACGACCGCCTCGGCGCCGTGCTGCGGCGCTTCCCCGACGCCCTCGATCTCGGGACGCCGATCCCCGCCGCGGCCGCGCGGCTCGCGGCCGGCGGGCGCACGGACCGGGTGCTGCGCCTCGCCCCCGTCGCGGAGGCGCCGGACGGGCTCCTGCGCGCGGTGGGCGACCCGGAGGCGCTGCCCGCCGCCCCCGGGCGCTTCGACCTCGCGGTCTCGCTGCTCGCGCTCCAGCACGTCAACGATCTGCCCGGCACCCTGGTGCAGCTGCGCCGGGCCCTGCGGCCGGACGGGCTCTTCCTCGGCTGCCTGCTCGGGGGGCGCAGCCTGACCGAGCTGCGCCAGAGCTTCGGCGCGGCCGAGGCCGAGGTCGAGGGCGGCGTGAGCCCGCGCGTCGCGCCCTTCGCGGAGGTGCGGGAGATGGGCAGCCTGCTGCAGCGGGCGGGCTTCGCCCTGCCGGTCACCGACACCGAGACGGTCACGGTGCGCTACGGCGACCCGTTCGCGCTGATGCGCGACCTCCGGGCGATGGGCCTCACCAACGTCCTGAGCGAGCGCCGCCGCACGCCGCTGCGCCGCGCCACCCTGATCCGCATGGCCGAGATCTACGCCGAGCGCTTCGCCGATCCGGACGGGCGGCTGCGC
The DNA here is from genome assembly GCF_008806345.1 of Methylobacterium planeticum. Lineage (GTDB taxonomy): Bacteria > Pseudomonadota > Alphaproteobacteria > Rhizobiales > Beijerinckiaceae > Methylobacterium > Methylobacterium planeticum. The sequence continues at coordinate 36,767 of NZ_VZZJ01000002.1, read as the reverse complement.
GCGAGCCTCGAGTTCCTCTGGGTCTCGGGCTGGGCGCCGCATGCGAGCCAGCAGCAGCCGCTCAAGCCCGGCAGCGCCAGGGCGCGCCTCGCCGACGCCCTCAACGCGCGGGAATTCACCCCGGGCGACATCCCCGACGCCCCGCCCGCCGCCCCGCCCGAGGACGACAGGAACCCGCGATGAGAGAGCCCGGCCCCGACCACCCGATCACGATCACGCGCCACGCCAAGCGCGTGCGCGTCCACCTCAACGGCGTCGTGGTGGCCGACACCGAGGCGGCGCTCCGCCTCGCCGAGGCGAGCTACCTGCCGGTGCTCTACATCCCCCGCGCCGACACCCGCTTCGCGCTGTTCAGCCCCAGCGCGCGGACGAGCCACTGCCCCTACAAGGGCGCGGCGAGCTACTACGACCTCACGGTCGGAGACACGGTGCGCCCGAACGCGGTCTGGAGCTACGAGGACCCGTTCCCCGCCGTGGCGGCGATCAGGGACCACCTCGCCTTCTACCCCGACAAGGTGGACGCGATCCAGGAGGAGTAGGGCGCCCGCGGGCGGAACGCCCCCCTTCCGGCGGGCGCCGGGTCTACTTGTCGAGCTCCTGCGCCAGCTTCAGGTGATGATCGAGGGCCGGCTGGGTCTTGGCGGCCCAGGCCTTCAGGTCCGGGTTGTCGCCGCCCCGGGCGTAGCGCCCGAACAGGTCCACGGCGTCCTTGTGCGCCTTCACCTGGTCGTCGTGGTACTGCTTGGTGAAGTCCTTGCCCTGCAGGCCCTTGAGGGTGTCGAGCTTGCTCTGGTGGGTGCTGTCGAGGGCGGTCGGCAGGGTCGCCTGAACCTTGCCGCCCTGGACCATGGCCTTCATCGCGCTCGACGTCTTCTCGTGGTCGGCGATCATCTGCTTGGCGAAGGTCTTGGTCGCGTCGTCGCTCCGTTCCGCCGCGAGCCGGCTCGACTGGATCTCGAACAGGTCGCTGATCGCCGCTTCCTTGACGAAGTCGGGAGTCGACGGGCTGGTGCCGACCAGGGCGTTGAGGCCGCTCTTCTCGCCGAGCGACTGGGCGAGCGCCGATCGGGTCAGGACGGACTGGGCCAGGATCTGCGTCCCGCCGAGGAGGCATGCAACAACCAATGCGTGCAATTTCATAGGGTATTCCCTCCAAAGTTGATCGGAGGGGAAAGGCGGATCGGTCCGCGGGGGTTCCTGCGGGCCGGAGCGGTCACGCCCCCGCCACGAGGCTCCAGAACCCGGTCTTGCGCCCGTGCGCCCGGCGCAGGGCCTCGCGATAGGCGGCCTGCTCCGGCTCCAGCCTGCCCGGGGCGAGGCGGCGGCCGAGGGCGTCGAGCTGCGCGAGGTAGCGGGCGGCGTGGCCGTAGGCGTGCGCGCGTCCCCGCGCCAGGATGTCGTCGATGAGGCAGCGGTAGAGATGCGCCGCCTCCTCCGGGAAAGCCTCCTCCAGCGCCTCGGCGGCCGGGGCCAGGACCGCGTAGCGCTCGCCTTCCCAGGAGGCGCGCCGCGCGCGCACCAGCCGGGCGGCGCCGGGCAGGTGCGGCCAGCCAACTAGGAAGCCGAGCGCCCGATAGGGCTGCGGATGGGTGGCCGCGAGCGCGAAGGCGCGCTCCAGGGCCGCGTCGTCCTCGAAATCCGGGAGCTTGGCGAGGTAGTCGCGCAGCATCTCCCGGTCGAGGGTCTCGGCGAAGCGCCCCCAGCGGAGCGCCTGCGCCTCCTCCCGGCGCCCGAGCGCCTCGAGGGCGCGGATCTCGGCGACGATCCGGGCCCGGTCCGGCACGTCCGGATCGGGCACCCCGGCGATCAGGTCGGCGCGGGTGGTCACCCGGGCCTTCGGGGCCGGCCGGCGCAGCCAGTCCAGGGCCTCGGCGGCGCGGCCCGCCCCGAGCAGGCGCTCCGCCACCGCGACCCGGTCCGGGCGCCCGGGGGCGGCCTCGTGCTCCAGGGCGATGAAGGCGTCGGCGTCGCCGCGCCGGTCGGCGAGATCCTGCCGGATGCGGATCAGGCGGCTGCGCCGGTAGCGGCCCTGCCACTCGGGCGCGCGGCCGGCCGCCTCCGGCACCTCGGCGCCCGCGAGGGCGGCATCGAGCTCCGCCAGGGATGCCGCGCCGAGGCGCGGGATCAGGTCGGTCAGGACCACCCCGAAGGCCCCGTCGGGCTCGGCCGCGATCCGGGGCACGAGGCCGAGGGCGAAGCGCGCGGCCTCCGCGGCCGGCAGGCTCCCGGCGATCTCGACCGCCGCCTCGGCCGCCCGCTCGTAGACCCCCTGCGTGATGCCGAGGCTGTCGTCGACCCGGTTGAGCACCGCGTCCGCCCCGGCGAGGAAGCGCACCAGCCGGTCGAGGGCGGCCCCCGCATCGAGGGGACGCAGGGCGTCGAGGACCACCGAGACGGTGGCGTCGAGATCCGCCGTGAAGGCGCGCCGCTTCTGCCAGTCGATGTAGCCGCGCGCGCCCTCCAGGGCCGCGAGCCGCCGGTCGACGATCGCCGCCACCGCCTCCGGCCCCTGGAGCGCGGCGAGCGCCGCGCTGACGATCTTCTTGAAGGCCGGGTTGCGGGCGGTCTCCCCGAGGATCAGGTCGATCATCCGCTCCGGCCCGAGGGCCGCCAGGGTCTCGGGGGACGGGGTGGTGCGCCGCGCGCCCTTGCGCCGGCCGGGCACGGCGGCCGCGGCCGGTGTCCCGGGCGCGCCGGCCGGTGTCTCGACGGTGCTTGCGGCCGGCTTCGCGGCCGCCCTACGGGCCATCCCGGCCTCCCGCCGCGCGAGGGCGCACCGGGGCGCTGCCCGTCAGTCCACGACCTTGGCGGTCGGGCGGTCGTTGCCGCGGGCGGTCTCGTCGTGCCAGGCGCCCCGGGTGTCCTGGTAGCGGATGCCCTCGGTCGAGCCCGGCACCTGCTGCTCGGCCGCGGCGGCCTGGGCGGCCTGCAGGGCCTCGTCGTGGCTCGGGAAGGTCTCGGAGAAGACATCCCCGAGCTTGTAGGCGAAGCCGCCGTCATGCTCGACGATCCGGTAGGTGACTTCGGTCATGGCTGCTCCTGGGTCATGGCTGCTCCTGGGGTTTCAAAGGGCACCGCTCGTGAGCGCCAACCCGCGGGGCGGCGACCCGTTCCTGCGGGTAAGGCCCGCCCGGCTCAGTGGCGGGTCGGCGGGGCGAGGTCGAGATGGGCCACCGCCGCCTCGCAGCCCGCGATCAGCGAGCCGCGCACGTCGTCCGGCGCGTAGCCGGCCCCGTCCGGGAAGGCCATGCGCCGGGTGGCGCCGTCGCTCTCCCGCCGGATATGGGCGACCCAGCCCTCCGGCCTGCGCTCGAAGCGGACCGCGTAGCGGTCCCCGTCCTTCTCGAAGCGGTGCGGTTCCATGCTGCTCCCCGGCACGGGGCTGGAACGACCTGCCCTGGGGCGGCCCCGCGTGCCGCCCTATCTGGTGCCGGACCCGATCCTCCGGTAGAGGCGCCTCCATGCGCGATCTCCGTCCCCTCGCGGTCCTGCTCCTCCTGGCCGCCGGATCCGCGGCCGGCCCCGCCGCGGCCCAGATGGGCGGGTTCGTGGCGGGCAGCACCGTCGGCCTGCCCGCCACCGGCGTGCCGGCCCGCGTGCCGCCGAACCCCTTCGCGTCGAACTACCCCTCGGCGCCCCCGCCCGCCCCGGCGCTGGTCGAGCGCCGCCGCGCCTGTCACGCCTGCCGCACCTGCTGCGCGCGCGAGCGGGTCGTGCGCCGGGCGCCGGACGGGGCCAGGCTTCCGCCGGGCCGCATCCCCCGATGATGGCGTGGCTCACGGCCGGGGGCGGCGTCCACGTCGTCCTGCTGCTCTCCGGGCTCGTGATCGGCCTGATCGCGGTGACGCGCTGAGGGCGCGCGGATGCGCGCCCCGGGCCGGTGCCTCAGCCCGCGGGCTTGTCGAGTTCGGCCGCGAGGGCGCTGATCAGGCGCGGGTCGGTGGGCTCGACCTGCGTCGCGAAGGCGGCCGCGAGGGTGCCGTCGCGGGCGACGAGGTACTTGTGGAAGTTCCAGCGAGGCGTCTCGCCGGGCTTCTCGGCGGCGGCCCACTGGTAGAACGGGTGGGCGTTGGGCATCCGCACCCGGGTCTTGGCCGTCATCGGGAAGGTGACGCCGTGGTTCCTGCGGGCGGCCTCGACGATGGCGGTCCCGTCGAGGGGCTCCTGGTTGCCGAAATCCGGCGAGGGCACCCCGAGCACCGTCAGGCCCCGGTCCTGGAAGCGGGTCCAGAGGGTCTGCAGCCCGGCGAGCTGCCCGGCATAGCCGCAGGCGGTCGCGGTGTTGACGACGAGGATCGGCCGGCCGGCAAAGCCGCTGAGCGGCAGCGGCCCGCCCTCGGGGCGGTCGAAGCCGAAGCTGCCCGCCCGGCCGCCGGCGAGCCCGGCCGCGGCGGCGCCCCCGGCACGGCTCGCCCCGGCCGCGACGGCGCCGAGGAGGATCAGGGCTTCGCGACGCAGCATCGTCATGGCGGTCTCGCTCCTCGGTCGGCGCCGCGCCGGCGCCCTGCCCCGCGGAATCTAGCTCCGGGGCCGATCACGTCCATGCGGCCAATGGGAACCTTTGCGCCGGCCTGGGCTTGTGCGGGGGCACGATGCCGCGGGGGCCGGCCCGCCGATCGCCGGCCGCCCCCTCAAGACCTTCCGGAAAGAGATCCCATGCGCAGCCTGCTCGTCGCGACGGCCCTCCTGATGTCCAGCGCGACCACGCTGCCTGCCCAGACGCAGGAGGGCGGGCAGCCGCCGGCCGCGCAGCCCACGGCCCCCGCTGCGTCCCCCTCCGCGTCCCCCTCCGCGTCCCCCTCCGCGTCCCCCGCGCCCGACGCGGCGGCGCCCCCGAGCCCCGCCCCCGCCAAGCCCGCCACCCTCGCCAACGACCTGCGCCCGACCTTCGTGGCCCAGGCGCCGAGCGACATGGTGGCCTCGAAGCTGATCGGCCTGACGATCCAGAACGCCGCCAACGAGACCATCGGGGAGATCGCCGACGTGGTGCTCGACGAGGACAGCAAGGTGAAGTCGTGGGTGGTCGGCGTCGGCGGCTTCCTGGGCATCGGCACCAAGTACGTCGCCATCGACCCGAGCGCGCTGAAGCTCGCCCGCCAGGACGGCAAGACCCTGAAGGCGACGATCAACACCGACAAGGACCAGCTGCGCGCCGCCCCCGAATACGTCTATCTCGGCAAGGAGAAGACCGGGGAGAGGAAGTAGGCCGGAGGGCCCTCGGCGGCGTGCGGGGCGCCGCCCCTCAGTTGCGGCCCGCCAGCGCCTCGCGGACGGTGCTGGCGATCGATTCGTCGCGGGCGTCCTGGGAGATCACCAGCGCGTCCGGCACGTGCTCCATCGCCTCGGCGCCGGCCCGCGCCATGTCGCTCGCCAGCACGATGCGCAGGCCCGGCCGCAGGGCGCGGGCCTCCAGGGCGAGCTGCGAGCAGCAGAGCGCGCCCTCGAGCGAGACGTCGGCGACCAGCACGTCCACGGGCAGGCCGAGCACCAGCACCGTCAGGGCGTCGACGCCGCAATCGCAGGCGGTCGCGCTGAAGCCCGCCCGCCGGATCTGCCCGGCGACGTCCTCGCGCCAGTGCTTGTGGCGCCCGGCGATCAGGACTTGCACCCCGTAGGCGCCCCCCGAGGAGGCGCCCGCGGGAAGGACGGCGGATCCGACTTCAGGACGTGGCATTCCGCCCCCGATTTCGCCTTCGCTTTGCATCGCACCATGCTAAGCCGGATCGTCGGAAATGCACAAGCCCTCGGCCCCATTCCAGCCGCAATGATGCGGCGTGCTGCCTGGAAGATGGGTAGGTGCGCGGGCCCTGCCTCCGGTTGACGCCGCGCCTCCCCGGAGGCAACACGGCGCGCCGCCCGAGCCGCGGCGGATCGCCGGAGCCGTGGATACGATGTCGTCCGCAAAGTCGCCCCCCGTCTCGCCGCTCGCCCCCGGAACCTATCCCGACCTGCCGGCGATTCGCGGCGTCGCCCTGGCGACGGCCCAGGCGGGGATCCGCTATTCCGGCCGCACCGACGTGCTCTATGTCGGCCTCGCGGAGGGCACGCAGGCGGCGGGCGTCTTCACCCGCTCGAAATGCCCCTCCGCCCCGGTGGATTGGTGCCGCGAGGCCCTGGCCACCCCCGCGGCCCGGGCCCTCGTGGTCAATTCCGGCAACGCCAACGCCTTCACGGGCGCCAGGGGCCGCGAGGCCGTGGCGCTGACCGCCCGGATCGCCGCGGCGGCGGCCGGCTGCGCCGAGGACGCGGTCTTCATCGCCTCGACCGGGGTGATCGGCGAGCCCCTCGACGCCCGCAAGTTCGAGGGCGTGCTCGCCGAATGCGCCGGCCGCACCGAGGCCGGGGCGCAGGCCTGGAGCGCCGCCGCCCGGGCGATCATGACCACCGACACCTTCCCGAAGCTCGCCACCCGCACGGCGGAGGTCGCGGGCCTGCCCGTGCGCATCAACGGCATCGCCAAGGGCGCGGGCATGATCGCCCCCGACATGGCCACGATGCTGGCCTTCGTGTTCACCGACGCGGCCCTGCCGCAGGGGGTGCTGCAGGCGCTGCTCACGGAGGGCACGCGCAAGAGCTTCAACTGCGTCACCGTGGACGGCGACACCTCGACCTCCGACACCCTGATGCTGTTCGCCACCGGGGCGGCCGGCAACGACCCGGTCGCGCGGGCGGACGACCCGCGCCTCGACGGCTTCCGGGCGGCCCTCGACGATCTCCTGATCGAGCTCGCCCAGCTCGTGGCCCGGGACGGGGAGGGCGCCCGCAAGTTCGTCACCGTGGCGGTGGAGGGCGCCGAGAGCGACGCCTCGGCCCATCGCATCGCCCTCTCGATCGCCAACTCGCCCCTGGTCAAGACCGCGGTGGCGGGGGAGGACGCCAATTGGGGCCGCGTCGTCATGGCGGTCGGCAAGGCCGGCGAGCCCGCCGACCGGGACCGCCTCGCGATCTGGTTCGGCGACGTGCGGGTGGCGGTCGCGGGTGCCCGCGACCCCGATTACAGCGAGGACGCGGCGAGCGCCGTGATGCGCGCCCCCGACGTCACGGTGCGGGTCGATCTCGGCCTCGGCGCGGGCCGCGCCCGCGTCTGGACCTGCGACCTCACCAAGGGCTACATCGAGATCAACGGGGATTACCGCTCATGAGCGCGCCGCGCCGCAAAGGCGCCCTCCTCGCCGCGCCCCTCCTCGCCGCGCCCCTCCTGGCCACTCCCGTGCTCTCCGGTCCCGCCTGGGCCCAGGAGGCGTCAACGTCGGTGCCCGCGTCGGCGCGCGGGGCTAGCGACGGGCTGATCCACGTGGTCGGCCGGGCCCGCTCGGAGACCCCGCCCGATTTCGCGAGCGTCGAGATCGGCGTCGAGTCGAAGGGCCCGACCCCGGCCTCCGCCCTCGACGCCACCAGCGAGGCGGCCCGCAGGATGATCGCCCTCGCGGCCGAGTTCGGCGTCAAGGACACCGATATCGGCACCACCGCGGTGGCGCTGCAATCCGTCACCCGCACGGTCCGCCAGCCCGACGGCACCATGACCGAGAAGCCCGACGGCTACCGGGCCACCAACCAGGTGCGCCTGCGCCTCGCCGAGATGGGCCGCCTCGGCGACCTGATGCGCCGGGCCCTCGATGCCGGCGCCAACCGGATCGACGGCATCACCTTCGGCCTCAACGATCCCGAGGCCGCCGCCTCCGCCGTGCGGGTCGCCGCCATGAAGGACGCCTCCGCCCAGGCCGGCCGCCTCGCCGAGGCGGCCGGCGTCCGGCTCGGGCGCGTGGTCTCGATCCAGTCGCCGCCCCGCGAATCCCCGCCGCCGGTGCTGATGGCCATGCCGGCGCCGAGCCCGAAGGGCCGCAGCCGCGCGGCGGTGCCCCTCGTGGCCGGCACCATCGAGGCCAGCGCCGAGGTCGCCGCCAGCTTCACCATCGCGCCGTGATGGCGGAGAAGCCCCGCCTGCTCCTCGTGGTCGCGGTCGCCCTCGTGGATGCCGACGGGCGCGTGCTCCTGGCCCAGCGGCCCCCGGGCAAGCAGCTCGCCGGGCTCTGGGAGTTCCCCGGCGGCAAGGTCGAGCCCGGCGAGCGGCCGGAGGAGACGCTGATCCGCGAGCTTTCGGAGGAGATCGGCATCACGGTCGAGGAACCCTGCCTCGCGCCCCTGACCTTCGCGAGCCACGCCTACGACGCGTTCCACCTCCTGATGCCGCTCTACGTCTGCCGGCGCTGGTCGGGCACCCCCCGGTCGCTCGAGGGCCAGGCCCTACGGTGGGTGCGCCCGCGCGACCTGCGCGACATGCCGATGCCCCCGGCCGACGCGCCGCTGATCCCCTACCTGATCGATCTCCTCGGCCCCGCGTGACGGGCCGCCGCGGCGGTGCTCCCCCGGAGCGGCGTGCGTCGGCGGATTCCCTCCCCGGGTCCCGAGGTCCGGCGGGGCGGTCCTTGCGCCTCCCGGGGGGCCGATGCCAACGCGGCCCTGTCGACGCCGTGTTCCACCCCGGCGGGCAAGGTCCCCTGTGGGACTTGGCCGAGGACTTGGCCAAGGACCTGGCCGAGGACTCCGCCTCGGTGAGGCTGATCGAGGCCACGCTTGGGGCCGGCAAGCCCGTCACCCTGGTCTGCCACGCCCCTGGCATGCTGCGCCACGCGCGGGCGCCCGGCGGCAAGCCGCTCGTGGCGGGCCGCGACGTCACCGGCTTCACAGACACAGGGGCGGCGGCGGTGGGCCTCACCGGCGTGGTCCCCGTCCTGGTCGAGGACGCGCTCAAGCGGAACGGCGGCCGGTTCACCAAGGCGGGGGATTGGGAGCCCTGCGTCGTGGCCGACGGCCTGCCGATCACCGGCCAGAACCCGGCCTCGTCCGGTCCGCCGGCCGAGCGCCACCTCGCCCGGCTCGCGCATGGCTGACGGCGCCCCTCACGGCCCCTCCCGCCCGAGGGCGGGGAGGTCGCGGGCCTCGATCACCCGGATCAGGCCGCCGCGCTTGGCCAGCCGCAGCATCGCCCGCCCCAGCGCCCGCGTGTCCGTGACGTAGGCCGGGAGCGCCCGCTGCAGCAGCGGCAGCACCGGGCCGAGCACCCGGTAGAGCGCGTCGACGCCGCCCGTGCGCGAGCGGATCCCGTCGCGCGGCCGGATCGCGGCCGGGCGCACCGCGTAGACGCGCCGGAAGGGCAGGCGGAACAGGGCGTTCTCGGTCCGGCCCCGCACCCGCGCCCACATCACCCGCCCGCGCTCCGAGGCGTCGCTGCCCGCGGCCGAGACGTAGACGAAGCTCATCCGGGGATTGAGGGGCGCGAGCGTCCGGGCGACCGCCAGCGTGAGGTCGTGGGTGATGCGGGCGTACTGCGCCTCGCTCAGGCCCATCGAGGAGATGCCGAGGCAGAACAGGCAGGCATCGTGGCCGGAGAGGACGTCCGCCAGCGGCGCCAGGTCGAACAGGTCCGGGTGGCGGATCTCGCGCAGCTTCGGGTGCCGCTGCCCCGTGAGGCTCCGCCCGATCGCCAGCACCGCCTCGATCTCGGGGTCGCGCAGCGCCTCGCGCAGCGCGCCCTGGCCGATCATGCCGGTGGCCCCGAACAGGATGAGCTTCATGACGCCCCGCCACGCTGGATCGGAAGGACGGACCCGGCCCCATTCGGCGCCCGGCGCCCGGCGCCCGGAGCCCGGAGCCCGGAGCCTACTCGGCCGCCTCCATCCGGGACTCGGGGTCCACGAGGGGGAAGGTGCAGATCACGCAGGTGCCCGCCGTCGGGGCGGTCTCGAGGGCGACGCGCCCGCCATGCAGCTCGACGAAGGAGCGCACGATCGACAGGCCGAGCCCGACGCCGCGGTGGCGGGTGCCGAGGGTGTGGCTCTCGAACCGGTCGAAGACCCTCGCGGCCACGTCCGGGGGCATGCCGCGGCCCTCGTCGCGGACCGAGAGGACGAGGTCCGTCGCATTGCGCCGCGCCTGCACGGTGACGCGCTGGCCCGCCCCCGAGAACCCGACCGCATTCGACAGGAGGTTGAACAGGATCTGGCGCACCCGCTTCCCGTCCGCCACCACGCTGCCGATGTCGGCCGGCACGTCGAGGACGAGGCTGACGGAGGATTCGGCGAGGCGGTCCTCGATGCCGCGCGCCGCCGCCGCGATGGTGGCCTGCACGTCGACGGGCTCGCGCTGCAGCTCGAGGGAGCCGGCATCGATCGAGGCGAGGTCCAGGATGTCGTTGATGATGACGAGGAGCGAGCCCGACGAGCGCAGGATGTGGTCGGAATATTCGCGCTGGCGCTCGTTCAGGGCCCCCACGGTCTCGTCGCCGAGGAGCTGGGTGAACCCGATGATGTTGGTGAGCGGCGAGCGCAGCTCGTAGGAGACGTGGTGCACGAAGGTGTCGCGCAGCTGCGCGGCGCGCTCCAGGGCCTCGTTCTTCTCGGTGAGCGCCCGCTCGACGTTCACGCTCGCGGTGACGTCCGTCAGGGTGATCAGGGTGGCGCCCTCGGGCAGCGGCTGGGCGGCGCAGTCGAGCACGGTCCCGTCCACCACCTCGAGGCGGCAGGCGAGGCCGGAGCGGGTCTCGAGGCCCACCACCGCGTCGCGGATGTCGAGCCAGGGCTCCTCGGCGGGGGCGAGCACCCGGCAGGCCTCGATCACGGTGTCGACCCGCGGGCTCGCCGCGAGCGTCGCGGCGTCGAGGCGCCAGATCGTCGCGAAGGCCCGGTTGGCGAAGGTGAGGCGCCCGTCCGCCCCGAACACCGCCACCGGCTCCTTGAGGGTGTCCAGGGTCTCGGCCTGGACCTGCATCAGGGCGTTGTAGCGGGATTCGAGCTTCATCCGGTCCGAGACGTCGTCGAACAGGTAGGTGAGGCCCCCTTGCGGGTTCGGGTCGGCCACGACCCGCAGGGTGCGGCCGTCGGGCAGGTACCACCAGGTCTCGTTGGCCTCCGCCGCCCGGTAGGCGGCCAGCACGCCCTGCTTCCAGGACTTGAAGTCGGCCTGCTCGGGGAGCTTCCGCTGGGAGCGGAGATGGTCGAGGATCTCGCCGTCGAGCGGCCGGCCGTCCAGGAAGGCGGCGTCGAGGTCCCAGAGCTGCCGGTAGGCGGCGTTGTGGAAGATCAGGCGCTGGCGGGCGTCGAAGATCGCCACCGCGGTGGGGAGCTGGTCGAGGGTGCGGACGTTGGCGTCCATCTGGCGCTGCAGGTCGGCCCGCACGCTCTCGAGCTCCGAGACGTCGACCGCGATGCCGACGCGCCCGTGCTCCAGGGCGCTCTCGGTGACGTCGAGGATGCGGCGCCCGCCCGCCACCACGGCCGAGAGGCGCAGGGCCTGCCGGGGCCCGGCGGTGCTCCGGCGGGTGCCGTCCTCGCGGGCGATGAAGTCGCGGGCCTGCCGGTCGAGGAGCTCGGTGCCGGATTCGAGGGCCGCCTCGCGGGTCCCGGCCTCGACGGCGGCCACGTAGGCCATGTTGACCCAGGCCAGGCCCCCGTCCCGGTTGCGCCGCCAGACGGGCTGCGGGATGGCGTCGAGGAGGCCGGCGAGCGCCGCCAGGCCGCGGCGGGCCTCGTCGAGGGTCTCGCGCAGCTCGATCAGCTCGCGCCGCTCCTCGGTGGTCTCGCGCAGGCGCAGGAGGGCGCGCCCGGCGACCGCCTGCCCCTGCGCGTCGATGCTGCGGCCCGACTGGCTGCGCAGGTTCAGGCGGAAGCCCGTGCCGCGCACCCGCAGGGCCTCGACGGCGGCCTCGAGCTCGGCGGAATCCGCGGGGAGCAGCCAGGAGCCGAAGGCGAGGATGCGCCGCGCGGTGCCGCCGGCCGAGCGCACCCCGTCGAAGGCCAGGGTCGCGTCGCCCTCGATCACGGGCTCGCCGCGCCCGGCCCAGGTGACGATGACCTGGCGCTCGGCGTTCAGCAGCATCTCGGCCCGGTCGTGGGCGCCCCGCAGCGCCCCGAGGGCGGCGGCCTGCTCGCGCTCGCGCCGGGTCCAGCGGGAGCGCTCGTGCAGGTGCATCAGGGACAGGATGGTGGCGAAGACCGTGAGGCCGATGAGGATCGCGAGGCCCGCGAGATTGTGCGTGTGCAGGCTCCCGGACCAGACGGTCGGGTCCGCCTGCGGGCCAGCCAGGGCCGGGCCGGGGAGCCCGGCCGCGGCGACGACGAGAGCGCCGGCGCGAGCCGTGAGGCGCGCCGTTCCATCGACCCTCATGATCCGTACCGCCTCCACGAATCTTCGATGAGGCACGCGAACACGGCCCCGCAGCGCGCAGCGCGCCGTTCTCGCGTGACGGCGACGCGAACCGCTCGCGAGGCACCTCATCTGAGGAATCGCCGCACTCTAACGCGCCGGAGAATCGTGCCGGAAGGGGGGGCGGCCGAACATAGAACCCTAAGCTGCATCTCGACCGCGCCCGACACACGAAAGACACACTTTCCGTAGGGTTTCGGACCTTGACGGTTCGGGCCTTCCGTGGGCCGGGCGGGCCTCGCCCTGCGTCGCGGGGGGGCGCGCGCCGCCGGGCCTATCGCACAGGCCGGGTTCGGCGTTTTTGAGCGAATCACGGGCCCGGCCCGGACGGGGGCGGGCCCGGCCCGGCGGGGCCCCGGAACGCGAGAAAGCCCGGCACCGGGCCGGGCTTCCACGAAACGCGCGAAATCCGTACGCCAGCGGGCGCAGGGCCCGCCCCGGACTCAGTAGCGGTAGTGGTCGGGCTTGAACGGGCCCGCCTCGGAGACGCCGATATAGGAGGCCTGGTCGGGGCGCAGCTTCGAGAGCTTGGCGCCGATCTTGTCGAGGTGCAGGGCCGCGACCTTCTCGTCGAGGGTCTTGGGCAGGGTGTAGACCTGGCGCTCGTACTTGCCCGGGTTGGTCCAGAGCTCGATCTGGGCCAGCGTCTGGTTGGTGAACGAGGCCGACATCACGAAGGACGGGTGGCCGGTGGCGTTGCCGAGGTTCACCAGGCGCCCCTCCGACAGGAGGATGATGCGGTGGCCGTCCGCGAAGGTGATCTCGTCGACCTGCGGCTTGATGTTCGTCCACTTCAGGTTCTTGAGGCCCGCGACCTGGATCTCGTTGTCGAAGTGGCCGATGTTGCAGACGATGGCCCGGTCCTTCATCGCCCGCATGTGGTCGAGGGTGATGATGTCCTTGTTGCCGGTGGCGGTCACGAAGATGTCGGCGCGCGGCGCGGCATCCTCCATGGTGACGACCTCGTAGCCCTCCATGGCGGCCTGGAGCGCGCAGATCGGGTCGATCTCCGAGACCAGCACCCGGCAGCCGGCGTGGCGCAGCGAGGAGGCCGAGCCCTTGCCGACGTCGCCGAAGCCCGCGACCATCGCGACCTTGCCGGCCATCATCACGTCGGTGCCGCGGCGGATGCCGTCCACGAGGGATTCGCGGCAGCCGTAGAGGTTGTCGAACTTCGACTTCGTGACCGAGTCGTTCACGTTGATCGCCGGGAAGAGCAGCTTGCCTTCCTTCGCCAGGATGTAGAGGCGGTGCACCCCCGTGGTGGTCTCCTCGGAGACGCCCTTGATCGCGTCGGCGAGGCCGGCGAACCAGCCCTTCGGCTTCTGGCTCAGCGTCTTCTTGAGGAGCGCGAAGAAGATCTCCTCCTCCTCGGAGCCCGGCTTGTCCAGGAAGGCGGTGTCGCCGTTCTCGGCGCGCAGGCCCAGATGCACGAACATGGTGGCGTCGCCGCCGTCGTCGAGGATCATGTTCGGCATGCCGCCGTCATGCCAGTCGAACAGCTTGGCGGTGTAGTCCCAGTACTCCGCCAGGGTCTCGCCCTTGATGGCGAAGACCGGGATGCCGGCGGCGGCGATCGCGGCGGCGGCGTGGTCCTGGGTCGAGTAGATGTTGCAGGACACCCAGCGGATGTCGGCCCCGAGGCTCTTCAGGGTCTCGATCAGCACGGCGGTCTGGATCGTCATGTGCAGCGAGCCGGCGATCTTGGCGCCCTTCAGGGGCTGGCTCGCGGCGTATTCCTCGCGCACGGCCATCAGGCCCGGCATCTCGCTCTCGGCGATCGAGATCTCCTTGCGGCCGTAATCGGCGAGTCCGATGTCCTTGACGATGTAATCCTGAGCCATGTGGTCGATGCTCCGTGTCGCGTTGCGGGTCTGCGAGGGCTATAGCAGGGCGCGCTCCGCGAGGCAATCAAGACATAAAGATGTCTTTATGCGACTACGGAGGCGCCGCGTCCGCCGGGCGGAACGCCGCGCCTCCGGCCGGCCCGCGATCGGCGCCCCGGCAGGCGGCGAGCCGAATTCGGGACGGCCGGGACCGCCCGTGGGGAGGGCGCGCCGGCCGATGGGGACGGCCTGGTCGTAACGCCCCGCACAACCGTCGCGTCGACGTTCAGCGGGGGCGGGATCGTCCGAGCGTCCCGACGCGGAACACCCGGATCCCGCCGCAGGACCCGGACATGGCCCGCGACGCCCGTGCTCGCCACCCCGGTGGACGGCGTCATCGGCCGGGTCGGCCGGGGCCGCCGCCGCGTCTCCGTCCGGTCGTCCTCCCCGTCACCCTCCCCGTTACCCTGCCGGGTCACGCGTCCGGCTCAGCCCTCGTCCCGCAATTGCCGCCGGATGATCTTGCCCGTCGTGGTCATGGGCAGGCTCTCCCGGAAGGCGATCTCGCGCGGGTATTCGTGCGCCGAGAGCCGCTCGCGCACGAAGGCCTGGATCTCGGCCGCGAGGGCCTCGGACGGGGTCTGCCCCGGCCGCAGCACCACGAAGGCCTTGACGATCTCGGTGCGCAGCGGGTCGGGCTTGCCGACCGCCGCCGCGAGCGCCACCGCCGGATGGCGCAGGAGGCAATCCTCGATCTCGGTCGGCCCGATCCGGTAGGCCGCCGAGGTGATGAGGTCGTCCTCGCGCCCGACGAAGTGGATGTAGCCCTCGGCGTCGCGCCGGGCCTGGTCGCCCGTGAGCATCCAGTCGCCGCGGAACTTCCGCTCCGTCGCCTCCGGCTGGTTCCAGTAGCGCAGGAACATCACGGGGTCGGGCCGGGCGACGCAGATCTCGCCGGTCTCGTCCGTGTCCGTCTCGCTCCCGTCCGGCCGCAGGATTGCCACGCGGTGGCCCGGCACCGGCTTGCCGGTGGAGCCCGGCCGGGCGACGCCCGCCGCCCGGCAGGCGGCCAGGACGAGGTTGCACTCGGTCTGGCCGTAGGCCTCCCCGATGGTGAGCCCGAGCTCCCGCTCGGCCCAGGCGAAGGTCTCGGGCCCGAGCGCCTCGCCGGCCGAGGCGATGTTGCGCAGGGCCGAGAGGTCGAAGCGCGCGCGCGGGGCCTCGACCGCCCGCAGCATCCGCAGGGCGGTCGGCGGCATGAACAGGTTGGTGATGCGCAGGTCCGCGATCATCCCCAGCACCGCCTCGGGCTCGAAGCGCAGATGCGCCCGCGCCACCACCGGGATGCCGTAATGCAGGCTCGGCATCAGGGCGTTGAGGAGGCCGCCGGCCCAGGCCCAGTCCGAGGGCGTCCACATCAGGTCGCCGCCCTTCGGCGGGAAATCGTGCATCATGCGCCAGCCCGGCAGGTGGCCGGGCAGCACCCGGTGCCCGTGCAGCGCCCCCTTGGCCGGCCCCGTCGTGCCCGAGGTGTAGATCATCAGGGCGGGGTCGTCCGGCGTGGTGTCGGCGGCCTCGAACGCGGCGGGCATCCCGTCCACGAGGTCCGCAAAGGCCACCACGTCGGCCTGCCCGGAGGCCTCGGCGCCCGCGATGGCGACGATCAGCCGGAGCGCGGGCAGGCCCTCGCGAAGACCCGCGAGCTTGGCGAGGCCCGCCGCGTCGGTGACGAGGGCCCGGGCGCCGGAATCGGCGAGGCGGTAGGCCAGGGCCTCCGGCCCGAACAGGCCCGCCAGCGGCACCGCGACGGCGCCGAGCTTGTAGGCGGCCGCGTGCGCCACCACCACCGCGGCCGATTGCGGCAGCAGGACCGCGATCCGGTCCCCCGGCCCGATGCCGCGCCCGCGCAGGGCCCCGGCGAGCCGGTTCGAGCCGTCCCGCAGCTGCCCGAAGGTCACGCGCTCGAACGCGCCGTCCCGCGCCACCTCCAGGATGGCGGGGCGGTCCGGCGCGCGTTCCGCGAACCGGTCGCAGATCTCGACGCCCATGTTGTAGCGCGCGGGCAGGTCCCAGGCGAAGCCGGCCCGGAGCGCCGCGTGGTCGGGGGCGGGATCGAGCACGGGCCGATCAGGGCTTCGCGGCCGGGAAGCCCCCGGCGAAGACGAAATCCGTGATGGGGCGCCGCCCGTTCGGGGCCTCCTTCAGCCGCTGCTCCTCGCTCAGCGCCGCGTGCGGGGTGGCGCGGCCGACCGCGTAGGCCGCCTCGGCGCGGTAGCCCTCCGGCACGTTCAGGGCAGCGAGGGCCCGCTCCCTGTCGAAGCCGCTCATGCCGTGGACGTGCCAGCCCTGGCGGATCGCCTGGAGCTGGAAGGCGAGGGAGGCCGCCCCCGCATCGAGGGAATGGCTCCAGGACGGCTGCAGCGCCTCGCCGACCCGCATCTGGCTGCTGGAGACCAGGATGACGAGGGCGCCGGTGTCCTTGGCCCATTTCTGGTTGCCGGGGACGAGGAGCCCCAACAGGGTCTCCCAATGCGCGTCGCCGCGCAGGGCGTAGACGAAGCGCCAGGGCTGCGAGTTGTAGGAGGAGGGGGCCCAGCGGGCCGCCTCGAACATGCGCATCAGCTCCGCCTCCGGCACCGCCTCGCCCGTGAAGGCGCGGGGCGAGCGCCGCTCGAGGAAGAGCGGGTCGATCTCGTGGTCTGGCTGGCGGGGCGTGGGCGTCGTCACGGGGGCCTCTCCGGAGCGGGTCTCGCCCACGCCATGCACGAGGCCGCGGGGCTGTGCAAATGCATCCGGCTCGCCCAAGCTCCGCGTCCCGGACCTTGCGCGGCCCGGAAGCGCCCGCCTCCCGGAACCTCCTGTCCCCGAAGCCCGTCCCCGAAGCCCGTCCCCGAAGCCCGTCCCATGCAGATCGACCTCGCGCAGCATCTCGGCTCCCTGCTCCACGGCCATGTCGGGCTGATCCGCCGGGCGGACGGCGTCCAGCCGGTGCGCCTGCCCGCCGGGGAGCGGCGCCTCCACGATCCCTTCACCCGCTGGATGGCCGCCATGACGGCGGGCATCCGCCTGCGGCTGGTCACCGACAGCCCGTGGCTGCGCCTCTCCACGACCCAGCACCAGGCCTACCTGATCCGGCCCGGCCAGTGGCCCGCCCGCTACGAGCTGTTCGTCGACGGGCAGCCCGCCGGCCGCTTCGTCGCCCGCGGCGGGGCGCAGCGGGCGCCGGAGGGTCCGCTGATCGGCGATCCGGAGGCCGAGCTCGACCTCGGCGGCTGGTCCCCGGGGACGCGGCGGATCGAGCTGTGGTTCCCGCAAGGGGCGACGGTCGCGCTCAGGCGGATCGCGATCGCGGACGGGGCCCGGCTCGAACCCTGGCCCGACCCGCGCCCGGTCATCGTCTTCCACGGCAGCTCCATCACCCACGGGGTCGAGGTCGAGAGCGGCTCCGGCTCCTGGCCCTCGGTGGCGGCGGGCCTCGCGGGCGCGCAGGCGGTCAATCTCGGCTGGGCAGGCTCCTGCCTGATGAGCGGGCTCGCCGCCCGGATCGTGCGCGACCGCCCCGCCGACCGCATCGTCCTCGAACTCGGCATCAACGTCTGGGGGGAGGGGCTCCTGAAGGAGCGGACCTTCGCGGACGCGGCCCACGCCATGCTGGCGATCATCCGCGAGGGGCACCCCGACACGCCGGTCACCGTGGTCTCGCCGATCTTCTCGCCCTCCCGCGAGGCGTGCGGCGAGGCCGGCGGCCTGTCGCTCCAGCGCATGCGCGCGATCCTCGCCGGCGTGGTGGCCGACCGGGTCGCGATCGGCGACCGGCGGATCGCGGCGCTGTCCGGCCTCGACCTGCTCGGGCCATCGGAGGCGCGCAGCCTGCCGGACGGGCTGCATCCGAACCTCGCGGCCTACCGGCGCATCGGCGCGCGCTTCCACGCCGCCGTGCTGGCGGCCCCGGACGCGGGACCTCCCGCCGCGCCTCCGGGGGCCTGAATCCGGGCCCGCACGCGCGGCATCCCAGGCCCGCACGCGCGGCCTTTCAGGCCCGTACGCGCGGCGTGGGTGCGTTCATCCGCGAATCCGTTCCGAATGCTGCCGATCGTTCATGATTTCTTCCATCTGTGGCGGCCCCGCCGCAGCCAGGGCGGCGCATGGCATGCCAGATCGTGGGCGGCGTGGACGGGGGGCCCTGCGCAGCGGCGGGGCCAGGGCGGGGGCCGGGATGAGATCGTGTCGACGCGCCGGATCGGCCCTGCTGGCCCTCGGGCTGCTGGCCTCGCCGCCGGCGCTCGCCGGCCCGCCGGCCGCGGGCCAGGACGCGTCCGAGCGTGAAAAACCCAAGTCTTCCAAGGACAAGGCCGACGAGGTCGACACCGAGAACCTGTTCGGCTTCACCGAGGGCTCGGACACGGGCAAGAAGGGCGAGCAGGAAATCCTGTCCGACACCGTGATCCGCTTCAGCAAGCGCCGGGCCGAATCCGGGCCCTCCGGCTACGCCGTCGCCAACACGAAGCTGAGCTACCAGTTCGATCCCCTCGACACCCTCAGCATCGAGCTCGGATTGTTCGGCGACCTCCGCCGCGTGCGCAACATCACCGACCTCAACGACAAGTCGAACGTCGCCTTCGACGGCGTCTCCCTCGAGGTGAAGTACCAGTTCGTCAAGGCCTCGAATAACCAACCCCTTGGACTTGCAGTCGAATTCAGGCCGCGTTTCGCCCGCGTGCTCCCGGTCGAGGGGCAGGGCGCGGACATCTTCGACATGGAAAGCCTGATCCAGCTCGACCTGCGCCTCGTGCCGGACCGGGTCTGGCTCGGCAGCAACCTCAGCTTCGAGCCGACCGTCGCCCGCCTGCGCGGCTCGCGGGAGGGGGACCGGTCCTCGACGCTGCTCTGGTCGAACGCCGTCATGACGCGCGTCGGACAGGACACGTTCATCGGCCCGGAGGTGCGCTACCTGCGCGCCTATGACGGCGCCTTTCTGAACCGCTTCGAGGGCCAGGCGGTCTTCGTCGGGCCGGCGTTGTACCAGCGCTTCTCCGATAAGGCCTTCCTGACGCTCGCTTATTCGACGCAGGTCGCCGGACGCAACCGCGACCCGGAGGATGCGGGCCGCGCCTTCGACCTCAACCATTTCGAGCGCCACGCCGTCCGGGTGAAGCTCGGCGTCGAGTTCTGAGCCAGCCCGAGAGACGAGCCTCCCCCATGACCAACCCGCTTCGCGCCTTCTGGCTGCGCCCGCGTCTCCTCGGCTGCATCGTCCTGGCGATCCTCCTCACGCTCGCCCTGCCGGTCGCCTCGCTCTGGAGCCGCCTGCTCCTCGGCTGGTGCGTCGGCGTCGTGGCCTACATCGCCCTCGTGGTGACGCGGGCCGCGCGCCAGCCCCGCGACGCCCTGCGCGACGAGGCCTCCCGGCTCGACGACAGCGCGCTCGCGGTCTCGCTCTTCGCGATCCTGTCGACGGCGGCGAGCTTCGGTGCCGTCGCCATGCTGGTCTTCGGCGAGCGCGAGAAGGACGGCTACCAATTCGCCCATCTGGCGCTCGCCTCCGCGACGATGATCTGCGCCTGGGCCTTCGTGCAGACCGTCTTCGCGATCCACTACGCGCATCTCTACTACGGCGAGGCGGGCGCGGGGCAGGGCCGCGGCGGCCTCGACTTCAACGGCGACGACGATCCCGATTTCTGGGACTTCCTCTACTTCTCCGTCACGATCGGGGCGACCTCGCAGACCTCGGACACCGACATCACCTCGAAGACGATGCGCCGCATCGCCACGGTGCAGACGATCTACGCCTACTTCTTCAACACGAGCGTCCTCGCCCTCGCGATCAACATGGCGGCCGGCTTCGCGCAGCATTGAAGCGTGCTAGGACGGCCAAGGCCACACCGGCGGGCGGGCCGGTGCAGAGAACAAGAACCGCTCGGGAGGATGCATGCCGAACCCCGTGGCTCCCCGGCCGCCTGAATTGCTGTCGCCCTGGCACAGCGAGGCCCGTGCCGCGCTGCAGGCGGAGGCTCGCGCCTTCGCGCGCGACGTCGTCATGCCGGTCGCGGACGAGTGCGACCCGCAGAAGGCCGAGATGCCCCGCAGCCTGATCGACGCGATGGCCGCGAAGGGATGGTTCGGCATCACGATTCCCACCGAGCATGGTGGCCTGGGTCTCGGCGTGTTCGAGTACTGCCTCGTCTCGGAGGAGTTGGCCCGCGCCTGGCTCTCGGTCGGGAGCATCCTGGCGCGGGGACAGGGCCTCGGCACGCAGACGCTCGACGACGGGCGCCGGGCCGCTCTGCTGCGGAATTCCGCGCAAGGCCGCTGGATCGGAGGCATCGCCCTGTCGGAGCCGACCGCCGGCTCGGATCTGGCCGGCGTCCAGACCCGGGCGGTGCGGGACGGCGACGCGTGGGTGCTGACCGGCACCAAGCGATGGGCCGGCTTCGCCCTCGCGGCGGATTTCATCGAGGTCCTGGCGCGCACCCGCGAGCCTGAGCCCGGCGAGCCCCGCTCGGCCGGGCTCGAACCCTTCCTGGTCGTCAAGGAGCCCGGCACGTTTCCGCCGGGCATGACCGGGCAGGTCATCGACAAGATCGGCTATCACGGCTTCCTGACCTGGCAGCTCGAGCTCGACGGGGTCCGGGTGCCGGAGAGCGACCGCCTCACCGGGCTCTACGGCGACGTCGGGGCGGATGCGGATTCGGGCGGCTTCGCCGCCGTGCAGCGCGGCCTCAACATCGCGCGGGTGCACACCGCCGCGCGCGCCGTCGGCGTCGCGCGGGCGGCCGTCGAGGATTGCCAGGCCTACCTGCAGGAGCGCGAGCAATTCGGCCATCCCATCGGGGCGTTCCAGGCGCTCCGCTTCGCCTTGGCCGACATGGCGGCCGAGGTGGCCCAGGCCCGCGCCTTCTGGCAGCAGGTCGCGCACCTGCTCGATCAGGGCGAGCCGGCCGAGAGCGAGTCCGCCATGGTCAAGCTCCTGGCGACCGAGATGGCCGTGCGCGTGACGAACCAGGCGATGCAGCTCCACGGCGGCAACGGCTACACGACGGAGCGCCGCGTCGAGCGCTATTGGCGGGACGCCCGACTGACGACGATCTTCGAGGGGACGAGCGAGATTCAGCGCCGCATCATCAGCGACCGGATGCTGCCCCGGGCCTGACCGCCCCGGTCAGCGGATCAGCCGCTTGCTCGCCTGCAGGCGGAACCCGATGATCGTGGCGATCATCATGAACCAGAGCGTGCTGCCACCCGCGAACAGGACCGACTCGAAGGAGGACAGGCACAAGCCGAAGAACCAGATCCGCAGGAACAGGAGCGTGAGGTTCGGGTCGGCGACCCGCGTGCGGATCTGGTCGACGATCGGCTGACCGACGATCCAGGCCGTGGCCAGCGCCATGCCGACATAGCCCGTCATGACGCTGAGGTTCAGGAAGCCGTTGTGGGCGTCCGAGGCCCGCATGCCCCAGGACTCGAACGGCGTCCAGTTCTGCACGAGATCGCTGGTTCCCCAGAACGCCTGGAAGCCGTGTCCCACGAAGGGGCGCGCGGTGGCGTTGTCGATCGCGAAGCGCCAGATCACGTCGCGGCCGGTGAAGGACCCATCGGACATGACCGTATCGAGGGCTTCGCGAACGCCCGGGATCGCGACGGACCCGATGGTGACGAGGCACAAGAGCAGCGGCAGGGACAGCAAGAGGAGGAAGCGCGCCCAGAGGAAGGGCATGCGCACCGCGAGAAGCGGCAGCACCAGCACCGGCGGCAGCAGGCCGAGCGGTGACTTCGAATGGCTGAAATACAGGAAGATCCCGGCCAAGCCGACGAGACTCCATCCGGCAACCGGGTTCCACAGGCGTGCGGCGAACAGACCGAAGGCGATGAACATCACCATCTCCGCGCCGGCGCCGTTCTTATGGGCGAAGGCCCCGCGCCAGTCGCCGGCGAGCTCAGGCTCGCGCAGGTCGCTGGCCTGATGGATCGAGAGATGCGGCAGGAACGCGACGCCGAGAAAGCAGATCACCACGACGATCAGGGCACCGATCGTGATGAGACGCGCGAAGTCGCGCAGGTCCCGCGGGATCGTCAGGAAGGCGCAGGCCTGGAAAATCGTCAGGGCCGCGAGGATCAGCCGGCGCCCGGCGAGCTCCGCATTGACCGAGAAGGCGGCCGAGAGCGCAAACCACGCGAGCGTAGCGCACAGGAGCGGACTGGCGGCCGCACGCAGAACCGGCCAGGTGCCGGTCTGCGCCACGAAGATGGCGAGCACGGCCGTCAGCAGCAGCGTGGAGATCTGATTGAGCAGGCCGCCTCCGATCGGATCGAGGACGTCGCCGCTCCCGAGATTCGTGAAGGGCTCGACGCCGATCCAGAGCAGCAGGAAGGTCCCGAGGAACAGGATATCGCGCCAGGGGCCGGTATCCCACGGATGTGACGCTCCGGTCCCGCCGACGGGGTTCCGCATCAGTTCGGCGCGCACGGGCCGCGTCACCTGCCGCCTCCCCGCCCGGTCATGGGCGTGGACGGCACGCGTGGAGCGCTCACCGAACGGCGAGCGGCACGCGTCGCGGGCGTTCCGCTGCCGACATCGTTCAAATCGTGATCGAGCGGGGCGGTCTCCGCGCGGAATGACGAGAGCACGGGTATGCGAATGACCACGGTGACGTTCCTACCAGAACCGGACCAGCGCCAGGAATCCCCGCGCGCTCAGCCTGCCGACCCGGTTCCCCTGCCCGATCGTGCCGCGCTAGCCATGAACGGGCCGTTAAGCGCGATTGCGTTCACGAGTCGTGCCAATGGTTCCGAGAGGTTTGCTGTCACTCGATACAAGGAGAGCGCTTTGTTTTGATGTGATTGTCTGAAGAACTGTCTTCGTCCTCAATGTTCTTCTGCGCGGTTGCTGTTTCAGTGCGTGTCGTTGATCACTGACGCATCGCGGACGAGAACGCCCTCCGCCAAGCGACGGTCATTTCGAAGATCGCGGACCGCGACACGGGCCGACGGATCGGCCGAGACGCGTACCCACTCGGTTCGGAGCGCGTCCCGGGCTAGAAGGCGCCGGCCCTCCGGACGATCCGACGCGCGAGACGGCTTGCGCGGATCGGACCTCCCCTCACGCCATTCCGATCCGCGTCCCGCAAGGAAGCCAATCTTGGATCAGTACCTGACCTCGTCGTTTCTGCTGTCTCTGCTTCAGATCGTCTGGATCGACATCATCCTGTCGGGCGACAACGCGGTGGTGATCGCGCTGGCCTGCCGGGGGCTGCCCGAGCGCCAGCGCCGCATCGGCATCTTCGTCGGTGCGCTGGCGGCGGCGCTGCTGCGCATCCTCTTCGCGATCCTGATCTCCCACCTCCTCGCCGTCCCCCTGCTCAAGGTCGTGGGCGGGCTCATCCTCCTGCACATCGCGGTCAAGCTGGTCTGCGGCGAGGACGAGGCCGAGGGCGAGATCCGCCAGCACACCAGCCTGTGGAAGGCGGTCTGGACCATCGTGGTGGCCGATGCGGTGATGAGCTTCGACAACGTCGTGGCGGTGGCGGGGGCGGCCAAGGGCCACGACGCGCTGTTCATCGTCGGGCTGGCCCTGTCGGTGCCACTGCTGGTCGTGGGCGCGAGCCTGATCACGCGCCTGATCGACCGCGTCCCGCTGCTGATCTGGTTCGGCGGCGGCCTGCTGGGCTGGGTGGCGGGCGAGATGATCGCCTCGGACCCGCTGGTGCGCCAGCACGGCGTGGCGGCGCTGCCTCGGGCCGTGCAGGAGGGGATCCCGTATGCGATGGCGGCTCTGGGCGCCGCCGCCGTCATCGCGATCGGCAGCCTGCTCCGGCGCAGGAGCGCCCAGGAGGTCGCCCACCAGCAGGCCGAGGCGGTCGGCAAGGCCGAGGCCGACGTCCTCGGCGGCTGATGGGGAGGTCCTGAAGCCGGCATCCCGGGCGCGAGACTTCGCCCCGGATCACCCCGGGGTCACGGCGGTGCGCCTCAGGACGAGGTGGACACGGCCGGGGTCAGCCCGAACTTCCGGAAGATCAGCTTGCGAATCTCGCCCAACGGCCCCCAGAACAGCAGCAGCAGCGCCAGGATCATCAGCGTCGAGACCAGGCCGTTCGAGAAGAAGACCGAGAGGTTCCCGCCCGATCCGAGGAGCGCCTGCCGGAAGGCATCCTCGGCGCGGTCGCCGAGCACGAGGGCGAGCACGAGGGGCGCGAGGGGATAGTCGAGCTTCTTGAACACGTAGCCGACGATGCCGAAGGCCAGCATCAGCCAGATGTCGAAGCGCGAGGATTCCACCGTGTAGGCGCCGATGGCGCAGACCACGAGGATGATCGGCGCGACCAGCGCGAAGGGGATCCGCATGATCGCCGCGAAGACCGGCACGGTGGCGAGCACGATCAGCAGTCCGGCGACGTTCCCGAGATACATCGAGGCGATCAGGCCCCAGACGAATTCCTTCTTCTCGATGAACAGGAGCGGGCCGGGCTGGAGACCCCAGATCATCAGGCCCCCGAGCAGGACGGCTGCCGTCGCCGAGCCCGGGATGCCGAGCGCCAGCATCGGCAGCAGGGCCGAGGTTCCGGCGGCGTGGGCGGCGGTCTCGGGGGCGAGCACGCCCTCGATCTCGCCGCGCCCGAAGGCCTCGGGCCTGCGTGAGAACCGCTTGGCCAGTCCGTAGCCCATGAACGAGGCCGCGATCGCCCCGCCCGGCGTCACGCCCATCCACATGCCGACCACCGAGGAGCGGATCAGGGTGGCCCAGTAGCGCGGGAGGGAGGCCCAGGTGCGCAGAACCACGGCGAGGTCCATCGCGGCCTGCTTGCCCTTGAAGTGCAGGCCCTCCTCGATGGTCAGCAGAATCTCCGACACGCCGAACAGGCCGATCACCACGACCAGGAAGTCGAAGCCCTTCATCAGCTCGCTGGAGCCGAAGGTCAGGCGCAGGTCGCCCGAGATGGTGTCGAGGCCGACCGCCGCGAGCAGGAAGCCGAGGGCGAGGGAGGCCACGATCTTGGCCTTGTTCTCGCGGCCCATGCCGATGAAGGAGCAGAAGGTCAGGAAGAAGACCCCGAAGAACTCCGCGGGCCCGAAGCGGAGCGCGAACTTGGCCACGAGGGGCGCCACGAAGGTGATCAGGATCACGCCCGAGAGCGCGCCGATGAAGGAGGCCGTGAAGGCCGCGGTCAGCGCTTCCCCGGCCCGTCCCTGCTGCGCCATCGGGTAGCCGTCGAAGGTCGTGGCGACGGACCACGCCTCCCCCGGAATGTTGAACAGGATCGACGTGATGGCGCCGCCGAACAGCGCGCCCCAATAGATCGAGGACAGGAGGATGATGGCCGAGGTCGGGTCCATCCCGAAGGTGAGCGGCAGCAGGATGGCGACGCCGTTCGGCCCCCCGAGGCCGGGAAGGACGCCGACCACGATGCCGAGCAGCACGCCCACCACCATGAACAGGACGTTGTGCCACGTCAGGGCGACCTGGAAGCCGAGGAGAAGCTGGTTGAGATCGTCCATCGTCGATGTCTCTCAATGCCGCCGGTCGTGTGGTCAGTAGCCGAGCAGGGTCTCGATCGGCCCCTTCGGCAGGGGAACCCGGAACTGCAGCTCGAACACCCAGAAGATGATCAGCGGCGTCAGCACGACGGCGAGAAGGGTTTGCCACCAGCGAAACGAGCCCAGCATCACCATGAACAGGGCCATGAACAGGGCCGAGGCGACGTAGATGCCGACGAAGGCGATGGCGAGCACGTAGAGGAAGAGTGGCAGGAAGACCTGGGCCACGAGGCGCAACTGGCCGAAGGTCACGAAGACGCTCTCCTCGCGGCGGAAGGCGCTCACGAGGGTGGCGATGGCCGCGATGACGAGGATCCAGGCGACCCGAGCCGGGAAGAAGCCGTTCTCCGGCCCGTTGTCCCAGCCCGCGCCGCGTCCGTAGGAATCCCACAGGGCAAGCCCCGCGACGCCCATCAGCGCCAGCGACACGAGCGTTTCGACGAGCCGGCGCGAGACGCCGCGCTCGGAGATCGGGGGAGAAGCATCCGCCATGACAGGTCTTCCGCGCGAGGGGACGACGGGCCCGGTGCTGCTCCGGGCCCGTCGGACGGGTTCCTAGTTCGTCGCGATGAAGCCGGCCTTGCCCATCAGGTCCTTGTGCTTGCGCTCATCCTCGACGAGGAAGTCGACGAAGCCTTGGCCGGACCGGAAGTCGGGCACCAGGGCGTTGCGCTCGACATAGGCCTTCCAATCCGGGGTTTCGGCGACCTTCCGGAAGAGATCGACGTAATAGGCCTGCTGCTCGGGCGTGACCTTGCCGGGCATGAACATGCCGCGCAGCATCTGGTAGGTGACGTTGAGACCCTGGGACGGGCAGGGTGGGATGTCGGACCATGCCATGTCCGCCGTCACCTTCTGGGTGTACACCATCGGCTTCGGCGAGAAGACGCAGAGCGGCTTCACGGCGCCGGAGCGCCAATTGGCGATCTCCTCCGCGGGATTGTTCATGTTGGCATCGATATGCCCACCCGCGAGCTGAACCGAGGAGGGGCCGCCGCCCTGGTAGGGAACGTAGGTGATCTTGACGCCCGCGGTCTGCTCCATGGTGACGGAGATGAGGTGATCCTCGCGCTTCGAGCCGTTGCCGCCGGTCTTGAGGGGTGGGGCCGCGGTCTTCGCCGCTTCGAGGAAATCCTTGGCGGTCGTGTAGGGCTTCGCGGCGTTGACCCAGAGCACGAATTCATCCTGGGCCAGCATCGCGACCGGCGTGAAATCCTTCCAGCTCACCGGAAGCTTGGTCGCGAGCGGAGTCATGTAGATGCCGCTCGACGTGGTGATGAGCTTGTGCGGGTCACCGGCGGACTTCTGGATATCGAGCATCGCCTCGCCGCCGGCCGCCGCTGGCTTGTTCACGATGATGACCGGCTGCTTGACGAGGTTGTTCTTCTGGATCGCGCCCTGGATGGTCCGGGCCATCTGATCGGACGATCCGCCCGGCGGAAAGGGAACGATGATCTCGATCGGCTTCGTCGGTTCCCAGGCGTGAGCCGGGGCAGCAGGTAGCAACGCGGCCGCGATCGCGGCTTTCACGGCAACTCTCATGGCGTTTCCTCTCGAAGTGCTCTTGTCGGCACTGCATGGCTCGAAGCTATTCGAACACCGTCAAATTCCACAAGCCAGCCCTGCACGCAGGCAAGCCCGGCCCATTACCGCGCAAGCAACCCCTCGTCAGATGAACCGGCGCCCCGCGCTCGGCAATCGAACCATCGGGAGTTGCCTGGTGCATTTCTGAACTGTGAGTTATTCAATATGCAGACGCAAGGGTCCCGTTCTTGCGTTCACAGCCGTAGATATTTTCCGCCAGTCTGGGATCAAATGTTCGACGCCAACGTATCAGGCCCGAAGTCCTTCGCCGCCGCCTGTCTCGGCCGCAGCGTTGCTTCAAGCCAAGGATCGAGGGCGCGAAAGGCTTTGAGAGGCTGGCAAGGTTCGGGCGATCCGAGATTGCGCACGATCCGGGATGGAGCAGGGTGCCGATGGCATTGACGGGAAGCTGCCTCTGCGGATCGGTCCGCTACGAGGTCGATCAGCTGGACATGCCCATCGTGCATTGTCACTGCGTGACTTGCCGCAAGGCTCACGCGAGTGCCTTCGCGACGACGGCCGGGGTGCTGCGCGAGCACTTCCGCTGGACGGCCGGGGCGGACAAGCTTCGCACCTTCCCCTCCTCACCCGACAAGGGTCGATGCTTCTGCTCCGAGTGCGGCACGCACCTGATGGCGGAACGGCCGGCGCAGGCCCATGTGCTCCTGCGCGTCGCGACCCTCGACGACGATCCCGCCCAGCGGCCGCAACAGCACATCTGGACCTCACACGAGGTGCCGTGGCTCGTGGACGATGGGGACCTGCCCCGGAATGCCGAGTGGCAGCCCGGACGCTGAGACCGGCGTCTCCGGGGACGGCCGACCGCACCAATCCGGATGCGGCGGCCCCGCTCAGGACCTCGTCGTGAGGGATTGGCCGGCAAGGCCATAACCCAGCGCCGCCGCCTTCCGGTTCACCAGCCCGAACCGCAGCACTGCCTGTTCCAGATAATCGATGGCCTCGATCAGGTGATCGCGCGCCGCTCCGAGTTCGTCCGGACCCTCCTCGAGTGGCGTCTCGGCCAAGGTCACGGCCGCGATCAGTACCCGGTCCCGCTCATCCTCGATCCGCCGGTCGCGCTCGACATGCCCGCGCACGTCGGCATCGAAGGCCTCGAGCACCGCCCACGGCAGATCGTCCCTTCGGATCGAACCCGGATAGGTCATCGCGCGGCGGCGCGCGAGGGACGCCGCTCGCCTGACGATCTCTGCGAGCTTTGCCTCCATCACGACCTCCGGCGCTCACCGCGGCACCTGCCGAGCGAGAACGCAGGCTCCCGTCGGAATGGTTCCGATCGGAGCGGTCCGAGGACGATCCGGTTGCGCGCCTCGACGCGGCGCTTACTCTGACCAAGGGGGCCCGGTGGCCAGGAACGCGGCAGGCGCATCATGACGATCGACGATCCCGGTGGCCTCGAGCGGTTCGTCGAGGCTCAGCGTGGAATCTACGACCAAGCCCTCGGCGAATTGCGAAACGGGCGCAAGACGAGCCACTGGATGTGGTTCATCTTCCCGCAGGTCGCCGGTCTCGGCCACAGCGCGGTGGCGCAGCGCTACGCGATCGGCTCCCTCGAGGAAGCGCGCGCCTACCTGCGTCACTCGCTGCTCGGCGAGCGCCTGCTGACCTGCACGCGTGCCGTGAACGACGTGCGGGGACGCTCGGCCCGCGTCCTGTTCGGATCGCCGGACGACATGAAGTTCCGATCCTCCATGACGCTGTTCGCGCGGGCCGCGCCGGAGGAGCCGATCTTCGACAGGGCCCTGGCGCTCTACTTCGATGGCGAGGCGGACCCGCTGACGCTTGCGAAGCTCTCGGCCGCGTAAGGCCTGGTTCCGTTGAGGTCTCGGCGAACGACGATCCCCGTCCCGGCATCCGCACCGCCGATGGCCTCGGGCATGCCCAGGCGCTACCGAGGAGTATGCACGGCGACCCGACCCGCCCGGAGTTCACGGAAAGCGAGACGATGCGCGACAGGTCCTGGACGGTGCAGCGATCGCTGTACGCGCTGCGCGATCGCTGGATCAGCGTACGGGCCGACGATTGTACGACGGCGTCGGGCGCCACCGTGGCGCCCTATTACGTGCTGGAGTTTCCGGACTTCGTGCATGTCGTTGCGCTCGATGAGGCCGGGCGCGTCGTGCTGGTGCGGCAGTATCGGCACGGTCACCGGGGACACAGCCTCGAATTGCCCGGCGGCGTGATGGATCCGGGCGAGACCGATCTCTTGGCGGTTGCCGCACGCGAGTTGCGCGAGGAGACCGGATATGTCGGCACGAGCCTCACACATCTCGCGACCCTGAGCGTCGATCCGGCCCGCTATGCCAACCGCCTGCACCTTGTGCGCGCGACGGGCTTGGCCGCGGGCTCGGCAAGCCCGGAACCGACGGAGGACATCGATGTGGTTCTCGTTCCGCGCGATGAAGCGATCCGGATGGCGCTGTCGGGCGGGATCGTGAATGCAGCCCATGTCGGCCTGCTGCTGATCGGCCTGGCCGATGGGGGCGGGGTCGAGGGGCCGTCGCAATCCGGGGCATTTGCCCGGGCCTGATCGGCGCGGCCTCTGCGAGAGCCCACCTGCGTCTTCGCGGGAGGCGCGATATCGGCAGAAGATCCGGGCGACCTGCGTGCGATTGGGATCGCCCTCAGCGCCACAATCTGGGGGGCAGCGACCCTGGCCGCCGCCGATGGTGTATGGTGCGCTCTAGGAGCCGGCACGCCCGCTGCACGCGGATCTGCCGCTCGCCGGCCCGCGCGGCGTCACGGCACGCCGATAAGTTCGAGCCAGACATCCTCGAGATAGGCCGCGATGCGGCGCCCGGCCCCCTCATCCTGACATTCGATGGTGTAGGTCACCGTGCACGGGCGCGCGTAGAGTTCCCGGAAGAAGGCTTCCGCCAGGAGGCAGAGACCCCGCTCCGTGCAGGCTTCCACGATGCTCTCCTGGCCACCGAAGTCGATCCGGACCGCAAAGCCGCGCGCGGGACGCCCCATTCCGGCCTCCTGAGCAGACCCACCCTTTGGGCAACCCCGGAAGTGGAAAAAGGGTCAGGCGCCCGGGTATTTCTTGGGCGGGGTGCTGCCTGACACCCGGATGCCTCCCCGGGGTCAGGGCTTTCGCGACGCGACCGTGGCCGAAGCGTGCGGCCGCTGGACCGGTTCGGCGGCGGCGATCTGGTTCGTGGCGGGAGAGGGCGCACGTCTGCGGCGGGCAGGATCGTCGAAGGCGCCGCTCCAGAGACCGCGCCGCTTCGCCCAAGCCAGCCTCTCGTCCGCCACATACGCGCCCGAGACGTCCCGGTGCGCGGTCGCGTACCCTTGCGCGGCCATCCACGCGCCGAGATCCTCGTTGCCGCTGCGGCAGGTCGCGGTCGTACGCCCGTCGCGATCGGTCTGCTGCGGCTCGCACGCCACGATGGCGTCGCCGATGAGAGCCGCGAGGGCTCGCGCCGCGATCGCCCCGCAGGCGTAAGCCTGGCCGGCCGCGTCCAGGCAGACCTGCTTCGGGTCCGGCGCCGCGATCCCGTGGAGACCGATGACCTTTCCGCGGAGGTTCAGGGTGTTGCCGTCGAGGATGACGGCGCGCCCCGTCACGGTTTCGCCGGACCAAGCGGCTCCTGGCGCCATGAGCGCGAGCAGGACTAGCCCGGCAAGCATCACCTGCCTCATTGCGCGCCTCGCCACGAAGGTGGATGCCGAACCGCCTCCGTGCTCGCCGACGGCTTGTCGGCCACGGTGGCTCGGGCCAGAGCACCCCTAGTGATCGCGGCGATTTCGGTCCGTGATCCGCGTCACGTTTCAGGATCGGCGGGCTTCGAAGCGTAGCAGCGACGAACAGCTTCGTGGAACGCGCTGCGCTGAGCCGAGGTCAGGCGCTTCAGACGTTCTTCCAGCAGGGCTCGGGCGGCGATCGCGTCCGGATGCTGCTCAACCTCGGCTTCGGTCGGCATGTCGTCTTCCCTCGAACTGGCGCGCGTCCGGCGCGGCATCGACATGTCACTTCTGCCAATGATCGCGCCGAATCTTCCCGAGCAGAACGATCGACGCGAACAGGGCCGCCGCGGCGGTGTCACTCAGGGCAATCTCCGGCTCATCCGGCACGAGGACCACCCACACCATGGCGGTCGCCGCGATGACGATGGCCGCCAGGCCCAGCAGTAGTTGCGTGCGTTGCTTCATGAGCAGGCTGCCTTCCGTCGCGTGGATCGCTTGCTCCGGTCACTGCAGCTTAGGATGTCTTTCCGGCTACGCAACCGACGACTCCCCGGCAATCCGCGGCGCCGGTCCTGCGGAGCCGGGTTGAATGCCCGATCCATGGCTGCCCGCAAGCCATGTGAGGGCCGGTGTAGCGCAGCGGTAGTGCAGCGGTTGTAAACAGAGAAACCGCCTTCTCGCCTTCGGCCCATTCCGTAATCCTGACCGTGTTTTACACGATTGCGGCAGGAGTTGACCGATACATCTGTGCCGTATTTGTGCGACCGCGTCACGCGCCGCCTGAGCTTCCTGTGCCGCCAGGAAGGTCAAATAAAGCTCGGTGACCTGCACCGAATATAATTCCGCCGCGACCGGCGCGCAGGTAGTCCACGGCGAATCTGTGCCGGAGATCGTGGAAGCGGAAGCGCCGAAACGTGCCGCCGGCCTTCTCGACTTGGTCTACGAGCTGCCGCCCGTACAGGCTGAACCGCCTCGTCACGTTAGCGAAGGGTCGGCCGTCCGAGTGCCAGAACACGTGCCGTGTGGCCATGCTGACCGGAATCTCCCGGAACAGCGCCGCAAAATTCTGATAATTCGCAAGGGTTATTGTGAGCCCCTTGCTGGCCTGTACAGATGGGGTCCTCGCCGACTCGGAGGCCATTAGCATGCGAGAACTCGCTTCTGTGCTGGACGGCGACGCATTTGGCCGCCTCATCACTGGCTTGGCCCGGGCGGCTCTGGACGGTGCTAGTGAGCCTGTTCCCGCTCTCATCGGCCGACTACGGCGCCTCGAAGAACAGGCTCGTGCTGATGGCCTGAGCGGCCAGACGATCCATGCGATCGCTACGGGTCGGCTATTGCTCGGCGACCGAGACGCCGTCTGAGAGCGGGTGCGGCCGAACTTGAGGAGCACTTGCAGGTTGGTCTGCGACAGAAGACCGCCATGCCCGACAAGACCACGAACACCGCCGATCAAGCTGAGAGCACCGACGACGCCGAGCTCGCGAAGAAGGCCGGTGATCATATTGTGGAAAGCGAGCGGCGGGCGGGCGAGCCGAACTCCGAAGAGCCCGCAACGAACGAGCCGGTTGCCGTCACTGCCGAGGACGCCGACGTGGGACTGGCCGGCAACAGTGCGGATGCAGAGGAGATTCCGGGCAAGCGCGAGACCGATTTCTGATCGCGCCAGGATTGGCGCGGCGAACGCCTTCGTGGAGCTGTGAGCGCTCATCGTCCTTTGCTCCCCTCGGCCCGATCCGCCGCGCTGCGCAGATCGTCCGCCATCTCGCACGCCTCAGCAGGGGTCAGCGCGGCCCTTGTGTCGCAAGAATGGCCAGCGTCACTCGTCAACGTGCCATTTCTACAATAACTTTTGTTATCTCTTCGCAGTCGCTGTTTCGCCCGATTGTTTTTCAAGCCTGGTTGCTCGCGAATATGGAGTTCAATGCAATGTCTGATCTCACTCCGATTGCAGATCACATCGAGGCACGGGTCGCCTTTAGTCTCCTGCGAGACGCCTATATGGATCTCGCCCGAACCCTGCTCCGGATTGAGGAGGAGCCGGCGCGAGAACTCCTGCGTGGCGTCGAGCAGCGCACCGCGCTGCGGCTGGTGAGCGGCGACGCGGAGGAGGGTCCGGGTAGCGGCACGTTTGCCAAGGCAGTCGAGCCGGTCTGTGCGGTTCTCCGTGCAGCGCAGGCCGCGGCCTGAGACGGCAGCAAGCCGAAACCTGGGCAGGTCGAATTCGATCGCGAAGCCCTGATGCGGGTCGGTACCGGTGAGGTCGAGGTAGGTCAGGCGGCCCATTTGATCTTGAGCAGCCAACGTGCGTCGCGCAGAGCTATGGGTGCGTTGAGAGGCAGATCCGCAAGGAGCTGCCTGAACAACAGAAGATTTATGCCTGCGCGATAATTGCTCATTAAGCGGCGGCGGCGATGATTGCTTTCGTCAGAAGCTGGACTGGTTCTCAAGATGAACGATCGCCGCTCGTTACCACGTAAGCAGTTGCTGAGGACCGCCCAAATAATTCTGAGCCAATCCTCGGCCTTCGATTGCACCGTCAGGAACGTCACGTCTGACGGCGCACCGATACGGGTCCGTAGTGTCATCGGCATACCGGATCGGTTCGAGCTCACGATTGATCCAAGCGATGAGCGGCAATCGTGCCATGTGATCTGGCGGTCGTTGGATGAACTCGGCGTCCGGTTTGACGCCGCCGCTACATAACGGACATCGATCGTGGCTAAACATGCCGTTCTTCCAGCCGATTCGCGCAGGTCCCGGCGCAAGAGCACCTATAAGCTCGGGGTGATCCAGATCGACAGTTGCTCGCCAGATATCGAATGCTTCGTCAGGAAGGAGTCTGAGGGCGGCGCGAAAGATTTGATCCGATTCTGCCTAGCGTACAGCGAGAACTCCGAGCGATCGTATCGCTGCGAGGCTTTTCTCTCAGTGCACGGGAAAGTCGTCGCGCTCGTAGATCTCTCGAGCCTGAGCGTAGGTCGTGATCGCCGGCTTGTCGTCGCGAAGCATGACGCTGAAGAACTTCCCGTGCGTCCTCGGCCAGTCCTCGACGATCATGTGAATGGCCTTGGCCAAGGTGCAATCAATCGGTCGGCCCGGTGGCGCCAGCTCAGCACCCGGGTCGATGTCAGTCCCGTCGTGCCATAGGATCTGGACCGGCTCGTTGTAGTCGATGTCGCCCATTGAACCCTCCTTACGAAGGATGGTCGCGCTTTCAGCCGCGCGGTATGGCGTTTCGATCCCTTGTTTGTTGCTCGAAGTTGAGCACGGTCCGGCAGTCACGTCGAGTATCGCTCAACTGAAAAGCGTCTCATGCACGCATCGGCCACGGCATAGGTTGTCCTCTGAACGCTCGGGCTGCTGCGGGACCTTTCTACGTGTCAGGACTTCGGAAAGTCGGGGCGATCGTATATCTTTCGAACTGCCTTGTAGGTCGTGATGGGCTTCAGCCCCCGGTCCCGGATGATCAGGCAGACCTGTTCGAATGGCCGATCTGTCCATTTGGCGAGGGCTCGACGAATAGCTTCGTCCAAGCAACACGTCGTCGGATTTCTCCTAAGGACAGGGTCGTCACCGATCTGATCGATCCACATAATTCTAACCAACTCTTTGTAGTCGATCTGGCGCACGCGCGGCATTAATTTGCTCATGATTTGAGCAAAAGCCATGATTTAAGGGTTCCCGGCAACTGAAATCGGCCATTAGTGCGGTTTGCACTGTGCCGTTACACTTAAGGTGAACTTAACCGATCGTGTTGCTGTCCATGTACCGCCACCGCCCACGCCTTCGGTGACAAGGTCTGCATTGGGCGAACCCGTCATCCGCGAGAAGGCCCCATGCCCGGCCGCCTTCGCCGGGGCAACGCTTTCCGGCCTCCCGGCGCCCTGCATCATCGAGGCGAACGAGCCCAGGCACGACCCCGTCCGGTATGCGTGGGCGGCGCCGACCGCCGATCTCGGCTTGGGCGGCCTGATCATGGCGCCGTTCACGATGGCGCTCGTCTTCGACGCCTTCGCGGCCCCGAGCGCCCCGAGCCTCAACATCGCGGTCTTCGGCACCCTCGCCAGGTTCGAAGCCCTCTCGGTCTACATCGCCGTGCTGGACGGCGTCTCCAGGAAGAGCCGGATCGGCAAGGCGCGCGACCGGCTCGAGAGGGCGGCGGGCTGATGGACTGGCTGACGTTTCTGAAGGACGTGATCGCGACCCAGCCATTTCTTCAGGTGTTCGTCGGGGGCTGCACCACGATGCTGATCGGCTGGATGGTGACCCGGGCGCGCGGCGACCGCGAGCAGCTGCCGCCGCCGGCCCCCAACACCATCGCCGACGTCCCGATGCCGTTCCTGCAGGGGCCACGCGAGGTCGTCGACCTGATGCGCGAGCTGCGGGATCTCGCCCGGCGCAAGGCCGAGGATATCGGCCGGATCGCCGAGTGCGTCCGGATCCTCTGGGAGGAATCGAAGCGGCAGACGGAACTGCTCAGCGCGATCGAGCGGGAGCAGGCCGTCGAGAATCGGTCGCATGAGCGGGAAGCGCGGTGAACGGCCACATCGCCATGGCGCTCCTCGCCGGCATCATCATCGGTCTTGCGATCGCCGCTGTGGTGCGGATCGGCGGAGGTGATTGGCATGGAGCGTGCAACTCACACTCTTCCCTAGATGCCGCGACTTAGCCCGCCCGGGCCCTCCTCCGGCGCGGGCTTTTTGTTGCGCTCAATCATGACCGAAGACAGGCTGTTGGGCACGACTCCGGACGCAAACGGTAACGCAACCTTCAGCCCGCCCGGTTCGCCGCGGCGGGCTTTCCCGTATCATTCGCACAGAATTATGCCCGGGGTCGCTCGTTGCCCTCGCCAGCATTGGGCTCATCGCAATGGGCGCGAGGCATAGAAGTTGCCGGGTAGTCAGACGGGAGCGCGATCAGTCTTTCAATCGCCGATAGGCGGGATCGGAATCAACGACGGTGTACTTCTGTATCTTTGATCAGCTGCGACGCTTTATCGTGGCAGGCGTAGATTGTGTACATCAGCCCGAGGTCGCCAGAAGGCCGAACAAGACCAAGGCGATCAACAGCACAGCCAGGGGCAGAAGGTTCCAGATTGCGTCCAAGGTA
The DNA here is from genome assembly GCF_008806345.1 of Methylobacterium planeticum. GTDB lineage: Bacteria > Pseudomonadota > Alphaproteobacteria > Rhizobiales > Beijerinckiaceae > Methylobacterium > Methylobacterium planeticum. The sequence goes on along the minus strand of NZ_VZZJ01000002.1, from coordinate 804 downwards.
GTGCTCCCTTCATTCGTGACGAAGGAGCAACCGGCCGCACTGCGATCGAAGAAATGATTGTGCGGCCGGCGCCTGCCACCCCGGTATCCCCGCCGAGGCGCACGGGCCATGCTCTGCGCTGCCCGAGGGGCCGACAATCTCAAAAGATGGATGAACAGATGAGGCCAAAGCAGTCAGCGAGAGCGTACCGAACAGCTTGATCGTCCCCTTCCGCACATTGAACTAGATCGACAGCAATTGGTTTTCTCCAAAAATGGGAGCCAATCATGCGCTTGATATTGTTTCTAGCGGCCATGAATTGTGTTGGCAGTCCTGCGCTCGCTCAATCACAGGGAAATCTGCTGGTCGACACACCCCGAGAAACCACGCGTCTTAATGAATTGAAGACTGCGCCTGTGCCGAAACAGGCCCAGGATCTCGATACAGTTCAACTCGCTTCAGCACATCGCGAGCGTGCAGAGTCGGTACAAGAAAAGACCAATGGATTGTGGCAGTCGTGGCTCGTTTCGATCTGTGAAGGTTGTGGTGACACCCCTCCGCATCACAGGACGCTCCGAGACGATTTTGCCGCCAACCGAAGGACGGCAGGCAGCACCGCCCCAAGCACGACGGGTGGCATCCAGCGGCAAGCTACTCCCCGTAAGGAGCCGTCAGACCGGTACGGTCGACGGCTCTACACCGACCTGTCGCCGGAGAATGTCGGCGAGATCAGGCGCATGCCGAAGCGATAGCGCCCCTAGTGCAGCGACGCTGTCAGAGGATTCACGAGGCGGGTGATGCATGCGAGTCTGGGCAATGGCCCAG
>NZ_VZZJ01000019.1 GCF_008806345.1 Methylobacterium planeticum | reverse complement strand
CGACTTTCACCTGCGGCCCTCGCCGCGTAGGCTCTTTCCCGGTGTCTCACAAACCGAAGGCGCTACACGGTCTGCCTCGCTCGGGGCAACTCTGCGGAAGCTGCGTTGGGCTTGGCCGAGGCAGCAGTGCTAAAGGGTGGCTGACCCCGATTCCCGTCTGCAATCCGAGGGAAAGAGCATGTCTTCGATCCAGGCCATCGCCGCCACGATCAGCAGCTTGGTGGCGCCTGGCAAGAAGCCCAAGGCCCTCATCGCGGCGGTGCGTGAACAGCATCCGGGCGCCTCGAAGAAGGACATCGTTCGAGCCGCGTTCTACGCGCTGATCGAACAAAAGAACGGCGCCACGGAGCAGGCAAAGCACCTACAGGAATCTGACCTCGGGGAACGCGCCATCGAGGATGAGGATGCCGTCGTGCTGAAGCGGTCCAGCAAGAACAAGAAGGGGAGGCGCAAAGCCCACAAGGACGCGCATCACACTGCGCATTGATGATTCTGGGGTGCCAGACCGTCGCTACTCGCTGCTCTGCTCATGGCGCGTTCTGACGGCCTGCACGCGCTCATCCAGATCCTGCGCCGCATCGCCATAGAGTTCGAACCGGCGTCGGTGCATCGCGCGCTTGCTCTCGCCCTTGGCGGTCTTGACCCGTTCGGCCGCGCGCTGTGACTTCTCCCGGAACTTGCCGGCAAGCTTCTCGTAGCTCCCGACGATCTTGGCGGTGACCTCGGCCGCGTCGCTCTTCAGCTTGGTTTGGTCGTCCATCTTCGCCATGACCTTCCTCCTGAATCCGATCAGGCCCAGGAGGAGGGATGTAACCTCAGCCGCTCGATCAAGCGAATTGGACGGCACGAGGAGACGAAGCCCGACCGCCCGGCCCTCCGTCACGGCTGCTCCTGGGAAGGGCCTGCTGCCGCAGCGAACTTCATCTAACATCCGGTGTGCCACGGAAGATGACATGGCGGGCCTGTACGGGCCCGGGCAAGCAGCACCCCTGACCATGGACAGTGGATCCGTCACTGCTCCTTCTTGAAAAGGTCCTGGAAGATCAGCTGGCCCCAAGTGCGGCCGCGTGCATGCACCAGCGCGCCACCTTCGTCGAGCTTCCCCAGCTTGACGGCTGCGAACCCGAGTTCTTTGGCCAAGCTCGCCACGGGAGCGGTCGCGTCCTCGTCGTCGCTCGACAGAAAGATGACCCGGTGGCCACCCTCGACGATCGGATCGGCAGCCAGGGTGGCCGCAATCAGGTGATTGAAACCCTTCACGAACTTGGCGCCGGTGAACGCCTTCGCGATGACGGCGGAGGACGGGAGACCGCCCAGCTCGTCAGGGAGAACTCCAAACGCGTTCGTGGCGTCGATGACCGTCTTGCCTTCCCAGCTCGGCAGGGCCTTCGCAACCTCGCGGTGCTCCCAGAACGGGATTGCCAAGATGATCGTGTCGGCCCCGACGGCATCCTGCAGCGCCTTGGCGATGACCCTGGGTCCGATCGCCCGAGCTTGTGGCGCCAACGCGTCGGCCGGCCGGCGGCTCGCGACGGTCACGTCGATGCCTTTACGGGCGAAGGCGCGGGCAAGGGCTTGGCCTACCGCACCGAATCCTACGATCGCATAGCTCATGATACTTCTCCGATTCGTGCTGATATTGATTTCCCGGCCTTCAACGGCGCTGGGTATTCGTTCCGCAACGTGGCGACCTTCGCGTCGATGTCCTGCCGTGAACGATTTCCGCGCGGCCGGACTGAGCGTTCAGCGCGGACGTCGTTTCACCCCGGACACGCGAGTTCCCGTCGATCGGCCACGTCCCGCGCTCCGGCGCGAATTCAGATGGCCGAGAAGCCGCCGTCGACGGACAACTCCACCCCATTCACGAAGCTCGAATCGTCCGAAGCCAGAAACAGCGCGACCGCGGCAATTTCCTCGGGACGACCCATCGTTCCCCGCGGGATCAGGGATTCGAACATCCGCTTCGCCTCCTCGGTGAGAACCTGGTCCTGCATCGGGGTGGCGATCGGTCCCGGGCTCAGCACGTTCACCCGGATATTCCTGCCCTTCAGTTCGTTGAGCCAAGTGCGTGCGAATGAGCGCAACGCCGCCTTGCTCGCCGAATACACGCCGTAACCAGGAAACCCTTTCACCGAAGCAACCGACCCGGTCATGAAGATCGATCCGCCATCGTTGAACAGCGGCAACGCCTTCTGGACCGTGAACAGCGTGCCGCGCGTATTCAGGCCGAAGGTCGCATCGAAATGCGGCTCGGTAATCTCGCCCAATGGGACGGCTTCGCCCGTGCCAGCGCTCGCGTACAGGATGTCGATCTTGCCCTTCACCCGCTTGACCGTATCGAACAGGCGGTCGAGGTCGTCGAGATTGGCCGCGTCGCCGCGCACGCCGGTCACGTCCCGGCCCATCAGCCTGACGGCCTCATCGAGCGCCTCCTGCCTCCGGCCCGTGATGAAAACGTAGGCGCCTTCTTCAACGAACCGCTTGGCGCTCGCCAGCGCCATGCCGCTCGATCCGCCCGTGATGACTGCAACCTTGCCCTCAAGCTTTCCCATGACGTCTTTCCGGCTCCGTTTTGGCTGTCCGGGGAGGCCCCCGAGAACCGCAACATGAGTCCGCCAATGGCCGGCGTTGAGTGCGGAAGCGCGCACATTGGTGGTGCGAAATCGATCCGGGTGGACGACTTGCCCCTGCCACGACGATCAGTGTCCGCTGTTCGAAGTTCGGCCACGCTCGTCGACGTAAGCTATGATGACCGCCCGTACCGCTGATCGATGTGTCGGATACGGGTTTTGGAAGCCGCACCGCGCGGTGCCGGATTGCACCATGATCGACTGGGATGACGTTCGCTACTTTCTGGCCGTCGCGCGCGGAGGCTCGGTGCGGGCTGCCGCCGAGCGCCTCGATGTAAACCACTCGACCGTGCTGCGACGCATCGCCCAGCTCGAGGGACGCCTCGGGGTGCACATGTTCGAAAAGCTGCCTTCGGGCTACCGCCTGACGGCTGCGGGCGAGGAGATCCTCGAATTCGCGGACCAGATGGAAGCATCATCGCACCAGCTGGAGACGCGCGTCTTCGGGCGCGACCAGAGCGTGCGCGGGCTCTTGCGGGTGACGCTGGCGCCGACCCTCGCGACACACCTGCTCATGCCGGACTTCGCCGATTTCGCGCGTCTGCATCCGGACATCGAGATGGAAATCCTGTCGTCCGGCGAACTGGCAAATCTGACTAACCGAGAGGCCGATGTCGCGATCCGCGTCGTCTATGACCGCAGGACCTTGCCGCTCAACCTTCACGGCCTGAAGGGACCGGAGCTCTCCGGCGGCGTCTACATGTCTCGCGAACGTCTGGCCGCGTGGCGTGCGGGTGCGTCGGATCCAATCCGGTGGATCGTCATCAGCATTCATGGAATGCCGGACTGGGCCCGCGAGGGTGAGGTTCGTACCACTGGGGTTCCGTTCAAGACCACGGACGGCGAGGCGCAGATCGTTGCGGTACGGCAAGGGCTCGGGATGACGACACTGCCGTGCTTCGTCGGAGATGCCGACCCCCTCCTGGCGAGGGTGCCGGGCACCGACCTGCACATGCATGGAACACTCTGGCTTCTCACGCAGGGGGAGACACGCAAGACGAAGCGCGTGCGGCTCTTCACTGAGTTCGTATCCCGCAGGCTCGCCGCGTACGCTCCCCTTCTCGCGGGACTGTGCGCGTCGCGCGCCTGATGCGCAGCCGGTCGCCGGTGACGCTCTCAGTGGACAAGTGGCCGCGAGCGGACATTCCCAGCGCACGACATGGATCGTGAGCGGGCAGGACGGAGACGTCCGCCTCGATGGCATTGCCACTCGGCCAGGAAAGGGGCATCGCAGATCGAGCAACGGTCGCAGGGCTACGTTCGATCGTTCGCAGCTGCTCGTCACTGCTCGCCGAGACTCAGCGCGAAGAATTTATGACAAATCGTCGAAGGATCGTGTTGCTCGGCGCACAGGTAAGATCCTTCTGATCGCTGTTGCTGCAGGGCAACTCAGGATATTAGCCGGGTAATCTTAAGATTGTGTCCTGCATGCAACGGGGCGCAAAGTCGTTGTTGAGTTTCTGTCGAGGTGCGCGAATCCGGCGTTGTATTCCGCATAACGCTCATGCATGAAGCGGCGGCGCTCAAGCTTCCGACGCGGTCAGCCTGCTCAAGCTATAAACTTGAGCTGGCTCAACAACAGAAGCAACCATGACGGATGATCGATCGTGACGCGGTCGTGACTCCGGAATGTCCGAACTGTACATCTCGATAAACTGGAGATTTCACAATGAAGCTCGTGAAGAGCCTGCTTCTGGGATCGGCGGCGGGGCTGACCGCCGTCGCGGGAGCGCAGGCCGCCGACCTTCCCGTCAAGAAGGCCATCCCGGTCGAGTATGTCCGCGTCTGCTCGGCCTACGGCGCCGGCTTCTTCTACATCCCGGGCACCGACACCTGCCTGCGCGTCTCCGGCCGCGCCCGCTTCGAGGCCGGCTACGTGCCGGGCTACAACCGGAATGCCAACACGGGCGACACCACGCAGTACCGGGGCCTCGCCCGCTTCAACCTCGACGCCCGGACGCAGACCGCCTACGGCACGCTGCGCGCCTTCACGCGTCTCGAGGTGGCGAGCCGCACCGGCCAGCACATGACCTCGGGCACCCAGCAGCGCTTCGCCAACGCCTTCCCGGCGCTCGGCCCCGACACGTTCGGCCGCGCCCAGCAATACGTGAACGTCGACAAGGCTTTCGTGCAGTTCGCCGGCCTCACCGCCGGTCGCGCCTCCTCGTTCTTCGATTTCTACGCCCACGACTTCGAGATGATCGCTCTCACGGGCGGATCGGACGTGCCTTCCACGAACTTGCTCGCCTACACGGCGAAGTTCGGCGACGGCTTCTCCGCCACGATCTCGATGGAAGACCCGACCTTCCGCTTCCAGCCGATCTATTCGAGCGCGTCGAACAGCGTCATCGGCAACACCTCGGGCTTCAACGTCTTCACGGCCTCGTCCTCCTTCGCGCCCGTCGCGATCTTCAACGCGGCCGGTCAGGTCACGGGCCTGCAATTCCTCGATGCCACGCAGAAGAACCGCACGCCCGACTTCGTCGGCGTCCTGCGCTACGACGCGGCCTGGGGCTCGGCGCAGCTCTCGGCGGCCGTCCACGAGATCAACATGGGCAGCGCCACGGGCAGCCCGCTTGCCTTCACCACCCTGCCGGGCGGCGCAGCGACGCCGGTGGCCGTCACCGGAACGGCCGTCGCCGTTCCCCGCGTCAGCAACGCCTACGGGTTCGGCGTCCAGGGCGGCGTCAAGCTGAACCTGCCCTTCATCGCCCCGGGCGACACCCTCTACCTGCAGGGCGCCTATGCTGACGGCGCCATGTCCTACTCGGGCTTCTTCCAGACGCAGGGCGGCGAGATCTCCTCCACCAGCATCATCCCGGGCGCGAGCGTCATCCCGTTCCTGAACGACGCGGTGGTCAACCCGCTGACGCGCCGCATCGAGACCTCGCAGAGCTGGACGGTCACGGCCTCCTACCTGCACTACTGGTCGCCCGAGTGGCGCTCGGCCTTCTTCGGCTCCTACGGCGAGGTCTACTTCCCGCAGGGCGCGCGCCGGGCGCTGGCCTCCGTCAATTTCGGCCTGCCCTACCTCGCCAACGGTATCGGCGCCTCGGCCGCGCAGGTCGCCGCCTTCAACTTCACCAACGTCCTGCGCGATGCCAACGTGTCCTACGCGGGCGCGAGCCTGATCTGGTCGCCGGTGAAGGACCTCGATATCGGCTTCGAGGGCGCCTATCTGCGCTACGGCCTCAACAGCGGGCGGCAGAGCGACACCAACCAGCCGGGTTTTCCGGCGACGGTCAACGGCGTTCCGACCCGCACCGTCAGTTCCACGGACGGCTTCTACGGCCGCTTCCGCGTCCAGCGCGACTTCTAGGTCGGGCTGACCATCGAGCTTTCGGTCCCGCCGCACCGGGACCGAAGGGCCGCCGCGGCAACGCCTGCTTCTTCGAAGCCCGAACCACTCTCCCAAGACGCTGCGACGCGTTTCGAAACCTCCAAGACTCTGATCCCGGCGGGAACGCCGGGATCTTTTTCGCTTGCGGCCGCGCTCAACCGATCGCCCGTGACGGAGCCCCGCCCGCTGCCTGCCCCGCGAGGACGTCCGCCCCGCCAGGATGGCGACGCGGATAGCTCTCGATTCGCGTGGTCCTGACGGGTTCACGATGCGGGCGAGACAGACGTGCCGCGTTCGGCGGCCTTCACCCGACACCGCACGGCCGCCGGTGTGATTCCATGCATCGATCGAGTGATCCCCGTGCAACCCTTCATCACGAGGCGGGAACCCTCATCCTACGGAGGGCGGCCGATCACCGCGGCTGCCCACATGTCGAGATTGAGATGCGCAAAATGTATTGATTATCGGCTAAAAATTCCGCCTATTACTTAGTCGTATAACATTAAATCTGTGTCATTAGTATCACATTTCCGGTGATCAAATAATATGAACGGATTATGACAATACATGAAACGTAGTTTTGGCTAGTGACTTGCCCGAACACCGCAGGGGAAGTCGACAATGCCGTTCAAGCACAGTGTCTCAATGGTAGCGCTCATTGCGACGGCCTGCGCGCCCGGCGCCGCCTGGGCGCAGGCCGCAAACACCACGCCGTCCGATGTCAACGTTCTGAACCTGCTGGCGCCGTACCTGAATCTCAACGCGACGGCGATCGGACAGGCAACGCTGCAGACCAACCTTCAGCAATCGATCGCGACCAACAACGGCGCGGGCCTGGCTCAGCAGCAACTCGCGATCAGCGACAAGAACCTGCTCGGGTCGGTGACCAACAACCTCTCCTCGGTCGGCCTCGGCACTTACGGCGCCGGCGCGAACCTCGCGGGCGGCCTGCCGGCGCAGACCTCCATCAACGGGATCGTGCCGCAGCAGCCGGTCGGCGGCCTCGGGCCCCTCCTCGGCCAGATCTACGTCGGCGGATCGGCAAGTGGCGCCGCCGGCCCCCTCGGCGCGACCCTGAACCTGCTCGCCAACGCCTACACCTTCACAGGCAACAACCTGGGCGTCGCGAAGAACTACTTTGCCAACGGTGCGGCCACGAATCCGAGCACCACGCCGGCCGGTTACGTCGCGGTCCCGGCGGTGGCGCCCGCGGGCTACACCCTGCCGCGCGCCAACGGCCTGCCGAACATTGCGGACAGCGTCTACGACCTCGCCTACGGCGTGCGGAACACGCAGCCTGGGCAGGACGTCTACGGCTCCTCGCGGCCCGTACAAGTCGTGCCAAACCGTATCAACCAGTTCGACCCGACCGCCCTGAACGGCCTCGCGACGAACCCGTCATTCCCAAGCGGCCACACCACCTACGCCTTCACCGACGGCATCCTGCTCGCCATGCTGGTGCCGAGCCAGTATCAGGGCATGCTGGCCCGCGCCGCGGAGTACGGTAACAGCCGCATCGTGCTCGGCGTCCACTATCCGCTCGACATCATCGGTGCCCGGGCGCTCGCGAGCTACGACCTCGCCCAGGCCTTCAGCAACCCGCTCTACATCAGCAATGCCGTCACCACAGGCACGGCGATCAACCTGCCGAACCAGTTCAACCAGGCCTCGGCCCAGCTGACGAGCTACCTCTCGGCCCAGTGCGGCAATACGGTCGCGGCCTGCGCGGCGAGCGCTGCCAACACCACCAACAACCCCTACCTGCCGTCGGCAGCGAACCAGGCCTTGTACCAGCAGCGGCTGACCTACGGACTGCCGACGCTGACCTTCGCCCAGGCCCCGCGCGAGGCGGCGCCCGCGAACGGCCCCGATGCTTCGATCCTGCTCGCACCGCTCTACGGCGGCAGCACCGACGCGGCCCGCGCCATCGCGCCGAGCGGAGGCCTCTACGGCGCCCTGCAGACCGACACCATCAACCAGATCATCGTGAACACCGAGACGAACGCGCTCGCGGCGTTCTACGGTTCGCCGCTCAGCTACTGGAGCCGCATCGACCTGTACTCGGCCGGGGGCTACTTCGGGAACGTGACCGGTACCCTGATCCTCGATCCGCGCGATCAGGTGACGACCAACGTGACGGTCGGCTCGGGCGGCACGCTCGGCGGCAGCGGGACGGTCGCGGGACTTGCGGTGAACAGCGGGGGCGCCGTGGCACCCGGCGCGCCGAATGGCGGGATCGGCACGCTGATGGTCGCGGGCAATCTCGCCTTCGCGCCGGGCGCGACCTACCAGGTTAACGCGAACGCGGCCGGTCAGGCCGACCGGATCGCGGCGGCCGGCAGCGCCACGCTCAGCGGCGGCACGGTTCAGGTAACGGCGGCGCAGGGCAGCTACGATCCGCGCACCCGCTACGCCATCCTGACGGCGGCCGGCGGCCTCACGGGTCAGTTCGCCGACGTCACCTCGAACCTCGCCTTCCTGTATCCGAGCCTCACCTACACGGGCACCGAGGTCGACCTGAACCTCACGCGCAACGACGTCGCCTTCTCGAGCGTGGCGCGCAACCGCAACCAGGCCTCGGTGGCGGACGCGATCCAGGCGGGCGGGGCGGGCACGGCCCCGTTCCAGCGCACCGTCGGGCTGACGGCATCCGAGGCGCAGGGTGCGTTCCAGGCGCTCTCGGGCGACGTGCACGCCAACACGGTCTCGACCGAGTACGCCACCGCCTTCTTCGTGCGCGAGGCCATCCTCGACCGTCTGCGTTGGGGTGTCACGCCGGGCGCGGCCGATGGCCTGAATTACGGCAATCTGCCGGCGGCCTACACGGCCGACCTGCCCGGCCGCGCTCCCCCGGTCGTCGCGGTGCCGGCCCGAATCCTCGATCCACGCGTCTTCGGGCTCTGGGGTCAGGGCTTCGGCAGCTTCGGCGAGGCGCGCGGCGACGGCAACGCCGCCGGCTTCAGCCGCCAGATCTCCGGCTTTGCCCTCGGCGCCGACGTCCGGCTCGAGAACGGGATCAAGCTCGGCGCGGTGGGCGGCTACACCTACGCCACCCTCGACACGACGGGCCGCCTGCAATCCGGCACGATCGAGAGCGGATACGGCGGTGTCTACGGCGGCTACGAGCTCGGTCCGGTCTCGCTGCGGCTCGGCGCGACCTACGCCGACAACAGCGGCCGCAGCCGCCGCTCGGTGCTGTTCGCCGGCTTCTCGGACACGGCGACCGCCCGCACCGGCGGCTCGACGATCCAGGGCTTCGGGGAGCTCGGCTACAAGATCTTCCTCGGCCAGAACAGTCCCGCGCCGCTCCTGTCGAAGGACGGGTCGCGCCCGAGCCAGGCGGCGCTCGGCTATATCGAGCCGTTCGTGGGCGGCTCCTACGTCTCGATCGGGCACGACCGCTTCACGGAGACCGGCGGGATCGCTGCGCTGACGAGCTTCACCCGGACCTACGACATGGGTGCGGTCACTGCCGGCCTGCGGGGCCAGACGGACCTCGCGCTCGGGCTCGGGGCGCCGGTCTCGGCCCACGGCCTCGTGGGCTACCGCCGCGCCTTCGGCGACGTGGTGCCGACGGCGCTGCTCGCCTTCGGCACCGGCCCGGCCTTCCTGACGGCCGGCGTCCCGATCGCCCGGGACGCCCTCGTGGCCGAGGCCGGGCTCGACCTTCGGGTCGCGCCGAACGCCACCCTCGGCGTGGCTTATACGGGCCAGGTCGGCGATCGGATCCAGGACCACGCCGTGAAGGGCAACTTCACCTACCGGTTCTGAACGCCGGGCGAGCGTTCCGCCGGGGCGGACGCATTGGCGCGCGCGCCGGCTGCCTGCCCGCTCTGGACCGTCCGATCGACGGGTCCGAACGGTCCCGGTGGGACGCAAGATCCCGTTCGGACGTGGTCGGAACGCGGCGGTCGAGGAGCCGTGAATCCTCTGACCGCGTCACGGCACGAGAAGCCGGGTCGAGGAGGCCCGGCTTCGCATCGAGGCTGATGGCGACATCTGGGACGTGGACCTGTTCGCCGGAGCCTTGAGCGGCCTCATCCTGGCTGAGGTCGAACTCGGCCGCGAGGACGAGACGGTCCCGCTGCCTGCCTGGATCGGTCAGGCGTCGATCGTCGACGAGCGCTACCGCAGCCCGCGCTTGGCAGCGCGGGCAGGCATGCCGCTGCAGATCGCAGCCCGATCACAGCTATGGCCGGGCCGTCGACCATGCCCTAACCTGCGGCTGCGGCCGGCCGATGCCGCTCGCGGACGCGCTGGCACATCAGCCGGTACTCGGTTGGGACGTCGCGCAGCGAGATCATGTTCGTCACCTGTCAGTCCTGCGTGACCGGCAGAGACCGAGGTGAGGTCAGCATCCGCCTGGTCTATGGCGTCCTGCAGCAGCGGGTGGTTGCGGAGGGTGTCCATGTCGGAAGGTTCACACCCCAACTTCAGCTCGATCTCGCGCGGCTCGCTCATCCACGCCTTCCCGGGTCATCGTGGCTGCAGCACACCGCTGCCGGCGCGCTGCGCGTTCAGACCGATCGAACGTGCAGGAAGTGCCCCGGACCGCGGCCGCAGAGCGTGCATCAAACCCCAGCGCTTTCGGCTGCCGTTTCGAGGCGTCCTGTGCTTCTCGGGCTTGTGATGGAAGCCTGTTGCTTTCCTTGCCTTCATCCGCGAGCCGGCTCCGGCCGGGGATGTATGGCTCGGCCCGTAGGAAGCGCGAGCGTGGAGAAGCGTGTGCGCCCTGAGAATTGCGGAAGGTCCCGACGCCTGGCGGTCATGGGGATCCTACTGCTCCACGCAGCTGCAGCCGTCGCGCAGCCGGCGTCCGACCTGCAGAGCGAGGCTCGACGGATCGCCGCCGAGGAGCCCGCGATCGGATCGGAGGCGGGTGCCGGCGGCGATCCTCAGACCTCCGTCGCCCAGCCGGTCTTCTCGGCGCGGCGCTCGGCGGAGGTGACCACCTCGATCCAGGATCTCCTCGGCCCGGCAGGGGATCCGGGCGGGTACCGCGCCTACCTGCGCACGCGGGGCATCGTCTACGACCTGATCTACTTCACCGAAGCCGTTCACACCGCGCGGGGCGGCATGCGGCGTGGCACCGCGACGCTCGGGCTGGTGGATATCGATGTCGACATCGATCTCGACGCCTTCGCGGGCTGGAAGGGTGGATCGCTCCACACGACCTTCTACCAGATCCACGGCACGGGCGCGTCGCGCTCCTTCGTTGGCAATCTCCTGACCGTCAGCGACATCGAGGCGCTGTCAGCCTCCCGCCTCAACGAGCTGTGGTTCGAGCAGAGCCTGTTCGAGGGCCGCGTTGCCGTGCGCATCGGGCAGCTCGCCACGGATACCGAGTACATGGTGAGCCAGACCGGCATCCTGTTTACCAACGGATCTTTCGGCTGGCCCGCGATCCTGGCGACCGACATCACGAGCGGCGGCCCGTCCTACCCGCTGGCGGCGCCCGGCGTGCGCGTGAAGGTCGTGCCGAACGCGAACCTCTCCTTCCAGGGCGGCCTCTACGACGGCGATCCGGGCGGACCCGATCGGTTCGGGCGCGAGCCCGATCCACAGCGGCGCAACCGCAGCGGCACCCGCTTCCCCCTCTCGGATCCGGCGCTCGCAATCGCGGAGGTGTCCTATGCCTACAACATCGAGCCGGGCGCCAAGGGCGAGCCCGGCACGGTGACGCTGGGCGGCTGGTACCGCTTCGGCCGCTTCAACGCGCTGGGCCAGGACGCGAACGGTCGCTCGCTGGCCGACCCGGCGAGTTCGGGGGTCGGTCGTCGGCTGCGTGGCGACAGCGGCGTCTACGGCCTCATCGATCAGACGATCTACCGCGAGCCGAACGATCCGAACGACGGCGCCAGCGTGTTCCTGCGCGCCTCGGGCTCACCTGGCGACCGGAACCTGATCGACTTCTACCTGGACGGCGGCATCGCCTACCGGGGCCTCCTCCCCGGGCGCTCGGACGACACGATGGGCTTGGCCGTCGGGTATGCGCACATCGCGCGGGGCGCGCATCGGCTCGACGTCGAGGCCGTCGTTCTCGGTGAGGGCCCGCGCCCACGGCGCAGCATGGAGGCGGTGGTGGAAGCCACCTACCAAGCCGTGCTCGGTCCGGGCGTCGCCCTGCAGCCGAGCGTGCAGTACGTCTTCAAGCCCGGCGGCGGCATCGGCAATCCGCGCGATCCGGACGGCGCCAGGATCCGCAACGCGACCATCCTCGGCCTGCGTGCCACCATCCGCTACTGAGGACCGCCGCTCAGTCTCGCGGCGGCCGGATGCCGAGACCGCGGATCAGCCCGAAAGCCGCGAGAGCCGAGGCAACCGCAAACGCGATGGCGATCGACGACCCACTCTCGTTCTCGGCGAGCGGCAGCCCCTTGGTGTTCATGCCGAACAGGCCGGTCACGAGGGTCGGCGGCAGGAACAGCGCGGTCAACACCGACAAGGTGTAGAGCTGGCGGTTCGAGGCCTGCCCGAGGTAGGAGGCGAGTTCCTCCTGCATCAGCCGGCTGCGGTCGGCGAGCATCACCATGTCCCGATCGAGCGCGTCGAGCCGCTGGGCGATCCGTGCTGCCGCGGCGGCGGAAGCCGCCGGCACCTGCTCAACGGCGGCGGCCGTCTCAAGGCGGTGGAACACGGCGCGAAGTCCCAGGAGCTGGCGGTGCAGGCGAACCGCGTCCCGGCGGATCGGCCCCAGTCTCCGTCGCTCGCCGCGCACCCGCTCGTCGAGGATGTGGTCCTCGATCTCGTCGAGCTCGTCGGCCAGGCGACCGCCGCTCTCCGCCATCGCGGTCACCACGTGATCGACGATGACTTCGAGAAGCTGGACCGGTTCGAGGATGCCTCGCCCCTCCGTGGCCGCGTCGCGGGCGAGATCCGGCCCGACGACGGGATGGCGCCGGCCGCTCGCGAGCAGGCGCGGGCCCATCACGAAATGCAGGCGCCCGCCCGCATCGACCTTGGCGCCCTCGCCCGCCTCTCGGACCAGATCGGCCACGACGCCGCCGATATGGCCCTCCTCGACGATGAGGCGCTGATGGGGATCGCTCGCGAAGGCAGTGGTCGTCAGATGGGGCGGCCCGAGCCGGCCATTGGCGACGAGCTCGGCCAGCCGCGCGTCGTTCAGATTGAAGTGCAGCCAGACAAAGCCTTCGCCGAAGCGTCCGGGGGCGGGTAGGTCCTCGCCGCGCTCGACCAGGTGCCCGACGCCGCTCTCGTCAAAGCGCATGGCCCAGAGCAGTCCCGGAAGCGCCGGCTCGTCGCAGAGGAGCCGGATCGGCGGCGCGGGAGCGGCCATCCCGCCTCAGAACACGTGGCGGAGGATGAAGAACAGGGTGCCGGCGATCAGGATCGCGGCCGGCAGCGTCGTCACCCAGGCCAGCGCCATGTTGCGCACGGTGGCGAGCTGCAGGCCGGAGCCGTTCGCCGCCATGGTGCCGGCGACGCCTGAGGACAGGATATGCGTGGTCGAGACCGGCAGGCCGTAGAGCTCGGCCAAGCCGATCGTGCCCGCCGCCACGATCTCGGCCGAGGCGCCCTGGGCGTAAGTCAGGTGGGTCTTGCCGATCTTCTCGCCAACCGTGACGACGATGCGTTTCCAGCCGACCATGGTGCCGAGGCCGAGCGCCAGGGCGACGCAGACCTTGACCCAGTCCGGGATGTAGCGGGTGCCGGCGTTGAGGAGCTCCGTGTAGCCCTTGAGGGTCTTGGCGTCGGCCTCCGACACGGTCGCGCCGGATTTCGGCAGGAGGCGGATGGCGTCGGATGCCAGATACATGTCGTTGCGCACGTTGGAGGTCGCCCCTGCCGGGACCTGCTGGATCGAGCCGTAGCTCTTCACGGATGTCGCGATGTCGGTCGCGAGCGCCGCGAGGGCCCCGAACACCTCCGGCCTGTTGAGCTCCTTCGCCTTCAAGGCGGCGGCGACCGTCCTGCGGGCCTGGGCCGCGTCGGGACGCGGGCCCGCGCCGGCATAGCTTGCGAACACGGTGCTGGCGGCCTGCGAGGTCTGCACGAAGGCCGGCGTCGCATCGGCGGTCATGGTGCGGTTCAGCGCGTAGGCGGTGGGCGCCGCGCCGATCAGGATCAGCATGATCAGGCCCATGCCCTTCTGGCCGTCGTTGCCTCCGTGGAAGAACGAGACCAGCGTGCAGGTCAGGATCAGGACGCCGCGGATCCAGAGGGGCGGCGGCGCGTCGCCCTTCGGAGCCTCGTAGAGGTCCTTCCGCCGCACCGCGAACTTAAGGGCGAGGAGCAGCAGGGCGGCCAGCACGAAGCCGCAGATCGGGCTGAAGGCCAGAGCCTTGAACACGCCGAACGCCTGGTTCCAGTCGACCCCCGAGGTGCCGTCCTGGCCGCCCATGAGCTGGTTGGCGAGGCCGACGCCGAGGACCGAGCCGATCAGGGCGTGCGAGGAGGAGTTCGGCAGGCCGAGCGCCCAGGTGCCCAGGTTCCAGATGATGGCCGCGAGGAGCAGCGCGAAAATCATCGCGTAGCCGGCGCCCGAGCCGACCTGCAGGATGAGCTCCACGGGCAGAAGGGTCACGATGGCGTAGGCGACCGCCCCGGAGGAGAGGAGCACGCCGAGGAAGTTGAAGGTCCCCGACCAGATCACCGCGACGAGGGGCGGCATCGAGTGGGTGTAGATGACGGTGGCCACCGCGTTGGCGGTGTCGTGGAAGCCGTTCACGAACTCGAAGCCCAGCGCGATCAGCAGCGCCAGCCCGAGGAGCACGAAAGCACCGACCGCCAGGGGCTCCTGGTGCACGGCGTTCATGTCGGCGATCAGGCTGTAGACGGCGTAGCAAAGGCCCGCGACCAGCACGAGCAGGAAGGCGATGACGCCGCCGGGATGGATCCCGTGGTCGAGGCGAGGCTTGCCGGTCGGCGCAGGGCCGGCAGTTCCGGTCGGGGCCAGGGCTGCGTCGGACATGGATGCCTCGAATATTTTTTGCGGTTTCGGGTGGATTAAGCTGGCGTCGTGACGCTTGGGTGACGGTGTTGATGCTTCGGCTTCGCCCACGCATCCTTTCGGCCGGCCGCTGAGGTGGTGTTTGCGGACGCCAACCCGGGCCGGAGCACCCCGATGACCGACGACGGGGTGGCGCTGTTCGAGGCATTGCGGAAGGCCGACGACGGCAACGCCCTGTGCAGCCTGGCCGAGACGGTCTCTGCAGATCCTGATGGAGGCCGACGACGCGTGGCAGGTCCAGCACCGTTCCATGCCTATCGAGGGCAAGGCCGGCCTCGCGCCGGCGCTGATCGGCGCTGATCGAGGAGACCGTCACCCTTCCGCCTCAGGCCGCCTGACCGATGGCCCCTTTGAACTCCACATCGAAAGGCCACCTCATCGACGGACGCTACCAGGCGTTGCCATGCCCATGGAGCGCATGTCGGCCTTGGACCATCTCATCACGGATATGCACGCGCTGGTTGTGTGCCAAATTATGAGAAATTCCGTTAAATCCTCTTAACCATCACATGTAACGAGTCTGAACCGATGAAATCGTGAACCGTATACCTGCAGCATTGTAGATACGCAGCGAAATGCGGAGGGCCGATGACCCATTCTATTTTCATTCGCAGCCTTGGAAGCTTCGGTGATCGCCAGCCTCGGATGCTCGCCTACGATATTACGAGCCGGGTTGAGGCCGAAACTTTGGCGCGGAACATCGCGACGGCATACCATGATCATGGGCTGAACCCCGCGACGGAGGTCTACTGGTTCAGGTACAACGGCAGCGTGCATGAGATCTATGTGGAGTAGGCGAAGGGGCTTCGGACCTACGATTCGGAGGCCCCTCCTGGTGACATGGCCGGAGCAGATTTGATGCGTCGGTTCCTTCGTGCGCGGCGCGGCGTGGTGATCGCAGCGATCCTGTTGGCGCTGACCGTGACCGATCTAACCGTCCTCGCAATGACCTGGGCGACCCAGTAGCGAATAGCGGAGAGAGGCTTGTTCCGCCTGATCAGCCATGACCTTCACCAGCAAAAAATCTCGGTGATGGATTCCATAAGTCCCGTTGGGAAATGACTTAGACCGACGCTTGAGAACTCTCCGGCAGCGATCTCGTCGATACACTTGGGACCCAATCGATGGAACCGATCACGGTGACGGTGCAAGGCGCATAAGGGAATATGCCTCCGCGGACGAGGTGATGGGCTGACGCGGGTTGTGCCTCGCTTACCCGCGTGGCGCGCGCCGGCTAAGGCTTGGCGTTTCCGAAGACCCCGAGCGCTTCATGCACTCACGATAGATCTGCGCGCCGAGGTTGTAGAAGCTCAATCCCTGCGGGTTCGGAGCGCCGAACACGCGATCTCGGGCTTCGTCGCGGCAAGCCGCGTCCTGTGGGCTCTGGATCGGCTCGTTCTGCGCATGAGCGCTCGTCGCCAGGAATAGGCTGATGAAGACAGTAGACGGAAGCCGATGCATGCGCCGGCACCCTACTTGCCGCCTGAGGCTTGATAGGCGTCGATGGCGCGCCGGCAGTTCTCGGAGAGTTCGGAGCGATGCTCCTTGAAGCAGGAATCCATCTTCTTGTCGTCGGGATCGATGCCGCTGCAGAACGAGAGCGCATCGCCTGTGCAGTATTTCCTCAGGTTCTCATTCCCTCGTTTCGTCTGCAGAGTGGTCTGAGCGAGAGCTGGCCCAACCACGATCAGCGTCATGGCGCTGATCGTAAGAAGCATCTTCATGTTGTCTCCGTGATGGATGGATTTGTCGCAGGGGCGGATCGCAAGGCAAGCCCGGCACGGTGTGCCTTGCCAGCAGCTTGGCTTCGGAGACGGCGGCTCGCATTCTGAAGCCAGCTGGCACCGGATCAGCGCGGGCGCGGGAGATCGCCTGACGCCTCAGATCGAGGGATGCGCGACCCGCAGCTCGGCTCAATACCCGCGGCGGGGGCGATCGACATCGTCGTCCTGCATGTCGCGGCGCCGCATCTCCCGGCGTTCCTCGCGGCGCATATCGCGCCGTGCCTCCTCTCGATCGATGTCCCGCTCCCTCTCCCGCCGGGACCGTAGATCGATGCTCGGACCTCCGGGTCCGATGTCGATGGATTGGGCGAACGCTGGGGTGGCGCCGATCAAGCCAATCACCACGAGCGATCCAGCAAATATAGCTTTCATGGTCGTTCTCCTGATTCGCTCAGAACCCCGGCCCAGTGAGATCTGTTCCGCTCAAGCTTCATCAGAAGTGATCTGTTCTGATTCGCGCACCAGTGGGCGAGGACGCCGAGCGTGGCGATAGGGCAGCGGCGCAAGCCGAATGGAAGCGCGCCAACACGATCCCTTCCCTGAGCGGCCACGACTGCCCCTAGGCCGTCCTGACTCCTACCGCGCTGGAAGTGGCCCGACTTCTCCGTCGAAGCGCTTCAGCGGGCGCTGAGCACCATGGGTGAGAAGATCGAGCTGGATTACGATGAGCGTTGCCGACTCGAGAGCCGCTGGACAGCGGCGCGGTGCTCAGGCGCGTGCCGAGATGGCTTCCGGCGCGCGGCGGCCCGAAGACCGGCGGATCGCCTGGTCACAGCCGTCGAGCGTGTCGTGTCCGCTTGCCTTCCAAAACACCCGCTCGTCGTCCGGCTCATCGGAGCTGAGATACGCCGGAAGCGGCTGCGCGACGTCGATGAACTGGATGCCGCCATCAAGGGCAGCGGTGACTTCGTTCGCCAGCATGCCTCGTGCTCCTCCTACCAGCGGCCGTCGCAGGTCCACTACGTAGCCGCCTATGTCTGCTCTACCCGGCGAGACGAGAAGCGTTCCATGTGCCTCATCAATCTTCGTTCGCCCCTGATGGCCGTGGCAGCGCCGACAGTGCCATCACCCTGCCGAGGGCGCCGGTGGCGGACGACAGGGAACCGTCGCTGTCGAAATCAAGGCCACCCGTCCAGAGGTAGCGTCCGCGGACGCTACCTCTGGACGGGCCGAACTTCTCTGATCACGGCCTCGATTGAAGGAAGCTGCGCCAATTCAGGTTGTTGCTTCGCAGCCGTGTACTGCCCGTATGCTGCAGCGGCAGCGCCACCGGCGATGATGAGCGCGCCGAGATTGCCGACAGCGTTCAACCAGTTGCGAACACAGACGACACCGGAGCGATCATTTTTATCACACCACCAGAACTCGCCCGACGGCCGGGTGAGGTAAGCTAGCGATGCTGCCAGCGGCAGGACGAGAACGAAGGCGAGTGAGGACCGGTAAGCGGCGAGGAAGCTTCGCCGCTTCGGGGAGCGTAAAAGGACATAGCCGGCCGGCCACAGAGCGCACTCTACCCGCCTCTGGCTGCTCATGCCGTCAGGTCGCCCTTCACGGTCAGGCTCTCGGTGAGGATCATCGCTCCCAGCGATCCCGCCGGATCTTCCCAAGCACGATGATCGAGGCGAACACCGCTGCGGCAGCGGTGTCACCCAGGGCCACCTTCGGATCTTCGGGCTCCAGCGTCAGGAGCAGGGCGGCCGCGGTGAGAGCGATGATCACCCCACCGGCGATCAGCATCTGCGTGCGTTGGTTCACGATCAGGCCCCCTCTCCCCGCAAGCGTTCGGTGCGCAACCGCGCTTGCCAATGAACCAGGATTTGGCGCGGCACGCTGTCGCGACAGGAGCGCCATAATCGCTGGTCGTTTGGTTCCGCCCTGCTTCCACGCGTTCCCAGAAACGACTAAGGCCGCCCGAAGGCGGCCTCTAAGTCATTCAGTCGGTTGGGAAAATTGGAGCGGGCGAAGGGATTCGAACCCTCGACCCCAACCTTGGCAAGTTTAGGTTCTCCACTTTTCGTATGTTTGCTTGAGTTGGCGCGTCATTGCTAAGCGCCTGATCTGGCTTGTTCTTCCGCCGATTTCGAGTTTGCCTCCGATTGCGCGGATGGGCCTCGATTTTCCCCCATCTGCTTCCGCCCTGCTTCCGCGGCCGGGCCGAAAACTGGGTTGGGGTCGAATTTGCCGAAGATCACGAAGCGCCTCGTGGATGCTCTGGAGCCGGATCCCGCGCGCGAGGTTCAGGTCTGGGACAGCGAGCTACGAGGATTCGGCGTACGCGTCATGCCGAGCGGCGTGGCATCCTACTTCGTGTTCTACCGGACTGCCGAGGGGCGCCAGCGCAAGCTGACCTTTGCCCGCGTCGGCGCAGTCACGCCGGACGAAGCGCGGCGCGCGGCGCGCGAGAAGATCGGCGCCTCGACCAACGGCGAGGACCCTTCCGCCGACCGCCACAAGATCCGACGGGCCGTGACGGTGGCCGAGCTCTGCGACCTCTACCTGGCGGACGCTGCCGGCCGCGTGAAGGCCTCGACACTGGCGATGGACCGCAGCCGCATCGAGCGACACGTGAAGCCGTTGCTGGGCACGCGCAGGGTCCCTGCCCTCACCTCCGACGATGTCGAGGCGATGCAGCGGGACATCGAGGCCGGGAGGACGGCCGCGGCCCGCGTCGGGGTCGGTGGCGTCACCACCGGCGGCAAGGGCGTGGCCTCTCGCACCGTCGGCATGCTCGGCACCATCCTTGAGTTCGCAAAGCGAAAGAAGATCGTCACGGCGAACCCCGCCCGCGGCGTGCAGCGCTCGCCGGACGGCAAGCAGCGGCGGTTCCTCTCGGCTGCCGAGATTGGCCGCCTGGGCCGCGCCATGCGTGAAGCGGAGGACGATGGCGAGACGGCGTCTGGCATCGCGGCCGTGCGATTCCTCTTGATGACCGGCTGCCGGCGCATGGAGGCACTCGCCCTGCCTCGCGCCTGGCTCGACGAGGAGCACGGCTGCATCCGGTTCGGAGATACCAAGAGCGGTGCGCAGCTCCGGCCGATCGGCAAAGCAGCCTTCGGCGCCCTGCCCTATGCCAGCGGCTCGAAGTGGACGTTCCCGGCCGAGCGCGGCGACGGCCACTTCGTCGGGCTGCCCAAGGTGCTGGATCGGCTCTGCACCCGCGCCGGGCTGCAGGGCGTCACGGTGCACGTCCTGCGGCACTCGTTCGCCGCCACGGCGGCGGGAATGGGTTACTCGGAGCTGACAATCGCGGGGCTGCTCGGGCACAGCGTGCCGGGCGTCACAGCGCGCTATGCCCACGTGCCCGACGCGGCGCTGGTAGCCGCGGCTGATGCGGTGTCGGAGCGGATTGCCTGCAGCTTGGTTCCAGCCGTGGCCAAAATGAGAGAGGTCCCGCCGCAGCATGCGCAGCAGGGCTTCTGAACACAGTTCGTGGGCGTTGGCTTAGTAGCCGCGACCCGTAGTAGCCGGAGCCATTGCCCTGA
This sequence comes from Methylobacterium planeticum, assembly GCF_008806345.1. Classification (GTDB taxonomy): domain Bacteria; phylum Pseudomonadota; class Alphaproteobacteria; order Rhizobiales; family Beijerinckiaceae; genus Methylobacterium; species Methylobacterium planeticum. The sequence goes on along the minus strand of NZ_VZZJ01000019.1, from coordinate 80,425 downwards.
TTGTAGGCGCCGGCTGCTGCGGCACGTGCGGCCACTCCGGCGATTTCCAGACTGACCGCTGCGCCGGTCAACAAATCACGGCGCCCGCTGCAATCATAGGCATAACCTCAATCAATTACCCATCCGGCCGCGATCACGCTGTCGGCATCCTTGTACGACGTTTCAGCGTTAGTTTTCTTATTCTTCAACAAGTAAAAGCCATTCTCAATGGCGCTGTTCTCCATAGTCGCGTAGCCTTTGCTATGATGCTTCAAATGCAAATGAGATGTTAGAGAGGTTAGAACGTCAAGACCACTTAGAGCCTTCCTGGTTCTAATTTTCAGATCTGCTATCCAATACTCACATTCATAGTTATCCCAATCTGTCGCGATAAATTCTTGAAATAGAACCGCTAGAGTCTTATAGAAATAGGAGCTAGTTGGATGAGATGTCATTGTTATATAAATTTTTTTGCCACCACAATCTACGAAATACTCGATCGGGATCTTTGTGTATTCGTCCTCGCCCATCAGGTCGGGCCACTTTCCAACTCGAGAGGGTATGTATGGATGCATACGATCTCCAGTTACTATCACGCGATCAGGGTTCAGTTTCTCAAGCACTTCCTCGAATGCAGCCATGGAGTTCTTGAATTGCTCTTTGGTAGGAGCAACACGTGCAGCGCCACCGACAGGGGTCTGCACAAAGTTGTAGTACGCAACCCTCGGCCAGAATGCTGCGGCTGGTGCTTCTTCGTGCTCCGCACCGCCTACTCTGTTCCTCAAACTCGTCCAGAAGGCCGGACCCTTTTCACCACTGACGATTGCTTGAATACAATACTGGGTCCAGTCGCGCCCTAATGTATGCTTTGGCTTCGACATACCTGAAGCAGCATCAGATTTATTGCTGAAAAATTCGTCGTAGTGTGACTCTCCGACGATCAAGACCTTTTTGCCCCAAAGACCATCGGTGTAATACTTCGATCCAATCCAGGGCTCGAAGAAAACATGCTGGTACTGCGCCATTTTCCAAATCCTGCCATTCAGAGGGTGGCACTCTAACCCGGTGAGGACATCTAGTTCAGCCAGTCCCGGAAAAAATAGTTTCAGACCGGGACTCGGGATCATCTCACTTCAATTAGCCCCGTTCTCTGGATTGAATTCGACGCCGGCCGCTTCGAGCGCCTTTGGAAGGATGTCAGGAAGCGGACGCAGCTGCGGCAGGGCTGCCCCTGGCACCGCCTCAGCGATGCTGCGCAAAGTGGAAAGGCGAATTTGCCGTTGCTGCCCAATACCTCGTTTGCTCTCGATCCTCGCCCAAACCGGGGCACCGGGGCCGTTGTAGACCTCGACGAAGCCGCGCTTCTGATCAAGCTGCAGAACGAGCAAATGCTCGCAGTCATAGCTCAGCGCGACCGATTGGCCCTGCGTGAGTTTGATCTGAACGAGCCTGCCGTTCGATGCCTGGGCGTCGTGCTGTTTCACTGAGGCAGGCAGTAGCTCCAGACCATATGCATACGCGGCCACTGCCTCACCGATGCTGCCCACGAGATGGCCATCAGGCGTGAATTTCCGGCCTGGTGCCAACTCCTCAAGCCGAGCCACTATTGCGTAGAGGTCAGTCAGAAGCCTCGGCAGCTCGCGCAGATCGAAGGTCATTCGGCGACCTTCCGCAGCCGCACACCAGGCCCTTCGCCATTCTCCTCGATGAAGATGACACCGGCCGCTTCGAGGGCAGCAAGAATTTTGTCACGGGTGTCGGCATAGCCGCCGAGCGCGCCCTCGCCGGTCTCCAGGCGCGCGATGGTCGGCTTTGAAACGGATGAGCTGCGAGCCAGATCGTCCTGCGACCAGCCCAGGAGAGCGCGTGCTGCCTTCACCTGCCTGATCGAAATCATGCGCACCTGATATTTTTGATATTGACTTAGGTCGGGATCCGACCTGATATTAATGTTATCAGGTGCGGCGCCGAAGAGCAACGCGGCCGAGGCCTGATGCCTGCGCAATCGCGCAGTTCCAAGCATCCCTGATCCCTTTAGCCCCGGAGCACACCGGTTATGGCAATGCCCCCGCTCGGCCGCCGTCCAGCAAGATCGGCCCGCTTCGTCACCCTCTCCTCGCTCTACGAGCGTCCCGTGTCCGATCTGCAGCCCGACGAGCCGCTGCCCGGCAGCATCGAACCCTGGCACGCCGTGGCGCCTGTCCGCCCCGACACCGCCCACGTGCGGGCCCCGCGCTTCCTCGACATGGCCGGCGACCTCGTCTCGGCCTTCGTGATCATCGCCGGGGGCGTCGCCGCCTACGGCTTCCTGCACCTGGCGTGAAAGAGGCTGGCATGAACACGACGAGGAACAGGAAGGCGGCTCCCGAGAGCCCTTCGCTCCGCCAGCGCGCCGAGGCGCTGCGATCGTCCCTGCCGCGCGGCGCCGAGGCCGCCCCTTTGCCGGTCCCGTTCGCGACGACAGTCGAGGCCGAACTGATCGCGCTCAATGAGCGATACGAAGAGTTTCAGCGCGTGCACGACGACCTCAACTGCGTCTCGCCCACACCAGCGAACGGCAAGGCTCTCAATCAGGCGGAGGCACACTCGGCTCGCCTCCAGCGCGCTATCCTGAGAGAGGCGGTCGGACTGCCGGCCGCATCGATCTCCGCCCTAGGCCTGCAAGCGCGCCTGATCGCTTCGGTGTCAGGCGGCTGGTGGGACGACGATGAGATCGAGCTCCCCGAGCAGCTCTGTCGCCAGCTGCTTGACCGGGTGCTTGGCTTGGCGGGTCTCTCACGCATTCGCCGGCCGGACGTGACGCCGGATGAGATCCGCGGCTGGCTCGCAGAGCCGGCCACAGCACCGGGTACCGAGGAGCGCGCAAAGTGACGAACATTGTTCGCTTCCCGGCCTCGCGCAGAGTGCCGGCCGCTACCATCCCGCGCCAGGAGTTCGAGCGCCTGGCCGAACTCGCCCTCGACGTCGTCGACCGCATCGTCGCGTTGCTCGACGCGTCTGACGGCGATGCCGACCATGAGGATGGCGGAGACGCCGAGCCGTCGCTGGCGGCACCCGTGGGCGGGCCGAGCCAGCTCATCTGGGCCGCGGGCGGAGATCGAGGTCTGGAGCAGGAGCTGGATCGACCGAAGAAACTTTAAGGATGCGCGTTGACACCTTGTGGCGTAAGTGGTCTAACAGATGGTGTCAGTTCGCACCCATAGAGATGCGCCCATGCCCGACCTGTCTCGTAGCCAATTTTGCGACCTCACGCGTCTCGCCCCGGACGCGTTGAAGTCGCTCTCGCGACGCGAGCAATTGCCCTTCTCCATCGACCAGAAGGCCTCCGGCCGCGGCTACACCTTCTTCGAGACTTTCCTCACGATCGTCTCGCAGGAATTCTACGAAGGTCACGGCGTGAACGTCACGCGGGCTGCAGAGATTGCGGCGGCTCTCCCCGAGGCGCTCGCGCCAAAGTGGTCCCGCATCGTCGAGACCGCACGCGACAAGGCCGACGGCACGGGTCAGAAGATCGAGGAGATCATGTGCGGCCGGTACTCACCAGCTGGCCTGCATCAGCCCCGGCCGATTGTCGGCACGGACATCGAGATCGACCAGGAATTGGCGGCCTCGGAGCTGCCCGCGATCCGGTCGATCCGCTCCAGCGCCAGCCGGAGCCTTGCTCTTCTGATCACCCGCAGTCACCGGCTCGGGATCGAGATACCGGAAGAGTTCTGGAGCACCCCGTTCTCTTTCCGACAGCGGCCCAACTCGATCGAGCGGTCGATGGAGAACATGAAGAAGCTCATCGAGAACGGTGAGCACCTGAAGGACGAAGGCGAGTAGCAATCCTCAGAGCCTAGGCCGCAGACGAAGGCCAAAGCTCTACTTCTAGGAGCTGCATTTCATGACCGATGTGCAACAGCCCCTCTCGAGGGGGCCGGCGGAGCTTTTCCCGCCGAAGACCGCTGGCAAGCCCCGGCTCCGCCGCTGGGAGGCCAGCCGGCATCTCCTCGATCGGCACGGCATCGAGCTCGCGGTGGCCACCCTGGCGAAGTTCGCCTGCCTCGGCGGTGGCCCGCCCTTCCAGAAAGCCGGCCGCGTCCCGCTCTACCCCGTGGACCTCCTCGACGAGTGGGCGCTCGCCCGCCTCGGCCGGGTGGTGCGCTCCACCTCGGAGGACGGTCATGGCTGATCCCGCGAAGCGGCGCCCGGCCCGCATCCCGTCCAAGCCGCTCCCCCGATCCGGGGAGCGGGAGATCGCCCTCCCCTTCGTCGCTCTGATCGACCGCGACGGCACGGTCACCGGCCTCTTCCGCCGGCCCGACGAGGTGCGCGCCTATCTGCAGGGAGGCCACGCATGAGCCTTGCCCAAGCCATCCTCTGCACGATCCCGGGCATTCCGGACGCCCTGCGATCGGCCGAGGCCGGCACCGATCAGGAACTCACCGAGCTGATCGGCGCGCTGACCTTCGCCCGCTGGCATCTCATGAACCTGCAGCGCGAGCGCCGGTTCGAGGAAGCGCAGCGCTGCCTCCGCTGCTCGTCCGGCCGCGGCGATGCGGGAGGCGCCGCATGACGGACACCGCGCGCCTCGACGCCGCCCTCTATCTCGCCTCTCGCGGCGGCCGCGTCTTCCCGTTGCATGGCATCCGCGCCGACGACGGCGGCCGGCTGGTCTGCACCTGCGGCAAGCCCGATTGCACTGATGCCGGCAAGCACCCCCTGGCGAAGCTGGCGCCGCGCGGGCTGACGAACGCCACGAGCCACGAGCACATCATCCGGCACTGGTTCACGACGGCGCCCTTCGCCAACGGGGGCCTCGCCACCGGCAACGCGGTTGTGCTCGACGTCGACCCGCGGCACGGCGGCGACGAGAGCCTGCAGGCGCTGGAGGCCGAGCACGGCCCGCTGCCCCATAGCTGCCGGGCGCTGACCGGCGGCGGCGGCGAGCACATCTTCTTCCGCCCGCCCGAGGGCGTCGAGATCCGCAACAGCGCGGGCGACCACGGCGGGCTCGCTCCCGGCCTCGATATCCGCGGCACCGGCGGGTACGTCGTGGCGCCGCCGAGCCTGCACGCCTCCGGGCGCTCCTACGAGTGGTCGGTGGACCATCATCCTGACGACGCGCCCATGGCCGAGATGCCGGTCTGGATGGTCCAGGCGCTGACGCGGCCGAGCGAGGGCGCGGCGCGCGATCCGTCCGAGTGGCGCCGCCTCGTCTCCGAGGGCGTGGCCGACGGTGGCCGCAACGTCGCGGTCTCCCGGCTCACCGGCCACCTCCTGCGCCGGTACGTCGACCCGGGCATGGCGCACGAGCTGGTGCAGGCCTGGAACCTCGCCCGCTGCCGGCCGCCACTTGCGGCCGACGAGGTGACGAAGACGGTCGGATCGATCGCCAAGAAAGAGCTTCGACGCAGGGAGGCGCGCGATGGCAGCCGGAGCTGAGGATATCCATCGGCTGTTCGAGTTCGAGCAGAGCCGCGCCTCGCGCAGCGGCAGTAACGGCGACCTGCTAACGGAGGATTGGGCCGCCCAGACCTTCGCCGAGCGGCATACGGGCGAACTGCTGTTCTGTCACGACACCGGATCCTGGCACGCATGGACAGGTGCCGCGTGGGTGCCGAACCGCAAACAGGTGGCTTTCCACTGGGCCCGAGAGCTCGCCCGCGAGCTATGCCGGGACGGCGATCAGAAGACGCGGTTCATCGCTTCGAAGACCAGCTTCGCGTCGGGCGTCGAGCGGTTCTGCCGAGCGGATCCGACCTTCGCGGTCACAGCGGAGGTCTGGGATTCGGACCCGTGGCTGCTCGGCACGCCCGGCGGTACGGTCGACCTGCGAACCGGCGAGCTCCGAGCCGCCGACCAGGCCGAGCACATCACAAAGCTGACGGCGATCACGCCGGCCGAGACGCCGGATTGCCCGCTCTGGCTCGCCTTCCTCGACCAGGCCACCGGTAGCGATGGCGGACTGATCCGCTTCCTTCGCCAATGGTGTGGCTACGCCCTCACCGGCCTGACCCGAGAGCACGCCCTTGTGTTCGTCTACGGCCCCGGCGGCAACGGCAAGAGCGTGTTCCTGAACGTGCTGACCGCGATCCTCTCGGCCTACGCCAAGACGGCTGCCATGGACACGTTCGTAAGCTCCAAGGGGGACAAGCACCCGACCGACATGGCCATGCTCCGCGGCGCCCGCCTGGTGACCGCATCGGAGACGGAGGAGGATCGAGGCTGGGCCGAGGCGCGCATCAAGCAACTCACCGGTGGTGACCCGGTCACAGCGCGGTTCATGCGCCAGGACTTCTTCACCTTCACGCCGACCTTCAAGCTGACGATTGTCGGCAATCACCAGCCCATGCTGCGCAACGTCGACGATGCGGCTCGGCGGCGGTTCAACATTGTGCCCTTCATCCGCAAGCCCGAGGCGCCCGATCGGGAGCTCGAGCAGAAGCTGAAGGAAGAGTGGCCGGCCATCCTGCGCTGGATGATCGAGGGCTGCATGGACTGGCAGCAGAACGGGCTCGTCCGGCCCGAGAGCGTCGTCGAGGCCACCGAGAGCTATTTTGCCGAGCAGGATCTCATGGGCCAGTGGCTCACTGAGAAATGCGTGGTGCGTCAGAACGATCAGCACTGCTGGGATACGACCGGTGAACTCTACGCATCGTGGTGTGACTACGCTCGCGCTGCAGGCGACGATCCCGGCACGGTGAAGGCGTTTGCCCCGGCGATGCGGCGGAAGGGATTTCAGCCACACCGGACCACGAACTCACGCGGCTTCCGGGGTGTGCGCGTCCGAGTAACCCCGGGCTATCCGGAGCAATGACGCATGACGGATTATGACGCGTCATCCCTGTTCTACCCCTACACGCGTACGGGTGCGCGTAATTCGCCTATCCGCTCTGACGCGTCATCAAGCGTCATCCGTCATTCGGATGGCCAGCGCCCCCGCTGTCTCATCCCCTTCGATCGCCGCGAAGGCCTGACAACGTCCGAAGCCGCCGAGCGCGCCAATCGCACCGAGCGCACCATCAGGATGTGGTGCCGGGACCATGACATCGGACGGCATGTCGCCGGTGGTCCCTGGCTCGTGTCCAAGGTCGCGCTGGCCATGTTCCTGAATGGCGATGCAGCGGCACTCCGTGCCTACCTCGCTGGCGATCGGCGCAGCCCCGCGGTGGCCGGCTACTTCGCTGCAGAAGGCCTGAGCGACCTCGTGGAACGCTGGCAAACCCAGGCAGCCTGAACGTCGCGGAAATGGCGACGTATCGGTGAGCAAGTGATCGGAGGACAAAGAGCCAGCAACCTTCAGATTGCGAGGCATCATGTCGTCCCGAACCGCCTACGACGTCCGCATTGCCGCTCGTCTCCCCCGCGAGATGCCGAGCCTGATCAATGCAGCTGCGTCCCGCGTCTTTATCTCCCCCTCGGCCTACGTCCGGCAGGCGCTCGCCGAGAAGCTGCAGCGCGACGGCTTCGGCGTCCCCGCGGCCGAGGCACGGCCCGACCGGCAGGCGGCGTGACATTTCAGCAACGAATGGAACTCGACGGGTCCTCCCCGGGCACCCCACCCCTCTGCGGGCAGAGTTGCTCCCGATCTCTCACCCTCTGCAGATTTTCGCTGAGGGGGTTCCGTTTCAAATTGGAGGTCTCCCGATGACAGAATCCGTGTCGATCGCGGTCATGACAGCCGCTTTCGATGTCTCTGCCCGACGGATCGCGCAGCTCGCCGACGAGGGTGTGGCCGTCCGGACCAGCCGGGGCCGGTTCGACCTCATCGCCTCGACAGCGAACTACTGCCGCCGGCTCCGCGACGCGGCCTCCGGCCGTGGCGAGGATGCTCCGGATCTCACGGCCGAGCGGACCCGCCTCGCCAAGGAGCAAGCCGACGGCAAGGCCATTGAAAACGACCTGAAGCGCGGCCGCCTCATCGATGCCGAGGAGGCCGGCGCCCGGTGGGACGACGAGATCGTAAAACTGCGCGCCCGCCTCCTGGCGGTGCCCGGCGAGGTAGCGCTGAGCCTGCCGCATCTCACGAAGCATGATGTCTCCGAGATCGATCGCGTGCTGCGCGATGCCATGACCGCCGCCGCGGATGTCGCGGCATGACCCAGCTTCCTCCTTCCTCAGATCGTGACGACGTGGGTCGGGATCTCCCCGCTGTCGTCGCGTCCCCGGGCTCTGGCTCGGCGCGGGTCACGGCCTGGCATCGTGCCGTGGCCCGCAACCTCTCCGCCCGGATCCGCGCCGGGCTCGGCATGACCCGTCAAAAGGAAACCGACGCATGAAGATGCCCAAGCTCGCCAAGGACCTTGCCAGCCTCGTGGGCATCGCCCGCAAGGAGACCGACAGCGCCAAGATCGAGGCTGCCCTCGTCGAGGCCCGCAGCCAGATCGAGGTAGCGACCCGGGAGCGCGAGGCGGTCGAGGCAGCCTACCGTGACGGCTTGCTCGACAGCCCGCAGGCCGAGCTGGAGAAGCGTCTCGCGGAGAAAGCGGCGGCCACCGTCCGCCTCGACCAGGCCGAGGCTCTCGTTGCTGCCCTCGTCCAGCGGCTCGGAATGGCGCGTGCTGCTGAGGACCGCGCCCGGCGCAAGGCGATCCACGACGATGCCCGGCAGAAGTGCGACGCGATCCGCGCTCGCCTGCCGCAGGAGTACCAGCATCACGCTGGAGCCCTTCGCACTCTCCTCCGCGACCTCGCTGAGGCCGAAGTGGCCCGCCAGCATGCGGAACGGGAGGCGCCGGAGTTCGAGTTCATTCCCTCGCCGGAAGACGAGGTGCGCAGCGGCAACGGCGTGCCGGAGGAGATCATCTTGCAGGAGACGGTCCGCCTTTGGGTGATCGACGGCCGAGTGGAGCCGCTAACCGAAGACGCTCAGGAGAAGGTTCAGAGGAACTCGAACAACCCGGAGCGCGGCAGCTACACGCCTCCGCGGAGCGACCACATGTACGGGAGCAACGGCACGTTTCACTGCACCTTACGCACGTTCACTCGCTCGACGTACCGCGAGGGCATCTCCGGCGTCGCCCTCGACCGGTTGTACGCCTACGTCAGTCTCCCGGCGCTGCACGTCTACGGCGACGCCTACTGCACACCGGAGCACTACCGCGGCGCCGACACCGCCCTGGCACATCTGGGCGGCGACCTCCGGCCAGATCCGAAGATCGAGCGCAAGGTCTGCGAGCGGCTCGAGCTCGTGCCGGTGGTGCCCCGCCACGAAGGTAACGTCACCGCGCTGCGGGGCGCCGCATGATGGAGATCGTCCCCGAGGCTGCCTTGCTTGCTGACACGATCCTGGTCCGGCAATCCGCCGCTCGCGAACGGTTGCGCGAGATCGACGAATCGCCCGAGGCCGAGGGGCGTCCGCGCCTCGCGTTCCTCTTGGCGTGCCGCTTCGACCTTCCCGTCATGCGGGTGCGCCGGCTTCTTGCTGCTGCGCCCGACTTAGCCAGCCTGCCCGAGCTTGTGGCTTGGGTTGAGGCCGTCCCGACCCGCCCGCCACTGGAGATCGTGAACTGATGGACCACGCATATCACGCCGAACTGCAGGCGATCCGCCGGCAGACCTACGCCAGCTTGCCAAGCGGCTTGCAGATCATGGCTGCCGTCGACGAGCAGCAGCAAGCCGACGTCACGCGCTTCAAGCCGCGCCCCGACCCGGCGCATCCGCCAATCGCACAGAGCCCGGCCCAGGCCATGATCGAATCCTACTGCGCGGCGCGAGCCTCGGCGGTTTCCGGTCGGAGTTCAGGCCGCGGCCTCGCGAAGTCGAACATGCTGCGGCAGCTCGAGCGCGATGGCACACCGGCCGCTCCCGAGCCGGCCCCCAAGCTTTCGCCCTCGATGGCGAGCATGCAGCGCCTCCTGCGGAACCACACGCGCTGAGCTGCACCACCCCAGTTTCAGATTGATCCCACAGCGGCGCTTCAGACACCGACAGGGTCGCGTTACCGCTGACCGCGGTATGGACTGATGCTCTTGAAGTGAGCTGGGCGGGCCTACTGTGAGGGGGCGCTCGTATTCAGCGCTTAACGGCCTCGACGTCGTCGACGTAGATCGAATCCGGTTCGCACTTGTGCCATTCCTTCTTCGCGTCGAGCTGACCCTTACGTCCCCAGCAATAGCCGGCCTGAGCCAACCGGCCGCTCAGACGGTCGCGCAGCGTACATTGCTCCTTGATGACGGCAGGATCTCCGGTCCCTTCGCAGCCTTGCTGTGCTTTGGCTTCAGCAGCCAGAAGTTCGGGTACGGTCGGCAATTGCTGCGCCTGTGCCACGCTTACAGCGACGGCCAAGGCAAGAGTGAAGAGTGTGGAGCGCATAGCCGGACTGTACGTGGCCGTATGTGGTTGTCGAGATGTCTGGCCCGGCGATGATCGCCCGGACGGGCGCCTTGTTGGCTCGGCTCTCTCCAGCTTCCTTGCTGACAAGGGCATGGGCGGATGCTCTGGCAGGTTGGACCGCTGAAGAGTTTCAGCGGGCCCTGGGCGTCATGGGCGAGATGGTCGACTTGGATTGCGTCGGTCGGCTGTCGGCGCAGATGGCGGCAGAGCGGCGTAACAACTGAACGCCGGGGGCATGGGCCGTGGCATGCTGAGGGCGGCCAGCCCGACCTGGAACTTCGACCTCGTAGGCAAGATTGGTCGACCAAGGGGCCAGCCCGAGGCCCGCTACAGAGGCGCCTGATGTCACAGCAGATCCCCGTTGATCCAGATGCGCGCGCTGATGGGCCGCTTGGATCAGATGGCACTCACGAGGTTGGGGGCGACCTTGCTTACCAACGCCACGCCATCGTCAACGTGATCTATTACGGCCGCCCTGGTGCAGGTGATCGCGGCTGGGTCTTGATCGACGCGGGTGTGATGGGCTCGAAGGCGGCCATCATAAAGGCCGCCGAGAAGCGCTTCGGTACGGGCGCTCGCCCGTCCGCAATCGTGCTCACTCACGGTCATTTCGACCATGTTGGCGTGGTTGAGGACCTCGCACGCGAATGGCAGGTGCCGGTTTGGGCTCATCCGCTTGAGCACCCGTACCTCAACGGATCAGCCGCCTACCCGCCCCCGGACCCCACTGTTGGTGGCGGCTTGGTAGCTCGGCTCTCCCCGCTCTTTCCGCGTGCGCCTGTCGATGTATCCGACCATCTCAAAAGTCTGCCCGAGGATGGCTCGGTGCCGCCGATGCCGGGCTGGCGTTGGATTCACACGCCGGGTCACTCCGTCGGCCAGGTGGCTCTCTGGCGTGAGGCCGATCGAACCCTCATCGCGGCCGATGCCTTTGTGACGACAGCCCAGGAGTCGGCCTACGCTGTCGCCGTGCAAGAGCCTGAACTGCATGGTCCGCCGATGTATTTTACGGTTGATTGGGACGCCGCCCGACGGTCAGTCCAAGCCTTGGCTGGTCTTGAGCCCGAGCTTGCGATCACGGGGCACGGTCGTCCACTGCATGGATCCGCTCTTCGCAAGGCGCTGCACACATTGGCCCGCGACTTCGACATCGTCGCCGTGCCGAAGCAAGGTCATTATGTCGAGGAGCCTGCAAAGGCCGAGGATGGGTCTGCCTATAGAAGGTCGTGAAACGCCACCTTCGACAACCGCGGGCGCCTAGATCTCAACGTGACCCTGCCGCCGGGCGCGAAGGTGAACTCGTCGACCGAGGGCACGCTGTTCAAGGACGCGACGATGAAGCGGGGACGCTCTGGGGCGGCCCTGATACCGACGTTGCCTAGCCCGACCTCACCGTCGAGGAGCTTCAGCGGGCGCTGAGCATCATGGGTGAGGTGGTCGACCTGACTTGCGATGGGCGGCTGTCGGCGCAGCTCGCGGTGGAGCGACCGCGCTGAGGCTAAGTTCCCGAGGCTCATTACAAAGAGCGAAGTTCTCGGCTGCGATTAGCTCATGTTAACAAATAATATTGCTCTCATCTGTTTTGATCGGTGCAAATGCGTACAGCCAGCAGTGCCGCCGTTGAATTATCCAATTTTTCTCGATTGATGGGTGCATCTCGGGGCTGGCAAGGTAAAGAGATGCTGCGGATAGATTATGACGAGCCGGTAAAGATTGTCTGGAATGAGTTGCCGAGTTTGAGGCGGCTCAAGCCAGTGAGCAAAATTTATCCGCTAAGCGACGCGGTTCGGCGAGCTGTCAGACAATGGTCTGGGCGGCCAGACGAGCGGGTTTGCATCATCGTGCGTGAGAACGGACGAAAGCCACTCACCACGTACAAAATACTTCGCGCTATCCACGAGCGTCCTGACTTCCCGAAGGCCTAAACCGTAGAAAAGTCCCGCAACGATACGAACACCCGGGGCGCTCAGCGGTCAGCCTTCGGATCTCTTGGTTCTGGGCCCTTGCCGGCCTTGATGAACTTGCCGATGACGATCCCGGCTGGAACGGAGAGCAAAAGCCAGCGACCGATAAATCTGAGCACGTACCCGCCTACGCTGAGGTTCAGTCAGCGGAGAAGATCATATCGCTGGGGGAGCAACAATCCTGTCGCCTCGGTGATGCCTGGGCCGCGGTCGATGGCCGCGGTTCAGACTGGATGCCCTAGCCTGAGCTCGCGTCAGGTTCAAAGGCGGCGCATCCACGAGGAGAAGCCCTATGCAAAAACAGATCACGTTCGCGGCGAGCCTGCTTGCCGCCGGTCTGTTCCTGACGTCCGCACCAGCTTCAGCGGCGCAGATCGGAGTAGCAGCCGTACCTGAGGCCGCAACCAGCATCGACCTCGCTCGGTACGGATACGGTGGCGGCTATGGTCGTGGGTATGGCCACCGCGGGCATTACGGACACGGCTACCGCCGCGGCGGCTATGGTGGTGGCTACGGTCGGCACTTTGGTGGTCACAATCGCCATCATAATTATGGCTATGGGAGAAGCCGCGGCTACGACGCTGAATTCGGCAGGCGCCGCTTCTTCTGAGAACGCCGCGCGCCGATCGAGCATGGCGCTGACTGCTAGCAAGGAAGAGCCCCGCGAGCCGTGAGGCTGTGGGGTGGAGTGGTTCGTGGGAGTCCGCCCTGCTGGCTACGATCGGGGGAATGACGAAACCAGCAGGACCGCGCCGGGTGTGAAGACCGGCTAAGGCATGTTCCGTCGCGTCGGGCTGCGGAGCGCTTGCAAATGTCTAGTGCGAGGTGCACGAAAATGCCCCGCGAGCTGGGGCTGCGGGGCTGAGTAGGTCTCGGAGACCGATTCCGCCGCGGACAACCGGGGGGAAAGAACGCCAACGGGACCGGGCCAGGTGGGCACCCAGCGCAATGACCATCGCCCGGTTCTCGACGCTGGGCCTTTACGAATGTGACAGGCCGGCCTGAAAAAGCCCGCCGCGGCGAACTGGGCGGGCTGAGGCGGGTCATGGTGGCGGTGCGCGAGTTACCGATCGCCCACGCCGGACAGCAGCTTCTCGATCTGAGCTAATCCGTTCTCACGAGCTTTGTCTTCGCTGTGAAGGCTGCGGTCAGAGCGCTGCGCCAGTTTACCATTCTTCCGAATGGCCCATTGATAGGAGCCGCCATCGGCCTTGGGCAGCAGGATCTCGAGGGAGTATGGATGAAGTCTCGGGTCGGTTTCAGTCATGAGAGCGATATAGTGCGTTCGGCATGCGGTTGCCATCCGAGAAGAAAGCGACGCTGCCATGCCTTTGTCGTTGCGACAGCAAGAAGCCGGAGTGGCCCGCTGTGGCCATAGCGCAGCACCAAGATTCGACCAGGGCTGATAAAAGTGCCCCATGCCCCGTTGGCTTCACACTGCGTGCGCGCTTGCCCTCTACGTGGCCATCATGGCCGCGGTCACCCGCTCGGTGCTGCGCTGGACGCCAAGCGCCGAAGCCGTCTCGACCGAGCACCTGACCTCTGAGGGTCTGAAGATCCTGGCGTTCGGCATGGTGGCCGCGCTCGTCGTCTACGGCCTCTGGTCACGCTCAGGGCGCGATTGGAGCCAGGGCAATAGGGCTTGAGCAGGCGAGCCGGATCTCACTCCCGACACCCGCTCCGCTGCTCCTCACGCACGATGGCCGACACCTTCTGCCGGTCGCGAGCTGAGAGAGGAACGTCGCGAATGTCGTCGAAGCGGCAGCCGGCGTTGCCGAAGGCGCGGATCCCGCGCGGCGTGCGGAAGCAGTAGCCGGCTTCGGCGTAGACAGCATTCCGCTCGCCCCAGAGCTCGTCGCACAGCGGAGCCGCGCCGGCCGGCGTGGGCGCCAGGATGGTGGGGCAGAGAGCGAGGGCGAGCAGGGTGGTGCGCATGGCGCGAACTTACCTTATGAACCCTGGCTGTCGAGGCCACACTGGCCGAGTTCGTTTCCAGGCCTCTCGTCTATCAAGCTGTTCTTGCGTTAGCCGAGGCAGCCCAAAAGGATACGATCGATACAGATCGGATGGTCTGAAGCAAAGACTATCTACTGCTTCGGCATCTGTATCAGATAGATTATCATCCGGCAGTGGATTGAATGAAGCAAATATCCCAAAGCTATCTCGGAATGCGCAGAAATGAACACTCCCGTTCTTGCTTTCTTCGAAATGACTTGTAAAAACAAATTGCCCACTGAATATCTTTCGCCCCTGCTGCAAGGCTCTCGTCTCCGGGAGCATTCTCAGAAGCTGTTTTGGCGTCTCCTCAGCGGCGAACGACCCGCTCCCGACCGGCCACACCAGTATTCGATCGTCTGCTGTGGGTGCTTTCCGGGTTCCTAACCAATGCATCGCGAGCGCGAACTTTAGTCCGAACAGCTTCAATACAACGCCTAGATACTCATCAAATTCAAACTGCGAGAAATTCGCAGGAACAATTAGCCCTGACGGCAGACAAATCGATTCAACTTGCTTTGGTTCCTTAATGGATGTGAATACCTCTGGATAGTTTCTGGAGATTACGCCAGTCAATTCCACAAACTCGCGGTCGTTCGCTGGCTCGCGGGTCATCTGCAAACGAGACAACCATGAAATTATATTGTCCACATCGCGTGTTGCGGCATTGCAGCCTTCACATGCGGGAAACTCTAGCTCGTTTGGGCGTCGCCGTGATGTAAAGGCTCCAATTGGCGGCATGTGATCCACCGTGTCGGCCGAGCGACTGCCACAGTAGACACATTTTAGCCGACCCGATCTTAGATCGCGATGACGAAGTCGTTTCTGATTTGCCTGACCCATAGGCCACAAAACTCACACCGAGCAAGGCGGGATCCCAGCCAGGAAATGTATCCGGCCATGCGCGGTTGTCGAGGGTGGCCCACTTGGCGCGGCACCCGTGATTTGAAGCTGCATACTAGGCGAATACATTTATTTCTTTACCAAAGAAATCTTAGGCAAAATTATTTGTTCGATTTGGGGATCATGTTCGCTAATGGGAGTGCCTACAAAAACTTGCGCTTGCCCGCGCACTACTCGCCGCACAAAATCGTCCTTGCCGACTAGATATAGATCCTGAATGCGAACAGATCCGTCAATGGACCGCAATAGCGACGTCCAAGCAATCTTCCCGATCAAATTCACCGCTTGCTCAAAAACAAAGTCCGGTTGTTGTTCTCTTATTGCCGACTCAACGCCATCACGATCTTCGCCGTGAAGCAGCGTATTTCGAGTTTTAAAAAGACACGCTATTATATCATCTTCAACTTGCATTTCTCTGAGCCAATTTTGTATATCTTGCTTGGCAAATGGGCGGTGAGTCGAGACTTTGTCGCATTGAGAGCACTTAAGATCCCCGCTGCAGAACTGGCACTTGTCTGTGACTTTCATTTTATTTTTTCTAGATGTCGCAGATATTTCCAGGCAAAACCAGAAATACTGAAATTGATCCTCTTCTATTTCGGCTCTGAGGCCAGCAGAAAACCAGCGTAACGCACTACGTTGCGGTGTAGTTAATTCGACTGCTTGAAGTGCTTCAATCGATTTCAATATTTCAGCATTCAAAAATCCAATATACGGCCCATTTAGCGCATCGGTCCATATCAGACTTTCCCGTTCTTTAATCCCGTCCGACCAATCTAATACAAAGATCTTTCTTCGCCGACGGAAAGAACCACATGTTACAAAGCAGAGATGATTGATCCATTCTTGCAGATAATCATCTGCAGCTTCATGCGCTGATACAATCGTATGGCTGCTCAATATTAAAAAAGCTATCATATGCTCTTCTTCGAGCATAAGATCGCTTTTCTCTTTCAAAGTTATGCTGAATTTTCCGCGAGGATGAGTGTAGTTCAGACTTTCAAGCTCGTCATAAAGCCCTGCAGTGGCGTCAATGCTATAAGCAACCACCCATCGCTTCGATGCCACCATAGTTATCAGCTCACTATTCACCGCGCACAGAGAATTTGCTTACTTCAGATAGCCCTTCGCCTTCAGGTGCTCCGTAACAACGGCCATCCTCAGCCTATCCCGTCTTTGCCGCCTGATGGCGCAATCTTGATGCCCGCAGCCCTCAGCCGATCGAGGAGACGAGAGTGAGCGTCGTCGAGCAGCCTTAACCGCCTTGCCTCCACGCCACCCTCGGCTGGTTCAGCCTCTACAAAGGCGCAGACACTGCGGTGCAGGTCATCAACCGCTGCATCGATACCAGGATCGCGTCGCACGAGATCAAGCACGTCCATCAGGTAGGCGCGAACGTTGCGGCCCTGCGTGTGAACGTCCTGCCGTTGCCGGATGAGTCCGAGCGCGCCCTCGATGGCGAAAATCCTGGCGCTTAGCGTCTCAGTGAGAATGGCGGGGGTCATCGCTCCCATTGATCCCGGCGGATCTTCCCGAGCACGATGATTGAGGCGAACAGCGCAGCGGCAGCGGTGTCGCCCAGCGCTACCTTCGGGTCGTCGGGCTCCAGGATCAGCAGCACGGCAGCTGTAGCGAGAGCGCAGATCGCCGCGCCGGCGATCAGCATCTGAGTGCGTTGGTTCACGATCAGGCCCCCCTCTCCCCGCAAGCGTTCGGTGCGCAACCGCGCTCACCAGCGAGCCAGCATTTGGCGCGGCATGCTGTCGCGACAAGGCCGCCAAACTCGCGGTTCTGTTGCTTCCGCCCTGCTTCCGCGCGTTCCCAGAAACGACTAAGGCCGCCCGAAGGCGGCCTCTAAGTCATTCAGTCGGTTGGGAAAATTGGAGCGGGCGAAGGGATTCGAACCCTCGACCCCAACCTTGGCAAGGTTGTGCTCTACCCCTGAGCTACACCCGCTCTCACAGCGGCGCCGTTGCGAGGCTGTCGGCCCCGGCGGCCCCGGACGGCGATCTCTAAACACCATTCCGCCGGAGGTTGCAAGCGCTGAGTTTGAGGGTTTCCGCCTGGGCGGCGCGCCCGCTCCGCCTCACCAGAGAGCGGCCGGCGGGAGCCCGTCGCGGATCTCGTCGAGACGGGCGCGGGTCGCCCGCGTGGTCTCCTCCGGCAGGGCGTCGCAGGGGAAGAAGCCGCATTCCGCGATCTCGCGGTCGGGCGCCTTGCGCCCCAGGATTGTGAAGGCGGGGGCGACGTAGAGGGCGACGTGGTCGCGGCCGGCCGCGGCGGCATTCCGGTAGAAGCCGTGCAGGCGCAATCCCGCCGTCGGCAGGATCTCCGCCTCCTCGCGGAACTCGCGCATCATGGCGTCGGGGGCGGCCTCGCCGGGCTCGATGCCGCCGCCGGGCAGGTGCCAGCCCGTCACGTAGGTGTGCCGCACGAGGCAGACGCGACCCTGCGCGTCGATCGCGGCGCCGCGCACCCCGAGCGTCATGCCGCGCGTAGCTAGGGCACCGAGATGGAAAAGGCGCCGCAGCAGCGGCCGATCGAGGAGCATCCGGGCGATCAGACCACCGCGAGCGCGATCTCGCCGAGCCCTGCGATGCTCGCCACCATCGTCTCCCCGCGCTGGACCGGGCCGACGCCGGAAGGGGTGCCGGTGAACAAGAGGTCGCCCGGCTGCAGCTCGAAATAGGCCGACAGGTAGGCGATCTGCTCGGCCACCGACCAGATCATCTCGGAGAGGTCGCCCTTCTGGCGCGGCGCTCCGTCGACCGAGAGCCCGATCAGCCCGCGGTCCGGGTGCCCGATCCGGCTCACAGGGTGCAGCGGGCCGATCGGCGCCGAGGCATCGGCCGCCTTGCCGAGGTCCCAGGGGCGCGCCATGCGCTTGGCCTCGTCCTGCAGGTCGCGCCGGGTCATGTCGAGGCCGACCGCGTAGCCGTAGACGTGGTCGAGGGCGGACGCGACGGGAATGTCGCGTCCGCCCGTGCCCAGGGCCGCCACCAGCTCGACCTCGAAATGGTAGTTCCGCGTGCGCGGCGGATAGGGATGGGGCACCGGGTCCGCCCCGCCCGCGATCTGCAGGGCGTCGGCGGGCTTCATGAAGAAGAAGGGCGGCTCGCGCTCGGGATCGGCGCCCATCTCTCGGGCATGGGCGGCGTAGTTGCGCCCCACGCAGTACAGGCGGCGGACGGGGAACAGGTCCGCGCTGCCGACGATCGGCAGCGCGACGCGCGGCGGGTTCGGGATGACGGAGAGCATGGCGTTGCCTCGTGGCCTCGACCGGTGGGGCGCCGCGCCGGCCGGGCGCGCCGCCCTGCAAAGGTCCGGTCTGTCTGGTATCTAGCGGATGCGACGGTCGGCGCCATCCCACCCCTTGCGCGGCGCTGATATCCCCGGACGATCATGACCGAGCCCGCCCCGATCTCCGACGCCGTGCTGGCGGCCCTGCGCGGGCGCCTGGGTCCGGCGCAGGTGCTCACCGAGGCGGAGGCCCTCGCGCCCCACTTGGTCGAGACCCGCGGCCTCTATCGCGGCACGGCCTGCGCCCTGGTGCGGCCGGCCGACACCGCCGAGGTCGCCTTCACGGTCGGGACCTGCGCCGCGGCGGGGGTGCCGATCGTGGCGCAGGGTGGCAATACCGGCCTCGTCGGCGGCGGGGTGCCGCGCGGCGGCATCGTGCTCTCCCTCGCGCGCCTGTCCCGCATCCGCGACCTTGACCCTGTCGGCGCGACGCTCACGATCGAGGCCGGTGCGATCCTCGCCGAGGTGCAGGCGGCGGCGGCGGCGGCAAGCCTCCTGTTCCCGCTCTCCCTTGCCTCGGAGGGCTCCTGCAGCATCGGCGGCAACCTCGCCACCAACGCGGGCGGCACCGCCGTCCTCGCCTATGGCAATGCCCGCGACCTCGTGCTCGGCCTCGAGGTGGTGCTCGCCGATGGCCGGATCTGGAACGGGCTGAAGGGGCTGCGGAAGAACAATGCCGGCTACGACCTCAAGCATCTCTTCGTCGGGTCCGAGGGCACCCTCGGGATCATCACGGCCGCGACCCTGAAGCTGTTCCCGAAGCCGCTCTCGCGGGCGGTCGGCTTCGTCGGGCTCGCCTCGCCGCGCGCCGCCCTCGCCCTGTTCGAAACGATGCGGCGCGTGGTCGGCCCGGGCCTCACCGCCTTCGAGGTGATGCCGCGCTTCGGCCTCGACATCGTCCTGGCGCATATGCCGGGCGCCGTCCGCCCCCTCGCCGCAGCCCACGACACCTACGCCCTCGTCGAGTTCTCGAGCCCCCGGCCCGGGGACGGGATGGGGGCGGCCCTCGAGGCGGCCCTCGCCGACGCCCTCGCGGCGGGGATCGTCGAGGACGCGACGATCGGGGCGAGCGAGGCGCAAAACGCCGCCCTCTGGGCGCTCCGCGAGGGACTGCCGGAGGCGCAGCGGCACGAGGGCGCCTCGATCAAGCACGACGTCTCGGTGCCCCTCGCTCGCCTGCCGGACTTCCTGGAGGAGGCGGAAGCCGCCTGCCGCGCCGCGATGCCAGGTCTGCGCCCCTGCGCCTTCGGGCATTTCGGCGACGGCAACATCCATTTCAACCTGAGCCAGCCTCTGGGCATGGACCGGGCAGCCTTCCTGGCGGAATGGGGCCGCTTCAACCGCATCGTCCACGACAGCGTCGCGCGTCTGAACGGCTCGATCGCGGCGGAACACGGCATCGGCCTGATCAAGCGCGACGCGCTGCAGCATTATGGGGACCCTGTCGGCCTCGACCTGATGCGCCGCCTGAAAGCCGCCCTCGATCCGGCCAACCTCCTGAACCCCGGCAAGGTGGTGAGCGACGAGTCTCGAACGTCCTGACGACCCACGGCCGCTCACGAGCCTCGGAGGCTGGTGCGATGCAACGCAATCGGCCCCGGGAGCGTTAATCCGAGCGGTGTCGGCGCGATCACGATTTCGAGGCGATCACGATTTCGAGGATCGTGCCGGAGGCAGAGGTGATCTTGCCGGTCCGTCGGGCGAACGACCCCTTGGGATGCCGTGATCCTTTGCCGGGGCAGCTATTGTGCGGCGCACAAATACCGGTCAGGATGGGAACCTTATCGCGCACGGGTAGCCGGGGCGAACCCAGCCTCCGGCGCGACGGAGCGATCGGAATTTCGGGTGAGGGGCGCAGGTCGGTGCGTTATCGAGACCTTAACGGCTTTCGCGAAATTCTCGGGATCTGCGGTCGCGCCCTGCCCCAACGGGGTGGATGGCACGCCGTCCGCATGAGCCGCAGCTCCGACGAATCGCACGCGTGATCGAGACAAGGAGACGAATCCATGCCCACCTCACAGGCCCGCGTACAGACCGCCGAGGCCAGCCGCTACCTGCAGCAGCTCTGCCGCCACTGGAGCCATAAATTCCCGGTCGAGAGCACGGCGGAGCACGGCACGGTGCCGTTCGGCGAGGACCGGGTCTGCACTTTCGAGGCCGAACCCGATGCGCTGCTGATGCGCGTCGTCACGGCGGACCCGGCTGGCCTGACCCGCCTCGAGAATGTGGTCTCCGATCATCTGATGCGCTTCGCCTTCCGGGAGAACCTCGGCGAGATCACTTGGTCGCGTGCCGCTTGAATCGGCCGAACTCGCACCGATCTTGCCCCTGATCTTGAGGCTTGAGATCGGCACGGACAGCGCGAGGACCTGCCACCCATGACGGCTCCCCAGAACCCGAAGGCCGCCGGCACCCCGTCGGGGGCGCCCTTCACGGAGCGCCTCGACCGTCTGGCCGAAGTCGCGGTGCGGGTCGGATTGAACCTTCGCCCCGGGCAGGAACTCGTGATGACGGCGCCCCTCGACGCGGTGCCGCTCGCCCGGGCGATCACGGAGCAGGCCTACAAGGCCGGCGCGTCCCTGGTGACGACCCTGTACGCGGACGATGCCGCGACGCTCGCCCGCTTCGCTCACGCACCGGAGGCCGCCTTCGACACGGCGGCCGGCTGGCTCTACGGCGGCATGGCCGATGCCTTCCGCAGCGGTGCGGCCCGGCTCGCGATCAGCGGCGACGATCCCTCGCTCCTGGCAGGCCAGGATTCGGACAAGGTTGCGCGGGCCAATCGGGCCCGCTCCAAGGCTTACGTGCCGGCCCTCGAACTCATCGCCAACTTCGCGACCAACTGGACCATCGTCTCGGCGGCAACGCCCCCCTGGGCCCGCACGGTCTTCCCGGACCTGCCCGAAAACGAGGCGGTGACGAGGCTCTGGGACGCGATCTTCGCCGCCTCCCGGGTCGATGGGCCCGATCCGGTCGCGGCGTGGGAGCGCCACAACGCGGATCTCGCCACCCGCACCGTCTGGCTCAACGAGCATCGGTTCGCGGCGCTCCGCTTCCGCGGCCCCGGCACAGACCTGACCGTGGGGCTCGCCGACGACCATGAATGGTGCGGCGGGGCCTCGACCTCCCGGTCCGGCATCCTCTGCAACGCGAACATCCCGACCGAGGAGGTGTTCACCACGCCCCATAAGGCGCGGGTCGACGGGCACGTGACCAGCACGAAGCCCCTCTCCTACCAGGGCACCCTGATCGACGGCATCCGGGTGCGCTTCGAGGGCGGGCGGATCGTCGAATCCGCGGCGCGCGCGGGCGCCGACGTGCTGGCCCGCGTCCTCGACACCGATGCGGGTGCCCGCCGCCTCGGCGAGGTCGCCCTGGTGCCGGCCTCCTCGGCAATCTCGGCCTCGGGGCTCCTGTTCTACAACACCCTCTACGACGAGAACGCCGCGAGCCACATCGCCCTCGGCCAAGCCTACAGCAAGTGCTTCCGCAACGGCGGCGCGGATTTCAGCGAGGCCGACCTCGCCGAGCGCGGCGCCAACCGCAGCCTGATCCACATCGATTGGATGATCGGTTCGGACCAGATCGACGTCGACGGCCTCACGCCGGATGGCCGCGCCGTGCCGGTGATGCGTGGGGGCGAGTGGGTCTGAGGCTCCGCACGCCGCCTCTGACGGAGGCGGTCCGCGCGCGGTTCAGAGGCCCGGTCCCTTGGCGGCGCCCCAGATCCGGCCGGGGCGGCCGCCGGAGGCGCCCTGGACCACGATGACGTAGGTATCGGCCTCGCCGACCCGCGTGGTGCTGCGGGGCACCTCGAACTGCGCGGGCTGGCCGGTCCAGGGGCCGAGTCGCTGGAGACCGCGCGCGACGTTGACGTAGACGACGACCCGGCCCTTGTTCTCGCCGCGCTCGACCGAGACCGGCCGATGGCGCAGGACCGGAATCAGCCAGACGTCGCCCTTGGCGCCCGGGTCGGCATCGGCCCCGATCTCCACGATGATGCGCTCGCCGTGCTCCTCGCTCGCCACGGGCACCCGCAAGGTGTTGAGTGCCCGGGTCTCGCGCAGGATCCGCTCGACGTTCGGCCGGTCGGAGGCGACCACGATGGCGCCGCCGTTGATGACGGCCTGCGGCGTGTAGAGCTGGCGCTCGCCATGGGCGCTGGCATAGGCCCGCTGCCGCTCGCTGAATGGCGGCAGGGCCAGGGTGTCCTTCCAGCCGAGATAGTCCCAGTAGGTCACCGGCAAGGTCAGGGCCAGGATGCCCGGGCGTCGCGCCAGTTCACCGAGCATCTGGTCGGCCGGGGGGCAGACGGCGCAGCCCTGGCTCGTGAAGAGTTCCACCACGGCCCGCAACGGCTCGGCCGCGAGCGCTGGCCCCGCGGGCGGAAGGAGCGCCGACCCCACGCCGATCAGGAGCGCCGCGAGACGGGGGCGCGGCCGAGGCGCATCGGGTCTCATCTCATGTGAACGCACGGTCGGGCGCAACGGACTTCACGTTGGCATGAGCTGCGTCACCATCGACCTTGGGCTTCGGCAGCATCGCGGGGCGCCAGCGCCGGTGCATCCAGAGCCACTGTCCCGGATTCTCCCGCACCCAGGCCTCGACCTCCCGGGTCATCGCCTGCATGGCGCCCTGCACGTCGATGGCGCCGGTGGCATCCCGCGGCAGATCGAGCGGCGGGGTCAGCTCCAGGCGGAAGCGCGCGCCGGGCCGCCGGATGACCCGGGCGCCGTGGACGGGGCAATCGTAGTGGCGGGCGAGCTTGGCAAGCAGCGGATTGCCGAGGCAGGGCTGGCCGAAGAACTCCACCACGACGCCGCGGGTGAAGTGCTGGTCGATGAGCTGGCCGAGATGGCCGCCCCGCTCCACCACGCCCTGCATGGCGAAGGCCGCGCCGGGTCCGGCGGCGGCGAGGCCCCCCATGGTCTCGCGACGCACCTCCTGAACGAGGCGGGCGGCGGCCGGGTTGTTCGGGGGCCGGAACACCGCGGTGGTCTCCAGCCCGAATTTCGCGGCGCAGATCGCGGGCAATTCCCAATTGGCGAGGTGGGCCGAGAAGACGAGGCCCGGCCGGCCGTCGTCGCGCAGGGCGAAGAAGTGGTCGATCCCCTCCACCTCCATGCGCTGGGTCGTGGCGATGGCGGGATCGTAATCGAAGAGGGTGGCGAGGTGGGCGTATTCCGCCCCCGTACGGCCGAGATTGTCCCAGGCCTCGCGGGCCAGCGCCTGGATCTCCGCCCGATCCCGTTCGGGGAAGGCGGCCCGCAGGTTCGCGATGGCGGTCCGATGGGCCGGAAGCCGAGGCCCGAGGGTCCGGAACAGGGCGCCGCCGAGATCGCTCGCGCGCTCAGGCCCGAGCGCACGGGCCAGGAGGAAGAGCCCGCGGATCAACGGGATCATGGCGAAGCCCAGCATCCGGGGCAGGTTTCGTCTGAGGATCAGGGCGAGGCGCAGCAACGGGATTCTCTGGCAGGCGGCGTCTCGGCAACGCGGGATGTGTACCCGCTTAGAACATTTCAGCTCCAGTGGGGAGATGGCCTCAGAGCGCTACGAGGATCTTGCCGAAAACCTTGCGGGATTCGAGCCGCTCGAGGCCTTTCGCGAAGTCGGCCAATGGATAAACCGTGTCGACGACCGGCACCAATCCGCCCGCCATCTTGCCCAGCGAATCACGGATGTTGCGAATCGAGCAGCCGAACGATCCGGTGATGCGGTACTGTTGCTGGAATAGCTGCATCAGGTTCATCGTGGTCGAGACGCCGGAGGTCGAGCCGCAGGTCACGAGGCGCCCGCCGCGCTTGAGACAGAGGAGCGATCCGTTCCAGGTGTCGGGCCCGACATGCTCGAACACGACGTCGACACCCTTGCGCCTGGTGAGGCGTCGCACCTCGCCCTCGAAGCGCTCGTCGCGGTAGTTGATGACGTGGTCGGCCCCGAGGGCGGCGGCCTTGGCACCCTTCTCGTCGTCCCCGACCGTGGTGAAGACCGTGCAGCCGATGGCCTTCGCCATCTTGATCGCGGCGGTGCCGATCCCGGAGCCGCCGGCATGGACCAGGATGCTCTCGCCGGGCTCCAGGCGCGCGTTGTCGAACAGCATGTGCTGGACCGTGCCGAAGGCGATCGGCGCGCAGGCGGCGTCCGTGAAGCTGACGCCGTTCGGGACGGGCACCACGAGGCGCGCCGGCAAGGTCACGAACTCGCGCGCGAAGCCGTCGATGTGGAAGCCCATCACGCCGGCGACCTCCTCGCAGAGGTTGTCGCGCCCCTCGCGGCAGGCCCGGCAATGGCCGCAGGTCTGGGCCCCGTACATCACGACCGGGTCGCCGGCGGCGAAGCCCTCGACGCCCTCACCCACCTGCGCGATCTCGCCCGCCGCCTCCGCTCCGACGGTGAGCGGCAGCTTGCGCTTGGCGAAGGCCATGCCGCGGAAGCCCCAGACGTCGATGAAGTTGAGCCCGACCGCCCGCACCCGCACCCGCACCTCGCCGGGCCCGGGCGGGGGCGGCGCCTCGACCTCGCTCAGGCGCAGGTCGCGGTCGCCGAAGAGCTGGAGGGCTTGCATGAGCTGTTCCTGTGGCGGCAAGGACGCGTGCCCGCCCCTCGCGGGCGGGCGAATGTGCCGGCCGTCATAACAGGGCGCCCCCGCGCATCAACCCGCGGATCACTCCGGCGCGAGGTAGCGACGCCGGGCCCAGCCCAGGGAGCGGCCGAACTTGACCCGGCACCAGGTGGTGCGGCTCGGGGTGTCGTTGGTGCATCCGAAGCCGAGCAGCCGGCGCCCGGCCGGGATCTCGCCGATCACGGCCGCGCCGGCATCCGGTTCCTCGCGGATGCTGAGGGCTTCGCCGCGCGGCAGCCCGTCGACCCGGAAGGGCTCGGGTTCGGCGCGGGCCGGCCCGGCGAGGGCGAGAAGCAGCACGATCGAGACGTGCGGGAGGCAAGGTCGCATCGTCGGCCTCAGGAGCGGTGCACGCCCATCATGGCGGTGAGGCCGCCATCGACGGGAAGGACCGCGCCGGTGACGTAGGCGGCCGTCCTCCCCATCAGGAAGGCGGCGAGCGCCGCCACCTCGTCCGGCTCGGCGAAGCGGCCGGCCGGGATCTGGCGCTCCATGCCCTCCCGGTGAGCGGCGTAGGGCGCCATCATCTCGGTGTCGATGAAGCCCGGCGCGATCACGTTGACGGTGACGCCGCGCTTGGCCGTCTCGACCGCGAGCGTCCGGCAATAGGCGATCAGCGCGCCCTTGCTCGCCGCGTAGGCGGCGTTGCCCGGGTTGGCCTGGAGGGCCGCCACCGAGCCGATCGCCACGATACGTCCGCTGCGCGCCCGGATCATGCCGCGCACCATCGCCTTGGCGATCTGGGTCAGCGACCAGAAATTGACCTGCATCGCCGCCTCGGCCCGGTCCTGAGACAGCATCGCGGCGAGCGCGTCGTAGGATTGCCCGGCATTGTGCACGAGGCCGTGCCAGGTCTCGCTCTCGAGTTCCTCGCAGAAGGTCGTGAGGGCGGCGCGATCGGCGAGGTCGAGGGCATGGCTCGTCACCTGCCGGTCCGGATGGGCGGCGGCGAGCTCGGCGATCAGCGCCTCCGCCTTGCCGGCCGAGGACCGGTAGGTGAAGGCGACGTCGTGGCCGGCCCCGCAGAGCGCCCGCACGATGGCGGCGCCGAGGCCCGAGGCGCCCCCGGTGACGAGGACGCGGCCGTGGGAGGAGGTGCTCATGCGGGTTCGGAGCCCAGGACCAGGCACGTGTTCTGCCCGCCGAACCCGAAGGAGTTCGACAAGACCCGCTCCACGCGCTCGTCGCGGGCGCTCGCCACGACGTCGAGGGGGATCACCGGGTCGGGCACCGCGTAGTTGATCGTCGGCGGGATGCGGCCGTGGCGGATCGTCAGGAGCGAGACCACGGCCTCGATGGCGCCGGCCGCCGTCAGGGTGTGGCCGATCATCGACTTGTTGGAGGAAATCGGAAGCTGTCCCATCCGCTCGCCGAAGACCGCCATGCAGCCGAGAGCCTCCATCTTGTCGTTCTCCGGCGTCGAGGTCCCGTGCGCGTTGATGGTGTCGATGCCGTCAGGCCCGACCCCCGCATCGTCGAGGGCGGCGCGGATCGCCGCGATGATCGGCGCGCCGTCGGGGCTCGAGCGGGTGCGATGGAAGCCGTCGCCCTTCTCGCCGCAGCCGAGCACGTAACCCAGGATGGTGGCGCCGCGGGCAGCCGCCGCCTCGGAATCCTCCAGCACCAGGGCCGCGGCGCCCTCCCCCATGACGAAGCCGTCGCGGTTCTTCGAGAACGGCTTCGAGGCCGTCTCCGGCACCGCGTTCTGGGTCGAGAGGGCGGAGAGGAGCGAGAACCGGATCAGGGATTCGGGGTTCACCGATCCGTCGGTGCCGATGCAGAGCGCGGCCGTCATCTCGCCGCGCCGGATCGCCTCGACGCCGAGCTGGATCGCGGTGGCACCGGACGAGCAGGCGGTCGAGAGCGAGATCGGCGAGCCCTTGGTGCCGAAGCGGTCGGCGATGCGGTCCGCCACGGTGCCGAAGATGAAGAGGTCGTGCCAGAGGTCGAAGCGGCGGGTCGCGGCGGCCCGCTGCAGCCCCGCATAGGTCACGGCCTCGTTCCCGCCCGAGGCCTCCGCGAGTGCCTGGCGCTGGGGCCATTCCATCTCGACCGGCGGCACGGCGATAAACAGCGCCCCCGGGAAGTCGCCCGCCCGGCCGATCCGGGCCTGGGCGACCGCTTCCTCCGCGGCGGTGGCGGCGAAACGCTCGGACAGGGCCGGGGCGACCATCGGCTCGGCGGCGAGGAAATCGACGGTGCCCGCGATGGTGGTGCGCAGTCCGTCCGTGGGGAAGCGCGCGATGCCGTGGATGCCGGAGCGCCCGGCGGTCAGGGCTATCCAGTTCTCGTCCTGGCCCTGGCCGAGGGACGTGACGATGCCGACGCCCGTGACGGCGACGAGGCGCCGTCCTTGGGCGTCGCGGTGCGAATCTCGTGTCATGGCGCCGTCTTACACTGGTTCCGCGTCAGCCGCCCTGCCGCCTCAAGCCGCGCTCAGCCGAAGCACGCCCTCGCCGCGCCGGTGGCCGACCGTGGTGACGGCGACCTCCGCAAGGCCGGTCTCGGCCACGAGGCCGGCTGCGAGGGCGGCTCCGAAGGGCGCGGCGACCTCGAGACCATGGCCGACGATATCGCCGAGGGCCGTCACGGTCGCGTCCGGCGCAAGTTGATGCAGGCTCGCTTGTTCCTCGGCGGTGATCGGCGCGACGCCCGTCGCCCCCGAGATCACGGTTGCCGGATGCGCGAGGCCAGCCTGGTGCCACAGGGCGGCGAGGCTCGCGCCGACGCTGCCCGGCGCGCGCCTGGTGCGATCGCTCGCCACCGGACCGAGGCGGGCATAGGCCCGTGCGCCCCGGGCGCGCGCGGCATCCTCCGCCTCCAGCACCAGGAAGGCCGCGCAGCTGCCCAGGATGAAACCCCCCTCGCCTTCCCGCGCGAAGACGGGCTGGAACGCGGGCGTGTGCAGGAAGCCGCCCATCTCGTGGATGACCATGACGTCCGGCCGCTCGGCGCTGTAGGAACCGCCGACCAGCATCGCGTCGATCTGGTTCGAGGCGATGCGTGCCTGGGCGATCCGCAGGGCGTCGACCCCGGCCGCCTCCTCGCCCATGAAGGTCCGCGAGGCCCCCGTGACGCCGTGCACGATCGCGATGTTGCCGGCCAGAAGGTTGGAGAGCTGCGCCAGGAACAGGGTCGGGCGCAGGTCGTTCTGCAGGCGCTCGTTGAGGTAGGCGCCCGGGTCGGCCGCGTCACGCAACCCCGTCAGGATCGCGCCGTCGACCGCGTAATCGCGCTCACCCCCGCCCGCCGCGACGACGAGGTGGAGGTTTCCCTTGAAGGCGGCATCGTCCTTGACCCCTGCGGAATCGAGGGCGAGCCCCGCCGCGTAGACGCCGAGTCGCTGCCAAAGCTCCATCTGGCGCTGGTCGGACTTCTTCGGGATCTGCCCATCCCAGGCGAGCGCGGGGGCCGGATGGACCGGATAGGGTGCGTAGGTCTCGGCATCCGTGCGGGCGGGCGCGCCGGCATCCAGCGCCGCCAGATGCGCGTCCAGCCCCTCGCCCGCACAGGAGACGAGGCCGATGCCGGTGACGACGACGGCGCGGCCGCTCACGGCGCCACCCCGGCCGCATCCTCCATCGGCAACCCGATCTTGCGGGCCCGCTCGCGCATCGGCGCGTCGAGCCCGTCGGGGAACGGCATGGTCCGGAAGCGCAGCTCGGCATCGGCCAGGAGCTTGCCGGCGTGCCGGATCGTCGCCTTGGTCACGGCGTAGCCCGAGCCGTCATGCTCCAGGCTCGCCTCGACATTGAGGGTCGCACCGGGGCCCACGAAGGAGCGGAAGCGCGCCTTGTCGACCGCCATCAGGAACGGCATCTGGGCAAATCCGAGATGGGCCAGGACGAGGTAACCGGAGGCCTGCGCCATGGTCTCGGTCAGAAGCACGCCCGGAACCAGCGGATGGCCGGGGAAGTGCCCCTCGAAGACCGGACTCGCCTCGGGCACCACGGCCAGCGCCTCGATCCGGCCCGCGGCCCGATCGAGATGCACGACCTGATCGATCATCTCGAAATATTCGAGGCGCATGGGGCGGGGTCGATTCCGGGCAGGATCAGGCCTTGGCGGCCTTCTCGGCCACCAGGGTGTCGATCCGGGCGCAGAGGTTCTTCAGAACGAAGTACTCCTCGGCCGGGACCTTGCCCTCGTTCACTTCCTGGGTCCAACGCTCCAGCGGCAGCTTGATGCCGAAGGCCTTGTCGACCGCGAAGGCGATGTCGAGGAAGGCCAGCGAATCGATGCCGAGATCGTCGATGGCGTGGCTCTCGGGGGTGATCTTGTCGCGCGGGATGTCGGCGGTGTCCGCGATGATGTCGGCAACCCGGTCGAAGGTCGCGCTCGTGCCGGTGATGGGCTGGTCAGACATGCGTTCTCGCCGTGTTCCTGAAGTCGTCGCCGGGCGGGAACACACCCCGCGCCGGGCGCAAGCGGCCCGGCGCCCCCCGGGATCATGCGCGCATCAGGGGACCGCGCGGCGGCCCCTCCATTGGCGGCGACCTCTACACGAGGGGGTCCGGCCCGGCAACCATGTCCGGTCTCCGGGGGCGGATCGGCGCTCGCGGGCTCCGCCCCTACTCTCCGCGGTCCGGCCGCGATCAGGCCTTCATATCGGTCAAGAGGCCGGTCTTCTGCCCGGCGCTGCCGGTGACGGCCTCCTTGATCTGTGCCTTGATCTGCTCCTCGATCTTCTGGCGGGCCTCGGTATCCAGCGCCGTCAGGCTGTCCTCCGTGAGGTCCATCTTCGCCAGGATATTCGCGCGCATGCGCTGTATCGGCGAGAGTTTCATGAAGTCGCGGAAATCGGAGACAGCCTTGCTCGCAGCCGCCTCGCTCTGAGCCGGTGCGGCCTCCGCCTTGCCGGGGCGCGCTGTTCGGGACAGGGACGCGATGGACGAGGTTGCGGAGGTGGATGCAACGGACATCGTGATGACCTCAGTATCGGCAAGTCCCAGACGGCAGGGCGCAGGCTTCCAAGCCTTGCAAGCAGGGATCATGCTGATGTGCGCGGGCGAAAAACAATATTCGGGTCAAGACGTTATCGAGGAAGTCGCGACGCCCGGCTCGGGCGTGCCGGCAGAAAGTGCCGGCTTCGTCGTCGAAGGCGGCAGGATTCGCGCCTGTGCCGCAGCGCCGGCCGCGGGTGAGGCGCGGCCTTGCGGGGAGAGGCTCCGCCCTACATGGCTTCCGTACGGGGCCGGCGGAGTGTCGCGCGGCGCCCCTCGGAGACGCTTGAGTGATGGATCGGACATTGCGCGCGGCGAACGATCCCAGGCCGGCCGACAGCGGACCGCAGGCCCGCTCGCAGGGAACCGCGCGTGTTGCCCTGGTGCTGGCCCTCTCGGCGCTCGGGATCTGGATCCTGCACGGGTTCCTGCCCGCGCTCGTCTGGGCGGTGATCCTCGCCATCGCGCTCGGGCCGCTCTACGCCCGGGCCGAGCGGCGCTGGCCGCCGGGCGGCCACAACATCCTGCTGCCGGCACTCGCGACGCTCCTCGTCGCGCTGGTGTTCCTCGCACCACTGGTGGTGCTCGGCGTGCAGGCGGCGCGCGAGGCGCATGATGTCCTCGATTTCGTGCGCTCGGCCGAGACCAACGGCATCCCGGCGCCGGACGTCCTGCGGCACCTTCCCTTCGGTGCGGCCCAGGCCACGGCGTGGTGGACCGAGACCCTGAGCCATCCGGAGGCCGGAACCGAGTTGCTGCACCGGCTGGACAACGCCTCGGTGATCGGCCTGTCGCGCAATCTCGGCCGCGAGGTCGTGCGCCGGAGCGTGCTGTTCGGCTTCACCCTCGTCGCCCTGTTCTTCCTGTTCCGGGACGGGCGCGCGGTGGCGAGCCAGGTCCTCATCGCCTGCAACCGACTGTTCGGCCCCCGCGGCGAACGCGTCGCGCGGCAGATGGTGGCCTCCGTCCACGGCACCGTCGACGGCCTCGTGCTGGTCGGCCTCGGCGAGGGCGTGATCCTCGGCATCGTCTACTACTTCGCCGGCGTCCCCCACCCCGTTCTGCTCGGTGCGCTCACGGCGGTCGCGGCGATGATTCCGTTCGGTGCGCCGCTGATCTTCGGGATCGCCGCCCTGATCCTGCTGGCGGCCGGATCGGTGGTGCCCGCGATCGTCGTCGTGGCCGCGGGGTTCGTCGTCACCTTCGTGGCCGACCATTTCGTGCGCCCGGTCCTGATCGGCGGGACCACGCGGCTCCCGTTCCTCTGGGTGCTGCTCGGCATCCTCGGGGGCGTCGAGACCTTCGGGCTCCTCGGATTGTTCCTCGGGCCCGCCGTGATGGCGGCGCTCGTGCTGCTCTGGCGGGAATTCACCGAGACTTCGGCCGGTGATCGGCCCGCCGAGACCGCGTGAGCGATCGGGCCGGGCGCGCAACCGCGCCCGGCCCGACGGGTGATGCGGCTCTTCAGATGGATCGGAGTTCCGAGGGCCGGGCTTTCATCGGCGAGCCTCACATGGGCGGGGTCAGGCCGTCCTTGCCGACAGCGAGCATCTTACCGTCGAGCTTGTCGCCGTCCTTGGCCACCACGGCGAAGATCTTGGAGCCCGGCTTGAGGATCGCCTTGTCGGCGGGTTCGAAGGCGACGATCGGGGCCTGCGGCGGGACCGCGATCTGCTTCGAGCCCTCCTTGTCGTAGGTGACGGTGAGCATCTTCTCGCCCGACGCACCGCTGCTCCTGGCGACCGTGCCGTTCGTCATCGCGCTCTTCACCTTCGGGCCGGCCGAGGGCTCCGACTTCACGGTGCCGTTGGTCATGGCGCTCTTCACCTTGGCGCCGCCGGCCGCAGTATGGTCGGTGATGGCATCCCAGGCGTAATGGCCCTCGCCGGTTCCGCGCATCGAATCGGGGAAGATCACGACTTCGAGGGCCGTCATCGGGTTCTCGCCCTTCGTGGCGGTGCCGATGAAGACGCCGTCCTTGATGTTGTCGAGGCTCGACTTCTGCACCCAGACGAACTTGGCGCCGCCGATCTGCACCGTCTCGGACTTGCCCTCGTTCGTCGTGATCGTCACCGAATTCGCGTCGGCGCTGTCGATCGTGCCGCGCACGCGCTCGAGTTGCGGGGCCGCCGAGGCGGCCCCCGTCAGGGCCAGCAAGCCGGCAACGGCGAAGGTCGTGATGCGTGTCATGGGGGATCTCCCAGGTTGAACCCACTGGGGAGATGGCGCGCGCGGGGCTTCGAACCAGGGTTGCGCGCAAGAAGTTGATGCGCAACCTTCTTACGGAGCCCTTAGAAAGCAGAACGGCCGCGCAGGGCGCGGCCGTTCTGTGTCGTGACGGGCGAACCGCCCTCAAGCCGCGAGGGAGCGCAGCACGTAGGGCAGGATGCCGCCGTTGCGGAAGTATTCCAGCTCGTCGAGGGTATCGATGCGGCAGGTCAGCGGCACCTCCTGCTTCGAACCGTCCGCCGAGGTGATCTCGGCGATCAGCGTCTGGCGCGGCTTGAGCTCACCGGCGAGACCCCTGATCGTGACGGTCTCGTCGCCCTTGAGGCCGAGGGAATCCCAGCTCGTGTCGCCCTGGAAGACCAGCGGCACCACGCCCATGCCGACGAGGTTCGAGCGGTGGATGCGCTCGAAGCTCTCCGCCACCACGGCGCGGACGCCGAGGAGCTTCGTGCCCTTGGCCGCCCAGTCGCGCGACGAGCCGGTGCCGTATTCCTTGCCGGCGAAGACGACCAGCGGCGTGCCGGCCTCCGCGTATTTCTGCGCGGCGTCGTAGATGTACATTCGCTCGCCGGAGGGCTGGAACAGGGTCCAGCCACCCTCGACCACGTTTCCGCTCTCGTCGCGGACCATCTGGTTCTTGATGCGGATGTTGGCGAAGGTGCCCCGCATCATGACTTCGTGGTTGCCGCGGCGGGTGCCGTACTGGTTGAAGTCCTGCACCCGAACCTGGTGCGATTGCAGGTAGGCGCCGGCCGGCGAGGCCGCCCGGATGTTGCCGGCGGGCGAGATGTGGTCGGTGGTGATCGAGTCGAGGAAGAGCCCGAGGATGCGGGCGTCGACCACGTCGGTGACGGGCGCCGGCTCCTTCTGCATGCCCTCGAAATAGGGCGGGTTCTGCACGTAGGTGGAGGTCGAATCCCACGCGAAGGTCTCGGCCTCCGTCACCTCGACGGCCTTCCAGTAATGATCGCCGCCGAAGACGTCGGCGTAGCGCGATTTGAAGAGCTGCGAGGTGATGTTGCGCTCGATGAACTCCTGGACCTCACCGGAGGAGGGCCAGATGTCGGCGAGGTAGACGGGCTTGCCGTCCGAGCCCGTGCCCAGCGGCTCCGTGGTGATGTCGATCTGCATCGAGCCGGCCAGCGCGTAGGCGACGACGAGGGGCGGCGAGGCGAGATAGTTCGCCCGCACGTCCGGGTTCACCCGGCCCTCGAAGTTGCGGTTGCCGGAAAGCACGGCCGCCGCCACCACGTCGTTGTCGTTGATGGCCTTCGAGATCGGCGCCGGAAGCGGACCCGAATTGCCGATGCAGGTCGTGCAGCCGAAGCCGACGAGATTGAACCCGAGCGC
This sequence comes from Methylobacterium planeticum, assembly GCF_008806345.1. Taxonomy (GTDB): domain Bacteria; phylum Pseudomonadota; class Alphaproteobacteria; order Rhizobiales; family Beijerinckiaceae; genus Methylobacterium; species Methylobacterium planeticum. The sequence goes on along the minus strand of NZ_VZZJ01000019.1, from coordinate 46,820 downwards.
GTCGAGGGGCTTCTGCAGGCCGGCGCTCTCCAGATACTCGGCCACCACCTGGGAGCCGGGCGCCAGGGAGGTCTTCACCCAGGGCTTCGAGCGCAGCCCCCTGGCCACCGCATTGCGCGCGAGCAGGCCCGCACCGATCATCACGCTCGGGTTCGAGGTGTTGGTGCAGCTCGTGATCGCGGCGATCACCACGTCGCCGTGGCCGATGTCGAAGTTCGCGCCCTCGACCGGGTAGCGCTTGGCGATGTCGGCGGCCTTGCGGAACTCGGTCTCCATCGATTGCGCGAAGCCGGGCTTGGCACCGTCCAGGAGCACCCGGTCCTGCGGACGCTTGGGCCCGGCGAGGGACGGGCGCACGTCGCCCATGTCGAGCTCGAGGGTGTCGGTGAAGACGGGGTCCGGTGTCTGCGCGTCGCGCCACATGCCCTGCGCCTTGGCGTAGGCCTCGACGAGGGCGATCCGGTCGTCCGCGCGGCCGGTGACCGTCAGGAAGTCGATGGTCTTCTGGTCGACCGGGAAGAAGCCGCAGGTCGCGCCGTATTCCGGGGCCATGTTCGAGATCGTGGCACGGTCGGCGACCGCCATGTCGTCGAGGCCGGGGCCGTAGAACTCCACGAACTTGCCCACCACGCCCTTCTTGCGCAGCATCTGGGTGACGGTGAGCACGAGATCCGTGGCGGTCGTGCCCTCGGGCAGCTTGCCCGACAGTTTGAACCCGACGACCTCGGGGATCAGCATCGAGAGCGGCTGGCCGAGCATCGCGGCCTCGGCCTCGATGCCGCCGACGCCCCAGCCCAGCACCGCGAGGCCGTTCACCATGGTGGTGTGCGAATCGGTGCCGACGAGGCTGTCCGGATAGGCGATCTCGGAGCCGTCCTCGCTGCGCGTCCACACCGTCTGCGACAGGTATTCGAGATTGACCTGGTGGCAGATGCCGGTGCCGGGCGGCACCACCGAGAAGTTGTCGAACGCCGACTGGCCCCATTTCAGGAAGGTGTAGCGCTCGCCGTTGCGCTCGTATTCGAGGGCCACGTTGTCGGCGAGCGCCTTCGGGGTGCCGAACTCGTCGACGATCACCGAGTGGTCGATCACGAGGTCGACGGGCACCAGCGGGTTGATCTTCTGAGGGTCGCCGCCGAGCGCCACCATGGCGTCGCGCATGGCCGCGAGATCGACGACCGCCGGCACGCCGGTGAAGTCCTGCATCAGCACGCGCGAGGGCCGGAAGGCGATCTCGGTCTCGGTCTTGCCGCGGTTGCCGAGCCAGGCGACGGTGGCATCGATGTCGCCCTTCCTGACCGAGCGGTCGTCCTCGTAGCGCAGCAGGTTCTCCAGGATCACCTTCATGGAGAACGGCAGGGCCGTCGCATCGGAGAGGCCGTTCTTCTCGGCCTCCGGGATGGCGTAGTAGGTGTAGGTCTTGTCCCCGACCGTGAGGGTCTGGCGGGACTTGAAGCTGTCGAGCGATGCCACGGCTAGTCTGATCCTCGCTGGCGTTTGTCGAACACGCGCAGGCATAACCTGCGCCACGAAACTCGTGTTCGGCTGATCTCGCGCCGTTGCCGGCGCGCGCCGCCCCGGGGGTGCCCGGGCAGGATGATGCGCGAGGGGCGAATTGGACGCCCGATGGGTCGCGCGGCGCAGCCTGAGGCCCGTATAGAACAGTTCGAAACTCGCCGCTACGGGGTGGCGGTGACAGCCGCGCGCCGGTGTCCGTCTCGGGACGCGGGTCCGGCCCGCGTAGACGCTGCCGCCGCCGCGCCGTATGAGGGCACCGCCTCCCGGGAGCGGGTCCAGGACGGCGCAGGTGCACCCCGTCTCAGGCCAACCCGTGCGGCTCACCGTCACCGACCTCGCCGTGCGCCGCTCCGGGCGCCGCATCTTCTCCGGCCTGTCCTTCGGGCTCGGCCCCGGCGAAGCCCTGATGGTCACCGGGCGCAACGGGGCCGGCAAGTCGACGCTGCTCGCGGTCCTGGCGGGGCGCCTCAAGCCCGAGGCCGGGTCCCTCGCGCTTGAGGATGTCGGCGAGGCGAGCCTGCCCGAATGCCTGCACATCGTTGGGCACCGGGACGGGCTGAAGGGTGCGCTGACGGCGGAGGAGAACCTGAGCTTCGCCCGCGGCCTCCTCGGCGATCCCGCCCTCGCCCCGCGCGAGGCCTTGGCGGAACTCGGTCTCGCCCACGCGCTGCGGCTCCCCGTGGCCTATCTTTCGGCCGGGCAGCGGCGGCGCGTGGCGCTCGCCCGCCTCCTCGTCTGCCGCCGCCCGCTCTGGCTCCTCGACGAGCCGACGGCGGCCCTGGACATCGCTTCCCAGGCCGTGCTCGCCGGGCTGATGGCCAGCCACCGCGCGGCGGGGGGACTGGTCGTCGCGGCAACGCACCAGGCGCTCGGCCTCGCGGATGCCCGGGAATTGCGCATCGCGCGACCGGCACAGGACGAGAGGCCCGCGGCGCGGTCCGGCGACGCCCCGGAGGATTGCGCGTGATCGGCGCGATCCGGGCCCTCGTCGCCCGCGACCTCGTCCTCGCCGCCCGGGTCGGCGGCTCCGGGGCGCTCTCCCTCGTGTTCTTCCTGATGATCGTCGCCCTGGTGCCGTTCGCACTCGGGCCCGACCTCAACCTGCTGTCGCGGATCGGCCCGGCCATCCTCTGGCTCGCGGCGGTCCTGGCGACGCTGATCGGCCTCGACCGCCTGTTCCAGGCCGACGAGGAGGACGGCTCCCTCGACCTGATGGCCGGGGCGCCCGTGCCCCTTGAGTGCATGGTCCTTGCCAAGGTCACGGCGCACTGGCTCACCACCGGCCTGCCCCTGGCGCTCGCCTCGCCCCTCTTCGGCCTGCTCGTCGCCCTCGACGGGACCGCGATGGCGGGGACCGCCCTGACGCTCCTCGTCGGCACCCCGGCCCTCACCTTCGTGGGCGCCGTCGGGGCGGCGCTCACCGCCTCGATCCGCCGCGGCGGCCTGATCCTCGCCGTCCTCGTCCTGCCCCTGATGATCCCGACCCTGATCTTCGGAGTCTCGGCCGCCCAGTCGGTGGCCGGCGGCACGGTTCCGTTCGGTACGCCCCTGATGATCCTCGGCGGGCTCAGCCTGATCGCGGCCGTGGTCGGCACGGTCGCGGCGGCGGCCGCCCTGCGCTGGTCGGAATAGGCGGCGCGCCGTCAGCCAACCGTCAGCCAAGCGGCGGTGCATGCCCGGCACCTGCGCCCCTCGTGCGCATTGCCGCTGCACCGCACCCCGCGCTAAAGCGTGGCACCATGTGGACACGCCTCGCCAATCCGGGCCACTTCATGCGCTGGTCCGGCGCCCTGCTCCCGTGGCTCGCCGGCCTCTCCGCCGCGGGCGTCGCGCTCGGCCTCTACCTGTCCTGGTTCGTCGCCCCGCCCGACTACCAGCAGGGCGAGACGGTCCGGATCATGTTCATCCACGTGCCGGCGGCCTGGCTCGGGGTGTTCTTCTACGGCTCGATGGCGCTCTCGGCGATCGGCACCCTGGTCTGGCGCCATCCCCTCGCGGACGTGGCCCAGCGCGCCGCGGCGCCGATCGGTGCGGCCTTCACGCTGATCTGCCTCGTCACCGGCTCCCTCTGGGGCAAGCCGATGTGGGGCACCTACTGGGTGTGGGACGCGCGGCTCACCTCGATGCTGATCCTGTTCCTGATCTACTGCGGCATCATGGCCCTGTGGCGCACGATGGAGGATCCGAACCGCGCCGCCCGCGCGGTCGCGATCCTGACCCTCGTCGGCGCCATCAACCTGCCGATCATCAAGTTCTCGGTGAACTGGTGGTCAACCCTGCATCAGCCGGCCTCGATCCTGCGCATGGGCGGCTCGACCATCGACCCCTCGATGCTCTACCCGCTGCTCACGATGATCGGCGCGGCGACGCTCACCGGCTTGAGCCTGCACCTCTACACGATGCGCACCGAGATCCTGCGCCGCCGCGTGCGCACCCTGACGATCCGCGAGGCGGAGCGCCTCGATGCGGGGGCGGTCGGCCTCGCCCAGGCGCGGGCCGACGCGGTGCCGCTCGGCCAAGCCCTCTGAGGCAAGCATCATGATCGATCTCGGACCGCATGGCGGCTACATCCTCGGCTCCTACGCCTTCACGGCCCTGGTTCTCTGCGGCCTGATCCTCAACGCGATCCGCGACCAGCGGGCGCAGAAGCGGGCGCTGGCCGACCTGCAGGCCGGCGCGCCCGCCGGAGACCGCCCGTGACCGTGCCGGCGCCCCCCTCGGACCCGGAGGAGAAGCCGCCGGAGCCGGTCCGCCGCTCACTTCTACTGATCGTGCCGCTTATCGCCTTCGCGGTGCTGGCGGGCCTGTTCTTCCTGCGGCTGCGCTCGGGCGTCGACCCCGCGGCGCTGCCCTCCGCCATGATCGGCAAGCCGATCCCGGCCTTCGACCTCGCGGGCGTGCCGGGCCTCGAGGCGGAGGGCCGCCCCCTGCCCGGCCTGTCGAGCCAGGAATTCCGGAGCGGCGTCACGGTGGTCAACTTCTGGGCCTCGTGGTGCGCCCCCTGCCAGGTCGAGCACCCGATGCTGATGCGGCTCGCCAAGGAGCCGGGCCTGCGCCTGGTCGGCATCGACTACAAGGATGCGCCCGAGAACGGCCGGCGGTTTCTGGCCCGGAACGGTATCCCCTTCTCGGCCATCGGCCTCGACGCGACCGGCCGCGTCGGCATCGATTTCGGGGTCTACGGCGTGCCCGAGACCTTCATCGTGGGGTCCGACGGGGTGATCCGCGACAAGCTCGTGGGCATCGTCACCCCGGAGAACTACGCCGACGTCCTCGCCCGCATCCGCGCCGTCGCGCGCAAGAGCGAGGCCGCCGCGAGCCGCTGACGCGAGATTCACCCGTGCCGCGCCTCGCTTGTTCCCTTAAGCCTTGGCCGGGTCCGTATCCTCCGGCCCCTTCCGCTCGTAGCGGGACAGGAGCGGTGTCTGCGCGAGTGCGAACAGGACCGTCAGCGGCATGATGCCGAAGACCTTGAAGTTCACCCAGAAATCCTCGGTCTGCGTGCGCCACACCACCTCGTTGAGGGCCGCGAGCGCGAGGAAGAACAGCCCCCAGCGGAAGGTGAGCTTGCGCCAGCCCTCGTCGGTCAGGGCGAACATGCTGTCGAGGACGACCGAGAGCAGCGACTTGCCGAAGACCAGCCCCCCGAGGAGCACGAGGCCGAACAGGGTGTTCACGATGGTGGGCTTCACCATGATGAAGGTCTTGTCCTGCAGGAACAGAGTCAGGCCGCCGAACACCACCACCACGACGCCGGAGACCAGCGGCATGATCGGCAGGCGCCGCACCAGCGCGTAGTGGATCGACAGCGCGGCGACGGTGGCGGCGATGAACAGGCCGGTCGCCACGAACAGCTTCTGATCCGGGCTCACGCCGAAGCGCTCGGCGTAGGCGTTGCCGAGGAAGAACAGGACCAGCGGCCCGAGCTCCAGCGCGAGCTTCGGCAGGGGCGCGAGGCGGCGGCGGGGAGGGACGGATTCGATCTGCATGCCGATTTCTGACTGGGCCGCGGGGTGAGCGGCGGTGAGGCCGGTGGGCGTTCCCAGCGCTGCCACCGACCCCGATGTAAGCTATCGCCCAGCCCTTTCCTACCGGAGGCCGGCGAGCAGGAGCCGAGGCGGCTCGGTGGACGCCGCGGCCCGTCTCGTGGACTCTGAGGGATCGAAAATGGACGTCAGCGCGGCGCGAACCTCCCCCTAACCTTTCTCCAGCCCCACGATGGCCCGGGCGAAATCGCGCGCCGCGAAGGGCTCGAGATCCTCGACGCCCTCGCCGACCCCGATGAAGTGGACCGGCAGGCCGAATTTCGCCGCCAGCGCCACCAGGATGCCGCCTCGCGCGGTGCCGTCGAGCTTCGTCATCACGAGGCCGCTGACGGGCGCCGCCTGCGAGAACAGCTCGACCTGGCTCAGGGCGTTCTGGCCGACCGTGGCATCGAGGACGAGGAGCGTGGCGTGGGGCGCCTCCGGGTCGAGCTTGGCGAGGACGCGCACGATCTTCTCGAGCTCCGCCATCAGCCCGGTCTTGTTCTGGAGCCGGCCGGCGGTGTCGATCAGCAGCACATCGCTGCCCTGGCGCTTGGCCTCCTGCAGGGCATCGAAGGCGAGGCCCGCCGCGTCGGCACCGGGGGGACGGGTCACGACCGGCGTGCCGGTGCGCTCGCCCCAGACCTTGAGCTGCTCGACTGCCGCGGCCCGGAACGTGTCGCCGGCCGCCAGCATGACGCTGCGGCCCTCGGCCGTCAGCTTCAGGGCGAGCTTGCCGATCGTGGTGGTCTTGCCGGCCCCGTTCACTCCCACCATCAGGATCACGAAGGGCTTCTTGCCCGCCTCGACCCGGAGCGGAACCGCCACGGGCTCGAGGGCCTGCTCCACCTCGGTTGCCAGGATGGCCCGCACCGCGTCCGGCGAGATGCCCTTCTCGTAGCGGCCCTTTCCGACCGCGTCCGAGATCCGGGTCGCCGTCTCGAGACCGAAATCGGCTTGGATCAGGGCATCCTCCAGGTCCTCCAGGGTCGTCGCGTCGAGCTTGCGCTTGGTGAAGAGCCCCGTGACGCGGTCCGACAGGGACGAGGAGGTGCGCTTCATGCCCTCCGTCAGGCGGCCCCACCAGCCGCGCTTCTCCGTCTCCGGCGCGACGCTGTCCTTGACGGCGTCGGCGGCGAGCGCCGCCGCGGTGTCGATCGGCTGAACGTCCGGATCGGGCGTCCCGGCGATGTCCGGCGCCGGTACGGCGGCGGGGGGCGGTTCCGAGGCGGGAGCGGGCCTCGAATCGTCATCGGCCGCGCTCGGGGCCGCCAACGGCTCGAAGGCCTGCGCGGTCGTGTCGGCCGGTTCGGCTCCGCGCGCGGGGGCATCCCCGGCTGTGCCGGCGGGCGGGCGCTCGGTCTCCCCCGCGATCGGCTGCAGGTCGGCGCCCTCGATCTCGTCCGGGACGATGTTCCGGTCCGGATCCGTCGGGTCAGGCTCGGAGGGCGGCAGCGGCAGGTGCGCGACGGCCTCGGCGCCGGTGGCGAAATCCGGCTGCCCCTCGGCCGATGATGCCGGAACCGGTGGTTTCTCCGGCGCCGTCTCGGTCTCCTCCGGGGCCGGACCCGCCTTGCGCCCGAACAGGCGGCCGAACCAGCCCGGCTTCTCGTCTTCGCTCATAACGTCCTTGCTCCCGCGCGCGGGTTCGGCCCTCCTGGAGGCCGCGTCATTTTCTTCAGCGGCGCGTGTCGCTTCGCGTCCCGATGCTTTAGCCGACCTGCATGCCCGTTCCACCGACGATCGATCAACCGACACGCCTCTCAGACATAGGCGCGCGCCTGCTCTACCGCGATGCCCTGCTGCTCGTCATCGACAAGCCGGCGGGCCTTCCGGTCCATCCCGGACCGAAGGGCGGCGAGACCCTGACCGACCATCTCGACGCCCTGCGCTTCGGTTTGCCCCGGCGGCCCGAGGCGGTGCACCGCCTCGACCGGGACACCTCGGGCTGCCTCGCCCTCGGGCGTCACGCCAAGGCACTCGCCCGGTTGAACCGCCTCTTCGCCACCGCCGCCGCCGAGAAGACCTACTGGGCCCTGGTGGAGGGCGGTCCCGAGGCCGAGGCGAGCCGCATCGACCTTCCCCTCGCCCGCCGCTCCGACGATCCGCGCAGCTGGTGGATGAAGGCGGACCCGGCGGGAGACCCGGCCCTCACCGAGGTTCGGGTGCTCGGCCGCGCGCCCGACCGGGGGACCGCGTGGCTCGAGCTGAAGCCCGTGACCGGGCGAACCCACCAGTTGCGGGTCCACTGCGCCGCGATGGGGTTCCCGATCGTCGGGGATGCGATCTACGGCAGCGCCCCCCGCTCCGGCGGCCCCGGCCTGCAGCTCCATGCCCGCGCGCTCAGCCTGCCGCTCTATCCGAAGAAGCCGCCGGTGCGGGTCGAGGCACCGGTGCCCCCGCATCTGCGGGCGGGGCTCGCGGCCTGCGGCTGGACACCGTAGGCCGCCTCAGGCCGCGAGCAGCGCCCGACCGTCATGGCCGCTGATCCGGACCTCGCGGATCTCGCCCGCTTCGGCCGCGAGCCGCACCGGCGTGAAGGCCTCCGTGCGGCCGATCCCGCCGCGCTCGGCGAGCACCCGGTGCGTCCGCCCGATCTCCCCCGCGAGGTGGTTCGCGAAGGCGGCGTCCCCCGCTGCCCGCAGGCGCGCGGCACGCTCGCGCACGATCTCCGACGCCACGGGCGGCATCCGGGCCGCCGGGGTGCCGGGCCGGGGCGAGTAGGGAAAGACGTGGAGATGCGTCAGCCCGCACTCCGCCACGAGGTCGAGGGAGCCGGCGAACTGGGCCTCGGTCTCGGTCGGGAAGCCCGCGATCAGGTCGGCGCCGAAGACCGTGTCCGGGCGCAGGCGCCGCACGCGCGCGCAGAAGGCGATCGCGTCGGCCCGGGCGTGGCGCCGCTTCATCCGCTTCAAGATCAGGTCGTCGCCGGCCTGCAGGGACAGGTGGAGATGCGGCATCAGGCGCGGCTCGGAGGCGATCGCGTCGAGGAGCTCGTCGTCCGCCTCGATCGAGTCGATCGAGGAGAGGCGCAGCCGCGCGAGGTCCGGCACGCCGGCCAGGATCGCCCGGGCGAGGCGCCCGAGGCCCGGGGCGTCGGGAAGGTCGCGCCCGTAGGCGGTGAGGTCGACGCCGGTGAGCACCGCCTCGCGGCCGCCATGGGCGACGATGCGGGCGACCTGCTCGACGACCGCCGCGAGCGGGACCGAGCGCGACCGGCCCCGGCCGAAGGGGATGATGCAGAAGGTGCAGCGGTGGTCGCAGCCGTTCTGCACCGGCACGAAGGCCCGGGTGTGCCCGGCGACGCCCGCGATCCGGGTCGGCTCGGCCGTCTCCTCGGCCATGACGGCGCCGGTGCCGGCGCGGATGCCCGCGTGGCGGGATGCCCAGGCCTCCGGGCGCAGCTTGTCGCCGTTGCCGACGAGACGGGCGACCTCGGGCATCGCCGCGTAGAGGGCGGTCTCGACCTCGGCGCCGCAGCCCGTGACCAGGATCTCGGCGTCGGGGCGCTCGCGGGCGACCCGGCGGATCGCCTTGCGGGCCTGGCGGCCGGCCTCGGCGGTGACCGCGCAGGTGTTGACGATGATCCGCCCGCCCGGCGGTCCCGACCCCTCCGCGGCGGCGCGGATCACCTCGGATTCGACCGTGTTGAGGCGGCAGCCGAAGGTCAGCGTCGCGATGCTCATCTGGAAGAAATCATGAACAATTCGGGCGCGAAGCTGCCCTCGCCCTCGAGGAAGACCGGCCCCGTCATCAGGACGTGGTCGTCCGCCCGCCACTCGATCACCAGGTCGCCCCCGGGCAGGCTGACGGTGGCCCCCCGGCCGATCATCCGGAGCCGGGCGGCCGCCACCACGGCGGCGCAGGCGGCGGTGCCGCAGGCGAGCGTCAGCCCGGCGCCGCGCTCCCAGACCCGGAGCTTGATCGCGTCGCGGCCGGTCACCTGGGCGAGCGAGATGTTGGCCCGCTCCGGGAAGACCGGGTGGTTCTCCAGCATCGGGCCGAACCGGGCGAGGTCGTAGCTGTCGGGGTCCCGGTCGGTGAAGAACACCGCGTGCGGGTTGCCCATGCTGACGGCGCCGGGCGAGTGCAGGATCGGATCGTCGATCGGGCCGATCTGGAGCTCGATCCGGCGGGTATCCGGGAAGGGGTCGCGCAGGGGGATCTCGTCCCAGGCGAGGCGCGGCCGGCCCATGTCGACCGTGAAGGAGCGGTCGGCGACCCGCTGCACCTCGACGAGGCCGGCCCGGGTCTCGAGGACGAGGCGCCCGCTCTCGGCGGGGCGCGCCATGGCGGGGTCGTCGAACATCGCGAAGGCGACGCAGCGGGTGCCGTTGCCGCAGGCCCCCGATTCCGAGCCGTCGGTGTTGTAGATCCGCAGGAAGGCGTCGGTGCCCGGGCTCACGGGATCGTGCAGCACCATGAGCTGGTCGAAGGCCGAATGCGCGTCGGCCGCGATGGCGCGCGCCTCCTCGGGCTGGACCAGGACCGAGGTGCCGCGCAGGTCGAGCACCACGATCGCGTTGCCCGCGCCGTGCATCTTCAGGAACCGTCTGTGGGCGAGTGCGCTCATGGGTGCCGGGAATCTGCCTGTCGGGATCCGGGTCCGCCGGGGCCCGGCCCGCCGGACGTCGGCCTGCCGGGATCGCGGACCGGGTCTTGCGGGACCGCTATATGGCAAAGCGCCGGCCCGCGCACGAGGGGCGGAGGCGCGGGGCAGGTCTTACCCGTGCTCAGGAGGTCTTCCCGTGCCGGGCAGGTCTTGCGGTGATCCGCAGGTCGCAGCGCGGCGCTGCCCCGCGTGGCCGATCCGCCGCGCGCCGGCCGCACGTTGCGCGGACGGGCGGACGGGCCATCTCGCGGGCGGGCCCGTTCGTCACTACCTTCCGGGCCGGAGGGGCCGTCCCCGATTCGCTCGGCCCGGACCCGACCGCCTGACCACGAGCCGGAGCGCCATCCTTGACCCGCCTTCGTTTGACGCTGCTTGCCGGGCTCTGCGCGCTTGCCCCGGGGCTCCTCCCGGCCGAGGCCCAGCAGCCCGCCCCGCCCGCCAACGCGCCGCCGCCGGCCTCGACGGCGCCGCCGCCCGCCGTGACGGACCCGCTGCCGACCACCACCGCGCCCGACACCGCGAGGTCCCGCCCCGGCGAGTCGGCGGCCCCCTCCGCCACCCAGGCGGTGACGCCGCCCGTCCCATCGCCCGCCCCATCGCCCGCCCCATCGCCCGCCCCATCGCCCGCCCCCGGCGTCGCGGCGCCGGCGGCGCGCGAGACCCTGGTGGCGACCCCGGGCGACGCCAACGACGTGGACGAGGTCTCGCTGCCCCCGAAGCCCGCCGCGATCCTCGCGGGCAAGTCGAAATGGGAGGAGGCGGTGCCGAGCCTCAGGGCGGCCTTCGCGCGGATCGAGGCCGAGCTCGCCCGGGCCGGCATCGTGCCGACCGGCCGGCCGGTGGCGGTCTTCGCCAAGACCGACGACGACGGCTTCCAGTACGAGGCGATGATCCCGATCGCGCCGCTGCCGGACCCCAGGGGCGCAGAGGCCAGGCTCGCCGAAGCCAGACCTGCCGAAGCGAAGCCGGGTGACGGCGAGGCCCTGCGCCTCGGCACCACCCCGAGCGGCAAGGCGCTCCGCTTCCCGCACAAGGGCTCCTACGACGAGATCGACGGCACCTACGAGACCCTGACCGCCTATCTGGATGCCAAGGACGTGGTGGTGCAGGACCGCTTCATCGAGGAATACGTCACCGACCTGAAGGACCGGGCCGACGAGAAGCTCGACGTGAACATCTACGCCCTGGTCAAGTGAGGGCCGCGGCGGCGTCACGCCGCGGCGGCGGGCCGGCGCCCGCCGCCGGCCTCGCCCGCCCCGCCCCCTGCCCTGCCCCGCCCCGCCCTGCGGCGTGACGCCGCCGCGGGCCCCGGTCCGAGCGCGGCCGTCGGAACCGGCGGCCGCGCTCGCGGATTCGGCCCCCATGCCCATCGCACCCGGTCACGATCTCGCGGGCGCCCGCCCGAACCGCCCCCGCCCCGCGCGCGGGGCGCCCGTCCCCGCCGATGCGGGCCTGTGCGACAAGGCGCTGGCGGTGCACCGCCTGCTCTGCCCGGTCTACGGCTGCCCGATCCCCTATTTCCACAGCCTCGATCCCGTGAGCGAGCTCGTCTCCTCGCTCCTGTCGCACCGCACCCGCAACCAGGAATCCGGCCGGGCCTTCAAGGCCCTGCGCGCCCGCTTCCCCGACTGGTCCGCCCTCTGCGACGCAGCCGTCTCCGAGATCGAGGCGACGATCGCGGGGGTGACCTGGCCGGAGCTCAAGGCGCCGCGCATCCGGGCGGCCCTGCGCAGCATCGCGGCGCGGCACGGCCGCCTCTCCCTCGACTTCCTGCGGGACATGGGCGTCGACGAGGCCCGGGCCTGGCTCGAGGCGATCCCGGGGATCGGCCCGAAGACCAGCGCCGCCACGCTCTCCTTCTCGGTCCTGCGGATGCCGGCGCTGCCCGTCGACAGCCACCACCACCGGGTGGCCCAGCGCCTCGGCCTGATCGGCCCGGCGGTCGATGTCGGCCCCGCCCACCCGGTCCTGCGGGGCCAGCTCCCGGCGGATTGGAGCGCGCAGGACCTCTACGACAACCACGAGGTCCTGATGCTGCACGGCCAGCAGGTCTGCCATCACCGCAACCCGGCCTGCCGCGCCTGCGTGCTCCTCGACCTCTGCCCGACCGGGCAGGCCAAGATCGATCCAGGCAAGGTCGGTGCAGGCAAGGTCGGTGCAGCCGGGACCGGGCGGACCTGAACCAGCCCGCGCCGAAGCGGCGGGGCCGCGGAGCGGCCCGACAGGGTCTTCGTATCGTCGAGGAGCGCCGCCTTCTCGTCGGGCGAGAGCCGTGCGCCGTCGTGGCCGCAGCGGCCGTTGCCCGGGCCGGGGTCGCGGCAATCCGTCGTCCGCAGGGTGCAGCCGGTCTGCGTCTGCTCCGCCGCGCGGCCGCGGGCTCGCGACGCTCGGCCAGCATCGGCCCGGTGCCGTCGTGCAGGGCGGGCGCCGCCGCCCAGCTCCCGTGGAGGATGCGGGATTCGCACGGGACGGCGGCGGCGTCGACCCCGGTCGGGAATGCGCCCTCCAGCGCCCGCAGCCGCGGCGCTCCGGCCGGTCCTTGACCGGGTCGCGCCCGGGGTGCCAGAACCCCGCCCCTCGACGGATGCGAGGTGGTTACGGCCCAGGTCGCTTCAGACGTCGTCTCAAGGCTCGAAGGGACCGCGCCGATGGCCGCGTTCAAGGAACTGGTGTTCTCCGGCGTGCAGCCGACCGGGAACCTGCATCTCGGCAATTACCTCGGTGCCATCAAGCGCTTCGTCGAGATGCAGGCGCGGTCCGAATGCCTCTATTGCGTGGTCGATCTCCACGCCATCACCCTGTGGCAGAACCCGGCCGAGCTGAAGAGCCAGATCCGCGAGGTCACGGCCGCCTTCCTGGCCGCCGGCATCGACCCGAAGCGCTCGATCGTGTTCAACCAGAGCCAGGTGCACCAGCACGCGGAGCTCGCCTGGGTCCTGAACTGCGTCGCGCGCCTCGGCTGGCTCAACCGGATGACCCAGTTCAAGGACAAGGCCGGCAAGGACCGGGAGAACGCCAGCGTCGGGCTCTACGATTATCCCGTGCTGATGGCCGCCGACATCCTGGCCTACCGGGCCACGCATGTGCCCGTCGGCGAGGACCAGAAGCAGCATCTCGAACTGACCCGCGACATCGCCCAGAAGTTCAACAACGACTTCGCGGAGTCGATCGCCGCGCACGGGCACGGCGAGGGCTTCTTCCCCATCACCGAGCCGCTGATCGGCGGGCCGGCCGCCCGCGTGATGTCGCTGCGCGACGGCACCAAGAAGATGTCGAAGTCCGACCCGTCGGACAATTCGCGCATCAACCTGACGGACGACGCCGACGCCATCGCCCAGAAGGTGCGCAAGGCCAAGACAGACCCGGACGCCCTGCCCTCCGAGGTGGCGGGCCTCGCCGGCCGGCCCGAGGCCGACAACCTCGTGGGCATCTTCGCGGCGCTGAAGGGCGCGACCCGCGAGGCGGTGCTGGCCGAGTTCGGCGGCGCCCAGTTCTCGGCCTTCAAGGGCGCCCTGGTGGAGCTCGCGGTGGAATCGCTCGCCCCACTCGGTGCCGAGATGAAGCGCCTCGTGGCCGATCCCGCCCAGATCGACGCGGTCCTGGCGGACGGCGCCGAGCGCGCCGCCGCCCTCGCGGCCCCGACCCTCGACGCCGTCAAGGACATCGTCGGCTTCGTCCGCCGCGGCCCGACCCTGCGGGCGGTCTGACCCGGCGCCGTCTCGCGTCCGGCCCCGGCCAGCCCGCGGGGGCCGCGACGGGCCCCCTCTCCCGTGCGGGAGAGGTTTGCCCGCGGAAGCGGGCCGGGGTGAGGGAGGCGCGTTGTCCGGATGCGTCGCACCCCTCACCCGGTCGGCTTGCGCCGACTCGACCTCTCCCGGACGGGAGAGGTGATGAGCACCACCCTCCGCGTCATGCCATGCGATTGGATCTGGCGCGGGTGGCACGCCGCGCCCCCTCTCCCGTGCGGGAGAGGGTTGGGGTGAGGGATGCGCGTTGTCCGGATGCGTCGCACCCCTCACCCGGTCGGCTGGCGCCGACTCGACCTCTCCCGGACGGGAGAGGTGATGAGCACCACCCTCCGCGTCACGCCATGCGGTTGGATCTGGCGCGGGTGGCACGCCGCGCCCCCTCTCCCGTGCGGGAGAGGTGATGAGCGCCGCCCTCCGCGCCGGGGAGGCCGGCCCCCGGGAAGTCAGTTGCGGGACTTGTCGACGAGCGCCTTCTCGGAGATCCACGGCATCATGCCGCGGAGCTTGGCGCCGACCTCCTCGATCGGGTGGGCGGCGAGCTTGGCGCGGGTGGCCTTGAACGAGGTCTGGCCGACCTTGTTCTCCAGCATCCAGTTGCGGGTGAAGATGCCCGACTGGATGTCGGTGAGGACGCGCTTCATCTCGGCCTTGGTCTCCGGCGTGACGATGCGCGGGCCGGTGACGTACTCGCCGTACTCGGCGGTGTTCGAGATCGAGTAGTTCATGTTGGCGATGCCGCCCTCGTAGATGAGGTCGACGATGAGCTTCACCTCGTGCAGGCACTCGAAATAGGCCATCTCGGGGGCGTAGCCCGCCTCGACCAGGGTCTCGAAGCCGGCCTTGATCAGCTCGACGAGGCCGCCGCAGAGCACGGCCTGCTCGCCGAACAGGTCGGTCTCGCACTCCTCCTTGAAGGTGGTCTCGATGATGCCGGCGCGGCCGCCGCCATTGGCCGAGGCGTAGGACAGGCCGAGGTCGTGCGCGTTGCCCGAGGCGTCCTGCGCGATGGCGATGAGGGTCGGCACGCCGCCGCCCTTGAGGTACTCGCCGCGCACCGTGTGGCCGGGGCCCTTCGGGGCGACCATCAGGACGTCGAGGTCCTTGCGCGGCTCGATCAGGTTGAAGTGGACGTTGAGGCCGTGGGCGAACAGGAGGGCGGCGCCCTGCTTCATGTTGCCCTCGAGGGATTCCCGGTAGATGTCGCCCTGGAGCTCGTCCGGGGTGAGCATCATCACCACGTCGCCCCACTTGGCGGCGTCGGCGACCGACATCACCGTGAAGCCCTCGTGCTCCGCCTTCTTGGCGGTGGCCGAGCCCTCGCGCAGCGCGATGACGACGTCCTTGACGCCCGAATCGCGCAGGTTGAGCGCGTGGGCATGGCCCTGGCTGCCGTAGCCGACGATGACGACCTTCTTGCCCTTGATGAGGTTCAGGTCGGCGTCGCGATCGTAATAGACCCGCATGGCGGCTTCTTCCTTCTTGGCGTGGTGGCGGTCGAGTGCGCTCCGGCGCCCTCGTTCGCGCGGCCGTGCGATGGGCGCGCTTTTAGCGAGGCGATCCCCTTGACGAAAGGGGCAATCGCCACAGGGCGGGCGTCCCGCGCGGACAACCCGGAGGCGGTGTCAGGCCGGGAGGGGGAGCCCTTCCCGGTGGAAGGCCCGCTGCACGGCCGGGCGGGCCGCCATCGCGCGGGCATGCGCGGTCCAGGCCGGGAAGCGCCCGGCCATGTCGAAGCCCAGCGCCGGGCTCCGGCCCCAGATCCAGAACAGCAGCAGGTAGGGATCGACCACGCTGTAGCGCTCCCCGAGGGCCCAGCCCCCGTTCGAGAGGCGGACCTCCGTCATGGTGCAGAGGTCCCCGTAGGTGTCGGCGCCCCTGGCCCGGATCGCCGCGAGGGCGGCCTCGTCGGCGCTGTAGCGCTCGGCCCGGCGGACATGCGCGAAGGCCGGGTGGTGATTCGTCGAGAGCCAGCCGAGCCACTCGTCGGCGGCGGCCTGCTGGCGCAGCGCCTCGGGCCAGAGCCCGGCCTCCGGGTGCGACCGGGCGATGTGGCGCAGGAGCGCGGTGTTCTCGGTGAGGACCCAGCCCTCCTCGGAGAGGGCCGGCACCCGGCCGCGCTCGTTGATCGCGAGGTATTCGGGGGCGCGCTGGTCGCCGGCCTGGAGGTCGAGCCGCACCGTCTCGAACGGCCGGCCGGTCTCCTCCAGGGCGATGTGCGAGGCCAGCGAGCAGGCGCCGGGGGCGTAGTAGAGGGTGCGGGCGGTCATGCGGCTTGCGTCCTGGTCGGCGTCGGGTCCCGCGTTCGGAGCCTAGAGCGGCTCCGCCCCGCGTCCCATCGCGGCGATGCCGGTGCGGCAGATCTCGACGAGGCCGATCACCGTCATCAGGCGGATGAAGCGGTCGATCTCCTCGGTCGAGCCGGTAAGCTCGAACACGAAGGAGTTGAGCGTCGCGTCGAGGGTCCTGGCCCCGAAGGCGGCGGCGAGGCGGAGCGCCTCGCTGCGGTGCTCGCCCTGCCCCACCACCTTCACGAGGCAGATTTCGCGCTCCAGGGAATTGCCCTGGAGGGTGAGGTCGACGACCCGGTGCACCGGCACGAGCCGGTCGAGCTGGGCCTTGATCTGCTCGATCACCGCGTTGGTGCCCGTCGTCACGATGGTGATGCGGGAGAGGTGGCGCGCCTCCTCCGTCTCCGACACCGTCAGGCTCTCGATGTTGTAGCCCCGGCCCGAGAACATGCCGGAGATCCGGGCGAGGACGCCCGGCTCGTTGTCGACGATCACCGCGAGGGTGTGCCGGTTGACGGTCTCGACCCGGACCGGATCCGGATAGTGGGTGTTCATGGCGTTCATGGTCCTGTCCTCCCCGGCCCCGTCAGACCAGCATCTTGCCTTCCTCGGAGATGACGTCGCCGATCTCGACGCCGGTCTCGCCGAGGTAGTCGGACAGGATCATCTCGTTGTGCGCCTTGCCCGAGGGGATCATCGGGAAGCAGTTCTCGGTCTTGTCGACGACGCAGTCGAAGATGACCGGGCCGTCATAGGCCAGCATCTCCCGGATCGCGGCGTCGAGCTCGCCCGGCTTCTCGCAGCGGATGCCCTTGGCCCCGTAGGCCTCGGCGAGCTTCACGAAGTCCGGCAGGCTCTCCGAGTAGCTCTGCGAGTAGCGCGAGCCGTGCAGCAGCTCCTGCCACTGGCGCACCATGCCCATGTACTCGTTGTTGAGGATGAAGACCTTGACCGGCAGGCGGTACTGCACGGCGGTCGAGAGCTCCTGCATGTTCATCAGGATCGAGGCCTCGCCGGCGATGTCGATGACGAGCCCCTGCGGGTGCGCCAGCTGGGTGCCGATGGCGGCGGGCAGGCCGTACCCCATGGTGCCGAGGCCCCCCGACGTCATCCAGCGGTTCGGCTCCTCGAACTTGAAGTACTGGGCCGCCCACATCTGGTGCTGGCCGACCTCCGTCGTGATGTAGGTCTCGCGGTCCTTGCAGGCCTCGTAGAGGCGCTGCACCGCGTATTGCGGCTTGATGATCGTGCCCGACGGCCAGTAGGCGAGGCACTCGCGCGCCCGCCACGTGGTGATCTTCGAGAACCAGCCCTCGAGGCGGCCCTTGTCCGGCTCGGCCGGCAGGGCACGCCAGGCGGCCAGCATGTCCTCCAGCACCGAGGCGCAATCGCCCACGATGCCGACATCGGCCTTGACGACCTTGTTGATCGAGGAGGCGTCGACGTCGACGTGGATCTTCTTCGAGAAGGGCGAGAACGCGTCGAGGCGGCCGGTGATGCGGTCGTCGAAGCGCGCGCCCATGCAGATCATGACGTCGCATTCGTGCATCGCGAGGTTGGCCTCGTAGGTCCCGTGCATGCCGAGCATGCCCAGGAACCTGTCGTCCGAGGCCGGGAAGGCGCCGAGCCCCATCAGGGTCGAGGTGACGGGAAAGCCCGTCTCGGCCACGAGCTCGCGCAGCAGCCGCGAGGCCTCGGGCCCCGCATTGATGACGCCGCCGCCGGTGTAGAAGACGGGGCGGCGGGCGCCGGCCATCAGCTCGACGGCGGCCCGGATCCTGTCCGCGTCGCCCTTGATCGCCGGGCGGTAGGTCTTGTGGCCGTCGAAGCTCGGGCGCTCGTAGAGGCCGCTCGCGAACTGGATGTCCTTCGGCAGGTCGACGACGACGGGCCCCGGGCGGCCGTGGCTCGCGACGTAGAAGGCCTCGTGCAGGATGCGCGGCAGGTCGTCGATCGACTTGACCAGGTAGTTGTGCTTCGTGCAGTGGCGCGTGATCCCGACCGTGTCGCATTCCTGGAACGCGTCGGTGCCGATCAGGTGCGTCGGGACCTGGCCGGTGATGCAGACGAGGGGGATCGAGTCCAGCATCGCGTCGGTGAGGCCCGTGACGATGTTGGTGGCGCCGGGGCCCGAGGTGACGAGGACGCAGCCGACCTTGCCGGACGAGCGGGCATAGCCCTCGGCCGCGTGGACCGCGCCCTGCTCGTGGCGCACGAGCACGTGCTTGACCGCGTTCTGATGGAAGAGCGCGTCGTAGATCGGCAGCACTGCGCCGCCCGGATACCCGAACAACGTATCGACACCCTGATCCCGGAACGCCCGGATGACCATTTCGGCCCCGGTCATGACCTCGCCGCTCATCGTCTTCCTCCTTGAACCCGTTCTCGAACTCCGTCGCGCATCCGACCCGGCCGCGGGCAACAAAAAAGGGCCCCGATCGGGACCCTGCATGCGCCACCGCCCGGATCGCGGCCCCGTGTCAGGGCCGCCCCGTCAGTGGCGCTTCCGCTACGATAAGGATGTGACGCATCGGGGTGACGTCCGGACCTTCCGGACCCGCCGGGAACGGCGAGTCGCCTAAAAGTGTCGCGTCTCATAGCGGAGGCCCCCAGCAGCGTCAACGGGGTCGGTTCCGGGTTTCGCGCCCGGCCGGCCTCGGTTCCGTGATCGGCGCCTTGATTGCCCCGCTCCCCGGCCCGACCTATCACGCTTGCGGGGCCGCTGGCCCGAAGGAGCTTGCAGGGCCGCTGGCCCGAAGGAGCTTGCAGGGCCGCTGGCCCGAAGGAGACGGCGTTCCCCTTGTCCCCACACCGATCGGCGCAGGCCGAGCCCATCGACAAGACGCCGCCGCCCGCGGGCGCGGCCAACAAGACGCCGCCGCCCGCGGGCGCGGCCTACCTCCTCCTCGACGTGGCGGGGGTGCCCTGCGCCCTGCCCCGGGCGGCGGTGAGCGAGGTCCTGCCGCTGCCGAACCTGTTCCGCCCCCCGACCCTCGGCCCGCTCCTCGCGGGCTTCCTCAACCTCGGCGGCGAGCCGGTGCCGGTGGTCGATCTCGCCCGCCTGTTCGGCCTGCGCGCGGAGGCGCGCGAGCCCGGCGCCTACGATCACCTCGTCCTCGCCGCCGACCGCGCCACCGCCTTCCTGGTCGACCGGGCGAGCGACCTCGTGACCGTCGCGCCGGAGGCGGTCCGACCGGTCTCGGGTCGGCAGACCCTCAACGGCTGCGTCGAGGCCGAGATCACCCTCGGGGACCGCCTCGTCCACGCGCTCGCCCCCGGCCGCATCCTGACGGTCGAGGAGCAGGAGCGCCTCTCCGCCCTCACCCGCGCCGCGCAGGAACGCCTCGCCGCCCTCTCCGCCGGCTGAGCGCGACCCGCATGCGCAAGGCCGCGCGACGCGACCCCCACGGCGATCCCGGCTACGCCGCCCTCAAGGCGCGCATCATCGCGCGCACCGGCCACCACTACTACGCGGACAAGGACGACCTCCTGTTCGACCGGCTCCGCCGCCGCTTCAAGGCCTGCGGCGTGCCGGATTCCGGCGCCTACCTCGCCCATCTCGAGGATCGCCGGACGGGGCCCCGGGAATGGGCGGCCCTCGAGTCCGAGATCACCATCGGGGAGACCTTCTTCTTCCGCTACGCCGAGCAGTTCGAGGCCCTGCGCGACACGATCCTGCCGGGGCTGATCGCGGCGCGGCAGGCGGACGTGACCCTGCGGGTCTGGAGCGCGGGCTGCTCGACGGGGGCCGAGCCCTACTCGCTGGCGATCCTGCTGCACGAGCTCCTCGGCGCGGCCCTGCCCGACTGGCACGTGGCGATCACCGGGACCGACATCAGCCACGCGGCGCTCGCCACCGCCCGGGCCGCCGAGTACGGCCGCTGGGCCATGCGCACCCTGCCCCCCGAGGAGCGCCAGCGCTACTTCCTGCGGCTCCCGGCCCAGCCCGGCCCCGCCCGCGAGGGCACCTACGTCCTGCGGCCGGAATTCCGCCGGATGGTCCGGTTCGAGCGCCAGAACCTGATGAGCCTGATCGAGGCGGGCGGGCCGGCCCCGACCCCCGATTTCGACCTCATCCTCTGCCGCAACGTGCTGATCTACTTCCACGCGGACACGGTCGCGGCGATCGTCCGGGCCCTGTCGCGGCGGTTGCGGCCGGGCGGCTGGCTGCTGATCGGCCATGCGGAGCCGAACCCCGCCTTCGCGGGCTGGCTCGCCCCCGTCAACCTGCCCGGAACCGTCGCCTACCGGCGCCGGGAGGACGGCGCGGAAGTCCTCGTGGCGCGCCTGCCGCCGCCCGAAGCCCTCGCGGCCACCGGGCCCGCCGCCCCTCCGGCCCGCGCGCCCGTGGCCCCGCCCGCGCTCCCGGCTGAGCCCGTGCCGCCGGCGGCGACGGACGGGCCGGACCGCGCCGTGCCGCCGGCGGCGCCTGCGCCAGCAATCCTGCCGGACCCGGCCGCGGCGATCCGCGTGCCGCCCGATCTCGTCGGCGACGGCCTGCCCCTGCCCCCCGACGAGATCCTGGCCCGGATCCGGACCCTGGCGGATGCGGGGGAGACCGCCGAGGCCTGGCGCAGCACCCGCGCGGCCCTGACCGAGACGCCCACCGACGCGCGCCTGCGCTTCTACGAGGGACTGCTCGCCCGCAGCCTCGGGCGCGAGGCGGAGGCCGAGCGCAGCCTGCGGGCGGCGCTCTACCTCGACCGCGGCTTCGTCATGGCCCATTACCACCTCGGCCTGCTCCTCGCCTCGGCCGGGCGGCTCCCGGCGGCGCGCCGGGCCCTCGACAACGCGGCCGGCTTGGCGCAAGCGCTGCTGCCGGACACCGCGGTGCCCGAGGGGGACGGCGCGAAGGCCCGGCAGGTGGCCGAGAGCGCGCGCCTCGCCAGGGCGGGATTGAGTTAGGGAGGCCCTGGCGTGGTCGGGACGGCAACGGGGGACGGCCCGGCGGGCAAGGCTTCGGGCGGCAAGAGCGCGGGCGGCCAGGACGCGGGCGAGATCGAGCGCGCGGCGGATGCGGGCGAGGCCGAGCGCGCCAGGACCCTGCGCGCGGCGCGGACCGCGGCCCTGGCCCGGCGCGGGAGCGAGCGGGCC
This sequence comes from Methylobacterium planeticum, assembly GCF_008806345.1. Lineage (GTDB taxonomy): Bacteria > Pseudomonadota > Alphaproteobacteria > Rhizobiales > Beijerinckiaceae > Methylobacterium > Methylobacterium planeticum. Next base: position 25,534 of record NZ_VZZJ01000019.1, on the reverse strand, counting down.
GGCGGTGCCGGGGTCGAGGCGGCTCCGGGAATCCTCGTCTGCACGGGCGGCGGCGAGCGCTACGGCCTGCCCATGGCGGCGGTCGCGCGGGTCCTGCCCGCGCGGCCCTGCACCCCGATCCCCGGCGCGCCGCCCGCGCTCCTCGGCATCGTGGCGCTCTCGGGCGGCATCGTCAGCGTGATCGGCCTCGCGCGCGCGCTCGGGCGCGGCCCGGCTCGCGATCCCGCGCGCGATCCCGGCGGCGAGCGGGCCGAGGAGGGGCATCTCGTGGTCCTGCGCGGGGGCGCCGCCCCGCTCGCCCTCGCGGTCGACCGGGTGCTCGGCGTCGCGCGCCTCGACGGCGGCTCGGCGGACCCCGCGGCGAGGGACACGGCAAGTGACGCGGCCAGGGACGCGGCAAGGGACACGGCCAGGGACGCGGCGGCGTCCGCCCTCGGCGCATTCGGCGGATTGGGCAGCGAGGCCGTTTCGGGCTATGGCCCGGCGGAACGCGGCGCGGCCGGGCTCGGTGATTTCGTGGTCATCGACCTGCCGCGCCTCCTGCGGCGCTACCTGCCGTGACCCCAGCCTGGAATATCGCGGCCCCGCGGGCCTTCCTGCCCGCCGCGCTGCCGGATGTCGGAGCCTGACGCGTGTCGATCTCGATCGGAAACCGGATCCTCCTCGGCTTCGTCGCCATCACCCTCGTGATCGTGGCGCTCGGCATCTACGCCCTCGGGCAGATCGGCGCCGTGCGCGACACCACCGACGCCATCGTCAGCCGGGACCTCTCCGTCGCGCGCAAGCTCGACGACCTCGGCAACCGCTCCCGCGACATGGGCATCCTGCGCCGCAACGCCGTGATCGCGGCGATCTCGGGCAAGCGCCCCGCCTCGGACCAGGAGGACCCGGCCGCCGCCTGGCGCCGCGCGGCGGGCGAGACCGAGGCGCTCCTGGCCGCCCTGGCGCGCACCACCGACGAGTACCGGGCGACCTCGGTCTCGCCCGAGCGCGCGGTCGTCTGGCGGCGCCTCAACGAGGCGGCCAACGGATCGGTGGCGAGCTTCCGCCAGCTGCGCAGCGGCGGCGAGGCGCAGCTCATCGCCATCGCCGCCAAGGACATCGAGGCGGTCGAGGCCCGCAACGACGAGCTGACCCGCAGCCAGGACGCCTTCCTGCGCGGGGTCGACCGCACCCGGGACCTCCTCGACGAGGGCATCGCGGCGGGCCAGCGCGGGGTGCGGGACATCTACGAGCGCAGCCGGCTCTCGATCATCCTGACCCTGCTGGCGAGCGTGGTGCTGTCGATCCTCGTCACGATCCTGATCAGCCGGGCGGTGGTGCGGCCCCTCGAGAAGGTCATGGAATTCGCCGACCGGGTCGGCTCGGGCGACCTGTCCGGGACCCTCGACATCCGCGCCGACGACGAGATCGGGCGCCTCGGGCGCACCCTCAACGGCATGGTGGCGGGGCTCGCCGACCTCGCCCGCACCAACCGGGCCGCCACCGCCGACCTCAATGCCGCCGCGGCCGAGATCCGGGCCTCGGCCCAGGAGCAGGCGGCCAGCGTCGAGGAGCAGTTCGCCGCCGTGCAGGAGACCGCCGCGACGGTGGACGAGATCACCCATTCGGGCGCCCAGATCACCAAGCGCGCGGGCGAGGTCATCGCCACCGCGCAGGCCACCGCCCAGACCTCGAAGGCGGGCCTGCGGGCGGTGGCCGACACCGCCCGGGCCATGGAGGCGATCCGCGAGCAGGCCGAGGCGGTGGCCGGCAACATCGTGGCGCTCTCCGAGAAGACGCAGACGATCGGCGAGATCATCACCACGGTGAACGACATCTCGGAGCGGACCCACCTCCTGGCGCTCAACGCCGCCATCGAGGCCGCGGCGGCGGGCGAGGGCGGGCGCAGCTTCGCGGTGGTCGCCGCCGAGATGAAGCTCCTGGCCGACCAGGCCAAGGGCGCCACCGCCCAGGTCCGCACCATCCTGGGCGAGATCCAGCGGGGCATCAACACCTCGGTGATGCTGACCGAGGAGGCGGTCAAGCGCGCCGCCACCGGCAAGACCCGCTCGGACACCACCCAGAGGGCCATCGAGGAGATCACGGCCCGGGTCGAGGAGAGCGTGCAGACCTTCCAGCAGATCGTCGCCTCGACGAACCAGCAGCAGCTCGGCATCGAGCAGGTGATGGGCGCGCTGCAGAACATCCGGCAGGCGAGCCAGCAGACGGCCGCCGGCACCCGCGAGGTCGAGGCGGCCTCCGCCAACCTCACCGAGCTCGCCCAGGCGCTGATGGCCCTGGCCGAGCGCTACCGGCACTAGGGCACCCGTACCCCCGCGATGGATATCCGCCAGCAGCTCCTCGCGGCCTTCGAGGTCGAGCATCGCGAGCATATCGACGCGATCCGGGCGGCGCTGGCCGGCGGCGCGGAGGGACGCCCGCCGGACTGGAACGACATCTTCCGCCGGGCCCACAGCCTGAAGGGGGCGGCGCGCGCCGTCGACCTGCCCCCGGTCGAGGCCGTGGCGCACCGCCTCGAGACCCTGTTCGAGCGGATCGTGGCGGGCGCCACGCGCCTCGACCGCGAGGCCACCCGCGCGACGCATCTCGCCCTCGACCGGATCGAGGCCTACGTCGCCGACCTCAAGACCACCGCCGCGCCCGCAATGCCCGGGGACGCCCTCGCGGCACTCGACGGGCGCCTCGCCGCCGGCCCCCCGGCGGAGCCCGAGACGGCGCCGGCAGAGCCCGGACCGCCATCGGCGCGGCCCGAACCGAGATTGGCGCGGCCCGAGCCCGAGCCGGCGCAGCTTGAGGCGAGTTCGGCGCAGCCCGAACAGACGTCGTCGCAGTCCGAGCCGGCGGTCGATCCGGCCCTCGCGCTGCTGCGGGTGCCGGCCGACGCGGTCGAGGCCCTGACGCGGGCGACGCACGAGCTGACCAGCACCCTCGGGGGCGAGGGGCTGGTGGCCGACGGCCTGTCCCGGCTCGGCCGGAACGCCGCGGAGCTGCGCCGCCGGGCCGAGGCCACCCGCGAGCGCGGGGCCCTCGCGACCCTCGCGCGGGTGCTGCACGAGCAGGGGAGCGAGGCCGGGACGGCCGCCCTCGCGGCCGTCCGGGCCGATCTGCGCGCCCTGGAGGCGGCCCTGGCGGTGCTCGGCCGCGAGACCCTGGACCTGGCCCGGCGGCAGACCGGCGTGGCGAGCGCCGTCGAGGGCGCCGCCGCCCGGATCCGGACCCAGGCGGAGCGCCTCGCCCTCGTCCCCGCCGAGACGGTGTTCGGCGGCTTCGCCCGCTCCCTGCGCGAGACCGCCCGCGAGCAGGACCGCGAGATCGAGGTGAGCGTGCGCGGCCTCGACCTGCCGGTGGACCGGGGCATGCTCCAGATCCTCAAGGACCCGGTGCTGCACGCCCTGCGCAACGCGCTCAGCCACGGGGCCGAGGCCCCGGAGGCGCGGCGCCGGGCCGGCAAGCCGGCGGCGCTGACGATCGCCTTCGAGGTCGCCGTGCGGGGCGGGCGCCTCCTCATCGCGGTCTCGGACGACGGCCGGGGCCCGAACCTCCCGGCGATCGAGGCCACCGCCCGCGCCCGCGGCCTCCTGGCGCCGGGGGATGCCGCCGATCCCGACACTCTGCTCGGCCTCGTCTTCGAGCCCGGCTTCTCCACCGCCGCCTCGGTCGACACCCTGTCGGGGCGCGGCTTCGGCCTCTCGGTGGTGGCCGACGCGGTCCGGGCGCTCCGGGGCAGCGTGCGGCTGGAGCCCCGCGCGCCCTGGGGCACCGCCCTGACCATGAGCCTGCCGCTCTCCGCCTCGCGCCGCAGCGTGCTCCTGGTCGAGGCGGGGGGCGCCACCTTCGGGCTGCCGGGATCGGGCGTCGAGCGCCTGCTGCGCCTCGACCGGGCGGCGCTCGGCCGCGCCATGGGCCGGGCCGTGGCCCGGATCGAGGGTCCGGGCGGGGCGGAGCTGAACCTGCCGGTGATCCCCCTGGCGGATCTCGTCGGGCTGCCCGCGCGGGACGCCGCGTCCGAGACGACCCACCTCACCGCCCTGCTGCTGCGCGAGGCGGGCGAGCGCTTCGTCCTCGCGGTCGACCGCCTCGTCGACGTGCGCACCCTGCTGGTGCTGCCCGCCCCGCCGATCGGCGCCGACGCGCGGCTGTTCTCCGGCACCGTGATCCTGCCGGGGGACGTGCCGGCCCTGGTTCTCGACCCCCAGGGGGTTGTCGATCGCGTCGGCGAGACCAGATCCGCCGGCGGGCCGCCCGGTGGGGCCGCCGCGGGTGCGTCCGAGCCCCGCGGGGACGCGGGCGGAACGATGCCGGGAACGCGACGTTCGACGATTCTTGTCGTCGATGATTCCATCACCACGCGGACGTTGGAGAAGAGCATCTTGGAAGCGGCCGGCTACCGGGTGGTCGTCTGCGTCGACGGCCAGGACGCCCTCGATCGCCTGCGCGCCGCGATCGAGACCGTCGATCTGGTCGTGGCCGACGTGGAGATGCCGCGCCTCGACGGGTTCGGCCTGCTCAAGGCGCTGCGGGCCGAGGACGCCTTCGCGCGCCTGCCCGTCATCCTGATGACCTCCCGCGGCGATGCCGAGGACGTGGCCCGCGGGCTCGACCTCGGCGCCGACGCCTACCTGACCAAGCAGAAGTTCGACCAGCGCCAGCTGCTCGACACGATCGGGCAGCTCCTGTGACGGCGCGCGTCCGCGTCATGCTGGTCGAGGACAGCCTCGTCGTGCGCCACCTCCTGATGCACATCGTCGGGCGCGACCCGCGCCTCGAACTGGTGGCGGCGGTCGCCTCCGGCGAGGAGGCGCTGCAAGCCCTGGCGACGAGCCGGCCCGACGTGATCTCCATGGATATCCGCCTGCCCGGCATCGACGGGCTGGAGACGACCCGGCGGATCATGTCCGAGCAGCCGACCCCGATCGTGGTGGTGGCGGACGCGGTGGAGGATTCCTCCCTGCGCATCTCGATGAACGCCCTGCGGGCCGGCGCCCTCTCGGTGGTCGAGAAGCCGGTGGCCACGACCCATGCGGGCTACGACGCGGTCGCGGGGGAGATCTGCACGCAGCTGCGCATCATGGCGCAGGTCCCGGTGATCCGCCGCCGTCCGATCGGGACCGAGTGGGCGGGGCGCGTGACGAGCGCCGCCCCGGCGCCGGTGGCGGTGCCCGTGGCGGCGCCCCCGCCCTCCGACCGGCCGACGGTGCTCGCCCTCGCGGCCTCGACCGGGGGCCCGCCCGCCCTCGCCCGCGTCATCGGTGGCCTGCCCGAGAGCTTCTCCCTGCCGGTCCTCGTGGTGCAGCACATGGGGGCCGCCTTCATGGAGGGCTTCGCCTCCTGGCTGAACGGCGTCGTGCCCCTGCCCGTCGGGATCGCCCGGGACGGCGAGCGGGCCGAGGGGGGCCGGGTCTACGTGGCGCCGGGCGACCGGCACCTCGAGCTCGGCCAGAACGGCATCCTGCGCATCCTCGATTCCCTGCCGGTCGGCGGCCAGCGCCCCGCCGCCACCGTGCTGTTCCGCTCGGTCGCCCGGCAGGCGGGGGCCCGGGGCATCGGGGTCCTCCTCACCGGCATGGGCGAGGACGGGGCGCTCGGCCTCCTCGACATGCGCAAGGCGGGCGCGGCCACCATCGCCGAGCACGAGAGCACCGCGGTGGTCTACGGCATGCCGGCCGCCGCGGTGCGCCTCGCCGCCGCCCGCAGCGTCCTGCCCCTCGACCGCATCGCCGTCCAGCTCCTGCGCGGGACCGGCACGGAGCCGGCCCCGTGAGCGCGGTCCCCGAGGGACCGGCCGGGTCCGCGGCGCCCCGGCTCCTCCTCGTGGAGGATTCGGAGACGCAGGCCCTTGAGCTGCGCCTGTTCCTCGAGGCACAGGGCTTCGCGGTCGAGCGCTGCCCGACGGCGGAATCGGCCCTCGACCACCTCAACCTGCACCTGCCCGACCTCGTGGTGGCCGATTACCACCTGCCGGGCATGAACGGCGACGAGTTCACCCGGCAATTGCGCCTGTCCCTGCGCACCCGCGCCCTGCCCCTCCTGATGCTCACCGGCGCCCGCGACGGCGAGCGCCAGGGCCTGGAGAGCGGCGCCGACGCCTACGTCGCCAAGTCCGCCGACCGCGACCTCCTGATCCTGCGCATCCGCGCCCTCCTGCGCGAGCGCAAGGGCAGCCCCCCCGCCGAGGGGCCGGGGGGCGCCGCCTTCCGGCGCGGCCGGGTGCTGGTGGTGGATGGCAGCGCCACCTACCGCACCTTCCTGGCCAGTCTCCTCTCCCAGGAGGGGCACGCGGTGACCGCCGCCGACGGGCACGAGGCCGCCCTCGGCGCCCTCGACGCGCCGGGGGCCGGGTTCGATTGCGTCACGGTCGACCTGCTCGGCCCGGCCTATGACGGGCTCGCGCTCTGCGGCGCGATCCACCAGCGCCGGGCCGGCGCGGAGGCCGGCGGGACCTTCCAGATCGTCGGGATCGCCGGGAGCGCGCCCGCCAAGGACTTTCTCGTCGACGCCTTCGCGGCGGGCGCCGACGACGTGGTCTCGAAGGCGGATGCCGAGGTTCTGGTGATGCGGGTGCGCGGCCTCGTCCGCCGCCGTCTCCTCGAGGAGGACAACCGCCGCATCGCCGGGGAGTTCGGCGACCGGGAGCGCGCCCTCGAGAGCGCCCGGGCCGAGACCGAGGCGGCGGAGGCCCGCGCCCGGCTCGCCGGCGCCCTGGAGCGGGCGAACCGCGACCTGGCGGATGCCAACCGCAAGCTCACGGACGCCCAGGCCAAGCTCGTCCAGGCGGCCAAGATGGCGTCGCTGGGCGAGCTCGTGGCCGGCATCGCCCACGAGATCAACAACCCTCTCGCCTTCATCCTGGCCCACCAGGGCACGGTCGAGCGCCTCCTCGGGGACATCGCCGCCCCCGCCGAGGATGCCGGCGCGACGCGCGCGCTCGCCAAGGCGCGGGACCGGGTCGGCTCCATGCGGATGGGCCTCACCCGGATCCAGGACCTCGTCCTCAACCTGCGCAAGTTCTCCCGCCTCGACGAGGGCGAGCGCTCCTTCGTCAACGTGCCGGAGGCAATCGAGACGGTGCTGGCCCTGATCCAGCACAAGCTCGGCACCCGCATCGCGGTCGAGCGCGACTTCGTGGGGCGGCCGGAGGTGCATTGCACCCCCGCCCTCCTGAATCAGGTCGTGATGAACATCCTGGGGAACGCCGCCGACGCCATGCCGGAGGGCGGCACGATCCGGGTGGCGACCCAGAGCACCGACGACATCGACCTGATCCGGATCAGCGACACGGGGCCGGGGATCCCCGAGACCCTGCGCGAGAAGATCTTCGAGCCGTTCTTCACCACGAAGCCCGTCGGCTCCGGCACGGGCCTCGGGCTCGCGATTGCGTACAGCGTCGTTCAGGCGCATAGCGGCTCGCTCACCGTCGAGTCGGCACCAGGAGGTGGAGCCTGCTTCGTGATCGGCATTCCGCGGCAGGCCGCTTGAGCATGACCAAAGGCACGATCCTGGCCGTCGACGACGAGCCGGATATCCTGATCGCCCTCGAGGACCTGTTCGAGGACGAGTACCAGGTCGTCACCACCACGAAGCCGTCCGAGGCCCTCGCGATCCTGGCCGCCGACCCGGACGTCGCGGTCGTCATCTCGGACCAGCGCATGCCCGGCATGACCGGGGACGTCCTGCTGGCGGAGGCCCGCGCCTTCCACGAGGCGCAGGCGATCCTGCTGACGGGCTATGCCGACATCACCGCCGTCATCGCGGCGCTGAACCGCGGCGGCATCACGGGCTACGTCACGAAGCCCTGGGACGCGGTCCTCCTGCGCAGTACCGTGCGCAACGCCTTCGAGCGCCACCGGCTCGGGCGCGACCTCGCCACGGAGCGCGCCCTGCTCCTCGGCCTCCTCGACCATTCCGCCGACGCGATCTCGTTCAAGGATGCGCAGGGGTGCTTCATCCGCCTCAACGCCCGGAAGGCGCTGCTTCTGGGGCAGGACATCGAGGCCTGCCTCGGCCGCAGCGAGGCGGACCTCCTCGGGGCGCGGGCCGGCGCCGCCGCCGAGGCCGACGCGGCGGCGATCCGCTCGGGCGCGGCGAGCGATGCCCTCGTGTCGGACGGGCCGTTCGGGGCGGAGCGCTGGAGCCACGTGGTACGCGTGCCGATCCGCGCGCCCTCCGGCGAGATCGCCCATCTCGCCACCATCGAGCGCGACGTCACCGAGCAGCGCAGCCTCGAGGCCCGGCTTCGCCAGTCCGACAAGATGCAGGCGCTCGGCACCCTGGCGGGCGGCATCGCGCACGACTTCAACAACCTCCTGACGGCGATCCTCGGCAGCCTGGAGCTCGTCGGCCCGAAGGTGGAGGACCAGCCCCGGGTGCAGCGCCTGATCGAGAACGCCACCGGGGCGGCCCAGCGCGGCGCCTCGCTGACGAAGCGCCTGCTCAGCTTCAGCCGCTCGCACGACCTCCAGGCCCGCTCCACCGACGTGAACGCCCTGATCGAGGGGATGGGCGACCTGTTCGGCCGCAGCCTCGGCGGCCTCGTGAGCGTGACGACGGACCTCGCCCCCGACCTGCCGCCGGTCCATGTCGATCCCGACCAGCTCGAACTCGCGATCCTGAACCTCTGCATCAACGCCCGCGACGCGAGCCCCGAGGGCGGCGTCATCACGATCACCACCGCCCTCGACCGCGTCGCCGCCGAGGATGCGGAGCTGAGCCCCGGCGAGTATGTCCGGGTCGCCATCGCAGATGCGGGGACCGGCATCCCGCCGGAGATCCTGCAGCGGGTCTGCGAGCCCTTCTTCACCACCAAGGCGGTCGGCCAGGGCACGGGGCTCGGCCTCGCCATGGTGTTCGGCCTGGCGCAGCAATCGAAGGGGCGCCTGCGCCTCGAGAGCACGGTCGGCGAGGGAACCCGGGTCGAGCTGCTGCTCCCCCGCTCGGAGGGTGCGGCGGATGCGGCGGCCGAGACGACCCGCGCGGCCCCCGTCGCGGCGCGTCCCGCCAGCATCCTGGTGGTCGACGACGATGCCGAGGTCCGGCACGTCACCGCGTCCTTCCTGAGCGGTTTCGGATACAGCGAGACCGAGGCCGGGGACGGGGCCGCCGCGCTGGCGCTCCTCGAGCGCCGGAGCTTCGATCTCGTGGTCGCCGACCTTGCCATGCCGGGCATGTCGGGGGTCGAGCTCGCCGCCACCCTGCGCCGCCGCTGGCCGAACCTGCCCGTCCTGATCCTGACGGGCCACGCGGACGCGATGCAAATCCCCGACGACGTGCCCGTGCTGACGAAGCCCTTCGGCTCGGGCGAGCTCGCCGCGCGGGTCTCGGCGCTCCTCGACACCGCCCGCACCCCCTGACGGCCGGGGTTTTTCCCGCCCGCTCTCGGCCGACGCGAGGCCCTGAACGCGAAAGAGGCGGCCCCGGGGGGCCGCCTCTCGCATCCGTTCGAAACTGTCGGGCTTCGACCGATCAGGCCGCTTCGGCCTCGCCGCCCTGGACCGGGCCGGAATCCTTGCCGCGGGCATCGACGTCGCGGTCCACGAACTCGATGACCGCCATCGGGGCGTTGTCGCCGTAGCGGAAGCCGGCCTTCATGATGCGGCAATAGCCGCCCGGACGGGCGTTGTAGCGCGGGCCGAGCACGGCGAAGAGCTTCTTGACCATCGCCTCGTCGCGGATCTGCGACATGGCCAGGCGACGCGCGTGGATGCTGTCGGTCTTGCCCAGCGTGATCAGCTTCTCGACGACCGGACGCAGGTCCTTGGCCTTCGGCAGGGTGGTGATGATCTGCTCGTGCTTGATCAGCGCGGCGGACATGTTGGCGAACATCGCCTTGCGGTGCTCGGTGGTGCGGTTGAAGCGACGACCGCGGAAACCGTGACGCATGATGGCTTTCCTTCATTCTGATGGCCGCCGTGCCACGGTACGGCCATGCGCCCCGGGAGCGGGGCTTCTCTCTCGATCCGCTTGACCCCGCGGCGGGATTCTCCCGACGCGACCCCGGCTCTCGGAGAGCGGGGTCGCGGGGCCGAGCGCCTCAGTAATGCTCCTCGAAGCGCTTGGCGAGATCCTCGATGTTCTCCGGCGGCCAGCCGGGAACGTCCATGCCGAGATGCAGGCCCATGCCGGCCAGCACTTCCTTGATCTCGTTGAGCGACTTGCGGCCGAAGTTCGGGGTCCGCAGCATCTCGCCCTCGGACTTCTGGATGAGGTCGCCGATATACACGATGTTGTCGTTCTTCAGGCAGTTCGCCGAGCGGACCGACAGCTCCAGCTCGTCGACCTTCTTGAGGAGGGCCGGGTTGAAGGGCAGCTGCGGCGCGAGCGGCGCGGCCTCCTCCTTGCGGGGCTCCTCGAAGTTCACGAAGACCTGCAGCTGGTCCTGGATGATGCGGGCGGCGTAGGCCAGCGCATCCTCCGGCGTGACCGCGCCGTTGGTCTCGATCGTCATCGTCAGCTTGTCCTTGTCGAGATCCTGGCCCTCGCGGGTGGTCTCGATGCGGTAGCTGACCTTGGTGACGGGCGAGAACAGGGCGTCGACCGGGATCAGGCCGATCGGCGCGTCCTCGGGCCGGTTGCGCTCGGCCGGGACGTAGCCCTTGCCGGTGGCGACCGTGAACTCCATCCGGATCTCGGCGCCGTCGTCGAGGGTGCAGATCACGAGGTCCGGGTTCAGGATCTGGATGTCGCCGACCGCCCCGATATCGCCCGCCGTGACGGTGCCCGGGCCGGTCTTGCGCAGGGTCATGCGCTTCGGCTGGTCCGTCTGCGAGCGGATCGCGATGGTCTTGATGTTGAGGACGATGTCGGTGACGTCCTCGCGCACGCCCGGGATCGAGGAGAACTCGTGCAGCACGCCGTCGATCTGGACCGACGTCACGGCCGCGCCCTGCAGCGAGGAGAGGAGCACGCGGCGGAGCGAGTTGCCCAGCGTCGTGCCGAAGCCGCGCTCGAGCGGCTCGGCCACGACCGTGGCGACGCGCTTCGGGTCGTCGCCGGTCGAGACCTGCAGCTTGTTCGGCTTGATGAGCTCTTGCCAGTTCTTCTGAATGACCACGGTCCTACCTCTCGCAATACGGGCGCGGTCCGCACTCATGGCCCGCGCCGGATGCCGCCCCGCCGCGCCCCCACGCGCGGTTCGGCCTCCGAATGATTCGTTACTGTGCCGCGACCCAGAGTTCGGGCACGAAGCGGTATCCGGCTCCCTCGCGCACGACGTAGCCGAGCGCCGGAAATTCGAGATGCGAGCCCGCGATGAAGCTGCGCTCGCTCGCGACCTCGTCGAGGACGCGCTTGCGCGTCGCCCGCGCCTGCTCGCCGTCGACATCGAAGACCACGCCGGCCTCCGGTTGCCTGAACTGGATCGCCGGCAGGTGCACCACGTCGGTCCACATCATCAGGGTCTCGCCCCCCGAGACGATGCGGAACCCCGTATGCCCGGGCGTGTGGCCCGGCAGCGGCACCGCGGTCACCCCGGGAGCCACCTCGCCTCCGGTGATCGTGCGCATCCGGTCGCCGTAGGGCGCCAGCGCCTTCTGCGCGCCCTCGAAATAGGGCTTCGCCTCGGCGGGCGCCCGCGCCAGGGCCGCGTCGCCGAGCCAGTGTGCCGCCTCGTCCGCGTGCAGGACGACCTCGGCGTTCGGGTAGGCCGCCTGGCCCTCCCGCGAGAGCAGGCCGCCCGCGTGGTCGGGATGGAGATGGCTCAGCAGAACCGTCCCGATCTCCTCCGGCCGCGTGCCCGTCAGCGCGAGGGCCGCCGGCACGCGGCCGAGGGTGTCGCCCCCGAACCCGCCCATCCCGGTATCGATCAGGACCGGCGCGCGGCCCGGACCCGTGATCAGGAAGGCGTTCAGGGTGAGGCGGGGAGCCTCAGCACGAAAGCCGGCCGCCTGAAGCGTGCCGGCCTCCGCCTTCGAGATCCCTGTGACGACGTCGAGGGTTTCCGGCAGGTACCCGTCGTTGAGAACGGTGATCGTGAGATCGCCCAGGTTCCAACGCAGGGCCCCCGGAAGTGCCTTCGAACCGTCTGCCACGCAGTCCTCCGTCTGTTGCCGCTCCGTCCGCCGCGCGTCTCCGCTCAGACGCGGCGACGCTTGCGCGGGCGGCAGCCGTTGTGCGGGATCGAGGTGACGTCGCGGATCGAGGTCACGGTGAAGCCCGCGGCCTGGAGCGCGCGGAGCGCCGACTCGCGGCCCGAACCCGGGCCCGAGACCTCGACCTCGAGGGTGCGCATGCCGTGCTCGGAGGCCTTGCGGGCCGCATCCTCGGCCGCGACCTGGGCGGCGTAGGGGGTCGACTTGCGCGAGCCCTTGAAGCCCATCGCGCCGGCCGACGACCAGGAGATCGTGTTGCCCTGCGCGTCCGTGATGGTGATCATCGTGTTGTTGAACGAGGCGTTCACGTGCGCGACGCCCGAGACGATGTTCTTGCGTTCGCGCCGGCGGACGCGGGTCGGTTCCTTGGCCATATGTCTCGCTCACTTCCTTCAAGCACGCCCGTAACACCAGGCGCTCGGGATTCTTCCAGGATCTCGGCGGCGCATCCTCGGATCGCCGCCAGGTTCGGGCCGGGTCCCGTCGGAGGGGCGCCCGGCGCGGGGCCGTGGGAGGGACGGGGCGAGCCCGGCTCTCCGGAAGCCGGAAATTACTTCTTCTTGCCGGCGATCGGCTTCGACTTGCCCTTGCGGGTGCGGGCGTTGGTGTGGGTGCGCTGGCCGCGGACCGGCAGGTTGCGGCGGTGGCGCAGGCCCCGGTAGCAGCCGAGATCCATCAGGCGCTTGATGTTCATCGAGACCTCGCGGCGCAGGTCGCCCTCGACGATGTAGTCGCGGTCGATGGTCTCGCGGATCTGGAGCACCTCGGCGTCGGTGAGCTGGTTCACGCGGCGCTCGGCCGGGATGCCGACCTTCTCGGTGATCTCCTCGGCCTTCTTCGAGCCGATGCCGTGGATGTACTGGAGCGCGATGACGACGCGCTTGTTCGTCGGGATGTTGACGCCTGCGATACGGGCCAAGGTCTTGCTCCATGTGGCGCTCGGGCTCTCAGCCCGCGCCGGTGTCTCGGTTCACGTGCGTCCGGTGGAGGCCGGCCCCTGCACGCCGTCCGAACGACAAGTCGGCCCGCGACCGCCCCTGTCGAGGCGCCCCGGACCCAATCGCGTCTGGACGAAGACGGGCCTGCTAGCGCGGGCCAGTCCCTTTGTCAACTCGCCCTTTGTCAACGCGCCGCGGCGCTCAGGAGGTCGCCTTCTCGACATGGGCCTCGAGCGCCGACATGACCTCCTCGGTCACCGTGTCGATCGGCTTCATGCCGTCGATCGCCTGGAGCATGCCGGTCTTGGCGTAGTAGGCGGAGAGCGGCGCGGTCTGCCGCCGGTAGGCCTCGAGGCGCGTCTTGAACACCTCGGGGGTGTCGTCCTTGCGGACCGGCTGGCCGCGCGCGGCGGTCTCCTCCGCGCGCCTGGCGATGCGGCCCACGAGGGCTTCCTCGTCCACCTTGAACTCGACGACGGCCGACAGGGCGATGCCCTTCTCGGCGAGCATCTTGTCGAGGGCGATGGCCTGCTCGACGGTGCGCGGGAAGCCGTCGAGGATGAAGCCGCGCTTGGCATCGGCCTCCTCGATGCGGTCGGCCACGATGCCGACCACCACCGCGTCGGGCACGAGCCCGCCGCTCTCCATGATGGATTTCGCCTGGAGGCCGACCGGGGTTCCGGCCGCCACCGCCGCGCGCAGCATGTCGCCGGTGGAGAGTTGCGGGATCCCGAACCGCGCCACGATCCGCTCGGACTGCGTCCCCTTCCCCGCGCCGGGCGGTCCGAGCAGAATGATCCGCATGGCATCGATCCTCGTCCATTGCCCGCTTTCGGGCTTGCAGGGCGTCCGGCGAAGCCTCCCTGGCATCGCCCGCGAAACGTCGTTCTACCGGAATTGCGCGTCCGGGCGAGTCGGAGAAAAGGCCAATGCGGTCCAGCGCGAGGAAAAATGTTCGCGGGCGCGCGGCGCGCACCCACGAACACGACGCCTAGCGGCGGCGCTGCGTGGTCGAGGCGCCGCGGAGTTTCGCCTTCTTCACCAGGCCCTCGTACTGGTGGGCCATCAGATGTCCGTGGATCTGGGCCACGGTGTCCATCGTCACCGAGACGACGATGAGGAGCGAGGTGCCGCCGAAGCCCAGGCTGGCGCTGGCATAGGAGGCCAGGATCTCGGGCACGAGGCAGACGAAGGTGAGGTAGAGGGCGCCGATCAGGGTGATGCGGGTCAGCACCTTGTCGATGAAGGCCGCGGTGCGCTCGCCGGGGCGGATGCCCGGGATGAAGCCGCCATGCTTCTTCAGGTTGTCGGCGGTCTCCTGCGGGTTGAACACCACCGCCGTGTAGAAGAAGGCGAAGAAGATGATCAGGGCAGCGTAGAGCAGCATGTAGAGCGGCCGGCCGTGCCCCAGATAGGTCGTGATCGTGGCCAGGAAGCCGGTGCCGCCCTGGTTCGCCGAGAAGCTCGCCACGGTGGCGGGCAGCAGCAGCAGCGAGGAGGCGAAGATCGGCGGGATCACGCCCGAGGTGTTGAGCTTCAGCGGCAGGAACGAGGTCTGGCCCTCGTACATGCGGTTGCCGACCTGGCGCTTGGGATAGTTGATCAGGAGGCGGCGCTGGGCGCGCTCCATGAAGACGATGAAGTACACGAGGGCGATCGCCGCGATGCCGACGCCGAGGATCACCGCGGAGGACAGGGCGCCCGTCCGGCCGAGCTCCAGCGCGCCGATGATGGCGGTGGGCAGGTGGGCGACGATGCCCGCGAAGATGATCAGCGACGAGCCGTTGCCGATGCCGCGCGAGGTGATCTGCTCACCGATCCACATCAGGAACAGGGTGCCGCCCGTGAGGGTGATGACCGTCGAGAGCAGGAAGAACGGACCCGGGTCGATCGCCGCGCTCGAGCTCTGCAGCCCCACCGCGATGCCCCAGGACTGCACCAGGGCGAGGAGGACCGTGAGGTAGCGGGTGTACTGGTTGATGACCTTGCGGCCGGACTCGCCCTCCTTCTTCAGGGTCTCCAGGCTCGGGATCACCGAGGTCAGGAGCTGAATGATGATCGAGGCCGAGATGTAGGGCATGATGTTCAGCGCGAAGATCGCCATGCGCTCCACGGCCCCGCCCGAGAACATATTGAACAGGCCGAGCACGCCGCCGGCCTGCTGCTGGAAGTTCCGCGCGAACTGCTCGGGGTCGATGCCCGGGATCGGGATGTAGGTGCCGAGCCGGAACACCACGAGGGCGCCGAGCGTGAACCAGATGCGCTTCTTGAGCTCATCGGCCTTCGCGATTGCCCCGAAATTGAGGTTGGCGGCAAGCTGCTCGGCGGCTGAGGCCATGGCCTGTATTCCTGAGAACGGATTGTACGGGGCCTGAGGGCACCCCTGAAAAACGAAGCGGCGGCCACGCGCGAGGTCGCACGGGCCGCCGCTCAGCGCTTCGACTTAAGGGCTGCGAGAACCCGGTGCAACCGCGTTACGCGGTCGCCTCGGCCTTGCCGCGGGTCGACACACCGGAGGCGAAGGCGACGCTCACGGTCCCGCCGGCCTTCTCGACCGCCGCGATCGCCGACTTCGACGCACGGGTCACCTCGAAGGCGAGCTTCGTGCTGAAATCGCCGACGCCGAGGAGCTTCACGCCGTCGCGGGCACGGGCGATGATGCCGGCGGCCACGAGGCTGTCGATCGTCACCGTGGCGCTCTTGTCGAGCTTGCCGGCCTCGACCGCGGCCTGAACCCGGCCGAGATTGACCTCGTTCAGGTCGGCGGCATGGATGTTGTTGAAGCCGCGCTTGGGCAGGCGCCGATGCAGCGGCATCTGACCGCCCTCGAAGCCCTTGATGGAGACGCCGGTGCGGGCCTTCTGGCCCTTCACGCCGCGTCCCGCGGTCTTGCCCTTGCCGGAGCCGATGCCCCGGCCGACGCGCATCCGCTTCTTGGTCGCGCCGACGTTGTCGTGGATCTCGTTCAGTTTCATGATGCCCTCCTCAAGCCGCGCCGTCGAGGACGCGCACGAGGTGCTGCACCTTGCGGATCATGCCGCGCACGGAGGGGGTATCCTCCAGCTCGGAGACCCGGTGCAGCTTGTTGAGCTTGAGGCCGATCAGCGTCGCGCGCTGGGAAGCCTCGCGGCGGATCGGCGAGCCGATCTGCTCGACCCGGAGAGTCTTGGTAGCCATTCCACCCTCCCCTTACGCGACTGCGGCTTCGGAGGCGTCCGCCGGATCGACGTCGCGGCGGCGGCTCTGAAGGCTCGAGACCTTGAGACCGCGCCGCGCCGCGACCGAGCGCGGGCTGTCCTCGTTCTTCAGGGCCTCGAAGGTTGCGCGCACGAGGTTGTAGGGGTTCGACGACCCCAGCGACTTCGCGACGACGTCCTGCATGCCGAGGGTCTCGAAGACGGCGCGCATCGGGCCGCCCGCGATGATGCCGGTGCCCTGGGGCGCGGCGCGCAGGATGACCTTGCCGGCGCCGTGACGGCCCTGGACGTCGTGGTGCAGCGTCCGGCCCTCGCGGAGCGAGATCCGGATGAGGCCGCGCTTGGCGGCTTCCGTCGCCTTGCGGATCGCCTCAGGCACCTCGCGCGCCTTGCCGTGGCCGAAGCCGACGCGGCCCTTCTGGTCGCCGACGACGACGAGCGCCGCGAAGCCGAAGCGACGGCCGCCCTTCACCACCTTGGCGACGCGGTTGATGTGGACGAGCTTGTCCACGAACTCGCTGTCGCGCTCCTCGCGATCGTCGCGGCGGCCGCGGCCCCCGCCTTCCCGTTCACGTGCCATCTGTTCCCAATCCGTCTCACTGACGCGGGCGGCGGGCCCGCTCGCTTGATGTTTGTCCGTGTCGGGGGCGGCGCACCGCCCCGTCACCGCCGATCACCTGAGGAGGCCACGGGCGCGGGGACCGGACCCGGGACCGGGCCTTCCCGCGCATCCGGGCCTTAGAAGTCGAGACCACCCTCGCGGGCGGCATCGGCGAGCGCCTTGACGCGCCCGTGGTAGCGGTAGCCCGAGCGATCGAAGATCACCCGGGAGACGCCGGCCGCCTTGGCGCGCTCGGCGACGAGCTTGCCCACGGCGGAGGCCGCCGCCACGTCGGCGCCGGTCTTCAGGTTGCCCTTGAGATCCTTGTCCAGAGACGAGGCCGAGGCCAGCGTGCGGCCCTGGGCATCGTCGATGACCTGGACGTAGATCTGCTTGGACGAGCGGAACACCGAGAGCCGGGGCCGCCCGTTGGCCGCCGCCCGCAGCGCGCGGCGCACACGCGCCTTGCGGCGGTCGAGTGCATCGAATTTGCGTGACATGTCGGCCGGTCCTTACTTCTTCTTGCCTTCCTTGCGGAAGATGAACTCGCCCGCATACTTCACGCCCTTGCCCTTGTAGGGCTCGGGACCGCGGTAGTCGCGGATCTCGGCGGCGACCTGACCGACGCGCTGGCGGTCGATGCCGGTGACCACGATCTCGGTCGGCTTCGGCGTCACGATGGTGATGCCGGCCGGGATCTCGTACTCGATGTCGTGGCTGTAGCCGAGCGACAGCTTGAGGGACTTGCCGGCCATGGCGGCACGATAGCCGACGCCGGTGATCTCGAGCTTCTTCTCGAAGCCCTTCGAAACGCCCTCGACGAGGTTGGCCACCTGGGCGCGGGACGTGCCCCACAGGGAGCGCGCCTGCTTGGACTGGTCCTTCGGCTGGACCGAGACCGCGCCGTCCTCGAGCGCGACCGAGACCAGGCTCGGGACGACGAACTGAAGCTCGCCCTTCGAACCCTTCATCTTAACCGTCTGACCGGTCACCGTGGCGGTCACGCCAGACGGGACGGCGACGGGCTTCTTGCCTACGCGAGACATGAGCTCTCCTCCTCTCGTCCGGGTTAGAACACCTTGCAGAGCACTTCACCGCCGACGTTGCGCTCGCGCGCCTCGTGGTCGGCCATGACGCCCTGCGGGGTGGACACGATGGTGACGCCGAGACCGTCGGCGACGCGCGGCAGCTCGCCCACCGACGAGTAGACCCGGCGGCCGGGCTTCGACACGCGCTGGATCGAGCGGATGACGGGCTTGCCGTCGTAGTATTTCAGCTCGATCGCGAACTCGGTCCGGCCGTTGCCGTGATCGGTCGTGGCGTAGTCGCGGATGTAGCCCTCGGACTTGAGGACGTCGAGGACGCTGGCGCGCAGGCGCGAGCCGGGCGTCTGGACGACGTTGCGGCGGCGCTGCTGACCGTTGCGGATGCGGGTGAGCATATCACCCACGGGATCGTTGACCATGGTGATTGCCTCCTTACCAGCTCGACTTGACGAGGCCGGGGATCAGGCCCCGGTTGCCGAGCTCCCGCAGCGCGACGCGCGAGATGCCCATCTTGCGATAGAAGGCGCGCGGACGGCCCGTGATCTCGCAGCGGTTGCGGATGCGGGTCGCGGACGAGTTGCGGGGAAGCTCCGCGAGCTTGAGGCGCGCCTCGAAGCGCTCCTCCATCTCGAGGGACTCGTTGTTCGCGGTCGCCAGCAGCGCCTTGCGCTTCTCGGCGAACCGCTTCACCAGATCCTTCCGGTGGTTGTTCTTCTCGACTGAGCTCTTCTTAGCCATGTCTTCTCTCTCCAGTGTCCGCGTCTAAGAGCGAGCTCTTACTGCCGGAACGGGAATTGGAAATGCTGAAGCAGCGCGCGGGCCTCGGCATCGGTGTTCGCGGTCGTGGCGACGACGATGTCCATGCCCCACATCTGCTCGGCCTTGTCGTACGAGATCTCCGGGAACACGAGGTGCTCCTTGAGACCGAGCGCGTAGTTGCCGCGCCCGTCGAACGACTTCGGGTTCAGGCCGCGGAAGTCACGCACGCGCGGGAGCGCGATGGTGATGAGGCGGTCCATGAACTCGTACATGCGCTGCTTGCGCAGCGTCACCTTGCAGCCGATCGGCATGCCCTCGCGGACCTTGAAGGTCGCGATGGCCTTGCGGGCCCGGGTGATCACGGGCTTCTGGCCGGCGATCAGCGCGAGGTCGCCCGCAGCCACGGTCGCCTTCTTCGAATCCGCAGTGGACTCGCCGACGCCCATGTTGATGACGATCTTCTCGATCTGCGGAACCTGCATGGGGTTCTTGTAGCCGAACTCCTCGATCAGCTTCTGCCGCACCACCTCGTCGTAGTGCTTGCGGAGCCGCGGCGCGTAGCCGTCCGTCTTTGCCTCAGCCATCGATCAGATCCCCCGAGCGCTTGGCGAACCGAACCTTGCGGCCGTCCTCGAGAATGCGGAAACCAACACGCGTCGCCTTGCCGTCCTTGGGATCGGCCACCGCGATGTTGGACAGGTGAATGGCGGCTTCCTTGGAAATGATGCCGCCTTCCTGGCTCTGCGTCTGCTTCTGGTGACGCTTGACCAGGTTGATGCCGCGCACCAGGGCCTTGTCGTCCTTGGGCAGCACCTGGATGACCTCGCCGGAGCGACCCGCGTCGCGGCCGGTGAGAACGACGACCGTGTCGCCCTTCTTGATCTTGGCAGCCATCACAGCACCTCAGGAGCCAGCGAGATGATCTTCATGTGGTTCCGGGCGCGCAGTTCGCGCGGCACGGGCCCGAAGATGCGGGTGCCGATCGGCTCCTTCTGATTGTTGATCAGAACGGCGGCGTTCTTGTCGAAGCGGATCACCGAGCCGTCGGGACGCTTCACGTCCTTGGCCGTGCGCACGACGACCGCCTTCATGACGTCGCCCTTCTTCACGCGGCCGCGCGGAATGGCTTCCTTGACGGAGACCACGATGATGTCGCCGACGCCGGCATATTTGCGCTTCGACCCGCCGAGCACCTTGATGCACATCACGCGACGCGCACCCGAGTTGTCGGCGACGTCCAGATTCGTCTGCATCTGGATCACGGGAGTGACCTTTCCTTGTTTCAGGCGGGTTTCCGCACACGGGCGGTATTGCCCGGCGGACGACGCCTGATGGGGATCTGATGTCCCCGGCTCATGTAACAGACCGCGCTATCGGCGCTTCACAGCGCCGGCGCGGTCACCGCAGTCGAAGGAGGACGACCAGCGTCCCCGCTGAACTTTCGCGAAGGCCGGTCGCATACAACGCGTCGGCGATTCGCGCAAGGGTGTGTGTCGAGGGCGAGCGCGCCTTACGCGCTCGCGGCGACCTCGGATGCGCCCTCGACGAGCTTCCAGGTCTTGGTCTTGGAGAAGGGGCGGCACTCCTCGATGAACACCGTCTGCCCGACCTTGGCGGCATTCGCCTCGTCGTGCGCGTGATAGTTCTTCGAGCGGCGGACCGTCTTCTTCATCACCGGGTGGGTGAAGCGGCGCTCCACCTTGACCACGATGGTCTTCTCGCCCTTGTCGCTGACGACGACGCCCTGCAATACGCGCTTCGGCATGATTGACTCCTCAGGCCTGCGTCGGCTGGAGCGTCTTCTGACGCTGCAGCGTGCGGACGCGGGCGATGTCGCGGCGGACCTCACGGACGCGGGCGACGTTCTCGAGCTGGCCGGTGGCCCCTTGGAAGCGCAGGTTGAACTGCTCCTTCTTCAGGTTCAGCAACTCGTCGTTCAGCTGATCCGCGGACAGGGCCTGCAGATCAGACAGTCTCTGGGACGACTTCATGATCTCCCTCCTCAGTCTGCGATGCGGGCGACGACGCGGGTGCGCACGGGGAGCTTCGCGGCGCCGAGGCGCAGGGCCTCGCGGGCGATGTCCTCGGCGACGCCGTCGACCTCGAACATGATGCGTCCGGGATGGACGCGGGCGGCCCAGTAATCCGGCGCACCCTTGCCGGAGCCCATGCGGACTTCGGTGGGCTTGGCCGAGACCGGCACGTCCGGGAACACGCGGATCCAGACGCGGCCCTGGCGCTTCATCTCGCGGGTGATCGCGCGGCGGGCCGCCTCGATCTGCCGCGCGGTGATGCGCTCGGGCTCCACTGCCTTCAGGCCGAACTGGCCGAAGTTCAGCTCGAAGCCGCCCTTGGCCGCACCGTGGATGCGGCCCTTGAACTGCTTACGGAACTTGGTTTTCTTGGGTTGCAGCATGGCAGCCTCTCAACACCTTCCTTGGCTCGGATCTGCGATGCGCGTCAGGCGTGTTCGCGACGGCCGCGCTCGCGCCCGCCATCGCCGTCCCGCTCACGACGGCCGCCGGAACGGCCACCCTCTTCCTGAGCCTTCTTGTCCTGCGCCATGGGGTCGTGCTCGAGGATCTCGCCCTTGAACACCCACACCTTGATGCCGCACGTCCCGTAGGTCGTGAAGGCGGTCGCGGTGCCGTAATCGACATCGGCCCGGAGGGTGTGCAGGGGCACGCGGCCCTCGCGATACCATTCCTGATGCGCGATCTCGGCGCCGCCGAGACGGCCCGAGCAGTTGATCCGGATGCCCTCGGCGCCCAGGCGCATCGCCGACTGCACGGCGCGCTTCATGGCGCGACGGAAGGCGACGCGGCGCTCGAGCTGCTGCGCGATCGAGTCGGCGACGAGCGTCGCGTCGATCTCGGGCTTGCGCACCTCGACGATGTTGATCGTCACGTCGGCCTTGGTCATCGTGCCGACGAGCTTGCGCAGCTTCTCGATATCCGCGCCCTTCTTGCCGATCACCACGCCCGGACGGCCCGAGTGGATGGTGACGCGGCACTTCCGGTGCGGACGCTCGATGACGATCTTCGAGACGGCGGCCTGCTTCAGCTGCTTCATGAGGGCGGCGCGGATCGCGACGTCCTCGTGCATCAGCTTGGCGTATTCGCCCTTGCCGGCGAACCAGCGGGAGTCCCAGGTCCGGTTGATGCCGAGCCGCAGACCGATCGGATTGACTTTCTGGCCCATCAGATCCTCCTCACGCCGCTTCGGCGGACGGGACTTCGCGAACCACGATGGTGAGGTTCGAGAAGGGCTTCAGGATGCGGGCGCCGCGGCCACGCGCACGGGCGTGGAAACGCTTCAGCACGAGCGCCTTGCCGACGAAGGCCTGGGAGACGACGAGATCGTCGACGTCCAGGTCGTGGTTGTTCTCAGCGTTCGCGATCGCGCTCTCGAGGCACTTCTTGACCTCGCGGGCGATGCGCTTGCGGGAGAATTCGAGGTCGGCGAGGGCCGACTCGACCTTCTTGCCGCGGATGAGCTGCGCGACGAGATTGAGCTTCTGGGGGCTGACGCGCAGCATGCGCGCCACCGCCTTGGCCTCGTTCTCGGGGAGCGCGCGGGGTGTTGCGGGCTTACCCATGATCAGCGCCTCTTCGCCTTCTTGTCGGCCGCGTGGCCGTGGAAGGTGCGGGTCGGCGAGAACTCGCCGAACTTGTGACCGACCATTTCCTCGGAAACGTAGACCGGGATGTGCTTCTGCCCGTTGTGCACACCGAAGGTGAGCCCGACGAACTGCGGCAGGATCGTGGAGCGACGGCTCCAGATCTTGATGACTTCGTTGCGGCTGGATCCGCGCGCGGTATCAGCCTTCTTGAGGAGGTAGCCGTCGACGAACGGCCCCTTCCAGAGGGAGCGTGCCATGATGCTTACTTCTTGCGGTTGTGGCGGCTGGACAGGATGAAGGTATCGGTCCGCTTGTTGGACCGGGTCTTCTTCCCCTTCGTGGGCACGCCCCAGGGGGTGACCGGGTTACGGCCGCCCGAAGTGCGTCCCTCGCCACCGCCGTGCGGATGGTCTACCGGGTTCATCGCGACGCCGCGGTTGTGCGGGCGCTTGCCGAGCCAGCGGTTGCGACCGGCCTTGCCGAGCGAGATGTTCATGTGGTCGGGGTTCGAGACCGCCCCCACGCTCGCGAAGCACTGGCCGTGCACGAGGCGCTGCTCGCCGGAATTCAGGCGCAGCGTCACGTAGCCCTGATCGCGGCCGACGATCTGGGCGTAGTTGCCCGCGGACCGGGCGATCGCCCCGCCCTTGCCGATCTTCAGCTCGACATTGTGCACGATCGTGCCCACCGGCATGTTGCCGATCGGACCGGCATTGCCCGGCTTGATGTCGACCTGCTCGGCCGCCACCACCTTGTCGCCCGGTTGCAGGCGCTGCGGAGCCAGGATGTAGCTCTGCTTGCCGTCCGGGTAGTTGATCAGCGCGATGAACGCGGTGCGGTTCGGATCGTACTCGATCCGCTCCACGGTCGCGGTCACGCCGAGCTGGTCACGCCGCTTGAAATCGACGTTGCGCAGGGTGCGCTTGTGGCCACCGCCACGGAAACGGACCGTGATGCGACCGAGGTTGTTGCGGCCGCCCGAGGACGACTTGCCCTCGGTCAGCGCCTTCACCGGCTTGCCCTTGTAGAGCTCACGGCGGTCAACGAGGACGAGCTGGCGCAGGCTCGGCGTGACCGGTTTGAATGTCTTCAAGGCCATCGGCTTGGTTCCTTACCCGGTCTTCTCTCAGAGCCCGGTCGTGACGTCGATCGTGTCGCCTTCAGCGAGGGTCACGATCGCTTTCTTCACGTCCGAACGCTGTCCGCGCAACCCGCGGAAGATCTTCTTCTTGCCCTTGGTGATGAGCGTGTTGACGCTGGTCACCCTGACGTCAAACAGCTTCTCGACCGCTTCCTTGATCTGCGGCTTCGTCGCCTTGGGGGCGACGCGGAACACGACCTTGTTCTGCTCGGTCAGGTTCGTCGCCTTCTCGGTGATGACCGGAGAGACGATCACGTCGTAGTGGCGCGGATCGGCACTCATTTGAAACGCGCCTCCAGCGCATCGACGGCCGCGCGGGTGAGAACGAGCTTCTCGCGACGCAGGATGTCGTAGACGTTGATGCCCTGCACCGGCAGGACGTCGATCTGCGGCAGGTTGCGGGCGGCGCGACCGAAGTTCACGTCCACCTCGGCACCGCCGATGATGAGGGCGCTCGACAGGCCGAGCTTGCCGAAACGCTCCGCGAGCGCCTTGGTCTTTCCGTCCGCCAGCTTGACGTCGTCGACGACGATGAGCGTCGAGGACTTGGCCTTGGCCGAGAGGGCATGACGCAGCGCGAGGGCCCGGACCTTCTTGGGAAGGTCGTGGCTGTGGTCGCGCACCACCGGGCCGAAGGCCCGGCCGCCGCCGCGGAACTGCGGGGCGGAGGCGGCGCCGTGGCGGGCGTTGCCGGTGCCCTTCTGCTTGTAGAGCTTCTTGCGGGTCCGGTTCACGTCCGAGCGGTTCTGCACGGCGTGGGTGCCGGCGCGGCGCTTGGCGAGCTGCCAGCGGACCATCCGCTGCAGCAGGTCGGCGCGCGGCTCGAGGCCGAAGATGGCCTCGTCGAGCTCGACCGAGCCGGCGCCGGCGCCGTCGAGCGTGGTGATATCGAACTTCATCACGCGTTCTCCCCAGAAGTCGCTTCTTGAGCGGGAGCCTCGGGAGCCGGGGCGATGGCGCCGTTCTCACGGAACTTGCCCGGCAGCGGAACATCGGCGGGGAGCTTGCGCTTCACCGCGTCGCGGATCTGGATCCAGCCGCCGGCGACGCCCGGAACCGCACCCTCGACGAGGATGAGACCGCGCTCCGGATCGGTGCGCACGACGCGCAGGTTCTGGGTCGTGACCCGCTCGACGCCGAGGTGACCCGGCATCTTCTTGTTCTTGAAGGTCTTGCCCGGATCCTGGCGGCCGCCGGTCGAACCGATCGAGCGGTGCGAGACCGACACGCCGTGGGTGGCGCGCAGACCGCCGAAGTTCCAGCGCTTGATGCCGCCGGCGAAGCCCTTACCCGTGGTGGTGCCCGTCACGTCGACGAACTGGCCCGGGATGAAGTGGTCCGCGGTGATCTCGGCGCCGACCGGGATCAGCGAGTCCTCGGACACGCGGAACTCGGCGAGCTTGCGCTTCGGCTCGACCTTGGCGACCGCGAAGCGGCCGCGCTCGGCAGCGGAAACGTTCTTGACCTTGGCCTTGCCGACGCCGACCTGCAGCGCGACGTAGCCGTTCTTCTCGACGGTGCGGTGGGCAACCACCTGGCATTGATCGATCTTGAGCACGGTCACGGGGACGTGCTCCCCTGCATCCGTGAAGATGCGGGTCATGCCGACC
This sequence comes from Methylobacterium planeticum, assembly GCF_008806345.1. Taxonomy (GTDB): domain Bacteria; phylum Pseudomonadota; class Alphaproteobacteria; order Rhizobiales; family Beijerinckiaceae; genus Methylobacterium; species Methylobacterium planeticum. The sequence continues at coordinate 534 of NZ_VZZJ01000019.1, read as the reverse complement.
TTCTGTGCAATGACGCCTGAGCGCATAGGTGTCTCCCCTCGCGCGATGAAACGGTAAGCTCTAGGCCCGGCGGGCTTAGAGCTTGATCTCCACATCCACGCCAGCGGCGAGGTCGAGCTTCATCAGCGCGTCCACGGTCTGGGGGGTCGGATCGACGATATCGAGCACCCGCTTGTGCGTGCGCATCTCGAACTGCTCGCGCGACTTCTTGTCGATGTGCGGCGAGCGGTTGACGGTGAAGCGCTCGATATGGGTCGGAAGCGGGATCGGGCCACGGATCTGAGCACCGGTGCGCTTCGCGGTGGAGACGATCTCACGCGTCGACGCATCGAGGATGCGGTGATCGAACGCCTTGAGGCGGATGCGGATATTCTGACCGTTCATGACCTGAAAACCTTGGGCGGAAAGTGAAGGGCGGGCGCGAGGGCCCGCCCCTCAAACGTCCCTCTCGATGGCGAGTGAGCGTCTTACTCGTTGATTGCGGCGACGACGCCGGCACCGACGGTGCGTCCGCCCTCGCGGATGGCGAAGCGC
>NZ_VZZJ01000018.1 GCF_008806345.1 Methylobacterium planeticum | reverse complement strand
CGATCGAAGCGGATCACCTCGATCATCTCCCCCGGCTGAGCAGGCGGGGCGTTCGCTGGCCGGATGGTCAGTGCGTGAGCTTTCGCGAGACCCAACAGCATGGCCGTGTCTTGCATGGCCATCGCGGTGAACGTTGGCCGGCCATCCGCCCCTCGATCGAGCCGCCCCCGCAGGAACGTGTCGCGCGGCCCGACCGCGGAGAGCGGAGCCGCCAGGACGGCGCAGTCCCGTGGGACCTCGTCGAAGCCGAGGCCGGCCAGGGCGGACAGCGTCGGCTTGAGGAAGACGAGGGCATTCACGAGGGCTGCCACGGCATTTCCCGGAAGGCTGAGGACCGGCAGCCCTCCGAGAACACCGAACATCGTCGCCTTGCCCGGCCGCATTCGGATTTTCCGGAATGCGATAGGGCTAACCCACGGTTTCGGAAACCGCTGTTTTTGAGCACGGTCCACCTCCAAGGATCACTCGGGCAGCGGGTTGCTGTGAGGGATTGACACCTGCTGAAGGCCTCATCGTTCCGAGATGGCGTAGCATTTCAGCAACAATGTCAAAAATCTTCGCTGGAAGCGGATTAAAGCGTGTGAGGGCGGAAGGGAGAAAAGCGCCGCCGCCTCAACATGTTAAGGTGTCCCAAATATCTTTCATTAGATCAAGTAAAATCTACAGGCTTGGATGATCTTCTACCTCCGCTTGCTTGCGTCGCGCCAGTGGATACACGCTCGAATCCTAGTCGCTCGCAGCATCCACCGCGATCTTCCATACCCGATGGCTGACGAGCGAGCACGAGGACCGTCATGCCTGCCTCTTGTCTGTCTTTGCGTATCCTGCTGTCTTCTGTCTGTCTGAGCGCTGTCACGCTGGCACAGGCACAGGAGCAAGCTGCTCCTGTCGTGCCGGACCGAGCCGCTGATCGCGCTATCGGCTTCGGCCCAAGCGCCGGGGCGGTGACCCTCGACCAGCTCAGCGTCGAAGGACAGGGTGGCGGTGTCGTTGGGCCTCAGGGTGGCATCACAATCGGCTACCTGACCAAGCAGACGCGCAGCGCAACCAAGACCAACACGCCGCTGATCGACACGCCCCAATCCGTTACGATCGTCACCCAGGAGCAGGTCCGGGACCAGAATTTCCAGAACCTCACCGATCAGCTCCGCTACGTGCCGGGCGTGATCCCGGCTCAGGGTGAGAACAACCGCGACCAGGCGATCATCCGAGGCCAGAGCACCAGCGCGGACTTCTTCGTCAACGGCGTGCGCGATGACGTGCAGTACTTCCGCGACCTCTACAACATCGACCGCATCGAGGTGCTGAAGGGGCCGGACTCACTGATCTTCGGCCGCGGCGGCGGCGGCGGCATCATCAATCGCGTCCTCAAGGAAGCGGACGGCCTGCGGGTTCGCGAGATCGTGGCCGGCGGCGGCCAGTTCGGCGACAAGCGCGTGGCGGTCGATGTCGGCGACCGCATCAGCGACAGCGCTTTCTTCCGCCTCAACGGCGTGTTCGAGGACAGCGGCACCTATCGCCAGTTCGGCGAGCTGACGCGCTACGGCGTCAACCCGACGATGACGTTCCTGATCGACCCGGTCACCACGCTGAAGCTCTCCTACGAGTACTTCCACGACGACCGCTTCCCCGATCGCGGCATCCCCTCGCAATTCGGCCGCGCCTACAACTACCGCAACAATATCCGCACGTTCTTCGGCAATCCGGACGTGAACTTCACCAAGGTCGACGCCAACATCGCGACCGCAACACTCGACCACCTCTTCGAGAGCGGTGTCCAGCTTCACAGCCAGTTCCGCTTTGCAGATTACGATCGCTACTACCAGAACACCCTGCCGGGTGGCGCTGTGAACAATGCCGGTACGGCGGTGACCATCACGGGCTATCGCAATGAGACGCCCCGGACGAATTACTTCAACCAGAACGACTTTACCTACAAATTCCTCACCGGTGACGTGAAGCACACCCTGCTCGGAGGCTTCGAACTTGGCTACCAGGAGGGCTCGGCCTTCCGCGAAACAGCGTTCTTTGGATCCAACCTCGCCACCAGCGTCGTGGTGAACCCGCTCGCCCCGATCACGCGCCTGCCGGTCACCTTCCGCAATAACGGCGGCTCGGACGCAAATTCCCGCTATAACCTTGGCGTCGCGGCTGTCTATGCACAGGACCAGATCGAGCTGAACCCCTACGTGCAGATCATCGGTGGCCTGCGCTACGACCACTTCGACTTCGCATCGACCGATCAGCGCACATTCGTGACGAACGCGCGTATCGACGACCTCGTTTCGCCCCGCGCCGGTCTCGTGATCAAGCCGTTGGAAAATCTTGCCTTCTACGGCAGCTACAGCGTGTCCTATCTGCCGAGTTCGGGCGACCAGATCGGCACGCTCACCCCTGGCCTCGTGATCGCGCAGCCGGAGCGCTTCCAGAACCTGGAGGTCGGCGCGAAGTACGACGTCAACCCGGCCTTCCAACTCACATTCGCCGCCTACAATCTGGACCGCACCAATCAGCGGCTGGCCGACCCGAACAATCCGGGCTTTTTCATCCTCTCGGGCAAGACGAACACGCAGGGCATCGAGATCGGTGCCAACGGCTACGTCACCGACTGGTGGCAGGTCGCGGGCGGCTATGCCCTCACCGATGCCCGGATCGACAGCGCCACCTCGGCCACGATCGTAAAGGGCAACACAGTCGGTCTCGTGCCCTTCAACTCGTTCTCACTGTGGAACAAGTTCGCTGTCACGAAGGAATTCTCGATCGGTCTCGGTTACATCTACCAGACGCATACCTATGCCAGTTCGGACGACACAATCCGGTTGCCAAGCTACAATCGTTTCGACCTCGGCCTGTTCTACCAGGTCAATGAGTTTACCAGGGCGCAGTTGAACATCGAGAACATTTTCGACCGGCGCTACATTTACACGGCCGACAACAACAACAACATCACCCCAGGAGCGCCGCGCACCATCCGGGCTCAAGTCATCGTGAGATTTTGAGCACGCTTGCTTGTCAGGGCGTGCAGCGTGTCAAAGCGTGCTTCATCGCAGCCGGTCAGCAAGGCCAGGCCAGCCCCGGCTCTCCCGAGGCGAGCAACCATATTTGAGCCCACCGATCAGCAGATCGGTCTGCTCTCCTCCATGCGTCACCGTCGGCTCATCCTCGGCGGCGAGGAAACGGATGAAGAGCGCTTGAGCTTGCTACAACTTTACGTAGCTGGCCTCATCATTCAGTCGACGAGCCACCAGGGGCTTGATGTGATGGAATGGTGCCTCAGAAGCAAGGCGCGCTTTGCTTCGAGCGTCGGAACTGCGCGGAGATTTCCTGCTGAAACAGCTCTCTTGCATTCAGTTCGTGCCAGCTTGACCATGTTGCGACAAGCAGCGCAGCCCCCCGCCTGCCCTGCAAAGGGCGATCTTGGCGAAGGGAAGCCTCACGAAGGCTTATGGACCGTCACGAACTGCTGACCGGTGACAAGGCACGCCCTATTTGATCAACCGAGGGGATGCGTCGGTCGCAGGGGAGATCGGCTATGTCATTTCGGAGTCATGCTGCCATCGTCGCTCTGGTGATGACGCTTACAGCGTCAGAGCCCGCCTGGGCGTTTGGATTCCCGGGATGCCCCAACCTCCCCGAGTACGCTCGCGCGGTGGGCACGCTCGATGGACTTTCGACCTGCGGCTTAACTGTCGAAGAGGCTCGCCGCATCGTCGCAGCTCACGATGGCCCCGCTGTCCTACCTCAGGAGGGGACGCCGCTGCCGCAGGCCCACCGCCCGCGCCACGGGAGGGCGCCACATCATCGAGCCGCTGCTGGTCGGCGGCATCCTGCACGGTAGCGCACTGCCTCAGACCCTGTTTGAGCGTGTGATCTCAGGCCGGATCGTTGAGGGCGTTCTGCCGTCATCGCAGGCGGGCCGCTCTTGGCTCCGTCGTGGCCGCGCGGCCCGCACCCTGGTGCACCTGATACTCTGCGTGTGGATGATCGCCAGCCGTGGCTCCGACCGGCGTCCGCAACGCCGTCGCTGCCGGCGGGCCGGAGACCGCACCACCAGGTCCTTCAGGCGCCCCTCGTGACACGTCCGATGCCGGTGCGTCCACATCCGCTCACCACGCCGCCCCGCCAAGCGGAATTCTCGGCTGCACGCGAGACAGCGGGGGGCGGCCGCCCGAGGAGCTCAGACAGGCTCTGAGAGAAGTAACGCCAAGTTGCAGCCATCCCGTGATTCAAGAAGGACAAATGCCGTGCTTCACAAATGCACAAGCTGCCTTTGCTTGCCAATCGGAGATCATCCGTTGATCGGTAGTTCTCGAAGCGCGACGAGTGCGGCCTGACAAACGGCTTCATCCTCGTCCGGCTGGGCACCCGAGGATCCAACACCTCCAACGATGTGCTCCTGAAAGACGAGCGGCACCCCGCCGCTCAGCGGCATTCGCCCGGGAAAGGACAGCAGAGCTGGGTTGGTGCTGACTTGCCCCTGCAGCGTCGCGGTCGTCGTCCGGGCAATCGCAGCCGTCCGGGCCTTCAGTGTGGCGGCGTCCGGCGTGTGCAGGCGGGCACCCTCGAGCCTTTCGAGCAGGATCAGGATGCCGGCATCATCAACTACGGCGATGCTAACCTCGAGCCTGCGCCGCGTCGCTTCAACTCGGGCTGCATTCATGATGTGCCGCGCATCCTGGGTGGTCAGAACCAACTTCGTCCACATGGTCCATGCTCCTCTGCGAGAGCAGCTCCGCCAATGACGGCCACATTTCAGCTCGCGGGCGCCAGGACCGTGGCCTCGGTGATCAAGTGATAGAAGCGCCCATTGAACAGCTTCATGACCTCGACGGTGGCCGCATGCGATTCTGGCCGGATCGGTGATGCGAGGCAGGCTTCGATCGCGTCCATGTCGGGGAAGTCCATCTCCAGGATCATGGCGATGGGCCGGGCATCCTCGTCCTTTGAGCGCAACCGTTGAACTCGTACGGCTACGACGTTGGGAAAGCGCCGCCAGAGCGGCTCCAGCTCGTCGCGCACACGCTGGAAGAACGTATCCTCTTGGCCGTCGTGAATCGTCCCCTCGTAGATCGCGGTTCTCGTGAGCATGGAGATCTCCAACATCAGACACAGCTATGCATGGCCGATCAAACGTCGCCCATGAGAGACCGGGCGTTGGCGGCGATCAAGTCTCAGTCGCGGCTGCGGATAACCGGAGCGGCAGAACCACCGGTCAGCAGCGTCACGGCGGCCTCCTTCGCGGCTACGACCTTCGCAGATGCAATCGAGATACTGAGGCGAATAACTACGCGGCCTCTTGGAACTGCGGCGACCAGGTCATTCCGGCCATCATGCACAGAGGATTTGCGTATACTCGGAAATGTTGTAGGTTTAATTTCTTGGTACGAAACTGCAAGATCTCGTGACCTGAATTCCCAAGGCGAACGAGAACCGAGAGACGGCCGCTGACGCGGCGCCTACGAGCGCCGATCACGTCGGCCGCAGCCACTCGCAAAGCTACAGCTGCGAGCATTGCACGCTCCGGCAGTCAGGCTGCGTCCAGGGGCAGGTGGCTGGCTACTTCAGGCTGGACAAACGCGTTGCAGCTTCTGCAAAGCCATGCCTCAGCGCCTGCTCGTACAAGCTCCTCGCTTTGTCAGTGTCAGGCCGGACTCCGCGAACGCGCCACGCCGCCAAACGTGAAGGATCGAAAGTCTCAGCCAAGGCAAATTCGGCTTCCGCGTTGCCATCGGTCGCTGCTCGATCCATCAGCAGCCGGGCGGCTGCCACATCTCCAAGCTTCAGCAAACGACGCGCACGCTCCAAGAGCGCCGTGGTCGACGGTGTCGCATTGCGAGCCGGCGCAATTGCCGCGCTCGACAGGATTGGGGCGGCTTCTGCTGGAATGGCCGACTCGGTGGCCTCATTTGCGGCGGACATCGCAACAACAGCCTGATCGTCCGCAGAGGCAACAACTTGCTTTGACGGCGTTAGCGATGTAGCCACTTCCGATGCCCTGCGCATTTGTTCGCGCAACGTGCTGAGACCGGAAGCCCAGTCTTCCAAGCTCCCGCTTGTTGACCGCTGTTCCGTGATTTGAGCAGGCGGAGACAGTGTCGCTTCGCGCGAGCGGAGCGATCGTGCGATGGCTTCAACCCCAGCATCGGCACGCCCACCTGGGCTGATTATTTGGGTCGCGCCGCGCCCGAATCCCACGAGGGCGGTGACACCCACAACGAGCCCGAAGATTGCAGCGAAGCTCGCCACGGCATACCCAGCACGGCGGCGCGCGGACATGCTCCCGAAGGACACCTCCGCCCCGTCGCCCTGAGCTTGCGGGCGGCACATCTCCAGGATTGTTCGGTCCGAGGCTGCCTCAGCCGCCGCCTCACTATCAACCAGCCTCAAGGTAGGCAGGGGTCGCCGGTTCGGCGTGGCGCTCATCTCGGTTTTTCCCTCGCCGTATTATCAATGCTCGTTTCGCCGCTGCCACTCGACGAAGTCTCGGAACAGGGCTTCGCGCTTGTCTGCCCCGACAGCATCTGAACCGCGGGATGCCATGAATCTGTCGAAGGTGGCCCGACCCTTCGCCTCGGTGTTCTCTGTTGACTTCTCACCCGCACTCGCCCGTGCCAGCCAGTCCTGCGCGGCCTTGAAGCGGGTCCAGCCCGGCACCTCGGCGGCAAGATTCACCTCGGTCCATTTCGGATGGCGCGGCGGCTTCTGAAACTCAGACAGCTTAGAGAAAAAGCTGTCCACGAACCGCGCGACGCGCTGATACCGGTCGCTGCGCTCGGGCCAATTGTAGACCGCCAGCACCGAACTCACCGCAACCGTGCCAACAGGCGCACCGGAGACCAGGTTCGGGTAGTCCTCACGCGTGAACTGTCCAGGCAGATAGAGGTCTGAGATGCTTGGATCGAAGGGGATCTCAACGAGGTGCAGGCGACTGGCGGGATCCAGCTTCGCCACGGCGGAGATCGGCTTTCCCGACATCTGGAATGTCGCAGCGATCTCGCCACGCTTAAGCATCTCATAGGATGTCGGCTGATCGTAATTCGTTGCCTCGACAGCAATGCCAAGTCGCTCGAAAATGAGCCGCCCGGTGAAGTTCGCCCCGCTACCCTGCAGATCGAAATTGACGCGCTTGCCCGCGAGCTGGTGGACATCCGTGATCTCGGGGCCAGCGATGAGGTGTGCCTCGTCCGTGAAGAGGCGCACCACATAGGCGAGCGACTTCGCCTTCTCGGACAAGCGAGGATCTTTCCGCACCGCCTCCAAGCCATCGGAGCGCACGATTCCGAGATCGACACCCTTCAGCACGAGAATGTCGCGTAGGTTCTGCTCAGCGCCCTTGCCGATGATCGGCAGGATGCGCAAGCGGTCGCCGTCATCGAGGACGAAGGCGAGATCGTTAGCGATCTGGATGAAAGTCCCGGAAACCGTACCCGATATGACAGTCACCACACCTGCATTCGCGCGCTCGGTGATGGCTGCAGGGGGCTCCGCTCTGGCGACTTTGCGTACGATTCCCGCCTGGCCGTAGACGCTCGTCGAGCCAAGAGCACATGCCAAAGCCATCAGGCCGAGCATCGATGACAGCAGGCCAGAGCATGCTTGGCGGAGAGGCATCCGGATCATGGGAGCGCTAACACAAGTTAGAAACTTATGCTTGTTCCTGCAGTCCAGAACGTGACTTTTTTAGGGCCAGATGAAATAAGAACAAAGATCGTGTGCCAGACAGGGTCAAGCTTGCCTATGGATTATTGTATTAATTCGTACCGTCAACCTTTAAGCGCCGCGGCTCGGTGTCAATTGGTGTCTGAGCATTTCTAGACAGTCTTCGGCGCAATTCGTAGAATTGGGGGAGCCAAAGATGTGTCCATCCGATTGCGGCGGGTTGTGACGACTGGCAGCGAGCGTGCTTCAGGGCGACGACATGCTGACGTTGTGGCCGCCCGAGAAGGTGTCCGCGTCCGACCTTGCGGACTTTGCAGGCGGCAGCGGTGAACTTCCAGAAAGGATCAACACCGGCCGAACGACGATGTCGACGTCGGCCCATCTCGGGCGTCTTGCCCGCACTTCAAGTACTTGAGGGCAGAAATGCCGGACGAGCAGCTCGCACCACCGAGGCGATGAAATCCGAGGCGACCTTGATGCGCTTCAAATGCGACATATCGGCATGCGTGAGCAACCAGTACGTACGGGTGATCCTGAAGCTCTGAGGCAGGAGGCGGACGAGATCCGCATACTTGTCCGCCATGAAGCACGGCAAGATACAGAGGCCGGCGCCATTCCTCGCCGCCACCATCTGGGTGATCACGTTCGAAATCCGGATGATCGGCTGCAATCCTGGCAGCGCGGTCGCAAAATAATCGAGTTCCGGCGAGAAGACGAGATCGTCGATGTAGCCGATGAAGCGGTGGCGATGCAGGTCGCCATGGTCCTTCGGCCCACCTTGACGGGCGATATAGGTCGGGGAGCCGTAGAGGCCGAGTTCGTATTCGCCGAGCTTGCGCGCGCGGAGGCGCCCCGTGGCTGGACGTGCGAGGCCGATCGCCAGATCGGCTTCCCGCTTGGACAGGCTGAAGGCCCTCGGAGTCGCCACGAGTTCGATCGAAAGGCCCGGGTGGAGGGTCGAGAATTCACCGAGCCTCTCTGCGAGGCAGAAGGTCCCGAAGGCTTCCGGTGTGCCGATGCGGACAGAACCCGTAAGACCGACAGCAGGGTCAACCCGGTCAAGCCAGATGCCGAGCGTCGCACGCTCAATCTCCTCGGCTCGCGGCAGGAGAAGCTCTCCCTCCACCGACAAGTTGTACCCCGTCGGCCGCCGATCGAAGAGTTTGGCCCCCAGCGCTGTCTCCAGCCGCGTGATCCGCCGGCTGAGTGTCGTATGCTCGACACCCATGGCGCGGGCTGCCTCCGTCAGCCGGCCCGCCCGGGCCACTGCCAGAAAAGCCTGCAAGTCGTCCCACTTGTGAGGTGCCGCCATCTGTCAATCCGAAAGCACGCGTTGTGCAGAAATTGACATAGACGGGCCATCGCGTGTGCGCTTTTTTCGCCCCATCCCGCACGGTCCTTAGAATATGGGCCGCAACAGGGAAGTGAACGCGCGGCTCCAGACCGCGAACCAGGGAGGATGATGCGATGGCGCGGGCCTTCTACCGTGTGGCCGCCGCGTTCTTACTCGGCGTCTGCTCCGCAGCCGCAGCCGAGAAGAGCGTCAAGATCGGCGTCATCAACGACCAGTCATCGATCTACGCCGACATGGGAGGTCCCGGCTCGCTCGTCGCCGCCAAGCTGGCGGTCGAGGATTCCGGGCTGCGGGCCAAGGGCTGGACCGTCGAGATCCTCGTCGCCGATCACGGCAACAAGGCAGATGTCGCCTCCGCGATCACCCGGCAATGGTTCGACACGCAAGGTGTCGACGCGGTGGCGGACGTCACCAACTCCGCCGCCGCCCTCGCGGTGAGCCAGATCGTGCGGAACAAGAACAAGGTCATGCTCGCCTCCGGCCCGGCTGTCTCCGACCTGACCGGCAAGGCCTGCACGCCGAACACGGTGCACTGGACGCACGACACCTGGGCCTTCGCCAACGGCATCGGCAAGGCCGTGGTCGAGACGGGCGGCAAGACATGGTTCTTCCTCACCGCCGATTTCGCGTTCGGCCACGCCCTGGAGCGCGACACCGAGAAGATGGTGGAGGCGAGCGGTGGTACGGTGCTCGGCCGCGTCAGGGCGCCGAACAACACCTCCGACTTCTCGTCCTATCTTCTCCAGGCGCAGGCGTCGGGGGCGGAGGTCATCGGTCTCGCCAATTCTGGCGGCGACACGGTCAACAGCATCAAGCAGGCAGCCGAGTTCGGGATCACCGGCTCGAAGCAGCGGCTGGCGGGGTTGCTCATCTACGTCACCGACGTCCACGCGATTGGGCTGCCGCTGGCTCAGGGCCTCTCGCTCGTCTCGCCCTTCTACTGGGACATGAACGACGGGACGCGCGCCTTCTCGGCGCGCTTCGCGGCGCAGCGGTCGGGCGCGAAGCCCTCCATGGTTCAGGCCGGAGTCTACGCGTCCGTTCTCCATTACCTCAAAGCCGTGGAGGGGGTCGGGGATGCGGGCGACGGCGCCAAGGTCGTCGCGGCGATGAAGGCGATGCCCACCGACGATCCGCTGTTCGGCAAGGGCACCATCCGGGCGGACGGCCGCAAGATGCACCCGATGCACCTCTTCGTCGTCAAGAAGCCGTCCGAGTCGCGCTACCCGTGGGATTACTACGAATACAAGGCGACGACGCCGGCCGAGATCGCCTTCCGGCCGCTGGCCGAGGGCGGCTGTCCGCTCGTGGCGAAGTCGCAGTGACCGGCCGGACCAAGAACCGGCCGGACCAAGAGGAGACGATCAGCATGACCCGGATCGGATTCATCGGCCTCGGCCGCATGGGGCTGCCCATGGTTCGCCACCTCGTGCAGGCCGGGCACGCGGTGCGCGCCTGCGATGTCAGCCCGGCGGCGCAGGAGGCGGCGCGGGGGACAGGGGCCGAGGTGCACGCGACCCCTGCGGAGGCCGTCGCGGATGCCGAGTTCGTGGTCTCGATGGTTCCCACGGGCCGCCACGTGCTGGACATCCACACCGGGCCGGCCGGTACCCTCGAAGGTGTTCCGGCAGGCTGCACGGTTATCGATTGCTCCACGATCGCCGTCGCGGAGGCGCGGGCATTGCACGAGGCCGGCCGGCAGAAAGGAATCGCGGTTCTGGACGCCCCGGTCTCCGGCGGCGTCATGGGAGCCGAGGCCGGCACGCTCACCTTTATGGTGGGCGGCGCGCCATCCGATCTCGACCGCGCCCGGCCGATCCTGGAGGCGATGGGGCGCAACATCTTTCATGCGGGCGCCGCGGGTAACGGGCAGGCTGCCAAGATCTGCAACAACCTGCTGGCGGGCATCTCGATGATCGCGGTCTCGGAGGCCTACACTCTCGCCAAGCGTCTGGGGCTTGATCCTGCGACCATGCGAGACATTGTGTCGACCGCAACGGGAAGTTGCCACGCTCTCGTGAGCTACCCGCCAGTCCCGGGCCTCCTGCCAAACGTCCCGTCAAGCCGCGGGTATCGGAATGGGTTCGCGGCCGACTTGATGCTCAAGGACCTGCGCCTCGCAGAGGGGGCCGCGATGGACACGGGCTCGAGCCTGCCGCTCGGCACCCTGGCGGCGTCGATCTACAGCCTTTTCTGCGGCGCCGGCGCCGGGGATCTCGATTACTCCGGCGTCATCCGCATGATCGAGGGCGAGGAAACGGCCGCCGCAGTCCCGTGAACCATCACAAAACGAAGGAGCCACCATGTCGTCACCGCAGGCTGCCGCCGCCTCCGCGCCCGACCTCCCGCTGAAGCGGATGCTGATCGGCGGCGCGTGGCGCCCCGCTCTGTCCGGCCAGACCATCGTCGTCGAGAATCCCGGGCGGCGCGAACCGATCGGTGAAGTCCCCAGGGGCGACGCGGCGGATGTCGACCTCGCGGTCGACGCGGCCGCGGCCGCGTTCCAGGCCTGGTCCCGCGTGGCGGCGCGCGATCGCGGCCGGCTTCTCCTCGCCATCGGCGAGGCGCTCGAAGCGCGGCAGGAGGAGCTGGCGCGCCTGATCGCCAGCGAGACCGGCAATGCCCTACGGACTCAGGCACGGGGCGAGGCGCGGATGGTCGCCGATGCCTTTCGGTATTTCGGCGGGCTCGCGGGCGAATTGAAGGGGGTGACGATTCCCCTCGGCGAGGGCCAGCTGAGCTACTCGCGTCGTGAGCCGATCGGCGTGGTGGGCGCGATCGTGCCCTGGAACGCCCCGGCGCAGCTCGCTGCGCTCAAGATCGCGCCGGCCGTCTGCGCCGGGAACACGATCGTTCTGAAGGCTGCCGAGGACGCGCCGCTCGCGGTGTTGATGATCGCCGGGATCTGCCAGGACCATTTGCCGCCTGGGGTCGTCAACGTCGTCACCGGCTACGGCAAAGAATGCGGCGAGCCCCTCGCCGCCCACCCGCTGGTGAGGAAGGTCAGCTTCACCGGGTCGACCGCCGTGGGCAAGTCCATCATGCGTGCCGCGGCAGAGCGGGTCGCGCCGGTGTCGCTCGAACTGGGTGGAAAGAGCCCGTCGATCGTCTATCCCGACGCCGACGAGGATTGGGTCCTGGACGGGATCGTGGCGTCGATGCGCTTCACGCGCCAGAGTCAGTCCTGCACGGCGGGATCGCGTCTGTTCCTCCACGCCGACATCTTCGATTCGTTCCTCGACCGCCTCGTCGCTCGGGTCTCGGCTCTGAAGATCGGCGATCCGCTCGACGAGGCGACGGATATCGGCTCCGTCATCAACGAGCGCCAATTCACGAAGATTTGCGGCTACGTCTCTGAGGGGCTGAGCCGTGCCGAGTCGCGGCTCGTGACCGGCGGGATGCCGCCTCAGGAGGGCCCACTCACCCGTGGTTACTTCGCAGTGCCGACGATCTTTGCGGACACCTCCAACGCGTGGCGCCTCGCCCGGGAGGAGATCTTTGGCCCTGTGCTTGTTGCGATCCCCTGGACGGACGAGGAGGAAGCGATCCGCATGGCCAACGACAGCCATTATGGGCTGGCCGCCTATATTTGGTCGCGCGACATCGGGCGGGCGTTGCGGGCCGCGCATGCCGTCGAGGCCGGATGGGTCCAAGTCAATCAGGGCGGCGGCCAGGCGCTCGGCCAGTCCTACGGGGGCATCAAGGAGAGCGGGATCGGCCGCGAGATGTCGCTCGAGGGCATGCTCGACAGTTTCACCGAAACGAAGAGCGTGAACGTCAACCTCGCCCTGCCTCCGCCTCCGGGCGCTCGGTGAATGCCATGAGGGGACGCTTTCGATGAACCTCTACCCATTGTTGCTGGCTCGGCAGGCCGCCGGCAGGCCGGTGACCGTCGGCCTGATCGGGGCGGGCAAGTACGGGACGATGTTTCTGGCGCAGGCGCGCACGACGCCCGGCATGCAGATCGTCGCGGTCGCCGACCTCAACGTCGCGCGGGCCGCGAGCCAGCTGGCTGCGTGCAACTGGCCCGCGGAGCGGTACGCGGCGCGCTCCTGCGAGGACGCGATCCGCACGGGCGGGACCTACCTCACGGACGACGCCAACGAGCTGATCCGGGCGGAGGGCATCGAGGTCGTCATCGAGGCGACCGGTGATCCGCGCATCGGTATCCACCTCGCCCTCGCGTCGATCGCGGCCGGCAAGCACATCGTGATGGTCAATGTCGAGGCTGACGTGGTGGCGGGTCCCCTGCTCGCCCGTCGCGCCCGGCAGGCGGGCGTCGTGTACTCGCTTGCCTACGGCGACCAGCCGGCGATCGTCTGCGAACATGTGGATTGGGCACGCGCCTGCGGCTTTCGAATTGTGGCTGCCGGTAAGGGGACGCGCTACCTGCCGCGCTTCCATCAATCGACGCCCGACACGGTGTTCGACAACTTGCCGGGACTGATCGAGATCGCGGATCATTCTTCGATCAACCCGAAGATGTTCAATAGCTTCGTCGACGGAACCAAATCGGCAATCGAAATGACCGCCGTCGCCAACGCGACGGGGCTTCACGCTCAATCGCATGGCTTGGAGTTTCCGCCCGCGACCCGCTTCGAACTCGCCGACGTGTTGCGCCCGAAGGATCAGGGCGGCAATCTGGAGAAGGCCGGCGTGACGGAATGTGTGTCCTCGCTCTCCCGCGATGGATCACCCGTACCCCACAACCTCGCCCACGGCACCTTCGTCGTGGTCGAGGCGGCGGAGGACAGCTCCTACACTCGGGAATGCTTCCGCGAGTACCATATGCTTCCCGATTCGACGGGCCGCTACGCGGCCCTCTACCGGCCGATCCACTTCAGCGGCCTCGAACTCGGCATCTCGGCGGCATGGGCCGCCCTTCTGAGGCAGCCGACTGGCGCGCCGATCGGCTTCAGCGCCGATGTCGTCGCCACTGCCAAGCGCGACCTGAGGGCTGGCGAAATACTCGATGGTGAGGGCGGCTACTGCGTCTGGGGGCGGCAAACCCCGGCCGACGTGTCACTGCGGGAAGGCTACCTGCCGTTGGGTCTGGCGCAGCGTGTGACGTTGACGCGTGACGTTGCGATGGGAACGGGAGTTCGTTGGACAGACATCACGTTCGACCCGACCGATCCCGTCGTGCGCCTTCGGCGGGAGATGGAGGCCGCATTCGGAACGCGGGCGACCTGAGGGAATGGTCATGCCAGGATGCGTGCGGCCCGTCCCAGAGACAGTGGGGTTTAGAGAAATCTCCTCGCCATCCATCGCCTCGACGTGGCCGATCCATCGATCCGGCGGACCTACAACGACGAGCATCGTACGTATCTCGCATCAGCCCCGTGGAAGATGCTGATTGCGGGACCGCTCCTGGATGATGCTGAAACGCGCCCGATCGGACGTCTCCTCGTGGTAGAAGTCGACGATGCCGCGGCCGCCCGATCGTTCGCGTCTGGCGACCCATTTGCCGTCAACGGCGCGGGTTAAACGATCGGCCTCTATTCGTTCAGGGTCCATCGATTATCGGTGAATGCGGGGCCGAACATCTAGACTATCCTGACGGGTGCGACAGCGCTCTGTGTCACTTCTTGAGTGGGCGCGATCGAACTGGCCTCAAGCGACTTTCCCTTGGTCGAGGGGCCGAAGACCAGCACCGCCGTAAAGGCGCACAGGAGCATGACGTCGCTGACGAGGAACAGCACGAGCTTGCCTTGCAGCACCGCAAAGACGCCGAAGGCGAGCAAGAGTAGGATCGCACCAACCCGGCCCCAGGCTGAGCAGATGCCCATCCCCGTCGCACGGATCTCAGTTGGATAGAGTTCCGGTGTATAGGTGTAGATGAATGTGGCGCCGATCCCGAGCGAGAACGCTGTCAGGCCGCCGAACACGATCATCATCGTCGTATCGGTGGCGAAACCGAACAGAGTTCCAAACAACGCGATCGACACGTAGGAGACCGCTGCGGCGTATTTGCGATCCAACCATTCAACTACGTATCCGCCGAAAACGTAGGCTGGAACGAACGCCGAAAAGATGAACACTGAGAACTGGAACGACTTGACGACTGGATAGCCTTCCAGCGCAAGGATCGTCGGCAGCACGGTCATGAAGGTATAAAGCACGCCATACTGCGCAAACCATGCGATCCAGAGCATGATCGTCACCCGGAGGTAGGGGCGGCTCACCAGCGTCCAGGCCGACTGCTTCTCGATGGTGCGCGGGCCAGGCGCCGGCTCCTGGAGAGCGACCGGCGGCAGCGTGATGTTCCTCTCCCGCTCGATGGCGCGTTCGATGCCGGTGACGACACGGTCGGCCTCATCGGTCCGGCCCTGGGCGACCAGCCACCGCGGAGATTCCGGCAGGGCTGAGCGCATCAAACCGCCCAGCGCTGCGAAGGGGGCTGTCAGAAAGAGCGCCCACTGCCAGCCGAGCGTGGGAATGAGGTACAGGGCCCAGATCGGCGACGCGGCAAGGCCGAGGGCGAAGAACCCCATCATCCAGCCATTGAGCTTGCCACGGATGCGGGACGGCCAGAGCTCGATCAGGTACGCGGGGACAGTCGAACTCTCGGCGCCGACGAACACCCACGTGAAGAAGTTCAGGATCGCGAAGACGATCAGGTTGTCTGAGAACCCGCGCGACGCCGAGAAGGCCGAGTACAGCAGGAGGGTATAGAGGATTGTCTTCTTGCGGCCGAGGTGATCGGCCGCAAAGCCGGCCGCGGCCGACCCGATGAGATAGCCGAACAGCCCGATCGCCGAGACGATGCCGATCTCGCGCGGCCCGAAGTCCCAACGGCCGCGCAGATCCGCGAGCACGAAGCCCGTCACGACGGTGTCGAGCGTATCGAAGAAGAGCGACAGCGCCGCGATCACCAGCATCTTGGTGTGGATGCGCGAGCCTGGCAGTCGGTCGAGGCGCTGCGTGAGGTTGAGAAGCGCGGCGTTCATGGCCTCGGATCCTTACGGCTACGGGTCAGGCGGAGACGGCAGGCGTGGTCGACGAGGGCGGAGTGGCGGCGATGCCGGGCGTGAAACGCCCATAGCCAGGCTCCCCGACGACCTTGCCCTCGCGCATCACGGTCGCGCCGCGGACGATCGTGCAGACGGGTGCGCCCTTGGCCTTCATGCCCTCCCAAACCGTGTAGCCCGTCTTCGAGAGCATGTCGGAGTGCTTGAAGACGACCTCGCGATCGAGATCGACGATCGTCAGGTCCGCGTCGGCACCCACCTCGAGCGAGCCTTTGCGCGGATGAAGGCCGAAGATCTTGGCGGGCGTCTCGCTACAGAGGCGAACGGCATCGTTCAGGGTCAGGCGGCCTTGGTTGACGGCGTTCAGGAGCATCGGGACGAACTCCTGAACGCCGGTCCCACCGAGCGGGACCGAGAACATGTCCTGCCAGCCGGGATCGACCTCCTCTGCCGTGTGGGGGGCGTGCTCCAGCACCAGCACGTCGGCGATGCCGTCACGGATGGCGGCCCAGCTCGCTTCGGGATCGACGTGGGTGAAGCAGGTGCGCGGGCCCACCTTGGCCTCCTGCTCGGGCGTGTTGAGCATGGAGGCGAAATCCAGCTCGGCGGTCACGGCTTGCCCGAGGTCGAACTTGGCGTGCCGGATCATCTCGAAGGCGCCGACCGGCATCAGCCCGCAATGGAGCACATGCAGGCGCACGCCGCAGATACGCGCGTAGTAGAGCGATGCCGCGAGGCCGGCGACCATGCCGTGGCCGTACATGTACCCATTGCGGCGGCTGTCGAGGTAGGCGGCGAAGTCGGTTCGACCCTTGTCGATGTAGTCGCGGAAGGTCAGCCGTTTCACCCATTCCGGATCGTCATGGTGGACCGCAGCGCCGAGGCCGACATCACGCGTGGCTTCGTAGAGTTCGTAGAGGATCCCGTGATCGAGCACGCCGAGCTCGGAGATGTAGGGATACACCTCCTTGATGTGGCGCGTGTTGAACACCTTGATGCCGATCGCACCGGCCTTGGCCAACGCCTCGACCGTCCGTGGATAGAGGCCGCCACCATAGAGTGCGTAATCGACGTGTGCCTTCGGGGCGACGAGCGCCTTCTTCATCTCGAACGTCTCGAGCGTCGTCGGATGAGGGTCGTTGTTGGTCATGTCGATGCAGAAGGTCACGCCCCCCGCCGCCGCGGCACGCGTGCCAGTGCCGAAATCCTCCTTGTAGGTGTGGCCCGGCTCCCGGAAGTGGCAGTGGACGTGCCAGAAGCCCGGCACCACGTGCATTCCGCGCGCATCGATGCGGCGGTGGGCGGCCGGGAAGGGACCGCCGATCGCCGCGATCTTCCCGTCGAGAACCGCGATGTCCGCCTTCCACGACGCGGACGCGGTGGTCACGGTCCCGCTTTCCACCACGAGGTCATAGGTTTGCGTCATAACGACCCCCATTGCCGGTCGCCCCACCAGCGGTCGTTTCATGAACCGTATATGCAAGTTTTCATACATCGTGTATGAAATCAAGATGGACGTGCAGATGCCGAGAACCACAACCTCGAAGACGAGTGGGAAGCGCGCGGTGCAGCGGGCTGCGAAGGGGGGGGCCGCCAGCCACGCCTACGACGTGCTGCGCGAGCAGATCATCCGAAACCTCGCGCCCGGCTCGCCGCTCGACGAGGAGGTGTTCGCGAGGCTCGGCCTGTCACGGACGCCCGTGCGGGAGGCGCTGGCGCGGCTCGCCGGCGAGCGGCTTGTGGAACTCTCCCCGAACCGCGGCGCCCGCGTCGCCCCGGTCGGGCTGACCGAACTCCGCGAGCACATCGAGGGATTGGACGTGATGCAGCGTCTGGTCACGCGCTGGGCGGCGGCCCGGCGGACCGAGGAGGAGATGGAACTGATCGACAAGGAAAGAGCCGTCTTCGAGGATGCGGCGGCGGCGCGCGACGGCGTGGCGATGACGGAGGCGAACTGGCGGTTCCACAACGCGATCGGGGCGGCCTCCCGCAACTCCATCTTTGCGGGCTGCTACCGTCAGATCCTGACGGAAGGCCTGCGCATCGACAGGTTGGCCATGTTCAGGGAGGCCTTCGCATCGACGATCGCCTACCGGGACCACCTCGATCGGATCGTCGCCGACCACGCCGAGATGGCAGATGCCCTCCGGCGGGAGGATCAGGACCGCGCCGAGGCAAGTGCGGCGACCCATGTCGACACGGCCCGGCAGCGTTTCGGCGACTTCCTAACTCGATCGACGACGCCGGCATTTTCGATCGACCTGCAAATTCCAGCAAAAGGGGGAAGCCATGTGTGAAGTCTGCGCGATCTTCGGCGCCGGAGAACATTGGAGTGACTTCGGCCGTGTCCGGAACGAGCGCTTCCCGTTTGGCGACATCCGCCACTACCGCGAGGAACGCCGCCGACGTATCGCCATGATCAACGATTTGATCGAGCCACTCGGAGCCTCCTGCGAGGACTGGGACGGCGAGATCCTCGCCGTATTCGACCGGCACGGCAGGTCACGTCTCGCCCCGACCCTGTCCGATCTCTGGTCGGCGGTCGAGGCCCTCACTGGAGAACGGATCGATCCCCTCCTGGGACAAGGCGTTGGAGGCGCGGTGCAATGACCGAACGTCTGCCGCTCTTCATCATCACGGGCTTTCTCGGGAGCGGAAAGACCACCTTGCTTCAGCAATTGCTGCGCAAGCCTTCCACGGGCACGACCGGCGTCGTCGTGAACGAGTTCGGCGAGGTCGGCCTCGACCACCGCCTGCTGGTTCATGCCAAGGAACACCTCGAACTGGTCGAAGGCGGCTGTATCTGCTGCGCGCGTCGGCAGGATATCGGTGAGGCCATCCACGACCTCGTGCGCCGCGCGCAGCGCGAGGGCGGGAACCCGCTGGCAAGGGCGGTGATCGAGACGACGGGTCTCGCGGACCCGTCGCCCGTCGTCTCGGCGCTCGGCCGGGATCCCTGGATGCGGGCACATGTCAGGCTCGGGCGCGTGATCTGCGTTCTGGATGCCGTGAACGGGCTGGCGAGCATCGCGGCGCATGGCGAGGCCCTCCGCCAGCTCGCCGTCGCCGATACGGTCGTCGTGACCAAGATGGACATGGGCCGCGCGGCTGAGTGGGGCGATCTCGTCAGCGCCGTGCGCTCGGTCACGCCGGACGCACGCATCCTTGACGCGCACGCACCCGATTTCGATCTGGAGCAGGTGTTTGCCGCCGAAGACGGCGTCACGCCGCTTCACGGCTCCGGTTTCCGAGCCGAGGACACGACGCACGCAGCCAATTGGACCTCGTTCGTGATGCACCGGGATGGGGCGCTCGATTGGCCCGCCTTCACGCTCTGGCTGTCGGCCCTGCTGCACGCGCACGGTTCACGCATCGTTCGGGTCAAAGGTCTCTTGCGGACGACGACGTCGCCGGCGCCGCTCGTCATCCACGGCGTCCAACACGTCGTCCACCCGCCGCGTCATCTCAGGCCAGAGGATGACGACGGGCAACCGGGCTACCTCGTGTTCATCACGAATGGCATCGGGCGGCGCGAGATCGAGGAAAGTCTTGACCGTTTTCTGGATCGGGTCCGGCACCCCGGCGCACGCATCATCGGGACAGCCGCTGTGGTCGCTCGGGAGAGGGCGAAGGCCTGAGCCAGCGGGTGCGCCGATAACGGCGGAAGCCTTCGCGGCCTCGAAACCCGAGGACGGAATTGCAGCGGCGCCGCAGCCGGCTCTACGCCATCGACCGAGAATGCCGCCGCACCCGACATCCGAGGCTTGATTGAAACCGGGCGTTCCGCATGGAGCTCGTTCTCCTGTACGCTAAGGCGCTGAAGGAGGCGCGAGCGTCCCGAACTCAGCCCTGAACGCGGCTTAACCCCGATCTTGATGCGGTAGCAGCCCGCTTGTCGGCAACGTGAAGGATCGCCACGCTCCTCTTGCGCATCGGATCGGAGGCGCGCCTCCGCGATACATTCCAGGCTTTCACCATGCAGGACACGGACGCACTTCTCGACAGCCTTATTCGCTCGGCGGAGCCAGAGGCGGCGGCCGCCGTTGTGCGCTTGATTCGTGACGGGAGCGACGCCGAGCTCGCCGCTGTCAATCCACTCGCCTTCGCAGCCGAGCACAGGCTCGCCGAGGCGGCGGTGATCAGCGCATTGCTGCACGCTGCGCGCCTGGGATTGTTCGAAATGACCTGGAACGTCATCTGCCCAAGCTGCGGCGGCATCCTCGATGCCAACGCCACGCTCAAGGGCGTGCGTCAGGATGCCTATCACTGCGCCTTCTGCACGCTGGACACCGAGCCGACCCTGGACGACACGGTGGAGGTGAGTTTCCGCGTCAGCTCGCGGGTGCGGCGCATCGGCGCTCACGATCCCGATGGGCTGACATTCTGGGACTATCACCGTCAGGTGTTCTTCGGCTCGGCCGTCAACTTCCCCGACGCTTTCTCGGAATTGGCCGACCGTGCTCTCGTCGAGTCGGCGGAACTAGAGGCGGGCGAGCGCATCATCCTGGCGCTGCGGCTGTCCGAGCCGGCGATCGTGCTCGATCCGGTCACCCACGCCACACACACCATCGAACTCGTTGGCGAGCGTACGGACGAGCGCCAGGACCTGACGCTCGTCTTCAGCGACAGCCGCGGCTGTGCGACCGGTGGCGCGCTTCGGCCTGGGCCGGTGCGGCTCACCCTCGACAACCGTACCGCCGCGCGCGTCCTACCCGGTGTCTTCTCGGCGGGTGAGGCGCTGCAAGCGCTGATCGGCGGCCGTCGGCCATTTCTCAGCGCCAAGCGGCTCCTGAGCAGCCAGACTTTCCGCGATCTCTACCGCACCGACACGCTGGAGATCGACCAACGCCTGAAGATCGTGAGCCTGACTTTCCTGTTCACGGACCTCAAAGGTTCGACGGCGCTCTACGAACGCGTGGGCGACCTCGTGGCCTATGACCTCGTGCGGGCGCATTTCCGGATCCTGAACGAGATCGTCGCCGGCCAGTCCGGCGCCGTGGTCAAGACGATCGGTGACGCGGTAATGGCCACCTTCCCAACGCCGGATCGCGCGCTCGCCGCGGCGCTCGCCATGCACGAGGCGATGAACCGGTTCAATGCCGAGCGCGGCGTGAACGAGTTGATTCTCAAAATCGGCATTCACGAAGGTCCGTGCTTGGCGGTCAGCTCCAACGATCGGCAGGACTACTTTGGGCAGACGGTCAATATCGCCGCACGGGTACAGGAGCTCGCTGGCGCCCAGGCGGTGTTTGCCACCGAATCGGTGGTACGGCACGTGGGGTCTTCTTGCCTGCTGTCGGCACGCCGGGTGCGTTCCGAGCAGCGCAGTCTGCGGGGGATCGGCGGAGGAGTGACCATCTACGAGATCGCCTGATGCGGCCTCGGCCGCACATGAATCGGGTGGCCTGCGTGGTCCGCGACTCCCCTCAGACCATCCCTACAGCGCTATAGCGCAGCCCGAGCACCCCGAAAAACGGAGCCCTCAAACCAGCGCCTCGATCAGCATGGGGCCTCGGCGAGCCATGGCCGTCCGGAAGGCGCTCGTAAAGGCCTGCCTGGTGTCGACCCGGACGGCTTCGACACCCATGCCCTCGGCGAGCTTCACCCAGTCCAAGCAGGGATCGTGCAGGTCGAGCATGGTGCGTGCCGTCGCGCCCGCGTCTCCGGCCTTCACCCCGGCCAGTTCCTCGAGCAGCACCCGGTACGAGCGGTTGGCGTAGATGACGGTCGTGACGTCGAGCCGCTCGCGCGCCTGCGTCCATAGGGCCTGCAGCGTGTACATCGCGCTGCCGTCGCCCTGCAGCGTGACCACCTTGCGATCCGGGCAGGCGATGGCGGCCCCGGTCGCTACCGGCATGCCGTCCCCGATCGATCCGCCGGTCAGCTGGAGGTAATCGTGCGGGGCTGCGGTCTCCAGCAGCGGATAATGGGCGAAGCCCGCCGAGATGCTCTCGTCGCTGATGATGGCGTACTCGGGCAGGAGGTGACCGACGACCCGCATCACGGCCTCGGTGTCGAGGGGGCCGTCAAGGGGCAGGTCCGGCGGCCGGTGGGCATTGCGCGCTGCGGCCGTGGAGACGCGCAGCGCGTCGGCCAGTGCCCAGAGGGCTGCCGGACCGTCCTCGTGCGGATGGGACAGCACCAGCGGCTCGCAACCGGTCGGCGTCAGCTCGCTCGGCTGATCCGGGTAGGCGAAGAAGGCGACGGGGGCCTGCGCGCCGACCAGGATGAGGTGGCGCGTCCCGCTCAGGAAGGCCAGCGCCTGCTCCGCGCGGTAGGGCATGCGCTCGATGCTCGGACGGCCGGCACCTCGTTCGATCCGCGGCGCGAAGGTGTCGCAGAGCAGCCGGGCGCCGGTGGACGCGGCGATCCGCCCCGCCGTGATCAGGCTGTCGCCGCGCAGGACGTCGCCCCGGAGAAGGAGGGCTGCCGACTCACCCGAGCGCAGGGCGGCGAGCGCGTGCCCGATCGCCGTATCCGGGACCGTGACGGCCCCGACGCGCGGAAGCGGCGGCGCGGATCGTTCGGCGGGCGACCAGGCGGCGTCGGCGGGCAGGATCAGGCTCGCCACCTGCCCCGGCGGCATGCGGGCGGCCTGCACGGCCCGGGCGGTATCGGCGGCGGCCGTTCTGGCGCTGCGGGTGGAGGCGACCCAGTGCGAGACCGTGTGCGCGAAGGCCGCGACGTTCGAGGTCAGCGGCGCGTCGAAGCGCTGGTGGGTGGTCGCATGGTCCCCGATGATGTTGACGATTGGCGTTCCCGCCTTGCGCGCGTTGTGGAGGTTGGCGAGCCCGTTGCCGAGCCCCGGACCGAGATGCAGGAGCGTCGCCGCCGGCTTGCCGGCCATGCGCGCGTAGCCGTCGGCCGCACCGGTGACGACGCCCTCGAACAGGCCGAGCACGGCCCGCAGGCCGCCGACCCGGTCGAGGGCGCTGACGAAATGCATCTCCGACGTCCCCGGATTGCCGAAGCAGACGTCGACACCGCTGTCGACGAGGGTCCGGACCACGCTCTCGGCCCCATTGATGGGTGAGGATCCGCGGTCGTCCACCCTGGGGGTTGCGTCGGCTGTTGCCATGGTTTTGATGCTCCGGCAGTCCCGGTCTCCGACGCGCTCACGCCCGACTGGGGCCGGCGCCGGTCCTTCGGGCGACGACGGATCGAAGGCCGGAACGGTGTCAACGCGATGAGCGCGAAGACGATCGCATCGTGACGGATTCTTTTCGGCGACCGGTCTCCGCCGAGGGAAAGCGCCTCGGCACATTGGCGCTCGGTCGGCCGACATGGTGCGGTCGGTGGCGATCCAGGCGCGTGGGGATCTTCAGTCCCGCGTCTCCGGAGGACCGTAGCGCCGCGTCGAGGGACACCCGACGGACAGCGGAACTCAGCACGGGCGTCGGTGGGCCGGGATCGCCGCAGACGACCTGAAGGAGGGTGTGCGCCCGCACGCTGGGCGAACCAGCGTGTCACCATCTAAGGATCAGCCCTCATCGCGACCTGCATCAGGCCGGAGCCAGGGCCAACCCCACGGGTGTCGACATGCCCCTTCGTCTTGTATCCGCCGCTGCCGCCGCTGTTGCCACGGCGTTGACCTTCGGCCTCCTGGCGAGCGCGGCTCTCGCGTAAGCCTGCGACGGGTCTCCGATACGCCAGAGGAAATCTGACACGGCAATCCTGGAGACGCGATTGGCATCACGCCCGGGCTCCGGGATGGCGGTCCGCTCCCGTCGCGGCGGAGCCTCGGTCGGATCGAACGTTCAACAGAGGTCCGGGTGGTGCTGAAAGCTCGCCCCGCCGCGAATCCTGAGAGGTCACGACGCTGACGGCAGCGCCTGGGCCGTCGCAAGGAGGGCGGCCTTGTCGACCGACAGGGCGGCGGCGATCTCCGTCAGGGCCTTGCCCTCGATCGCGCTGATGCCCTCGTGGTCGGCAACATCCGCGGCGATCAGGAACACGTTCTGGCGCTGCTCCTCCGATCGGTCGGCGATGGCCGCGACCCGGCGCAGATTCTCGACCCGGCCGGCCCGCGTCCGCGCACGCGCGATTCCCTCGTAGAGCTCCTGCTCCAGCATGAGGGTGTCGTAGCCCTTCTCCAAGATCGGGTGGGCCCGCATGCCGAGGAGCGCCGTCTCGAACTCCTCACCGGCGACCTCGCCATCGGCGACGATGACGTTCGAGGCCGCGGAGACAGCCGCCTGCATCAGCGGCGCGTCCCCCGTGTAGGCCTTGATCGTCTGGCTGAAGCGGCTGAAGACGTTCTGCAGGATGCCCATGACGGCCTTCTGGGGAGACAAAGCCAGGGAGGAACTCGTGGCCGTCCGAAACGTGCCACGTCCCGTCCGCGGCCTCAGTCGTCCGATTGTCCGAGACGCGCCGCCTGAGCCATCTCGACCAGTTCGCGGCCGGTCAGGCCGCCGCCGTAGCGCGCCAGATCCTCGATCCTCCGGCCCCTGGCGCCGGACCGGGAACCGAGGCGCTCGCTTCGGCGAGCCTGCATCCGGGAGGCGATCTCACGCTGCAGATTGATCTGGGTGGCTAGGGCTGTCGGCATCTCGGCTCCTCCATCTCCACGGTGAGGAGCCTACCAAAGCTTAACCATACGAAACAGACTTGACAGTGATCTATCTGTCCGAGGTCAGGCCGCGTTCGAGCAGGCGCCGGCCTCGGGATCCCAGGATGCGGCAGAAAATTCAATGACTTGCATGGCGGCAACCGCCATCTCCGGAATCTGCGTCGGCCGCGAGGCCGGCTGGGTCGCCGGCTCCACGCGCGACTGCACGAACAGGGCAGCCCCGACTTCCGCACCCGCGGCTTTCACCAAGGCGGCTTCCGTGCAGGTGCCGGCGATCCTGAGGGCCAGGGCATGCAGCCGCTCCCTCTCGATGCAGTAGGCCGCGATTCGGGCACGAGCGTAGTCCGACAGGGGAGCCATCAGCGCCTCGAACTCGCCCGCGTCCGCACGGTAGAGCGGCGCGATCAACCCAACAGGGATGGGGTAGCGCGCAAGGGCGGCGGCGGTCGGCCGGAGGGGTGTCGATGCCACGGCAAGCCCTGTCGCTTCGGGGGATGCGGAATCAAGCCGCATCATGGTTAACGACGCGTTACCGTGCCGGATTGCGACTCCGTCGACCGATCCCGTGGGGGCGTGCCCGCACGACGGATCAGGGCCGTGGCTGATTCGGGCGCGAGAAGCGATCTCAGCGAGCACGCGCCTCACCTTGGTCCTGTACGGCCGCGGCGGAGATCCGCGGAGTGTCAGAATGGAAGCTCCGCCTCGCGCAGGTTCTCATCCTGAACCTCGATCCAGGCGGGCGCGCGGATCCGAGCCCGTACGGCCGGCGCACGCCGACCGGCCTCCCGCCCGCGGTGGGCAGGGCAGGAGGACCCGTGTAGTCTGGGGCCGAGAGCGGGCGCCTCGGATCGTCGGACGGAGGAGGTCGCGTGATCTGGCGTGCCTTCGTGATCATCGTCGCAATCCCCGCCGCCGTGGTGGCCGCGGGCTGCCTCGTATGGCTGATCTTCATCAGCCCGGTTCTGCTCCTGGCCGGACATCTCGGCTGGATGCGGCGGGATCTCGCGATCGACTTCGCCGTCGCGCCGGCCGAGTTCCTGGCCCTGTGCGCGGCCCTCGAGGTGCTGGCCCGCTTGTTCGTCACCTGGTTCGACGACGAGCTGCGCACGGGCGGCTGGGTGTCCTACTGGTGGCGGGAATGGTGGGCCCGCCTTCGGAAGTAGAACCTGCGGGGACCCAAGCGCGCCTCGGAGCCTCGCCCGGATCAGGGATTGGGATCAACGGGCAGGGTCGATGCGCGACCTTGAGATGCGGGGGTACATCCGCATCGGTGGGCGAGCACCGATGGTCCTGGCCTTTCACCGGCTTGCCGAGCCTCCGCGCCAGCTCCTCGCGGGTGGCCTTGTCCGTCGCTGAGCGTAACCGCCCAGGTCGCGAGGGTAATGCCGATTCCGACGCATTGAATGGGTTCAGTTAACGATTCTCGGCGACACCTATTCCCGGCGCTTAGTGGCATTTTCTCGACCAGACTGCGCCTGGAGTTCACCGTGTTTCTTCACGCTCTGTCGATTCGCACCAAGCTGATCGCTGCCTTCTCGCTGCTGACGCTGTTCATCGTCGGACTGGGCCTGTTGGGTCTAGGCAGCACGCAACGCATGCGCGAGCAGGCCCTCGAAATCGAGACGAATTGGCTGCCGAGCATTCGGACGCTGGGGGAGATCGACACCCTCACGGCGCGTTCCAGTGCCCTCGTCCTGCGTCACACCCAGGCGAGCGACCCCGCCCTGGTGGCCGGCATCGAGAAGGACATGGAGCGCTTCAGCAAGAAGCTCGACGAGAAGAAGGCGACCTACGAGCGCATGATCAGCTCGTCCGCGGAGCGAGCCCTCTACGAGACATTCACGACGGAAGCGCGCAATTTCGAAGAGGTGCGACGGGCAATCCTGCAATTGTCGCGTGATGGTCAGAAGGCGCAGGCCTACGATCTCTATGAGAGCAAGGGCATCGTTCCGCGTCGCGCAGCCTCCGTCGCGCTCGACAAGCTGGTCGCCATGAACAACGACAGCGCCGGCCAGGCCGAGGCCAGGAGCAGGGCGCTGTTCGAGGCCACCCAGACGTTGGGCATCGCGGCGGTCCTTGCCGGACTCGTGCTCTCGATCCTGTCCGCCGCCCTCATCATCCGCGGCATCACCCAGGGCATCGACGCCGTGGTGCGACCGATGCAGGCCCTGGCCGGGGGCGACCTCTCCGTCACCATTCCGCATCAGGGGAAGAGGACCGAGATCGGGACGATCGCGGACGCCGTTCAGATCTTCAAGGACGGCCTCGTCCGCATGCGCGCGCTGGAGGAGGAGACGGCGCTCGCCCGTGCCGGTGCCGAGGCGCAGCGCAAGGCCGCGATGCGCGAGCTCGCGGCGGAGCTGGAGCGGGCGGTCGGCGGGATCGTCGGCATGGTGTCCGCGTCCGCGACCGAGTTGCAGGCGACCGCGCAGACCATGACTGCCACCGCAACCCAGACGGCGAGCCAATCGACGACCGTGGCGGCGGCTGCCGAAGAGGCCGCATCGAACGTCAACACGGTGGCGGCGGCCGCGGAAGAACTCGGCGCCTCCGTGCAGGAGATCGGCCGGCAGGTCAGCGGTTCGGCGACGCTTGCCCAGGCTGCCGTCAGCGAGGCGGAGCAGACGGCCGACCGTGTGCGGGAGTTGAGCGCGGCGGTCGCCCGGATCGGCGATGTCGTCACGATGATCACGGCCATCGCCGGACAGACCAACCTCCTGGCGCTGAACGCGACGATCGAGGCGGCGCGGGCCGGCGAGGCGGGCCGGGGCTTCGCGGTGGTGGCGGCCGAGGTCAAGGAACTCGCCAGCCAGACGGCCCGGGCGACGGAGGAGATCGGGGGCCATATCAACCAGATCCAGGGCTCGACCAACCAGACCGTCTCGGCCATCGGCTCCATCACGGCGCGCATCCAGGAAATCAGCGGGGTCGCCACCACGATCGCCGCAGCCGTCGAGGAACAGGGGGCGGCCACGCAGGAGATCGTGAGGAACGTGGCTCAAGCCGCGGCCGGCACCGGCGAGGTCACGAGCAACATCGCGGGCGTGGCCGGCGCGGCCGAGGAGACGGGCGCCGCGGCGAGCCAAGTGCTCGGCGCAGCCTCTGAATTGTCGCGCCAATCCGAGCAGCTCAGCGCCGAGGTCGGCCGTTTCCTCGCGACTGTCCGGGCCGCCTGACTCGGTCAATGGTGGGAGGACCGCCGTTCGAAACGGCGGTCCTGTCGATTGCCGGTCGGGATACCGGCTGGCCCGGAGGCGGCGGCGTTCGCCTCGCTCTCGACGCGGGGCGTGCGCGTTCGCGGGAGCACTAACCCGGCGTCGGCCCATGGCGGCCCGGATATCGGCCGAAGCGCACGCCCGGCCCCTCCGGGCTTCCATCCTCAGGGATGAACGTCATCCCGTGCGCCTCGAAGCAGCCCTGCAGCTTGAGCAGCGTCTCGATCGTCACGTTCGGGGGCACGCCGTAGACGGCTTCGATGCGGCGGATCGTCTTCTCGCTCACCCCTGAGCGCTCCGCCAACGCCTCCACGCTCCAGCGCTGAGCGGAACGGGCCATGCGCACCTGGCAGGCGGTGAGTACGATCGGGCTGCGGCGTAGATCCATCCTCGGGTCCTTCTCGTCGTTTCGGTCAGCCGAAGGTGGGGATTGGCTGGATGGCTCGGTGGGTGATCCCCTTCGCAGCCGACATTCGTCACGATCACCACATGGCACATGCGGATCGGGAGATGCCACAGGGCATGGCCCGCCGTCCCAGGCCTGTGACCGGTTGCTAACTCTCCCCTCACGGAATTTCCGAGGGACCGCCTCGTGCGCGGCGAAGGCCGTTGACGGCATGAGCAAAAATCGGCCATTCATGACCGGATTTTTGAAGCGTTCGTGTCGACAAGGCTCGAAATCGCTCTCGAGGGCTTGCTCCCCAAAACCGCGCGTGGATGTCCCATGACCTGCTACGCTGA
The DNA here is from genome assembly GCF_008806345.1 of Methylobacterium planeticum. Classification (GTDB taxonomy): domain Bacteria; phylum Pseudomonadota; class Alphaproteobacteria; order Rhizobiales; family Beijerinckiaceae; genus Methylobacterium; species Methylobacterium planeticum. The sequence goes on along the minus strand of NZ_VZZJ01000018.1, from coordinate 72,586 downwards.
CGATGACGTCTGCCGGGATCCCCTGCTGAGCAGGCTTGAGGACGTGGCGGGCCGGACGGGTGATAGCTTCACCGACCTGCCCACCATGAATGCTGCGCAGTGCCGGGCGGCTCGGGCACTTCTCGGCTGGTCGCAGCGACGCCTCGCCAAGGCCTCCGGTGTGGGCCTCTCGGCGATCGTCTCCTTCGAGCACGGAGGCGGGCGCCGCGTGTCGCGGGAGGCGGTCGCGGAATTGCGGGGCACCTTCGAGGAGGCTGGCCTGGAGTTCCTCTCGGGGAGCGAAGGCGGGACCGGCGTCCTGTCCCACGCGGGGCCAGGAGAAGCGCATCCGCACGACCCCATCCGGCCGGATTCGATCATGAGCGAGAGCCGTGCGCAGTGATGGCAGCAGGAGCGCCGGAATTCCTCCGATGTCGGTCTCGCCGGATCGATCCGGGTGATTCAGGCGGCCGGCGGGATCTGTACGCGTCTCTGACGGATGCCAGGCTCCGAAGAAGCGGTGCCTTCCGGATCGCTTGCCCGCGCGAGCGCCGGGTCACGGCCGCCGAGCGCTGATGCCTCGCTACTTCCTCGACATCCACGATGGCCGCTTCATTCTCGATGATATCGGGTCCGACCTGGCCGACCTGACCGAGGTTCGCGCCGAGGTGAAGCGGGTGCTCGGCGATCTGGTTCGGCATCTCGATTTCGAAGACGACCCATATCGGCTCAGGATCGACGTTCGTGACGCGGACGGTCGCCGTGTCCTGACCGGCAGGCTCGTGATGGTCGTCGAGGACGCCGTCTGACGGGCACCGCGCCGGACAGATTGCGCCCCGAAGCTGGGAAAATCCTGAACCCCTGCCTGCGCGGGCAGATGCCACGCCTGGAAGGCTCCGTACCTCGATGCGCCCGAGCTCATCGCAACGGCAGATCGGAGGCGGAGCAGGCGTCGATCGGGCCGACACGGGCCCTGACCGCGTTCTGGATGGGAGCAGGATCATGTGCGACAGCCTCACGGGAGCGGTTCTCCCCCGGCCCCATGGCCTGACGCCGGCTAGATCTCGATCCCGTTGAGGCAGAGGTAGCCCGGATCGAACTCCGCGAAGGCCTTCAGGCGCGGCACGTCGGGGATCGTCACGCGGTTGCCTCGCGTGATGATCAGCCTGGCGCTGCGCAGGGCCTGCAGCGTGCGGTTCGTGTGAATGACCGACACGCTCAGGGTATCCGCAAGATCCGGCTGCGATACGTGGAAATCGAAGCTGTTCTCCCGCGCCAACCCCACGGCCTGTAGGCAGACCAGCAATTCGCAGAAATGGTGTGCCAGGCGCTTGTCCGCCGGGCGACTGTCGTTCACCAGCCATTCGCGGGCGCGGCTCAGTTCCGTCAGGGTGATCGACCACATCCCCTGATGGATTCCCGAATGCGCCTTCATGAGCTTTCGGAGTTCCTGTCGCGAGATGTCCGCGACCGTGCACGGCGTGAGCGCGTTCACCCGAAGGCCGAGGCTGCTCTCCACGGCGGCATAGACCCGGCAGAGGTCGCCCGGGAGCGCGAAGGAGACGATCCGGCGGCCACCGTTCTGGAGTATCTTGTAGCGACCGGCGATGCCGCTGAGAACGAGCGAGATCCGTTCGGGATCCTGATCCGTCACGATGTCCTCGTGGACCCGGACGGCACGGTAACTCGATGTGAGTGCCTGCAGAGCATCGCGCTCCGCTTCGGAGAGGGGCCCGGCCTGTTCCAATCTCTGAATGAAGGGCCCGCCCACCGCCAATCCCTGCCGCCGCTGCGGCAACTTAAGCTTGACAATTGATGGGCTCAACCACCCGTCGATGCAGATACCCGTCCGCGGCGACGATCAGGCGGCCCGTGCGCCTCTGAGCCAGGGGGCTCGCACCGGTCGGTCAATCGCGCGGGCTGGATGGCTCCGCATCTGCGATCGAGGTCCGCTCCAAGGCGCGCCGGTAGGCCTGCCGGCGCTCCGCGCGCCACCGGTTGGCTTGCCGCTGCAGGCGCTTGAGTTGCTGGTCGGCGATCGCCCGATGCTCGACCGTGCGAATGACGTTCAGCGATGGACCGGAGGCCGCGGTGCCGCTTCCGGCCTCGGCCTGCGAGGCGAAGCCGAGGAGAGCAACGGCAAGGATCAAGCGAGCGCGCGTCATGGGAGACCTCTACGGCCTTCATCCACGCCGTCTTTGGCATCAATGCGACGCTCGACGCATCATCCAAGCGGAATCGCTTCGATCGGGACGGCAGGCCGCAATGCATATCCAAGGTCGGCCCTCGCGGAAGCGGCCCGCCGCAGCCGCCCGATACGCGAAAGCGGCGGGCCGCGCGGGGACAGGCCCTTGGTTCGGGTCCGTCGAGCGTCCGCTCAGGACGCCGAGGCGGCGCTCCAGATCATGCTTGCCCCCGAGGCCAGCATCAGGCCATCCATCACGTACCGGAACACGTCCGGCGAGAGCCGCAGCACGAATGGCTTGGCCAGGAACGCACCGATCATCAACGACGTGCCGACCACGAGCCCTTTCAGCAGCGTGCTCGAAGGCAGCGCCCCGGCTTCCTGGAAGGTGAGCGTCTTGCTCGCGTAGACCGCCAAGGAGCCGGCGGCTTCCGTTCCGATGAAGGCTCCCTTGGCGAGGCCGTATCCGACGAAGACCGGCACGGAGATGGGGCCCGTCGAGACCACGATGCCCGTGAGGAACCCGATCACGGCGCCGGCCGTCGCGAGATGCCAGAGGTTCAGCCGCAGGAGGTGCGCGCCGAGCCAGCGCCGGGCCGGGACCATCGAGACCAGAAAGGCACCGATGGCGAGGTCCACTCCGCGGGGCGGCAGAACGAGGAGCGTCCGAGCCCCCGCCACCGCCGCGAGCGCTCCGGGCCCGGCATAGGCTGCGAAGGCGCGCCAGTCGACCTCACGCCACCACGCCAGGATGCGCGAGGCGTTCGCCATCACGGCAGCCACGGCCATGATCGGCACGGCCTCCTTCGGCCCGTACACGAAGGCGAGAACGGGCACGAGCATGATGGAGGAGCCGGTGCCGATGATGCCGCTGACGACGCCCGCGATCAGGCCTACGCCGAGGACGAAGAGGAGACCCATGGCGGTACCCATATCGCTCTTGGCTGGTCGCCGCCCTGATTTTGTGAGTCGCATCGACGCCGGAAGCAGATCAGGTCAGCCGGCTACGCACTCCTTCGGATCGTCGGCTTGCGCTATGGGATGCGCATCAAGGGGACCCGATGCCGAGCACCATGACGACCGACAGCTTGCCTCAAGGCGAGGTCACCTTCCTCGGACGGGGGCTCGCGGTGATGAATGGTCGCCGGCTCTCGCTGAAGGTCTGCCCGCACTGCTCCCAGCGCAACGAGCAGCGGACTGTGGACAAGGGCTACTGCAACTGGTGCGCCTACGTGCCCACCCTGTCGGATGCGCGGCCGGTCTCGGCCGAGTGACGACCGGGCGGTGACGAAAACGTCCCGCTTCGATACTGCTATGCTGGCGTGACGATTGCCTCACGTCCCCTGTCGCCACGCTCCCGGGTCACGCTGCCTCGCATGTCCAAAGCTTCACGCATCCTCGGCTGGTCGTTGCTCGCGGCCCTCGTGTTCGTCACGGTGTGCCCGATCGGCCTGAGGCCCGTCAGCGAAGCGCCGGTCTGGCTCGAGCGGTTCGGCGCCTTCGCGCTCCTCGGCTTCCTGTTCGCGCTCGGCTATCCGAAGCACCGGTGGCAGGTGCTCGTCCTCACGGCGGGCGCGGCGGGCGGCTTGGAGCTTCTCCAAGTGCTTCAGCCCTCGCGCCACGGGCGCGTGCCCGATTTCCTGGTCAAGGTCGCGGGCGGATGCTTCGGCGCGGCCGCCGCGCTCGCTGTCAGCTTCGCGCAGCGCCTCTCCGCGATGGCTGCGTTCAAGCGCTGAGCGCACCGGGCGCGCAGCCCGGCACGATCCGTCCCGGCCGGTGAGCCCTCTCGGCCGAACCTGAGGCCGACCTTTCGAGCCGCCTCGGATCCGGCCCTCGATGCTATCCCGCGCGTCCGCCTCAGTGCGTCCCGGAACCGTGGCCCTTGCCCTTCGATCCGGGCGACGAGCCGGAGCCGGCATCGTTCGCACCGGTGCTGTTGGCGGTGCCGGATCGGCTCGTGCCGCCCGTCGAGGGACCGCTCCCGGCGGCGCCCGGCGAGGCGCCCGAGCCCGCATCGTTCGCTCCGGTAGCGTTCGAGGTGCCCGAGCGGCTGGCGCCCGAGCCGCCTTCCGCGGCCATGGCTGCCGTGCCGAGGATGAGTGTGCTGGCAATCGCGAGGGTAACGGCCTTCATCGAGGCTCTCCTTGAGTTTCCGCCCTATGGCTAAGGGCAACTCAGGCCTCCGGGACGTGTTCCGCCAAGCCCGCTCCGCCGCGGGACCTCCGCGGGTCACCGAGGAGACGCCGCGGACCGCCTGCCAGATTCAGGACAGCCCGAAGGCATCCACGGTAGCGCAGGCGCAAGGGGCGTCCGCGCGAAGCGATAAGGGATTTCTGAGAACCAAAGGTTCGACCGGGCGTTGACGTGACGCAGCGCCCTCGAAGAAGGACCGCCCGTAAGGACGGCCCAAGTCCAGGGAGGAAACGCTCGCGAGAGTGGCAGGCCCGCGACGCCATCGCGGGATGCATCGGGCCAACCGAGCGTCGCTGGGTGCGGTTCCGAGAAAACACCGTTGCCGGACAGGCTCGCCGCGAGGCGGGCCTGTTCCGCGTCGGGCGCCGCGCCGATTGGGGGAGGCGGGTCCTAGGGCGCGGATGCCGAGCGTCCGGCGAGGGGGACGGTGGAGGCTCCGGCCGCTGCGATCTCCGCTTCGGCCCACTGGATGCGCGCCTCCAAACGCGGCTTGAGGGTGGCCGTCACGATCACCCGTCCGGCCGCATCGCGGGCGGTCACCACGGTCGGGGCATGCATGGCCCCGTCGCTCTTCGGCACGCTGCGAAGGATCGCGAGGGCATGGTGCACGATCTCCTCGCCGCCGTGGCACTCGATGCCCTCATCGTCCCACTCGGACAGGCAGTCGCTGTGCAGATCGAAGAAATATCGTGGCACGGGCACAAGCCATTCGGGAGAGGCACACGGGATCGCGCAGCGCTGGTCTCTCGCTTCGGATCAGCGCCGTGAAGATCCAAGAGTTAATCTGGATTAAAGTTCCCGGTCATGGCGTAATGGGCTGCATCCGCACTCGGAGTCGAGGTGCTCGATGAAGCGAAGGCCGTCCCAGAGTTCGATGGCGTGTCCGCTGAGGAGCCTGCGAGCGAGGTCCAAAGCCGTATCGTCGTCCTGCGCCGCGAGATGCTCGATCCTGAGAACCGTCAGGTCGGCATCAAGGACGAAGGCCCGGTAGCGGCTTGGTCCGCAATCTTCGGGGAGGATCGTGCTGCGTTCGATCGGTTCGGTCATGTCCCGGCTCGCCCCGGTGGCTCGACGTCCAGTGTCCCGCGCGGGACCTGAACGGACGCTGAGATTGGCTCGGCCGATCCATCTCGGCCGCGGGCGTGTTGCTACTCCGTTCCGGATCCGGCGGGAAGCCCGCGCCGGCACCGCGACGTGTCGAGGAACACAGGGCGAGGCCGCCGTGCCGAAGGCGGCGCCCGGAGCGCCATGGGCGTGCAGATTCGCCGGTGCCCAGCATCGTGCCCGCAACAATTTGCAAAATCCGGGAAACAGCGCCGCGCTAAACGATATGGGTCCTGTCGGACCCAGGAGGACCAAGAGATGAAGAGCCTCGCAGCTGCCCTCGCGGGGGCCATGCTCGTCAGCACGGCGTGTTTCGCGCAGACCGCGCCTCCGAGCCCGCCACCGGGGCCGCCGGCCTCGGGGCCATCGGATGGCACGCGCCCGGACGGTCCGCGCCGGGGGCCGCCGGATGGCGAGCGCGAGGGCGGCTGGCGTCACCGCCCGCCCATGCTCGGCATGAAGGGGGGCCATCTGCGCTTCCGCCGCGGTGAGACCGGGATCGACTTCAAGTGTGCGGCCGATGACACCACGAAGGCCTGCGTGGATGCCCTGATGCCCCTCGTGGACAAGCTGCTTCAGGGCCGCTGATGGAAGCCCGGCGGAGGGCGCGTGGCTGCCGCAGTTTCGCCCAGCCCTCTCCGCCGGAAACCCACGGTCTTGCCACGACTGCCCGGTATCGATCCGGCTGGCTGCGGCTGATCGACAACGGGGGGCTGGATTGAGGGTGCCCGATGCTTCTGAGCGCCGATAAGCAGGGACCGCGCGCGAGCCGCAGGTTCGACTACAAGCGCACGGTCTGGATGATCGCGGCCGGCACCCTGCTGTTCGCGCTCGCCGAAGCCGCATGGGCCAACGCGATCGGCTCGAAGGACCTGCTCAAGGATGCCTCCGGCTTCGGCTACGACATCGCCCTGAACGCGATCGCGGCATTCGTGATCGGCCGCTCCGCCCAGACGGAGCGGCGCTCGGCCTTCATCATCGGCGCGCTTCTGGCCGCGACCGGGATCGACGGTCTGTCCGACCTCTGGGTCGATCTCCACAACCCGGATGCAAGCAACATCGAGGAGGTCTTCGCATCGAACCTCGTGGCCGTCGTGGTCGCCAGCTTCGCTGCGCTGGCCCTCCTGCGCTTCCGGCTCGACGAGAACCCGCTGATCAAGGCGACCTGGCTGAACGCCCGCAACGATGCGGTGGCGGCGATCCTCACCCTGGTGCTCAGTCTTCTGGCCCACTTGGCTCCGGTGCGCTGGCCGGAATACGCCCTTGAGCTGATGAGCGTGATCTTCTCCTTCCAGGCGGCCAGTGTGGTTCTGCTCGCGGCTTGGCGCGATGCCCGGAAGGGAACGCTCGATGCGGCGGAGGCTGCCGGCACGCAGCGCTGACCGTCACCGCGGCGGCGCCACGCGGCGCGGTCCCGTTCCTGCAAGGTCGGGCTGGCGTGAGGTGAGCCCCCTATGATCGATCGCAGGTCCCTGATCGCCGCCCTGGCTGCGGCGAGCCTTCCCGGGATGGCTCGCGCCCAGCCCGCCCCCGAACGCCTGCCGCTCTGGCCGCAGGAGCCGCCCGGCGGCGGCGACGGGCCGTCGGGGCCGCTCGCGACGAGCGAAGCGGGCGCCATCAGCAACATCGCACGGCCGTTCCTCGAGATCTTCGCGCCAGCCCAGCCGAACGGCACCGCAGTCCTGATCGCGGCCGGCGGCGGGTACAGGCGCATCGCGGTCGGCCGCGAGGCTTACCCGGCCGCGCTCTGGCTCAACCAGCAGGGGGTGACAGCCTTCGTGCTGACCTATCGCTTGCCGCGCGAGGGATGGGCTGCGGGTCCCCTCGCGCCGCTGCAGGATGCGCAGCGTGCCCTGCGGTTGGTGCGGGCCGAGGCGGGCAGGCGGCAACTCGACCGGAAACGCGTGGGAAGCCTCGGTTTCTCGGCCGGCGGGCATCTGCTCGGGATGGCGTCGGTGCGGTCGGCCTTTCGATCCTACCCGGCGGGCGATGCGGTGGACGATGCCTCGGCCCGCCCTGATTTCACCGCCCTCCTGTATCCCGTCATCACCTTGGAGCCGCCCTACCAGCACACATCGACCTGCCGTGAACTGGTCGGGCCCGATGCGGATCCGGCCGCGAGCGCGGAATGGTCGGTGCAGACGCATGTGCGCGGCAACTGCCCGCCGATGTTCCTGGCCCAAGCCGACGACGACCGGATCAGCGACCCGGCGAACACCCGGTTGCTCGCCGAGGCCTGTTCGGGCGAGGGCGTCCCGGTCGAGTGGGACCGGTTCGAGAGCGGGGGCCACGGCTTCGCCATGGGCCGCCCCGGTACGCCGACCGAGGCTTGGCCGGGTCGCTATCGCGATTGGATGGTGCGCCTCGGGGTTCTCGCCTGAACCGCCGACCCGTTCGGGGCGGCCGTTTCGCCGTTACGGGACCTGGGCGAACAGCGGGTCGAAGCGCTTCTTGGCGAGCTTGCCGTGCTCGACAGCCCTCGCCGGTTCCAGGTTGTCACGGTTCGAGCCGACGACCACGAGAGCGACCATGCCCATCAGGTAATGCGGCGAGCACTTGAAGCCGTAGATCCCTTCCTTGTCGAAGGTGATGGTCTCCTCCTTGCCCACCACGGTCTTGACCGCCGGCGCCCCCTCCGGCGCCATGCCCTTGATGCTCTCGATGTTGTGCCCCTTGTCGGTCGGCACGATTCTGAGGCTGTCCCCGGGGGCGAGCTTCACGAAGGCGGGGTCGAACACCATCGGGCCACCGGGGCTGCTGTTGAGGGTCTTCACGACGACCTCCGCCGAGAGCGCCTCGGTGGTCAACGACAAGGCGGCAATGGTCGTGAGAAGACAGCTGGCGAGAAATTCGCCGGCGCTTATTTGAATAAGTCTAAGCATGACTCAGCCGGATTGCGAGATTGATGCCGAGATTGGCGGCGTATCAATCACTATGATCGGCCGATATCCGCAAGCGCTATGTTTTTTACTTGTTCCAGCTCAATGCTGATGGGCGGGTCCGGTCGCGCGGACCTGCCTCATTCAGGGCCGCGGCGCCTTGTGGACCTGCGGGCCGTCCGTTCAGCGGGACAGGCCGGACTGGGCTGCCGCGAGGACCATGCGCGGGTGGCCGTGCGCGAACTTGGCGCTCGCCTGCCCGGAATGGCTGAGGAGCCGCAGGCTGGCGGCCCGGCCGACCATTTCGGGGAGGGCACGCATGCCGGCACTCTCGGGCTGGCTCGGCGGAACCGTGAAGAAGTCGCTCAGCATGCCGGGGCGCGCGAACCCATCCTTCGTCAGGACGCGCCAGGTGATCCGGTGCGCGGTCTCGACCTCACGACCCTGCCCGACGCGGGTGAGCACGGCCGCGTAGCTCTGTCGGAAGCCGCCGCGCTCCGCCACGAAGGTGCAATCCGCCACGGGCGTGCGGCCGAAGACGAGGCTGGCCTCGGGCCTGGTGATGCAGGTGAGCGTGCCGGCAATCTGCTGCGCGGCCGGCTCGGACAGGTTGCCGTGTGCGAGGGCGGCACCCGCGGCGAGAACGGCGGCGGAGAAGGCGATGGCGATCGAGCGCATGGTAGATACCCCTTGGATGGTTGGCTCGCCTCGTGTCGAAGCGTTGCGTTAACCATGAGGGGTCCGCATTGCGGGCATATTCCGTCGATTGTTGCTTGGCCGTTCACGTCGGGTGCCGGCCTGCAACCTGCCCGGCCGACACCGGGAGGAGGCGAGCCCGCGAAGGCTCGCCCCCGGATCCGACCTCTCAGCGGCCGGACTTCTCGGCGTCGCTCTTCACGCTGCCGGGGCTGTTCATGTTGTTCTCGGTGCTGCCCGGCGCCGCCTTGGTGGCACCCGTCGCCGTGCCCGTGGTGGCCGGCATGTCACGGCTCTGCATCCCCTTCTCGGAGTTGCTCTTCACGCTGCCGGGGCTGTTCATGTTGCCTTCCGTCGAGCCGCCCGTCGTTTGGGCCATCGCGGCACCGGAGAGCGCCAGGGTCAGTGCAGCGGCCGCGATCGTAAGTTTCTGCATCGGTATTCTCCAGGATGATAATCAGTGTGTCCCAACGCCGGATGCGAGTATGAAGTTTCACGTAATATCGCCGATGCCGCCAATCTGCGCAGTGCCCGCCGAAATCGGCTGAAGACGACCGGACAAGGATGAAAGGATCGTCGAAGAGAGGGAGGGCCCGGCATCGAAACGCCTCCTCTTCGTTTCAGGCCCTTCGCGGCCAGCGCCGCGACGGCACGGCACCTATCCGCGAACCGCGCGGGTTCGGTTCGGCCACCGCGGGGACCGGGTCGGAGAATTGAAAACGCAGCGCCGTGGCACATCTCGCCGTGCACGGAGATGTCCCCATGGATCAGAACGCCCAGGCCCCCATCAGCCGGTTTCCCGTGCCCGCTCTGGCGGACATGCCGGACGACCTGCGCGAGCGCCTGCTCGCCGTGCAGGAAAAGTCCGGCTTCATCCCGAACGTGTTCCTCGTGCTGGCGCATCGGCCGGAGGAGTTTCGGGCCTTCATGGCCTATCACGACGCCCTGATGGACAAGCCGGGCAATCTCTCGAAGGCCGAGCGCGAGATGATCGTGGTTGCGACGAGCAACCTGAACCAATGCCAGTACTGCGTCGTGGCGCACGGGGCGATCCTGCGGATCCGCGCGAAGAACCCGCTGATCGCCGATCAGGTCGCGATCAACTATCGCAAGGCCGACATCACGGATCGCCAGAAGGCCATGCTGGATTTTGCCGTGAAGGTCGCCTTCGAGGCGCACCGGGTGAACGATGAGGATTTCGCGACCCTCGCGCGCCACGGCTTCGACCAGGAGGACATCTGGGACATCGCCGCGATCGCCGCCTTCTTCGGCATGTCGAACCGCCTCGCCAACGTCACCAGCATGAGGCCGAACGACGAGTTCTACAGGCTCGGCCGCTGATGGCCGCGCATCCGACCGATGATGTCCTCGGTCCCGGCGCCCGCAGGGCTCGGCCGGGGGCAACCGCTGCATCGCCACGCGGCCTGACAGGCAGGGGGCCGGCGTGACGACGGACGCCAGGATACGGACCGGCGGTCGGCTCCTCGTCGATCAGCTTCTCGCCCAGGGCGTCGAGCGGGTCGCCTGCGTGCCGGGCGAGAGCTACCTCGCGGCCCTCGACGCGCTGCACGATGCGGCCATCGAGGTGCTTGTCTGCCGTGCCGAGGGCGGCGCCGCCATGATGGCGGAAGCCTACGGGAAGCTGACTGGACGGCCGGGCATCTGCTTCGTCACGCGCGGGCCCGGCGCGACCAATGCCTGCCACGGCGTCCACATCGCCATGCAGGACTCGACCCCGATGATCCTGTTCGTCGGGCAGGTCGACACCGCCATGCGGGAGCGCGAGGCCTTCCAGGAACTCGACTACCGCGCCGTGTTCGGCTCCATGACGAAATGGACCGTCGAGATCGACCGGCCGGACCGTGTCCCGGAACTCGTGGCCCGCGCCTTCCGGGTCGCCATGCAGGGGCGGCCGGGCCCCGTCGTGGTCGCGCTGCCCGAGGACATGCTGGTCGCGACCGCCGAGGTCGTGGACGCGCCCTTCGTCGCCCCGGCCCGATCCTGGCCCGCCCCGGAGGATCTCGACGCCCTCGCGCGCCTCCTGGCGGCGGCGCGCAGCCCCCTCGTCATCGTCGGCGGCTCAGGCTGGGACGAGGTCGGCGTGCGCGGTATGGCCGCCTTCGCCGAGCGATTCCGCTTGCCCGTGGCGACCTCGTTCCGGCGCGCCTCGCTGTTCCCGGCCGATCATCCGAACTACGCCGGCGAACTCGGTATCGGCCCGGATTCCCGGTTGAAAGCGCGCCTCGCGGAGGCCGATCTCGTCCTCCTCGTCGGCGGGCGCTTCTCGGAGATGGCGTCCGGTTCCTATACGCTCCTCGACGTGCCGGTCCCGCGGCAGGCCCTGGTGCATGTGCATCCGGGGGCCGAGGAGCTCGGCCGCGTCTACCAGGCCGCCCTGTCGATCCAGGCCACGCCGGCCGCCTTCGCTCGGGCCCTCGACGCCCTCGCGCCCGCCGGCGAACCCGCCTGGGCCGGGACGGCCGAGGCGGCGCACGCGGAGTACCGGGCCTGGACCGAGACGCCGCGGATCCTGCCCGGCGCCTTCCAGTACGGCGCCGTCATCGCGTGGCTGCGGGACCGGCTTCCGCCGGACGCGATCCTCTGCAACGGGGCCGGCAATTATGCGGGCTGGCTGCACCGCCACTACCGCTTCCGCCGCTTCGGCACGCAGCTCGCGCCGACATCCGGCTCGATGGGCTACGGCGTGCCCGCCGCCGTGATGGCCAAGCGTCAGCATCCCGAGCGCATCGTGGTTGCGCTGGCCGGCGACGGCTGCTTCCTGATGAACGGGCAGGAATTCGCCACCGCCGTCCAGTACGGAGCGGCGATCGTGGTGATCGTGGTCGATAACGGCCAGTACGGCACGATCCGGATGCACCAGGAGCGGGAATATCCGGGCCGGGTGGTCGGGACGCAACTCACGAACCCCGACTTCGCCATGCAGGCCCGAGCCTTCGGCGGCCACGGCGAGCGCGTCGCCCGCACCGAGGACTTCGCGCCCGCCTTCGAGCGCGCGCTCGCCTCTGGCAAGCCCGCGATCCTGCACTGCCTCCTCGATCCGCGCGCCGAGTCCCACGCCAAGGACTTTGCGCCGAGGCGGACAGCCTCGGCGTAAGCGCGAGCGGGGCGCGAGGGCCGTCCTCGACCCGGGCGGCGCGACGCCCCATGCCGCACCGGGACCCCCGAGGGCCTGCCGGATTCCCGGCGCGCTCCGTGCGGTCGCCGAAGCGCCGTCGTGGCGCGCGATCGCCCATACTATAATCCCTGTTGCTGCGTGCGATGCGTCACGTCGCTCAAGGCCATGCGTGCCCATATCAGTATCAGACGGAAACGAAACGGACCTCAGTCAGGGTCTGTAAAAGTAGAAAGAGATGTTTGATCCTATGAATGTACGCAAAACCATCGTCGCATCCGCAATGATTATTGGAGCCGCAGCCTTTGCGCCGGCCGCCATGGCTCAAGATGTTCGCCTGCCGGGCGAGCGCTACGCCCCGGTGGAGCGCGTGGGCCCGGACCTCGATCGTCTCACGACGGGCAGCGTCGGGCAGCGGGTGCCCTCGAGCGATCAGATCCGCGGGCCCGCTTACGACGCGCGGACCGGAACCGTGCGGCCCGGGAATCCCTCGCCCTCCGTCCGCTGAACGCGGGCGTCGACTTCGGCCCAGCGATGATCCGGGTCGGCTCGATCGTCCGGATCACCGGACCCACTCAGAAAAGGAACAGAGCACACACATGACCATGCGCAACGTCGCCCTCTCCGCCCTTCTCGCCCTCGGCCTCGCCGCGCCGGCCACCGCGGCTCTCGCCTACGATTTCCGCGCTCCGGCCGAGCACTTCCTGTCGGTCACACCCGATGACGACCTGACCACGGGCTCCATCGGCGGCGCCTACGGCGCCCCGCGCTCCGGCTGGTGCGCGCCGAGCTCCGCCAGCGAGGGCAACGCCAACCAGCAGACGCGGCCGGTGATGCAGTACGGCCAGACCTCCGGCGGGAACCGCTGTTGAGCGGCGCGCGGGAGGGACAGGACATGGCCCTGAAGGTTTTCTCCTACGGGATGATCGGTGTCTTCGCCTGCGGGCTGGTGATGACGATCGTGGGCTCCGCCAGCGTGCTGATGGGCGTCTAGCGGACGGACCCGCAAGGGGACGCGGCGTCCCGTGCGGCCTGAACCTGATCGATCTGAAGCGGCGAGGCGAGAGCCTCGCCGTTTTCCGTTCAGCACGATCCTTGGGCAAGACCCTCGGACAAGTCCCATGGTCCGGCTCGGGGCGCCGCCCGCGCGATCGTCGCTCCGACCGGCTCGGACTATCGCCGATCGGGGAGCGACGCGAGGTCATCGATGCGGACAGGAGCGCTTGGAGCCTTCGGCGCAGGGCAGAAATGCTCCTTCGCATGATGAGCGCGCGCCCCGCATAGGAAACGTTCCATTAAGGCGGTCAATCGTATCCGTAATTCATCAGCGCGATGGGGTGATCGGTGCGTAGAAGCTTACGTTTTGCAGCTGTGGCAGTCGGGTTGTGCTCGCTCTGGGCTGCCACGGGCGCCCAGGCGGAAGAGCGCGTCTTGCGCCTCGGCTATCTCTTCTCGCAGAACTCTCAGCTCGGCGCCGGCGCTGAGCGGTTCGCGAGCGACGTCGCCAAGCGGACGGGCGGCTCCTACCGGGTCGAGGTCTACCCGAACGGGGTGGTGGGCGGCGAGGTCGAGATGGCCGAGGAGCTGCGCCTCGGCCATCTCGACATGGCCTTCATCACCAGCGCGCCCTTCGCTAGCCTCGTCCCGGAATTCGGCGTCTTCGACATCCCCTTCCTGTTCCGGGATGCGCGACACGCGCACGCGGTGTTCGACGGGGCGATCGGGCAGGAATACCTCAGGAAGTTCCAGGCCAAGGGCCTCGTCGCCCTCGCCTGGGGCGAGAACGGCATGCGGCACATCACGAACTCGAAGCGGCCGGTCATGGGTCCGGACGACCTGAAGGGTCTGTCGATGCGGGTGCCGCAATCCGACGTCATGCTGGCGGGCTTCCGGGCCTTCGGCGTGAAGGCGGAGCCGCTGGGCTTCCCGGCGCTGTTCGGCGCCCTGCAATCCGGCCAGTTCGACGGCCAGGAAAACCCGATCGCGGTGATCACCGCCTCACATTTCGAGAAGGTGCAGAAGCACTTGACGCTGAGCGGCCACGTCTATTCCTGGGCGGCGCTGATCGTCTCGAAGTCCGCCTGGGATGGCCTCAGCCCGTCCGAGCGCGCGGTCTTCGTCGAGGCGGCCCGGGCCGGTGGCCAGGTCTCCCGCGAGGTCGCGGGGCGGGCCGAGCGGGAGGGGGTGGACGAGCTGCGCAAGGCCGGCATGAACGTGGTCGCGTCCGTCGACCGCGCGGCCTTCGAGCGGAGCCTGCAGAACACGACGGCCGAGTTCAGCAAGAAGTTCGGCCCGGAGATCATCCAGCAGATCAAGTCCGTCCAGTAGGCGCGTGAGGCTCTTCCCGATGTCCCTCCTTCATCTCGACCGGCTCTCGGTCGCGCAGCGGATCCTCGCCGGCTTCGGCGTGGTCCTCTTCCTCCTCGTCGCGTCCGCCCTCGTGACCTTCCGCAGCGTCAGTGCCCTCGACGTCGATCTCGCCAACGCCAATGCGCGCGTCCAGGCCTCGGAAAGCGCCAGCGCGTTCGAGCGGCTTCTCAACGAGGCCCGCCGCCTCTCCCTGAACTACCTCCGCACGGAGCGGGGCGAGATGCTGGCCGAGTTCAAGACCGCCCTCGGCACCCTCGTGTCGGAGGGTGAGCGGATCGGCCGTGCGGGCGATGCGCAATCGGAGGCGATCCGGCGCGCGGCGCAGGATTACGGCGCGCGCGCGAGCCTCCTGATCACGGCGATCCAGAAGCGCAAGGCGGCCACCGCCGACGTCGCGAAGTACGGCGCGATGCTGGCGAATGCCGGCTACGCGATGGCCGAGCATGCCGCGAAGGACGTGGATCTCGGCTTCAGTGCCTTCCGGGCCGACCGCGCCCTGCAGAGCAGCGTGACCGCGACCGAGCGCTTCCGCGCCAGCAACAACCCGGCGGATGCCAACACGGCGGGCGTCGAGTTCGCGCGCTACGGCCGCGAGCTCGCGGCCCTCGCGCAGATCGATCGGGACGGATCGCTTCGCGCCTCGCTCAAGGTCGTGTCGGCCAAGCTCCCGCTGTTCAAGGCTGCGGTCGACGGCATCCTGAACGGCGCGGGCGAGATCGATGCGGCCTACCAGCAGGTGCGCCAGACGGGGGACACCCTGAGCGCGCTCGCGAGCGAGGTCCGGGCGGCCTCCACCCGGCAGCAGCAGCAGATCATGTCCGCGATGGGCGAGGATGCCGGCCATCTGCGCACCCTCGTGCTCGGCATCGGCGCGCTGGCGCTGGTGATCGGCGGAACCCTGGCCTGGCGCGTCGGCCGCGGCGTCGCGCATCCGGTCACGGCGATGACGGGCGCGATGCAGCGCCTCGCGGCGGGCGACTACACGGTGGATGTCCCGGGCTCGGGACGCCGGGACGAACTCGGCGCGATGGCCCGCGCCGTCGACGTCTTCAAGGACGCGCTGATCGCCAAGCAGGCGGCCGACGCGGCGGCCGTGCAGGAGGCCGACTCCAAGATGCGGCGGGCGAACCTCCTCGACCAGCTCACCCGGACGTTCGAGGCCAACGTCTCGATGCTGACGCAGGGCCTGGCCGGGGCGGCGACCGAGATGGAGGCGACCGCCCGCGCCATGACGGGAACCGCCGATCAGACCGCCCGGCAATCCGTCACCGCGATGTCGGCGGCCGCGCAGACCTCCGCGAACGTCCAGACCGTGGCGGCGGCCAGCGAGCAGATGTCGGCCTCGATCCAGGAAATCACCCTGCAGGCCGGCCAGTCGGCCCGGATCGCCCATCAGGCGGCCGACGAGGCGCGTCGAACCGATGCGCTGGTCCGGCAGCTCGCGGCGGGCGCCGAGCGCATCGACACCATCGTGGCGATGATCAACAAGATCGCGGGACAGACGAATCTGCTCGCGCTCAACGCCACCATCGAGGCGGCGCGCGCCGGCGAGGCGGGACGCGGATTCGCCGTGGTGGCGAACGAGGTGAAGGACCTCGCCGGCCAGACGACGCGCGCGACGGACGAGATCGCCGCGCAGATCGGCGCGATCCAGCAGGCGACGCACCAGTCCGTCGACGCGATCCGGGGCATCGGCACGACCATCGCGGAGATGGCCGCCGTCTCCACCGCGATCGCGGCCGCCATGGAGCAGCAGGGCGCCGCAACCCAGGAGATCGCCCGGAACGTGCAGGAGGCCGCCGGCGGCACCGAGCGGGTGACCGGGAGCATCGCGGATGTGCGGCAGGGCGCGGGCTCGACGGGGGCGGCCGCCGCGCAGGTGCTCGGCGCCGCTCAGGAGCTGGCCCGGCACTCCGAGAGCCTCACGCACGAGGTCGGCAGCTTCCTCACGGGGGTGAAGGCCGCCTGAGGCGGGCGGGCGCGCCGCGGGATCAGCTCGGGGTCGCCACCGGCCCGCGCTCGTCCGCGGCGCGGCGGAGCGGCGGCATCGGCTCCCAGTTCGGAGCCGGCTGCCGCGGCTGGGCGGGCCCGAGCGGCGGATTGCCCGCGCCGCCGAGCTGCAGGTAGGTCGGATCGAACTCGGCGAAGGCCCTCAGGCGGGCCACGTCCGGCACGCTGAGGACGGGCCGGTTCAGCTCGATCAGCGCGCTGCTGCGGAGCGACTGCAGGATGCGGTTCACGTGGACGAACGAGATCCCGATCGCTTCCGCAAGGTCCACCTGCGAGAGCTTCAACTCGAAGCTGCTCTCCCCCGCGAGACCCATCGCCCGCAGACGCACCAGCAGCTCGCACAGGAGATGCGCCATCCGCTTCTCCGCCGGGCGGCTGTCGTTGACGAGCCATTCGCGCGCGGTGCTCAGCTCCGCGAGCGCGAGGCGCCACAGGGCGCGGGCGATCCCCGGATGCTCGGCGGCAAGGCCCGTCAGGGCGCTGCGCGGGAGGCTGGCGACCGTGCAGGGCGTGAGGGCGCGCAGGGGCAGCCCCCGCAGGCCGGTCTCGAGCGCCTGGATGTCGCAAAGGTCGCCCGGGAGCGCCAGGGAGACGATCCGGCGGTTCCCGTTGAGATGCAGCTTGTAGCGGCCCGCGATCCCACTCAGCACCAGGGCTAAACGATCCGTCTCGCCGGGCGGCGCGATGTTCTCGCGCGGGGCGAACAGCTGTGGTTCGCTCGGAAGATGCTCGAGGGCCGAGCGCTCCCTCTCCGAGAGCAGCGTCGTATACTGAAGCCTGAGGACGAAGGCGGTGCTCACGCGGGTCGGTCCCTACGGGGAAACTCACTGTACAGCAAAATCCATATAGAGTGGTAGCCTCAGAATCAATGCATCCACAAATCGTCACGGAGTATTGATCATCGGGCCGGCTTCGGGGTCGGCCGCCCACCGGCGCCGGCGAGGGCTGGAAACCCGGTGATGCGGACGAATGGGTGACCTCCAGCCAATCGGCGCTAGTATCACCGCCCGTCCTCGAAGGGTTGCGGCATGCCTGAAACGCCTATCGTCTCCGTCCCGATCGACAAGCCCGACCTCGCCCCGGAATGGGAGGAGGCTGCCCGCCTCGCAGCACACAACCTTGGCTTGAGCGGAGCCATTCCCGAACTGAGCCCGGAGCATTGGCAGATCGTGCTCGCCAGCGTCGAGGCTCGGATGCGCCTGCGCGGCACGGCACCGCCGCCGGGCTGGCGCCGGGTCCTTGCCCGCCAGTCCGGTCGGCTCGACCCGGAGGAGCGCTCCGGCGCGCGGGTCGCGGCCCTCAAGGCCAAGCGGGAGGAGATCGCCGCCGAGGTCGCGCGCGAACTCGGATTCGGGGAACTCAGGGCGCTCAGCCTCGCGGATCGCGCGCTGGTCGACCGGCAGGCTGACGAGACCATCGCGGGATGCGCCTCTGACGCGCCTGAGGCGACCGATTGCTCCGACGCAAATCGGACCATGCGGCGCCTGCTCGTGGAGCATCGGGCGCTCCTGGAATTGAAGACCGACGAGGCCAACACGCGGCTCGCCGAGGAGGGCGAGGTCTTCGCGCCGGAGGACGATGCGTAGGCTGCGGGCACCCAAGCCGGCATCCGCCCGTCAGGTCAGCGGCAAGCCGTGCTGGCGATAGGGGCGGGCCGCATCGGCTCCCTCCGGATAGACGATCGGAATCGGCCGCGGGCCGCGCCCGTGCACCAGAATGGCGTCGGTGACGAACAGCAGGGCCAAGAGGCCGAGAACGCGACGTGACATGGCTTCCGCTCCATCTGGAGCGGACCCTGCGTCCGGGGCCGACGCCGCGCTGTGATGCGGATCACGATGGTCCTGGCCGCGCCGGGGCCGGCTCCACCGCCCTAGTCGCAACTGAGCCCGCGGGCGCCACGGGACTGTGCAGCGGCGAGCGTTCCTGGCGGGTCACCGGCGCAATGCCGCAAAACAGTCAAGGTTGCGTCAGGAACGGTTCATTTGCAGGGGCGCAGCTTCTTCTTGCCCGGACGGTCGAGGCCGTTGCCGGACATCTGAGGAGGTCATGTCATGATGCACGTGAAGGTGCTCGGGATGGCTGCGGTGCTTGCCGGCAGCCTTGGTGTCTCGACGGTCGCGCAGGCGGCCCCGCTGCCGGCGGCCCCGCTCGCCGGGTCGGGCGGGGAGGCCCTGGTCCAGACGGTCGATTGGGCCTGCGGGCCCGGCGCCCACCTCAACCCCTGGGGCCGCTGCCGTCCGAACTGGGGCCCGCGCCCCTATTGGCGCCGCCCCGTGGTCTATGGCGGCTACGGCTACTATCGCCCGCGGCCCTATTATCGGCCCTACGGCTTCTACGGACCCCGGGCGTTCTACTGAGCGGCCGGCCTCTCCGGCGATCGCGGGGGGCTGCGCGTCGCGCAGCCCATCCCGCCTCGCAAGCTCCGCCGCGTGCCGGCGCGAGACATCCACAGCGCAGACCTGACGAAGAACGATCATGACGAAGTTCGAATTCCATCTCTCGGGACACACCTTCAAGATCCTGGTGAACGGCCTCGAGCAGCAATTCGGCGCGGCGACGAACGTGGTCGACCTCGACTATGTCAGCCTGCGCCACGCGGAATACACGCTCTCCTACGCGACCGACCATGGCGACACGGTCCTGGCGCTCCTCGACGTCGCCCCGTCCTGGCGGATCCCCGAGCCGCTGCGTGCCTGCCACCGCGCCTGAACCCCGTCCGCCCTCTCGGCGACACGGTGGGGCGCTGTCCGCGGCCGGTCAGGCGAGGAGTTCGGCATGCTGAGCAGACGGGGTTTCGCCCTCACGATCCTGGGCGCGGTCGAGGCCTGGCACGCGTCCGCGCAGGCCGCGGACACGTCGGAGGCGCTCCGGCGCCATTTCGCCGAGATCGAGGGCCGGAGCGCGAGTCGGCTCGGTGTCGCCGTCCTCGACCGCCGGACCGGTCTCCGAGCCGGGCATCGCGCCGACGAGCGCTTCCCGCTCTGCAGCACGTTCAAGCTCCTGGCGGCCGCGGCCGTCCTCGCGCGGGTCGATGCCGGCCGCGAGAGCCTCGAGCGACGCGTCGTCTTCTCCGCCGCCGACCTCGTCCCGTACTCGCCGGCCACGGAACGCCGCGTCGGCGCCGACGGGATGCCGCTGGATGAGATCTGCGCCGCCGCGATCACGCTGAGCGACAACACCGCCGGCAACCTGATGCTCGGTGCCATCGACGGGCCGGCGGGCCTCACCGCCTATCTCCGCAGCCTCGGGGATCCGGTGACCCGCCTCGACCGCACCGAGCCGGACCTCAACGAGGCGCGCCCGGGCGATCCCCGCGACACCACCTCGCCGGCGGCGATGCTCGACACCCTGCAGCGGCTTCTGCTCGGCCCGGCCCTGTCCGCGGCGTCCCGGGCGCGGCTCGTCGGCTGGCTGCGGGACAACGAGACGGGGGAGACGCGCCTGCGCGCCCGCCTGCCGCGAGACTGGCGCGTCGGCGACAAGACCGGCACCGGTGAGAACGGCACCGCCAACGACGTCGGCATCCTCTCGCCGCCGGGCGGCGACATCCTGGTGGCGGCCTATCTCACCGAATCCACCGCCCCGAGCCAGGCCCGTAATGCCACCATCGCGGAGGTTGGCCAGGCTCTCCTCGTCCTGCGCTGAGCCGAAGCCGGCGCCTCATGGAACCGGGTGGCCGTGCCTCAGACCGCCGGGCCGGGCGTGATCGCCTCGTCGAGCATCGCCTGGACCACCGAGGGGGTCATCACCGCGCTGGCCTTCTCGGCGAGCAGGGCGGCGAGCGCACGCGCATTGGCCTCGGAGCCGTCCCGCAAGCGGATCAGCACGATCTGATCCCCGCCCTGGCGGACGCTGACGCCGAACTCACCCTCCGCGATGACCTCCGCGGCGAAGGTCTGTTCCAGGCCATGAAGGCCGGTGACGCCGAAGCTCATGCGCGTTCTCCCCGGTTCCGTGCCGCCTCGCCGGCCCCAGTGCCGGTCGGCACCGGGCGCGGCCGGTCGGCGGGACCGCGTCGGCAAGGTTTCCGCGGCACCGAAGGTTCCAGCGCGTCAGCCGGCGCCGTAGCCGCCCTTGCGGTTGGTGGGCGCAGGGTCGCGCTGGCCCTTCTCGTAGCCGCCGCTCTCCGGACCCGCGCCACTCTCGGGCCCCGCGCCCTTCCCGGGGGCCGGCGGCGGGGAATGCGGGCCGGGCTCGGCCGCCCCGGTCTGCCGCCCGGGCGGGTGGGGCGTGGATGCGGGTCCGGCCGGTGGGCGCGGCCTGTCGGGCTCGCGGGTCATCGGGTCTCTCCTGGGCTTCCTCCGGGGCGCGTCTCCTGACGATCCTCGCCGGGGAGAAGGCGCGAGCCGGGGACAGGGTTCCGGCGGAGGCCCGGCCCCGTCCAGGCGCGGCGCTGGTGAGCCTTTTCGGCTCCGCGCCCTATCTGCAGAGAACTGATTGTCTCAGCAAGAGGAGCCAAGATGGCCAACGACAGCGGCATTCGCGACCGGGCCGAGACCCGTGCGGCCAAGCAGCAGGAGCGCAGCATCGCGGGCGCGGCCGCCTGGGCCGACCACGAGGCCACGCAGAACGCCATCGAGGCCAGAACCCAGCGCCTGCGCGCCGAGCGCCTCGCCCGCGAGTCGACCGGGACGTCGAAGGGCAGGTCGAGCGGGAAGGCGAAGGCGTAGCGCCCCGGTTCGCCGGCGGCCGCCCGGCCCCGTCATGCGAGCGTCATACTCCCGCCTAAGGGTGCGCGCCTCGACGCTCAGGGGGCCGTAGCACCATGGATTTCCACCGCCGCTTCACCGTGCTGATCAGCGCGCCCAACTTCGATCCGGACGATCTCGAGGGGGTACGGGTCCAGCAGATCGTGGCGGCGGTGGAGGGGCGCGGCTTCGAGGTGGTGCGGGCGCGCCGGGTCGAGGACGCGGCGATCGCGGTGCAGACCGACGCCGCCATCGGCTGCATGGTGGTGGATTGGGGCAAGCGCGGCCTCGACGGCAAGGCGGCGGCGCTCATCAACATGATGCGCAAGCGCGGCCTCGAGATGCCGATCGTCATCATGGTCCGGCGCAAGCGCCTCGAGGACATCCCGGTCGAGCTCCTCGACTTCATCGACGGCTACATCTTCCTCGCCGAGGAAACCCCCGAATTCATCGCCCGCGGCCTCGTCTCCCGCGTGACCCAGTACGCCGAGACCCTGAAGACGCCCTTCTTCGGGGCGCTCGTCGACTACGCCGAGAAGGGCAACCAGCTCTGGACCTGCCCGGGCCATAACGGCGGCATCTTCTACAACCGCTCGCCGATCGGGCGGATCTTCGTCGAGCATCTCGGTGAGGCGGTGTTCCGGGACGACCTCGACAACTCGGTGCTCGATCTCGGCGACCTCCTGACCCACGAGGGGCCGGCCCTGAAGGCCCAGAAGGAGGCGGCCCAGATCTTCGGGGCGGAGAAGACCTACTTCGTCCTCAACGGCACCTCCGCGTCGAACAAGATCGTGCTCTCGGCCCTGGTGGCCGAGGGCGACCTCGTCCTGTTCGACCGCAACAACCACAAGGCCGCCCATCACGGCGCGCTCTTCCTCGGCGGCGGCATCCCGGTCTTCCTCGAGACCGACCGAAACCCCTACGGGCTGATCGGGCCGATCTACAGCGAGGCGCTCGACGAGACCGCGATCCGCGAGAAGATCCGCCGCAACCCCCTCGTCACCGACAAGGAGGCCTGGCGCCGCGAGCGGCCCTTCCGCGTCGCCGTCATCGAGCAATGCACCTATGACGGCACGATCTACGACGCCCAGATGATCCTGAGGAAGATCGGGCATCTCTGCGACTACATCCTGTTCGACGAGGCCTGGGCGGGCTTCATGAAGTTCCACCCGCTCTTCGCCGGCCGCTTCGCCATGGGGCTGAGGGGGCTCGACGAGACCTCGCCGGGGATCGTCGCCACCCAGTCCACCCACAAGCAGCTCGCGAGCTTCAGCCAGGCCTCGCAGATCCACACCAAGGACAGCCACATCCGCGGGCAGACCCGGCGCGTCGAGCACCGGCGGCTCAACGAGAGCTTCCTCGTCCATGCCTCGACCTCGCCCTTCTACCCACTCTTCGCCTCCCTCGACGTCGGCGCCCAGATGATGAAGGGGCGCTCCGGCATGATCCTGTGGGACGACACGATCCGGCTCGGCATCGAGTGGCGCAAGAAGGTGCGGGCGATCCGGCGCGAGTTCGAGGAGCGCGACGACCCCGTCCAGCGCTGGTTCTTCGATCCCTTCGTGCCGGACGTGGTGACGGGGCCGGAGGGCGGCGAGGTCCCGTGGGAGAGCGTCTCGACGGACGAGCTCGCGAGCGATCCGCGCTACTGGGAGCTGGCGCCGGGGGCGGCCTGGCACGGCTTCACCCACGTGGCGCCGGGCTACGCCATGACGGACCCGAACAAGCTGACGGTGCTGACCCCCGGCTTCGACCGGCGCACGGGCGACTACGCCGAGCACGGCGTGCCCGCCCCGATCGTCGCGCAGTACCTGCGCGAGAACCGGATCGTGGCGGAGAAGAACGACCTCAACTCGCTCCTCTTCCTGCTGACGCCCGGCGTCGAATCCTCCAAGGCCGGCACGCTGATCTCGGGCCTCGTCGCCTTCAAGCGGCTGCACGACGACAACGCGCCCCTCGAGGAGGCGATGCCGGAATTCGTCCGGCGCCGCCCGAACCGCTACCGGGGCGTGCGCCTGCGCGACCTCTGCGCCGATCTCCACGCCTTCCACCGGGAGGCCGGCACCTCGGCCCTCCAGCGCAGGCAGTTCGAGCCGGGGCACCTGCCCGAGATGGTGATGCCGCCCAAGGACGCGGCCCAGATGCTGACCCGCAACAAGGTCGATTACGTGCCGATCGCCGAGGCCGAGGGCCGTGTGGCGACGACCTTGCTTCTGGTCTACCCGCCCGGGATCGGCACGGTGCTGCCCGGCGAGCGGCTGGACGAGCGGGCCAAACCCATGCTGGATTACTTCAAGATGTTCGAGCGCTCCGCCAACCTGTTCCCGGGCTTCGAGGCCGAGATCCAGGGCGTCTACCGCGAGGTCGACCCGGACGGACGCATCCGCTTCCACACCTACGTCCTGCGCGAGGGCGCCTGATGGACGGGGGCTCGATCGCGGCGGTGCCCCCCGCGGCCGCCTGTCCCGACATCGTGATCCGCCCGTCCTCCGACGCCGACGTCCCGGCCATGATGGCGATCTACGCTCACCATATCGGGCGCGGCATCGGCGATGTCGGCGATTACGAGGAGGACCGCCTGCTGCCCGACGAGCTGAAGCAGCGGCGCAAGAGCATGCGGAAGAAGCGCCTGCCCCACCTCGTCGCCGACCGGGGCGGGACGGTGGCGGCCTACGCCTACGCGGTGCCGTTCCGCAAGCGGCCGGCTTACCGCTACACCCTCAAGCACTCGATCTACGTGCATCCCGGGCACCTGCATGCCGGGATCGGCCGCAAGCTCCTGCCGGCCCTGATCGAGGCCTGCGCGGCCGGCGGATACCGCCAGATGATCGGCTACATCGACGCCGAGAACGAGGCTTCGCTGCGCCTGCACGAGGCCTGCGGGTTCGCCCGGGTCGGCATGCTGCCCTCCGTCGCCTACAAGTTCGGGCGCTGGTGCGACAGCGTCATGGTCCAGTGCGCCCTCGGCACCGGCTCCTCCGACCAGCCGGCCACCTGGCGCCGCCCGATCGAGGCGGTGGTCGCCGGGCACGATTGGACGGAGGGGTGACGCGGCAAGCGGGTTGAGGCGGCGCGGGGGCCGCGCTCAGCGCGACCATTCCCAGCCGCGCGTCTTGGGCGGGAGCGGATTGAGGGATTGCTGGCCCACCGCCTCGAACGGGATCGCCGCGATCGTGCGCACCTCGGTCTCCGGCGGACGGGTCGCGGCCGGGGCCGGGGCGGGCTGCGCGGAGGCCGCCTGCGTCGCGACCGCATGCGTCGCGGCTGCCTGCGGGGTCGCGACCTGAGTGGAAACGAGCTGGGCGGGCGCGACCTGGGCGGGCGCGACCTGGGCGATGGGAGCCGGGACCGGCGTCGTCGGCGCCCGCACGATCGCCGGCGGGGCGGTCTCGGCGGGGTGCGGGGCCGCGCGCTCGACATAGACCGGCACCGGCCGCTCCACGTAGACGACCCGGACGCGCTCGGCCCGGCGCGCGGCGTGCCGGCTCGCCCGCTGGCGATGCGAAACCTGGCGGACATCGCGCCGGAAGGCCGACTCGGTGACGCAGATGCCGCGGGAGGGCCTGTAGAACTTGCCGGGCCGGCAATGCGCCGCCTCCGCCGCCTGGATCCCCGCGAGGCAGCCCAGCGCCGCTGCCGCCACCGCCATCCCCAATGTTCTCATGGAGCACTCCAACGCACGCGTGACGCATCGAACAATCGTCACGATCAAGAACCATGATCATTCCTGTGAAATCTTGAGTATTGATTTGTGTCGATATCAAGACGAGCGGGAACGGTCAGTTCCGTACAAAGGTCTTCATAACAAATGTTGTCAGGCGGAAATCGGAGACTTGGTCTCGTCTCAGGCCGCGTCTTCCCAGCTGCTGCCGCTCCAGAGCCGGACCGTGACGGTGGCGAGCCCGTCCGCGATCACGATGCGGTTGTAGGCGTTCGGCTCGTTGCCGCGCAGGCGCGTCGAGGTGGCCGATCCCGCCTGCACGGCCAGCAGCCGTCCCCGGCCGCCCTGCATCTGGCCGCGGTCGACCGCGACGCGCTCCGGCCCGTCGCCGTCCGCCTCGGCGAAGCGCGCGTAGTGCCGGTGCAGGTGGCCCGCGAGCGTCAGCCCGACGCCGGCCCGGCGGAAGGCCGCCAGCGCCTTGTCGGCGCGGCCGACGAGGCGGGCCTCCTCGTCCCAGGGCGGCGGCATGAAGGGATGGTGGCCGACCACGATCTTGAACAGGTGCGGCGGCATCGCCCGGAGGCGGGCTGCGGCGCTCGCGATCTGCCAGCGGCGGATCTTGCCCTGCGACCAGTCGCGCTCGGGCGCCCAGGTCCGCACCGTGTTGAGGCAGACGACGCCGATCTCCGCGTCCTGGAAGGTCGGCTCGGTCTCGGGCGCGATGTAGCGCCGGTAGCGCGCGAAGGGCCGGAGGAACCGCTGCGCCAGGTGGAAGGGCGAGATGTCGTGGTTCCCCGGCACCGCGATCCAGGGCTTGGGCAGCCGCGTCAGGAAATGCCGGGCCTCGCCGTACTCGACGCGGCGCCCCGCCATGGTGAAGTCGCCGGACGCGATGATGAGGTCCGGCGGGTCCGCGTTCAGGTCCCGGACGAGGCCCTCCACCACGGCCGGGTCGGTGCGGCCGAAATGCAGGTCCGAGATCTGGGCGATGCGCCGCATGGCGGTCCTTCCTGCGCCGCTCCGGCGGGCGGCGGGCTCGACCATAACGGCGCGGCCGCGCTTCCGGATGCGTCGGTCTCCGGGGCGTGATCGGGCCCGGATACCGCCTCCGTCAGCCGCGCCCCTCGGGGAAGCTCCGGGCGAACCAGTCCCGCAGCACGGCGCGCTCGTAGTAGAGCGGCCCGCTGGAGAAGCGCGGGTTGCTGGTCAGCAGGAAATTGATGTCCGTGACGATGTCCTCGCCCTGCGCCAGCACGCGCCGGCCGCGCCGCAGCGTGTAGGCGAGGCGGATACGCGGCGGGGTCGCGTCGCGCACCACCCGCAGGCCCGTCGGCAGGATTGCGCCCGGCTGCTCGAAGCCCGCGAGGTCGATGTCGAGGATGCTGAGGTCCAGGGTTTCCGAGGGCAGGAGGCGGCGTCGCCCGAGATCCTGGAGGATGCGCGTCATCTCGGCGAGCGTCGCCCGCAGGGACTGGCCGGACCCGAAGCGGTTCTCGGCGTCGGTGAAGCGCTCCGGTGCCACGTAGCGGACGTTCACCTGGGGGCCGCCGGCCCCGGGCTCGCCCGCCCGGCGGGCGCCCTCCTGCGCGGCGGCCGGTCCCGCCAGGGCGACCGCGAGGGCGCAGAGCCCCAGCGTCCGGCGCCCCGGGGCCGGCCTTCGCCTCATTGCTTGGCGCGGTTGACCAGGGCGAGGAGCGCCCGGGCGACGGGCTCCGAGACGTTGCGGCGGTACTTGCGGTGGACGAGCTGCCCGTTGTGGTAGACGTCGTGCTCCACGTAGAGCTTCTCGCCGTCCCAGCGGACGATGTTGTCCGTCTCCGTGGTCTCCTGAACGCCCAGGTCATCGCGCAGGATCGCGCTGCTGCCGGTTTGGGTGAGCATGTGACTGTCCTCGCCTGCGACGGAGCGATCGTTGCGTTCGATCGCGCTTGCCGCACCATAGGCACGCCGCGTGGGCCGCGCCAGAGCGCAGGCCCGACTTCGCGGCCCTTCGCAGGGCCTCCGGCCGCATCACTGCACGGTGACCTGATCCCTGATCCGCTCGTAGGTGGCGCGGCTGAGGACACGCTTGCTGAGGAGCTGGTCCACCGAGTTGTAGGGCCGGCGCTGGATGATGGCGCGCCCGATCGCGCCGCCGCCGCGCAGGCGGTTGAGATCGGCGAGCGAGCCGGTGTTGAGGTCGACCAGGGAGACGGCCCGCGGGTTCGCCCCCTCCGCCACCGCTTCGCCGGCCTCGCCCCCGGTGACGGCGGTATCGGGCGCGGGCGGCGGGGCCGCGGGCGGGGGCGGGGCCGTGCGAGGCGGCGGGGCGATCCGGGCCATGTCGCCGGGCTGCATCTCGGGGACCGGCGCCGGGGCCGGCACCGGCACTGGCGCCGGATTGGGCACCGGTGCCGGAGCGGTCTCGGCCATCGGGGGAGGGGCGGGCGCGGGGGGCCGGGCCGCAGCGGGGGGCGGCTCGACGCGCCGCACCTCGCCGCGGCCCGGATCGGTCGGCATCGGCCGCGCCGGCGCGGTGCCGCGCGGCGCGGGCGTGCTCTCGCCCCCCGATTGGGGCCGGTAGAATTGCACCAGTGCGGCGAGGCTGCCGGCCGCGATGAGCAGCAACGAAACCCGCAAGACTGCTGAGCCGCTGAGCATCGCGCCTCCCTGATGTTCGAGATTTTCTGATTAGTTAACATAAGCATAATCAGATCGTCCGCAAACCGGCCCGACGTTTTGCCTGTGCGTGGGTGCCGGTCCGGCCGTGGCTGCGGCAGCAGGTCCGAGGCGCCGGGATCGACGCGAGGCCCGGCCGGCGCCATGGTCGGCGCCGATGCTGTCCCCCGCGATCAGAGCCTGGTTCCGCGAGCGCGCCGGCACGCTGCGCTACCTCCCGGCCCTGTTCCGGCAGGTCCACGCCGCGAGCCCGCGCCTGTTCGCCGCGAGCCTCGCCCTGCGGCTGGTGCGCGCCTGCCTGCCGGTGCTGATGCTCTACCTCGCCAAGCTCATCCTCGACGCGATCGTGGCCGAGCACGCCCGCCCCCGGGTCACGCCGGTCGGCCCGGAGGCGTGGCTCGCCGACCCGCATCTCGCGCGCCTCGCCGGCCTCGTCTGCCTCGAACTCGGGCTCGCGATCCTGACCGACCTCCTCGGACGGCTCGGCACCCTGGTGGACGGTCTCATCGCCGACCTCTACGGCAACGCCGCGACCCTCCGGCTGATGCGCCACGCGGCGGCCCTCGACCTCGCCCAGTTCGAGGACAGCGCCCAGCAGGACCGGCTGGAGCGCGCCCGGCGGCAGGTCACGGGCCGGGCCAACCTGATCGCGCAGGTCTTCGGGCTCGGGCAGAACCTCGTCACCCTGGCGTCCTTCGCGGTCGGGCTCCTCACCTTCACGCCCTGGCTGATCCTGCTGCTCGCCGCCGCCCTGGTTCCGGCCTTCCTGAACGAGATGTACTTCAACCGGCAGGGCTACCGGCTGGCCTGGACGCGCACGCCCGAGCGGCGCCAGATCGACTACCTGCGCTACCTCGGCGCCAGCGTGGAGGCGGCCAAGGAGGTCAAGCTCTTCGGCCTCAACGGCTACCTGACCGAGCGCTTCGGCGCCCTCGCGCAGAAGCTCTTTGCCGACAACCGCAGCCTGATGATCCGCCGGGCGGCCTGGGGCGGCACCTTCGCGGCCCTCGGGACCCTGGCCTATTACGTCGCTTACGCGGCCATCGTCTGGCGAACGGTGGCGGGGCAGTTCTCGATCGGCGACCTCGCCTTCCTGGCCGGCTCGTTCCAGCGCCTGCGCGGCCTGATCGAGGACATGCTCCTCGGGGTCTCCGTCGTCGCCTCGCAGGCGCAGTATCTCGAGGACCTGTTCTCGTTCTTCGAGGTCCGGCCCCTGATCCGCTCCCCCGACGATCCGGCGCCGATGCCGGTGCCGATCCGGGAGGGCCTCGTCTTCCAGGACGTCGGCTTCCGCTATCCGGGGGCCCGCGGCTGGGCCCTGCGCCATCTCAGCTTCACCCTGCGGGCCGGCGAGGTGCTGGCCCTCGTCGGCGAGAACGGGGCGGGCAAGACCACCCTCGTCAAGCTGATGACGCGGCTCTACGACCCCATCGAGGGCCGCATCCTCCTCGACGGCCGGCCGCTCGCCGCCTACGACCTCGAGGCCCTGCGGGCCCGCATCGGGGTCATCTTCCAGGATTTCGTGCGCTTCGACCTGACGGCCTCGGAGAACGTCGCGGTGGGCCGCATTGACGCGCGGGGGGATGCGGGCCGGATCGCCGAGGCGGCCGGGCGCAGCCTCGCCGACGCCGTGATCCGGCGCCTGCCCCGCGGCTACGACCAGCCCCTCGGCAAGCGCTTCGAGGACGGCGTCGACCTCTCGGGGGGCGAGTGGCAGAAGATCGCCATCGCCCGCGCCTACATGCGGGAGGCCGACATCCTGATCCTCGACGAGCCGACCGCCGCCCTCGATGCGCGCGCCGAGTACGAGGTGTTCCAGCGCTTCCGCGACCTCACCCGGAGCCGCTCGGCGGTGCTGATCTCGCACCGCTTCTCCACCGTGCGCATGGCCGACCGCATCCTCGTGCTGGAGCACGGCCGGGTGATCGAGTCCGGCACCCACGCGGAGCTGCAGGCCCTCGGCCGGCGCTACGCCGAGCTGTTCGAGCTCCAGGCCGCGGGATACCGCTGATCCGGCCTGAACTTTGCCCAGGTCCGGCGGCATCCTATCTGCCGTGGGCCCGGCCGGGGCGCCGGATCGCTGCCCGGAGCCGCCCCGGGCCGGATCATCCAGGAGATTCCATGACGCTGCGCACCTCCGCCCGCCTCCTCGCCGCCGGCCTGGTCACCGGATGGGCCGGGGCCGCCCCCGCGGCGCCCGCGGCCGCCCCCGCGACCGGGGACGCCCGGAAGGCCGCCGCGGCGGTGGCCCTGGCGAGCCACCGCGCGGTCTACGACCTCGCGCTCTCCTCGAGCGGCGGCACCCGTGCGGTCGAGAGCGCGCGCGGGCGGATCGTCATCGATTTCAAGGGCGATGCCTGCAAGGGCTACACGATGCAGACCCGGCAGGTGACGGTGCTCGACAGCGGCGAGACCGGCAACCGCACCTCGGACCTGCGCAACACCACCTTCGAGAGCGCGGACGGCCACGATTTCCGCTTCAAGACCACCACGGTGCTCAACGGCGTCCCGAGCCCGTCGATCGACGGCACGGCCGATGCCGGGGCGGAGGGCCTGAAGGTGCGCATCAAGGAACCCAAGCGCGACCAGATCGGCGAGAAGGGCCCGGTCCTGTTCCCGAGCCTGCACATGCGCCGCCTCGTCGAGGCCGCGCGCGCGGGCGAGACCACGCTCTCCGCCAAGGTCTTCGACGGCTCGGACGACGGCCGCAAGGTCTACGACACCCTCGCGGTGATCGGGCGCCAGGTCGCGGCCCCGACGAACGCGGCGGGCAGCGAGCGCGACAAGCCCCTGCGCGACGGCCCGATGGCGGCGGTGGCGCACTGGCCCGTGACGCTGAGCTACTTCACGCAAGGGGAGGGCGAGCGCACCCCGATCTACACCCTCACCTTCGACCTCTACGAGAACGGCGTCAGCGGCGCCCTCAAGCTCGATTACGGCGACTTCGCCATCCTGGGCGACATGACCCGCCTCGACATCGACAAGATCCAGGGCACCCCCTGCACGCCCTGAGGCGGCCCGCCCTCCCGGGGCGCCGGGACGGGGCGAGCGCCCTCAGAAATCCTCCGGCTCCGGGGGGCCGAGGCGGCGCCAGGCGGTCGCGATCGCCTCCGGGGAGATGCCGAGGGCGCCGGCGCAGGCCGTCAGCACGTTCTCGTCCCCCACCACGTGGTCGAGGACGCCCGCGAGGAAGCCCGGCTCCCCCGCGCTCGCCCGCAGGGTCTCGGGGGTGAGGCCGGTCGCGTTCAGGAACGGAAACAGCCGGTCCTCGTCGGCCACGAGCCAGCCCAGGACGTCGAGCGCGAGGCGCTCAGCGGAATCATCACCTTGAACGGGTTTGCGTTTCATCAACATGTATCACTTACAAGGCGGGCGGACGGACGAACAGTCCGTAAAGAATGAGCAGCGTGCGCGCCGGGAACAATGGGCCATGAAGAAGACGGTGCTCATCGTTGAGGACAATGAGCTGAATATGAAGCTCTTCAACGATCTCCTCGAAGCGCACGGCTACGCCACCCTCAAGACCGCCAACGGGATCGAGGCGATCGGGCTCGCCCGGGCGCACCACCCCGACCTGATCCTGATGGACATCCAGCTGCCCGAGGTCTCGGGGCTCGAGGTCACCAAGTGGCTGAAGGAGGACGACGACCTCAAGGACATCCCGGTCATCGCCATCACGGCCTTCGCCATGAAGGGTGACGAGGAACGCATTCGTGAAGGCGGGTGCGAGGCCTATTTGTCGAAGCCGATCTCGGTCGCGAAGTTTTTGGCAACGGTTCGTACGTATCTTGACGAGAGCCGATGACCGTCGGTTGATAGTCTGTGCTCGCACAACGGGTCGGACTCGTCGTTACGCAACTTGAACGCGAGAAACGATGTCGGCCCGTGTCCTGATCGTCGATGATCTGTTTCCCAACGTGAAGCTCCTCGAGACGAAGCTCTCGCTGGAATATTTCGACGTCATCGCGGCCATGAACGGGCCGGACGCGATCGCGATCTGCGAGAAGGGCCTCTGCGACATCGTCCTCCTCGACGTGATGATGCCCGGCATGGACGGGTTCGAGGTCTGCCGCCACCTCAAGAACAACCCCGTCACCGCCCACCTGCCCGTCGTGATGGTCACCGCCCTCGACCAGCCCTCGGACCGCCTGCGCGGCCTCGATGCCGGCGCCGACGACTTCCTGACGAAGCCCGTCGACGACACCGCCCTGTTCGCCCGGGTGCGCAGCCTCGTGCGCCTCAAGGCGGTGACGGACGAGCTGCGCAGCCGCGCCATGGCGTCACGCGATTTCGGCATGGGCGACCCGCTCGCCGTCGCCACCGCCGAGACCGGGCTCAACGCCAGCGTCCTGATGGTCGAGGACCGGCGCGGCTCGGCCGAGCGCATGGCCGCCGCCCTCGGCCAGCACCACGTCGTGACGGTCGAGGCCGACCCGCACCAGGCCCTGCTGACCGCGACCGACGCGCCCTTCGACGCG
The DNA here is from genome assembly GCF_008806345.1 of Methylobacterium planeticum. GTDB lineage: Bacteria > Pseudomonadota > Alphaproteobacteria > Rhizobiales > Beijerinckiaceae > Methylobacterium > Methylobacterium planeticum. The sequence continues at coordinate 40,552 of NZ_VZZJ01000018.1, read as the reverse complement.
ATCCTGGTCAGCCTCGACCTCGAGGGCTTCGACGGCCTGCGCCTGTGCAGCCAGCTCCGCTCCCTCGACCGCACCCGGACGGTGCCGCTGATCATGCTGGCCGAGCCGCACGACCGGGCCCGGATCGTCCGCGGCCTCGATTTCGGCGTGCACGATTACCTGCTGCGCCCCGTCGACCGGAACGAGCTCGTCGCCCGGGTGCGCACCCAGGTGCGCCGCAAGCGCTTCTCGGAGGTGCTGCGCGGCGCCGTCCAGGCGTCGATGGAGCTTGCCGTCACGGACGGGCTCACGGGCCTGCACAACCGGCGCTACCTCGACAGCCATCTCGGCACGCTGTTCGGCGAGGCGGTGATGCGCCAGCGCCCGGTGGCGGCCCTGATCCTCGACATCGACCGCTTCAAGTCGATCAACGACACCTTCGGGCACGAGGCGGGCGACGAGGTGCTGCGCACCTTCGCGGAGCGCATCCGCCTGCACACCCGCGGCATCGACATCGTCGCCCGCTACGGCGGCGAGGAGGTCGTGATCATCCTGCCCGAGGTCGGGCTGCCCGAGGCGCAGCTCATCGCCGAGCGCATCCGCGAGCGGATCGAGATGCTGCCCTTCTCGGTGCAGCGCGCGACCCGCAGCGTCGGCGTCACGGTCTCGATCGGGGTGGCGGTGCGCGATCCCGCCGACGTCACGGCGGGCGACATGCTCAAGCGGGCCGACCTCGCCCTCTACCGCGCCAAGGCCGCGGGCCGGAACCGGGTCGAGGCGCAGGCCGCGTGAGGCGGGGCCTCAGATCGTCTCGTAGGCGAAGAGCAGCGAGATCACCGAGAGCGTGATCAGCCCGGCCATGAAGCAGAGATCGGCCACCCGCTCGAGCCTGGCGCCGAGGCGGTTGCCGGTCAGATCCCGCATGGACAGGTAGGAGGCGAGGGCGCTCGCCAGGAACAGCAGCGCCGCGAGCCCGAAATACTCGTCGACATGGCTCGGGCCGATCTGCGCCTCGGCGATCTTCACGAGCCCGATCAGGGTGGTGCAGATCCCGATCATCGTGCCGGCGGTCGGCAGGATGTGGAGGGACAATCCGCCCATCCTCGGCTCCCGACGGGGGCCCGGTCTCTCCGCCATCGCCTCGCCCGCCCTCCGCGGCCTCTCCGCCTGAGCCTAGGCGGAAGGACGGCCCATCGGCAACGCGCAACGCGACGACGCGCAAACCCGCTGGGCGGGGCGCCGGCTCAGGGCAGCAGCGTGTTCAGGAGCGGCGCGGTGGCGAGCCCCATGGCGAAGACCACGAAGCAGATCCGCCGAAATTGCATGTCGGTTACCATGCGCCCCTCCCACCGGCCCCGAGGCCCGCGACGCCGCCGTTCCGAGCGAACGACCGTTGCGCCGAGATTGCGTCGCATGGGGGCCGATTTCTCGTGGTGACGGAGCGCACATGCGGAGCCCGGTCGCGCGGTGATCCGCGCGCGCGTTGCAGGACATCCGCACCGGTCCTCAGCGCGGCCTGCCCGCAACGCCGCGCCGGTCGAGCCGGCCCGGACGGATCGGGCCGGCATCGCATCGGATCACAGGATCGAGGGATCCGGTGACCGCGGACCCTCAATCCTCCTCGTCCTCGTCCCAATCCTCGGCGTCGCGCAGGTCGCGGCGGCGCTCGATGATCCGCACGTCCGGCCGCCGCTCCTCGTAGCGATAGGCGCGGGCCGGGCGATACCCGTCCTCGTGCAGGGCACGGACGCAGCCGTAGCCGACGCAGGAGCCGCCACCCCACTCGTAGGCCTGGGCCGAGGGGGCCAGCAGCAGGGCGGCGCCGAGGCCGGCACTCATCAGGAATGCGCGTTGCTTCACGATCGATCTCCTCTCGTGATCCGAGTGGACGGTTCGGGGAAGGTGAAGACCCGCAAACGGGCGGGGGCCGGATCGGGTTCCGGAAGGGTTGGGGCGTCAGGGCCGGCCGGGTTAAGGGTGGGGCCGCGCCGAGGCGGTTTGCCGGCTCGGGAATCTCGCTCCGGGAACCGCAGGCCTCATGACCCCCGATCCCCGCGGCCGCTCCCGCCTCGCGGTCATCAGCGCCCTCGGGGTGTTCGAGATCCTGTCCTGGGGCTCGTCCTTCTACCTGCTCGCCGTGCTGGCGGGGCCGATCGCGGCGGAGACGGGGTGGCCGACGGTCTGGATCATCGGCGGCCTCTCCCTCGGCCTGCTCGTCGCCGGGCTTGTCTCGCCCCGCGTCGGAGCCCGGATCGGGCGGCGGGGCGGGCGGCCGGTCCTGGCCTTCTCGGCCCTCGTCATGGCGGCGGGGCTCGTGCTCCTCGGCCTCGCCCCCGCCCTGCCGGTCTTCGTCGGCGCCTGGATCCTGCTCGGCCTCGGCATGGGGACGGGCCTGTACGACCCCGCCTTCGCCACCCTCGGGCGGCTCTACGGGGCGGAGGCGCGGCCGGCCATCACCACCCTGACCCTGTGGGGCGGCTTCGCCAGCACGGTGAGCTGGCCGCTCTCGGCCTTCCTCGTCCAGCACGGGGGCTGGCGGGGCGCCTGCTTCACCTATGCGGGGCTGCAACTCGCCGTGTCGCTGCCGCTGGTGCTCCTCGCCGTCCCGGCGGTGCCGCCGGTCGAGACGGGGCCGGGCGCGGGGCTCGCGCCGGGGATCGCCCTCGCGCCGGCGGAACGGCGCGCCTTCCTGACCTTTGCGGGGGTGCTGATCCTCGGCGGCACCGTGATGAGCCTGCTCTCGGTCCACCTCCTCAGCCTGCTGCAGGCCCGCGGGGTGGCGCTCGCGGCGGCGGTCTCCTTCGGGGCGCTGATCGGCCCCGCGCAGGTGGCGGCGCGGGTGGTCGAGATGGCGGGGCGCGGCCGGCACCACCCGCTCTGGACCCTGACGGCGGCCATGAGCCTCGTGGCGCTCGGCATCGCCCTGCTGGCCGCGGGCCTGCCCGCCGTCGCCCTGGCGCTGATGCTCTACGGGGCCGGCAACGGCATCTACTCGATCGCCCGGGGTACGGTGCCCCTCGCCCTGTTCGGCCCGGAGCGCTACGCGGCCCTGGTCGGGCGCCTCGCCCGGCCGGGGCTGGTGGCGCAGGCCCTGGCCCCGACCCTGGGCGCCGTCGTGCTGGCGCGGGGCGGGCCCGATGCCCTGTTCGGGCTCCTCGTCGTGCTCGCGCTTGCCAATCTCGGTCTCGTCGGCCTGCTCTGGCGTGCCCGGTGAGGCCCGATATTCCCCGCCCGCGCGAGATGCGCTACCGTGGGCGCATGAACCTTGCCCGACCCCTCGCGCGCCTGCTGGCGACGATGATCGTGATGATCGTCGCCGCGCTCGGCGCGGGCGCGGTCGAGGCGCACGAGGGCCATGCCCACCACCACGCCCCTCCGGCGGCGGCGGCGGAGACGCGGGCGGCGCCGGCCGCCGTCGCGATGCGCCCGAAGCTCACGTCGGGCGAGTCCGCGCCGGATCTCTTCGCGCCCGGCCCCTTCCTGTCCGGCAAGGCCACCGTGCCCGTCGCCGCCCTCGCCTCGCTCGCGCCGACGAAGGGCGCGGCCTGCTGTCCGGGGGCCTGCCGCGACGCCTGCTGCGGCACGCTCGCCTGCTGCGCCACCGGCATCCTGACCGGCGCCCCGATCCTGCCTCCCCGGGGGGGCCGGCACGTGGCGCGCCGCCCCCGCGAGGCTCCCGCCCGCGGCGGCCTCGGCCCCGAGACCCTGCCGGAACCACCAAGACCCCTCGCGTGACGAACGCGCGCCGCACGGCGCGCCGCTGACGGATTCCGCCCGGTCCCGGCGCGGAATCCGGTGTTCGACCGCGAGGAATCCCGATCCATGCCGATCCGTTTCGCCGCCGCCCTCGGGGCGGGGTGGCTCGCCGCCGCCTGTCTCGCCGGGCCGGCCCCGGCCCATGAGGGTCACGACCACGCCGCCGCGCCGCCGCTTCCGGCCACCGTCGCGCCGCGGGGCGAGGCGGTCTCGGAGGCCTTCGAACTTGTGGCGGTGGCCCACGGCGGCGCGCTGATCCTGCACCTCGACCGCTTCAGCACGAACGCGCCCGTGCTGGACGCGCGGATCGAGATCGAGACGCCGGAGGGCAGCCGCTGGGCGGCCCCGGCCGGGGAGGGGACCTACCGGCTGCCCGCCCCCTGGCTCGACCGGCCCGGGCGCCACGACATCCTGGCGACGGTCAGCGCCGGGGAGACCGTCGACGTCCTGAGCCTCGGCGTGACCGTCCCCTCCGCGGCGCCGGCCTTGTCCGGCGCCCGGCCCTCCGCCCCGGACGGGGTGGCAGGCCGCCTCGCCGGGCGCGATCCTGCCCTCGTCGCCACCGCGTCGGGGGCCTTCGTCCTCGGGATGCTGGCGATGCTCGCCCTGCGCGCGCGCCGCGCCGGGCCGGCCCTGGCGCTCCTCGCCCTCGGCCTCACCCTGGCATTCGTCACGCGCGCCCAGGCGCAGGACGGTCGGGCCGACGCGCCGGACCGGGGCGCGGCCCTCCTCGATGCGGCGCCGCCGCCCGCCGACAGCGCCCGGCGCCTGCCCGACGGCTCGCTCTTCGTGCCGAAGCCGACGCAGCGGCTCCTCGTCCTGCGCACGGTCCTGACGGCGCCGGCCACCGTCCGGCGGCGCCTCGAACTCCCGGGCCGCATCATCCCCGATCCGAACGCGAGCGGCGTGGTGCAATCCTCCGTCGGCGGCCGCCTGTCGCCGCCGGCCTCCGGGGCCTTCCCGCACCTCGGCGCGCGGGTGCGCCGGGGCGAGGTCCTGGCCACCGTGACGCCTCCGATCCAGGCGGTCGACGTCTCCGACATGCGCCAGCGCCAGGGCGAGCTCGACCAGCAGATCGCCATCGTGGAGCGCCGCGTCGAGCGCTACGGCCGCCTCGCGGTCACGGGGGCCGTCGCCCGCACCCAGCTCGACGACGCCGAGGCGGAGCTTGCCGGGCTGCGCGACCGGCGCGGCGCCCTCGACCGGATCCGGCGCGAGCCCGAGGCCCTGGTGGCCCCGGTGGACGGCGTCATCGCGCAGGCCGCCGCGGTCGCCGGGCAGATGGCGGTGCCCGGGACCCTGGTGTTCCAGATCGTCGATCCGGACCGGCTCTTCGTCGAGGCCCTGAGCTTCGACGCTCCCGGGCCGGCGGAGGAGGCGAGCGCGCGCCTGCCCGACGGGCGCAGCCTCGACCTCGCCTATCGGGGCGCGGGCCTCGCCGACCGCAACCAGGCGGTTCCCGTCCAGTTCGCGATCCTGGGCGGAGCGGGCGGCCTGCGGCTCGGCCAGTTCGTCACCGTGCAGGCCGCGGCCGAGGGCACGCGCCGCGGCCTCGCCCTGCCGCGGGCCAGCGTGGTCCGGGGCGCGGGCGGCGACGTCGTCTACGAGCATGTCGGGCCCGAGCGCTTCGTCGCGCGAGCGGTGCGGGTCGAGCCGCTCGATGCCGGCCGCGTCCTGGTCTCGGGCGGGATCGGGCCGGGCCGCCGGATCGTGACCGAGGGGGCCGAGCTCCTCGATCAGGTGCGGTGAGGCGGCGATGTTCGGGTTCGTCGTCGCGCAGGCCCTGCGCAACCGCCTCCTCGTCCTGGCGCTCGCGGGGGTGCTGGTCCTCGCCGGCGCGCTCGCCCTGGGCCGGCTCCCGGTCGACGTCCTCCCCGACCTCAACCGGCCGACCGTCACGATCATGAGCGAGGCCGAGGGCCTCGCGCCCCCGGAGGTCGAGAGCCGCGTCACCGTCCCGATCGAGACCCGGATGATCGGCCTGCCCGGCGTCGCCCGGGTGCGCTCGGTCTCGGGCGTCGGCCTCTCGATCGTCACCGTCGAGTTCGCCTGGGGCACCGAGACCTACCGCAACCGCCAGCAGGTGGCCGAGCGCCTCGCGCTCGTGCGCGACCAGCTGCCCCCGAACGTGAGCCCGCAGATGGGGCCGGTCTCCTCGATCATGGGGCAGATCCTCCTCGTGGCGATGACGAGCGAGACCGCGGACCCGATGGCGCTGCGCGAGGCGGCGGATTTCGTGGTGCGCCCGCGCCTCCTCGCGGTGCCCGGGGTGGCGCAGGTCATCCCCATCGGCGGCGCGGTGCGCCAGTTCCGGGTGAGCCCGAACCCGGCCGCGATGCGCGCGCTCGGCGTCACGCAGGCCGGGCTGGAGGCGGCGCTGGCGCAGTTTGGCACCGATGCGGGCGGCGGCTTCACCGACCGGGAGGCCCGCGAGTACCTGATCCGCAACATCGGCCGCAGCCTCAGCCTCGACGACCTGCGCGGCCTCGTGGTGGCGGGGCGCGGGGAGGCCCCCGTCACCCTCGGCCAGGTGGCCGACATCGCCTATGCGGCGAAGGTGACGCGCGGGGATGCGGGCTTCGGCGGGCGACCCGCCGTGATCGTCTCGGTGGAGAAGCAGCCCGACATCGACACCCTGCGCCTCACCGGCGCGATCGAGGCGGCGCTCGCCGAAGCCGCGGGGGCGTTGCCGCCCGGCATCCGCGCCGACCGCATCCTGTTCCGGCAGGCGGATTTCATCGAGGCCTCGATCCGCAACGTCGAGCGGGTCCTCGCCGAGGCGGTCGCCGTGGTGGCGGTCGTGCTCTTCGCCTTCCTGCTCAGCGCGCGCACGACCCTGATCTCGCTGACGGCGATCCCGGTCTCGGTCCTGACCACGATCCTCGCCTTCCACCTCCTCGGGCTGTCCATCAACACGATGACGCTCGGCGGCCTCGCCATCGCGGTGGGCGAGCTCGTCGACGACGCCGTGGTGGACGTCGAGAACATCCTGCGGCGCCTGCGCGAGAACCGGGCGGCGGGCGATCCGCGCCCCGTCTTCGCGGTCGTGGTCGAGGCCTCGAGCGAGGTGCGCTCGGGCATCGTCTACGCGACGCTGATCATCGTGCTCGTCTTCGTGCCCCTCTTCGCCCTGTCGGGGATCGAGGGCCGGCTCTTCGCGCCGCTCGGCCTCGCCTACATCATCGCGATCCTGGCGAGCCTCGCGGTCTCGGTGACGCTGACGCCGGTGCTCGCCTCCCTCCTGCTGCCCGGCCTGAAGCGGCTCGAAGCCCCGGAGAGCGGGCTGATCCGGGGGCTGAGGCGGCTCAACGCCGCCGGCCTCGCCGTCGCGTTCCGGCGCCAGGGCCTCGTGCTGGGGGGCGTCGCCGCCGCGGTCGTGGCGGCGGGGATCGCGGCCTGGAGCCTGCCCCGCGCCTTCCTGCCGCCCTTTAACGAGGGCTCATTCACGGTCAACACCACCTTCGAGCCCGGCATCTCCCTCACCGAGAGCAACCGCGTCGGCCTGATCGCCGAGCGCCTGCTTCTCGGGATTCCGGAGGTGGCCTCGGTCGGGCGGCGCACCGGCCGGGCCGAGCTCGACGAGCACGCCGAGGGCGTCCATTCCTCCGAGATCGACGTGGCCCTGCGGCCGCACGGACGCCCGCGGGCCGAGATCGCCGCCGAGATCCGCCGGCGCCTCGCGGTGCTGCCCCTCGGGGTCAATGTCGGCCAGCCGATCGCGCACCGGCTCGACCACATGCTGTCCGGCGTGCGGGCCGAAATCGCCGTCAAGCTCTTCGGCGAGGATCTCGACGCCCTGCGCCGGGCCGCGGAGATCTTGCGCGGGCGCCTCGCGGCGCTGCCCGGCCTCGCCGACCTGCAGGTAGAGCGCCAGGTCCGCGTGCCGCAGCTGGAGGTCCGGGTCGATTACGCCCGCGCCGCCCTCTACGGCGTCCAGCCGGCCGCCCTCGTCGAGGGGATCGGCCGCCTCTCGAACGGGCGCGTGGTCTCGACCCTCCTCGACGGCCAGCGCCGCTTCGACGTGGTCCTGCGCCTGCCCGAGGCGGCACGCACCGCGCACGGGCTCGGCGACCTTCTGGTCGAGACGCCCTCCGGCTGGGTCCCGGCGCGCCAGATCGCCGACATCCGCGAGACCGACGGGCCGAACCAGATCCTGCGGGAGAACGGCCGGCGCCGCCTCGTGGTGCTGGCCAACACCGACGGCAGCGCCGACCGGGCGGCGCTCGTCGCGGGGCTCCGCCGGGAGATCGCGGGCGCGGACCTGCCACCGGGGATCTCCGCGCGGCTCGAGGGCACCTTCGAGGCGCAGGAGGAGGCGGCCCGCACGATCGCGGCGCTCGCCGGGCTCTCCCTCGCGCTGATCTTCGCGGTGCTCGTCAGCCGCTACCGCTCCGCGGCCCTCGCCCTCGTGATCCTGGTCAACGTGCCCCTCGCCCTGATCGGCAGCGTGCTGGCCCTGTGGCTCGCGGGCGAGCCCCTGAGCGTCGCCGCGATGATCGGCTTCGTCACGCTGACCGGCATCGCGACCCGCAACGGCATCCTCAAGCTCAGCCACATCCTGAACCTCGCCCTCGCGGCGGGTGAGCCGCTCGGGCCGGCCCTCGTCATCCGCGGCAGCCTGGAGCGGATGGCGCCGGTGCTGATGACGGCGCTCTCGGCCGGCGTGGCGCTGGTGCCGCTCTGCCTCGGCGGAGACGCCCCCGGCACCGAGATCCTGCACCCGGTCGCCGTGACGATCGCGGGGGGCCTCGTCAGCGCGACCCTCCTCGACGCCGTGCTGACCCCGATCCTCGTCCTGCGCTTCGGCGCCGGGCCGCTGGAGCGCCTGCGCGCCGAGGCGCGCGCCAGCCCACGCCCGCCGGGCGCCGCGCGCGCCTCCACCGCCTTCTGAAACCCGACCCGGAGATCGATCCCATGCGCACGACCACGCTCGCCCTCGCGGCCGGATTATGGACCCTGCCGGCGTCAGGCCACGAGGCCGCAGGGCGGCACGGCGGCCGGGTCGCCGATGCGGGGGTGTTCCACGTCGAGCTCGTGACCCGGCCGGAGGGGGTCGACGTCTACCTCTCGGATGCCCGGGAGGCCCCCGTCCCGGTCGCGGGGTTCCGCGGCACCGCGATCCTCGTCGTCGCGGGCAAGCCCGCCCGCATCCCCCTGGTGCCGGCGGAGGGCAACCGCCTCAGCGGCCGGGCGGCGCTGGCGCCGGGGGAGCGTCCCAGGGGCGCCGTGCAGATCACCGCCCCGGACGGCGCCACCGCGAGCGGCAGCTTCCGCTGAGCCACGACCGACCCGACAGGACAGACAGACGACGATCCGATGGCTGACTGGCGCACGGCTTACCGCAAGCCTCGCCGGGGCCGCCCCGGGGGCCGTCAGGCGCGCAGGCCCGAGACGATCTTGCGGATCTGGCTCGACAGGAACGGCTTGCCGAGGAAATGCGCGTCCCCGGGCAGGTCGGAGGGGTCGTCGGGCCGGGGGATCGCCGAGCAGATCACGATGGTGACGTGCGGCCAGCGCTCCGCCACCGCCCGGGCCAGCGCGAACCCGTCCATGGTGCCGGGGGGCATCCGCACGTCGGTGAACAGCAGGGTGACGCCGCCCTGCTCCTCGAGGTGCCGGAGGGCGGCGTTGGCGGTCGAGGCCTCGAACACCTCGAAGCCCGCGTCGTGCAGCATGTCGGCCGCCTCGAGCAGCAGGAGAGGCTCGTCCTCCGCGACGACGGCGCGGGGCAGGCGTTCGGCGTGCTGCATCAGGTTCCTATGGTCCGGCGACCTCGGCGGTTGCCGGGCCGCACGACGCAGGGCGCGGTCTCAGGAGACGAGGGTGATCTCGCCCTCGCGCACGGCCCGCTCGCCCGTGGCCGACTTGATCCGGTAGAAGGGCTCGCCGGTGCGGTCCTCGGGCATCAGCCGGACCACCTCGAACACGCCGCCGATCGCGGTCTTGTCGTCGGCGTAGCCGATCTTCGACTGACGGACCTGCTGGCCGATCTTGAACTTGTGAGACATGGAGCCGTCCTTCCTGGCCTTCGGTTGGCGCGCGTCTGAGCGGCCGGGTGCCGTGGCCGTCGGGGACGGACGCGGCTTCGATTCTGGGGCGTCCCAGTTGAAAAAAGTCCCGCCGGCGAGGATGTCCGGGGCGCGGGGCCGCGATCGGACCCGGCGCGCCGACATCCTCGTGGAGGACCGTGTCAGCGGCGCGCGCGGGCCTTGCGGGCCGCGAAGCGGGCATCCCGGGCGAGCTTCTGCTCGGCCGCGAGGGCCGCCTGCTTCTCGAGCTTCTCGGCGGCGATCCGGGCGATCTCGGCCGCCTCCTGCTCGCGCCGGGCCTCGGTCTCGGCCTTGAGGCGGGCCTCGTCGGCGAGTCTCAGCTTCTCCCGCTCGTTGGCCCGGACTTCGCGCGCCTGGATGACGGCGCGGCGCTCGGCCTGGCGGGCGAGAAGGACCGGATCGTCGGCGGGCGGGCGGGCCCGGAAGCGGGCGAGCAGGGCCTCACGCGCCTTGGCGGCGGTCTCCAGACGATCGACGAGCTGGTTTTCTTTGAATTGGCTCACGCAGGATCCTTGTTCACGCGGCGTCCGATTCGCGCCGGGTTGGAAAACAGATGAAGCCGTTCCGGAAGGAACGGCTTCGATGCTCGGTTCGGCGGCAGCGGGCCTCAGGCGGCCTGCAGGCTCCCGGCCGATTGCTTGCCCGTGCGACGGTCGGTCTCCATCTCGTAGGAGACCTTCTGGCCCTCATTCAGGCTCTGCATGCCGGCGCGCTCGACGGCCGAGATGTGCACGAACACATCCTTGCTGCCGTCGTCGGGCTGGATGAAGCCGAAGCCCTTGGTTCCGTTGAACCACTTAACAGTTCCGGTGCTCATGGATATTTCCGTATATTCGTCGGCAATAGGATCGGACGAGCGCATGCGGAGCGCGCGCTCGTTCACGGATGTTCGACATGTGGGAGAAATGCAGAGCGCGCGCCTTGCTCAGGCGATACGGCCGGAGATCTGGCCAAAAATCGATCGGTGCTTTCTACGCCATCGAGACGATATTTACAACAGCGGATCGAAAAACATGAAAAAACCGGATGGATTGCGCTGAATTTGAGCGTTGTTTTGTGAATTTTCGCGGTTCGTCATCCAGGTTGCGGCAGCGTCGGGCATGGTCCCGGCTGCGGCCCGATCCCGGCCGCCCGCCGGGCAGGCGGGACCATACCGCCCGGCCCGGCGTTGACCCCGGTGGACCTGCGGCAGCCCGACCCGTCTCCGGAGACGGCGCGCGCTGACCGGACGATCCGCCCGAACGGCCAGTCCCGGCCCCTGGAGCCACCCGTGCCGAATTCCCAAACACCGGGACCCTGCCCGATCCTGCGCCGGCTGATCACGCTGGTGGCCCGCATCCCGGAGGAGCCCGGGCTGCCCGAGCAGGGGCGGATCATCGACCAGCTCACCGATCTCGAGACCGAATCCCTGTCCGCGGGCGCGCCCAGGCGCACGACGGAGGCGATCCGGGCGGTGCGCCTGACCGTGCGGGTCGCGAGCCTGATGCCGCACCCGCCGGGGCTGCGCAGCCCCTGAATCCGGACGGGGTCCCGGGTTCTCGTTGAACCTCTCAGCGAGTCCCGAGCCGGGTCTCAGGGCTCGGCGCCGTTGCGCAGCTCGTGCCGGGCCTGATCCAGGTATTCCCGGCGCTCCGCCTCGGTGAGGCACAGCACGCTGTGGCCTTCCCGGGCCTCGCGCTCGGTGAAGGCCGCATCCCAGGCCCGGTCGTCGTGGTTCTTGGCGATGAAGGTGCGCTTCGCCCGCGCGAGGACGTCCGCCTCGTCCGGCTCAATCATGGCTCGCTCCTGGCACTGCCGGGTCCTATAGAAGCGCGCGGGGCGCGAGCGGTTCAACCGTTGCCGCCGCCGATCCGCCGCCGGTCCACCGGGCGGCTTCCGACCTGCCGATGCCGGAGCGGTTCACCGGCGCGACAAGGGACACGGGCGCCACCATGGCGATGCGGACGACCTTCGTGGTCCAGACCTTCGTGATCAAGCGCAAGCGCCTGGTGCCCGGCGACCGGGAATTGGCGCCCACCGAGAGCGGCGCCCGCAAGAAGGCCGAGGCCATGTCGGCCCGGATGCCCGGCACCGCCGCGCTCAGGATCGTGGCCGACGACGAGACCGGCGAACTGGAGAGCGCGACCATCCTCGACCAGTTCGGCGAGGTGCCGGAGGATTTCGCCGAGAGCCTGCAGGGCAGCTGATCGCCTCCGGGTCCCGCGGGATCGCCCGCGGGACCGGCCGGAGGCTCGAGGGCACCCGGCCGGGCAGGCGCAGGTCAGCAATCGTCGCTGTTCTGGCCCTGGATGGTCTTGCCCGCCGGCGGCTTCTTCTCGCCCGAGCCCGGCTGCGTGTTCGCGCCCGTATTGTTCAGCGCGCCGACCGTTCCTGGCGACTCGGCCTTGGCCCCCGGGCTCACCTTGCCGGTCGCGCCGCCATCGACGTTGGAGCTGGTATCCGCCGCCTTCGCGCCCTGCGCGTTCGTGGTGGTGCCGGTGGCGCAGGGGGCCGCCAGGGCCGTGGCTGCGGTCAGCATCAGGATGGCGCCGGCGCCGGCGAGCGTCGTGAGGAACTTCATGCGGTTCTCCAGGGGCGAGGGTGTCGAGCCTCAACGGAGGAGCCCGCCCGGCGTTCCCGCCGCGGCCCGGCCCCGGCCCCGACGCGCCTGCGGCGAAATCGCGTGCCCCGGCCACGAAAAAGCCGCCCCGGGCGGGGGCGGCTCTCGGGTCTCGGTCGAGGGACCGGAGGCCGGTTACTTGATCTTGGCTTCCTTGAACTCGACGTGCTTGCGCACGACGGGGTCGTACTTCTTCATCGAGAGCTTCTCGGTCTGGGTGCGCGAGTTCTTCTTCGTGACGTAGAAGTAGCCGGTGTCGGCGGTGGAGATGAGCTTGATCTTGACGGTGACGGCCTTGGCCATGGCGCGGCGCTCCTGAACTGTGCGGCATTCCGCATGAGAGCGAAACGCAAAAGGGCCGGGAGGGCCCGGCCGAATACGGGCGGGTCAATGCCCGATCGGGGCCGCCGCGTCAAGGCCGGGCCATGGCCGCGGGCCCGCGCAGGCGCCACAGCACCACGGCGCCGTAGAGGACGAACAGGGCGCTCAGCGTCCAGGCGAAGCCCTGGGGCGGCACGAGGTCCATGCCGCCGCCGATGAGCGGCGGTCCGAGCATCAGGCCGACATTGTAGAGCACCACGAAGGCGGCGTTCGCCCCCGCGAGGTCGGCGCCCCGGACGCTGGCGCCGAGATGGGCGAGCCCCACCGTGTAGAGCGTGCCGGCGATGCCGCCCCAGGCGAAGAGCAGCCCGACGAGGACCGGGAAGGAGGCGGAGGCCGCCGGGATCAGGGCCGCCCCGAGGGCGCCCCCGGCCGCCGCGATGAGCAGGACGACGCGCCGGTCGATCCGGTCCGCGAGCCAGCCGAAGGGGATCTGGAACAGCACGTTGCCGAGGGCCAGCGCGCTGACGAGGCCGGCCGCCGTCTCCGCGTCGTAGCCGAGGCGCAGGCCGTAGAGGGGCAGGATCGCGAAGCCCCCGGTCTCGACCGCGCCGTAGACCAGCGCCGCGAGGGTCGCGGCCGGCGCGATCCGCAGGTAGGTGGCGAAGCGCCGGCCCGGTCCCTGCGCGATCGCCGGGGAGAGGCCCCGCGCCATGAGGATCGGCAGCATGCCGGCGAGGAACAGGACGGCGCCCGCGAGATAGGGCGCGAAGCCCTGCGTGCCGAGGACCGCGAGCAGCGTCGGCCCCACCGCGAAGCCGAGCGCCAGGACGGTGGCGTAGATCCCCATCACGAGGCCGCGCCGGGCGGGGGGCGCCGCCTCGTTGATCCAGAACTCGGACAGGACGAACAGGGCCCCGAGCGCCGCCGAGAAGGCGAAGCGCAGCACGAACCACCAGCCGATCGTGGGCAGGAGCCGGAACCCGACGAGGCAGGCCGCCCCGATCCCGATCGCCCAGAGCAGCAGCGGCACCACGCCGATGCGGGCGGCGAGCCGCGGCACGAAGGGCACCGTCAGGATGCTGGCGAGCCCCGAGACGGCGGTGTTGACGCCGATCAGGGTGCTCGACGCGCCCATCCTGGCCATCTCGATCGACAGGAGCGGGATCGACAGGCTGAGGCCGATGCCGACGACCGCCACGCAGGTGATCGCCGCCGTGATGGCGGCGATCCGGGCGCGGTCGAGGGTGGGGGCGGGGATCGTGTCGAGCATGGGCCACATGTGGGAGCGAGCGCCGCCGCGGCGCGGCGGCCTCGCCGGTCGCCCGTTCGCTCGGGGGAGGGGGTGTCATACCAGATCCGGCCGATCCCTTCGGGAGGGTGGATCTGGCCTTCGCGCGGACGCCGCGCGGGCTTGCCGGTACGGCCGTCCGCCCTGATCAAGCGGACGCCGTATCAGAGGAACGTGCGCCGGCGCGTCCCGTGCCGCATGAAGTGGTAGGGGATCTGGCGATAGGGGGCGAACTCCACGGCGATCTGCGCCTCCAGCTCGTCGAGGATCGCCCGGGTGATGCCCGGCAGGTCGAGCCGGCGCGCCTGCGCCAGGGTGAACCAGGCGAGCTCGACGAGCTCGCTCTCCGCCCCGACGCGGCCGGGCTCCTCGGCCGCCACCGCGCGCCGGTCGGCGACGAAGAAGCGGGTGTCGAAGCGGCGCGCCCGCCCGGGGGGCGTGATGGCGCGGGCCAGGAGGTGGAGCGCCTCGAGGTCCGGCAGCACCCCGTGGTCCCGGAACGCCTCCCAGCCCGCCGGCACCGCCTCGGGCGGGCCGTACGCGCGGGTGCCGACGAGGAGGCCGGTCTCCTCGTGGGTCTCGCGGATCGCCGCCAGCGCCAGGGCCCGCCCGAGATGGCGCGGCGGGCGGGTGACCTGCCGCACGAGCGCCGCCTCGGCGTAGTCGGGCAGCGTCCCGGTCACCGGCATGTGGCGGTCGCCGAGCTCGATCCGGCCCCCGGGGAAGACGAACTTGCCCGGCAGGAACACGAGGGCCGGGTTGCGCCGGCCCATCAGGACCTTGGGCGCGCGCCCGCGCCGGTCGACCAGGATCAGGGTCGCGGCGTCGCGCGGGCGGAGCGCGGCCTTGCGGAGCGCGCCCTCGCGCGGCGCGGGCTCGCGCGGCGCGGGCTTGCCGCCCGCCTCAGGCGGGACCGAGGCCGGGATGGGTGTCGGTGGCTCGCTCGTCGGCTGGTCCAAGGCGCGGCTCCTCCCCCCGCGGCGCTGCGGGTCCGCCGCTCGGTAGCGTGGCGAAGCCGTGCATGCCAAGGGCGTATTGCAGGCCGACGACGGCGCCCTTCACGGGCTGCAGCAGCCCGAGCGCCATCCCGAGGGTCGCGGCCGGCCAGAAGCTGAGCTGGAACCAGAGCGGCACGTCGTAGCCCATCTCGGTCTCCAGGATGAGGTAGCCGACCACGTGCGCGACGAGGAAGATGACGAGGTAGGGCGGCAGGTCGTCGGCCCGGTGATGGTGCAGCGCGAGCCCGCAGGCGTCGCATTCGGGGCGCACCTTGAGGAAGCGCCTGAACACCTTGCCCGTCCCGCAATGCGGGCAGCGCCCGAGGAAGCCCCGCGCCAGGGCGCGGATCAGTCCGGTGCGGGCGGGGCCGTGGCGGGTCGCGTCGAGGTCAGGATGCATGTTCAGACTGTCCGGAGGGGTTCATCGCCTAGCCGGCGGAGGGCTGGCGCGGCCCGCCGCCGTCGAGATAGGCGCAGGCGAGGGCGACGAGGCGCGGGATCGCCCGGTCCTTGGCGTAGTAGGCGACGAGGCGGCGGCTGATGCCGAGCTGCGCCGCGGCCGCGTCGAGGGTGAGCCGGTGGCGGTCGAGGAAGGCCGAGAACTCGGCATTCGTCATGGCCCGGGCGGCGAGATCCTCGACGACGCTCGCGGGGATCTCGAGATCGTCGTCCGCTCCCCAGGCGATCGAGGCGCCCCACTCGCCGAGGCGCGCCCGGGCGAACAGGGTCGGGTCGCTCCGCAGGGGGCCGAACCGGCGGTAGGTGAAGAGGTGGGGCGCGAGGTCGACGGTCTCGGTCCGGCCCGCGCGCGCGCCGGTCGCCCAGGTGACTGACACGCGCAGCGAGCCCGGCTCCGCCGTCACGCCCGCGAGCCGCGGCAGGGGATCGCCGACCCGGATCCGATCAGCCTCGCTCATTCAACGCACTCCACCGTTCCCGCAGCATCCGGGCGGTCCCAGGCTCGGACGCCCAGCGCCGAAACACCTCCAGGGCCCGCCGGTCGATCTCCCCGACCATGACGGTCAGGTCGTCGAGCCGGATCTTCGCCTCCCATTCCGCCGACAGGACTTGGACGTGCGGCGAAGTCTCGTCGTCGGCATACAGGCAGGCCTTGAAGCCGTCGAAGCGCTGAATGGTCGGCACGCGCGGATCCCCGCCCGGGCAGATAGTGCATCCCGTGCACTATCTCAAGCGCCTCCGTCTTACGTGCGCGCCCCCCGGTGCCGGGTCCCCGAGGTGCGGATCCCGGCCGGCCGCCCGCGGGGGCCCTGCTTGAAGGCGCGCGGGCCGGATTTCGGGCCCTTGGCGCCCGGACCCCTGGCGCCCGGACCCGTGCCGGCGCGGCCCTCGGAGAGGAGCTCGAAGCGCAGCGCGCCGGCGACGGCCGCGGCCTCCACGAGCTTCACGCTGACCCGGTCGCCGAGGCGGTGGGTCTCGCCGCTGCGCTCGCCGACGAGCGCGTGGCGGGCCTCGTCGTGGCGGTAATAATCCGCCCCGATGGTCGAGACCGGCACGAAGCCGTCCGCGCCCGTGTCGGCGAGCCTGATGAACAGGCCGGCCCGGGTCACCCCGGCGATCTGGCCCTCGAAGGTGGCGCCGACCCGGTCGGCGAGGTGGTGGGCGATCAGCCGGTCGATGGTCTCGCGCTCGGCCGCCATGGCGCGGCGCTCGGCCGCCGAGATCTGCTCGCCGATCTGGTTCAGCTCCGCCACGGAGACCTCGGGGGAGAGCCCGTCGCCCCCGAGCCGGCAGGCGGTGATCAGGGCCCGGTGCACGATCAGGTCGGCGTAGCGCCGGATCGGCGAGGTGAAGTGGGCGTAGCGGCGCAGGTTCAGCCCGAAATGCCCGAGATTCTCGGCGGCGTAGACGGCCTGGGCCTGGCTGCGCAGCACCACCTCGTTGATGAAGGTGGCGTGCTCGGTCTCGGCCACGGACCCGAGGATGCGGTTGAACAGGGCCGGGCGCAGCGCGCCCTCCTTGGGGAGCTTGATGCCGATCGAGGCCAGCACCTCGCCGAGCGCCCGCATCTTCTCGAGGGCCGGCTCGTCGTGGACGCGGTAGATCAGGGCCTGGCGCGCCGCCTCCAAAGTCTCGGCGGCGGCGACGTTCGCCTGGATCATGAACTCCTCGATCAGCCGGTGCGCGTCGAGGCGCTCGGGCACGATCACCCGGTCGACGGCGCCGTCCGGGCTCAGCAGCACCTTGCGCTCGGGCAGGTCGAGGGCGAGGGGCCCGCGCCGGTCGCGGGCGCTCTTCAGGGCCTCGTAGGCGGCCCAGAGGGGGCGCAGGACCGGCTCCAGCAGGGGCCCGGTCACCGCGTCGGGGGCGCCGTCGATCGCGGCCTGCGCCTGCGCGTAGGCGAGCTTGGCGCGGGAGCGCATCATCACCCGGTGGACGCTGTGGCGGATCTTGCCGCCGTCGGCGGCCACGATCATCCGGACCGCGAGCGCGGGCCGGTCCTCGCCCTCGCGCAGGGAGCAGAGATCGTTGGAGATGCGCTCGGGCAGCATCGGCACCACCCGGTCGGGGAAGTAGACCGAGTTGCCGCGGACGAGCGCCTCGCGGTCGAGGGCCGAGCTCGGGCGCACGTAGGCGCCCACATCCGCGATCGCCACCGTGACGACGAAGCCGCCCGGGTTGGCGGGGTCGGGGTCGGGCGCCGCCATCACGGCGTCGTCGTGGTCCTTGGCGTCCGGCGGGTCGATGGTGAGGAGCGGGGCGTCGCGCCAATCCTCGCGGCCCTTCAGCCCGGCAGGCGCGACCGCGTCGGCCTCCGCCAGGGTCGCCTCGGCGAAGACGTGGGGGATGTGGTGGAGATGGAGCGCGATCAGGCTCACGGCCCGCTCGGAGCCGAGGGAGCCCAGGCGCTCGCGCACCCGGCCCTTGGGCAGGCCGAAGCGGGTCTCGTGCTCGATCGAGACGCTGACGAGGTCGCCGTCCTCGGCCTTGCCCTCCTCGCCGGGCGGGATCAGGATCTCGCGGCCCTGCGCGCGCTTCTCGACGGGGACGATGCGCCCGCCCTGCGCGCCGGCCCGGAACACGCCGACCACCTCGGCCCTGTTCCTGCCGATCACCTTGATGACGCGCCCGCCGTAGCAGCCGGGGGCGCCGGGCTCCGCCTCGACGCGCAGCAGCACCCGGTCGCCGAGGCCCGGCGCCGGGCGGCCGGGCCTGCGCCCGCCGCGCGGGGCCGCGACGACGATGCGCGGCGGCGGGCCCTTGGCGGCGTCCCACGCGGCGGGCACCGCCAGGAACTCGCCGTCGCGGTCGCGGGAGCGGATGTCGGCGAGCACCACCGGCGGCAGGCGCCCGGGCGGGCTCAGGCCGTCGCGCCCGCGCTCGAGGGCGCCGTCCTCCTCGATCTCCCGGAGGATGCGCTTGAGGCCGATCTTGGCCGCGCCCCGGAGGTTGAAGGCCTGGGCGATCTCGCGCTTGCCGACCGTCTCGGTCGCCTGCGCGATGAAGGCGAGGATCTGCTCGCGGGTGGGGAGGGCGGGGTCGCCCGGGGGCGGGCTGATGCGTTTGGCCAAAGAGGGGGCTCGCCGCGCCGCCTGCGTTGCACGAGCGACGTCCATATCGAGGGAAAAGACAACGGGCGCCGCGGGCGCCGCCCGCCCAAGATGGGGATCGGCGGGCCCCGCGGCAACGCCCGGGGCCCCGGCCTCAATAGGGCGTGCCCTTGGCGCGCTGCGCCCGCATCGCCTCGGCGTACCAGACGAGCTCGTCGAGGAAGCGCTCCGCGGTCTGGCCGAGGCGCTCCTCCGCCGGGCGCCCCTCCGGGTCGAGGGCCTTCTGGATGCGCGGGATCGGCAGCAGCGAGGGGATCGAGGGCATGCCCATCTCGGGCAGCATGGCGCGCAGCTGCATCGCCGCCCGCACGCCGCCGAACTGGCCGGCCGAGTAGCAGCAGATCGCGGAAGGGCGCCAGTAGAACTCCTCGAGGAAGTGGTCGAGGGTGTTGGAGAGCGCCGGCGGGATCGAGTGGTTGTACTCGGCCGAGACCACCACGAAGGCGTCGGCCCGCCGGAACAGCCCGGCCAGGTCCTCCAGCACCTTCGGGGCCTCGCCCGCGGGGTACTCCTTGTACATCCGGTCGAGGAGCGGCAGCGCCAGCACCTGGGGGTCGACGAGGGGCGCCTCGTGCCCGCGCGCCTCGAGCGCCCGGACGAGGAACTTGCCGGCGCGGATGCCCTGCCGGTCGGAGCGGACGGTGCCGAGGATCACGGGGCAGACGAGCGGCATGGCAGCCTCGCGGAGCGGATGCGGGAGCCGCGACCCTAGCCGAGGGGACCCGCCCTGTCTCGCGGATGCCCCGTCGCCCCGCGTGGGGAAGGAACTCGGCAAGGGCTCGGCAAGGGCACAGCAAGGGCTCAGGCGAGGCGCCGCGGGCCGGCCGGGGTCTCGATCTCGGCGCTGAGCGCGAAGCCGGGGCCCGCCGCGAAGGCGAAGGGTCCGGCGAGGCCGAGATCGGCGTAGAGCGCGGCCGCCGCCTCCGGGTCCGGATGCGTCACGGTGAGGCGCCGCAGCCGGGCGCCGGATTCCGGCATGGCGGGGGCGGGGCAGCCGGCCGGGCCCCAGTCGATCAGGCACGGCAGCAGCCCGTCCCGGGGCAGCGCCCCGTCGGGGCGCACGCCGAAGCGCCAGACCCGTTCCCCGCGCGACACCCGCCGGGCCGCGCCGAGTTCCGGCGCGCGCCGGGCGAGGGCCGCGTCGAGCCGGTCGGTGCGGGCCACGAAGCTCCGCAGCCGACGCCCCGCCGCCCAGTCCGCCCGCACCGCCTCGGAATCGTCGAGGCCGAACCAGCGTCGGTGGGGCGGGGGCGCCGCCTCCGGATCGACGGCGATCACCTCCAGGAACGCGTCGTCGCCGAGCCGCAGGAGGCGGTTGTGCGTCCCCATCTCCGGGTGGCGCCCGCCCGGCCCCATGGCGAGCCCGAGGCTGTCCCGCACATGCGCGACCCCGGCCTCCAGGGACGGGGCCACGACGGCGAGGTGATCGAGGACGAGCATCAGTCGCGTCTCCGGCGGGGCGCGGCACCGTGCCAGAGTTTGGCGCCCGGGTCGCCTGCCCGGGTCGCCCGCCCGCCCCGACGCTCCTCAGGCCGCGGTGCACATCGCCGCCGGGCGCGGCAGGGCCACGGCGTGCAGCGCGGCGAGCTCGGCCTGCGGCAGCGGCCGGCTGAACAGGAACCCCTGCATGTGGCTGCAGCCGGCGGCGCAGAGGGCGCCGCGCTGCGCCTCGGTCTCGATGCCCTCGACGATGCAGGTCAGGTCGAGGGCGCGGCACAGGTCGATGATCGAGCGCACGATGCTGAGCGAGGCCGCGTTGGTGTCGATGTCGGCCACGAAGCTGCGGTCGATCTTGAGCGTGCGGATCGGCAGGTGCTGGACGTAGCTGAGGCTGGAATAGCCGGTGCCGAAATCGTCGAGCGCGATGCTGGCGCCGAGCGCCCTCAGGGCGAGCAGCGCGCGCCGCGCCTCCGCCATGTCGTTCACGAGGCAGCTCTCGGTGACCTCGAAGACGATGCGGCTCGGCGCGACGCCGCTCTCGAGGACCAGGGCCTCGATCCGGGCGAGGCCGTCCGCCGAGGCGATGTCGTGGCTCGACAGGTTGAACGAGATCCGGATCTCCTCCGGCCACCGCCGCAGGGCCGCCAGCGCCTTGCGGAGCAGGACCGCGGTCAGCTCCACGATCAGGCCGGAGCGCTCGGCGACGGGGATGAAGTCGGCGGGCGAGACGCGCCCGAGCAGCGGGCTGGTCCAGCGCGCCAGCGCCTCGTAGCTGGCGATGCGTCCGTCGCCCGCCGTGACGATGGGCTGGAAGGCGAGGTCGAATTCCGCCGCGAGGTCGGCGCCCCGCAGGGCCTGCTCGAGCACGGCCCGGCCGCGCCGGCGCGCCTCGTGCGCCTCGTCGTAGCAGACCGCGCCGCCGCGGTGGAGGGTCTTGGCCGAGTAGAGCGCGGCGTCGGCCCGCTCCACCAGGAGCGCCGCGCTCTCCGCATTCGCCGGGTAGCGGGCGAAGCCGATCGAGGCCCCGACCTTGGCCGTGCAGTCCGCCAGCGCGTAGGGGGCGCCGAGGGCCGCGCAGAGCCGGAGCCCGAGGGCGTCGAGGTCCGGCGCGCCGTCGATGATGAGGCCGAACTCGTCGCCGCCGAGGCGCGCGGCCCAGCCCAGCCCCGCCATCTCCCCCTGGAGCCGCCGGCCGACCTCGTGCAGAACCGCGTCCCCCGCGTGGTGGCCGACGCTGTCGTTGACGGGCTTGAACCCGTCGAGATCGATCATCGCGACGACGAACGGGGCCTTGCGCGCGCCGCTCTCCGCGAGGGTCGCGTCGAGGCGCGCGAAGAACGAGCGGCGGTTCGGCAGTCCCGTCAGCATGTCGGTGTGGGCGAGCGCGCGGGTCTCGGCGCCGAGGCGGACGAGGTGCACGAAGTCGCGGTAGCAGATCGATTGGATGAAGATCATCACCAGGATGATGCAGGCGAAGTTGAGGATCGTGGCCTGACCGACCTGCGTGGCGCCGACGACGTAGACCAGCGTGACCGGCACCACGGTCGTCGCGATGATGAGGGCCACCGGGCGCAGGTGCATCAGGCAGAAGATGCAGGCCATCAGGCTGGAGGCGGCGGAGAACAGCACGTGCACGTGATGGCTCTCGCCGCCGCTGCGCGACAGGGCGAACGACCAGATGCAGAGGCCCGAGCCCATGATCGCCACGAGCCGGATCGTCGTGCGCAGCCGATGCACGGCCTCGGTGGCATCGATCTGGTCGACCCGGAGCCTGCGCCACTGCAGGACGCGGGTCGCGCAGAACACGGCGAGCAGGCCGACGGGCAGCACGGTCAGCCAGACGGGCGCGATGTCGTAATGCGTGTAGGCCACCGCGAGCGCGTTCAGCGTCAGCGTGGCGTACAGGAGCGGGATCTGGCGCGCCACCGACCGGATCTGGGCCAGGACCAGATCGGGCTCATCGGCGCTGATGGTGAGCAGGCGACGGATCGAGCGGATGGACTTCATGAACACGCGATCCCGGCGAAGTGTTGTCCTTGTCTTTTGTATGCGGATCGCGGCTTTAAGATTTGGTAGCCGGACGAGCATGCGGCGGATGTTCACGTGATCGTGGCCGCTGGCGTCGTAAATTGGCATCCTATATTTGTAGTTGTAAAGTACAGGGTAGGGTTGGTCCCGCTGCGGGGACGGCTCCCTCGTTCCGCGCTGCGGGCGCCGGCGGGGCCGGTTGATCAGGATCGAACGCGGTAACATGTCCTCGCTTGGGCTCAGAAATAAATCCTATATAGGATTTTCGAGTGGAGGTCAAACCTTGTTTCCGGTTTGTTCCCCTCGACGGGCGGCGCCGGAGCCTCGTGTGAGGCCCCGGCGCCGCGTCTGTCCCGCGAGGGTCGAGCCGGGCCTCGCGCCCGGGTCCGCCTCAGAGGGAGTAGTACATCGTGAACTCGACCGGGTGCGGCGTCATCTCGTAGCGCATCACCTCGGCCATCTTCAGCTCGATGAAGGAATCGATCTGGTCGTCCGTGAAGACGTTGCCGGCCTTGAGGAAGGCGCGGTCGCGGTCGAGGTTCTGCAGGGCCTCGCGGAGCGAGCCGCAGACGGTCGGGATCTTCTTCAGCTCGCGCGGGGGCAGGTCGTAGAGATCCTTGTCCATCGCCGGGCCCGGGTCGATCTTGTTGATGATGCCGTCGAGGCCGGCCATCAGCAGGGCCGCGAAGGCGAGGTAGGGATTGGCCATCGGGTCGGGGAAGCGGACCTCGACGCGCTTGGCCTTCGGGTTCGTCGTCCACGGGATGCGGCAGGAGGCCGAGCGGTTGCGGGCCGAGTAGGCGAGCAGCACCGGGGCCTCGTAGCCGGGCACGAGGCGCTTGTAGGAGTTGGTCGAGGGGTTGGTGAAGGCGTTGAGCGCCTTGGCGTGCTTGATGATGCCGCCGATGTACCAGAGGCATTCCTGGGAGAGGTCGGCGTACTTGTCGCCGGCAAACAGCGGCTTGCCGTTCTTCCAGATCGACTGGTGCACGTGCATGCCCGAGCCGTTGTCGCCGTAGACGGGCTTGGGCATGAAGGTCGCGGTCTTGCCGTAGCTCTGGGCGACGTTGTGGATGCAGTACTTGTAGACCTGCATGTGGTCGGCGAGCAGCGTCAGCGTGTCGAACTTCATGCCGAGCTCGTGCTGGGCCGAGGCCACCTCGTGGTGGTGCTTCTCGACCTTGACGCCCATGGATTGCATGGCCGCCAGCATCTCGCCGCGCATGTCCTGCGCCGAATCCTGCGGCGGCACCGGGAAGTAGCCGCCCTTGGTGGCGATGCGGTGGCCGAGGTTGCCGCCCTCGTACTCGGTGAAGCCGTTGGAGGGCAACTCGGTCGAGTCGAGTTGGAAGCCGGTGTGGTAGGGGTCGGCGCCGAACTTCACGTCGTCGAACACGAAGAACTCGGCCTCGGGGCCGACGAAGATGGTGTCGCCGATGCCGGTGGACTTCAGGAAGGCCTCGGCGAGCTTGGCGGTGCCGCGCGGGTCGCGGGAATAGGGGGCGCCGGTCGAGGGCTCGAGCACGTCGCAGACGATCGACATGGTCGAGGCGGAGAAGAACGGGTCCATGCAGGCGGTGGCCGGGTCCGGCATCAGCAGCATGTCGGATTCGTTGATGGCCTTCCAGCCGGCGATCGACGAGCCGTCGAACATGGTGCCGTCCGTGAAGATCTCGTCGTCGACGAGGCTGACGTCGAAGGTGACGTGCTGCCACTTGCCGCGCGGGTCCGTGAACCGGAAGTCCACGTACTTGACGTCGTTGTCCTTGATTTCCTTCAGGACGTCCGCTGCCGTTTTAGCCATCCCTGGATGTCTCCTGATAATCGGCATTTAGCCGTGGTTAGACCGCGGAGCATTGGAGCCCGCGGCTTCTCGACTTGGTCTCGAGCGCGAAGGAGGTCCGAGCGCGGCCGGGAGGTGAGGCTTAAGGCCGTTTCCGGCGCGAGGGAACCGGTTCCTTATCCGCCGGACGATGGCGCTGGCGTGACACCGGTCCGGGCGGAGGCGGGGGCGGCGGCCTCAGATCGCGTCCGCGCCGGTCTCGCCCGTGCGGATCCGGATCGCCTCCTCGATGGTGGAGACGAAGATCTTGCCGTCGCCGATGCGGCCGGTCTGGGCCGACTTGCGGATCGCCTCGACGGCCCCCTCGACGAGCGCGTCGGCCAGCACGATCTCGAGCTTCACCTTGGGCAGGAAGTCGACCACGTATTCCGCGCCCCGGTAGAGCTCGGTGTGGCCCTTCTGACGGCCGAAGCCCTTCGCCTCGATCACGGTGATGCCCTGCAGGCCGACCTCCTGGAGCGCTTCCTTCACCTCGTCGAGCTTGAAGGGCTTGATGATCGCTTCGATCTTCTTCATGCCGAGCAGGCCTGACCTTCGCTACGCTGAGCCTGTTTTCTACCATTCCGGTCCGGGCTCCGCCACGCTGTTTTCCATCGGAATGGGTCGAAACTGCCTGCAGAATGGGCAGTTCGTGCAAATCGTTTGGGCATTCATGCGCAGCCGTGCCGGCTCAGGCCTCGCTCTGGGCGGTCGGCGGGCAAGCCGGCAGGGGATTTCGGGATGGACGCGGCACGGCTGCTCACGGTTGAGGCGATGGCCGCGGTCGATGCCGCGGCGATCGCGGCGGGCATCCCGGGCATCGACCTGATGCGCCGGGCCGGCGCCGCGGTCGCGGCGGAAGCCCGCGCGCTCTTCCCCGCCGGCGGCCGTGTCCTCGTCCTGTGCGGGCCCGGCAACAACGGCGGCGACGGCTTCGTGGCGGCCCGCCTCCTTGCCGGATCCGGCCACGCCGTCAGCCTGCGGCTGCTCGGCACCCGCGCCGGCCTGTCCGGGGACGCGGGCCTCGCCGCCGCCGAATGGTCCGGCCCGGCCGTCGAGGGGCTCGACGCCCTCGAGGCGGAGCAGCCCGACCTGATCATCGACGCCCTGTTCGGGGCGGGCCTCTCGCGCGACCTCGGCGGAGCGGCCGAAACCGCCGTATCGTTCATGAATTCTTCCACCTGCCCGGTGCTCTCCGTCGACGTTCCGAGCGGCATCGACGGCAATACGGGCGCAATCCGTGGTTGCGCCGTCCGGGCCGCCCGCACCGTCACCTTCGTGGCCCGCAAGCCCGGCCACCTGCTCGAGCCCGGCCGCTCCCATTGCGGCGCCCTCATCCTCGCCGGGATCGGAACCGGCGCCCCCGCCCTCGCGGCCGGCCTCGCCGCCTGCGTCCCGCCCCTCTACCGCAACGGCCCCGCGCTCTGGGGGCCGGCCTTCCCGCGCCTGTCCGCCGCGAGCCACAAGTACACCCGCGGCCACGTCCTGGTCCTGTCCGGCCCCGCCTGCCGCACCGGTGCCGCCCGCCTCGCGGCCCGCGCCGCCCTGCGGATCGGGGCGGGCCTCGTCACCCTGGCCTCGCCCGCGGACGCGCTCCCCGAGAACGCCGCCCACCTCACCGCCATCATGCTGCGCCCCTGCGGCAGCGCGGACGACCTCGACGACCTCCTGGTGGACGAGCGCCTCAACGCGGTGCTGGCCGGCCCCGGCCTCGGCACCGGCGCCCCGACCCGGGACCTCGTGGTGGTCGCGGCCTCGGCCGGCCGCCGCCTCGTCCTCGACGCCGACGCCCTGACGAGCTTCAAGGGCCAGTCCGCGGCCCTCGCCGGCCACATCGCGGAGGGCGGCGGGCAGGCGGTGCTCACCCCCCACGCGGGCGAGTTCGCCCGCCTGTTCGACGGCACCGCGGCGGTGGCCGACGGCCTCACCAAGGTCGAGAGCGCCCGCCGCGCGGCGGCCCTGACCGGCGCCGTCCTGGTCCTGAAGGGCGCCGACACCGTGGTGGCCGCGCCCGACGGGCGGGTCGCGATCAACGACCACGGCACGTCCTATCTCGGCACGGCGGGATCCGGCGATGTCCTCGGCGGCCTGGTCGCGGGGCTCCTGGCGCAGGGCATGGAGCCCTTCGAGGGGGCCGCCGCCGCGGTCTGGCTGCACGGGGATGCCGGGCGCCGCCACGGGCCCGGCCTCATCGCCGAGGACCTTCCGGAGCTGATGCCGGCGGTCCTCGCGGGCCTCGACGCCTCCCTCAGGTGACCTCGAAGGAGGTCCAGAGCCCGGTGTCGAAGCGCTCCAGCACCGTCGCGCTGAGGAGCCAGCGGCCCGGGTTGTCGGCCAGGAAGGCGATGCGGGCGGTGCGGCCCTCGAGGAGCTGGAAGGTGTCGAGCCAGTAGGGCTCCCAGCCGTCGTCCAGGGGGTGCAGCAGGCGGAAGGCGTGGCCGTGCAGGTGCAACGCCTGCGGGAAGGCGGTGTCGTTCCTGATCGCCAGCACCACCACCTGCCCGCGCTTCACCGTGAACAGCGGCGCAATGCCCGCGGCCCCGTTCGCGCCGTTCACCGCCCAGATCCGGCCCGGATCGCCCGCGTAGGCCGGCTCCGCCTCCGGCTTGTCCTTGGCGAGCGTGGCACCACCCGTGATTGTCACGTCGCGCCGCACCGCGTTCTGCAGCTTCACCTCGGCCGGCAGGAGCTTGTTGTCGCCGATCGGCCCGATGGGCGGGCGCTTGTCGGTGACGGGCTCGCCCTTGGCGGTCAGGCTCGCCAGGACGAGGCCGTTGCCCACGAGCGCCGTGATGCTGCCCTGCGCCCCGGCCTCCGCCGGAAGGTCGAGGAGGAGGTCGTAGCGGGTGCCCGGCGGGAAGGGCAGCGTCGCGCGCAGGGGCTCGAAGGTGTCGGTCGGCTGGCCGTCGACGCCCGCCACGTAGACCTTGAGTCCGTCGAACCGGATCCGGGTCGCGCGGGCGTTGCAGGCATTGCCGAGGCGCAGCCGCAGGCGGCTGCCCGGCCGCGCCTCGATCGCCTCGGGCGCCGCCCGCCCGTTGACGGTCACGAGGTTGCCGAGGCGCCCGCCCGCCGCCGCGAAGGCGGTCTGGCCGAAGGGCAGCAGGCTGCCGTCGTCCTGGAGGCGCCAATCCTGCATCAGCAGGGGGACGTCGCGGTCGACCGCGGGGGGCGCCTTCTCCTCGACGACGAGGAACCCCGCGAGGCCCCGGCCGGAGGGCTCGCTGGCGCCCCCGACCACGAGGGGCCGGACCAGGAAGGTGCCGGCATCGGGGGGCGTGAAGGCGTAGAGGAAGCTGGCGCCCGGCGCGATCGGCGCCTGCGTCACGCCGCCGACCCCGTCCATCGCGTTCTGGTTGCGCACCCCGTGCCAGTGCAGGGAGAGCGGCCGATCCGTCCGGTTCTCGACGCGCAGGCGCAGGCCCTCGCCGAGCCTCACCCGCAGCACCGGCGGCGCACGCTTCCCGTCGAAGGCCCAGATCGCGGTCTCCGCCGTGGGCTCGGGCTTCAGCCGCGCCGTCGCGGGGCCGGCGACGAGGGCCTGCGCCTCGGGCGCCGGGCTCGTCGCGGCGGGCGGTGCCGCGGCCGGGCCCGAGGGCTTGGCCGCCGGGCCCTGCGCACGCGCGCCGTCACGCGCGCCGTGGGGCAGGAGGGCCAGAGCCGCGACGCCGCCCAGCCATCCCCGGCGCGAGGGCCTGTCCGACGAGGGCCTGTCCGTCACGGTGTCCCAGGAGGCGTCGTCGGACGATTCGGGCCGGGACGCGGAGCGGGCTTGCGGCATGACACCTCGGGCAGGCAGTGGCGGAGCGCCGCTTGTAGCGGCGGTCCACGCCCCGCGCCACCAGCAGGGGTTGCCTGAGCGAAGCGGCGCCACGCCATGAAGTTTTTTGCTGCGGGCCCTGCCCCGCATGTTATAGAGCCGCCCTCCGGCGGCCGGAAGTGCGCCGGGTTGCAGGCGCTCGCGGGCGTGGCGGAACTGGTAGACGCGCTGGATTTAGGTTCCAGTGTCGCAAGACGTGGGGGTTCGAGCCCCTCCGCCCGCACCAGCACCGTCGTCGGGAACGGATTGGCTTCATCATCAGAAGGCCGGCCCGCTCTGCCGCTTTGAGTCGGCCGGCGACCCGGCTCCAGCGCTTCCCCGCAGGCCTCGGGTCCTTCCGCGATGCGGCAGGTCCCGGGGCTTTCGCAGTTTAGACGATCACACGGACTTGAGAGCGGAAAGACGACGATGCAGGTGACCGAGACACTCTCCGAGGGGCTGAAGCGCGAGTTTCAGGTGCTCCTGGCCGCCAACGAGCTCGAGGATCGCCTGACGAACGAGCTGTCCGGCATGAAGGACAAGGTGCAGCTCAAGGGCTTCCGCCCCGGCAAGGTGCCGGTGGCGCACCTGCGCAAGGTCTATGGCCGCTCGGTCATGGCCGACGTGCTGCAGAACGCCGTCAACGAGGCCAACCAGAAGATCATCACCGACAACAACCTCAAGCTCGCCCTCGAGCCGCAGGTCGAATTCCCGTCCGACAAGTCGGTGGTCGACAAGGCCCTCGACGCCAAGTCCGACCTCGCCTTCAAGGTCGCCCTCGAGGTGCTGCCGAGCTTCGAGCTCGCCGATCTCTCCGACGTCAGCCTGACGAAGTACGTCGCGAGCCCGAGCGATGCCGAGGTCGCCGAGGCCCTGGATCGCATGGCCGGCCAGAGCCGCCCGTTCAGCGACAAGGACGAGGGCGCCGAGGCTGCAACCGGTGATCGTGTCACCATCGATTTCGTCGGTCGCATCGACGGCACCGAATTCGAGGGCGGCAAGGGCGAGGGCATCGACCTCGAACTCGGTTCGGGCAGCTTCATCCCGGGTTTCGAGGACCAGCTCGTGGGCGCCAAGGTCGGCGACCAGCGCCTCGTCAAGGTGACCTTCCCGGAGGCCTACGGCGCCGAGCAGCTCGCCGGCAAGTCGGCCGAGTTCGACGTCACCGTTCAGAAGATCCAGGCCCCCGGCGAGGCCAGGATCGACGACGAGTTCGCCAAGGGACTCGGCATGGATTCCCTGGAGAAGCTCAAGGAGGCCGTCTCCAAGGCCATCGGCACGGATTACGAGGCCGCCTCGCGCCGCAAGCTCAAGAAGGAGCTCCTCGACGCCCTCGACGGGAAGTACGCCTTCGACCTGCCCCCGAGCCTGGTACACCAGGAGTTCGCGGCCGTCTGGGCCCAGGTCGAGCAGGACCTGAAGACCCGCGGCAAAACCTTCGAGGAGGAGGGCACCACGGAGGAGAAGGCGCAGGCCGAGTACCGCAAGATCGCCGAGCGTCGCGTTCGTCTCGGACTGGTGCTTGCGCAGGTCGGCGAGAGCGCCGATATCAAGGTCTCCGATGAGGAGGTGAACCAGGCCCTCATCGCTCGGGTCCGGCAGTTTCCGGGCCAGGAGCAGCAGGTCTGGGACTTCTACCGGAAGAACGCACAGGCGCTCGCCGAGCTTCGTGCGCCGCTGTTCGAGGAGAAGGTGGTTGACCACGTCCTCGCACAGGTCAAACTGGTCGAGGAACCCGTCTCGAAGGAGGCGCTGTTCGCCGACGAGGACGCCGAAGCCGACGCCGCCAGCGAGAAGCCGGCCGACGACAAGGCCGAGTGAAAACCCGCAGGCCTTCAGGGTCGGCGGGCCGAGTGAGGCGGCGTTAAGCGTCGCCGGTGTTCGCTGAATTCGCCCGGTCGCGCGTGATTCGCGCGAGGCCGGGCCCCTTGAAGCCCTGGGGCAACGATGATGAGAGATCCGGTCGACTTCTACAACAGCGCGCTCGTGCCCATGGTGGTCGAGCAGTCGAGCCGCGGCGAGCGCGCATTCGACATCTACTCACGGTTGCTCCGCGAGCGGATCATCTTCCTGACGGGGCCGGTCGAGGATTACGGTGCGTCGCTGATCGTCGCCCAGCTCCTGTTCCTGGAGGCCGAGAACCCCAAGAAGGAAATTTCCTTCTACATCAACTCGCCCGGTGGCGTGGTGACCTCGGGCCTGTCGATCTACGACACGATGCAGTTCATCCGCTGCCCCGTCACGACGCTCTGCGTCGGCCAGGCCGCCTCGATGGGCTCGCTCCTGCTGACCGCGGGCGAGCCGGGACACCGCTTCGCCCTCCCCAACGCTCGGATCATGGTGCACCAGCCCTCCGGCGGGTTCCAGGGCCAGGCCACCGACATCCTGATCCATGCCCGCGAGATCGAGGCCCTGAAGAAGCGCCTCAACGAGATCTACGTGAAGCACACGGGGCGCGACTACGACACCATTCACCAGGCGCTCGAGCGGGACAATTTCATGACCGCCGACGCTGCCAAGGAGTTCGGCCTCATCGACGAGGTGATTCAGAAGCGGCCGGAGCCGGCGGCTGCCTGATCCGTGAAGCGCGCCGCCTCACGCGCCTGCTTCGGGAGCGGGGGCGTCGGGCGATTGGCCTTGATCCTGCCGCGGCAGCATGTTTGCATCATGATTCTGGCCCCACCGACCCGTCACATGCGCGCAGGTGACTGTTTCTTTAAGCGGATGACCTTACGTTTGAACGATGCGCGTGCGCCCCTGGCTGGCACCGCGCGCACGAATCGGAGACCGATATGAGCAAGACTGGCGGCAACGACTCGAAGAGCACGCTGTACTGCTCGTTTTGCGGCAAGAGCCAGCACGAGGTTCGCAAGCTGATTGCGGGCCCGACGGTGTTCATCTGCGACGAGTGCGTCGAGCTGTGCATGGACATCATCCGCGAGGAGTCGAAGTCCTCGCTGGTGAAGTCCCGCGACGGTGTTCCGACCCCGAAGGAGATCCGGCGCGTCCTCGACGACTACGTCATCGGCCAGGACTTCGCCAAGAAGGTCCTCTCGGTGGCGGTGCACAACCACTACAAGCGTCTCGCCCACGCCTCGAAGCACAACGACGTCGAACTGGCGAAGTCCAACATCATGCTGATCGGGCCGACCGGCTCGGGCAAGACGCTGCTCGCGCAGACGCTGGCCCGCATCCTCGACGTGCCCTTCACCATGGCGGACGCCACCACGCTGACGGAGGCCGGCTACGTCGGCGAGGACGTCGAGAACATCATCCTCAAGCTGCTTCAGGCCTCGGACTACAATGTCGAGCGGGCCCAGCGCGGCATCGTCTACATCGATGAGATCGACAAGATCTCCCGCAAGTCCGACAACCCCTCGATCACCCGCGACGTCTCGGGCGAAGGCGTGCAGCAGGCGCTCCTGAAGATCATGGAAGGCACCGTCGCCTCCGTGCCCCCGCAGGGCGGCCGCAAGCACCCGCAGCAGGAGTTCCTGCAGGTCGACACCACCAACATCCTGTTCATCTGCGGCGGCGCCTTCGCGGGGCTGGAGCGGATCATCTCGGCCCGCGGCAAGGGCACCTCGATCGGCTTCGGCGCGACCGTCCAGGCTCCGGACGACCGCCGCACCGGCGAGATCTTCCGCGCGGTCGAGCCGGAGGACCTGCTGAAGTTCGGTCTCATCCCCGAATTCGTCGGCCGCCTGCCCGTGCTGGCGACCCTCGAGGATCTCGATGAGGCTGCGCTGAAGCGGATCCTGCAGGAGCCCAAGAACGCTCTGGTCAAGCAGTACCAGCGCCTGTTCGAGATGGAGAACGTCGACCTGACGTTCCAGGACGAGGCGCTGTCGCTCGTCGCCCGCAAGGCGATCGAGCGCAAGACCGGCGCCCGCGGCCTTCGCTCGATCCTCGAGACGATCCTCCTGGATACGATGTACGACCTGCCGGGCCTCGACTCGGTAGAGCAGGTCGTGATCGGCCCCGAGGTGGTCGAGGGCAAGTCACGGCCCCTGTTCATTCACGGCGACCGGAACAAGGAAGCTCCGGCAAGCGTGAGTGCGTAAGCGCACTGCGTAAGTGACTGGCCGGCCATGCTGATTTCGCATCGCCGGTTCCCCGCCAGGTTCGGAGGCGCCGCTTGAAACGGGCGCCTCCGAGAGCCACCTGAGGGCTAGCGCAGTGGCCGCACGCTCCCTTCGAGGTGCGGTGCTGCGTCACCAGCCGCACAGTCCCCACAGATACTTCCGACCCTCGCGGCCCGGTCGGCCCCTGGCAGGATGCTTGCTCTCCGAGAGAGGAGCGATTGCCCGGCGTCCATCATGAGGAAGTCAGCCATGACTCAGTCCAAATCGCGCCAGCCTGTCGTCCCGGGCTCGACGGGCGCCTACGCCGTCCTGCCGCTGCGCGACATCGTCGTTTTCCCGCACATGATCGTTCCCCTGTTCGTCGGACGCGAGAAGTCGATCCGCGCCCTCGAGGAGGCGGTCCGCACCGACCGCCACATCCTTCTCGCCACGCAGATCAACGCGGGCGACGACGATCCGGCGACCGACGCCATCTACACGATCGGCACGCTCGCCAGCGTGCTGCAATTGCTCAAGTTGCCCGACGGAACCGTGAAGGTCCTCGTCGAAGGCGCTGGCCGGGCCAAGATCACGGGCTTCAACCGCTCGGACGAGTTCTATGAGGCCGAGGCCGAGACCCTCACCGACGACCTCGGTGACCGCGTCGAGGCGGAGGCGCTCGCCCGCTCGGTCGTGTCCGAGTTCGAGAACTACGTGAAGCTCAACAAGAAGATCTCTCCTGAGGTCGTCTCCGCCGTCACACAGATCGACGAGCCCTCGAAGCTCGCCGATACGGTCGGTTCGCATCTCGCGGTGAAGATCGCGGACAAGCAGGCGATCCTCGAGATCCCGACGGTGGCTCAGCGCCTCGAGCGCGTGCTGTCGCTGATGGAGAGCGAGATCTCGGTTCTCCAAGTGGAGAAGCGCATCCGGACCCGCGTGAAGCGCCAGATGGAGAAGACCCAGCGCGAGTACTACCTGAACGAGCAGATGAAGGCGATCCAGAAGGAGCTGGGCGACGAGGACGGCCGCGACGAGTTGGCCGAACTCGAGGACAAGATCGAGAAGACCAAGTTCTCGAAGGAGGCACGCGAGAAGGCGACGGCCGAGCTGAAGAAGCTGCGCCAGATGTCGCCGATGTCGGCCGAGGCCACGGTTGTGCGGAACTACCTCGACTGGATGCTCGGCATTCCGTGGGGCAAGCGCTCGAAGATCAAGAAGGATCTTCTCGGCGCCCAGACCATGCTCGACGACGACCATTTCGGTCTGGACAAGGTCAAGGAGCGCATCGTCGAGTACCTTGCCGTGCAGCAGCGCGCCAACAAGCTCACGGGTCCGATCCTGTGCCTCGTCGGCCCTCCGGGCGTCGGCAAGACCTCGCTCGGCAAGTCGATCGCCAAGGCGACGGGCCGCGAGTTCGTCCGCATGTCGCTCGGCGGCGTGCGTGACGAGGCCGAGATCCGCGGCCACCGCCGGACCTATATCGGCTCGATGCCCGGCAAGATCGTCCAGTCGATGCGCAAGGCCAAGACCTCGAATCCGCTGATCTTGCTCGACGAGATCGACAAGATGGGCATGGACTTCCGGGGCGATCCCTCGGCGGCCCTCCTCGAGGTTCTGGATCCCGAGCAGAACGCGACCTTCAACGACCATTACCTCGAGGTCGACTACGACCTGTCGAACGTGATGTTCGTGACGACCGCGAACACGCTCAACATCCCGGCGCCTCTGATGGACCGCATGGAGGTGATCCGCATCGCCGGCTACACCGAAGAGGAGAAGCTGGAGATCGCGCGTCGCCACCTGATCCCGGAGGCGCTGAAGAAGCACGGCCTCGATGTCAAGGAATGGTCGATCAGCGACGACGGCCTGATGATGCTCATCCGGCGCTACACCCGCGAGGCGGGCGTGCGTAACCTTGAGCGGGAGATCTCGAACCTCATCCGCAAGGCTGTGAAGGAGATCCTGATCACCAAGGTCAAGTTCGTCGAGGTCACGTCCGAGACGCTGCCCGAGTTCCTCGGTCCGCCGAAGTTCCGCTACGGCGAGATCGATGCGGATGATCAGGTCGGCGTGGTGACGGGTCTGGCTTGGACTGAGGTCGGCGGCGAGTTGCTGACGATCGAGGGTGTCATGATGCCCGGCAAGGGCAAGATGACGGTCACCGGCAACTTGCGCGACGTGATGAAGGAATCGATCTCGGCGGCGGCCTCCTACGTCCGGTCGCGGGCGATCGATTTCGGCATCGAGCCGCCGCTGTTCGAGCGTCGGGACATCCACGTCCACGTGCCGGAGGGGGCGACTCCGAAGGATGGGCCGTCGGCCGGCATCGCGATGGCGACCGCCATCATCTCGACGCTGACTGGCATCCCGGTGCGCCGCGACGTGGCGATGACGGGTGAGGTCACCCTTCGGGGCCGCGTGCTGCCGATCGGCGGCCTCAAGGAGAAGTTGCTCGCGGCTCTGCGCGGCGGCATCAAGACGGTGATGATCCCGGAAGAGAATGCCAAGGACATCGCCGAGGTGCCGGACAGCGTGAAGAACGGCCTCGAGATCATTCCGGTCTCGCGGATGGATCAGGTCCTGACGCACGCCCTCGTGCGCCAGCCGGAGCCGATCGAGTGGGACGAACCGCTGCCCGCGACGAAGCCCGCCCGCACCGAGGATGATGGTGCGGCTGTCGTCGCCCATTAACCCGGACCGATGCGCACGGTTCGCCGTGCGGCACTGACGGAAAAGGTCCCCGGAGCCTGCACTCCGGGGACCTTTTTCACGGGGCCGAGCGCTTGCGCATCCGAAGTGCGAACGCATCAGGGGCTTGCGCGCCCGGGTTGGCTTGGCCTACCACGCGCCCAGCGCGCGATCGGGCGCCGACGGCCCTGATCGAGGGTCGATGATCCGGGCGGTTAGCTCAGTTGGTAGAGCGTCTCCTTTACACGGAGAGGGTCGGGGGTTCGAGTCCCTCACCGCCCACCAATAATTCAGACACTTAGTCGAACCCCTGCTTGCCAGAGATCCGGAATTGTAAGCACATAGTAAGCGGCATGGCCAAATCTCCTCCCACCGGCGAGCCGGACAACGTCGTCGAACTCCGCCCCGGCCAGCTTCCCCCGGCTGACCTGAGCGCCGTCGCGGCGCTTGCTTACATCCGCACACTGACGGAAAATCTGAGCTACGCGAGTGGCGAGAAGCTCGTGGACGCGCACCTCGACATGATTGGGGTGCTTATCAGGAAGGCGCTGAAATGACGGAGGGCCGCCGCAACCCAGGACCCTGGCGTATCGTCGAACTGCTCGAGAGCTTCCGCGTCGAGGACGCGAAGCGGTGCGCCCTGGCCTGGACTTACTTCACGGACGATCCCGAGCGCCGAAGCGTCACTAGCCGCATGACGAGGGACGTTGCATAGCGCCCCCTGGCTACGATCAGCCCTTGTGCGATCCACTTTCGACAGCTTGGATTGGGCTGGTCTGACGGCTCAACCAGATGGCGGTCGCCTCCCGTAAGGGACGTAAAGAGATGCCTGAACGTCGCGCTAGATACGACACCGAGGTGATCGGGAACGTGATTTGCCTTGTCGAACTCGACAACGCGAACTCCATCACGAGCGACGCCGACCGGGTCATTGAGGACCTTCATCAGCGCTTCGGAGATCTCGGCAGCTACCGTATCATCTATCGAGATACGACGGGGACTTGGGACGAACTCGCGGTGACGGGGGATCAGTTTCGCGGGTTCAAGTCGATCAACGAGCGCAGTCAGGCTGCCGCACTCGCCGCAGTCTCACGGCAGGGCTCCGATGAGGCCCCACACCCTCAGGACAGCTACCGGACGGGTTGAGGTCTGCGGCAGCGAACGGGTGTCCTCCTCGATGCTGATGGAACGTGCCGGGCGCCAGCGTCGGGATCCCGGTCTGGGATTTCCACCGGCGATCGGTATGCTCTGAGGCATGACTGACCCGGAACCTCTCGAGCTCCTGTTGAGCGACGCGATCCGATTTTTCATCGCTGGCGGGCTTCAGCATGAGATTGACGAGAAGGACGGTCAGCAGACCTACACGGTCGATGGACGCGATCTGACCTCCGAACAAGTGATCGCCAAGGCCTACCTGCTTGGCCTGAGCGGCCGACAGCCGTTCAACTGAGCCATGGCTGACAACCCCACCACCGAGGAACTGCTCGAGGCTGAGGTGATCACCTGGGACCGCCCGTGGCAGGCCATCGAGATGTTCGTGGCCGATCCGGAAATGGATTCGCTCAACCTTGGAGCGAGCTACAGCTCGAACGTTCACGCAGCGATTGATGCTAGCGTGCTCGCAAAGGATCTGCTCTTGAAACCCTCGATCGACGACCACCTGAAGCGCGCTGCGGTCCGCACCGCAATCCTGCTGGCGCGGCCGGAGAAGCGGACATAGACTCAAGCGCTGAACCTGCACAGGCAGTGCATGAACTCAGAGGATCAAATGCGATTCCTCCTCATCCTCGGTATGATGGTCCTGCCAAGCACAGGCTGGGCCGCTTGTACGTGCAGCTGTTTTCAGGGTCAGGCTCACGCACTCTGCACGTCGCCAACCGACATCGAACCGATCTGTATGCAGATTTGCCCGGCTCGTATCGAGCAGAGGATCGAACCGCAATCTCTCGGCCCTTACGGAGGGGTTGGCGGCGGAGGGGGCGAGCTGACGGATCGAGATGACCGTCTCCCAGGCAGAAATCCGAGGCCGCCCGAGCCCGGCCCTTTTGGCCTGTCTGGGAATATTTCGGGCCGACTGAATGTTCCGGGCGTACCATAGCAGTCTGCGCGTCGCCGACGATCGACGCGATGCCTATCACCGCAAACCTGAATGCATCATTTTCTCACTTCGTTTGCGCTAACAAATTCCTCCTGGCTTCGCTCCAGCGCCAAGATGCCTGGACAACTATCCATCCGAAATATGATCCGTCAGCGGTGGATGGCCTTACGCCCCTTTTGAGGGTGTCTCATCCCCTAGCTTACAGCGGAAGCTCGATAGCGGGGCTCTGATGCGACAAGCTAAGGCGCTTGCTGCGACCGAGCTCGCGAGGCGCACAGATCTGCCCGCGCGGCCGGAGAGGGGATGAACCCCGTCGCCGGCACCATCATGATCGCGATCGCAGCCGCGTTCTTCGGTCTGATCTACTTCTCCGTCGCGTACGGCCATCCCTGGCTGCTGGCCACGTTGGTTGTTGCGATCATCGCAGCCTTCGTGAGGTGGGGCTGAGATGAGCGCCATCGACCAAGCCATGGCCGCCCTGACCAAGCACTGGGTCAGAGCCGGCCAGTCTGCCGACGGCGACAGGCTTGAGCGGATCCGCACCGCACTTCGGGATCGGTATGTGGACGGCTACCGCTCGGACTGGCGCACTCTGCTCGACCACGCCATGAGCGACCTCGGCTGCACCATCGACTGGCGCAACGACCAAGTGCACAGCGTGATGGTCTGGGGCGATCCGATGGAGCCGGAGAAGCGGTAGCCCCCCGGAACGCCCAGGCTCATGCCATTGCCGTCGGCAACTCGGCGATCTGGGTCGTGTAGCGCGGTGTGCGCATCTCGAACTTGGTGCTCCAGGTGCGCTTCTCCTCAAAGCCGGCGCGGGCCGGCACGACGCTGCCGCGCCCGAACCGCGTATTGCGGGCGTCGATCGCGGCCATCAGTGGACCGGAGCGTTCGCGGTCGAGCTGCCCGATCAGCGCCCGTGGGCTGTCCACCAGCAGCAATAGGTCTGTCGTCATCACGGCCGCCTTGCTGTAGCGCCAGGGCCGCTCGCCCGGCTCGCGCCAGGTCTTCGCGACGCCGAGGCGTGGACTTGCCTCGGAGAAGATACTGCTGGCGAATGGGATGAATCGGGATCGGCGGGTCGAGCGTTTCGGATTGAGGCGCCCGGGGCGCCTCAATCCGGAGGCCGGCGATGTCACTGCCCCCTGTCCCAGGTCGCATCGTTCCCCATCAGACCCTCGTGGTCGCCCGCGCCATCTTCCCGCGCGGCCCTTCCTCCCTCGATCTGCGCGACACGCTCGGCCCCATCTTCGCCGACGCGCAATGCGCGTCCCTGTGTTCCGCCTGCGGTCAGCCGGCCGAGTGCCCCTGGCGGCTTGCCCTCGTGACGCTGCTGCAGTTCGCCGAGAACCTCTCGGATCGCCGGGCTGCCGATGCCGTTCGCAGCCGGATCGACTGGAAGGACCTGCTCGCCCTCGAACTCCCCGATCCGGGCTTCGACGCGTCCGTCCTGAGCGAGTTCCGCACCCGCCTCGTGGTCGGCCACGCCGAGGCGCTGTTGTTCGACACGCTCCGCGCCTTGTGCCGCGACCGAGGCCTTCTAACCCGGCGCGGCCGCCAGCGCACCGACGCCACTCATGTCTTGGGCTCCGTGCGCAGCCTCAACCGGCTCGGCTGTGTCTTTCAGACGCTCCGCGGCGCCCGACGCGCCCCCTGGTTGCACGACGTGCCGGCCATCGCCGTGCTGCGGCGCGTCTGGATGCAGAACTTCGTCTGCTCCGAGGTCGAGGGGCGATCACCGGGCTCCGGCGCCTCCTCGGTGCGATGGCGGACAGCGGCGGAGGGCTTGCCGCCTTCGCTGCTCATGGTCGCCTCGCCCTACGATCCGGACATCCACGACGCCAAGAAGCGCACGACGAGCGGGGTCGGGTACAAGGTCCACCTCACCGAGACCTGCGATGATGACCGACCGCCCTTGATCACGCACGTGACGACCACGCCCGCATCCGTCGTCGATCGCGCCACCTTGGCGCCCCTGCACGCGGCACTCGCGGCGAGGAAGCTGTTGCCGGCCCGGCATCTCGTCGATGCCGCATACCTCGACGCCGATCAACGCGTAGCCGCGGCCCGCGACCACGCCGTTGCACTCGTGGGACCGGCACCCAAGGACAACCAGTGGCAGGCCCGCACGGCAGGGGCGCTCACGATCGCGCAGTTCACCTTCGACTGGGATCGGCGGGTGGCGACTTGCCCGGCCGGGCAGATGAGCGAGAGCTGGACAGACGAGCACAACGCGGGCCGCACCGTGATGCGCGTGCGCTCCTCGACGCGGCACTGCAAGGTCTGCGCGCTCAAGCCACGCTGCACACGCTCGGCCCGTCGCTTGCTCACGCCGCGTCGGCGCGGGGAGCACGAGGCGTTGGTTGCGGCACGCACGCGCGAAGTGGAGCCACCCTTCGCGACCGAGCAGCGCCGACGGGCCGGCATCGAGGGGACGCTCTCGCGCAGCGTGCGGGTCATGGGGCTACGGCGGGCGCGCTATCTCGGGATGGCCAAAACACGCCTGCAGCACCTGATCACGGCGGCCGCGCTCAACCTCCTGCGTCTTGCCGCTTGGTTGAGACAGACGCCAGCGGCCCGAACGCGACGCTCCGCCTTCGCGCGCCTCATGTGCGCCTCACCCACCTTCGCCTGACCCATTCGCCAGCAGTATCCTCTCCGAGGCAAGTCCAAAGTGTCTGGGCGAACCGATCGGCCTGCACTCGCGTCAGACCCTTCACCAGTAAAGCGTCCTGCTGGTAGATTCCGTAGGCTCCGTTCGGCAGCGATTTGACCAGAAGCATGTGCCCTCCGGGTAGCTTTGACGCCTACAAGGATCGGGCAGCGGGCCAGATCGCATGGGTTAGGAACGCCTGAGCCAGCTGGCCACGCCGATTTGCTGAGGGGACAGGTCGGTGCCGCCCAAGATTATATGCACATTACGTGCCTTGCTGGCGGAGCGCCTGATGTTTGAGCTTAGCGGGCCGTAATACCGCGCCGCATTCTCTTTTTCCGCATCATGCCAGACCTCATGCCTTTGGATTTGGACATGGTCGACTTCACGACGGATCCACCGTGGATGTTGCCGCCTGAACCACCTCCACCCGGCGCGCCCTGAGCGAACGCGCCACCCGAAAGAGCAAGAGCTATAGCGGCGGAGAGTATAAGCGTTGTGATGCGCATTGAGCGTTTCTCCCGGGCCTTGAATAGGCCCAGAGAGCGAACTCAAGCATGTGCCAAATGGTTCAACGCGGGATCTGCTACCGCCCACGCAGGAAAAAGAACCACACTAGGAGAATGATCGGGATCGGAACCCCGATGAGCCACAGCAGGCTGCCCGTCAGCATATCATTCTCCTTTAAGGTGCAAGAGCAACGGTCGGCTGTGGAGGACTGTTCCGCTACCTTGAGCAACCCGACTCAGCCTCCGGAGAGAGCCGCGATGGGGAGCACCTCTCCGACACGACGAGGCCCGCGCGAAGGGTGCTGCCGCAGTGAAATGGAAATCCGCGCAAGCCATGAGGTTGCGGGGCCGGGGTGTCGTACCTGCGTTGAGGGCTTAGCCGCCGCCAGCCCCACCATTGCCGCCGCTACCGCTGGCGCCGCCTTGCGGCACGGCACGCTAGGGCTGGCCGGCATTCCCACCGGCTGCGGAGTCCGTCTGGATCGTTGACGCACCGGTAGCACCTGGCGCGAGTGTGACTTCGCGGTCGTTTCCGGTGTTGTTAGGAGTGCCCTGGATCACGGCCCCGCCAGCCACTCCAGGCTCGCGCGCGACTGGTACGCCTTGAGCAAAGGCGGGACTGGCAATCAGCAGCGCCATGGCGCTGATCGTAGCGAACTTTGTCATCATCTCTCCCTGCCGGATGAATCCGGCCCAGAGGCGGACAACGGCTGCCATCGCTAGCAGTTGCTCCTGCGCGGCTCAGTTTTCGACAGAACTTCTGTTTGGATTGCTGCGTGTTAACGAAGAAGCTCCGCAGGCCAGAGCCGCAGAGCTAGAGCGCTGTCCGAGCGGGCTGAAACGGATAGCCGGGTGAGAGGTTGGTCGGCGAAGGAGAGCGCC
>NZ_VZZJ01000017.1 GCF_008806345.1 Methylobacterium planeticum | reverse complement strand
CCGTCGCAGGACCCATCGGATCCGCAGCCTCCGTCTACGCCTACACCCGCTGAAGACCCAGAAGGGGCCGGCCCCGATCCGCATTCGGACACGGCGGTTCCGGCCGCCTCCCACCAATTCCCCTCTTGCCAAGCTGCGCGGCGCCGTCGTTTCCTGGGTCGAGGGAAGACGGACGGGACCGCGGGCTTTGTCACGGCGCGGGCCGAGCGTCTAGAAGGGGCCCGATGAAGATCAGACCTGTCGGCCCCCTGCTCGCCCTGGCGGCCGGTTTCTCAGCCCTCGTGTCCCCGGCCCCGGCCGATGTCACGATCGGCGTCGCGGTGCCGCGGTCGGGCGCCTACGTGGCCGTCGGCGAGCAGGTGCTGCGCGGGGTCGAGGCGGCGGCGCGCGACGCCAACGCCCGGGGCGGGCTCGACGGCGAGCCCATCACCCTCGACGTGCAGG
This sequence comes from Methylobacterium planeticum, assembly GCF_008806345.1. Taxonomy (GTDB): domain Bacteria; phylum Pseudomonadota; class Alphaproteobacteria; order Rhizobiales; family Beijerinckiaceae; genus Methylobacterium; species Methylobacterium planeticum. Next base: position 115,916 of record NZ_VZZJ01000017.1, on the reverse strand, counting down.
ACGATGCCTGCGATTCCAACAAGGCCACGGCGGTCGCCAACCACTTCGTCCAGGCCAAGGTCGGCCTGGTTGTCGGCCATGTCTGCTCGAACGCCTCGATGGCGGCCTCCGAGGTCTACGCCGCCAACGGCATCCTGATGATCACCGCGGCCTCGGTGGCGGCCAAGCTCACCGACCGCGGGCTGCCCACGATCTTCCGGGTCTGCGGCCGCGACGACGACCAGGCCCGGCTCTCCGCCACCGTGCTGGCCGAGCGCTTCCGCGACCGCAAGATCGCCCTGATCCAGGACCTGACCCCGGCCTCCCGCACGCTCGCGGCCGCCACCAAGGACAATCTCAACCGCATCGGCATCAACGAGGCGATGTCGGTGGCCTTCTCGCCGAGCGACGCCGACGACGCGGCGCTGGCCGACCGGCTGAAGGCGGCCGGGATCGACGTGGTCTATTACGGGGGCGACGCCACCGAGATGGGCCGCCTCGTGCGGATCTCGGCCGAGCGGGGCTTCCGGCCGCAATGGTTCGGCACCTCCGCCATCGCCACCCAGGATTTCGCCAAGATCGCCGGCCCGGCGAGCAACGGCGTGCTGATGACCTTCTACCTCGACCCGAGCCGCCAGCCGGCGGCGGCGGCCGTGGTCCAGGCCTTCAAGGCCGAGGGCGTCGAGCCGACGGGCTCCACCATCTACGGCTACGCCGCCCTCCAGGCCCTGGTGGCGGCGGGCAACTTCGCCCATGCGAGCGACCCGAAGGCGATCGCCGCGACCCTCCACCGGGAGCGCTTCGACCTCGTCCTCGGCCCGGTCGGCTTCGACGCCAAGGGCGACGTCACCGCCCAGGGCTACGTGCTCTACGTCTGGAAGGACGGGGCCTTCACGCCGGCGGGGAAGTAGCCCGCGGGGCCTGCTCCGCCCGCGAAGCAGGCTCTGCCTGCGGAGCCTGCTCCGCCCGCGCGGCGCGGGCTCCGGGCGGGCGTCAGCCCGGCGCCGGCAGGGCCTCGGCCGCCGCCACCTCGGCGCCCCGGCCGAGGTCGCGCAGGAGCCCGGCGAGGTGCGGCCGGACCCTGAGCTGGCGGGCGTGCAGGCGCCGCACCGCCGCCTCGAGGCTGCCGCCGCGTTCGAGCATCGCGTCCGCGAAGGCGATCATCCGGGCGTTCGGCCAGGCGGGCTCGCGCAGGGCGTGGAGCCGGGCCACCAGCGCCTCGGCGGGGGTGTCCGGCGCGTCCTGGGCGAACAGCATCAGCAGGGCGGCGGTCGAGCGGGACAGGCCGTAATGGCAATGCACCAGGAGGTGTCCGGCCCCCCGGGCCTCGGTCCCGAAGGCCAGGATCGCCGCGATGTCGGCGCGCTCGGGCGGCACCAGCCCCTCGGCCGGCGCCAGGCAATCGTGGAAGCGCAGGGTCGTGCGCCGATGCGCCGGGAAGCCCGCGAGGCCGGCGGGCTCGGGCGAGCCGGGATCGAGGAGCGACAGCACGTGGCTGACGCCGCGCTCGGCGTGGCCGGCGATCTCCTCGAGGCCGCAGACGGTGTGGAGGGTGATGCTCTCGGGTGTCACGGGGCCGGGTTAGCACGCGCGGTTCCCGGTTTCGAGGCGGGAACCGGCGTGTTAGGGCCTGCGCGCAGGGCATGGCTGAGCATGGCCGCGCGCGCCGGGCGGTCCGGTGCGGTCCCGGCGGATCGTTTCGGCGCCATCTCCGTTCGTGAACGGCGGGCCCGCCCCCCAACCGGACGACAGGACGGCGACCTTTGGACGACACGGACGACCACTTCCCGACGGATCCCATCGCGGCGCGTCCCGCGATGCCCCCGACCTTGCCCTCGACCCTGCCCCCGACCTTGCCCCCGACCTTGCCGAGACGCGCCCTGCTCGCCGCCGGCCTCGGCGGCGCGGCCTCGGGCGCCCTCGCGGCGCCGGCGCTGGCCCAGTCGGCGCCGGAGCTGCGCTGGCGCCTCGCCTCGGCCTATCCGAAGAACCTCGACATCCTGTTCGGCGCCTCCGAGACCCTCTGCCGCCTCGTGGCGGAGGCCACCGACGGGCGCTTCCAGATCAAGCCCCTCGGGGTCGGCGAGGCGGTGGGGGCCGAGGGGCTCCTCGACGCGGTGGCGGCGGGCAGCCTCGAGATGGGCCACGCCCCCGCGACCCTCGCGACCCCGAAGGACCCGACCTTCGCCCTCGCCACCGCCCTGCCCTTCGGCCTCAACGCCCGCGGCCAGAACGCCTGGTGGCTCGCCGGCGGCGCCAGCGAGCTCTTCGCCGAGATCTTCGCCAAGCACGGGCTCGCGACCCTGCCGGGCGGCAATACCGGGGCGCAGATGGGCGGCTGGTTCCGCCGCGAGATCAAGGGCGTGGCCGACCTCCAGGGCCTGAAGATCCGCATCGCCGGCCTCGGCGGCCAGGTGCTGGCCAAGCTCGGCGCCGTGCCGCAGGCGACGGCGGGCCCCGAGATCTACGCGGCCCTCGAATCGAAGGCGATCGACGCCGCCGAGTGGATCGGGCCCTACGACGACGAGAAGCTCGGCCTGCAGAAGGTGGCGCCGATCTACCATTATCCGGGCTTCTGGGAGGGCGGCGCGATGCTGCACTTCTGGCTCAACGCCGAGAAGTGGAAGGCCCTGCCGAAGACCTACCGGGCGGCGCTCCAGGGGGCCGCCGCGCAGGTCGGCGCCGAGGTGCAGGCGCGCTACGACGCCCGCAATCCCGGGGCCCTGCGCCGCCTCGTGGCGGGCGGGGCGCAGCTGCGGCCCTTCCCCCAGGACGTGATGGAGGCCGCCCTCAAGCAGGCCAACGAGGTCTACGGCGAGATCGCGGGCAGGAACCCCGACTTCAAGCGCATCTTCGAGGCGATGAAGACCTTCCGGAACGAGGAGTATCTCTGGTTCCAGGTGGCCGAGTACACCTACGACAACTTCATGATCCGGGCCCGGGCGCGGGGCTGACCGCCGGATCAAGAAAAAAGGCCACTCCCGAAGGAGCGGCCCGAAGTCTAGGGAGGAAACGCCCAAGGAGGGCAGCGGGACCGCGACGCCATCGCGGTCCCGCGATGCACAATCTGAACCTCCTGTGGATGATTTCAAGAGCGATGGGGCAGCAGGGCTGTCGTTTTTGGTGCGGTTGCGTGCATTGATACTGCCATGTGTTCAAAATGCCGCATCCAGTCCGCGCCCCGATTTCGCGCCGATGCGGCCACGAACGGCCAAGTCTCCGTCCGATAAACGCCTGAACCTGCGAGGTATTCGCGCTCCGGTCGGGTGGCGCTCCTCTGTCCGGGGGCTGCCGGCCCCGGTTCCGGCGGCCCCGGGGACATGCGGCGCGCGCGCTCTAGCTTGCAGGGTGATATTTTCGCGCGGCGGCGGGGCAGGATGGCCATTCAGGCGGGACGTATTCGCATTCTCCACGACGTCGCGCCGCGGGCCGGGGGCGCCTACGTGCTCTACCTGCTCCAGCAGGCGAATCGCGCGCATTTCAACCCGGCCCTCGAATACGCCATCGCGGAGGCCAACCGGCTGAAGCTCCCGGTGGTGGCCTGCTTCGGCCTGCTCGACGGCGAGAGCGGCTTCCCCGAGGCCAATGCCCGCCACTACGCCTTCCTGCTGCAGGGCCTCGCCGAGGCCAAGGCGGGGCTCGAGCGGCGCGGCGTCGCCTTCGTGATGCGCAAGGCGTCGCCGGCCGAGATCGCCGTCGACCTCTCAGGCCGGGCGGCGCTGGTGGTCCTCGACCGCGGCTACCTGGCGATCCAGAAGCGCTGGTACGGCGCGATCGCGGAGGGCGTCGACACCCGCCTCGTGCAGGTGGAGGGCGACGTGGTGGTGCCCGTCGAGACCGCCTCGGGCAAGCACGAATACGCCGCCCGCACGCTCCGCCCGAAGCTGCACCGGATCTGGGAGGCGTACATCGCGCCCCTCGCGAGCCGGCGCCTCCTGCACCGGGCGGACGAGCGCGACCTCCCGCGCGGCATCGACCTCTCCGATCCGGACGCGGTGCTGGCCGGGATGAACCTCGACCGGTCCGTGGCGCCGGTGAAGCGCTTCCGGGGCGGCGAGGGCGCGGCGCGGGCGCGCCTGAAGGCCTATCTCGCCGGCCCCTTCGCGGATTACGGCAGCGACCGGAACCGGCCCGAGGCGGGCGCGGCCTCGCATATGAGCCCCTACCTGCATTTCGGGCAGATCTCCCCGGTGGAGATTGCCCTCGCGGTGCGGGCGGCGCGGGCCGGCCAGGCGGAGGACAAGGCCGCCTACCTGGAGGAGGTCATCGTGCGGCGCGAGCTCGCGATGAACCACGTCTTCTACACCGAGGGCTACGACGCCTACGCGCGGGCCGTCCCCGACTGGGCGCGCAAGACGCTGGCCGAGCACGCCCGCGACCCGCGCCCGCACCGCTACAGCGAGGACGAGCTCGCCGAGGGCCGCACCCACGACCGCTACTGGAACGCCGCCCAGGCCGAGATGCGCGAGACCGGCTACATGCACAACCACCTGCGCATGTACTGGGGCAAGAAGATCCTCGAATGGTCCCCCTCCCCCGAGGAGGGCTTCGCCCGGACCCTGCGTCTCAACAACCGCTACTTCCTCGACGGCCGCGACCCGAACTCCTTCACCAACGTCGCCTGGGTCTACGGCCTGCACGACCGCCCCTGGGCCAAGCGCGCGATCTTCGGCACCGTCCGCTACCAGAGCGAGAACTCGCTGCGGAAGTTCGACGCCAAGGCCTATCTGAAGAGCGTCGAGGACCTCTGCGCCGCGGAGGCCTGAGCGGGGCGGCTTTCTCCCCGGGGGACGGCACCAGGGGCCGGACGCCGGCCCTTTTGCGGCGGATGCGAGGGTGCGCCGCCATCCTCCCTTCACCCGATCCGTGCCAGTCTCGGGCTCCGATCCCCCGCTCCCCGCGGGAGGGCCCTCGAACCCGGACCGACGCAGGGACATGCCGCGACGCCCCTTCTACCGCCGCTCGATGGTGCGGCTGCGCGATGCCTCGGCGGACGCCTTCGCGCTCTGGCGCCGGCGCCTGCTCTTCCTCCTCGGGGGCATCTGCGTCGGCCTCGCGGCGGTGCTGATGGCCAAGGTCGCGGACGCCGCCCAGGCGGGCTTCAAGCTCGTTCTCGCGGTCTCGCCCTGGATCGCCCTGGTGCTGACGCCCCTCGGCTTCGGGCTCGCGGCCCTCCTGGCGCTGACAATCTTCCCGAATTCGCAAGGGTCCGGCATCCCGCAGGTGATCGCGGCCCGCCACACCCGGGATCCGGGCTTCCGGCACGCCCTGATCTCGCTGCGCGTCGCCTTCGGCAAGATCGTCGTGATGGCGCTCGGCCTCCTCTGCGGCGCCTCGGCGGGCCGCGAGGGGCCGACCGTGCAGGTCGGCGCCGCCCTGATGGCGGCGGTGGGTCGGCTGACGCCCGAGCGCCTGCCGGGGCTGATCCTCGCGGGCGGCGCGGCCGGGGTGGCGGCGGCCTTCAACACGCCGCTGGCCGGCATCGTGTTCGGCATCGAGGAGCTCGGGCGCACCTACGAGGCGCGCACCACCGGCCTGATCGTCGCCGCCATCGTGGCGGCCGGCCTCACCTCCCTCTGGCTCGTCGGCAACTACACCTATTTCGGCACCGCGCGCGCGACGCTGGCGATCGGCCCGGGCTGGATCGTGGTGCCGCTCCTCGGGGTGCTCGGCGGCCTCGGGGGCGGCCTGTTCAGCCGCATCGTGATCCTGTTCGGGCGGGGGCTCCCGGGCCGGCCCGGCCGGCTCATCGCCCGCCGCCCCGTCGCGTTCGCGATGCTGTGCGGCCTCGGCGTCGCCCTCTGCGGCCTCGCCACCGGGGGCGCCGTCTACGGCACCGGCTACGAGGAGGCCCGCGCCATCCTGCACGGGGACGCGGCCGTGCAGGCCGGGTTCGCGCCAATGAAATTCGCCGCCACCGTCCTGTCCGCGATCAGCGGCATCCCGGGCGGGCTGTTCGCCCCCTCGCTCGCCGTCGGGGCCGGCCTCGGCGCCCACTGGCACGCCCTGTTCCCGGAGGTCTCCGTCGGCGCCCTCGTTCTCGTCGGCATGGTCGCCTACCTGACCGGCGTGCTGCAGGCGCCGATCACCTCCTTCGTGATCGTCACCGAGATGACCCAGGACCACGCCATGATGATCCCCCTGATGGTCGCGGCCCTGGTGGCGGACGCCGCCTCGAAGCTCGTCTGCCGGGGCGGCCTCTACCACGCCCTCGCCGACATCCTCCTGGCCCGGGCCGACCCCGCCGCGCCGCCGGCCGCGCGGACGGCGTGAGCCGGGAAGACGGCTTGGCCGCAGGCCGGAACGGTTGAGCTTCCGCCGGGTTATCGCTCGATTCCCTCGACTGCGACGGATTGCACGCCATGACCCTCCTGAAATGGGCCCTCATCTGCTTCGTGATCTCGCTGATCGCCGGCGGCCTCGGCTTCACCGGCATCGCCTCGGGCGCCGGGTCCCTCGCCCGCATCCTGTTCGGCCTGTTCCTGCTGGTCGCGATCGTCATCGTGGTGGTGGCCTTCGCCATCGGCCAGGCGGTGTTCTAGCGCCGTGCCGGCGCAGCCGCGCGCCACGGCCGGCCCAGCGACGGCCGGCCAGGCCACGACAGGCCAAGCCATGACGGGCCAAGCCATGACGGGCCAGACGATGGCCGGGACGGTCTGCCTCGTCACCGGGGCGACCTCCGGCATCGGCTACGAGACGGCGCTCGGGCTGGCCCGGGCCGGCGCCCGCGTCGGCCTCGCCGGGCGCGACGCCCGCAAGGTCGAGCGCACGATCCGGGAGATCGCGGCGGCGGTGCCCGGGGCGGAGCTCGACGCTTTCGTGGCCGACCTCTCGGCGCAGGCCGAGATCCGGCGCCTCGCCGCCGAGGTGCTGGCCCGCTATCCCCGCCTCGACCTGCTCGTGAACAATGCGGGGGCGATCTTCGACCGGCGCGAGACCACGGTCGACGGGATCGAGCGCACCTGGGCCCTCGACCATCTCGGCTACGTGCTCCTGACCCTCGCGCTCCTCGACCGCCTCAAGGCGAGCGCCCCGGCCCGGATCGTCAACGTCGCCTCGGCCGCCCATACCCGCGGGCGCATCGATTTCGACGACCTCGAGGGCGCGAAGCGCTACAGCGCCATCAAGGCCTACGCGCAGGCCAAGCTCGGCAACGTGCTGTTCACCGCGGCCCTGGCGCGGCGGCTCGCGGGCACCGGCGTCACCGTCAACGCCCTGCATCCCGGCGTCATCAACACGGGGTTCGCCCGGAACACCGGCGGCCTCCTCGGCTTCGGCTGGGGCCTGATCCGGCCCTTCCTCAGCGCGCCGGCGGACGGCGCGGCGACCTCGCTCCACGTCGCCACCGCCCCCGACCTCGCGGGGGTCAGCGGGCGCTACTTCGCCCGCTCCCGGCCGGTCGCCCCCTCGGCCGAGAGCCAGGACCGCGCCGTGCAGGAGCGGGTCTGGGAGATCAGCCTGCGGCAGGTCGGGCTGACGGCCTGACCCGACCGCCCGGTCAGGCCGTCCGCGCCAGCCCCGCCGTGAAGGCCGCGTGGCCGCGCTCGAGCTCCCCCGAGAGGGCCCTGGCGATCAGCGCCCGGGTCTCCGCCACGCCGTAGAGGGCGATGAAGGAGCCGAAGCGCGGGCCGCGCGCCTCGCCGAACAGCACGTTGTAGATCGTGGTGAACCAGGCCTGCGACACGCCGGGGCGCCCGTCCGGGCTCTTGGCCTTGCCCGACAGGTCCGGGAAGTGGCGCCGGCCGACCTCGTAGACCACCGCCTGCAGGGCCTCCGGGTCGGTCGAGCCCGCGTGCCCGGCGAGGGAGGCCGCGAGGTCCTCGAGCGCCGCGCGCTCCTCCGGCGTCGGGGTCCGGTAGGTCTTGGCCGGGCGCACGAAGTCCCGGTAATAGGCGAGCGCGTGGCCGACCAGCCGGTCGAGGCCCGGATGGGTCTGCGGGCCGATGCCGTCGGCGTAGCGGCGGATGAAGCCCCACAGCACCGCCGGATCCTCGGCATTGGCCACCGCCACGAGGTTGAGGAGCATCGCGAAGGTCAGGGTCGTGCCCTTGCTCCCCGCCCCGCCCCCGACCGTCTCGGGCGCGGGCGGGGCGCCCGCGTGCAGGTGCCAGACCGGGTTGCCGAGGCGCAGCTTCGGATCCTGGCCCGGGTAGCGGTCGAGGAAGTTCAGGTACTCGTCGACGTGGCGCGGGATCACGTCGAAGAACAGGCGCTTGGCCTCGCGGGGCTTGTTGTACATGAACAGGGCCAGGGATTCGGGCGTGCCGTAGGCGAGCCACTCGTCGATGGTGAGCCCGTTGCCCTTCGACTTCGAGATCTTCTGGCCGCCCTCGTCGAGGAACAGCTCGTAGTTGAAGCCCTCCGGCGGCTCGGCCCCGAGGGCGCGGGCGATCTGTCCCGAGAGCTTGACCGAGTCGATCAGGTCCTTGCCGGCCATCTCGTAATCGACCCCGAGGGCGACCCAGCGCATCGCCCAGTCGGGCTTCCACTGCAGCTTGGCATGGCCGCCGGTGATCGGGGTCTCGTAGGCCTCGCCGGTCTTCGGGTCGCGCCAGACCAGGGTGCCGGTCCCGGCGCGGACCTCGTCGATCGGCACCTGCATCACCTCCCCGGTGACGGGGTGGAGCGGCAGGAAGGGCGAGTAGCTCGCCGAGCGCTCGGCCCGCAGCGAGGGCAGCATGATCGCCATCACGGCGTCGTAGCGCTCGGCGACCCGCATCAGGGTCGCGTCGAAGATGCCCGCGCGGTAGCACGCGGTGGCCGAGCGGAACTCGTAGTCGAAGCCGAAGGCGTCGAGGAAGCGGCGCAGCTCCGCGTTGTTGTGGGCCCCGAAGCTGTCATGGGTGCCGAAGGGGTCGGGCACCCGGGTCAGCGGCTGGTTGAGGTGGCGCGCCAGGAGCTCCCGGTTCGGCACGTTGTCGGGCACCTTGCGCAGGCCGTCCATGTCGTCCGAGAAGGCGATCAGCCTGGTCGGCACCCGGTCCTGCGTCAGGACCCGGAAGGCGTGGCGCACCATCGAGGTGCGGGCGACCTCGCCGAAGGTGCCGATATGCGGCAGCCCGGACGGGCCGTAGCCGGTCTCGAACAGCACCTCGGATTTCGGCTCGCGCTCCAGGCGCGCCACGAGCTTGCGCGCCTCCTCGAACGGCCAGGACGCCGCGTGGGCGGCGGCCTCGATCAGGGCGGGGTCGAGGGAGAGCGGGGACGGCATGATCAGGAACGACAATTCGAAGACGGGGATTTCGCGACGGGCCGCACCCTAGTGCGCTTTGCCGGGCCGCGGAATTCCCCGCGGCTGTTTTTGTGGCGCCGCCGCGGCCGGCGCCCCGCCGTTCCTCAGAACGGCGAGACGGGGAAGAAGCGCAGGTAGATCTCGGCGTAGCGCCCGTCGTCCCAGAGGCGCTGGAGCGCGTCGTCGAGGGCGCGGGCGAGCGCCGCGTCCTCCTGGCGGGTGACGAGGCCGATGCCCTCGCCGAAGTAGCGGTTCTCCAGGTAGTCGCCGCCGATCAGCGCGCAGCAATTGCCGGATTCGAAGCCGCCGGCGAAGAGCGCCAGCCCGAGCCCGTCGGCGAAGACGTAGTCGACCTCGCCCCGGCGCAGCGCGCCCTCCGCCGCCGAGAGGTCGGTGAAGTCCCGCGCGGCCGCCTTCGGAAAGAAGGCCCTGAGGTAGGCCGCGTGCGCGCTGCCGGCGATCACCCCGACGCTCCTCTCCGCCAGCGCCGCCGCGGAGGGCGCCGGCAGGCCGCGATCGGTGCGGGCGATGAAGCGGGCCGGCCAGCGGAAGAACGGCCGCGTCGCGAGGAAGCGCGCGCGCAGGGCCGGGGTCAGGGGGATCGCCGCCGCGACCACGTCGCCCTGGCGCTCGTTCAAGGCGTCGAGCAGCGTGTCGAAGCGGCGCGCCTGCACCGTGCAGGTGATCGCCAGGCGCTCGCAGACGGCGCGGGTCAGCTCCACCACGAAGCCCGTCGGGTTCCCGTCCGGCCCGGCGAAGTGCAGCGGCGGGAACTCGTCATCCGTGAGGAAGCGGACGGCGCGGCCGGTCTGGGGCGCCTCGACCCGCTCGCCCCGGCTGCGCGGGTTCCAGAAGTTCGGGATCGCCACCGTCCGGGTCTCGGCAGCAGGGGGCGCCTCGGCCCGGACCGGGATGGTTGCGCTCGCAACGAAAATGGGAATGATGGCCCATCGGGCTCGGCGAAGCGGGCCGGATCGGCGTGTGGGTCGGTTCGCACCGATGAGGCGCTGGCACAAGGCGGAGAAGGGTCGGCTCACCCTCCTCCCCTAGCACCGTTCCGGAGCCGGCGGGAGCGGGCACGTGTCGTTCCTCGGGACACCCTCGCCGTGGTCCGGCGCGCGGGCGCTGCCGCCGGAGCTCGCCTTCCTGCTGGCGCAGGGCGGCGACCCGGCCGCCCTCCTGCGCGCGGCGGCGCTCGCGCGTGCCAGCGGCAGCGACGGCGCCACCGCCCTGCTGCATGCGGGGCTGATGAGCGAGGAGGCCTATTACCGGGCCCTGGCGCGCGCCCTCGGCGCACCCTTCCTCGACGGGCCGATCCCGCTCCGGGCGGGCCTGCGCGTCCCCGACAGTCTCGCGGCCGGCTTCGCGCCGCTGGCGGCCGGCGCGCCCGCCGCCTTCGTGCTGGCGCCGCGCGGCTCCGAGATCGCTGAGTGGCTCGCCGGCCGCAGCCCGCCGGGGCGCGTGCCCGCCATCACCACGCCGACGCGCCTGCGCGCGGCGGTCTTCGCGGCGCTGCCGGAGCGGATCGCGGCCTACGCCTCGGACGCGCTCGGGGTGCGGCGGCCGGACTGGGCCTTCCGCCCCGGCCTGCGGCCGAGCCAGGCCGTCCTGATCGCCCTCCTGGTGGCGACGCTCGCCTGCCTCTGCGCCTGCCTGCCGCCCCTGGCCGTCCTCTGCGTCACCTGCGCGGGGCAGAGCGCCTTCCTGGCGATGGCGACCTTCCGGCTCGGCGCCCTCTGCATCGTCGCGCCGGTGGCGGCGCCCGAGCCGGGCCCCCTCGCCGAGCCCGACCTGCCCGCCTACACGGTGCTCGTCGCCCTCCACCGGGAGGCCGCCGTGGTGCCGCGCCTCGTCGCCGCCCTGACGCGGCTCGACTATCCGGCGACGAAGCTCGACATCAAGCTCGTGATCGAGGCGGACGATGCCGGGACCGCCGCGGCGATCGCCGCCGAGGCGCTGCCGCCCTGGTTCGAGGTCGTGGTGGTGCCGCCGGGCCTGCCCCGCACCAAGCCGCGGGCGCTGAACGCCGCCCTGCCGCTGGCCCGCGGCGCCTGCCTGGTGGTCTACGATGCCGAGGACGTCCCCGAGCCGGGCCAGCTGCGCCGGGCCGCCGCCCGCTTCGCCCGGGGCCGGCCCGACCTCGCCTGCCTGCAGGGCCGCCTCGTCATCGACAACGCCGCCGATTCCTGGCTCACCCGCTGCTTCGCCCTCGAGTACACCGCCCTGTTCGACGTCCTCGGCCCCGCCCTCGCCCATTGGCGCCTGCCGACGCCGCTCGGGGGCACCTCGACGCATTTCCGCACGGACATCCTGCGGGCGCTGCACGGATGGGATGCCTGGAACGTCACGGAGGATGCCGATCTCGGGATGCGCCTCGCGGTCGCGGGCTACGTCGTCGGCGACCTGCCGAGCGCCACGATCGAGGAGGCGCCGGCCGAGATCCGCCCCTGGCTGCGCCAGCGCACCCGCTGGATGAAGGGCTTCCTGCAGACGAGCATCACCCACGGCCGCCGGCCCTGGCGCAACCTGCGGGCGCTCGGACCCCTCGGGACGCTCTGCGCCCTCGCGCTGGTGCCCGGCACGGTGGTGTCGGCCCTGATCTACCCGTTCTTGATGGGGGCGGCCGCGCACGCCTTCCTGCTGCGCCCGGTGCCGGCGGGCCCCGAATTCTGGCCGAACCTGCCGACCGGCCTCGCCATCACGATCTTCCTCACCGGCGTTGCCGCCATGCTCCTGCCCGCCGCGCTCGGGGCGCTGCGCCGGGGCTGGATCGACCTCGTGCCCTTCGTGCTGGTGCTGCCGTTCTACTTCCTGCTCGTCAGCCTCGCGGCCTGGCTCGGGGTGATCGAGCTGATCCGCGCCCCGAACCGCTGGAACAAGACCGAGCACGGCCTGTCGCGCACCTCCCGCAGCGGCGCCCTCGCGCGGCGACCGGCCGGACCCGGTCCCGTCAGATCCGCTTCGCCAGCTCGGCCGCGGTCTCGTCCGCCGGGCGCTGCAGGTTGAGGGCGCCGATGAAGCGGTTCCGCCCGTCCATCACGTAGACCAGCGCCGTGTGCTCCATGGTGTAGTCGTCGCCCTTGGCCGGCACCTTGCGCGCGTAGGCCCGGTAGGCCTTGACCGCCGCGGCGACCTGGTCGGAATTGCCGGTCAGCCCGACGATGCGCGGGTCGAAGCTGCCGAGATACTGCTTCAGGCTGTCCGGCGTGTCCCGCTCCGGGTCGACGGTGATGAACGCGACCTTCATGGCCCGCGCCTTGTCGCCGAGGGCGGCGAGCACGTCGGAGATCTGCTGCAGGGTCGTCGGGCAGATGTCCGGGCAGTGGGTGAAGCCGAAGAACACGAGGTGCGTCGCCCCCGCGAAGTCCCGCTCGGTGACGGTCCGGCCGTCCTGGCTGACCAGGGTGAAGGGGCCGCCGACGCTCGCGGTCGCGACCGGCGCCCGCTCCGGCGCCAGGGTCAGCACGGCCGCCGCCGCGAGGCCGATCAGCCCGGCGAGGAACGCCCCGAGCGGCAGGAGCAGGCGGCGCGTCCGGTCGGAGAGCATGGGTTGTCCTCACCACAGGCGGCCGCCCCGGGGCGGCCCGGGCGTGGCGAACCACGCGGGCGCCCCCCTGGCAAGGGGGCATGCGGTCGCCGCGGGGTTGCGCGCCTGCGGCCGGGCCCCCGGCCGTGCCGCCGCGCACGCGGGGCGGGCCCCCGGCCGCGCCGCGGCCGTCAGGATGCCGCGGCGGCCTGGTCGGCCTCCGCCGGCAGGATGGCGGCGCCGCGGGAGAGCGCCTCGCCCACCATCAGGATCGCCGGGCCGTCGTAGCCGGAGGCCTCGATGCGGTCGGCGAGGTCGGCGGCGGTGCCGCGCACCACGGCCTGGTTCGGGCGCGTGGCGTTGAAGGTGACGAGGGCGGGGGTGCCCGGCGCCAGGCCCTCCGCGATGGCGCGGGCGAGCAGCACCCGCAGGGTGCGCTTGGGCATGTAGACCACCGTGGTCACGCTCGGATCGGCGAGGGCGCCCCAGTTCAGGTCCTCGGGCAGCGCCCCCCGGCGGTCGTGGCCGGTGACGAACTGGAGGCGGCGCGCCGCGTCGCGGTGGGTCAGCGAGACCCCGAGGGAGGCCGCCGCGCCCTGCGCCGCGCTCACCCCCGGCACCACCGTGACGGGGATGCCGGCGAGGCGGCAGGCATCGATCTCCTCGCCGGCCCGGCCGAAGACCAGGGGGTCGCCGGACTTGAGGCGCACCACCTGCTTGCCGGTTCGGGCGAGCTGCACCATCAGGGCGTTGATGTCGTCCTGGCGGCAGGAGGGGCCGTGCCCGGTCTTGCCGACCAGCATGGTGCGGGCCTCGCGCCGGGCGTAGTCGAGGATCTCGGGGGCGACGAGGTCGTCGTACAGGATCACGTCGGCGTTGCGCAGCGCCCGCAGCGCCTTGAGCGTCAGCAGTTCGGCATCGCCCGGCCCGGCGCCCACCAGGGTGACGGCCCCGCCCTTCGGGGCGGCCTGGGTCTCGCCGAGGAGGTCGGCGAGGTCGCGCGCGCCCGGGGCGCGGTCCGGCTCCGCGAAGGCCCGGTCGGTGAAGCGCTCCCAGAAGACGCGGCGCTCGGAGAAGCCGTGGAAGCGGGCGCCGACCGTCTCGCGCCAGTCGCGGGCGGCGGCGACCCAGGTGGCGAAGCCGCGGGGCAGCATCGCCTCGATGCGGGCCCGCACGGTCTGGCCGAAGACGGGGGCGGCGCCCTCCGTCGAGATGCCGACCACGAGGGGCGAGCGGTTAACGATGGCGCCGAACTTGACGTCGCAGAGATGGGGCCGGTCGACGGCGTTGACGATGGCGCCGGCGGCGCGGGCCGCCGCCACGAAGGCCACGCACTCCGCCTCGTCCTCCAGGGCGCCGATGCAGAAGGCCGCCCCCGCCAGATCCTCCGGCGTCCAGGCGCGCCGGTGCAGGGTGACGCGGCCGGCCACGACGTCGCCCGGCACGGCGGCGAGCTCCTCCGTCGGCTCGGGGGCGTAGACGTCGACCTCGGCGCCGGCGGCGGCCAGGAGCTTCACCTTCCAGGGCGCGCCGCCGTTCGAGCCGGCCAGGACCGCGCGCTTGCCCTGGAGCGGCACGAAGACGGGCAGGACCGCGAGGGGCTCAAGCCCTTGGCCGCGCGTCTCGCGGGGCTGGCGGGGTGTACTCATGGTGTCGATGCCGATCGGAGTTCAGGCTGGTCCCGTGAGGCGCCGCCCCTCGCGGGGCGGGCTCGGGGCTGGGGATGGTTCGGGCGGGATCGCGGCGGTGCCCCCGGCGCGGCCCTCGGCCTCCGGCTCCTCCCCGCGAGGGGGTGGAGGGAGGCGGCTCCCCCCAAGATGGCCCTCAAGCCGCGCTGCGCGCAAGCGGCTCGGGCAGGAGCTTGCGGATCTCCGGTATGCAGGAGCCGCAATTCGTGCCGGCCTTGCAGGCCGCGCCCACCGCCTCGACGCTGCCGGCGCCCGCCGCGATCACCCCCGTGATCACGTCGAGGCCGACGCCGTGGCAGGCGCAGACCGTGGGGCCGGCGGCCGCCGCGGCGGCGCGGCCGGAGAGCAGGGCGCGGCGCGCCGGCGCCTCGGGCTCGGCATCGGCGAACAGCGCCTTGGCGGCCTCCCAGTCGGGCTTCGCCTCGGCGGGCGCCAGCGACAGGCAGGCGACGAGGCGCCCGGCCTCGTAGACGGCGCAGCGGTAGCGGCCGCGGGCGTGGTCGGCGTACTCGGCGAGGTCCAGGCCCTGGAAGGCGCCGCGCATCATCAGGGCGATCTCGCGGGAGCCGTCCTGCGTGGCGAATTGCAGGGCCGAACCGCCCAGGATCGTGGCCCGCGCCCACCACCAGCCGGCGGGGGGCGCGTGCTGGTCGCGGGTCAGCAGGAACCCGCGCGAGCGGTAGGCCACGGGCCTGACCCGGGCGGGCGTCGCCTTCAGCTCGGGCTGGCCGGAGACGGGATCGGGCACGCCGCGCACCACCGCGCCGACCCGGGCCCTGGAGGCGGTGGCGTCGCTCCAGTGCATCGGCATGAACAGGCTGCCGGGGCGCACCCCCTCGGTGACCATCACCTCGAGCTCGGCGCCGCCGTGCTCGCTCGCGACCTCGCAGAGGCCGCCGTCCACGAGGCCGAGGGGCCCGGCGTCGTCGGGATGGATCTCGCAGAAGGGCACCGCGCGGTGGGCCGAGAGGCGCTGGCTCTTCCCCGTGCGCGTCATCGTGTGCCAGTGGTCGCGGACGCGGCCGGTGTTGAGCACCAGCGGATAGGCCGCGCTGGTGTCCTGGGCGAGGGCCGGCGGCTGCACCGCGACGAAGCGGGCGCGCTGGTCGAAGGTGAAGAAGCGCCCGTCCGCGAAGAGCCGCGTGCGGCCCCTCGTCCCGGCGGAGCCGCGCTTGGGGAGGGGCCATTGCACCGGCAGGTTCGTCGTGTAGGCGCCGTCGCTGATGTCGCTCAGCGCCCCGATGTCGAAATCGCGGGTGCCGTTGTTCTCGAAGGCCGAGAGCGCGGCGTGCTCGCGGAAGACCGCCGCGACCGACAGGTAGGAGAAGCCCCGGCCGTGGCCGAGGCGCCGGGCGACGTCGCTGAGGATCGCCCAGTCGGGCCGGGCCTCGCCGGGGGCCTTGAGGAAGCTGCGCTGGCGCGAGATGCGGCGCTCGGAATTCGTCACCGTGCCGTTCTTCTCGCCCCAGGCGAGGGCCGGCAGCAGAACCGTGCGCCGCCCCGCCGCCCGCGCCGTGTCGCTGTCGGCCATCACCTCGGAGACGACGTAGAGGTCGAGCCTGCGCAGGGACGCCCGGATGGCGTCGGCGCGGGGCATCGACACCAGGGGGTTGGTGCCCATCACCCACAGGGCCTTGATCTTGCCCCGCTCGATCGCCTCGAACAGGGCGACGGCCTTCATGCCCTCGCCCGTGATGATGCGCGGCGCCCCCCAGAAGCGGCGCACCCGGTCCACTTCCTCGGGGGCGAAGTGCATGTGGGCCGCCAGCATGTTGGCAAGGCCCCCGACCTCGCGCCCGCCCATGGCGTTCGGCTGGCCGGTCAGCGAGAACGGGCCCATCCCGGGCTGGCCGATCCGCCCCGTGGCGAGGTGGCAATTGATGATGGCGTTGCCCTTGTCGGTGCCCTGCGCCGACTGGTTCGCGCCCTGCGAGAAGGCCGTGACGACGCGCGGCGTGCGGGCGAACAGGTCGAAGAAGCCGCCGATCTCGGCCTCCGGCAGGCCGGTCGCCAGGGCGGTGGCGGCGATGCTCGGCGCGATGGCGCGGGCGCGGTCGAGGGCGGTGTCGAAGCCCGCCGTGTGCTCGGCGATGAAGCGCTGGTCGAGGGCGCCCCGGTCGGCGAGGTGGACCAGGAGGCCGGAGAACAGGGCCGTGTCGGTCCCGGGCCTGAGGCCGAGGAAGAGGTCGGCCTCCTCGCCCGTCTGGGTGCGGCGGGGATCGATGACGACGAGCTTGGTGCCGCGCTTCGTGCGCGCGTCGACCATGCGGCGGAACAGGATCGGGTGGCACCAGGCCGTGTTCGACCCCACCAGCACGATCACGTCGGCCTCGTCGAGATCCTCGTAGCAGCCCGGCACCGTGTCGGAGCCGAAGGCGCGCCGGTGCGCCGCGACCGCGCTCGACATGCAGAGCCGCGAGTTGGTGTCGACGTGCGGGGTGCCGAGGAAGCCCTTCGCGAGCTTGTTGGCGACGTAGTAATCCTCGGTGAGGAGCTGCCCCGAGAGGTAGAAGGCGATCGATTCCGGGCCGTGCCGCTCGGCGGTCCGGCGCAGGCCGCCCGCCACCGCGCCGAGGGCCTGCTCCCAGGAGACCCGGGTGCCGTCGAGCATCGGGTGCAGCAGGCGGTTCTCCAGGGACAGGGTCTCGCCCAGCGCCGAGCCCTTGGAGCAGAGGCGCCCGAAATTCGCCGGATGCTCGGGGTCGCCCGCGATCCCGGCGCCGCCCTGCCCGTCCGGGGTCGCGAGCACGCCGCAGCCGACGCCGCAATAGGGGCAGGTGGTCCGCACGACGGAAGACGGCTCCGGCACTTGGACGGTCATGGCAGGATCCTCAGGCGTGGTCGCGGTCGGCGGCGTTCGTCGGTCGCGCGGGCCGAAGGCCTCGCAGCAAGAGCCGGGCCGGCCGGCGCGGGGTCCCCTCCCGGCCGGGAGGGGACGGGGCTTGCGCGCTCAGTACACGTCGGCCTGGTAGCGGCCGGTCTTGCGCAGGGCGGCGAGGTAGGCGACCGCCTCGTCCGGGTTCTTGCCCCCGTGCTGGGCCGCGACGTCGATGATCGCCCGCTCCACGTCCTTGGCCATGCGCTTGGCGTCGCCGCAGACGTAGAAATGCGCGCCGCCCTCGAGCCACTTCCAGAGGTCGGCGCCGTTCTCGCGCATGCGGTCCTGGACGTAGGTCTTCTCGGCTCCGTCGCGGGACCAGGCCAGCGACAGGCGGGTCAGGACCTTGTCGTCGCGCAGCGTCGTCAGCTCGTCCTTGTAGAAGAAGTCCGAGGCCTGGCGCTGGTGGCCGTAGAACAGCCAGTTGCGGCCCGGCGCCCGGGTGGCGGCGCGCTCGCGCAGGAAGGCGCGGAACGGGGCGATGCCGGTGCCCGGCCCGCACATGATCACGTCCTTGCCGAGATCCTCCGGCAGCGCGAAGCCGTGCGCCTTCTGCAGGTAGACCTTGACGGTGGTCCTCTCGGACAGGCGCTCGCCGAGATGGGTCGAGGCGACGCCGAGGCGCAGCCGCGAGCGGTGGTTGTAGCGCACCGCGTCGACCGTGAGGGAGACCCGGCCCGGGTCGGCCTTGGGCGAGGACGAGATCGAGTAGAGCCGGGGCTGCAGCTCGTCGAGGGATTCGAGGAAGACCTCGGCGTCGGGCCGCGCGCCGGGGAACTTGTGGAGGGCGCCGAGCACGTCGAGATAGGCGGCGTCGCCGTCCGGGTCCTCGCCGGCGGCCAGCGCCTGCGCCTTCCGGCGCGCCTCGCCGGCGGTGAGGAGCGAGAGCAGCTGGTAGAGGCCGTCCGGCGCCGCCCCGAGGGCGTAGTCAGTGAGCAGGCGCTGGCGCAGGCTCTTGCCGCCGATGATCCGCTCGGGCCGGGCGCCGAGCTCGGCGATCACCGCGTCGACCAGGGCCGGAGCGTTGGCGGGGAACAGCCCGAGGCTGTCGCCCACCGCGTAGGTGATCGGCGTGTCCGTGAGGTCGATCTCGATGTGCCAGGTCTCCTTCTCGCCCCCCGGCGCGTTGAGGCGCGTGCGCGACAGGAAGGTCGCCTCGACGGGGTTCTCGCGGCAGAAGCCGAGCGGGCCGAGATCGGCCGGCTTCGCGGGGGCGTCGCCGGCCTCGGCCTTCCTCGGGGCGGCGCCGGCGCCCGCGCCGAACTCCTCCTCGAGCTTCTTCAGCATCCGGAGGGTGTCCTTGCCGCCCGGCTGGCAGAGGTTCAGGCGCTCCTCGTTCTTGAGGAAGATCGCGTTGGCGTAGTCGGCGCAATTGTAGCCGCACTGGCCGCAATCCTGCTGGGCCATGGCGGCCATCAGCTTCTGCGGCTCGGGGCGTTCCCTGGCCATCTCCATCCGGTCGGTGATCGGCAGGGAGGGGTCGTGCCAGGGCGCGTCGTCGTTGTCGGCGAGCCGCGGGCCGCCGGGCGCCTCGCCGGGCGCGAGCGCCGTCGCGCCCTCGACGGCGGGGCCGAGGAGGGCCGCGAAGTAGCCCGAGAGCCAGGAGCGCTGGTCCGCGTTGAAGGGGGCGGTCTCCGGGATGAGGACGAGGGGGGGCGTGACGTGCTCGCTCATGCTGCGGCCTTCAGGACGGGCTGGTCTTCGGCCAGCGAACGCAGGGATTCGGGCCCGGTGCGGGCCGTGAAGGCCTGGAAGCTCTCGGCCCGGCTCTCGCGGTCCTTGAGGTAGACGCGCAGCAGCGCCTCGACCCGGCCGGGGCAATCCTCGGCCTTGACCGCCTTCCAGATCTCGGTGCCGATCTTCGGGCTGTCGCCGAAGCCGCCGCCGACCACGATGTCGTAGCCCTCGACGGTGTCGCCCTCCTCCGAGACCACCACCTTGGCGCCGATGAGCCCGATATCGCCTATATAGTGCTGGGCGCAGCTGTGATGGCAGCCGGTGAGGTGGACGTTCACCGGAACGTCGAGCTCCGTCAGGTTCGCCTCGATGTAGTCGGCGATGACGAGGGCGTGGCCCTTCGTGTCGGAGGCGGCGAACTTGCAGCCGCGGTTGCCCGTGCAGGCGACGAGCCCGGCCCGGATGCTCGACGCGCTGGTGGTGAGCCCGAGCGCCGCCACGCGGGCCTCGACCTCCGCCACCTTCGCGTCCGGCACGCCGGAGAACAGGAAGTTCTGCCAGACCGTCATCCGGATGGCGCCGTCGCCGCACTCGGCGGCGATGCGGGCGAGCGCCCGCATCTGGTCGGTGGTCATCTTGCCGACGGGCAGGATCACGCCGATCCAGTTCAGGCCCGCCTGCGCCTGCGCGTGCACGCCCACATGCGCGAAGCGGTCCATCGGCCCGCGGGGGGCGATATGGGCCGGATCGACCCGCGCGAGCCGGCGGCCGAGGACCTCCTCGACGGCGGCGAGGTACTTGTCGAAGCCCCAGGCGTCGAGGACGTACTTCATCCGGCTCTTGTTGCGGTTGGTGCGGTCGCCGTTCTGGATGAAGACCCGCAGGATCGCATCCGCCACCTGGTTGCACTCGGAGGGGCGCAGCACCACGCCGGTGTCGCGGGCGAGGTCCCGGTGGCCCGAGATGCCGCCGAGCACGAGGCGCATCCACACGCCGGGCTCGACGCTCGCGCCCTCGATCACCCGCACGGCCTGGAAGCCGATGTCGTTCGTCTCCTCCAGCACCGGCATGACGCCGCCGCCGTCGAACGCGACGTTGAACTTGCGCGGCAGGCCGTAGAGCGAGCGGTCGTTCAGGATCCAGTTGTGCCAGGACTTGGCGAGCGGGCGCGTGTCGAGGAGCTCCTGCGCGTCGATGCCGGCCACCGGCGAGCCCGTGACGTTGCGGATGTTGTCGGCGCCCGACCCGCGGGCGGTCAGGCCGAGGTCGATCAGGCCGTCGAGGAAGGGCTGGCCGTGCTCGGGCGTGATCTCGCGGACCTGCAGGTTCGCCCGGGTGGTGACGTGGCTGTAGCCGCCCCCATGCGCGTCGGCGAGCTCGGCGATGCCGGCGAATTGCCAGTGCTGCAGGATGCCGTTCGGGATGCGCAGCCGGCACATGTACGAGTTCTGGGCCGGCGCCACCCAGAACAGGCCGTGGTAGCGCCAGCGGAAATTGTCCTCGGGCTTCGGCCCCTTGCCGGTGGCGGCCTCCTCGATCAGCCGGTTGTGGCCCTCGAAGGGGTTCTCGGCCCGCTTCCACTTCTCCTGCTCGCAGAGCTTGCCGCCGGCCTTCGCGGTGGCGTCCTGCGCCCTGATGTGGATCGCGTCCGGGCCCGTGGGCTCGGCGGGCGCGCCGCCGCCCTGGCCGAGGGCGAGGCCCCCCGTCAGGCGCGCCGCCGCGATGCCGGAGGCGAAGCCTTCGAGGTAGCGCTTCTGCTCGGCGTTGAAGTCTTCAGCCACGATCAGCCTCCTTCACGCTGCGAGGGTCTGGGGGGCGGACGGCGAGGCTGCCGGGCGCCCGAACATGAGGTCGTCGAGATGATGGGTCACCGGCTCGCCGGACCGGATCAGGGCCTTGCACCAGCCCTGCTCGCCGATGTCGCCGACGAAGACCGCGCCGATCAGGCGCTCGCCCTCGACCAGGAGCTTGCGGTAGAGGCCGGCGCCGGGATCGCTCAGCACGATGGCCTCGGCGCCCTCGGGGGTGTCGACCACGCCGGCGGAGAAGACGGGCAGGCCGGAGACCTTCAGGCTGGTGGAGAGGGCGGTGCCCAGATAGGCGCCGGCCTCCCCCGCGAGGTGGCGGCTCAGCACCTCGGCCTGCTCGTAGGCGGGCTCGACGAGGCCGTAGATCATGCCCCGGTGCTCGGCGCACTCGCCGAGGGCGAAGATGCGGGAATCGGAGCTGGTCATCCGGTCGTCGACCTTGATGCCGCGCCCGATCTCGAGGCCGGCGCCCTGGGCCAGGGCCACCGAGGGGCGCACGCCCACCGACATCACCACGAGGTCGGCCGGCAGCACGGTGCCGTCGGCGAGGGTCAGGCTCTCGACCCGGCCGTCGCCGTCGATCGAGGCGGTGTCGGCCTTGAGCATCACCTTGACGCCGCGCGCCTCCATGGCGCGCTTCACGAGCCCGGCCGCCGCGTGGTCGAGCTGGCGCTCCATCAGGCGGTCCATGACGTGGAGGAGCGTCGTGTCGATGCCGAGCCGGGCGAGGCCCACCGCCGCCTCGAGCCCGAGCAGGCCGCCCCCGATCACGATGGCGCGGGCGTGCTCGACCGCCGCCTTGCGGATGGCCGCGACGTCGGCGAGGTCGCGGAAGGTGACGACGCCGGGCAGGTCCATGCCGGGCTTCGGCAGGCGGATCGGCGTGGAGCCGACGGCCAGGACGAGCTTGTCGAAGGGAAGGACGTGGGTCTCGCCGACGATCGCCAGGGCGTTCCCGCGGTCGATCGCCGTGACGGGGGCGCCGGTGATGAGGCGGATGCCGTGGCTCTCGTACCAGTCGAGGCCCCGGAAGGCGCAGGCCGCCTCGTCGACCTCGCCGCCGAGCAGCGAGGAGAGCAGCACCCGGTTGTAGGCGGCCACCGGCTCAGCGCCGACCACGGTCACGTCGTAGAGGCCCGGCGCGCCCTCCGTCAGGCGCTCGAGAAAGCGCAGGGAGGCCATGCCGTTGCCGACGACAACGAGGCGCTCGCGCATCGCTGCCTGGGAATCCGTCCGGGAAATCGCCATCGCGCGTCGGGTTCTCATCCTCGGTGGTCGTGGGCGGTCCGCCACGAAAAAAGCCGCTGCCGCTCGTCTCCCGGCCGGGCAGCGCCCGCTGAGACGACCGGATCAGCGGCCTCGCTGACGGTGCTGCCCGTCGCCATTGACGGACGTGAGGATGGGAGCAGGTTCCGTGCCAGACGCCGGACGGCCTCGTAAGGGATTGGAACGGTTCAGAAATATCGCGCCCCGAAGGACCCGCTCGGTCGCGTGGCCGGCGCGCGTGCGATGCACAAATTTCAGGCGACTGAACGCGAATGCGGCAAGCCGTACCGTCCTGCGCGTGGCCAAGCTTTAGGCATGGGCGAGCGATGCGCGGCAAGGCCCGGCGCGCGCCGGCACACCCGACCGCGGGCCGGCCTTCCCCGGTCGGCGGCGGTTCGGGGTGGGGCGGATCAGATCAGGATCGAGAGGGCCAGCGCGAGGCCGATCGTCGGGGCGGTGCCGATCGCGAGCGCCCAGTGCCAGAGCTTCGGGGCCGAGGGCCCGCGGTTGTCGTTCGAGGGGCGCGGCGGCACGGCCCGAAGCCTGACGTAGCGCGACAGCTCCACTCGGTCGTGCCCGGTGGGCGGCAGGGTCGAGCTGAGGGAGCGGCGGCAGCTTGGCATGGCGAGCTGACAACGATGGTCCGCTCCGCCCGTTCCATGCAGCCGCAGGTATGTACGAACGCGACCCATGCTACCGGTGCTTATCGGGCCGGGCCGAGATCCGCGGCCTCGAACAGGTCGGGCCGGTAGACCGCCTCGATGGCCTCCCGCAGGTCGGGGCCGGCGGGGACCTGGCCGGCCGCCGCCATCTCGGCGAAGAGCCAGCGCGCCTGGCCGGGGCTCGGCGCCTGGGCCGCGGCGCCGAGGCGGATGTAGTCGGGGGCCCGGCGCCGGCGCCCGTCGGAATCGACGATGACCTCGCCCTCGAGGCAGCGGGCGATCAGCCCCGCATCCTGGGCCAGATAGGAGCGGCGCGCGAGGCGGTGGGCCAGCTCCATCCGGTTGGCGCGCTCCCCGCACCAGAGGCCCGCCCGCGCCACCGCGCGCACGAGAGGCAGGGCCGCCCCGCCGAGGCGACCCGAGAGGGCCAGCACCTTCTCGGGGCAGTCCGGCACGATCTCGCAGCCGAGCGCCGCGATCCGCCCGATCCCGGCCGCCACCGCGACGCCGTTCCAGGGGGCGCCGGCGCAGAAGCCGTCGACGAGGCCCCGGGCCAGGGTCTCGACGCTGTGCTGGGGCGGCACCGCGACGAGGCGGATGGCCGAGAGGTCGAGGCCGCCCCGCATCAGCAGGTGGCGCAGCTGGTAGGTGTGGCTGGAGAAGGGATGCACGGTGCCGAGGGTGAGCGGGCGGCCGAGCGCCCGCCGGTCCGCGGCCACCCGCGCGAGGGCGCGCGCCACGCTCTCCAGCCCGTCGTCCGGGGGGGCCATCGCGTCCCACAGGGGCTTCGAGAGGGTGACCGCGTTGCCGTTGAGGTTGAGCCCGAGCGGCACGGCGAGGTCCGCGGGCGGGCCGCTCAGGCCCACCGCGCTCGCCAGCGCCAGGGGCGCCAGCATGTGGGCGGCATCGAGGTAGCCCAGCGCCAGCCGGTCGCGCAGGGTCGCCCAGGAGGGCTCGGCCGAGAGGTCGAGGTCGAGCCCCTCCTCGCGGCCGAAGCCCATCTCGGCCGCCGCGATGAGCGGGGCGGCGTCGCAGAGCGGGACGTAGCCGAGATGCAGCCTCATCCGAGCAGGTCCGCCGTGGTGACGATCGCGCGGGCGATGTCGGCGATCTTGCGCTTCTCGTTCATGGCCTTGCGCCGGAGCTGCTTGTAGGCCTCGTCCTCGGACAGGCCCTTGATGCTCATCAGGATGCCCTTGGCGCGCTCGATCAGCTTGCGGTCGGCGAGCTCGCCCCGGGCCTCGGACAATTCCCGCTGCAGCCGCGCGAAGGCGTTGAAGCGCAGGATCGCGATGTCGAGGATCGGCTTGATCCGCTCCTGGCGCAGGCCGTCCACCACGTAGGCCGAGATGCCCGCATCGACCGCGGCCTGCATCATGGTGGAATCCGAGCGGTCGACGAACATCGCCACCGGCCGCTCCGCCTGGCGCGAGACCACCGACATCTGCTCCAGGATGTCCCGGCTCGGGCTCTCGAGGTGGATCACCACGACGTCGGGCTTCAGGGCCGAGACCCGCTCCAGCAGGTCGGCCGTGTCGGGGATGATCACGACGCGGCCGACGCCGGCCGCGCGCAGACCCTCCTCCAGGATGGCGGCGCGGGCCCGGCTGGGGTCGATCACGGCGACGGTGAGGCTGGATTCGGTCATCGGGGCCCGGCGTTGGGCATCTTGATTGGCGTCCGAGGGCGGTAGCGCGACGTCGATACCGGACGCAAGCCGCATGCCCCGGGGCCGGGCCCGGGCACATGCCCGACCGCGTCGGCGCCAAAATCGCCGTCGCGTTACCGAGCTGAAAGGAAACGGCCCAGGTTCCGCCGCAAAGCGCGGCGCATTCTCGGGGCGGTTCGGAGAGCAGGCGAGGTGCGCGGTGAGTCGCTTGATTCGGCAATGCCCGACCGACGCGATGCCGAGCGGCCTCGCCTCCGGCGACCGCTCGAGCGTCACCCTGCCCTTCCTGCCGACGCTGGTGACGGCCCTCGTGGTCGCGGGCGCCTCCTTCCTGTGCCGCGAGCCGGCGCAGGACAGGCCGGCGCAGGACAGGCCGGCACCGGCGGTCGAGCAGGTCCTGGTGATCGATCCTCAGGCCTACCCCGAGCCCGCCGCGCCGCCGCCGGGCCCCCGCGCGCCCGCCGCCCTCGCCTTCGCGCAGGCCTACCCCCTGCTCCCCGCCGAGCCGCGGGCGACGGCGAGCCGCCCCGCCCCCCGGATCGCCGCGATGCCGCCGCGGCGCCCGCCCTGCCTGCGCTGCGAGGCGACCCCGCGCCGGCCCGAGCCTGTCCTGGCCGCCCGGCCCGCGGAGGCGAAGGCCTGGGAGAAGGCCGTGGAGCCCGCCAGCCCCGACCAGGCCGAGGCGGAGGCCGAGGAATCGCTCCTGCCCGACCTCGCCCTCCCCTTCGCCCCGACCCTCGCGCCGGCCGCGCGGGCGGCCGGCCGGGCCGCCGACCTGGTGCGGACCGGCGCCGCCGCCCTCGGCGGCTCCGTCAGCGTCCTGGTCGACCGGCTGCGCTGACGGGGCCGGACCGGGTGTGCGCGCCCGCACCCGCCGCGGCGCCCCGGCACGCAAACGCGTGAGCAGGGTGGACCCTGGGGCCTCCCGGGACTAGGTGGACCTCGTCGCGGCTTGGCCGGCCCCGTCCGCTCGAGGGATTTCCGGGGAGACCCGGACTCCACCCGGGGATCCGGCGGGCCCGGGCGCGGCCCTCCCCCCGGGAACAGGGACCAGCATGGCAGCGAGGATCGAGGATTACGCCCTCGTCGGCGACGGGCGCACGGCGGCTCTGATCAGCCGGGACGGCAGCGTCGACTGGTTGTGCTGGCCGCGCTTCGACGCCTCCGCCTGCTTCGCGGCCCTGCTCGGCACGCGGGATCACGGCTTCTGGCGCATCGCGCCGGCCGCCAAGCACGTCGAGACGACGCGCCGCTACCGGGACGGCACCCTGGTGCTGGAGACGCGCCACAAGACCCGCGAGGGCGAGGTCCTGATCATCGACTACATGCCGGCCGGCGACGGCTCGCACCTGATCCGCCTCGTCGAGGGCGTGCACGGGCGCGTCGCCATGCGGATGGACCTGTCCCTGCGCTTCGATTACGGCTCGGCGGTGCCCTGGGTCTCCCACAACGAGCTCGGGGACCTCCGGGCGGTCTCGGGCCCCCACAAGGTGGTCCTGCGCACCAAGGCCCCCCTCCACGGGCTCGGCCAGACCACGGTCTCGGAGTTCACGATCCGGGCCGGCGAATCCCTGGCCTTCACCCTGAGCTACGGCGCCTCCCACGAGGACGACCCGCCGCCGATCGAGCCCCGCAAGGTCCTGGCCGCCACCGACAGCTTCTGGCGGGACTGGTCGCGCCATTGCGCCTGCGGCACGCCCTGGGACGACGTCCTCAAGCGCTCGCTCCTCACCCTCAAGGCGCTGATCTACATGCCGACCGGCGGGATCGTGGCGGCGCCCACCACCTCCCTGCCCGAGCAGCTCGGCGGCGTGCGCAACTGGGATTACCGGTTCTGCTGGCTGCGCGACTCGACCTTCACGCTGCTGGCGCTGATGGATGCGGGCTTCGTCGAGGAGGCCCGGGCCTGGCGCGACTGGCTGCTGCGGGCGGTGGCCGGCAACCCGGAGCAGGCCCACATCCTCTACGGCATCGCGGGCGAGCGGCTGCTGCCTGAGATCGAGCTCGACTGGCTGCCGGGCTACGAGGGCTCGAAGCCCGTGCGGGTCGGCAACGCCGCGTCGGCGCAGTTCCAGCTCGACGTCTACGGCGAGCTGTTCGACGCCCTCTACCAGGCCCGCCGCCGCGGCATGGCGAGCGACCGCGACGGCTGGCGCGTCGGCCTCGCCCTGATGCAGCATCTCGAGAAGGTCTGGAACGAGCCGGACGAGGGCATCTGGGAGGTGCGCGGCGGGCGCAAGCACTTCGTGCACTCGAAGGTGATGGCCTGGGTCGCCTTCGACCGGGCCATCCGCTCGTACGAGGAGGACCACCAGCTCGCCGGCGACGCGCCGGTCGAGCGCTGGCGCGCCCTGCGCGACCAGATCCACGCCGAGGTCTGCCAGAAGGGCTTCGATCCGGAACTCAACAGCTTCGTCCAGTATTACGGCTCGAAGCGCCTCGACGCGAGCCTGCTGCTGATCGCCCATATGGGCTTCCTGCCGCAGGACGATCCCCGCGTCGTCGGAACCGTCGAGGCGATCGGGCGCGGGCTCCTGCGCGACGGCTTCGTGCTGCGCTACGACACCGAGGGGCAGGCCACGGACGGCCTGCCGGGGGGCGAGGGCGCCTTCCTGCCCTGCAGCTTCTGGTACGCGGACAATCTCATCGGCCTCGGCCGCTGCGACGAGGCCCGCACCCTGATCGAGCGCCTGATCGGGGTGTGCAACGACCTCGGGCTGGTTGCGGAAGAGTACGATCAGGTGGAGAAGCGCCTCGTCGGGAACTTCCCGCAGGCCTTCAGCCACGTCGCGCTCGTGAACACGGTCCTCAACTACAGCCGGGCCGTCGGTCCGGCGAAGGAGCGGGGCGCGGCGGCGAAAGTCCAGGCTGCCCCTCGGGCACGGGCCGCGTCCGCCGCGGGCCCCGCGTGAGGGGTGCGACACCGAACGTGATGATCAGGAATTAGGAAGGCCCAGACATGAGCGGCGCAGATTCCGGCCCGAAGGCGGCGTTGAGCGAGGTCGAGAAGCTCAGCATCGACACGATCCGCACGCTGGCGATCGACGCGGTGCAGAAGGCGAATTCCGGCCATGCCGGCGCCCCGATGGCGCTGGCGCCCGTCGCCTACACCCTGTGGAACCGGTACCTGCGCTACGACCCGGCCCACCCGCACTGGCCGAACCGCGACCGGTTCGTGCTCTCGGCCGGGCATGCCTCGATGCTGCTCTACGCGATCCTGCACCTCGCCGGCGTCGCCCGCGAGGACGGCGGCAACGAGCCGGCCGTGCGCCTCGAGGACATCAAGCAGTTCCGCCAGCTCGACAGCCGCACGCCGGGCCACCCCGAGTACCACTTCACCACCGGCGTCGAGACCACCACGGGCCCCCTCGGCCAGGGGGTGGCGAACTCGGTCGGCATGGCGATGGGCGGTCGATTCCTCGGCGAGCAGCTGAACAAGCCCGACCTGCCGCTCTTCGACTACAACGTCTACGCGATCTGCTCGGACGGCGACCTGATGGAGGGCGTCTCGGCCGAGGCCGCCTCGATCGCCGGGCACCTGCGCCTGTCGAACCTGTGCTGGATCTACGACAACAACACCATCACGATCGAGGGCCACACCGAGCTCGCCTTTAGCGAGGAGGTCGCGAGCCGCTTCCTCGCCTATGGCTGGCAGGTGCTGCGCGTCGCCGACGCCAACGACGTGCAGGCGATCCGCTCGGCCCTCGAGACCTTCCTGCAATCCGCCGACCGGCCGACCCTGATCATCGTCAACTCGATCATCGGCTACGGCGCGCCGAACAAGCAGAACACCGCCAAGGCCCACTCGGACGCCCTCGGCCCGGACGAGGTGAGGGGCGCCAAGCGCGCCTATGGCTGGCCCGAGGACGCGCAGTTCCTCGTGCCCGACGGCGTGGTGGAGCATTTCCGCGACGGCATCGGCCGGCGCGGCGCCGAGCTCTTCGCGCAGTGGGAGGGCTTCCTCGGGGCCGCGAAGGCGAACGATCCGGAGCATGCCGAGGACATCGCGGCCTTCCTGGAGGGCCGCCTGCCCGAGGGCTGGGACCGGGACATCCCGGTCTTCCCGGCGGACGCCAAGGGCCTCGCCACCCGCGAATCCTCCGGCAAGGTGCTCAACGCCATCGCGCCGCACGTGCCCTTCATGCTCGGCGGCTCGGCCGACCTCGCGCCCTCGAACAAGACGAAGCTCGAATTCGAGGGGGCCGGCACCCTGTCGCCCTTCGAGCCGGGCGGGCGCAACATCCATTTCGGGGTGCGCGAGCACGCCATGGGGTCGATCGTGAACGGCCTCGGCCTCGTCGGCCTGCGGGCCTACGGCGCCACCTTCCTGGTCTTCGCCGACTACATGCGGCCCCCGATCCGCCTCGCCTCGCTGATGGAGCTGCCGATCTTCCACGTCTTCACGCACGATTCGATCGGCGTGGGCGAGGACGGCCCGACCCACCAGCCGGTGGAGCAGCTGCTCTCGCTGCGGGCGATCCCGGGCCTCGTCACCCTCCGGCCCGCGGACGCCAACGAGGTGGCCGAGGCCTACCGGGTGATCTTCGGCCTCAAGGACCAGCCGGCGATCCTGGCGCTGTCGCGCCAGCCCCTGCCGACCCTCGACCGGAACACCTACGCGAGCGCGGCCGGCGTCGCCAGGGGCGCCTACGTGCTGGCCGGCGGCGCGGAGACGCCCGACGTGATCCTGATCGGCTCGGGCTCGGAGGTGCAGCTCTGCGTCTCCGCCTACGAGGCCCTGAAGGAAGAGGGCGTCAAGGTCCGCGTCGTCTCGATGCCGTCCTGGGACCTGTTCGAGCGCCAGGACGAGGCCTACCGCAACAGCGTGCTGCCCCCCGAGGTGTTGGCGCGCGTCGCCGTCGAGCAGGGCTCGGTGATCGGCTGGGACCGCTACGCCGGCTCCGCCGGCACGGTCATCGGCATGCACACCTTCGGCTCCTCGGCGCCCCTCTCGGACCTTCTCAAGAAGTTCGGCTTCACCCCCGGGAAGGTGCTCCAGGCCGCCCGCGACCAGATCGCCCGGCACAAGCGCTGAACGGCCGGCGGCGGGGCGGGCCGGAAGGTCTGCCATGCGTGCCGGACGGTCTGGCAGCGCTCCGGCGTAGCCCCATCTTGAGGGGGGAGGCGCCGGCCGCACCGGCCGCCCGATTTTCGCGGCTCCCGGCCGCGCAAGCCGTCCCGCGCCGGCCGGCGGCGCGGGACGGGGCGCGCAGGGGCGCGCGGCAGGGTTTGAGACAGGGACCGGCGTCGCCGCTCCGAGGGGCGCCGCAACACGACCATCGCGGGAGAGATCGGCATGAACGCGCTCAAGGCCCTCCACACCGAATACGATCAGGCCGTCTGGCTCGATTTCGTGGCGCGCGGCTTCATCGCCGAGGGCAAGCTCAAGGCGCTCGTGGAGAATGACGGCCTGCGCGGCGTCACCTCGAACCCGTCGATCTTCGAGAAGGCCATCGGCGCCTCGAGCGAGTACGACGGCTCCCTCAAGGCCGTGCAGGAAGCCGGCGACCGCCGCGTCATCGACCTCTACGAGGGCCTCGCCATCGAGGACATCCAGAGCGCCGCCGACGTGCTCCGCCCGGTCTACGAGGCGAGCGACGGCGCCGACGGCTACGTCAGCCTCGAGGTCTCCCCCTACCTCGCCCTCGACACCGAGGCGACCCTCGTCGAGGCGCGCCGCCTCCACAAGGCGGTCGCCCGCGACAACCTGATGGTGAAGGTCCCGGCGACGCCCGCCGGCCTCCCGGCGATCCGCCGGCTCACCGCCGAGGGGATCAGCATCAACGTCACCCTGCTGTTCGCGCAGGACACCTACGAGGCGGTCGCCAACGCCTTCATCGACGGGCTGTCCGAGCGGGCCGCCAAGGGCGAGGACGTCTCCCGGATCGCCAGCGTCGCGAGCTTCTTCATCAGCCGCATCGACGCGGCGATCGACAAGCGCCTCGACGAGACGATCGCCGCCGCCAACGACCCCGACGAGAAGGCGGCCCTCGAGGCCCTCAAGGGCAAGGTCGCGATCGCGAATGCCAAGCTCGCCTACCAGCGCTACAAGCGCGTCTTCTCGGATGCCCGCTGGACGGCGCTCGCCCGGAAGGGCGCCAAGGCGCAGCGCCTGCTCTGGGCCTCGACGGGCACCAAGAACAAGGCCTACTCGGACGTGCTCTACGTCGAGGAGCTGATCGGCCCCAACACCGTCAACACCATGCCGCCCGCCACCATGGACGCGTTCCGCGACCACGGGACCGCGCGGGCCTCGATCGAGGAGGACGTGGCGGGGGCCGAGGCCGTGATGGCGCGGCTCGCACGCGCCGGCATCGACATCGACGCGGTGGCGCGCCAGCTCGTCGAGGAGGGCGTGCAGCTCTTCATCGACGCGGCCGACAAGCTTCTCGGCGCGGTGGCCGACAAGCGCGCCGCGCTGCTCGGCCACCGCCTCGACGGACAGACCCTCTGCCTCGGCGAGCCCCTCAAGGCCGAATCCGCCAAGGCCGCGGAGGCCTGGCGCGCGAGCGGCGCGATCCGGCGCCTCTGGGCCCACGACAGGAGCGTGTGGTCGAACGCCGACGAGGATCGCTGGCTCGGCTGGCTCCGCATCGTCGAGGACGAGCGGGAGAAGGCCGCCGATTACGCCGCCTTCGCCGCCTGGGTGAAGGAGCGCGGCTTCACCGATGCGGTGGTGCTCGGCATGGGCGGCTCGAGCCTCGGGCCCGAGGTGCTGGCCGAGACCTTCGGGCATCGCGACGGCTTCCCGCACCTGCGCATCCTCGACTCGACGAACCCCGACGAGGTCCGCGCCGTCGAGGCGGCGGTGGCCCTGCCCTCGACGCTCTTCATCGTGGCGAGCAAGTCCGGCTCGACCCTGGAGCCGAATGTCTTCCGCGACTACTTCCTGGGCCGCATGAAGGCGGTCGTCGGCGACGCGGCCGGTTCCCACTTCGTCGCCGTCACCGATCCGGGCTCGGCGATGGAGAAGGCCGCCCAGGCCGACGGTTTCGCCAAGATCTTCCACGGCGTGCCGCAGATCGGCGGACGCTACTCCGTGCTCTCCGCCTTCGGGCTGGTGCCGGCCGCCGCGATCGGCATCGACGTCGCCGAGTTCCTCGACACCGCCCGCATCATGGTCCGCTCCTGCGGCCCGGCCGTGCCCCCGGCCCGGAACCCCGGCGTGCTGCTCGGCACGGCCCTCGGCACCGCGGCCAGTACCGAGGGGCGCGACAAGGTCACGATCATCGCCTCGCCGGGGATCGCCAGCTTCGGCGCCTGGGCCGAGCAGCTCATCGCGGAATCGACGGGCAAGCAGGGCAAGGGCCTGATCCCGATCGACGGGGAGCCCGTCGACGTGCCCGCCGTCTACGGACGCGACCGCTTCTTCGTGTATCTGCGCCTCGACGGCTTCGCCGACCTGCAGCAGGACGAGGCGGTGCGCAACCTCGAGCGCGAGGGGCACCCGGTCGCCCGCATCACCCTCGAGACGGTCGAGCAGCTGCCGCAGGAATTCTTCCGCTTCGAGATGGCCACCGCCGTCGCCGGGGCGGTGCTCGGCATCAACCCCTTCGACCAGCCCGACGTCGAGGCGAGCAAGATCGAGACGAAGAAGCTGTTCGAGGCGGCGGAGGCGAGCGGCGCCCTGCCCCCCGAGACGCCGCTCTTCGAGGACGCGACGATCGCCCTTTACGCCGATCCGAAGAACGCCGCCGCCCTGCCCCAGGCGGCCGAGGGCCTCGAGGCCGCGATCCGGGCCCAGCTCGCGCGGGTCAACGAGGGCGACTACCTCGCCCTCCTCGCCTACGTGGCGCGCAGCGAGTCCCATCAGGCGGTGCTCCAGCGCGCCCGCATCGCGGTGCGCGACAAGCGCCGCGTCGCGACCTGCCTCGAATTCGGGCCGCGTTTCCTCCACTCGACGGGGCAGGCCTACAAGGGCGGCCCGGATTCCGGCGTCTTCCTGCAGGTCACCGCCGATCCGACCGAGGACCTGGCGATCCCGGGACGCAAGCTCGGCTTCGGCACGGTGGTTGCCGCGCAGGCACGGGGCGACGTCGCGGTTCTCGCCGAGCGCGGGCGCCGGGCCCTGCGGGTCCACATCAAGGGCGGCGATGTCGCGGCGGGCCTGAGGCGGATCGCGGCGGCGATCGAGGGCGCGGTGGGCTAGCGCCGCTCCACCGCGACGGGCTCTCTCCGCCCCCGGCGGGGAGGGGCCGGAGGCGGGGGCGGCAGGCTTGAGATCCCGCCTCCTCCGGGACACCCCTACGGGATCGGCGATCCCCCTGACCCCTCCCCGCACCGGGATGAGGGCAATCGGAGAGCGAGCATGCAACTCGGAATGATCGGGCTCGGGCGGATGGGCGGCAACATCGTCCGGCGCCTGCTGCAGAACGGGCACGAGGCGGTGGTGTTCGACCAGAACCCGCAGGCCGTCGCCGCCCTCGTCGAGGAGGGGGCCACCGGCGCCGACAGCCTGGAGGATTTCGTCGCCAGGCTCGCGCCGCCCCGCGCCGCCTGGGTGATGCTGCCCGCGGGCGAGATCACCGAGGCGACGGTAGGGCGGCTCGGCAGCCTGATGCAACCCGACGACGTGATCATCGACGGCGGCAATTCCTTCTACAAGGACGACCTGCGCCGCGCGGCCGAGCTGCGGCAGACGGGCATCCACTACGTCGATGTCGGCACCTCGGGCGGCGTCTGGGGGCTCGAGCGCGGCTATTGCATGATGATCGGCGGCGACAGGTCGGCGGTCGACCGGCTCGACCCGATCTTCGCCACCCTCGCGCCCGGGCTCGGCACGGTGGCGCGCACGCCGGGGCGCGAGGGGCGCGACCCCCGGGCCGAGCACGGCTACATCCATGCCGGCCCGAGCGGTGCCGGCCACTTCGTCAAGATGGTCCATAACGGCATCGAGTACGGCCTGATGCAGGCCTATGCCGAGGGCTTCGACATCCTGAAGCACGCGGGCTCGCAGGACCTGCCCGAGGCGCAGCGCTTCGACCTCGACATCGGCGACATCGCGGAGGTCTGGCGCCGGGGCAGCGTCGTCTCCTCCTGGCTCCTCGACCTCACCGCGCAGGCGCTGGCGGGGGACGAGCAGCTCGAGGCCTTCTCGGGCTTCGTGGCGGATTCCGGCGAGGGCCGCTGGACCCTTAATGCCGCGATCGAGGAATCGGTGCCGGTGAACGTCCTCTCGGCGGCCCTCTACGCCCGCTTCCGTTCCCGCGAGCACGCGAGCTACGCCGACAAGCTCCTCTCGGCCATGCGCAAGGGCTTCGGCGGCCACGTCGAGCCGAAATAGGGCCGGGCCCCGGCGCGGCGGAACCTCGCCCCCGCCCGCGCGATACCCCCCTCGCGCGATGCGGAGATTGCGGTGACGATTCCCCTGCCCCCCGGTGCCCAGGTCCTGCCCGACGCGGATGCGGTCGCGCGGGCGGCGGCCGACCATCTCGTTGCGGTCTGCGCCGATGCCCCGGGCGACCGGATCGCCATCTGCCTCTCGGGCGGCTCGACCCCGAAGCGCCTCTACGCGCTGCTGGCCGGCCCGGACTACCGCGCGCGGCTGCCCTGGGACCGGATCCACTGGTTCTTCGGCGACGACCGGGTCGTGCCCTGGGACGACGCGCTGAGCAATGTCCGGATGGTGCGCGAGGCCTTCGGCCACGGCGCACCGATCCCGGCGACGCATCTCCACTTCATCCCCTCCGACCTCGGCGCGGAGGCGGGCGCGGCGGCCTATGCCCGGACCCTGCGGGACTTCCACGGATCGGACCGGCTGGAGCCGGGCCGCCCCCTGTTCGACCTCGTCCTGCTCGGCCTCGGGGAGGACGGCCACACCGCCTCCCTGTTCCCGGGCAAGCCGGCCCTCGACGAGACGCGGTCCTGGGCCGCCCCGGTGCCGGAGGCCGGGATGAGCCCGTTCGTTGCGCGCATCACCCTCACCTACCCGGCCCTCGGCTCCGCCCGCTGGGTCCTGTTCCTGGTGACGGGTGCGGGCAAGCGCGAGCCCCTGCGGCGCCTCGCGGACGGCGAGGATCTGCCGGCGGCCCGCGTGGCCAGCGCCGGCCAGATGGTCTGGCTCCTCGACGCGGCGGCCGCGGAGGCGTGATCGCGCCGGCACCGCCGGTTATTTGCCGATGCGGGGACCGTTCGCCTTAAAATCGCCGCAGCGCGCCGGGCTCCGTCGAGGCCGAGCATTCCGCTCGTCTATCCGGAATTCGCCGCATGCTCCGCGCCGGGCTGATCCGCCTCGTCAAAATCTCCGCGCGACGCCTCGGTCTGCGGCGGCGCAGCCGCGTCGCGCCGGGCCCCCTGCGCGTGGTGGACCGGCGCACCGGCCCGAGCGCCGCGGGGGGCGCCCTCTTCGGCGGCCTCCTCGCCCTCGCGGTCCTGGCGGCCCTCAGCCTGCCCCTGGTGTTCGCGCGCGGGTCCGCGCCGGACGCGCAGGCCGAGGCCGAGGTCGCCTTCGTGGGCGCGGCGAGCGACGAGGCCCCCCAGCCCGGGCAAGCCTCCGCCCAGGCCGCCGCGCCCGAACCCGTCAGGGTCGAGGCACCCGCCCCGGCGGACGCTCCCGCACGGGTCCAGTCCGCCTCGGCCGAGGCGGGGAAGCGCGGCGGCATCGACCTGCCGGTCCTGGAGGCGGCGGCCGAGGCCGAGGCGCCCCCCGTGGCCGCGCCCGTCCCGGCGAAGCCCGCCCCCCGGAAATCCGCCGCGCGCAAGCCCGCGACGAGCGTCGCGCGGGCCAGCCCCTGAGGGCCCGCGAGCGCCCCTGAGGGCCGCAAGAGCCACTGAGGCCTGCAAGTGCCCCTGAGGGCCCGCAAGAGCCCCTGAGGGCCTGAGATCAGACGAAGTGCTTGGAAAGCTTCAGGCCCTGGGCCTGATAGTTCGAGCCGGCCCCGGCCCCGTAGAGGGTGGCCGGCACCTCCGCCATGCGCTCGTAGACGAGGCGGCCGACGATCTGGCCGTCCTCGAGCAGGAACGGCACATCGCGGGAGCGGACCTCCAGCACCGCGCGGGCGCCGGAGCCCCCGGCCTCCGCGTAGCCGAAGCCCGGGTCGAAGAAGCCCGCGTAATGCACCCGGAACTCGCCGACCAGGGGATCGAAGGGCACCATCTCGGCGGCGTGGTCGGGGGGCACCACCACCGATTCCTTCGAGGCCAGGATGTAGAACTGGCCGGGATCGAGGATCAGCATCCCGGAGCCGTCGGCCGCCAGAGGCTCCCAGAAATCGGCGCTGCGGTGGGCGCCCGGGGCGTCGACGTTGACGAGGCCGGTATGGCGCTTGGCGCGGTAGCCGATCAGCCCGTCGAAGCCCGC
The DNA here is from genome assembly GCF_008806345.1 of Methylobacterium planeticum. GTDB lineage: Bacteria > Pseudomonadota > Alphaproteobacteria > Rhizobiales > Beijerinckiaceae > Methylobacterium > Methylobacterium planeticum. The sequence continues at coordinate 80,232 of NZ_VZZJ01000017.1, read as the reverse complement.
GAGGTCGACCGAGACGGCGACGCCGCCCTGGAAGGACGGGGCGGCGGCGCTGACGAGCGGCGTGCGGGCGTGGAGGCCGGCGAGCTCGACATCCCGCAGGCGCACCTCGCCGCGGCGGAAGCGGATCTGCGACAGGCGCGAGCCCGTGCGCACGAGAACCGGGAAGGTCCGGGGCGAGATCTCGGCGTAGAGCGGGCCCGCATAGCCCGCCTCCACCTGATCGAACGCGATGGCGTGGTCGGTGATGACGCGGGTGAAGACGTCGATGCGCCCGGTCGAGCTCTTCGGGTTGGCGCCGGCCGAGAGGTCGGCGGGGAGCGACAGGGCCTCCTGCAGCTCGGCGATGTAGACGCAGCCGGTTTCCAGGACGGCGCCGGCCCGCAGGTCGATCTGGTGGAACGCGAAGGCCTCGATGCAGGTCGAGACGCGGCGCGCGGCCCCGGGCAGGAAGCTCGTGCGCACCCGGAAGGCGCGCTTGCCGAGGCGCAGGTCGAGGCTCGCGGGCTGGATCTGGTCGGCGGCGTAGGGGCTCGCGGGGCGGATCGCCCCGGCCCGCGTCAGCGCCTCGATCGCCTGCGCCGGCAGGATGCCCGCGACCGTCGCGGCGGCCGGATCCGGCGTCGTGTTCCTGCTCACTGCCCGCACCCGTCCCGTTGCCCGACCCCTCGTCTTGTCCCGCGCGAAGGCCTAAGGCCGGGTTAAGTCGGGGTCGCGCCCGATCCGGAGGACGATCCGCGCGAAGGCGAGGCGGGCGCAGGCGCCGATCGCCACGAGGCCCGCGAGCGCGCTCGCCAGGAGCGGGAAGGCCGGGGGCCAGGCGAGGAGCGCCAGGGCCGCCGCGGCCGCGGCGCCCGCGAGCCCGACCCCCGAGCCGAGGCCGAGGACCAGGGAGGGCAGCCCGCGCAGCCGCGCCGCGATCCCGCCGCGCCGCGCCGCGTGCGCCGCCGCGGCCCGGGCCAGGGCATCGAGCAGGAGGGCGCCGAGGAGCGCGGCGGCGGCCCAGGCGTTGCGCTCGGGCGCGAGCCAGCCGAACAGGAGCGCGAGGCCCGCGAGGGCGGCGTGGCCGAGGCCGAGCCCGAGGCGGCCCCGCGCGGCGCGCCCGGAGCGTTCCGGCCTGTCCGCAAGGGTGTGATGCAGGGGGCGCAGGGCCTCCTCGACCATGCCGTGGGCTTCCTCGTTCCGCGACGTACTCCACCGCGATTGACGGCGTTTTCGCCGCCACGTACCACGACGCTCCGAGCCTGTCGCGGTGCTTCGCCGGATGTGCGAGCCGGCGCGCACGCGGCCAGGGAGGCAGACACAAGCGATGTACAAGGCCGAGACGCGCGGAATCAGCGTGACCGTGATGCCCCGCTTCGTGGAGGAGGAATCTTCTCCGGGCGAGAGCCGGTACTTCTTTGCCTATACGGTCGAGATCGTGAACAACGGCTCCGAGCAGGTCCAGCTGCGCTCGCGCCATTGGCGCATCATCGACGGGCACGGCGCCTGCCAGGAGGTGCGCGGGGCCGGCGTCGTCGGCAAGCAGCCGGTGCTGGAGCCCGGCGAATCCTTCAGCTACACCAGCGGCTGCCCGCTCACCACGCCGGACGGGCTGATGGCCGGCAGCTACACCATGGCGACGATCGCGGGCGAGAGCTTCGAGGCCGAGATCCCGGCCTTCTCCCTCGATTCCCCCCATGTCCGGCGCAGCCTCCACTGAGACCGGCGTGGGCGGCCGTCCGCATTGAGCCCGCAACCGCCGGTCGCCCGGCGCATTGGACCAGTGGCGGGTCCGCCCTGCGAGGGAGACTGACGCGATGGCGGGACATGGTGAGCGCCGCGAGGGGCCTCCCCCGGCGCGGCTGGCGGCCCTCGAGATCCTGGAGCGGCTCGTCGCCTTCGACACCGAGAGCTCCCTGTCGAACCTCGCCCTGATCGACTGGGTTTCGGGATACCTCGAGAACTGGGGCGTGCCGCACCGGCTGGTGCCGAACGCGGCCGGCGACAAGGCTGCCCTGTTCGCCACGATCGGCCCGATGCAGGATGGCGGCGTCGTCCTCTCGGGCCACACCGACGTGGTGCCGGTGACGGGACAGGCCTGGACCTCCGACCCCTTCACCCTGCGGGTCGCCGACGGCCGCGCCTACGGGCGCGGGGCCGTCGACATGAAGGGCTTCTGCGCCCTCGCGCTCGCGGCGGTGCCCGACTTCCAGGCGGCGTCCCTCCGCCGGCCGATCCACATCCTGCTCTCCTACGACGAGGAGACGACCTGCCTCGGCGTCGCCGACACGATCGCGCGCTTCGGCGCCGACCTGCCGCGCCCGGGCGCGGTCATCGTCGGCGAGCCGACCGACCTCGAGGTCGCCGACGCCCACAAGAGCATCGTGACCTACTTCACCACCGTGCACGGCCACGAGGCGCATTCCGCCAAGCCGATGCTCGGGGCCAACGCCGTGATGGCGGCGGCCGATCTCGTGAGCGAGCTGAACCGCATCGCCGACCTGATGATCGCCCGGGGCGATGCCAGCGGGCGCTTCGACCCGCCCGCCACCACGGTGCATGTCGGCACGATCCAGGGCGGCACCGCCCGCAACATCCTGCCCAAGGTCTGCACCTTCCACTGGGAGTTCCGCGGCCTGCCCGACCTCGACATCGGGGAGATCCCCGGTCTCTTCGCCCGCAAGGTCGAGGCGGTGACCCGCGAGCGCCTGAACCGCTACGGCGATTTCGGGCGGATCGACACCCTGGAGGAGGTCGCGGTGCCGGGCCTCGCCCCCGATCCCGGCTCCGAGGCCGAGCGGCTGGCGTTGCGGGTGGCGGGGCGCAACCGCACGATCTCGGTGCCCTACGCGACGGAGGCCGGGCGCTTCCAGGTCGCCGGCATTCCGACCGTGGTCTGCGGGCCAGGCTCGATCGACCAGGCCCACCAGCCCGACGAGTCCATCACCCTGCAGGCGCTGGAGGACGGGGCGGCCTTCATGCGGCGGCTGGCCGAGGCCTGTGCCGCATGAGCCGCACGGGCGATTCCGGGCGGGTCAAGCTGCGGCCCCTGGAGCGCGAGGACCTGCTCTTCGTGCACCAGCTCAACAACAACGACAGCATCATGCGCTACTGGTTCGAGGAGGCCTACGAGTCCTTCGCCGAGCTGGCGCAGCTCTACGAGCGCAACATCCACAACCAGACCGAGCGGCGCTTCATCGTCGCCACCGAGCGCAACGAGTCGGCCGGCATGGTCGAGCTCGTGGAGATCAACCACCTGCACCGCCGCTGCGAGTTCCAGATCGCGCTCCATCCGGCCTTCCAGGGCCGCGGCTTCGCCGGACAGGCCACCCGGATCGCCATCGACTACGCCTTCAGCGTCCTCAACATCCACAAGCTCTACCTGCACGTGGACAAGGACAATGCCCGCGCGGTGCGCATCTACGAGCGCTGCGGCTTCGAGCCCGAGGGCGTCCTGCGCGACGAGTTCTTCGTCAACGGCAAGTACCGCGACGCGGTGCGGATGTGCCTGTTCCAGCCGCACTACCTCTCGCGCCGCGGCGGCGGCGAGATCGCGGAGCCGGTGCTGAAGACCTGAACGGCCGGCCTCGGGCCGACGCGCCGGGACCCCGCCCGGGGCGGGCGAGGGCCCGGACATCGGAAAAAGGGGCCGGCGAGCCGGCCCCTTGGGTGATCGAAGCCTCTCTGCTCAGCGGCTGCCGGCGGTCCCGCCACGCTCGCCGCCGGAGCGGCCGCCGGCATTCGTCCCACCGGCATTCACGGCACCGCCGCGCTCGCCGCCCGGCTGGCCGCCCACGCGGTTGCCCGTGGTGGCGCCGCCGGTGCGCTCGGAGGCGTTGCGGATGCCGCCCTGGCCGCCGCCGCGCTCGCCCTGCTGCAGGGCATTGTTGCCGCGCATCCCTTCGTTGCGGGTGCCCTCGTTGCGGGTGCCCTCGTGGCGGCTGTCGGCGTTGCGCAGGCCGTCGCGCCCGCCGCGATCCGCCCGGACGTCGCGCTCACCGCGCTCCGTGCGCGAGACGCTCGTGCGGCTGCGCTCGCTGACATTCGCGCTGAGGGTGCCGCCGCGCCGTTCGCTCGTCGAGATCGTCAGGCGGCGATATTCGGGCGAGCCGTACACCACCCGCTGGCCGCGGATCGTCACGTATCGCGTGCCGCCCTCGCGGACGCTGACGAGGCGCCGGTACTCGGGGGAGCCGTAGACCACCCGATGCCCCCGGATGACCACGTAGCGGCGCGGGCCGGAACGCTGCTCGACGGTGACGAGGCGCCGGTATTCGGGCGAGCCATACACCACCCGGCGGCCGCTGATGAACACGAAGCGACCCTCGCGACGATGGTCGCTCGCGACGCGCTCGGAGCGGAGATCGGTGCGGCGGCTCTCGCCGACCCGCGTCGCGCGGTCGTGGCGGAGGTCGCCGCGCAGGGAATGCTCGCCGCCGCGATCGGCCCGGTCCGTCCGGGTCTGACGGTCGCCGGTCTGGCGCTCGGCATTCTGGCGGTCCGCACCCTGGCGGTCCGCACCCTGGCGCTCGCCGCTGCGGGCCTGCATGCCCCGGTCGCCGCCCTCGCGCTGGCCCGTGGCCTCGCGCCGGGCGCCCGGCGCCCCACCCGCCTCGGATCCGCGGGCGCCCGCGCCGCCGGCGCGCTCTGCCGCCATGCCGGACCGCGTCCCGCTGCTGCTCCCAGCGGTATTCCCACTCATCTGACCGCCGGCATTCTGCGCGAACACCGATGTGCTGAACAGCAATGCTGCCAGTCCGACTGCAAATGTCTTCATGACGTATCCTCCGATACCTTTTGACGCTTCGAAACGTCGTAGGCACCGAAAGGGTTCAACGAAAACTTCCGCATTCTTCGATCGCCAAACCTGCGGCTCAGCTTGAGTAAAGGAGGACTGAGCTTGGCCGCAGGAATGCGCTGGTTGGGCCGGGCCTCCGGGTCTCAGTGCCGGGCGCCGCCGTCGATCGCGGCCTCGACCTCGGCCGGATCGAGGTCGTAGCGGCGCGAGCAGAACTCGCAGGTGATGCCGATGCGCCCGTCATCCGCCACCATGTCGCGGCGCTCCTCCGCCGAGAACGAGCGGATCATGCCCATCACCCGCTCGGGCGAGCAGCGGCACTGCTCCGCCACCGCCTGCGCCTCGAACACCCGCACGCCGCGCTCGTGGAACAGGCGGTAGAGCAGCCGCTCGGAGGAGACGGCCGGATCGACGAGCTCGTGGTCCTCGATGGTGCCGACGAGGGAACGGGCCTCGACCCAGGCATCGTCCTCGGGCGCGCCCGTCGCCTCGAGATGGGCGTGCCCCTGCGGGATGTCGCCGGGCGGCAGGTCGGCGAGGCGCGCCCGGTCGATCGATTGGGGCAGGAACTGCATCAGCAGCCCGCCCGCCCGGTAGCGCGCGGCGCCGTTCTCGAACTCCTCCGCCACCGCGAGGCGCACCTCGGTCGGGATCTGCTCGGACTGGCGGAAATACTGGTGCGCCGCCTCCTCGAAGCTCTGGCCCTCCAGGGCCACGACGCCCTGGTAGCGGCTCGCCGCCGAGCCCTGGTCGATCGTCATGGCGAGATAGCCGCGGCCCACGAGGTCCGCCGCCTTGACGGGACCCGCGCCGAGGGACGCCACGCGCTCGGCGTCGAAGCGCGCCGTCGCGCGGACGCGGTCCGGCGCCTCGAAATCGACCACGATCATCTCGACCGGGCCGTCGGTCTTGGTCTGGAGCTGGAAACGGCCCTCGAACTTCAGCGAGGAGCCGAGCAGCACCGTCAGGGCTGCGGCCTCGCCGAGCAGGCGCGCCACCGGATCGGGGTAGCCGTGCTGGCGCAGGATCGTGTCGACGGAGGGCCCGAGCCGCACGACGCGGCCGCGCACGTCGAGGGCCTCGACGGCGAAGGGCAGGACGGCATCGTCGAGGCCTTCGCGGCCGTCGGCGGGGGTGGGCGATTTCTCGGTTCCGGAGGTCATGGCCTCTCCGCTCGTTCGGGTCCGACAGGTGCGGGCGCGCCGCCTCAATCCCCGCGAGGCCTCGACATCACGGATCGCGGCGCGGCCGGGACGGAGGGCGCGTTCCCTCGCCCGTGCGGGAGAGGGAGCCGCCGCGCCGCGGGGCGTGGATCGAAGCCGGGGGGAGAGGCGGTGCGCCCGCCTGACTCCCCATATAGGGAGCCTGCGCGGCGACCGCGAGACGTCCCGCTCAGAGGCCGTTCGCCCCGAAGCACCAGGCCAGGATGCCCTTCTGGGCGTGGAGCCGGTTCTCGGCCTCGTCGAAGACCACCGATTGCGGCCCGTCGATGACCTCGGCCGTGACTTCCTCGTCGCGGTGGGCCGGGAGGCAATGCATGAAGACGGCGTCCTTGGCCGCGGCCGCCATCAGCTTGGCATTCACCTGGTAGGGGCTGAGGAGGTTGTGGCGGTGATGGTCGTCGTCGTCGCCCATCGAGACCCAGCAATCGGTGACGACCGCCTCGGCCCCGTCCACCGCCGCGAACGGATCGGTGGTGACGTTGACGCGGGCGCCCTGCTCCTTCGCCCAGGCGAGGAGCGCGGGGGGGGCCGACAGCTCCGGCGGGGCCGCGATGTTGAGGGTGAAGTCGAGGCGCGCCGCCGCGTGCACCCAGCTCGCCAGCACGTTGTTGGCGTCCCCCGACCACGCCACCGTGCGGCCCGGGATCGGCCCGCGATGCTCCTCGAAGGTGAGGATGTCGGCCATGATCTGGCACGGATGCGAGACCTTGGTGAGCGCGTTGATCACCGGCACGGTGGCGTACTCGGCGAGCTCCAGCATCAGGTCGTGGTCGAGGATGCGGATCATGATCGCGTCGACGAAGCGCGACAGCACGCGGGCGGTGTCGCCCACGGTCTCGCCGCGGCCGAGCTGCATCTCGCTGCCGGTGAGCATCAGGGTCTCGCCGCCGAGTTCCCGCATGGCCACGTCGAAGGAGACGCGGGTGCGGGTCGAGGGCCGGTCGAACACCATCGCGAGGTTCTTGCCGGCGAGCGGGCGCTCCGCCGGGGGCTCCCCCCGGCGGCGGTGGCGCTTCATGGCGGCCGACGCGTCCAGCACGGCGCGCAGCTGCGCCCCGGAGAAGTCCTTGAGGTCGAGGAAGTGGCGGGGGCCGTGCCGGCCGGGGACCTGGGCGGTCCCGTTGATGTGGGCAGTCATCTCGATCGATCTTCGAAAACAGGTGATCAGGGGCGGCGCGCTTATTCGGCGGCCCCGCGCAGGGTGGTCTCCAGGGCGGAGGCGGACGCCTCCAGGCGCTCGACGGCGGTCGCGACATCCGCCTCCGTCACGATCAGCGGAGGCAGGAGGCGGACCACGTTGTCGCCCGCCGGGATCACGAGAAGGTGCTCGGCCCGGGCGGCGACCGCGAAGTCGGTGTTGAGCACCGCGAGCTTGAGCCCGAGCATCAGGCCCTGCCCGCGGATCTCCGTGAAGACCTGCGGGTGGCGGTCCTTGAGGGCGGCGAGCTTCTGCTTCAGCACGAGGCCGACGCGCTGGACATGCTCCAGGAAGCCGTCGGCCAGCACCACGTCGAGGACGGCGTTGCCCACCGCCATGGCGAGGGGGTTGCCCCCGAAGGTGGTGCCGTGCGTGCCCGCCGTCATGCCCCGGGCGGCCTCGCGCGTCGCGAGGCAGACGCCGAGCGGGAAGCCGCCGCCGATCCCCTTGGCCGCGCTCATGATGTCGGGGGTGATGCCCGACCATTCGTGGGCGAAGAGCCGCCCCGTGCGCCCGACGCCGGTCTGCACCTCGTCCATGATCAGGAGAAGGCCCCGCGCGTCGCAGAGCGCGCGCAGGCGCCGCAGGTCCTCGGCCGGGATCACCCGGACGCCGCCCTCCCCCTGTATCGGCTCGATCATCAGGGCCGCGGTCTCCGGCCCGATCGCGGCCTCGAGCGCGTCGAAATCCCCCGTCGGAACCTGGTCGAAGCCCTCGACCTTCGGGCCGAAGCCGTCGATGTACTTCTGCTGCCCGCCCGCCGCGATGGTGGCCAGCGTGCGTCCGTGGAAGGCGCCCTCGAAGGTGACGATCCGGTAGCGCTCGGGGTGGCCGTCGGCGGCGTGGTACTTGCGCGCCATCTTGATGGCGGCCTCGTTCGCTTCCGCACCCGAATTGGCGAAGAAGGCCACGTCCGCGAAGGTCGCGTCGACGAGCCGCTGCCCGAGCCGCTCGCCCTCCGGGATCTCGAACAGGTTCGAGGTGTGCCAGAGCTTGCCCGCCTGCTCGGTCAGCGCCGCGACGAGGTGCGGGTGGGCGTGGCCGAGCGCGTTCACGGCGATGCCGGCACCGAAATCGAGGTATCGCTCGCCCCCACGCGCGACGAGCCACGCCCCCTCGCCGCGCTCGAAAGCGATCGGGGCCCGGGCATAGGTCGGCAGCAGGGCGGAGGTCACGATGGCCGTCTCCGTGTCTGTCCAGGCGGGCGCAGGGGCCCGCCCCAAATGAAAGTGCCGCCTCGTCAAGGGGGCGGCACGCGCGCGATTACTATGAATCGGGCCCCATCTGTCAATCACGGGGCCGCTCCACGCCCGTGACATGGATTGATCCGGAGCCATTTTCGTGGGCCGATCTCAGCCGGGCCCGCACCGGCCCTTGCGGCGACCCACGCGCCTGTGCTGAGAGCGCGGCACGCGGCGCCCGCGCGGCGGTGCCGGATGAATTCGGGGAGCATCGGATGAGCACGGTCAAGGAACGCCTGGAGCGCCTGGGGCTGAGCCTGCCGAAGGCGGCGGCGCCGGTGGCGAACTACGTGCCCTTCGTGCGCACTGGGACCCTCGTGGTGATCTCGGGCCAGATCTGCTTCGGGCCGGACGGCAAGCTCGGCCCCGCCCATACGGGCAAGCTCGGCGCCGAGGTCTCGGCGGAGGACGGCATCGCCGCGGCCCGCCTCTGCGCCCTCAACGTGCTGGCCCAGCTCGACGCGGCGGTGGGCGACCTCGACCACGGCGTCGTAAAGTGCGTGCGCCTCGGCGGCTTCATCAACGCGGTGCCGAGCTTCGCGGGCCTCGCCGGCATCATGAACGGCGCCTCCGACCTGATGGTCGATCTCCTGGGAGACCGCGGCCGGCACGCCCGTTCCACCGTCGGCGTCGCCGAGCTTCCCCTCGACGCGGCCGTCGAGGTCGAGGCGATGTTCGAGGTGAAGTAGGTGGCCGCCTCGCCGGGCCCGAACGCCCCGGACTGGCTGACCGCGCGGCCGATCGCGCACCGGGGGCTGCACGACCGGGCGGCCGGCATCCCCGAGAACACGGTCGCGGCGGCGCTGGCTGCGGTGGCGGGGGGCTACGCCATCGAGTGCGACGTGCAGCCGAGCCTCGACGGCGAGGCGATGGTGTTCCACGATGCCGCGCTCGGGCGCCTGACCGGGGCGTCCGAGCCGATCGCCGCCCGCAGGGCCGCCGACCTCGAGACCCTGTCCGTCGCCGGAACCTCCGAGCGCATCCCGACACTCGCGCGCTTCCTCGCCGCGATTGGCGGCGCCACGCCGCTCATCGTCGAGATCAAGTCGCACCACACGGGCGACCTTGCGCTCACCCGGCGCGTCGTCGAGGTCGTCCGCGCCCAGGACGGCCCGGTGGCGCTGAAATCCTTCGATCCGGGCATCGTCGCGGCCCTGCGGGAGATCGCCCCCGGCCTGCCGCGCGGCATCGTCGCCGAGACCACCCAGGACGACCCGGCCTACGCGACGATGCCGCCGGCGACGCGCCGCGCCCTGTCGGACCTGCTCCATCTCGGGGAGACCCGCCCCGACTTCCTGTCCTGGCGGGTCGACGACCTGCCCTGCGCGGCGACGCATCTCTGCCGGCTGCTCGGCGGCCTGCCGGTGATGACCTGGACGGTGCGCAACGCGGACCAGCGGCGCAGGGCCGGGCGGCACGCGGACCAGATGGTGTTCGAGGGGTTCCGGCCCTGATCGGACCCTGGCCGGAGCTACTTCGGCAACGGCTGGAGCGCGTCCAGGAAGGCAGAGACCTCGCGCCGGTTCCATGATGCGCCGTTGTTCCAGAAATCGAGCAGCGCGCCATGGTTCAAGCGCACCCAGGCCATGACGCGCGGCGCCGCGATCCGGGACACAGCAGGGGGCAGGAAGTCGTCGCGGAGCTTCGGGTCGGGACCAACCGAGACGATGAGGCAGGGGAGCGTTCGCCCGGCCTTCCCCGGATACCATTTCACCCGCGGCCCATGCGCGCCGAGCGCGGTCGAGACGAACAGGGTTCCGGGTATGTTGGTATCCTGCTCATCGAGATTGGCCATCTCGATCAGAACATCTTCGGCGAAATCATCGGGCGGTCCCCGTTGCGGGAGGTCCTGCGCCCGAGAGCGACTGGTGGGATCCATCGGTGTCCAGTCCGCGCGCCAGCTCCGGCTCAGCCATGTGGGACCGCTGGCCGCTTGGCAAGGCGATGCGGGGTTGGCGCGACGATGACACGATCTGTTGATGCCCGGAAGTCCCCTCCGCCTGCGACGGCGCCGCCCCGGCATCCCGCTTGCCCGGCCCCGGCGCGCGACTAGATTGGCCGGCATGGAAGAACGCGGCAGGGCGGCCGGGGCCGCGACGGAACTTCGGGTCCGTGCGGTCACGGGCCTCAAGGAGATCGGGGCCGCCGCGTGGGATGCCTGCGCCACCTCCCCGGAGACCCTCGGGGCGGGCGACGAGACCCACAACCCCTTCGTCTCGCACGCCTTCCTGTCGGCGCTGGAGGATTCGGGCTGCGTCTCGCGCCGAACCGGCTGGCTGCCGCTGCACGTCGCGGTCGAGCGGGGCGAGCGCACGATCGGGGTCGCGCCCTGCTACCTGAAGACCCACAGCCAGGGCGAGTACGTGTTCGACCACGGCTGGGCCGACGCCTACGAGCGCGCCGGCGGCAGCTATTATCCGAAGCTCCAGGTGAGCGTGCCCTTCACCCCCGTGACGGGGCCGCGCTTCCTGATCGCGCCGGGGGAGGATCCGGACGCGGCGGTGGCGGGGATCGTGGCCGGCCTGCGGGCGCTGCGGGCCGAGACGGAGGCGTCCTCGATCCACGTCACCTTCATGCGCGCGCGCGAATGGGCGCAGGCCGGGGCCCTGGGCCTCCTGCAGCGCACCGACCAGCAGTTCCACTGGGAGAACGACGGCTACGCCACCTTCGAGGATTTCCTCGGCGCCCTCGCCTCCCGCAAGCGCAAAATGATCCGGCGCGAGCGGCGCGACGCGCTCGCCAACGGCATCACCATCGAGACGCTCACGGGCCGGGACCTGACCGAGGCCCACTGGGACGCGTTCTTCGCGTTCTACAGCGACACCGGCGCCCGCAAGTGGGGGCGGCCCTACCTCAACCGGCGCTTCTTCTCCCTCCTCTCCGAGCGGATGGCCCAGCGCGTGCTTCTGGTGCTGGCCACCCGGGCGGGGCGACCGATCGCCGGGGCCTTCAACCTCATCGGCGACGTGGCGCTCTACGGTCGCAACTGGGGTTGCATCGAGGACCACCCCTTCCTGCATTTCGAGGTCTGCTATTATCAGGCGATCGATTTCGCCATCCGGCACGGCCTCAAGCGGGTGGAGGCCGGCGCCCAAGGGGAGCACAAGCTCGCCCGCGGCTACCGGCCGGTGCTGATGCACTCGGCCCACGACATCGCCGACCCGGCCCTGCGCCGGGCGGTGGCCGACTACCTCAAGCGCGAGCGCGCCCACGTGGAGGATGCCGCGGGCGTGCTCGATACCCTGACGCCGTTCCGGCGCGACCACCCTCCGACAGAGAGAGACGCGTAAGCATGAGTCCGCTCGACCGCATCAAGACCTACGCCGACGAACTGACGGCGCTGCGCCACGACATCCACGCCCATCCCGAACTCGGCTTCGAGGAGGTGCGGACCTCCGGCGTCGTGGCGGACCTGCTGCAGGGCTACGGCATCGAGGTGCATCGCGGCCTCGGCGGCACCGGCGTCGTCGGCGTGCTGAAGGGGCGCAGCGACAACGGCCGCCGCATCGGCCTGCGGGCCGAGATGGACGCCCTGCCGATCGAGGAGGCGACGAACCTGCCCTACCGCTCGACGGTGCCGGGCAAGATGCACGCCTGCGGCCATGACGGGCACACCACGATGCTCGTCGGCGCCGCCCGCTACCTCGCGGAGACCCGCGATTTCGACGGCACCGCGGTGTTCGTGTTCCAGCCCGCCGAGGAGGGCCTCGGCGGCGCCCGCGCCATGCTGAAGGACGGCCTCTTTCAGAAATTCCCCGTCGACGAGATCTACGGGCTGCACAATTCGCCGAACGGACCGCACGGCCGGCTCAGGACCCGTCCGGGCCCGATCATGGCCGCGGCCGACTTCTTCGACATCCGCATCATCGGCCGGGGCGCCCACGCGGCCGAGCCGCAACGGGGCATCGACCCGATCGTGGTGGCGACCGCGTTCGCCCAGGCGATGCAGTCGATCGTCTCGCGCAATGCCGACCCGCTGAAATCCTGCGTCGTCTCGGTCACCCAGATCCACGCGGGCGCGGCCTACAACGTCATCCCGGAATCCGCCCACCTCGCCGGCACCATCCGGACCTTCGACCACGCGATCCGCACCCTCGCCTCCGAGCGCATCCGCGAGCTCGCCAAGGGCTACGCGGCGGCCTACGGGGCGGAGATCCAGGTCGAGATCCAGGACGTGTTCTCGGTCCTCGAGAACAGCGCCGAGCAGGCCGCGGCGGCGGCCGAGGTCGCCACGGAGCTGTTCGGCCAGGACAAGGTCGAGGCCGATTGCACGCCCCGCATGGGCAGCGAGGACTTCGCCGACATGGTGATGGCGGTGCCGGGGGCCTATGCCTGGCTCGGCGGCACCCCCGGCCCCGGGCTGCACAACGCGTCCTACAATTTCGACGACAGCCTGATCCCGCTCGGCAGCGCCTACCTGGCACGCCTCGTCGAGCGCCGCACCGCCGCCTGAGACGATGGCCGGCCGCGCCCCGGGGCCCCGCGTGATTTTTCGCGCGACCCCGCGGCCGCGCCCGGGCAGAATGCGGCCATGACGACGCTCCACGACTTCACCCCGGACGGGCCGGACGGCACGCCCCATCCCCTGGCGCAGTACCGGGGCAAGGTCGTCCTCGTCGTCAACACGGCCTCGAAATGCGGCTTCACCCCGCAATACGAGGGGCTCGAGGCGCTCTGGCGTGAGCACCGGGCGGCGGGCCTCGTGGTGCTCGCCTTCCCGTGCAACCAGTTCGGGGCCCAGGAGCCGGGCGACGCCGCCGAGATCGCTGCGTTCTGCAGCCTGACCTACGATGTCAGCTTCCCGGTGCTCGCCAGGGTCGCGGTGAACGGGGCGAATGCCGACCCGCTCTTCCGCCACCTCAAGGGCGAGAGGCCGGGGCTCCTGGGCATCGGATCCATCAAGTGGAACTTCACGAAGTTCCTGATCGGCCGCGATGGCCGGGTCATCGGCCGCTACGCCCCCCAGACCAGGCCCGCCGCCCTCGATGCGGCGATCCGGTCGGCCCTGGCCGAGCGCGGCGGGATCCACGGCGAGGGGATCTGACGGGCCCTCAGGCGCGCGCCGCGACGGCCGGCTTCGGAGATCGGGCCGGCTTCGGGGCCGGGGTCGCCTGCGCCTGGATCTCGATGAAGACCCGCCGGACCTTGGCGCTGCGGGCCTTGAGGGCCGCGTCGAGGCGGGCCACGGCCTGCTCGACCTCGCCGGCACTGAGGTCGTCGGCCATGTCGAGGCTGACATTCACCAGGATGTCGTCGGGCCCGAGATGCTGGGTCAGCACCTCGTTGACGTGGTTCACGCCGGGCTCGCCCCGGACTACCGCCCGGATCGCCGCGACGATCTCGGGGTCGGCCGCCTCGCCGATCAGCAGGCCGTGCGTCTCGATCATCAGGAAGATCGCCATCCCGACGAGGACGAGTCCGATGCCGATCGAGGACCAGCCGTCGAGGACCGGCATGTCGAGGGTCTCGGCGAGGATCACGCCCGCGAGCGCGATGACGAGGCCGATCAGCGCCGCCACGTCCTCGACCAGGACGGTGAACAGGGCCGGGTCCTTGCTGCGGCGGATCGCCGTGATCGGCGGGCGCTCGCCCTTCTCAGCCCAGAACGACGCGAGGGCGACGTAGCAGGAGAACCCCTCGGCCGCGACCGAAAAGCCGAGGATCGCGAGGTTCACCCAGAATCCGGAGACGTGGTACCCGAGCAGGGTCGCGTCCGCGGCCGGCTCCGGGTGCTGGATCTTGTGGACGCCCTCGTAGATCGCGAAGGCACCGCCGCCGAGGAAGATGAACAGCGCCACGATGAAGGCGTAGAAGTAGATCTCGCGGCCATACCCGAAGGGGTGGCGGGCATCGGCCGGTTTCTTCGCCCGCTTCAGCCCGACGAGGAGCAGGATCTGGTTGGCGGTGTCGACCAGGGAGTGGGTGCCCTCGGCGAGCATGGCCGAGCTTCCGGTCAGGGCGGCGCCGACGAACTTCGCCGCCGCGATGGCGAGGTTGGCGCCGGCCGCCGTATAGATGGCGCTGTTGCTCTCATGGGCCATGCGGGCGTCTCCTGAGGGCGGAACCGAACCGCGCCCGGAAGCGCCGCCGAGCCTCGATTCCGCCAAGCCTTGCTGTACGGGAATGGAGGCTCAACGCTCCGGAGCGGGCGGCGGTTCTCCCGGAATGCCGGGCTGCCCGTGGACGCGCCCGGCGCGCGGGTGCATCGTGCCGCCCCATGTCTTCCCGACGGAGCCGCCATGAGCCGACCTGCCGAGACGAGCCGACCTGCCGAGACGAGCCGACCTGCCGAGACGCCGCCCGCCTACGACCCCGACAACATCTTCGCCAAGATCCTGCGCGGGGAGATCCCGGCCCAGAAGGTCTACGAGGATGCCGAGACCCTCGCCTTCATGGACGTGATGCCCCAGGGCGAGGGGCATACGCTGGTGATCCCGAAGGCGCCGGCCCGCGGGCTGCTCGATGCCGACCCGGCCTCGCTCGCGGCGCTGACCGCCACGGTGCAGCGCGTCGCCCGGGCCGTGAAGGCGGCCTTCGCGGCGGACGGCCTGACGGTGTTCCAATACAACGAGCCGGCGGGTGGTCAGACGGTGTTCCACCTACACGTGCACATCGTGCCCCGCCACGAGGGCGTGCCGCTGAAGCGCCACGAGGGGGGCATGGCCGACCCGCAGGTGCTCGCGGGCCATGCCGAGCGCATCCGCGCGGCCCTCGACGCCTGATTCAGGCGGCGGTGGCCGGGCTCGCGGGCTGGGACATGGTGGCGAGAACCCGACGCAGGGCCGCGTTCTCGCTCTCGAGCTCGCCGATGCGGCGCAGGAGGATCTCGAGCGAGGCGTCGAGGGCGGGGGCCGGCGGTGCGAGCGGAGGCGCGCTCGCCGCGGCCACCGGCTCCGCCCCGGCCGCTTCCGCGAAGGTGATCCCGACGGCGTCGTCCCGGCGCCAGCGCAGCATCGACCGATAGGTGCGATCCTTCTGCGGGATCAGCAGGTCGAACGCCTCCGGCAGCGTCGCGGTCTCGGTCAGGGCGAGCCGCGCGCCGGACGTGGAGAGGTCGCGCACGAGGCAATCCATGCTCGACGCGCCGTGGTTGAACATGATCCGGCCCTTGAGGAAGACCCTCTGGCGCGTCTCTTTGCGATGTTCCGACATGGGTCGGCCCTTGTGTTTCCGAATGCTCCCGATCCTCGCACGCCAGCCCTTAAGGAATGCTCGCCGCGATGCGCGAGACCCGCCCTCAGGCGCAGGTGAAGCGCCGGTCCACGGTCTGGAACAGGTAGAAGCCGTTGAAGCGGATCGCCGTGTCGGCCGCGCGGTCGTCGAAGTCGAGGGGCGCGCTGCTCTCGCCGTCGAGCTTGCCGCCGAAGGTCCAGCGGCCGCCGCCCAGGAAGGCCGGCACGGCGTAGGCTTCGGGCACCGCGCAGCAGAGGCCGTCCACACTCTTCAGGCGAAACAGGTTGTAGCTCCGCATCGGTGCACCTCCGCTGGGCTGCCCGGTCCCCGGGGCGGCGCTGCCACGGTTCCGGTCCTGTCACGGCAAGATCGTCTCCGCGGGCCGCGACTCGGCCGGGAGGTCATGCGCGAGGCCACGGCATAGTCGCACATTCGGTCGCGTTTGTGTCGATCAGGTTTCGGGAACGTTGCGCTCCAGCTCCGCCAGCCAGATCCGCGCGCTGGAATCGGAGGGCGCGCGCCAGTCGCCCCGCGGGGAGAGGGCGCCCCCGGCCGAGACCTTCGGGCCGTTCGGCAGGGCCGAGCGCTTGAACTGGCTGAAGCCGAAGAAGCGCGCGACGAAGACGCCGAGCCAGCGCCGGATCTCGGGGAGCCCGTAGGCCTGGCGCTTCGCCGCGGGGAAGTCCGGCGGCCAGACGCCGTGCTGCGCGTTGCCCCAGGCATGCAGGGCCAGGAAGGCGATCTTCGAGGGCCGGAAGCCGTGGCGCAGCGTGTAGAACAGGTTGAAGTCCTGCAGGGCGTAGGGACCGATCTTGGCCTCCGTGCCCTGGGGACCCGTCTCGGCATCGGCCGGCACCAGCTCGGGCGAGATCTCGGTGTCGAGGACCGCCTGCAGGGTCCGGCCGACCTCCGCCTCGAACTGGCCGGTACCGATCACCCAGCGGATCAGGTGCTGGATCAGGGTCTTGGGCACGCCGGCATTGACGCCGTAATGGCTCATCTGGTCGCCGACCCCGTAGGTGCACCAGCCGAGCGCCAGCTCCGAGAGGTCGCCGGTGCCGATCACGATCGCGTCGTTCTGGTTGGCGAGGCGGAACAGGTAATCGGTGCGCAGGCCCGCCTGCACGTTCTCGAAGGTGACGTCGTAGACGGGCTCGCCCCGCCCGAACGGGTGGCCCATGTCGGTGAGCATCTGCTTGGCGGCGGGGCGGATGTCGATCTCGGCGGCCGTGCAGCCGAGGGCCCGCATCAGCGCGTGGGCGTTGGCCTTCGTCGCGTCGGAGGTCGCGAAGCCCGGCAGGGTGTAGGCCAGGATGTTGGAGCGGGGCAGGCCGAGGCGGTCGAGGGCCCTGGCGACGACGATGAGGGCATGCGTCGAATCGAGGCCGCCCGAGACCCCGATGACGGCCTTCCGGGTGCCGGTGCTCTCCAGCCGCTTGGCGAGGCCCGCCACCTGGATGTTGTAGGATTCGTAGCAATCCTGCGCGAGGCGGGCAGGGTCCGCCGGCACGAAGGGGAAGCGCTCGACCCGGCGCAGCAGGCCGAGATCGTCGGCCGGCGGTTCCGCCCGGAAGGCGACGCGCCGGTAGGTGCCCTCGCGCATGCGGGCGTTGTCGTCGAAGGTGCCGGCCTGGAGACGGTCCTGCCGGATCCGGTCGAGGTCGATGTCGGCGAGGGTCGCGACGGGGCCGGCGGCGAAGCGCTCGCCCTCCGCGAGGCGCATTCCGAGCTCGTCGACGCTGGTCTGGCCGTCCCAGGACAGGTCGGTGGTGGATTCGCCGAGGCCGGCGGCCGCGTAGACGTAGGCGCAGAGGCCCCGCATGGCGGCGGCCCGGGTCAGGAGGGCGCGCGCCTCCGCCCGCCCCACCGTGATCGGGCTGCCCGAGAGGTTGGCGAGCACGCTCGCCCCCGCGAGCGCCGCCCGCATGCCGGGCCCCTCGGGCACCCAGAGGTCCTCGCAGACCTCGATGCCGACGGTGAGGCCCTCGATGTCGGCGGCCTCGAACAGGAGGTCGGTCCCGAACGGCACCGCATACCCGGCCACGCCGATCGCCTCGCCGGCGATGCCGGCACCGGGGGCGAAGTGACGCTTCTCGTAGAATTCCCGGTAGTTCGGCAGGTAGCTCTTCGGCACCACGCCGAGCAGGCGCCCGCCCTGGATCGCCAGGGCGCAATTGTAGATGCGGTTGCGCCAGCGCAGCGGCGCCCCGACGACCAGGAGGGGGCGCAAGCCCGCCGTGGCGCGCACCACCGTCCCGACGGCGGCCTCGACCGCGTCGAGCAGGGTGTCCTGCAGGAACAGGTCCTCGATCGCGTAGGCCGAGAGGTTCAGCTCCGGGAACACCGCCAGCACCGCCCCGTGGGCGTGGCATTCGCGGGCGAGACCGAGGGTTTCCTCCGCGTTGCGCTCCGGCTCGGCCGGGTGGCTGCGGCCCGTGCAGGCCGCGACCCGGGCGAAGCCGTGCCGGTAGAGAGAGCGGAAATCCGTCTGCGAGGGGGAAGGTGCCACCGTGATGCCAATTCGAGCGAGGATCCCTGCCTAAACCCTAGTGCGGTCGAGCGACTCTCTCCAGGGGGGCGCCCGCGGGGCGGCCGCCGCGCCCCACCGCTGGACCCGGCGCAGGACCCGGCGGAGGGGCCGATTTCAAGCGTCTGTTAACGACGATCGGCCTAACTGGGCCGGAACCGCTCCACCTGGGGCGAGCCCTTGTTCGAGTCATCTTGAGAATCCATGCGCGCATCGGGACGGCCTCCGTACTCCCATCGTGATCCCTCCCGCCCCGGCCGGGGCGGCGACCGCTCGGGCCTGTCGATCGGCGCCCTGGCGCACCGGCTGATGTCCCTGCGGGCGAGCCTGACCCGGCGCCTCGCCGGCGCGCCCGCCCGCCCGAGCTACGCCCTCGCGGGCACGCGACCGGCTCCGAGCTGGCTCACCGCCCCCCACGCCATGGTCGGCCGCGGCCACGAGGACGCCCCCGATTCCGACGAGGCCCCGGCGCGGGGCGCCCGGATGCAGGGCGGGCGCGAGCCGCATGTCGAGGCGCCCCGGCGCGACGGGGCGGACGCGGTCTGGGGCGTGCCGATGCCGGCCGTCCAGGGCTGGCCCGCGGAGGTCTTCGACGACCGGGCGAGCCCCGAGATGCTGGCGCGCGCCCCGCGTCCGGAGAGCCGGATCGATGTCGCGGCCTCGAGCCCCGGCGTGCTGATCCGCTCGCCGCGCCGCCCCGCCGCGATCACCCCCGAGGGCGTGATGCCGGGCCTGTCCGCCGCCTCCCTGGCGGCCTCCCTGTCGGCGTCGATGCCCGCCCCCGCGGCGGCCGAGCCCGAGCGGCCCGCCGTGCGCTACACCCGCACCCCCGACACCGTGCTGCACGAGCGGCGCCAGCGCGCCCTCGACGCGGAGCGGGCCGCCCTCGCCCAGGCCCAGGCCGAGGCGCAGGCCGCGACGCTCGCCATCGAGGCCGAGCGCGCGGCGGCGGAGCGCGCCGCCCAGGAGGCCGCCGAGGCCGCCTCGGCCGAGCCGCCGGTTCCCCTGTGGCGTCAGCCCTTCGTGCCGCCGCCCGGCGTCCGCTTCTTCCGCACCCCCGACCGGCGTCCGGCCAAGACCCCGGCTGATGGCCCGGCCGAGGCCGCGCCCGCGCCAGCTGCCGATGCGGGCCTGTCCGGTCCGTTCGCCGCCGCGCCGGCTCCGCACGCCCCGGCGCCCGAGCGAGACTGGTCCGAAGTGCCCGATTGGTCGGACCTGCAGCCCTGGTTCGAGGGCCAGGACTGGTCCGCCATGGAGGCCTGGGCGGCGATCCAGGCCGAAGCCGACAAGCGCGCCGAGGTGGCGACCCTGGAGGCCGGCCCCGACCGGGCCCCGGATTCCCATGCCGAGGGTGCGTCCGACCGCTTCGTCTCCGTTCCCCTCGACATCTCGCTCCTGCGCGCCCTGCCGCCGAGCCCGGTCTACGTGCTCGATCGCCTCGTGCGCTTCGACGGAACCCGCCTCCCCCGCCCGGCCGACGGCCAGGATAACGGCCAGGATAACGGCAAGCCGAACGGAGCGGTGATCGACGGGCCGGCGCCGGACCGCGCCGCGCAGCCGGCCGGATCGGCGGCGCCGGCCCATGCGCGCCCGGCCCTCTCCCTCGTCTTCGGTCCCGGCGCGGATTTCACCGCCCGGTCCGAGGCCGCCCCCGCCCCGATCGCCCCCGCACCGGATGCGGCGGCGCGCCCGCGGCCGGTCTCGGCCATGGCCGCCCGCGCGGCGATCCGGGGCGTCCAGCCGCCGTCGGCTCCCGCGGCTGCGGCGCCCGTGGCCGCGATGCCGATCGCGTCGCGCCCCGTGCTGCTGCGCGGCAAGGCGGCGCCCGAGGCGCAGGCCCCCGAAGCGGCGGCCCCGGACGCGCAGGTCCCCGCCCCGGTCCAGGCCGCGCCCGAACCCCTCGAGATGGAGCCGGTCCTCGACCAGACCCCCCTCCCCGCTCCGTCGATCCCGGTCATCGCCCCGCGCGCCATCCTGCCGGAGCCGCGCGCGAGCTTGATCCCGGCCGGGCGCCACCTCGCGGTGGCGACCATCCAGAACGCCGATTACGCGCATCCCTCCCTGGAGCTCCTGGCGATGCCGGTGGCGAGCGAGGGCGAGGAGGTCGACGCCGACGTGCTGGAGCAGAACGCGCTGAACCTCCAGCAGACGGTGCAGGATTTCGGCGTGCGCGGCGACATCCTGGCGGTGCGTCCCGGCCCCGTCGTCACCCTCTACGAGCTCGAACCCGCCCCCGGCACCAAGTCCAGCCGCGTCATCGGCCTGTCGGACGACATCGCCCGCTCGATGTCCGCCGTCTCGGCCCGCGTCGCGGTCGTGCCCGGCCGCAACGTCATCGGCATCGAGCTGCCGAACGAGACCCGGGAGACCGTGTACCTGCGCGAACTCCTCGCCTCGCCGGACTTCTCCGAGAGCAAGCACAAGCTCGCCCTCTGCCTCGGCAAGAACATCGGCGGCGAGCCGATCATCGCGGACCTCGCCCGCATGCCGCACCTGCTGGTGGCCGGCACCACCGGCTCCGGCAAGTCGGTGGCCATCAACACCATGATCCTGTCGCTCCTCTACCGGCTGAAGCCCGAGGAGTGCCGGCTGATCATGGTCGATCCGAAGATGCTGGAATTGTCCGTCTACGACGGCATCCCGCACCTGCTCTCCCCCGTCGTCATCGACCCCAAGAAGGCGGTGATCGCCCTCAAATGGGCGGTGCGCGAGATGGAGGAGCGCTACAAGAAGATGTCCAAGATCGGCGTGCGCAACATCGACGGCTACAACGCCCGCATGGCCGAGGCGCGCGCCAAGGGCGAGGTGATCCTGCGCACCGTCCCGGCGGGCTTCAACCGCGAGACCGGCGAGGCCGTGTTCGAGCAGGAGGAGATGGACCTGTCGGCGCTGCCCTACATCGTGATCGTGGTCGACGAGATGGCCGACCTGATGATGGTGGCGGGCAAGGAGATCGAGGGGGCGATCCAGCGTCTGGCCCAGATGGCGCGGGCGGCGGGCATCCACCTGATCATGGCCACGCAGCGCCCGTCGGTGGACGTGATCACCGGCACGATCAAGGCCAACTTCCCGACCCGGATCTCCTTCCAGGTCACGAGCAAGATCGACTCGCGCACGATCCTCGGCGAGATGGGCGCCGAGCAGTTGCTGGGCCAGGGCGACATGCTGTTCATGGCGGGCGGGGGGCGCACCACGCGGGTGCACGGGCCGTTCTGCTCGGACGCGGAGGTGGAGAGCGTGGTGGCGCATCTGAAGCGCCAGGGCCGGCCGGCCTATCTCGAGGCCGTCACCGCCGATGACGGGTCGGGCGAGACCGAGAAGGCCGGACGGGGCTCCAAGGCGGACCGGACCGAGCGGGCCGAGCGCCAGGAGGAGCCCGAGGAGACGGATGTGGCGGTCTTCGACGTCGGCAGCTTCGTGGCGAGCGGCGGCGGCGAGGCCGGCGGCGACCTCTACGAGCAGGCCATTCAGGTGGTGCTGCGCGACAAGAAGGCCTCCACCAGCTACATCCAGCGCCGCCTGCAGATCGGCTACAACCGCGCCGCCTCGATCATGGAGCGCATGGAGATCGAGGGCATCGTCGGCCCGGCCAACCACGCCGGCAAGCGCGAGATCCTGGTCGAGGGCGGGCCCTCCTCCATGATGTCCGGCGGCGTGATGTACGACGACGATTGATCTCCGCGCCGGCCCTTCGGGGCCGGCGTCGCATATTCGCCACAGGGCGGGTCTCTAAGCATGGGGCCTCCCGCCCCCTTCTCCCGCTCCCGGAGTACGCCCACGATGATCGGCCGCCGCCAGAGCCTGCTTGCCGCGTCGCTGCTCGTCCTCGCAGGCGGCCTCCTCCAGCCCGACCCGGCCGCCGCGCAGGTCTCGTCGTTCCTCGACGGCCTGTTCGGCCGCAAGGAGGAGCCCGCGCCGGAGCCCGCCCCCGCCCCGAAGGCGCCCGCGCCCGCCCCCGCCGCGCCGAGGAAGCCCGCGCCGAAGCAGGTCAAGGAGGGCGGCAAGGAGGCAAAGGAGGCCAAGGGTGCCGAGAGGGGTGCCGAGAGGGGTGCGGACAAGGGGGGCGAGAAGACCGGCGGCCCGAAGGCCTCGGCGCACAAGGCGGCGCCGGGCGAGGCGAAGGTCGCCGCCGTCGGCGCCCCGAACGCCGCCGCCTTGCCGGCCGAGGATGCCGATCCCGCCACCGTGCTGGCTCAGGCCAACGCCTATTTCAACGGGATGACGACCCTCACGGGCAACTTCGTCCAGATCGGCGCCGACGGGCGCCGCATCGGCGGCAAGCTGACGCTCGCCAAGCCCGGCCGCCTGCGCTTCGACTACGATCAGCCCTCGCCCCTCGAGGTCGTCGCCGACGGCACCTCGGTGGCGGTGCGCGACCGCAAGCTCTCGACGCAGGACCTGTACTTCATCTCGCAGACGCCGCTGAAATTCCTGCTGCGCGAGAAGATCGACCTCGCCCGCGACCTCTCGGTGACGGACGTCTCGAACGATCCGGGCGGCATCCGCATCGCCCTCGAGGACCGCTCGACCCTCGGGGGCACCTCGAAGATCCAGCTGTTCTTCGATGCCGAGATGAAGACGCTGAGCCAGTGGCGGATCACCGATCCGCAGGGCTACCTGACCACGGTGCAGCTCTCGAACCTGCAGAAGGGCAAGGCCGTCGACGGGATGCAGTTCGTGATCAATTACGGGCGCGCCGAGGACAAGGCGCTGCAGCAGCAGATGCAGCGCCCGTAAGCGCGCCGCCTCAGGGCATCTGCAGCCCGAGATCCGCCGGGCGCCAGCGGTCGAGCTCGCGGTCGATCGCCCCCTCGGTGCCGCGCAGGAAGTCGGCGGCGGGCAGGCCCGGAGCCAGGGCGTCGAGGTAGCTCACCACGACGGTGCCGGCGCGCGTCCGCGAGCCGCTCGGCCAGTACAGGCCGGAATTCACCGCCACCGGCAGCACCCGCAACCCGAGGCGGCCGTACAGCAGCTCGACGCCGCGCTTGAACTGCACCGGATCGCCGATCGTGCCGCGGGTGCCCTCGGGGAAGATCAGCACCGAGCGCCCGGCCGCCACCGCCGCCCGGCTCTCGTCGATCATCGTGCGCAGGGCCTGGGTGCCGTTCGCCCGGTCGATGATGATCATCGGCGAGCGGCGCAGGAACCAGCCGACGACCGGGATCGTGATCAGCTCGCGCTTGGCCACGATCGCGACATCCGGCACCAGGATCAGGAAAGCCAGGGTCTCCCAGGCCGATTGATGGTTGGCGACGATCAGGCAGGGCTCGCGCGGGATGCGCTCCCGGCCCTCCTCCACGTAGGTGAGCCCGACGAGGTGGCGCAGGCCGAACAGGATGCCCCGGGCCCACAGGCGCGTCGCGGCGCGGATCGGCCGGGCCGGCGAGCCGGAGGCGGCGAACACCAGGAGGGGTGCGAGGAACAGCGCGGTCCAGGCAGCCCAATAGGCGTTGAAGAGCACGGAGCGAGGGTGCGGCACGAAGCGGCCTTCTGCGGGTGTCAGCCCGGGGCCATAGCCCCTCCGCGGCCGCCGCGCACGGGAATTCGGTTCGGGCGGCCCGCGGCGAGACGCGCCGCCGCACCCGCTCCGGCCGGCGGCGCGCCCGCGCCGAACGGATCCCAAGCCCTCGCCAAGCTCGAAAAATCCGCTATCGAGGGGCCCTCGATCCTTCGCGAGTCCCCGCCCTTGCGCTTCACCGTCAGCACCTGGAACATCAACTCGGTGCGCCTGCGCATCGACCACGTCCTGCGCTTCCTCGCCGAGGAGCGGCCGGACGTGCTCTGCCTGCAGGAGACGAAGTGCCCGGACGACGCCTTTCCGCTGAAGGCGCTGCGGGGCTCGGGCTACGAGCACGTCGTGTTCGCGGGCCAGAAGGGCTATAACGGCGTCGCGATCCTGTCGCGCCATCCCCTCCTGACCCGCGCGGTGATGTCCTTCTGCGAGCGGGCCGATGCGCGTCACATCTCGGCGGTGCTCGGACCGGAGGCGGGCCGGGCCGCCGGCATCGTCCTGCACGATTTCTACGTGCCGGCCGGCGGCGACGTGCCGGATGTCGGGCTGAACCCGAAATTCGCGCACAAGATCGACTTCCTCGACGCGCTGCGCGCCTGGGGCGGGCGCCGGGTGTCGGGCCCGGCGATCCTCGTCGGCGACCTCAACGTGGCCCCGCTGGAGCACGATGTCTGGTCGCACAAGCAGCTCCTCGACGTGGTGAGCCACACCCCCATCGAGACCGAGCGGCTCGAGACCTTGCGCGGCGAGGCGGGCTGGATCGACGCGGCCCGCCTCCTGACGCCCGAGCCCGAGAAGATCTACACCTGGTGGAGCTACCGCTCGCCCGACTGGGCCGCCGCCAACAAGGGCCGCCGCCTCGATCATGCCTGGGTCTCGCCGGACCTCGCCGGCACCGTGCGCGGCGTCACGGTCGCCCGCCATGCCCGGGGCTGGGACCGTCCCTCGGACCACGCGCCGGTGACGCTCGCCCTCGAGCTCTGAGGCGCGCCCGGAACGCTCTGCGCGGTCCGGGCATTCTCCCGGCACGATGCGGGCTTGCGAGGCTCGCGAACCCCTCACCGCGAGCCGCCCCACCCCATGCGCAAGATCCTCATCGCCTTCCTGTTGCCCAAGGTCATCCAGTTCCTGCGCCGCCGCTACGGCGGCGGCCGCGCCGGGAACCGCTCGTACTGAGGGAAAGCGCCTTCCTCCGCCGCCTGACGGCGGAGATCGATGTCCACCGCATCCCGGGGCCGCAGGGCGGAGCCCGGGATGCGGGGCCCGCCTCCGGTCGACGGCCTCACGCGCGCGGCGCGGCGCCGGGCTCCCCCGAATGGCGCCCGTAGCCAGCGTAGATCGCGAGCCCGATCCCGAGCCAGACCGCGAGGCGGATCCAGGTGTCCCCCGGCAGCCCCGCCATCAGGGCGAGGCAGGTCAGGATGCCGAGGCCGGCCACCAGGGGCGCGGCCCGGACCCGGAACGGGCGCGGCCGGTCCGGCTCGGTCCGGCGCAGGATCAGCACCGCGGCACAGACGAGGATGAAGGCCAGCAGGGTCCCGATGCTGACGAGCTCGCCCAGGATGTCGATGGGCACGAAGGCGGCGACGAGGGCCGTCAGCACCCCGATCAGCCCCTGGCTCAGGGCCGGCGTCCGGGTCACGGGATGGACCCGCGCGAAGGTGTCCGGCAGGAGCCGGTCGCGTGCCATGGCGTAGAAGATCCGCGCCTGCCCGTAGAGGGCGGTCAGCGCCGAGGTGGTGAGGCCGACCAGCGCCCCCAGCTTGATCACCACCGCGAAGGCGCCGAGCCCGATCGCGTCGATCGCCTTGGCGATCGGGTCGGCGACGTCCAGCTCCCGGTAGGGCACGAGGCCGGTCAGCACCGCGGCCACCGCCACGTACAGGATCGTGGTGAGGACGAGCGCCCCGAGGAGGCCGATCGGGGCGTCCCGCTGCGGCGCCCGGGTCTCGCCCACCGCCGTCGCCACGGTCTCGAAGCCGATGAAGGCGAAGAAGACGACGCCCGCGCCCCGCAGCACCCCGCTCCAGCCGAACGCCCCGAACGTGCCGGTGTTCGGCGGGACGAGCGGCGACCACAGGGCGGGGTTCAGGTGCGCGGCGCCGACCGCCACGAAGGCCAGGATGATCGCGACCTTGAGCGCCACCAGGGCGGCGTTGGCGCGGGCCGCGTCCCGGTTGTCGCGCACGAGGAGTGCCGTCAGGGCGAGGACGATCCCGGCGGCGGGCAGGTTCACGAGCCCGCCCGCGCCCGGGGCGGACGCGAGCCTCGTCGGCAACCTGAGGCCGAGATCGGCCAGCAGGCTCTGCGCGTAGCCCGACCAGCCCACCGCCACGGTCGCGGCCGCCATGGCGAACTCGAGCACGAGGTCCCAGCCGATGATCCAGGCGCAGAACCGCCCGAGGGTGGCGTAGGTGTAGGTGTAGGTCGAGCCCGGGACCGGGATCATCGCGGCGAGCTCGGCGTAGCAGAGGCCGACGAAGGCGCAGGCGACCGCCCCGAGGAGGAAGGACAGGACCAGGGCCGGCCCGGCATATTGCGCGGCGGCGGTGCCGGTCAGCACGAAGATCCCCGCCCCGACCGTGGCCCCGACCCCGATGCAGACGAGGCTGAAGGCCGTGAGGTTGCGCGCGAGCGGCGGCCCCGCCGCCGCGTCCGCGTGCTCGGCGAGGATCCGGGCGATCGGCTTGCGGCCGTTGCGGCGGGTGACGGCCATGATTCGCACGCGCTCGCTTCCCTCGGCCCGCACCGGGGCTCGCTTGACCCCAACCGGGCGACCGTTCCGGCGGCAAATCCTGCGCCAGGGTGGAGGCCGGGGACAGCGCGGCGAGGGGCCGCCTCCGGGAGGACTGGCGCTGCGGACGGTTTCGTGTATGGTCCGCGCGACCTCGACCCGGCAACGGGCGGGGCTTGAACCGCTTGGGGGTTAGACCCTGCTGGACGACATCCCGGCAGTGGCCAAGGCCCGAGCACGCGCCGCTCCCTCACGGGGCGGCCCGCATCCAGACACCCCATCCCGAAAGGCCAAAGGCGATGTCGATCACGGCAGAGCGCAAGACCGCGCTCATCAAGGACTACGCGCAGGGCGGCAAGGACACCGGTTCGCCGGAGGTCCAGGTGGCGATCCTCACCGAGCGGATCACCAACCTGACCCAGCACTTCAAGACCCACGGCAAGGACAACCATTCCCGCCGCGGCCTCCTGAAGCTGGTCTCGCAGCGCCGCTCGCTGCTCGACTACGTGAAGCGCAAGGACGAGGCCCGGTACCGCTCGCTGATCGAGCGCCTCGGCATCCGTCGCTAGGATCTTCCAACGCGCGGTCCCGAGCCCGGCTCGGGACCGCGCTCGACCATCGACGGGGCGGAATGGGTCCGGCCCGTCGATCCCCGGGCGACTTCGAGGCGCGACGCCAGGGCAGGATCGCGAGGGGCTTCCGAACCGGGAGTCCCTCGCCGTCTTGCCGCTGGCGGTGCCGGGTTCGCCCGACCGTATGAAGGCTGATGAGATATGTTCGACGTCCAACGTGAAGAGCTGATCTGGGGCGACCGCAAGCTCGTCCTCGAGACCGGCAAGGTCGCCCGCCAGGCCGACGGCGCCGTCGTCGCCACCTACGGCGAGACCTCGGTCCTCGCCACCGTCGTGTCGGGGAAGGAGCCGAAGGCCGGCATCGACTTTCTGCCGCTGACCGTGAACTACCAGGAGCGCGCCTACGCCGCCGGCCGCATCCCGGGCGGCTACTTCAAGCGGGAGGGCCGTCCCTCCGAGAAGGAGACCCTGGTCTCCCGCCTGATCGACCGTCCGATCCGCCCCCTCTTCGTCGAGGGCTGGCGCAACGACACCCAGGTCGTCGTTACCGTCCTGACCCACGACCTCGAGAACGATCCCGACATCGTCGCCATGGTGGCGGCCTCCGCCGCCCTCACGCTCTCCGGCGTGCCCTTCATGGGCCCGATCGGCGCGGCCCGCGTCGGCTACCTCAACGGCGGCTACAAGCTGAACCCGGCCGTGACCGAGACCGACGAATCGACCCTCGACCTCGTCGTCGCCGGCACCCAGGACGCGGTCCTGATGGTCGAGTCGGAGGCGAAGGAGCTCTCCGAGGACGTGATGCTCGGGGCCGTGATGTTCGGCCACAAGCACTTCCAGCCCGTGATCGAGGCGATCATCCGCCTCGCCGAGAAGGCCGCCAAGGAGCCGCGCGACTTCTCCCCGCCGGAGAACGCCGACGTCGAGACGGCCGTCCTGGAGATCTGCGAATCCGAGCTGCGCGACGCCTACAAGAAGACCGTCAAGCAGGAGCGCTACGCCGCCGTCGACGCCGTGAAGGCGAAGGTCGTGGCCGCCCTCTGCCCGGTCGAGGGCGAGCAGAAGTTCGCCCCCGAGAAGGTCAAGGCCGCCTTCAAGGAGGCCCAGTCGAAGGTGGTCCGCTGGAACATCCTCGACACCGGCTCGCGCATCGACGGCCGCGACGTGAAGACCGTCCGCCCGATCGTCTCCGAGGTCGGCGTGCTGCCCCGCGCCCACGGCTCGGCCCTGTTCACCCGCGGCGAGACGCAGGCGCTCGTCGTCGCGACCCTCGGCACCGGCGAGGACGAGCAGTTCATCGACGCGCTGGAAGGCACCTACAAGGAGACCTTCCTGCTGCACTACAATTTCCCGCCCTATTCGGTGGGCGAGACCGGCCGGATGGGCTCCCCCGGCCGCCGCGAGATCGGCCACGGCAAGCTCGCCTGGCGCGCGATCCACCCGGTGCTGCCGCCGGCCCACGAGTTCCCGTACACGATCCGCGTCGTGTCCGAGATCACGGAGTCGAACGGCTCCTCCTCGATGGCCTCCGTCTGCGGCGGCTCGCTGTCGCTGATGGATGCGGGCGTGCCCCTGCGCCGCCCCGTCGCGGGCATCGCCATGGGCCTCATCCTCGAGGGCGAGCGCTTCGCGGTGCTCTCCGACATCCTCGGCGACGAGGATCACCTCGGCGACATGGACTTCAAGGTGGCCGGCACGGACGAGGGCATCACCTCGCTCCAGATGGACATCAAGATCGCCGGCATCACCGAGGAGATCATGAAGGTGGCGCTGGCCCAGGCCAAGGACGGCCGCGGCCACATCCTGGCCGAGATGGCCAAGGCCCTGACGGCGGCCCGGCCCGAGCTCGGCGAGTACGCGCCGCGCATCGAGACCATGCAGATCCCGACCGACAAGATCCGGGAAGTGATCGGCACCGGCGGCAAGGTGATCCGCGAGATCGTCGAGAAGACCGGCGCCAAGATCAACATCGAGGATACTGGCATCGTGAAGATCGCCTCCTCGGACGGCAAGGCGATCAAGGCGGCCTATAACTGGATCCGTTCGATCGTGGCCGAGGCCGAGCCGGGCATGATCTACGATGGCACCGTCGTGAAGACGATGGAGTTCGGCGCCTTCGTGAACTTCTTCGGCGCCAAGGATGGTCTCGTCCACATCTCGGAGCTCGCTGCCCAGCGGGTCGCCAAGGTCACGGATGTCGTCAAGGAAGGCGACAAGGTGAAGGTGAAGTTCCTCGGTCAGGACGACCGCGGCAAGATCCGCCTCTCCATGAAGGTCGTCGACCAGCAGACCGGCGAGGACCTCACCGAGAAGCTCAAGGCCGAGCGCGGTGACCGCGGCGACCAAGAGCCCCGCCGCGAGCGCGGCGAGCGCCGCAACGCCGGCGAGTAGGCTCCGGCCGAACCGACCCGACAGCAACGAAGCGCGGCCCCCCGGGCCGCGCTTTTTTCATGCGCGCGCGGGTCCGGTCGGACCGGTGCCGGTGCGATGCGGCACAGGGGCTCGGAACGCTGCCCGGGGCTTCGCGTTCGCACCGCGAGACTCGTTTCACAGGAGAGAACGCCCGATGGCGAATGCGATGATCCACGACATCTTCAGCGGTCAGCCGAACCTCACGACGACCGAGCGCGCCGTCTCGGTGGTGCTCGGGCTCGGCATCGCGGCCGCCGCCGCGCAGCCCCGGCCGAACAAGCTCCTCAGCCTCGCCGCCCTGATCGTCGGTGCCGGCCTCGCCATCCGGGGTGCCACGGGCCATTGCGCGGTCAAGGCCGCGGCCGACCAGCTCTGAGACGACGCCCAGATCCGGTCCCGCACAACGAAAGAGGGGCGCCTCGCGGCGCCCCTCTGCATGTCCGGACTTGCGTGAGAGCGTCAGAGCGTGGTGGTGCGGCTGCGGCCGGCGACGAAGCCGTAGATCGCCAGCACGACCACCGCGCCCACGATGGCGCCGATGAAGCCCGCCCCCTGATTTGGCCCGTACCAGCCGACGGCCTGGCCGATGAAGGTCGCCACGAAGGCGCCGACGATGCCCAGGATGGTGGTGAGGATGAAGCCGGACGGCTCGTTGTTCCCCGGCATGAGGAACTTGGCGATGACGCCGGCGATGAAGCCGATGATGATGGTCCCGATGATCGAAAACATGGCGCTAAGTTCCTGAGCTTCACTGTAAACTGCCCAATGAACGTGCCAACCGGGCCTTGGGTTGCGCCGCATCGTGAGAGTTTGTCGCAGTTCACGCCCTCGCGTGCGCGAGGCCGAGCCCGCGGCTTCCCCCTTTACGGCCGGGCGCATCCGGCGGCACAACGCGCCGGGCGGGTCCTTCGCGCCCGCATCCTCCAGAAAGCTCAAGGCGACCATGACGATCAAGCGCTTCGAACCCGGCCCGCGCATGAGCCAGGCGGTCACCCACGGCGACATGGTGTTCCTGGCGGGCCAGGTGGCGGCCGACACCGTGGGCACCGGGGTGACCGCCCAGACGCAATCGATCCTCGCCGAGATCGACCGGCTGCTCGCCGTCGCCGGCAGCGACAAGAGCCGCATCCTCGCCACCACCATCTACCTCGCCGACATGGCGACCTTCGCGGAGATGAACGCCGCCTGGGATGCCTGGGTCGACAAGGCGAACCCGCCGGCCCGCGCCACCGTCGAGGCCAGGCTCGCCGGGCCGGAATACCTCGTCGAGATCGTGGTCACCGCCGCCAAGCTGCCGGCCGGGGATGCTCCGTGAGGCGCCGTGCCCTCCTCGGCACCCTCGCTGCGCTGCTCGCGTCCCTCGCGGGCGCGCCCGCCGGGGCGCAGACGCCCGGGCGCGTCGTCAACATCTACAACTGGTCGGACTATATCGACCCGAAGGTGCTGGAGGACTTCACCCAGCAGACCGGCATCAAGGTCGTCTACGACACCTACGACAACAACGAGATCCTCGAGACGAAGCTGCTCGCCGGCCGTTCCGGCTACGACGTGGTGGTGCCCTCCGGCCCGTTCCTGCAGCGGCTGATCAAGGCGGGCGCCTTCCAGCCCCTCGACAAGGCCAAGATCCCGAACCTGACGCATGTCTGGCCCGAGATCGCCGGGCGCCTCGCCACCTACGATCCGGGCAACGCCTACGCGGTGGACTACATGTGGGGCACCACGGGTCTCGGGCTCAACCTCGCGGCGGTGCGCGAGCGCCTCGGCGCGTCGGCTCCCCTCAACACCTGGAACCTCGTCCTCAATCCCGCGAGCGCCAACAAGCTCAAGGATTGCGGGATCATGATGCTCGATTCCCCCGAGGATCTGATCCCCAGCATGCTGCCGGCCTACGGCCTCAAGGCGGATTCGAAGCGCTGGGACGACATCACCCAGGTCACCGACGCGCTCTACAAGGTACGGGGCGCGGTGCGGAAGTTCCACTCCTCGGAATACATCCAGTCCCTCGCCAACGGCGACCTCTGCGTCGCGGTCGGCTATTCGGGCGACGTGCTGCAGGCCAAGAAGCGCGCCGAGGAGGCCAAGAACGGCATCGAGATCGGCTACGTCATCCCGAAGGAGGGCGCGCTGATGTGGTTCGACGCCTTCGCGATCCCCAAGGATGCGCCCCACCCGGCGGAGGCCCACGCCTTCATCGACTATATGATGCGGCCCGAGGTGGCGGCGGCCAACACCAACTTCGTCTCCTACGCGAGCGGCAACCTGCCGGCGAAGAAGCTGGTGAAGCCCGAGATCCTGAACAATACCGGGATCTACCCGGACGAGGCGATGATGCAGCGCCTCTCGACCAACACGGCCTGGGACGACCGCACCCAGCGCTTCGTCACCCGGCTCTGGACGCGGGTTCGCACGGGCAAGTGAGCGGTGCCGCGCGCCCGTTCGGGTGAGCTTCGCGCCAGCGATTCCGCCGGGGGGCCGGCCTCTCTGGAACGTCCTGCTCCCTCTCCCGGGCCGGGAGAGGGAGCGTTCCTGCGGACAGGCTCCGGAACGCGAAGCCTGTCGCCCCTCGGCCGGGCCCCGGCTCGCCTCAGTCCTTCAGATCGGCCGGGACCTTGCCGCCGTTCTCCTCGAGCTTCTTGATCACCTGCTTGTGCAGCCAGATGTTCATCGAGGCCGAGTCGCTCTTGTCGCCGGTATAGTGCAACTCGTCAGCGAGCTGCTGGCGGGCATGCAAACTCGAGTCGAGGTCGAGCAGCTTCATCAGATCGACGATGGAGGTGCGCCAGTTCAGCGTCTGCGAGTTCTTCGCGGCCATGTCGTTGAGGACGGACTCGACGTCGACCGTGCCTCCGGTCGAGGCAGGAGCCGAGCCGGCGGATCCGGTGGTGGCCGTCGAGGCCGGGTTGCTCGATCCCCCCGCAGGGGCGGCGGACGAGCCCGAGGGCGCCGCCTCCGCCGAGCCACCGCCGAACGGGTGCAGGATCTTGCTGACGATGCTGCCGATGAGGCTCATGGCACAACTCCCTGATTGTCTGTCGTGGCCGCACGCGGCGACCGGCTGACAACGAGAGGCCGCGCGCGGGTGTTCCCCAGCGTCCTGGGTCCGACCAATTCACGGATCGACATTGGTATTTGAAGTTTTGCCCGCCTGTGGCATGGGGATGGCCGCTTCCCCGACCGGATCCCCACCGATGCGTCCGCCGCTCTCCGTCATCAAGACGTTCCTCACGGCTGCCGCCGGCCTGCTCCTGGCCAGCGCCGCGAGCGCCCAGACGGCGGCCGTCCCCGTGCGCATCGGCGTGATCCCGGTCATCGGCGCGGCCCCGATCTTCGTGGCGAACGGCGAGGGCTGGCTGAAGGAGGCGGGCCTTGCCCCGACCTTCACCACCTTCGAATCCGGCCCGAACATGATCCAGGCGCTGGCCTCCGGCACGATCGACATCTACGTCGCCGGCATCGCGCCCCTCGCGGTGGCGCGCACCAAGAACATCGACGTGCGGGTTGTCGCCGCCACCGCCATCGAGGAGATGGTGTTCGTGGCCGGTCCCAAGCTCGCCCCCTACTTCAAGGACGGAGCCGACAAGGCCGAGGCCTTCCGGGCCTTCCACGCCAAGGAGGGCCGGGCCGCGCGCCTCGCCACCCAGCCCCCGGGCTCGGTGCCGAACACCACCCTGCAGCACTGGCTCTGGCAGGTCGTGAAGACCGGCAAGGCCGACGCCGACATCGTCGCCATGGGCATCGACGCGACCCAGCAGGCTCTGCTCGCCGGCGCCGTCGACGGGGCCTCGATCCGCGAGCCGGCGCTCACCATCGTCCGGTCCCGCAACCCGGCGATGAAGCTCGTGGCCACCGGCGGCGAGATGTTCCCCGATCAGCCCGGCACCGTGGTGGGGGTCTTCGGCGCCTTCGCGGACAAGAATCCTGCGGCCGTCGAGGGGCTCGTGAAGGCCCTCGTGAAGGCGACCGATCTTCTCAGGAGCGACCCAGCGCGCGCCGCCGTGCCGGTCGAGCAGGCGCTCGGCAAGGGCATCACGGACGTCGCGACCATCCAGAAGGCCCTGTCGTCGCCGGCCGCCCGGTTCACCGTCGATCCCCGCGGGATCATCGAGGCGACCAAGAAGCTGCAGGCCTACCAGGTCAGCATCGGCACCCTCGAGAAGGACATCCCGGTGGACGGCCTGTTCGTGCCGAGCTTCTACGAGAAGGCGACCGCGCGCTGAGGCGCGCCGCACCGGCCCGATGAAATATCTCCGCTCGACGCTGCTCGCCGCGACCGGGCTCATCGCGTTCCTGGCCTTCTGGGAGGCGATGCCCCGTCTCGGCCTGATCAACCCGGCCTTCCTGCCGCCGCCGAGCACCCTGCCGACGGCCTTCCTGCGCGAGGTCTCCCTCGGAATCTGGCCGGAGGCCGTGATGTCGAGCCTCAGCCACTACGTCGCCGGCCTCGTGGTGGGCGCCGGCGCCGGGATCGGGCTCGGATTGCTGAGCGGCATGTTCCAGCCCTTCGAGGCCTTCACCGCCTGGATCGTGCGGCTGCTGCGCCCGATTCCCGGCCTCGCCTGGGTGCCCTTCGCCATCATCTGGTTCGGGGTGCAGCCCTCGGCGGCGGTGTTCATCATCGCCATCGGGGTGTTCTGGATCGTGTTCTTCGCGACCCAAGGGGCGGTCCGGCAGGTCGATCGCGACCTGATCGAGGTGGCGCAGGCCTTCGGCTTCCGCTCTCCCGTCAGCCGGCTCGTGAAGATCCTGCTGCCGGCCGCGACCCCGGGCATCCTCGTCGGTCTGCGCACGGCGCTCGGCCAGGCCTGGATGGCCGTGGTGGCGGCCGAGATCTTCGGCGTCGCGGGGGTCGGCCAGCGCATGATGCAGGCTTCGAGTCTCCTCTCCACCGACATCGTGGTCGTCTACATGCTGACCATGGCGGCGCTCTACGGGCTGTTCGACACGGCCTTCGTGGCCCTGCAGGGCTGGCTCCTGCGCTGGCGGGCGTGAGACCCATGACCGATCGACCCGGCGGCAGCCCCATCATCGACATCCGCGGCCTGAGCCTCGCCTACGAGCGCGGCGGCACGCGCAACATCATCCTGGCCAATCTCGACCTCAGCATCGCGCGGGGCGAGTTCCTGGTGATCGTGGGCGAGTCCGGCGTCGGCAAGTCCACCCTGCTGCGGGTGCTGATCGGGCTGGCCAAGCCCTCCTCCGGCAAGGTCCGGCTCGACACCCGGCCCGGCTGCCGCACCCCGATGGCGCTGGTGTTTCAGGATGCGCGGCTGCTGCCCTGGCGCCGGGTCGTCGACAACGTCGCCTTCGGGCTCGAGGGCTCCGGCCTGTCGCGCGCCGCGCGCCGGGCCAAGGCCGCCGAGATGCTCGTCCTCGTGGGCCTCGCCGACCTCGCCGGCCGCTGGCCGCACCAGCTCTCGGGCGGGCAGCGCCAGCGCGTCGCCATCGCCCGGGCGCTCGCGGTGGAGCCCGACGTGCTGCTGATGGACGAGCCCTTCTCGGCCCTCGACAGCTTCACCCGCGAGGGGCTGCAGGACGAGTTGCAGCGCATCCAGGCGCAGACGGGCAAGACCGTCCTGTTCGTCACCCACGACATCGACGAGGCGGTGACGCTCGCCGACCGGGTGGTGGTGCTGGCCGGCAGCCCGGGCCGGATCGCCGCGGAGGTCAGGCTCGACCTGCCCCGCCCCCGCCAGCGCCGCGCCGCGGCCCTGACGGAGGCGGCGCGTCACCTGCGGGCCGAGCTGTCGAGGCGCTCGGCCGAGCTCTGAGCCTCCGTCGCCTCCGTGGGATCGGCGAGGAACTCGGCCAGATAGCCCTTCCAGAGGTTGGCGAAGCGCAGCGACTGGTGGCCGTGGGTGTCGGACGAGGTCGGCACCAAGACGAAGCGTCCGTCCTTCACCTTGGCGACCGCGGCGTTCATCACGTCGAGCTGGGGCGGGTTCAGCTCGTCGTCGGCGAAGTTGACCGCCAGCACCTTGGCGCTGATGCGCCCGAGCTCGGCGAAGGGGTCGTAATCGTAGGAGGAATCGAACCAGTACATCCAGTCGTTGGCGTCGGCCCTATTCTCGTAGGAGGCGACGAGCTTGTCGTAGAGCGCGTCCGCGGCGGCCCGGGTCGGGGCCTGCTTCTGCTGGCCGAGCACGCTCTCGGTCATGATATTGAAGATCGGCAGGATGTGCCCGAAATTTCTCGGCTGCGACGTGTACTCGCCATTCTTCCAGTCCGGATCGGTGCGGATGCCCTCGATCAGGAGGCGCCGCCACAGGGCGTTGCGCCCGCTCACGGGAATCGGCTGGCTCGCCACCGGCATGATCAGGTCCATCATTCCGGGGTAGCGCTCGCCCCACATCCAGGCCTGCATGCCGCCCATCGAGGTGCCGAGCACGAGGCGCAGGTGCTTGATGCCGAGGGCCTCGGCCACGACCCGGTGCTGGCCCTCCACCACGTCGGCGTAGCCGTAGCGGGGGAACCGCGCCCGCAGCCCGTCCGAGGGCTTCGTCGAGCCCCCCCGTCCGAGCCCGTCGGGGAGGATGACGAAGTACCGGCGCGCATCGAGGGGCGCGCCCTCCCCGAACAGCTCCGGGCCGAGCCCCGGATTGAGGAAGCTCTTGCCGGTTCCGGTGGTGCCGTGCAGCGCCAGCACGGCGTTGTCGATCTCGCCCCGGGCGTTCCGGTGCGGCGTGCCCAGGGTGGTGTAGTGCAGCACCACCGGCAGCGTCTCGCCGGTGCTGAAGCGGAAATCCTTGACCACATGGTCGGCTTCGCGCTGCTCCGGAAAGCTGGCCGGTGCCGCGATGGCCGCCGCGACGACCCCGAGAAAGAGCGTGGTGGCGAGCGCTGCGCGCGCGAGCCCCGACCGGATTGCGCCCGTCACCGGACGCGCCATCGTCGCGTGGTCCTGCCTCGTCATCGATATTCCTCCCTGCCCGCGCCCGAAGGCGTCCTCGCCGCTCCTGGCCCGGTGCGGAGCGAGCCGGTCTTACGTGCCGGCCGGCGCATCAAGGCAAGGGATCGCCCCGCGGTCAAATGGCGGGAGACGATGGGCGGCGCAGGGTCACCTCAGCCCTCGGCGAGCGCCTGCAGCAGGGAGAGGCACCGGCGCCGGGCATTCGGATCCCCGATGCGCAGGAACGCCGCCAGCACGGCCGCGCATTCCACTTCCGTCGGGGGCGTGTGCCCGGCTCGCAGCGCGTGGCCGTAGAGATCGGCCAGCGGCATATCCAGAGCCTCGGCGATCCGATGCAGCAGGTGCAGCCGATCCGCCTGAGGCGGGACCGCCTCGGTGGGCAGCGCGTTGCCGGCATCCGCCATGAGAGTTCCTCGTCGATCTTGCCTGCCGCAGCGATACCCGGTCGAGGCCGGCGGTCAAGTCGATTGTCCGCGATCGAGTTTTCGTGTTCGGGAGGCTTCGACGCGGCCCGACACCGCTCGATCAGGGGCCGGCGGTCGCCAGGACCAGGGCTTGGCCGGCGAGTGCGGCGGCCCCGAGGAAGCGCCGCCACGGGTTGACGCCGCGCAGGAGCTCGTCGATGGCCCACCACGCGAGGCTCGCACCCGCAATGAGGCGCAGGGCCCAGGCGACCGTGCCGGGCGGGTTCAGGATCCAATCCGCGAGGCTCGTCCCGGCGAACAGCCACAGGGGAAGGTTCGGCCATTGCGCGACTGTGATCGCGCCGGTCCGGCGGTCGCGGAAGGCCCAATCGATGGCCCGCCGCAGACCGCCGTGCGTCGCGGGATCAGGCCCCATCGGCCTGACGGATCGGAGCGCAGATCTGCGGGCTCACCTTGTCGAGATGCACGCAGGCATGGTCGCGGTACCACGCGCGCAGCTCGGGCTGCGAGGGCGCGACGTACATGGCCACGAGCACGAAGCCGGCCGCCACGAGGATCAGGAGGAGGAGGATGTTGCGCATGTCAGAACTCCGATGGAACACGGGTTCCGTAGCCCGCCGGGGCTGAACGGCGCCAGACTTGGCGGCGCGAGTCCGGGCCGGGCTCCTGCCCCCTTCACATGAAATGGCCCGCTCGCCGGTTCGGCGAGCGGGCCTTTGGCCTCGGGAAGGCCGCGGTTGTTGAGACCTGCCTGCACAACCCTTCATTCCTGGTGAAGTTCCCGCGCCCCGGTCGCTTTCGAAATTCCGCGCCGGGCGGAATGCCTAAGATTTCGTCGGCTCTGTTCCGAGAAATGCGGGCATGTCGGCGAAACCCGTGACGAAACGCACGGCGACATCGCGCGGAAACAGCGAAGATCTAGTCGTCGCCGGGACCGGACGGAGCCCGAGGACGGGGCCGCCGAAGACAGAACGTTTCGAGGATGCCATGAGCGAGCGGATCGAGGACCTGAAATTCATCGCCACCCTGGCTTTCGTGGTCCTCTGCGGCAGCGGCCTCGGCGCCGTCCTGGGCTGACGCGTCAGGCCGGGCGGGCGCCGGCTCCCCGTGCGTAGGCGCGGCGCAGCGCCTTGAGGGCCTCCGAATCCTGCCGGGACGCGGCCGCCTGCACCGTTGCCGGCCGGTGCGCCGTTGCGGGCCGCGCCGCGAGGGTCCGCGGCGGCATCGCCCGCCGTCCCGAGATCTGGGCCTTGCCGGGGGATATGGGCCCTGCACTGACCGGATTGCCGGATTTCAGGAACGTCTTGAGCCCGACGGCCTTCGCGCGTCGCTCGGCCCGCATCAGAACCAGCCCGAGGCCGAGGCCGGCGAACCCGGCCAGCTCGAGACCGATCGCGATCACGTAACCAGGGGCCATCTCGTCCCATCCCGCCGAACGCCGTGGGCCGACTCGCTCAAGCCCCATAGATCTCGGTTTCGGCCAACGTGGTTACCTGAGCGTTAAGCCGTCCGGCGGCGCAATGCCCGGTCCTGTTTCGCTGCGGCACAGCAAGGCGTCGCCCGCCGTCGAAACCGAGAGGCAACCCGATCGACCGAGGCGTCGCGCCTGACGTCTCCCAGGCAACGACCGCCCCGCGCGGGGCGGTCGACGTGACGCCTCAGTCCCGCTTTGCGGGATGGTGGACCTTCGGGGCAGCCCAGGCCTGGGCCATCGCCTTGGCGGCTTGCTTGGTGAGCTTCATGGGTCGGATCTCCGTCCGCCCCCGCCTGTTCCATATGGGTCCTCGACGGTTCGGCCGAAAGGCGCTCGCGCGACGCCCCTCGGGCGGCCCCGCGGGGCGCCGCTCCGGCCCATGCTCGATACCCAGAGGGGCCGCCGGACCCGCACCGGTCCGTAGCCGAACAAGTTGTGCCGCGGCGCGACTTCGTACAGTGAAGTCCAGACTTGTCCGCCGCAGTAAACTGCCTCAGACATTCGCGCATGGCTCATCGCCGCCAACCCGAATCAAGAGGTTGCGCATGTATTCGGAACTCGATCGAGCGCGACAAGGGTTCAACCGCAGCCAGGAAGCTTTCGCGGAGCTGGAAACGCGCCGGCCCGAGGATCCTTTGGACGCATCACGACACGACGCGCTCATGCATCTCGCGCGGCTTCGGGTCTACATCGCTCTGGGCCGTGTGGCGGAACTCGAGCGAAGTACCCATGCCCACCGCGCCTGCGAGGACGTGCCCACCCGCCACCTGTTTCGATGAGCGCGTGCGGGCGCGGGCCTGCTCCGGGCCGATCTCCCGATATCCCGACCCTGCTCTGCAACTGACCGCGAGGCGCCTCGGCCCCTCCGGGATCGGCGGGCTCGCGCCTGCGCCGAACTGAGCCCGAACTCAACCGTGTCAGGCAAAGCCTCCTGCGGGAAGGCCCGTCGGCATGCACGCGATGTGTGATCCTGCTGGAGGCGAGAGCGTGCCGAACACCCTGATTCTCTGTCGCTACAATCCCGGGCGCGGCGGGCACGCGCCGAGCTACCTCCGCGACGCATTCCTGGACGTGATCGAGGATCTGCCGCGCTGGCAGCCCGGCATGCTGGAGCCGATCGCGGAGGTGCATGAGCGGGCCGTGCCGCTCTCCGTCCTGTGCGGCCTCCTGTGGAACTGCCCCGATCTCCTGCCCGGGCTCGAAGCCTGCGAGGTCGAGCGGCTGACCGGGCGCCAGGTCAGCACCTACGCGTCGGCGGCGCGCGCCACCAAGGCGATGCTGCGCCGTCGCGTCGGCGACGGGGCGTCGGGCGACCCGTGCGTCGCATCCGCGACCGCGACGGAGATCTGAAGGCGCGCGCGTCCGCAGGTCCTGCCCGCCGGGCGCGGCTTGTCGGCGGGGGCCGGCGGGCCCACGATGGGAACGACCGCAGCGACGCCGCCCGGGAACGCGTCCCGCCGGCATCGACGCGGTGCCCTCTCAGCGGAGCCGATGCGCGTCATGAGCCCGATCAGGAAACTCGCCCGTATCCTCACCGATGAGGTTCACGGGGCCTTCCACATCACGCTGGAGGCGGAGAACGGAGAGACCTTCCAGGTCTGCGCGACCGAGACGCAGGTTCAGGATCTGATCGTGGAGCTGGATGCGCTGATCGGCGACGACGCGGACGAGGAGGATGAGCTGACCGAGCGCAAGGAGCTCGGCGACGAGTGACGCCGGCTCGGCGCGCCTCGGGACGCAGGCTTTGCCGCGTGCGCCCCGGATGCGGCCCCGAGGCTCTGTGAGGGACCTCACAGAGCCTGCGCCTCCCGGGGCCTACAGCGCAGCATCGAACACGCTCAGGGGCCCACGATGGCGCGCGGTCCGAGTCACGCCGCGATCTGGACGCGGGATCTGCACGGGTTGATGGGCGCGGCGCCCGGCGCCGTGCTCCCAATCCTCGCGGAGGGAGGCTGGCAGATGGTGGACAAGGCCGAGATGAGGGCGGCATCGGCTGCGGGCGCCGCCGATGCCCGCGCGGGACACGAGAAGCGCGACTACGTGGTCTGGGCCTTCGTCGCGCTCGCCGCGAGCTGCACCGTCGTCTGGGCCGGCCTGACGGGCTGGATCGTCTGGCGGATGCTGGCGATCTGAGGCGCCCGTCTCGATTCACGCCGGCGCGTCCATCGCGGCCGTCAGTTCCAGGTGTGCAGGACCGTCCGCCACTCGTTGCCCTGGCGCTCCATCACGTTGACCCAGTTCCCCTCGAAGGTCTTCTTCGCGCCGCCTTCCCCGGGCCCGGTCATCGACCAGCGGCCGGTCAGGACCATCAGGTTGTCCTTCGGCGTGGCCGCATTGACGGTGGTCTTGTGGCTGTCGAACCCCTTGGCCTTGAGGCCTGCGAAGAAGGATTGGATGCCCGCGCCGTTCACCGGAGCGCCCTTCGGGATTACCGTGGCGTCCGGGGTGTAGAGCTTGCCGAGGCCCTCCATATCGCCCGAATTGTAGGCCTGATCCCATCGGTCGGCCGCCGTCTGGGCATCGGACTTCGTATCGGCGAGGCCGAGAGCCGGCCATCCCAAGGTGGACAGGAACAGAGTTGCGGCCACGGCCGTCATGCACCATGAGGGACGGGAGGTCATGGAAGTCTCCGATCGATGCGTTTCGAGATCGCGGGGAGCGATACTGATTTGCTTCGTTGCATTTGAAAAGTGAACCCTGTGATCTCGTCGTGAGACGTACCGCGATGCGCCGATCGTCAGAGCCATGATCGAGGCCCGATCTCTGGAATCTCGAGATCGGCGGCACATTGCGAACGTGCGGCCGGGCCACAATCTGCTCAGGGACATCCGGCCCGGTCACCATCCTGATCGCTGATCTCCGGACGACGGCGGTCTCCGCTCGATCAATTTGGTAGTACAGCCCGCGCACTACATCGTCTGCTTCGTGGTGGGGCGGCTGATCTTCTGCTTTCCTGGGCCCCGGGCGTACGCGCAGGCGGCGAGGACACGAGATGGCAAAGCAGATTGGCCCCGATCGACCGATCTGGCCGCCCGTGCCCGAACCGGACGCTCCCAAGCCTCATGCCGCCACGCTCGCCCCGCCGTCCAGGGATGCCGCCAGGATCCACCTGCAGCGCTGCACTCTGCTA
Source organism: Methylobacterium planeticum (assembly GCF_008806345.1). Classification (GTDB taxonomy): domain Bacteria; phylum Pseudomonadota; class Alphaproteobacteria; order Rhizobiales; family Beijerinckiaceae; genus Methylobacterium; species Methylobacterium planeticum. The sequence goes on along the minus strand of NZ_VZZJ01000017.1, from coordinate 38,927 downwards.
CAGGAGACCTTCGCCTCCTCGGTGAAGCTCATCGCGAAGTCGGCCGAACTGCACTGACCTCTCGCGCGCGGAGCACGGCCCTGGCGCCGTGGCATGCGGCGGATCTGGTCGATATTCTCGCTCGACAGGTCGATGTAGATCTGGCGGCTGTCGCGTTCGGGTGGCACCGCGCGGCGCGCGGCCTGTTCGGGGCTGACCATCGGCGCTCCGGGAGTGAGGCCCGCATTTCCCGTCCTGTTGGCGAGATCGTCCTGGATCGTTGTCCGGGAGGGGGCGTGCCGCCACATCCCTCGCAGATCGGCGTGGTCCTGGATTGCCACAGGCCGTTGGTCCGCTCCTCCACGGATTCGGAGCGCTCGCGATGGGCCGAGACGAGCTGAAAGGCATCGAGATCCTTCTGCTGCTTCGATTCAGGCGCCGCGCGAAGCTCGTTCAGCCGCGTATCATCCTGTATTTGAGCAATCACCGGACTGCTTGCGAGCGATAACAGCGTGATTGACACGATCAATCTCGTGGTTTGCTCCATTTTAGAGTCGACCACGCGCATGCATGCTGTTTCAGAGCAATGCTATACGCTCGATATCCTGTGTTGATCACCTCGGATGGAAGCTTGCGCCGGGCGGATTCGCCCGCCCCGGTCCTGTGGGGCTCAGGCATCCGCCGGCGCAGCCCGATCAGCGTGAGGAGGCCGGCATCCGACGTTCCGGAGCGAGCGTGAGCTGCCGGACGCGCGGCGGCACCGCCCCCGTTACGGAATCTCGATCGAACGCAGCAGGACCCCGGACTCGCTGCGGATCTCGAGGTTCCATCCCCCGATCACATCCGACATGTCGCCCTGCCGTCGGAGCTCCTCGATGGCCGACAAGGCCTCGGCTTGCGCTTCCTCGATATCCTCGGCCAACGCTCCGACCGGGTCCTCGATGACGTCCTGTGCACTGACCAGTCGGAAATGAAACCGTTGCGGCATACCGTGGCGCGCTCTCGAGATGGGCAAGCTGCGTTGCTGGGCAAGATGACGCTCCGGCCGTCGCCATCAAACAGGCATCCGGACGCACCTGTAAAGCTTTCCTTCGGAGGTCACCGCGTGCCGCTTCGGAGCAAACGGGCTAGGCGTGGGCGGTGATTCAGCCGCGCCCCGAAACCCGTCGGGAGGCATCGGGTTCAGGCCGCGCCCGCTTTCCCGCGCGTCATTGCGTGGAGGCCTGCGAAGCCTCCGCGCAGGTGTGATCGAGGAGGAGTTCGCCCGCGAAGCTGCCGGACGCCCGGTTAGCCAGCACGATGAAGCCCGGCGCAGGATCGTCGCGCGCCGTGCTGAAGACCGCGATACCCACCGCCCGCAGATCGGTCGATTTCCCGGGCAGATGCGTCAGTGCCGCGAAGGGGTTGAAGCCGTCCACATCGGCCGCCCGCACGCGCATCGCGAAGAAGCGGCGCCCCTGGAGCGCGATGGGAAACGTCGTCCAATTGTCCCTCACGGCCTGCCCATGGCGGAGAAGCGCCGTGCGCACCCGCGGTTCGATGCAGTCGACGTGGATGTGCAACTGGTCCTGGCTGCGCCCGCCCGCGGAATTGACCGCCATCCCGACCCGATCGAGGGGCAGGCGCCCCTTCAGGGCTTCCGTGACGAGGGGCCGCGCTGCCAGGGCGGCGCGCCAATACGCGTTTCCGGCGGAGCGCTGAAGCTGGGGCGCCTCGATGCCGGAAACGTCGTCGGTCGGCATGACGACGAGATGGGTCGCGGCACCCGGCGCGCGCAGGACGGCGGCGCCCGGACGATCCTTGTCGCCGAGATCGACGCTGAGGCAGGGAAACATGCGCCCGGTCGCCTTCTTGGCAAGGATGCAGCCCTGCAGAGCTGCCCAGAGCACGTTGCGTGACGGATTGGGAACGGCCTGGGCCGGCGAGGCAACCCAGGCTGCGCTGGCCAGGAGCACGGACAGCCATGCGGTTGCTCTCACGTCGTTTCACCCTTCGAGCGCGGGCCGCTGCCGGATCCGGCCCATCCGAAACTGGTGCGACGGGCGCTTCACCGCAAGGCTGCCGCGCTTGGCCGTACCCGCACAGGTTGGACTGAGATTATTCGCCCACAATCAGAAGTAAAGCGTGCATGGGTATTGTTCTTCGAACAGGCCTTCCGGATCGAATTAAGCATAGGTGCCACGAATCAAAATCCGCCGCATTATATTTGCGGATCACACGAGCGGACGTGCTATCCAGGGCGTATCGATAGTGCAATCGCTCGGTATGGCGCTGCTGAACATGCGATCAGATGACAGCCGGGATCCGCGTAGTGCTGAGACCCTGGTGTATTCCGAAGATGGAACGCGCGGCTCCGGTCAGCCACACATCATCTACATCGACGAGGAGGCGCCGTCCGGCAGATCGCGCGGCCTGTTCAGGTTCGGGCTGATCAAGCTGATGCTGGTCGCGGGGTTTCCCCTGGCGTTCCTGGCTGGGCCCTATCTGGTGGAGTGCCGACCGGGCTCGAGCGGCGGCTTGGCCGTCGATCTCTTCCGCAAGGCCGTCTGCGCCCGGAGGGAGCTGACGGACAACGCCCTCACGGGTCAAAAGGGGTTCGAGGCGATCTCGTCCGTGCTGAGGGGCATCTGATCCCACGTCGATCAGTTCGCGTGCCGGTCACGGCCATCATGATCAGGGTCCAGGAACCATTCGACTAGAGTATCGGACGATGAACAGATCGGGAAATCTGGCAATTGGCGAAGACCTGACCAACCGGCGCCTCGCGATCAAGCCTGGCCTGGACGACGATCCGATCGAGGCGAGGCGGGGCACGTCCGAGTCGATGCCCACCACGGGTGCTCCGTCCTTCTCGCGGCCGGAAGTCCCCGACGTCGTCGTGGTCCGCAGGAGGTCGCGGGCCGCCGCGGGCCGGTCGGGGAGGACCGAGGGTGGGTTGAAGCTCGGCTGGAAGTCCTGGCTGCTGATCCAGATCGCCTGCGTGGCGATCGTCTTCGCGATCGTGCTGATCTGGCCGGTTTCACAGGCATGCCGCCGGATCGAGGCCGAGCGCGGCTTCTACTGGGGCGATTCCTACGAGCAATGCGTCAAGAGGGGCGTCTCCGAGCGCTGGAACAGCTTCGACCAGCGCGTGAAGATGCTGGTGCGCCGGTCCGGCCCGAGTTCCTGATCGAGCGCGACGGGCAGGCCCGGCGACCCGCATTGCGTGGTCCCCGGGCGGGATCCGCGTCAGGCTCCGCCTATTCCATGTGCTTGGTGATCGCGATCGTGAAGCTCTGGCCCTTCGTCGAGGATCCGGCGACGGCCTCGACGCGCACCGTGTCGGTGACGTCGCTCTCCGGTCCAGCCCGATAAGACAACCCGAGGGCTGGGATCTTCTTGTCGGGACAAACCTTCGAGTCCGCCTTCAGGCTGAGCGCCACGAGCTTCACCGTGAGGGTCCCGCGCGCGGGCGGCGCCGTGATGCGCAGGTCCGGCGCCGGCAGGCCCGAACAGGCTTCGTTGACGTTGGCGTAGACGCCGAGCTGCACCTCCTGGCCGGCAGCAGCCTTCACGACGCGTTCGCCGCCCTGGGGTGAATCCTGAGCCGTTGCCGGCATGAGGCCCAAGAGACAAGCCCAGACGCCGCACCCGATCGCCCTGTCCCGCATCCTCACTCTCCCCGATCGCCGGCCCCTACCCGTCGGCCCCTGCCCCATCGGCCGATCCGCACCGCTCTCGACCGCGTCCGGTCCGGGATCGCCGTCCGGCATCCTCGGTGGGCCTCCGCATCCGCCTGAGATGCCGACGGGGATCCGGCCGGTCGGTTGCCCCATCGCGACGTCGGCCATGGGTGCCGCCGAGCACCGGGAGCGAAGCCTCGGGCAGCGTCGATCGATGGGAAGCCCGCTGCGACGAGGGCGGTCGACGCTAGCTTGCCGGCCAACGTTGCAGGAGCTCGATCCGAACGGCGTCCGGTCCGTCGATGAAGATCACCCGGAGGCCGGGACGCACATCCGTGATGCCTGACACGATCGGCACGTTTCTGGAGCGCAGCTCGGCCAGGGTGGCCTCGATGTCGTCGACGGCGAGGCCGATATGCTCGATGCCGAGATGCGGCGGTTCCGGTGACGGCCCGATCCCCTCCGGGCCTGCTCGATGAACAGCAGCAACCCGCCGAGGTCGATCGTCACGCGGCTCACCACCGGGGATCCATCGCGACCGATCTCCCGGGCGCCGAAGGTCTCGACGTAGAAGCGCGCGGCCGCGACCGCATCCCGGCTGCGCAGGTGAACATGATCGCAGCGGTAGTGCATCCCTGGGGGCTCCGTGATCCGGTCGGGGTTCGGCGATGGCCAGCGTAGGGCCGAACACCGGCCGGAGCCAGCGCGTTCGAAGCCGCCTTCCGGGCCAGCAGGACCGGGGGCTTGGCCGGGCGGCGTCACAGTCGCGCGGCCAGCACCTCCGCCAGGGTGATGCTGCGCCCGGCCTCCCGCGACAACCGCAGCAGCGTGGACTGGCGAAAGCGCGGGTCGGCCGTGACCTCCTGGCCGAGCCATCCGGGCAGCTCGATCGCCTGCGCCTCGTGCTCCAGCTCCACCTCCGCCAGGACCATCCCGGACAGGGCGCCCGCATACACGTCCACCTCCCAGGTCAGCCCGGCATGCGGCACGCAGTGGCGGGTCTTCTCGATCAGGCAGGTGTCGCAGACCATGGCGAGCATGGCCTCCGCGTCGGATCGCGGGATCTCGTACTCGAATTCCGGCCGGGCGAGTCCGACGCGCTCGCCCTTGATCGTCAGCCAGGCGCGCGTCTCGTCGAGCCGCACCCGCACCTTGCCGCTCGCGAACTGCCCGACGAGCCCGTCCCTGAGCTGGCGCCGGCTGACGACACCCGCCCGCCAGCCCTCGTGGGCGACCAGGAACTTACGCTCGACCTCGAACCGCATCACACGCCCTGTCCTGGACGACGAGCATGCCCGCCCGCATCCTTCAGCGCGCAGCGGCATAGGGCAACACCGGCGCGCGCGCCATCGCGGTGAATGCCCGAACCGGCATGCGGCGCGGACGGCGCCCGCGTGTTTCGCCGGGCATGCCACGGAACGCGGCTGCCGCACCGCAGGTGCGGCGGCCCCGCCGCCGGATGCCGAGCGGCCGATCGCGCGAGCCTGGGCATGCTGGTGCGAATGTTCTCCGTGGATTCGTTTCGGGATGAAGAAATTCGCGCGCCATCGCGATTTTGAAAATTGCATTTCATTGACGCTGTGCGCTCAAGAAGAGATGGTTAGACTGCAAGTTAGAGGGTGGTCGCTTCCGATTTAGCCTCTGATGCGGTCGATGCACTGAAGCGATTTGTAGCCTGCCGGATGTTCGATTCGGGCTGCACCACCGAGCGCATGCCCATCCTGGGCCTCCCCCTCGCCGTCCCCGGAGCGCCGCGATGTCGCATGGTCATGTTCACCCCGGCCTCCTCCCGCAGCTCTCCGCCTGGATCGCCGGTCGCGGCGCGGCGGCCCCGGCGCGTCCGCACGAACTCCATCCCCTCCCCGACGCCGCCTTCCTGCTGCCGACCGGAGCGCTCCTCAGCCACGCTTGGCTCGCGCCTCATCCCCTCCATCCAACGGCGCCGGGGGGGCAGTGCCCGCAAGGCGGTGCCGTTCCTCCCGAGATGCCCGCGGGAATCGTCCGACGAGGTCTGCCATGACGCGATGCACACCGACGCGCCGCGCCCTGATCGGGCTCGCGGCCGCCCTCCTGGCGATTGCGGCGAGCCCCGCCTTCGCGGACAAGCCCCTGCGCATCGGCGCCACCGCGGGGCCGGTCGGCCGCACCCTCGCCTTCGCGGCGGACCTCGCCCGCAAGCAGGGCCAGACCGTCGAGATCGTCGAGTTCACCGATTGGGTGACGCCGAACGAGGCGGTGGCCGACCGCGACATCGACGCCAACCTGTTCCAGCACGTGCCCTACCTGCAGGCCGCCATCAAGGCGCGGGGCTACCGGCTGGTGCCGGTCGCGGGGGCGATCGTGCTGCCGGTCGGCCTGTTCTCCAAGACGCTGAAATCCCTCGATCAGGTGCCCGCCGGGGCCTCGGTCGCGATCGCCAACGATCCCGTCAACGCGGCCCGCGGCCTTCGCCTCCTCCAGGCCGCCGGCCTCCTGACGCTGAAGCCCGGTATCGGCGACGAGGCCTCCATCGCCGACATCGTCGAGAACCCGAAGCGCCTGCGCATCCTCGAACTCGACGCCGCGCAATTGCCCCGTGCCCTCGACGACGTGGCGCTGGCGCAGGTCAGCTTCACCTACCTGATCGCCTCGGGCGGCGATCCGAAGAGCTCCCTCATCACCGACGGGGCGGGCGACCGGCGCTACACGCTGAGCTTCGTCGCGCGCCCCGACAACCGGGACGACCCGCGGCTCGCGGCCTTCATCCGGACCTACCGCTCGCCCGAGGTGAAAGCCTTCATCGAGCAGAGCTACCAGGGATATCTCGAGCCGGCCTGGTAGGTGCCCCGGGGCGCTACCAGCTCGTCAGGACCGTGCCCCCGAAGGTCTTCTCGATGAAGGCCTTCGTCTCCGGCGTGCGGTAGCTCTCCACCAGCGCCTTCACCCAGGGCTTGTCCTTCTCGGACGTCTTCACCGCCAGCACGTTCACGTAAGGGCCCTTCGGCGCCTCCTTGAGGATGGCGTCGGCGGGCTTGAGGCCGGCGGGCGTCGCGTAGTTGGTGTTGATGGCCGCGGCATCCACGTCCTCCAGGGCGCGAGGCGTCTGCGCCGCCTCGACCTCGATGAAGCGGAGGTTGCGCGGGTTTTCCACGATGTCGGCCACCGTCGGCTTGAAGCCCGTGCCGGGCTTGAGCTTGATCACCCCCTTGTCCTGCAGGAGCAGGAGCGAGCGGCCGCCATTCGTCGGATCGTTCTGGATCGCGATCGTGCCGCCCTTCGGCACGGCGTCGAAGCTCGCATGGCGCCGCGAGTAGATGCCGAGGGGGAAGTTCACCGTGAGGGCCACGGACTCGATGGCGTAGCCGCGATCCGCCTTCTGGTTGTCGAGGAAGGGCTGATTCTGGAACGAGTTCGCCTCGATCTCACCGGCCGAGAGCGCCTCGTTCGGCACCACGTAATCCGAGAACTCGATGATCTTGAGATCGAGGCCGTTCCGCGCGGCGATCGGCTTCACCGCCTCCAGGATCTGCGCGTGCGGCCCCGGCGTCGCGCCGATCCGCACGAGCTTCAGGGCGTCGGCCCAGGCGGAGGCGGCGGGCGCGGCGCCCAGGAGAGCGGCGAGGATGAGGGCGCGCAGCATGGCGGGTCGGTCTTCTCGGTGATGGGCGGGAGGAGTGGGTTTCAGGCTCGGCGGATGCGCCGGTTGAGACGGCTCGCCAGGCGCTCGCCGAGGGTTTGCACCGCCTGCACGAGCACGATCAGCACGACCACGACGGCGAGCATCATCTCGGGGCGGAAGCGCTGGTAGCCGTAGCGGATGCCGAGATCGCCGAGGCCCCCGCCGCCCACCGCCCCGACCATGGCCGAGTAGCCGAGGAGCGACACCACCGCGAGGGTCAGGCCGAGGACGATGCCGGGCAGGGCCTCGGGGATCAGCACCTTGCGGATGATCTGCGTCGGGCTCGCCCCGAAGGCGCGGGCGGCCTCGACGAGGCCGGGATCAACCTCGCGGATCGCCGCCTCGACGAGCCGGGCGATGAAGGGTGTCGAGGCCACGGTGAGCGGCACCGTCGCGGCCCAGGTCCCGATCGAGGTGCCGGCGATGAGCCGGGTGAACGGGATGATGGCGACGACGAGGATGATGAAGGGCGTCGAGCGGGTGGCGTTCACGACGAGGCCGAGCACGCCGTTGAGCCAGGGCGCGGCCAGCAATTCCCCGCGCCGGCTCGTGGCCAGGAAGACGCCGAGCGGCAGCCCGAACAGGGTGCCGAGGGCCGCCGCGAGGGCGACCATGGTGAGGGTGTCACCGGTCGCCTGAAGCAGCAGGCGGGTCATCTCAGGCGACATGGCGGTCCTCCGCGCTGCGGGCCGGCAGGTATCCGAGAAGGTCGGAGACGAGGCCGTGCGCATCCAGGAAGGCGCGTGCCCGCACAACGACGTCGGGCCCTGCCGGCAGGCTGACCGCGAGGGAGCCGAAGGGCTGCCCGGCGATCTCGTCGACGGTGCCGGACAGGATGTTCGCCTCGATGCCGGTCTCGCGGGCCAGGCGCGCCACGATCGGGTCGTTGGCATGCGGCCCGCGGAAGGCGATGCGCAGCACCGCCGCCGCCCCGGAGACGGGCTCGCGGCCGAGCTGCGCCGCGAGGGCCGCCGGCAAGGTCAGGCCCATCTCGCCGGCCAGCAGCGTGCGGGTGACCTCGGCCTGCGGGCGGGTGAAGACCTCGAACACGTCGCCCTGCTCGACGATGCGGCCGTTCTCCAGGACGGCGACCCGGTCCGCGATGGCCCGGATCACCGACATCTCGTGCGTGATGAGCAGGATGGTCAGGCCGAGCTCGCGGTTGATGCGCCGCAGCAGCGCCAGGATCGCGCGGGTGGTCTCGGGATCGAGGGCGGAGGTCGCCTCGTCGGACAGGAGCACGCTCGGGCCCGTGGCGAGGGCGCGGGCGATGCCCACGCGCTGCTTCTGCCCGCCCGACAATTCCGACGGGTAGCGGTCGCGCTGGTCCTCGAGGCCCGTCAGCGCCAGCAGCTCCTCGACCCGGGCGCGGATCTCGGCCTTGCCGCGGCCCTCGATCTCGAGGGGCAGCGCGATGTTGCCGAAGGCGCTGCGCGAGGAGAGCAGGTTGAAGTGCTGGAAGATCATGCCGACGCCGCGGCGCACCCGGCGCAGCGCCCGCTCGTCGAGGGCGGAGATCTCCGCGTCGCCGACGCGGATGCGGCCGACATCCGGCCGCTCCAGCCCGTTGACGAGGCGGATCAGGGTCGACTTGCCCGCCCCCGAACGTCCGATGACGCCGAGCACGGAGCCGGCCGGCACCGCAAGGTCGATGTCCGCGAGGGCGGAGACGCTGGTGCGCTGGCGCGTCGCGTAGGTCTTCGAGACGCCCTCGAAGCTGATCAGCGGCTGCGACGCGATCCGAGGATCGGTGTTCGGCCTGTCGAATGGGATGTCGGGCACCCTGCCTCCTCGCGGGCCCGGGACCCACGGGCCCCCGGCCGATCCCGGTCAAGCATCTGTCGAAATTCGTCATCCTGTTTATTGTGCGGCCCGGCCTCCTATCAATGGTGGCGCAGGCTGAATTTGCCCCTCGCGATAGAAGAGTTTTCGCGCACCTCGCGCGAGCCGGGGAATTCCATTCCCTTCGGTCTTGGGAGAGACCGCCAAACGGCAGCGCCGTGCACGGTCGGCAGGCGCCCGGCGGCGAAGCGGTCCCGTGCGCGCGGCTCGGGCAGCGGCTCGGTCTCCGCACCCGCCCGGAAAGAAGTCATCCGAGTTCGCTCCAGAACCGAGCGAATGTTTCCCCGCATCGCCGCAAATTCAAAATACGGTTTTATTGCATTTTTGCGGGTGGCGCGGTTCTTTTGCTTGTCGGCTTCGTGATGACCGGAACCCCGAACGGGGTGGGCGTGTCGTGCCTGTCCCGGACAGGTGCCCCTGATGGGCCCAGGTGCCCCTGATGGGCCGCGGCGTCGGCAATCGAAGGCTCTTATCCGAACAGGCGGGCCGGACGGCTCTGGAGACGATCATGATCGACGATGTGTCCCGGCGTGGCCTCGAGCACCGCGACGCCGAACCCCTGTCGCGGCGGCGGCTCCTGCGGGCGGGCTTCAGCGCCGCCGCGGCCCTGCCCCTCGGGCTCGCCGCCACGACGAGCCGCGCCTGGGGCCCCGGGCCCGGCACGCCCTTCGATCCCGGCCCGCTCTGCCGGCCGGTCGCGGAGAATGCGGGCGGTCCGCTTCGGAGCCTCAAGCTCGCCTGGAACGCCACTGCCATCTGCACCGCCGCCGCCCCCCTGGCCAAGGAGCGCGGGATCTTCGCCCGCCACGGCCTCGACGTGGAATTCGTCAATTTCGGCGGCTCGACCGAGGCGCTGCTCGAGGCCATCGCGACGGGCAAGGCCGATGCCGGGATCGGCATGGCCCTGCGCTGGCTGAAGCCCCTGGAGCAGGGCTTCGACGTCAAGATCACGGCGGGCCTCCACGGCGGCTGCCTGCGGCTCCTCGGCGCGAAATCCGCCGGGATCACCGACATCGCCTCCCTCAGGGGCAAGACGATCGCGATCAGCGACCATGCCAGTCCGGCCAAGAACTTCTTCGGTCTGATGCTGGCCGATGCGGGCATCGACCCGGAGACGGGCGTCGCGTGGCGGCCCTACCCCGCCGATCTCCTCAACCTCGCGATCGAGAAGGGCGAGGCCCAGGCGCTCGCCGATGCCGATCCGCGCACCTGGATCTGGCTCAAGGACCAGCGCCTGACCGAGGTCGCCACGAACCTGTCCGGATCTTACGCCGATCGCACCTGCTGCGTCGTCGCCGTGCGCGGCAGCCTGATCCGCAGCGACCGCGCCGTCGCCGGCGCCTTGACGCGCGCCGTGCTGGAGGCCGGGCACCGGGTCGCGGAGGATCCGGCCGATGCCGCCGGGATCTTCGCCGGGTACGGAGGCAAGGGCTCGATCGAGGATCTGACCGCGATGCTCAGGAGCCAGACCCATGCCCACCGGCCGGTCGGCCCCGACCTCAGGGCGCAGCTCGTGCTCTACGGCGACGAGTTGAAGCGCGTGAACGTCCTGAAACGCACGACCGACACGGCGAAGTTCGCCGAGCGCGTCTACGCCGACGTGCTGAGCTGAGGAGCCCCGCGATGACGAGCGTCACGGCCGGCTCGCTCCCGCGCGCATCGGCCCGTCCCGCCGCTCCCCCCTCGCCCTGGGTCCGCTGGGGGACCGTCCTGGCCGCCCTCCCCTGGCTCGCCCTGTCCGTCGCGACCCGGCGGCTGCCGGAGACCGGCGACTTCCCCTATTCCCTGGTCTTCGCGAACGGCACCGGCCTCCTCGGCCTGCTGCTGCTCACCGGGCTTCCGGTCGCGCACGGGCTCGGACGGGTCGGCGCGCGGCTGCGGCACTGGGCTCCCTGGATCGGGGTGCTCGGGCTGGCCTTTCTCGCCTGGGAACTCGTGACCGCGAAGCTCGAGCTTCTGCCGATGCCGTTCTTCCCGCCGCCGCAGGCCATCCTCGAGGTCTTCCTCGACGATTGGGCCCGGCTCGGGCACAGCACCTTCAATTCCCTCGTGCTGCTCGCGGGCGGCTACGCCATCGGCGCGGCGGTCGGCTTCGTCCTCGGCGTCGCGATCGGCTGGTCGCGCGCCGTGGGGTACTGGGCTCACCCGATCCTGCGCTTCGTCGGGCCGCTGCCCGCCACTGCCTGGCTCCCCCTCGCCTTCTTCGTCTTCCCCTCCTCGTGGTCGGCCAGCACCTTCCTGGTGGCCCTCGCCACGGGCTTCCCCGTCACTGTCCTGACATGGTCGGGGGTGGCGGGCGTCAACAAGGCCTATTTCGACGTGGCCCGGACGCTCGGAGCCTCGGGCACCTTCCTCGTGCTGCGCGTCGCGGTGCCGGCGGCGCTGCCGCACGTCTTCGTCGGCCTGTTCATGGGCCTCGGCGGGTCCTTCGCGGTGCTCGTCGTCGCCGAGATGCTCGGGGTGAAGGCGGGTCTCGGCTGGTACCTCCAATGGGCCCAGGGCTGGGCCGCCTACGCCAACATGTACGCGGCCCTGATCGTCATGGCGCTGATGTGCTCGAGCCTGATCAGCCTGCTGTTCCGCCTGCGCGACAGGCTGCTCGCCTGGCAGAAGGGCCTGGTGCAATGGTAGCCGCGCTGCCGCGCTGGGCGGCCCTGCGGCGCCCCCTTCGCGCCCGCCCGCCCGCGGCCGATCCGGCACCGGAGGGCGCGCGGGGCGCGGAGCTGTCGGTGGAGGACGTGTCCCACGCCTTCCAGATCAACGGCGCCCCCCTGCCGGTCCTCGACCGGATCAGCCTGTCCGTCGCGCCGGGGGGCTTCGTTGCGCTGCTGGGGCCGTCCGGCTGCGGCAAGTCGACCCTCCTGCGGCTCGCCGCCGGCCTCGAGCCGGCCGATGACGGCCGCCTCGTCCTCGACGGGGAGAGGATCGACCGCCCGGACCCCTCGCGGCTGCTCGTCTTCCAGGATCCGACCCTCTATCCCTGGCGGACCGTGCGCGGGAACGTCGCCGTCGGCCTCGAGGCCCGGGGCCTCCTCGCGCAGCGGAGGGGGCGGATCGACGAAGCCCTGGGCCTCGTGGGCCTGTCCGCCTTCGCGGAGGCCCACCCGCACCAGCTCTCGGGCGGCATGCAGCAGCGCACGGCGCTCGCCCGGGCCCTCGTCAACGATCCCCGTCTCCTCCTCCTCGACGAGCCCCTCGGCAAGCTCGATGCCCTGACCCGCCTCGCCCTGCAGGACGAACTCGTGCGCCTGTGGCGCCGGAGCGGGTTCACGGCCCTCCTCGTCACGCACGATGTGGAGGAAGCCCTGGTTCTGGCCGAGCGCGTCGTCGTCCTGAGCGACCGGCCCGCGCGCATCCGGGCCGAGATCAGGGTCGAGGCGCCCTATCCGCGCCGGCGCGACGATCCGGAACTCGTCCGCCTGCGCAGCCACATCCTGAACATCCTCGGCCATGCCGCCTGATCCGCCGCCCGAACCGTCGCGCCCGGCATCCCGATCTGCGAGCCGGCGCGGCTTCCTGCGGCTCGCCGGGGGGCGCGGCCTGCCCCGGCGCGCGGGGCGAGGGCGCCGCCGCCGAAGCCCTGGCCGGCGGCCAGGGGACGCTCGCCACGGCGAAGCCGCTCCGGACGGTCGGCAGCTTCTGGCCCTGCGCCACCACCCTGTTCGACTTCGTCCGCCGCGCGATGCCCTTCGACGCGCCGCAATCGCTGAGCGGGGACGCGACCTACGCGGTCAGCGCCTACGTCCTTTACCGGTTCGGCATCCTGGCCGCCGACGCCGTGCTCGACCCGTCCACGCTGCCGAAGGTCCGGATGCCGAACCGGGACGGCTTCACGGCCGACCCGCGCCCCGACGTGCCGGCGCCCGCCCGCTGACGCCGCCGCGGCTCAGGCTTCGCTCGACACGATGTCGCGCAGCCGGTCGGGGCGGGTCAGGCGGATATGCTCCTTGTCGACGGCCACGATGCCGTCGCGCTGGAATCGCTTGAGCATCATCGTCACCCATTGGCGGGTCGACCCGACGAGGGCGGCGATCTCGTCATGCGTGATCCGCCGATGGATCACGGTCGTGCCGGCCTCGGCCGTGCCGTAGAGCTCGCCGAGGTTGAGGAGGAGTTGCGCCAGGCGCTCGATCACCGAACGGGTGCCCAGCATCTGCGCCATCGCGGTGTAGCAGCGGCCCTTGGCCTCCAGCGCCTCGATCAGGCAGAGGGCGAAGCTCGGCATCTGCTGGATCAGCCTGCGCAGCGTCGCGCCCGACAGCATCGTGAGCCGCACCGTCTCGATCGCCTCCCCCGACCATTGATGCGTGCCGCCGCCGGACAGGCTCGGGCCGCCGATGAAGTGGCCCGGCGTCCAGTAGGCGAGCGTCACCTGGCGGCCCGAGGGGCCGTCGTAGAAGACGCGCACCCGGCCCTCCTCGATCAGGAAGATGCCGCCATGCGGCTCGCCCTGGCGGAAGACGCTCCGGCCCGCGCCCACCGAGACCGGCCGCCCGGCGGCGCGGACGCGTGCGGCCTCCGCCGCCGTCAGGCGGTCGAGGAAGCCGGCACCGTCGTCGAGACCCTCGGTGGTCTCGCTCAGGAAGAGCGCGCTCGCGATCAGCGGAGCGGGCGTGCGCAGCGGTGTGACGGCGGCGGTCGAGACCATGGGGCGAGGCGATCCACGTGCGGCGGTCCGGGAGGCGCGATTATCGGGCGGCAGCGCCTTCGAGCAATTCCAAAAAACGGCATCGCCAACCGATGTTGTTCCCTCACGGCACGCGACGGGAGACGGAATTTCTTTCCGACACCTCTTCGCCGCGCCGGCTGAGGATCGGAAGCCGGTTCGCCATCGATTGCGCGTCGCGACGGCAGGTCGGACACCCAATCGACCGCGCCGCATCCACCCCGTCGCCGGCGCGCCTGCCGGCGGTCGCTGCTCGGATTGCCGGCGCGCTGACGGCCCGCTCAGGTGCGGGCGGCCGGGATCACCGAGCCGCGGTAGCGCTCTCGGATGAAGGCGCCCACCTCGGCCGATTCCAGCAGCGCGGAGAGCCGCTCGACCCGCGGATCGTGGGCGAGGGCCTCCGTGGTGACCAGGACGTTGGCGTAGGGGTTTCCCTCCGCCCGTTCGAGCCCGAGGGCGTCCTTGGCCGGGTTCAGCCCGGCCTCGAGGGCGTAGTTCCCGTTGATCACCGAGAGCGCGACGTCGTCGAGGGAGCGCGGCAGCTGGGGCGGCGCCACCTCGACGAAGGTGAGGGCCTTCGGGTTGTCGGCGATGTCGCCGGCCGTCGCGAAGGTGCCGTCCCCGCCCGGCCGCAGGCGGATCAGGCCGTGATCCTGCAGGAGCTTCAGGCCGCGGCTGAAATTCGTGACGTTGTTCGAGAGGGCGACGGTCGCACCCCGGGGCACGTCCGCCAGCGCCTTGTACCGCCGCGAGTAGATCCCGAGGGGCTCGACATGCACGGTCGCCGTCACGGCGAAGCGGATGCCGAGCTCCTTCTCCTCCGCGCGCAGATACGGCACGTGCTGGAAGAAGTTCGCGTCCGCGTCGCCGTCGAGGAGAAGCCGGTTCGGGCGGATGTCCCCGCTGATCTCGATCACGCGCAAGGGCAGATCGCGGGCGAGCTTGTCCTGGACGAAGGCCAGGATCTCGGCGTGCGGCACCGACGAGGCGACGACGCGCAGGGGCGTCGCGGCCCTGACCGAGGAGATCGCGACGAGCGCGAGGGAACCGCCCAGGAGGGCGCGGCGGGTCGGATGCATGGGCGACACCTTCGGTTGGGGGTTTCGTTGCGGGGTCAGTGGGCGTGCGCGGGCAGGCCGCCCGCGAGCCGCGGCTGGGCTGCGAGGAGCGTGCGGGTATAGGCGTGGCCGGGCGTGCACAGGACCTCGCCGACGGGCCCCTCCTCGACGAGCCGTCCGTCGTGGAAGACCAGCACCCGGTCGGCGAGATGCTGGATCACGCCGAGATCGTGGGAGATGAAGAGCAACGCGGTCCCGAGGCGGTCCCGCAAGTCGCCGAGCAGATCCAGCACCTGCGCCTGGATCCCGATGTCGAGGGCCGAGACCGGCTCGTCGCAGACGATGAGCGCGGGCTCGGCCGCGAGGGCGCGGGCGATCGAGACGCGCTGGCGCTGGCCGCCCGACAGCGCGCGCGGGTGGCGCCCGGCGAGGTCGGCGCGCAGGCCGACCTGCTCCAGGAGCGCGGCCACACGCCCCGGCCTGTCGGCCGGGCGCAGGCCCGCGAGGTTCGCCGCGATGATCTCCGAGACCCGGTAGCGCGGATCGAAGCTGCTCAGGGCGTCCTGGGGGATGTACTGGAGGCGCGGGCGCAGTGGGCGGCGCTCGGGTTCCCGGATGCCCGACCAGGGTTGGCCGAGCAGGCGGACCGCGCCGCGATCGGGGGCGAGGAGGCCGAGGACGATCTTCGCGCAGGTCGACTTGCCCGAGCCCGATTCGCCGACGATGCCGACGACCTCGCCGGCCCTCACCGCGAAGCTCACATCCGTCAGGGCGGTCAGGGTGGAGCCGGCGCGGCCGATGCCGGGCCTGGTCGGGTAATCCTTCGCGATGCCGCGGACCTCGAGGACCGGAACGTCGCCCGGTCCCCGGCGCGGCGGCGGCGCGGCGCGCGCGGGTCCGGACGGCCCGACCGGCGTCGCGGACGCGAGCCGCCTGCCGCGCGACGCGGCGGACGGGATCGCGGCGATCAGCTGGCGCGTGTAGGGATGGCGCGGGCGCATCAGGACGTCCGCGGTCGGCCCGCTATCGACCGCGCGCCCCTCGCGCATCACGATCACCCGGTCCGCGATCCCGGACACCACCGCGAGGTCGTGGCTGATCAGCAGGAGCCCCGCGCCCTCGCGCACCCGCTCGGCCAGGACCTGCAGCACCTGCGCCTGTACCGCGACGTCGAGGGAGGTCGTCGGCTCGTCCGCGATGATCAGGTCCGGATCGCCCGCGATGGCCGCGGCGATCAGGGCGCGCTGGCGCAACCCGCCGGAGAGCTGGTGGGCATATTGGCGCGACCGGACCTCCGGATCCGGGATGCCGACCTTGCCGAGGACGTCGCGCACCCGCGCGGCGATCGCCGTACGGCCGCGGAGGATGCGGTGCTCGGACAGGACCTCCCCCACCTCCTGGCCGATGGTCCGCAGCGGATCGAGGGAGACGAGGGCGTCCTGCATCACGAGGCCCGTGACCGTACCGCGCAGGCGCCGCCAATCGGCCTCGCGGAAGCCGCGCGCGTCGCGCCCCCGGAGATGGAAGCGGCGGGACTCGACCCGTGCGCCGTCGCCGGCGAGGTTCAGGAGGCTGCGCGCCGTCAGGCTCTTGCCCGATCCCGATTCCCCGACGAGCGCGACGCACTCGCCGGCGCGGATCGCGAGGTCGATGTCCCGGACGATCGGGGCGCCGGATCCGGACGCGGCGAACCCGATCGACAGGCCCCGGATATCGACGAGGAGGGGCGGTTCCCCGTGCCCCCCGGGCGTCTTCGTGTCCGCGATCATGCGAGGCGCCCCTCGAACCGCTTCTGCAGGACCCCGCCGACGACGCTGAAGGCGATCACCGTGAGGGTGATGGCGGCGCCGGGGAAGACCGCGGGCCACCAGGCGACGCGCAGCACGTCGCGGCTCTCCGCCAGCATCACCCCCCATTCCGGCGTCGACGGCTGCGGACCGAGGCCGAGGAAGCTCAGGCCCGAGACCGTCAGGATGGTGCTGCCGATATAGACCGTCGCGATCACCGGGACGGCGACGAGGACGTTCGGCAGGACGTGGCGCAGGAAGACCTGCCTCCGGCCGAGACCGTAGATCGCGGCCTGGGTCACGTAATCCGCATCGCGCACGAGCTGGGTCTGGGCCCGCACCACGCGGCCGAATTTCGGGATGCCGGCGATGCCCACCGCCACCGCGATGTTCAGCATGCCCTGCCCGAGGAAGGTGACGACGAGCATCGCCAGCAGCACCCCCGGGAACGAGGACAGCACGTCGAAGATGCGCGAGGTCGCCTCGTCGAGGAGGCGGTTCTGCTGCCCGGCGAGGATGCCGAGGAGGACGCCGGCCACGACGCTGATCGCCATGCCGCTGAGGCCGATCAGCAGCGAGTAGCGGGCCCCGTGGAGGGTGCGGGCGAGGACGTCCCGCCCGAGCCGATCGGTGCCGAAGAGGTGCGCCCAGCTCGGCGGCTTCAGGCCTTCGGCGAAGTCCCCCGTCAGCGGGTCGTAGCCGGTGAAGAGGCTCGGGACGGCCGCGACGATCAGGAGCGCGACGAGGAACAGCGCCGAGAGGTGGAAGGCGGGCGCTGAGGTCCAGTCCCGCCCCGGCTTGGACGCCCGGAGGCGGTCGAGGCCGGGGAGATCGCCGGGCGGGAACGCCGCGGCGATCTCGCCGGGCGCAGCGGCGGGCATTCGGGAGGGAGCGTTCATGCGGCTCTCAATCGCGGGTCGATCAGCAGGTAGAGGATGTCGAGGATGGTCGAGGCCGCGACGTGGATGAAGGCGGCGAGCAGCACCACCGCGAGGACGACGGGCACGTCGTGGGTCAGCACGGCACCGAGGGTGACGCTCCCGAGCCCCGGCCGGCCGAAGACCTTCTCGGTGATGACCGCGCCCCCGAGGAGGCCGCCGATCAGCCAGCCGCCGAGCGTCACGGCCGGAAGCAGCGCGTGGCGCAGCACGTGCCGGGCCCGGATGGCGAACTCGCCGACGCCCCGCGCCCGGATCGTCGTGACGAAGGGCTGGTCGAGGGTCTTCTCGATCGCTTCGCGCAGCACCTGCGCCAGGAGCCCCGCGGTCGGCAGGGCGAGGGCGATCGACGGCAGCACGAGGGAGGTCCAGCCGTTCGCGCCCGAGACCGGGAACCACCTCAGGGTGAACGAGAACAGCATCAGCAGGAGGATGCCGATCCAGAAGACCGGGGTGGAGGCCAGGACGAGTTCGAGGATCGAGGCGAGCTTGCGCGCGCGGCGGCCGCGACCGGCGGTGAGGAGCGCCACCGACACCGCGAGCGCCACGGCGAGCACGCCCGCCGCGAGCGCGAGCTGCACCGTCGGCCAGAGCTGCGAGCCGACGATCTCGGTCACCGGCTGGCGCAGGACGTAGGAGGTGCCGAGATCGCCGCCCGCGATCCGGGACACGAACGCGGCGTATTGCTCGAACAGGCTCCGGTCGAGGCCCCATTCGGCGGCGATGGCCTCGCGCAGGCCCGGGTAGTCGACGTCCCCGGCGAGGATATCCTCGATCCGACCCGGCAGGGCATGGAGGGCGAGAAAGGCCGCGGTGACGCTCGCCCAGGCGACGACCAGGCTCGTGAGCAGGCGGGATGCGATGCGCGACCACATGGCGGACCTCACGCGCCTTCGAGCCAGACGTCGTAGGCGCTCGAGGGCGAGTCGAGGCCGGCCTCGAAGCTCAGGCCGCGCACCCGCTTCTTCGCCGCCAGGAACCAGCTCGGCGCGAAGAGCGGCACGATGAAGGCCTTCTCGACGCCGAGCGCCTGGATCCGGTCGGTCAGCGCGCGCTTGCGCGTCGGGTCGGTCGCCTGCAGGGCCTCGTCGATCAGGCCGGTGATCTCGGGATCGGGATGGGGGACGTTGGTGTAGAGGAACCCCTTCGAGCCGAGCATGTCCCAGAGCTCCCGCGCCGGATCGGACGGATTGTCGGTGTTGGGGTAGATCGCCCAGGTGCCGGTCGCGTTGCCCTTGGCGTATTCGCCGGCGGTGACGATGCGCAGGTTCAGGTCGAGGCCGATATTCTTGCGCAGGGCCGCCTGGATGCCCTGGATCAGGATTTCGCGGTTGTCGCGCACGTAGGGCTGGGGATAGCCGACATCGATGCGCAGGCGCCGCCCGTCCTTCGTCCGGAACCCCTCCGCGTCGCGCGTCGTCCAGCCGGCTTCGTCGAGGAGCCGGTTCGCCCCCGCGATGTCGTTGCCCCACGCCCCGACGAGGGCCTTGTTGTAGGCCGGGTTGGCGGGCCCGATGATCGACCAGGCCCGCGGCACGTGGCCGAGATAGACCTGACGCACGATCGGCTCCGGATCGAAGCCGTCGCGCAGGGCGCGGCGAACCCGGACGTCGTCGGCCGGCCAGCGCGTGTAGTTGATGTTGAAGGTGAAGGACGTGCTCGCGCCGGACGGCCCGACCAGCAGGGTGAAGTCCGGCTGATCGGCGAAGAGCGAGACGTCGGTGGCCTGCACGCCCTCGATCACGTCGACCTGCCCGGAGGTCAGCGCGCCGGTGCGGACCGCGTATTCCGGGAGGAACCGGAACGTGAACCGGTCGAGATAGGCGGGCCCGTGATGGGCCGCGTAGCCGGGTGCCCAGGCATAGGCCTTGTTCCGCACGAAGGTGGCGGATTGGCCGCGCACGTAGCGTTCGAACACGAACGGGCCCGTGCCGGCGAGCGCGGGACCGCCGCCGCAGAGGTCGCCCTTCGCCAGAGCCTTCGGCGAGATCAGGCCGAGCTTCACGTTGGAGACGGATTCGAGGAACGTCGAATCCGGGCGCGACAGGGTGAACCGCACCACGTGGGGTGCGACGACCTCCGCGCCCGTGAAATTCTCGAGGAGGGAGGCCGCGGTGGCGGCGTTCTCCGGCTTCTTGACGAAATCGTAGTTCGCCTTGACGGCCGCCGCGTCGAACGTCTCACCGTCGTGGAAGGCGACATCCTCCCGCAACGTGAAGGTGTAGGTCAGGCCGTCCGGTGCGATCGACCATTGCGTCGCGAGCCAGGGGGCGAAGCTGCCGTCCGCCCGCTTGCCGACGAGCGAGTCGATGTAGTTCCGGGCGACGAAGAAGGCCGCCTGCTGGGACGACCGATGCGGATCGAAGCAGGAGGGTTCCGTCGTCACCCCCCAGGTGATCGACCCTCCGGGCCGGGGTTGAGCCGCATCGGAGCGGGCACGCACGGCGTCCGCGAGGCCGGCCGTGGAGAGCGCAGCCAGCGCAAGCAACGAAACAAATTTTCGCATCGACCTCGGCTCTGGCCTAAATCCACTCTCGGCAACATCCGATACGCAGAAAATCTCCCCTAATCATATCGGTGAGAGATTTCGGCTTCATCTGTGGAGCGGATCGGGTTAGCTGTTGTGAGGGCGATCTAAGTCGCGAACACGGTCAAAATCAACTCATCACGATCAAGCAATCGGTCATGATCAGCTTTTTGGAAGCTTCATGATGCCTGGGCATCCAAGCGTAGATGAACAGGCTGTGCCGCGCGGAAGCGGGAGATGCGATCCTCTCCCCCGACGGCGGGCCGTGCCGGCCCCGCCGGCCTCTCACCCTTCAAACGCCAGACGAGCCTTTCGATGAGCGCGAGACGACTCCACCTCAACGTCAATCTGCTGCATTCCGGCGTCTATCCATCGGCCTGGCGCCTCCCGGCCAGCCGGCCCGACGCCTTCATGGATGTCGGCCACTACGTCCGGGTCGCCCGCATCGCGGAGCGGGGCAAGCTCGACGCGATCTTCCTCGCGGACACGCCCTCCGTGTCGGACCGGATCGACTACCGGCCGTTCCTGTCCCTCGAGCCGACGATCGTGCTGGCGAGCGTCGCCGCCGCCACCACGCATATCGGCCTGATCGCGACGGCCTCGACGACCTACAACGAGCCCTACAATCTCGCCCGACGCTTCGCCACCCTGGATCATGCCAGCGGCGGCCGCGCCGGCTGGAACGTCGTGACCACGGCGGATGCCGCCGCGAGCTGCAATTTCGGGCTGGCCTCCGTGCTCGAGCACGGGGCGCGCTACGAGCGCGCCCGGGAATTCGTCGACATCGTCCATGCCCTCTGGGACAGCTGGGAGGACGATGCCTTCGTGGGCGACAAGGAGACGGGGCGCTTCGTCGACACCACGAAGGTGCATCCCATCCGCCATCGCGGCGCCCATTACGCGGTGGAGGGACCCTTGAACGTGCCGCGCCCGCCGCAGGGCCGTCCCGTCACGGTGCAGGCCGGCGGCTCGAACGACGGCCGCGATCTCGCGGCCGCGACCGCGGATGCCGTCTTCACCCTGTCGCAGACGATCGCGGACGGCGTCGCCTACGCACGCGACCTGCGCGCCCGTGCCGCCAGCCTCGGCCGCGCGCCGGGCTCGATCGTGATCCTGCCGGGCCTCGCCACGGTGATCGGCAGCACGGAGGCGGAAGCGCGCCGCCGGCAGGATGAGCTGTGGGAGCTCGTGCCGCTGGAATACAGCCTCGCGCGCCTGGCGGGGACGCTTCAGATCGCGCCGGAGCGACTCGCGCTCGACAAGCCCCTGCCGGACCCGCTGCCGCTGCCCGCCAATGCCAACCAGACCATGTTCCAGGGCACCGTCGCGCTCGCGCGCCGCGACAACCTCACGGTGCGCGAGCTGCTGCGGGCGCTCGGCGGCGGGGTCGGCCATCGCATCGTCGTGGGGACGCCCGACGCCGTTGCGGACGATATCGAGGCCTGGTTCCGGGCCGGCGCCGCCGACGGCTTCAACCTGATGCCCGACGTGCTGCCGGAGGGCCTCGAGACCTTCGTGGACGCGGTGGTGCCGATCCTGCAGCGGCGCGGCCTGTTCCGGACCGCGTATGCGGGCTCCACCCTGCGCGAGCATCTCGGCCTGGACCGGCCGCCGAGCCGCAACGCGCAACCCGGGCCCGAATCCCTCTCGGCCTGACGGGGGCACGGGGGAGCCGTGGGCGCGGCCCCCTATTCGGCTGCGACGCGCCCGGACTGTGCGGGCTTCCGATGGGGCGGCCGCGCCAGGCCGAGGTGCTCGCGCAGGGTGGAGCCCGCATAGGCGGTCCGGAACAGGCCGCGCCGCTGCAGCTCCGGGATGACGAGGCTCGTGAAATCCTCGAGCCCGCCCGGGAGCGTCGGGGGCATGATGTTGAACCCGTCCGCCCCATAGGCCTCGAAGCTCTCCTCCAGCGCGTCGGCGATCTGGACCGGCGTCCCGACGAGGGTCCAGTGACCGCGCGCGCCCGCGATCCTGAGATAGAGGTCGCGGATCGTCAGGCCCTCGCGGCGGGCCAGCCTGAGGAGGAGGTCCTGCCGGCTCTTGCCGCCATTCGTCTCCGGCAGGTCCGGCACCGGCGCATCGTCCGGATAGGCCGAGAGATCGGCGCCGCTGAGCTGCTCCAGCAGCGAGCGGCCGACGACGGGATGGATCAGGTCCTGAAGCTGCCCGTACTTGTCCTGCGCCTCGGTTTCGGTCCGGCCGACCACCGGGAAGGCGCCGGGCATGATCTTGAGCTCGTCCGGCGCGCGGCCGTGCCGGGCCATCCGGCCCTTCAGATCCGCGTAGAAGGCCTGCGCATCCGCGAGCGTCGCCTGCGCGGTGAAGACGATCTCGGCGGTGCGTGCCGCGAGCGCCTTGCCGGCCTCCGACGATCCGGCCTGCACGATGACCGGGTGCCCCTGGGGCGGGCGCGGCACGTTGAGCGGGCCGCGCACCGAGAAATGCTCGCCCTCGTGCCCGAGCAGGTGCAGCTTGTCCGGATCGAAGAAGCGTCCCTCCGCGGCGTCGCGCACGAAGGCCTCGTCCTCGAAGCTGTCCCAGAGGCCGGTGACGACGTCCACGAATTCCTCGGCGCGGCCGTAGCGCCGGGCGTGGGCGAGATGGCTGTCGCGGCCGAAATTGTAGGCCTCGCGCGGGTCGGCGGAGGTCACGAGGTTCCACCCCGCCCGGCCGCCGCTGAGATGGTCGAGGGAGGCGAACTTGCGCGCGACGTGGAAGGGCTCGTTGTAGGTGGTCGAGGCCGTGGCGACGAGGCCGATGCGCTCCGTCACGGCGGAGAGGTGCGAGAGCAGCGTCAGGGGCTCGAACTGCCCGACGTAGCGGATCGCCGTGCGGCTCAGCGCATCGATGTCGTCGCCCCGGATGCTGACCCCGTCGGCGAGGAAGAGGAGGTCGAACTTCGCCGCCTCCGCCGCCCGGGCGAGCTGCCGGTAATGCGCCGCGTTGGTGCCGGCATCGGCCTGCGACGCGGGGTGGCGCCACGCCGCGACGTGGTGACCGCCCGGGTACAGGAAGGCCCCGAGATGCAGGGTCTCCGAACGACGCGCCATGATCGATCCTTCGCGATCGGGCCGGTCCTGCGGGATCCGGCGGGTTGGAGGCTGATGCGGGCCCGGGGCCGGATGCCGCCCCTCAGGCGGAGCCCACCCGATATTGCCGGGGCGGCGCGGCGCCGTTGACCGCGAAGGCGCCGACCGTCCGCTCCCGGTAGATGCGCGGATTGTGGGAGGCGATCGTCCGGGCGTTGCGCCAGTAGCGGTCGAGCCCGAGCCCCTCCTTCACGGCCGACGCCCCGAGGGCATCGAACAGGGTCGTGGTGGCGTCGAGGATGAGGCTCGTCACCACCGTCACCCCCTGGTTGACCTCGACATCCGCCAGGGAGGCCGCCGCGTCGGCCTCCTCGTTGCGGCCGGCCCGGCGGGCGTCGTGGCTGCGCTGCAGGGCCTCGGCCGCCTTGAGCACGACGGCGCCCGCTGCGTAGGCCGCCCCGCGCACATGCCCGACCACCTGGAGGATCTGCGGGTCGTCCCGGGTCCGGCCGGCATTGCCGTGGCTGTAGACCCGCGTCCGCTCGGAGACGAGGCGTGCCACATCGTCGGAGGCGGCCCGCCCGATGCCCGCGAGCGTCGCGAGGTGGACGAGCTGGAAGAACGCCATCGCGTAGGGGAAGCGCTCGGGCGTCGGGTTGATCAGCTCGGCGGGCAGGTGGACATCGGCGAAGCGCGCGGTTCCACTCGCGGTGAGGGCCTGCCCGAACCCGTCCCAATCGTCCAGCACCGCGACGCCCTTGGCGCGCCGCGGCACCAGCGCGACGACCGGCTCGCCCGCCTCGTCCTGGGCCGAGACGTGGATCCAGTCGGCGAAGAGCGAGCCCGTGGTGTAGAACTTGGTGCCACCGAGGAGCCAGTCCGCGCCGCGGCGGTGCAGCACGGTGTCGAACTGCCCCACCTTCGCCTCGCCCGTCTCCGAGACGCCGCTGCCGACGGTCTGCCGGTCGCCGATCCGGCCGAGCCATCGCGCCCGCCAGTCCGGCGAGGGCGAGCAGAGGGTGTCCTCGGTGAAGCCGAAATGGGCGCGGAGCGCGTTGGTGACGTTCGAATCGGCCGCGGACAGCTCGATCAGGAGGTTGAAGAGTTCGGGCAGGCTCGCATCGGACCCGCCCTGGTCCTGCCCGAGCCGGAGGGCAGTGAAGCCGGTCTCCTTCAGCCAGTCGATCTCCGCGTGCGGCAGCCGATGCGCGCGGTCGCGCTCGACCGCGGTGGCGCGAACGCGCGCGAAGACCGGGCGGAAGCGCGCGGCCAGATCCTCGTAGCGTGGGCTCGCCCCGGCACCCCATCCCGCTTGGGTCTGTGACATGCTGCTGATCCGATCCTGTGACCCGGAGCCCTGACGGGGGCCTGCCTGCGCCTCCACGGCGGCGAGGAATCATCGATTTTGCCGCCATCCACAAGTCGATTCATAGTCGAACCAAATCAAGATGCGCGACTTTAGAAGCTGAACCCATTGGGTTTGCGCGGGATGAACGTTCCTTCTGCTGAGGAAGCAGGTGGAGAAAGATCATTCTCGTTGACCGGTCGGGATCCGGGACTAGTCTTCCGGCCTCATCCTGAGTTTGAGCGCGCACGCCGCCTGCGACGTGCCCGGACCCGCGAGCGCACCCGGCCTCCAGCCGCCGCGTCGCTTCGGCCCGAACGCGCACCAGCCGAGAGCCTCCCATGACCCGACAGCGCGAATTGAGGTTGAACGCCTTCCAGATGGCCGCGCCGGGCCATACCTGGGCCGGCCTGTGGCGCCATCCGCGCGACACCGGTTCGGATTACAATCGGCTCGATTACTGGGTGTCCCTCGCCCGCACCGCCGAGCGCGGCCTGTTCGACGGGGTCTTCCTCGCCGACGTTCTCGGCGTCTACGACGTCTACGGCGGCAACAGCGACGCGGCCGTCGCGCGGGCCGCGCAGGCGCCGAACGCCGACCCCTTCCTGGTGGTGCCGGCGATGGCGCAGGCCACGGAGCATCTCGGCTTCGGGATCACCGCCAACCTCACCTACGAGCATCCCTACGCATTCGCGCGCCGGGTCTCGACCCTCGACCACCTCACGGGCGGCCGGGTCGGCTGGAACGTCGTCACCGGCTACCTCGAGAGCGGCGCCAAGGGCATGGGACTCGCGGGCGCCCGCGCCCACGACACCCGCTACGAGGCGGGCGAGGATTTCCTCGAAGCGGCCTACAAGCTCTGGGAGGGCAGCTGGCAGGACGACGCGGTCCTGCGTGACCGCGCGCGCGGCCTCTTCGCGGATCCCGCCAAGGTGCACCGCGTCCTGCACGAGGGGCCCTATTACCGCGTCGACGGCCAGCATCTGAGCGAGCCCTCGCCCCAGCGCACGCCCGTGCTCTACCAGGCCGGCACCTCGTCGCGCGGGCGCCTGTTCGCGGCGCGCCACGCCGAGAGCATCTTCCTGAACGGCCACACCAAGGCGATCGCCGCACGCTCGGTGCGCAGCATCCGCGAGGGCGCGCGGGAAAGCGGGCGCGATCCCAACGACATCCTGATGTTCCTCGGCGCCACCGTGATCGTGGCGCCGACCCGGGCCGAGGCGCTCGACCTGCGCGACGAGTACGCGCGCTATCTCGACGTGGAGGGGCAACTCGCCCTGGTCTCGGGCTGGACCGGGATCGACCTGTCGCAGCTCGATCCCGAGGAGGCGCTGGCCTATGTCCGGACGAACGCGATGCAGTCGCTCGTCGAGAACCTGACGGTGCCGGGCGAGCGGCCCTTCACCTTGGCGGATTTCGCGGAGTTCGGGCCCCGCGGGGCACGCGCGCCCTTCATCGTCGGCTCGCCCTCGGAGGTCGCCGACGAATTGCTGTCCTGGGCCGAGGCGAGCGACGTCGACGGGTTCAACCTGACGCGGGTCGTCGCGCCGGAGACCCTGGAGGCCTTCGTCGATCTCGTGGTTCCGGAGTTGCAGTCGCGCGGCGCCTTCAAGGAGCGCTACCGGGAGGGGACCCTGCGCGAGAAGCTCTTCCCCGGTGCCGGCCCTCGCCTGAAGGACAGCCATCCGGGCGCGCGGTTCCGCGATCCGGGGAGACTCCGGCCGGCGGGGGGCCCCGCCGCTCTCCGGGCCACCGGCTGAGGCCCTGTTCCGGGGGCCTCGATCGAGGGCGGACCGACCTGGCGCGGGGCCTCCGGAGGGCGGCGCGCCGTGCGGCCGTCCCCCAGCGGGGCTTCAGCGGCGCGGCAGGGCGTGCAGCACCTTGAGGAAGACGTCGACATCCTCGCGGGTGTTGTAGAAGGCGAGCGAGGCGCGCACCGACTGGTCCACGCCGAAGCGGCGCAGGGCCGGCAGGGCGCAATGGTGGCCCGAGCGCACCGCGATGCCGTGCGCGTCGAGATGATGGGCCACCGCCTCGTTCTCCTGGCCCTCGATCACGAAGGACATCACGCTGGCCTTCTCGCGGGCCGTGCCGATCAGGCGCAGGCCCCTCACCTCGGCGAGGCCGCCTTGCGCGTAGTCGAGCAGGTCGTGCTCGTAGGCGGCGATCGCCGGGAGACCGACGCTCTCGAGGTAGTCGAGCGCCGCGCCGAGTCCCACCGCGCCCGCGATGTCGGGCGTGCCGGCCTCGAACTTCTCCGGCGCGCCCTTGTAGACGGTCTTCGTGAAGGTAACGTCGTGGATCATGTGGCCGCCCCCCTGCCAGGGCGGCATCGCCTCGAGCAGGTGCGCCTTGCCGTAGAGCGCGCCGATGCCGGTCGGCCCGAACACCTTGTGGCCGGAGAAGACCAGGAAGTCGGCGTCGAGCGCCTGTACGTCGAGGGGCATGTGCGGCGAGGATTGTGCCGCATCGACCAGCACCGGCACGCCGTAGGCGTGGGCGAGCGCGATGATCTCCCGCACGGGGTTCACGGTGCCGAGCGCGTTGGCCACGTGCGTCACCGAGACGATCTTGGTCCGGCCCGAGAGCAGGGCCGCGTATTGCTCGAAGATGATCTCGCCCCGGTCGTTGACGGGGATCACCCGGATCGTCGCGCCGGTGGCCTGGGCGAGCAGCTGCCAGGGCACGATGTTGGCGTGATGCTCGATCGTCGAGAGAATGATCTCGTCGCCCGGCCCGATATTCGCCCGCCCGTAGGAATTGGCGACGAGGTTGATCGCCTCCGTGGTCCCGCGCAGGAAGACGATGTCGTCCTTGGAGGGCGCGTTGAGGAAGCGGCGCACCGCCTCGCGTCCGCCCTCGAACAGGTCGGTGGAGCGCGCCGCCAGGGTGTGGGCGGCCCGGTGGATGTTCGAGTTGTGGCGGGCGTAGAACTCAGACGTGGCGTCGATCACGGCCTTCGGCTTGTGCGTCGTCGCCGCGTTGTCGAGCCAGACCAGCGGGTGGCCGTTCACGCTCTGGTGGAGTGCCGGGAAATCCCTGCGGACATGCTCCACGTCGAAGGGCGCCGCGACCGGGCTCGCGCCGTGGGAGGTCACGCGGGGCGCCGGGCCCCGGTGGCGGGAGGGCTCGACCCGGGGGCTTGCCGGCGCCTTGCGGGCCGGCCCGGGGCCGAGATTCAGGAAGTAGTAGTCGGAGGTCGGCGCCTCGGGCGCCCGCGAGAGGCGGCCGGTCCGCCCGAAATGCTCCTGCGCCTCGTCGACGCCCGCCCTCGACGGGTCGGCCGGCACCAGATGGGGGCTGAGCGCATGCGCGAAGGCGTTCGCGCGCGGGTGGTCCGCCGCGATCTGGCGGTACAGCTCCGGCCCGCCGGGGAGCGCGGCGGCGAGAGCCGGCGCGCTCGGCAGGGAGGTGGGAGCCCCCGGGAGCGAGAAGTCCGGCAGGCCCGACCGCGGGCTCGCCGGGTGGACCGGCGGGATCGCGGCGACGTCGAGGAAGGCCGGGCTCGCGGGGGCAAGGTTCGGGAGCGTCGGTCCGAACAGGCCGGGCAGGCCCGCCGGCGGCGCCCCGAACGAGCGGGCCGCCAGCGCGGAGGCATCGGGCTGCAGGCCGGAGGGCTGCCCCCCGGCCGGCGCCCCGGGGAGCCCCACGGAGGCGCTCGGCAGCGGCGCGCCGCCGGGTCCCTGCGGCAGCCCCTCGAAGCCCTGCGGGGCTTGCGGCCCCGAGGGCAGCGCCGGGGTGAAGGGCTGGCTTGCGGCCTGCCCCTGCCCGTAGATCTCGCGGGCGAGGCGCCCGACGAGATCCGCGTGGGCGCGCTCGCCCGCGACCCCCGAAGGGATGCCGGTCGGGAACGCCTCAGGCGTAGTCATGATAATTGCCGAGCAGCACGTTATCGAGGCGGGCGATCGCGTCCTCGACCAGGACGGCGGCCGAGAAGTAGCGGGTCACGAGGTGCGAGGCGATGGAGTGATCGTTGGTGCCCATGTAGCGCACCGACAGGCCGGGCTCGATCTCGCCGCTCACGCCGGACTTCTGCAGGCCCACCACGCCCTGCTCGCCCTCGCCGACGCGCAGGAGCAGGATCGAGGTGGTCTGCGCACCCGTAACCGGATCGGTATCGATCGACAGCTTGTCGCTCGGCACCAGGGGCACGCCGCGCCAGGTGATGAAGGGGGCGCCGAATAGGTGCACCACCACCGGCGGCACGCCGCGGCGTGTCGCCTCCCGGCCGAAGGCCGCGATGGCGCGGGGATGAGCCACGAAGAAGGCCGGCTTCTTCCACACCAGCGTCAGCAGCTCGTCGAGGTCGTCCGGGGTCGGCGGGCCGCCGCGGGTCGGGATGCGCTGGCGCGGGCCGGCCTCGTGCAGGAGGCCGAACTCGGAATTGTTGAGAAGCTCCCACTCCTCGCGCTCCTTCACCGCGTCGACGGTGAGGCGGATCTGCTCGCGCAGCTGATCGATCTCGTTCGAGTAGAGGTCGGTGACCCGGGTATGCGTGTTGAGGATCGTCTGGATCGTCGAGAGGTGGTACTCGCGCGGATCGATCTCGTAATCGACGAAGGTGGTGGGCAGGCGCGGCTCGCCCGCATGCACCGCCAGCAGCTCGATGCCCTGCTCGCCGTACGAATTCGTGTGGCCCTTGAGACGGTCGCGCTCCTCCTTGTACTGGGCGATCTTGGCGCCGATCGCCTCGTCCTCGATCGCCGCGCGATCGAGGGTGAGCAGGGTCACCGCCGAGAGGGCCTTCACGGCCGGCGCCGGTCCGGCCTCGCCGAGGAGATCGCCGTCACCGTAATAGTCGCCGCGGGTGGCGAGCCCCTGGCGCAGGCGGCCCTTGTAGGGGCCCGACAGGGTCAGCTCGACGGTGCCGTCGGCGACGATCGTGAGGCTGCGGCCGGCCGATCCCTCCTCGCTGATGACCTCGCCGGCCTGATGCCGGCTCTCCTTGAACCGACCCGCGAGGGCCGACAGCTCGGCATCGCCGAACCGGCTGAACAGCGGCACGGCCCGCAGGGACCCCGACCGGATCACGCGGCCGCCCTCCTCGCTCGCGATGTCGATGCGGCCGGGCTTGGCCAGCACCACCGCGCGGCGGTTGACCCGGTAGACGCCGCCCGGCACGTCCACGAAGGGCAGGAGGCGCAGCAGGAAGCGCGGCGTGTTGGCGGCGTTCTGGACCGATGTCACGGTCGCCGTCGCTAGATTGCGTGCAGCTGAAGCGCTCACGCTCAAACCCGGTCCGCTCATCGTCTCTCGTCTCCGTCTCGAAGGCACAGGGGGGCGGCCGCGGACGGGCCCTGGGCCCCGCCGGTTCGAACGTACCGCCAAGTGTTGTCACGCAAGGGCTCACGCTCAACACAGTCGAGGGACTGCGTCGAGGCTGCGATGTACTGGGGCGCACCGATCAGAACGCGCCTTTATCCTCAACTCGGCTGCCGCCGGAGCGACTTTAACCCGAGGATGATTCCCTCTAGCCTCGCCGCTGCGAGTCGGTCAATAAAATGATCTTCTAAAATATCGCCAGACGGTGGTACGTTATCGCTCAGGGGGGAATGATTGCAGGTTATCGTCCCATGTACTCGTCGCTCACTAGAAAATTTATCCAAGGGCCCGCGGCTTTGGCAGGGAAACTCGATCGTTTTTGCGGGGGAGGGTTTTCTCTGCCTTGACGTCGGTTCAGATGCCGTCGCCGAAGAACTGATCCATGCTGAGCGCCGGCTCCTCGTCCCGGGGGATTCTGGACACCACCCGTGCCGGCACTCCCGCGACGGTGGTGTGGGGCGGCACCTCGTGCAGCACCACCGCGGCGGCCGCGACCTTGGCGCCCTCGCCGACCCGGATGTTGCCGAGCACCTTCGCGCCGACGCTCAGGAGCACGCCGCGCTCGATCTTGGGATGACGGTCGCCGCTCTCCTTGCCGTTGCCCCCGAGCGTGACCGATTGCAGGATCGACACGTCGTCGGCGATCACCGTCGTCTCGCCGATGACGACGCCGGTGGCATGGTCGATGAAGACGCCCGAGCCGATCCTGGCAGCCGGGTGGATGTCGCAGCCGAAAACCTCGGAGATCCGGCTCTGGACATGGAGGGCGAGCGTCGCCCGGCCCTGATGCCAGAGCCAATGCGCGACCCGGTAGCCCTCGAGCGCGGCGAGCCCCTTGTAGAACAGGAACGGGTCGAGGTAGCGGCGGCAGGTCGGGTCGCGCTCGCGGATGGCGACGAGGTCGGCGACCGCGTGCGCCCCCGCATGCGGGTCGGCCTCGAAGGCCGCGAGGCAGAGGTCGCGCATCGAGAGCCGCGCGAGGTCGCCGTCGCCGAGCCGGTGCGCCAGGCGGTAGGCGAAGGCCTGGGCGAGGTTGCGCTGGTCCAGGATCGTCGCCTGGATGATGCCGGCGTAGAGCGGCTCCTCGATCAGGGCCGCCTCCGCCTCGGCGCGCAACTCCGCCCAGACCTCCGCCTCCGCGGTGCTTCGGCTCGTCGCGCGCAGCGGCGGCTGGATGACCGCACTCGTCGTCATTCGGATTTCTCCGGCCGCGCGAGGCCCGGCATCAATGCACCCGCCGGAACAGGTCCGGGAGGTAGCCCTGCAGGGTCTCGTGGCCGTCGAACTTCACGTCGACGGTGGCCGCGCGGCCGCCCTGGCCATGGATACCGACGATCCGGCCCCGCGCATTGCGCCAAATCCCGAGGGCCTCAGCGAGGTCGAGGCGGTCGAACACCACTTGATCTCCGGCCGTCATTGTCACTGAAGCCATGCTGTCGTCCTCCGTGTGCCGACGGATCGCGTTGGTCCGATCCTGTGATGAGGCATGCTCGATCCGGGTGGGTCCGGGGGGGCGGGAAAACTCTTCCGAGTGGCCGCGACGCTGAGAGAACAATCCGGTCGCGAAACCATCGCCTGAGAGCATGTTATTTGCTAAGTCCTTGTGCTGTATGAATATTTATGGAGAAGTCGCGGTTTTGCAAGCCTTGTCTCCCGTCAGATCCCACACTATCCCGAGCAGGGGGCGGCCCGCGTGGCGCCCCGCTCAACGACGCAGGACCCACCCATGAGCACCGACCCTTCACCGCTCGCGGGCGGTCTGCTGATCGGCCTCTCCGCCGCGATGCTCATTCTCCTGAACGGCCGTGTCGCGGGCGTCAGCGGCTTGGTGGCGAACCTCGCCCGGCCCCTCGGCGGGCGCTGGCTGGCCGACCTCGCCTTCATCCTCGGCCTGATCCTGGGGCCGCCACTCTTCATGCGGCTGTCCGGCCACTGGCCGGCGATGCGGATCGAGGCCGGCCTGCCGGTTCTGATCCTCGCGGGGATTCTCGTCGGCTTCGGGACCCGGCTCGGTTCGGGCTGCACCTCCGGCCACGGCGTCTGCGGCCTCGCCCGGCTCTCGCCGCGCTCACTCGCCGCGGTGCTTGTCTTCGTCGGGACCGGGATGTTGACGGTCGCCGCCGTCCGGGTGCTGTCGTGAGGCCCGCGTTGCGCACGCTCGCGGCGCTGGCCGCCGGACTCGTCTTCGGGTTCGGCCTGGCCCTCTCGGGGATGCTCGATCCCGCGCGGGTGCGCGGCTTCCTCGACGTGACGGGCGCCTGGGACCCGAGCCTCGTCTTCGTGCTCGGCGGCGCCGTCACGATCTCCGGACTCGGCTACGCGCTGTCGCGACGGCTCGCCCGTCCGGTGCTCGATACGGGCTTCGACCTGCCGCGGACGCGGCGGATCGATCCGCCGCTCCTCCTCGGCGCGGCCCTGTTCGGCATCGGCTGGGGGCTCGCCGGCTTCTGTCCCGGTCCCGCCGTCGCGGCGCTCTCGACCGGCGCGATCCCGGTCCTCGCCTTCGTGGCCGCGATGCTCGCCGGCATGGCGGCCCACGGCCTCCTTGGTTCTTCGGCGCGGAGCTCTGCGATCTCTACCTGACGGACGCTGCCGGCCGCGTGAAGGCCTCGACGCCGGCGATGGACCGCAGCCGCATCGAGTGGCACCTCGCAGCTGACGATCGCGGGGCTCCCGGGTCACCGCCTGCCGGGCGTCACAGCCCGCTATGCCCCGTGGCCGACGCAGCGCTGGTCGCCGCGGCGGATGCAGTCGCAGACGCAATCGCGGCGAGGCTGATCACTCGCGGCCCAAGCGAAGACCATATTCCTCGTCGTCTCCCGAACCATCCGTAGCGGTGGCCTCAAGGCGCCGTGGTTCCGAGGAGCGGCGTGGAGGATCGACCCAGCGCGAATCCTCACCCTCGGCCGCCGCAACAGGCTGGAGGCAGGTCGCTGACAGAGCCGTCTCAAGGGCTCGCTCAATCTGTATCTCGATCGGACCACCGCCGAGCGCCATAGCTGTAGCAACGAGTCCACACAGCGCCATGACGCTGGGTAGAATTGCTCGAACGAGGAGCATTCGCGTCTCCTGAATCTGCGGCTCAGTATGCCATTTGCTTGAGGCTTACTAAACGACAGCTTGATGGAGATGCGGCATTGTGGCCGGGAGAAGGCAATTGCTGAGCCTCTGCGGGCTCGTGATCACCACTCCACAGGCGGTGCTATAGCGGACCGAGACCGCGAAAAGCCCCGCCACGGCATGCGTGGCAGGGCCTTTGAACTCAACCCGTGGGTGATGGCTTAGTAGCCGCGACCGTAATAGCCCGGGCCGTAGCCCCGATCATAGGCGCCGGCTGCTGCGGCCCCTGCGGCGACGCCGGCAATGCCGAGCCCGACCGCCGCGCCGGTCGACAGGCCACGACGCCCACGGCGGTCGTAGCCCCGATCATGCCCGTAGCCCCGATCGTATCCTCGGCCGTAGCCACCATCACGGTAGCCGCCATAGCCACCACCGTAGCCATAGCCTTGCGCCTGTGCGCCCGTTGCGCCGAGAGCCCCTAAGGAAAGCGTCACGGCGGAGATGAGAGCGAGCTTACGCATCGGTTTCTCCTTCGCTGTTGCGTTGGGGGGCCAACACGATGCGATGGGATGTGTTCCGAACTTTTCTCGGGATGGCGTGGGATGGGTGACGCCGCAAAGGGCGCGCACGCCGTGATCGCGTGGCAGGTCTATTCCCCTCGATACCGTCTTGATGGTAGCGGCGGTCCTGAGGCGCATTCGCCAATGATATCCGGTCGTTTCCTCGACAGAGCGTCTCGCGATGTTGGGGTCGGTCTGTCAGGGCGAACTCTCATGGACCAGCTTCCTGACCGCCTTCCGTCTCATGAGGGGAAGCATCGACCGAAGGCAGCAAGCAGCCGCGGCGATCCCCAGAGGCGCAGGCTACCGGTGGTCAGCAGGCGGACGAGGCTGACCTCCCGGTTGAGGAACCGCACCCATTTCGAACCATCAATGGTGATGCGCAGGTCCGGTCTATCGACGTAACCATCGGAAACCGCGATCCGTTGGTTGCGGATCACGACTGTCGCTTGTGCCGCCTCACGGCCTGTAAATGCGAAGTGGTACACTGCCGACAGGTCGCCCGCCTTGCCCGGCTGGAATGACAGCGGCATGCCGACCAGAAATCCTTTGACCGAGGACGCGTGGGCGCTCTGGCGCACGAAGCGGATGCGCTTATGCGGAAAGCGGCGCGCCACGTGGTCGGCCGCGTCGCTGCCTCGCACAACGTAGACCGGTTCGGTCTTGTTCTTGAGCGGGTCAACGATGGCGCGAAGATGCTGGGCCTTGTCGGCGCGATAAGGCCCGATCACATCCTCGCCCGCCGGACAGACGGCGATGCAGTAGGCTGCGTTGTAGTTCGGGCCGTAAGAAAGGCTCTGCCAGCGCGTCACCGTCTCCGCATAGCTGTGCTTCGCGCGGTAGTCCGCCGCCGAGCGGCTCTCCGCGACGTCCTCGACGAAATTGACGAAGCCGCCCATGAACTGCTGATAATTGTGATTCAGGCAGGCCGAAAAATCGAAATAGCCATCGGGCTTTAGAGCGCCGACCGGGCAGGCTGCCACGCACAATTTGCACGAGAGGCAGGGATTGTAGTCCAGCGGCGCCCCGACCTCATCGACCTCAGCCGCGACAAGCAGCGTGTTCAGCAGCACGAACGAGCCGAAGCGTGGATGGATCAGGCTCCTGTGAATGCCCATCCGGCCCAGGCCCGCGGCCTCCGCCACGCGCTTGTGTGAGACGACCCAGGCACGCTGGGGAAAGTCGTCCATCTCCATCGGGAAGGCCATGGCCGGATTGAGCGCGCGAATGCCGGCATCCTCCAGCCGACGCACGATCCGACGGGCGACCTCGTCAAGCTCGTGACCCGAGGCATGGAACTCCAGGTTGGCGATCGAACGAGCCGGTGAGCGGACCGGCTCACGGTGCATGCGCCCGACCAAGGCGAGCAGGGTGCGGGTAGCCGGAAACGCTTTCGTGACGAACGGCGCATCCTCCTGCAGTGCCGGGTCCTCGATCGACACGAGCCCGCAATCGTCGGCGCCGCACACCTGTGCGAGCGCCAGAAGTTCGCTGCTGCGCAGCCTTGGGACGCCGCCCTGATCAGCGGTGACGTTGAGACGGACGGTCGGCACCTGCGGCGCGAGCGCGGTCATCGCGCCGTCATCCCGGCCATGACCTTGCCCATCATGAGTACCCGACCGGGACGCGGCAGCGGCTTGAGGCCGGTCTCCAGCGCCTTGGCGAGAAAGCCCGGGCGAACCGTCGTCCGTCGTCCGAGCGCATGCAGGCTCCCGACCGCAACGTCGTCTGGGGTCTGGCCAGAGGTGATCCGCATCGCGGCGCGCTGTCCAAAGCCGCTCAGGACCGGGCCGGGTGCCGAAGCTAGGACATCGACACCATGCGATCGCAACTCGGCGTGCAGGCCCTCCGCCAGGGTCTGCACATAGGCCTTCGTCGCGGCATAATTGGCTGCCCGAGGAACGCCTTGAAACGCGACGAGCGAACTCATCAGGACGATGCCGCCGCGCCCGCGCTCGACGAACCGCCGCGCGAAGGTGTGTGTCAACTGCGCCAGCGCGCGGCAATTGACGTCGATCATGCTCAACTCCGCCTCAAGATCGCCGTCGATGAACGGTCCGGACGTGCCGTACCCGGCCGCGGCGATGAGCAAGCCAACGTCGTGGCCGGCTGTCGCCTTCGCCACGCGCCTCACCTGTTCACCGTCGGAGAGATCGGCTGCGAGCACCTGACCATCGATCGCGTGGTGGCTGCGAAGCTCGTGCGCGAGTTCGGCCAGCGCCACTTCCCGGCGAGCCACCAGGATAAGATCGAAGCCGGCTTCCGCGAGGCGTCGGGCGAAGGCGCGTCCGATGCCGTCGGAAGCGCCGGTCACGAGGGCCGCCGGACCGTACCGATCGCAGAGTCTTGGACGTGTTCCGAAGCGCGCCCTGGAATGTGGCATAGGGCCAACCCGCCAATCTAAGATGTCGATCGACATCCATTTGCTAGGATGTCACCGATCATCTAAATGTCAACTGGCACCTGGCGAGGAGAGTTGAGATGCGCATGTCCAAAGAGGCCGCAGCCGCCAGCAAGGTCCGCATCATCGAAGTCGCTTCACGCCTGCTGCGGGAGCGTGGGATCGAGGCGACCAGCATTGCCGACGTGATGGCAGCGGCCGGAATGACGCACGGTGGCTTCTACAAGCACTTCCAGTCC
The DNA here is from genome assembly GCF_008806345.1 of Methylobacterium planeticum. Classification (GTDB taxonomy): domain Bacteria; phylum Pseudomonadota; class Alphaproteobacteria; order Rhizobiales; family Beijerinckiaceae; genus Methylobacterium; species Methylobacterium planeticum. The sequence continues at coordinate 2,854 of NZ_VZZJ01000017.1, read as the reverse complement.
AAGGATGAGCTTGTCACTGCGGCGTTGGACGCGGCGTTTGCCAGCCATGTGGAACGCTTCGACCGGCGTCGTGAGGAGAACGGGACACAGGCAGCACTCGACGCCTATGTTGACGAGTACCTGTCGCCCGAGCACGTCACCCATGCGGGCTTCGGTTGTCCGGTGGCGGCGTTGGGAGCCGATGCGGGCCGCAGTTCCGCGGTTGTATCCTCTGCATTCTCGCGTGGGACCGAAGACATCATCGAGCGCTACGTCAGATCGGCACCCGCCGGATCAGACGTGACCACAAGCCGTCGGGCGGCAATCCGGCGTCTAGCCGCGATGGTGGGAGCTGTCGTCATCGCGCGCGGCGTCGGACCAGGCGCACTCTCGGGCGAGGTTCTCGCAGCCGTCTCAGAGATGGAAAACTTCCCTCTGGTTCCGCGTCCTTCCAGGACGTCATAGGGCGGGGCACTGGCCGCAGATCGGCGCCGACAATGCGCTTTGCTCGAGCCGCCAGATGAAGACGATGGAGCGCTGTGGCCTCTGGTCCGTCTGCAGTGGCACCGGACCATCACGAGCGCGAGCCACACGTGCGCTTCCGCGAGCCGGGCAGCTCCACAAGGTCAGCCAACGAACGGCACTGCGCTCCTGAGCCGACCCTGGATCTCAGGGGCTCGGCACGATCTCGTCGTCGTCGAGCCGAAGCGACCAGACCATGGCGCCATCCGCACCGGTGAGCCAAACCAAGTTGATGTCGTCGGTGGTCAGGAAATCACCCTCGGCCAAGGCGGCACTCACGGCCTCGGAGGCACTGGCAGCCTTGATAACTTTCACCGACGTAACGTGATGGGTGATCAGGCCGTTCGGCTCGCGCCAGCCGCGGTGCAGGTGAAACGTGCTCATAGACGAGCTGCCGGCGTGGTCTGTCCGTTCGTCTGCTCGATCCCGTCTCTCACAGCATCCTCCTGTGGCGGCGCTCCAAGATGTCGCCTCTGCCGGACCACTGCCCTTCGAACCGACGGCCCTGAGGACCCATCGCTTCTGACCCTGGCGACCGGACCCTTATCCGAGGCCAGGACACAGTTACAGCGCCGGCCTGTCTGCCGCCGAGCCGCCTTGGCTCCGGCGTACGCTCTTGACAAGGTCGGGTATGTTGAACCGTGAGATCTGCATGGTCAGCGTTGCGATGGAGCAATGCGAGGATGACCCGCGGCGCTTCCGTTGGCTTCTGCCGCAGGTCATCGCGAAGGACGATCAGCGCGTCGCGGCCGTCGCTGCCGAGCACCAGTCTGCCGCTTGGGTTGGCGCCATACATGCCGGTTCGAGCGCCATCCTGGTGAGCGACGACCGGCGCAAGCATCCAGGTCCCGACGACCTCCCGGGCTGTCTGCGCATCCGCTTCAGGAACAGGGACGAGGCAGACACGGCTGATACGGCGGCGACCGACGCAACGAGGCCGTTCATGGCGCCTCTCCCGAGCTGAGTGCCGGGAGCGCGCCTTTGGTCGACGCGCTGCGGCGTCCGAGCCTACCGCTCCGTCTGCGGCAGGCCGGACGCGATCTCGGTGTGCGCTACGTCCTGACCGGCAGCGTCCGCCGGGCGGGCGAGCGCATCCGCGTCAATTCACAACTGGCCGATGCAACGAGCGGCGCGCAGATCTGGTCCGATCGCTTCGAGAGCGACCGCAACACCTTCGCGGAACTGCAGGACGAGCTGATTGCGCGCCTCGCCCGCACCCTCGACCTCGAACTAACGGAAGCGGAAAGCCGGCGCGCTCAGAAGGAGCGGTCCGAGAACCTTGATGCGAGCGACATCGCGATGCGCGGCTGGTCGGTGCGCAACCGCCCGATCACGCAGCAGCAGCTGGCGGAGGCTCAGGATCTCTTCGAGCAGTCCCTGCGCCTCGATCCGCGCCTTGCCCATGCACAGATCGGACTGGCTCGGACCCTAGCTGCCAAGGTCAACGTGCGCTGGTCGACCTCTCAGGAAACGGACCTCACGCGCGCCGAGGCCCTGAACAGCGAGGTGCTCGCCACCCACCCCGGCGACGCCATGGCGCGCGACCTTCGCCTCATGGAAGCAGCAGGGGGGTCCGCTCGGAGATGTCGGGCGCGCTGCCCGAATGCGCCTTGATCGCCCCGCTCGGGCCGATCCGAACGAGGGGGCATGTCGTGTCCAGACGTGCGTGTTCCGCCCGATGGTGACGATGGGTTCCGGTCGAAGGTGATGGAGGTTTCCAGCGCAAGGTGATGGCGGTGTCCGGTCCGGGATGATGGCCGGTTCCGGTGATCGTGATGGCGGCGCGACCGCCCTTCTTGCTGGCAGTCTGCAGCTCTGGGTTCGCGCTCGGCTCCTCTGGTCCTGGCTGATCCTCTCAATCAGCCCGGTTCGAACCCAGCCGGTCAGCTCAGTCCCGAGGTGCGAGCGGCGCGACGAGGGCCGACGCCGGTTCGCTGAAATGATGCGGAGGTGTAGGCTCACACCGATGCTGACCTTGCTCCGCAACTTTCTGACCAACACCCGGTCTTTGGAGGCCAGCCTCCATGCCGAACTGAGGGCGATGGAAGAGCGGCTCTCGCGGCGTATGTTTGTCATCGAGCAACGGCTGGACGCGAACGAGCAAGCCCTGCGCCAGCTCGGCCACAAGGTCGCGCGCCTTGAGGGTCGCGCATCTGTGCTAGCGGCGAGGATCGCGAATGAGGAGAACGACCCGGCCGAGTGATGCGCGGCAAAAGAGTCGAGACCGATTCAGGCTGATCGGGCGGTCCCCCGACTGCACAGCTTGCCATCGGGATGGTGACGGTTCCTGCGCTCTACGGTTGAGCGAGACACCTCGTTAGCGGACGCTGTCCGCAGCAGAGGTGGACGATGG
>NZ_VZZJ01000016.1 GCF_008806345.1 Methylobacterium planeticum | reverse complement strand
GGGCCGTTACCCCACCAACTAGCTAATCAGACGCGGGCCGATCCTTCGGCGGATAAACCTTTCCCCAAAAGGGCGTATCCGGTATTAGCTCCAGTTTCCCGGAGTTGTTCCGAACCGAAGGGTACGTTCCCACGTGTTCCTCACCCGTCTGCCACTGACATCTGACGATGCCCGTTCGACTTGCATGTGTTAAGCCTGCCGCCAGCGTTCGCTCTGAGCCAGGATCAAACTCTCAAGTTGAAAAGAGCTCAATCTCAGCTGATCACAATCACGAAAAGCACACCGTCAGGCCAAAGGCGTTTCCACCACAGGCCCCGTGCGCTCCCGAAACGTGGCATCAGCGTCCTTCACTCACGATCCGGCACAAAGCCAGATCCGCAAGGACATCAGCCGCCCACGCTTCTCTTTCTCAGATCAACTTGTCAAAGAACCGCACCGACCAGGAGCCGGTGCCTGCATCCACAGAGACAACAAAGCGTCCCAACTCGCGCTGGACCTTGCTTGCGGTCATTCCCTGAAGATCCCGGTGCGGCCCGCCTTTGCTCAGGCACCGCGTCGGGAGGCGTCGTATAGGGCCCCCCAATCGGGCTGTCAATCGCCAAACATCTTCCGCCGCGAGACGGTTTCGGCCTAGGCCGGACGGCACTGCCACGCCCTGCTCCGGCCCGCGATGTGTCTCAGGAGGCGCGGGCGAGAGGCGACGGCATGCGGGCCGCCGCCGCTTCGGCGCCGAAACATTCGAGGCAGAGGTAACCGGGATCGAATTCGGCGAAGGCCTTCAATTGCGGCACGTCCGGGATCGCCACCTGCTGGTTGCTCCAGGTGATCAGGCCGCTCGTGCGCAGGGCCTGCAGGACGCGGTTCGTGTGAACGGCCGAGATCCCCAGAGCGTCCGCCACGTCGCCCTGGGATACCGGGAAGTCGAAGCCGTGCTCGCCCGCGAGGTCGATCTGCTGCAGGCTGGTCAGCAATTCGCACAGAAGATGGGCGAGGCGCTTGTCGGCCGGGCGGGTGTCGTTGACGATCCATTCCCGGGCGCGGCTCAGCTCCCGCAGCGTCACCCACCAGATCGCGCGGCTGATGCCCGGATAGCTGCCGATCAGCTCGGTCAGCTTGGGACGGGAGAGATCCGCGACCGAGCAGGTGGTCAGGGCGCCGACGCGGAGGTCGCGTCCGAACGCCCCGGCATCGTGCATGTGGCAGAGGTCGCCCGGCAGGACGAAGGAGACGATCCGGCGGTTGCCGGTCCTCAGAACCTTGTAGCGGCACGCGAAGCCGCTCATGACGAGGTAGACACGATCTCCGGGGTCGCCGGGGTTGAAATCGTGATGGGCCGGAACGCATCGGCGGTTGAACGCCAAGGTCTTCAGCTCGTTCTTCTCATCATCCGTCAGCCGACCGGCATGTTCGAGCTTGTGCAGGAATGGATCGGCCGCCAACAAATTGCCCTCAATTCGGTCTGACGCTGTTAAACTACCAGTTGCATCCGACGATAAACTCCGGACCAGAGAGCGGCAACTATCCGTTGCGCGATCGGATAATCCGACATAGCTGGGCTGCGCCCACGGCATGGCGTCGATTCCGGGCGCCGCGGATCGGTCTCGCCAGGATGGCAACGGGGCAGTCGCGCCTACCCGCGTCAGCCTGGACCCCGGCCACGCGGTCGGGGACGGGGAACCGCGACGCACCAAGTCCGGGATCGATCGTCAGCCTCTGGGCACCAATCTGCACACGTTCCTGCAAAAATGCATCGCTCATTTGCAGCTCCAAAGAAATCAATCGCAGATCATCCGGCCGTTTTTTCAGACCTGCCGCTTTCTTCTCACCGGGCGGGGGAACATACCGTCCAGCGTACACTCTCTTAAGACCTTGTTGCGACAAGCCTGGGGCAGTCGAACCGTGATCGCGCGGCGGAGTGAGATGCAGCAGGCCCCCCAGGAGATCGCTGTCCACCCCGCCGCCACCGGCACGAAATCCCTGTCCCGCCGACAACTCATCGATCGTTGCATCGGCGTCGGCGCGCTCCTGCTGGCGCCCGGCTCCGCCGGGGCCGGTCACGCGATGCACGGCGCCCCGGGCGCATCCGGCCACATGGACATGTCCCCGACGTCGGGCGTGGTCCCGGACGCGGTGGTGCCCGCGACGGATCAGGCGCTCGTCGAGCCCGAGACGCGGCGCTCCGCCGATGGGATGCTCAGCACCACCCTCCGGGTCGGCTACGCCTATCGGTGGATCGGGGGCGTCCGGCTCTATGTCAGGTGCTACGAAGGCGCCAGCCCCGGGCCGACCCTGCGCGTGAAGCCGGGCGACACGCTGCGCATCAGGCTGATCAACGATCTGCCGCCGAACCGGGACCGGCTTCCCGCCGACATCAGTCAGCCGCACCAGTTCAACAACACCAACTTCCACTTCCACGGCGCCCACGCGAGCCCGAGCGGGATTGCCGACAACGTCATGCGCTCGATGGCTCCCGGCCACAGCTACGACATCGAGATCAAGCTGCCGGAGGATCACACCCGCGGGACCTACTGGTATCACCCCCACCACCACGGCAGCGCCGACATCCAGATGTCGAGCGGCATGGTGGGGGCGATCGTCGTCGAGGGCGATTTCGCCGATGTCCCGGAGATCGCGGCCGCCCGCGAGCGCCTGCTGATCCTGACGCAGGTCGTCTTCGACGCCAGCGGCATGGTCGAGGCTTTCGAGACCCTGTTCCCCGAAACGGCGACGCGCTTCCTGGCGGTGAACGGGCAACGGCGGCCGACGATCGCGATGCGCCCCGGCGAAGTGCAGCGCTGGCGCATCCTCAACGCCGCCTACCAGGACGACTTGCTCCTCGACCTCGAGAAGCACGACCTGCAGGTCATCGCCTATGACGGCATCCAACTCGGCGCCGTGCAGGCGCGCAAGCGGGTCCTGATCGCGCCGGGCCAGCGCGCCGACCTGCTCGTCAGGGCAGGCGCCGCCGGCACCTACGCGCTCAACGCGATGCCCTACGACCAGGGGCATCCGTCGCCGGTCGGGGCCCTGGCGCGGGTCGTGGTGTCCGGGACGCCGATGGCCATGGCGCTGCCGAGCGCGTTGCCGCCGCCGCCCCTGGAGACCATTCGCGATTCCGAGATCACGAACCGCCGCACCGTGACCTTCTCGGCGACGGCGCCCGAGGCGGACGCCGCCGGGCATTGGCAGGAATTCGGGTTCTTCATCGACGGGAAGACGTTCGATCCGAACCGCGTCGATCATCGGATCAAGCTCGGCGCGGTCGAGGAATGGACGATCGTCAACACGCATGAGCACGACGATCATGTGTTTCACATCCACACCAACCCGTTCCAGGTGGTGCGGGTCAACGGCGAGACGCTGGCCGTGCCGGAATGGCGGGATTCCGTGATCGTCGACCGCAAGGGGGGCGAGGTCGTGTTCCGCTCGCGCTTCCTCGATTTCACCGGCGTCTTCATGCTCCATTGCCACATGATGAACCATGAGGAGATGGGAATGATGCAGACGGTCGAAGTCTATCAGCCCTGAGGGTCCACGATGAACCTGACGACCATCGCCGAAGTGAGGCGCCCGACGTCGCTCGACGAGATCCAAGGGTGGCATGACGGCTGCTCGTGGCTCGCCGGCGGCACGTGGCTGTTCTCGGAGCCGCAGGTCTCCGTCAACACCCTGATCGATCTCGACAGCCTGGGCTGGGCGCCGCTGGCGGTCTGCGCAGGGGGCCTTGAGATCGCCGCAACCTGCCGGATCGTGGACCTGCACGCGTTCGAGGGGCCGGCGGCCTGGCGCGCGGTGCCGCTGTTCCGGCAATGCATCGAGTCGTTCCTGATGTCGTTCAAGATCTGGAACGCGGCGACGATCGGCGGCAACGTCTGCATGGCGCTGCCGGCCGGGGCGATGATCTCGCTGACCGCGGCGCTCGAAGGCGTCTGCACCTTGTGGCCGCGGGAGGGCGTGCCGCGCGACGTCTCCGTCGTCGATTTCGTGACCGGCAACCATCAGAACGTGCTGCGGACGGGGGAATTGCTGCGCAGCATCCACCTGCCCGCCTCCGCCCTGTCGAAGCGCAGCGCCATGCGGCAGGTCTCCCTGACCCGGTTCGGACGGTCGGCGGCCCTCATCATCGCAACCGCGGAGGACGACGGCGCGGATTTCCTGCTGACCGTCTCGGCCGCCACGCCGCGGCCGGTGCAGTTGCGCTTCGCCGCGTGCCCCTCGGCGCAGGAGCTGCGCGACGCCCTCGACGACCGATTGCCGCCGGACGCCTATTTCGACGACGTGCATGGCTCGGCTTCCTACAAGCGCCACGTCACGCGCTACCTCGCCGAACAGATCCGTACGGAGCTCGCGTGACCCAGTATTCCGTCAATGGCCGCAGCTATGCGGCCGAGCCGACGCCCGGCCAGTGCCTGCGGACCTTCCTGCGCGATCTCGACGTGTTCGGCGTCAAGAAGGGATGCGACGCCGGCGATTGCGGCGCCTGCACCGTGCATATCGACGGCAAGCCGTTCCATTCCTGCCTCGTCCCGGCCTTCCGGGCCGAGGGACGCGAGGTCACCACGATCGAGGGTCTGGCGCGATCGGGCGAGCCGCATCCGATGCAGGCGGCCTTTCGCGAGGCGCAGGCGTTCCAGTGCGGGTTCTGCACCGCCGGCATGATCATGACGGCCGTGACCCTGAGCGAGGCGCAGAAATCCGATCTGCCGCACGCGCTGAAGGGCAATCTCTGCCGCTGCACCGGCTACCGCTCGATCCACGACGCGCTGCAGGGCCGATGCAACATCGAGGCGGACCTCCCCGGCAGGGCGCTCGGGGCCAGCCTGCCCAATCCCTTCACCGACGCCATCGTCACCGGCAGCGCGCGCTACACGATGGATGTCGCGGTCGAGGCGCTGCTGCACCTGAAGGTGCTGCGCTCGCCCCATGCCCATGCGCGCATCGTCTCGATCGAGCGCGGCGCGGCGCTCGCCGTGCCGGGCGTCGTCGCGGTCTATACCTGGGAGGACGTGCCGAGGCGCCTGTTCAGCTCGGCCCTGCACGAGGACCACCTCGTCGATCCCGACGACATCATGCTCCTCGACAACGTCGCGCGCTTCGTCGGCCAGCGCGTCGCGGCCGTGGTGGCCGAGACGGAGGCCGCCGCCGAGGCCGGCTGCCGCGCGCTCCGGGTGGATTACGAGGTGCGGCCGGCGGTCTTCGATCCGGTCGCGGCCGTCCAGCCCGACGCACCGGTGCTGCACGACAGAGATCAGGTCACCGCCAGCAGCAACATCTTCTGCACGCTCCAGGGCGAGATCGGCGACGTGGCCGCAGGCTTCGCCGAAGCCGACGCGGTGCACGAGGAGACCTACTCGACCACCCGCGTCCAGCACGTGCACCTCGAGACGCACGGGTCGATCGCCTGGAGGGGTGAGGATGCGCGCTGGCACATCCGGACGAGCTCGCAGGCGCCGTTCGCGGCCCGGCAGAAGCTCGCCTACATCATGGGGATCCCGCCCCGCGACCTGCACGTCTTCACCGAGCGCGTCGGCGGCGGGTTCGGCGGCAAGCAGGAGCTGGTCTCGGAAGATCTCGTCCTGTTCGCCACGATGAAGCTCGGGCGTCCCGTGAAGTGGGAGTGGACGCGGGAGGAGGAGTTCATCGGCGCCACGACGCGGCACCAGATGACCACCCGGGTGAAGATCGGCGCGCGTCGGGACGGCACCCTGACCGGCCTCGACGTGGAGGTGTTCTCCAACACCGGGGCCTATGGCGGCCATGGCGGCGAGACCCTGGCGGCCGCGATGGCGAGCCCGATCGCGGCCTACCGGTGCGCGAACAAGAAGGGGATCGGCCACGCCGTCTACACGAACATGACCCCGGGCGGGGGATTTCGCGGCTACGGCGCCTCGCAGACCACCTTCGCGGTGGAATGTGCGATCGACGCGCTGGCGAGGCAACTCGGGATCGATCCGTTCGAGATGCGGCGCAAGAACGTCGTGCGGCCGGGGGACAACATCGAGTCGATCTGGAAGGAGCCGAACGACGCCAGCTTCGGGAGCTACGGCATCGGCGAATGCCTGGACATCGTCGAGCGCGAGTTGCGCAAGGGGAACGGGGTCGCGAAGCCGGACGGCGCCGCGTGGGCGGAGGGCCAGGGCGTCGCCCTGGCGATGCTCGAGTGCGGGCCGCCGACCGAACATCGCTCGGGCTCCGAGCTGCGCCTGCTGCCGGACGGCACCTACCATCTCGCCTGCGGGTCGACCGAGATGGGCAACGGCATCACCACGGCGCACAAGCAGATCGCCGCATCGGTGCTGGGCACCCGCGCCGACGACATCGCCATCATCAACGCCGATACCGATCGCACGCCCTACGACACCGGCACGTTCGCGAGCACGGGCGTCGTGGTCGGCGGCAAGGCGGTTCACCTGGCCGCGCAGGCCATGGCCGAGGACATCCTCGACTTCGCCAGCCGGCACAGCGGCGTGCCGATCGACCAGTGCCGGCTCGACAATGACGGCGTCGTCTGCGGCAATCAGCGCATCCCCCTGACCGAGCTCCACGCCGAGGGTGCCAAGCTCGACCATCGCTTCTCGGTGAGCCGTCGGGCCTATCTCTCGCCGCGGACGATCGCTTTCAACGTGCAGGGGGTCCGCCTCGCGGTGCATCGGGTCACCGGCGAGATCCGGGTGCTCCACAGCGTCCACGCCGCCGATATCGGCCGGCCGATCAACCCGATGCAGTGCCGCGGCCAGCTCGATGGCGCCGTCGCGATGGGCTACGGCTGGGCGCTGGTCGAGACCATGGTGCACGACAGCCGCGGGCGCATGGTCAACCCGCAACTGCGCAACTGCCGCATCCCGACCTTCGCCGACACGCCGCGGACCGAGATCTTCTTCGCCGACACGACCGACCGGATTGGGCCGCTCGGTGCCAAGTCCCAGGGCGAGTGCGGGATCAATCCCGTGGCGCCCGCCGTCTCGAATGCGCTGGCCGACGCCACCGGCGTTCGCTTCGCCCACCTGCCCTTCACGCCCGATCGCCTGTTCGAGAAGCTCGCCGCCACATGAGCGGGCCTGCGAGCAGCGTCAGCATCGTGACGCAGACCTGCGTCCAGCCCGCGAGCGCCGAGGCGTTCGCCCAGTGGCAGGGCGGGACCAGCGCGGTGATCTCGGCCTTCCCGGGATTCATCGAGCAGCGGCTGATGCCGCCCCATCCGCCGCTGCAGGTCGATTGGGTGATCCTCCAACGGTTCGTCAGCCTGGAACATGCCAAGAAATGGCTGAGCTCGGCCGAACGCCAATCCCGCATCGAGGGGGCCGCGCCGATGCTCGTCGGGCGCGACGACGTTCACATCGTCAACGACGACGCCAGCGCCGCGCGCACGGCGCCGGCCTCCGCGGTCATCAGCACCCGGGTGAAGCCCGGCATGGAGGCCGAATACCTCAAGTGGGAGCAGAAGGTCGCCGCGGCCCAGTCGAAGGCGGCAGGCCTGCAGGGCTACCGGTTCGAGCCGGCCGTGCCGGGCCTGCAGGACGACTTCATCGCCATCCTGCGTTTCGACAGCGACGCCAACCTGCAGGCCTGGATGGATTCGCCCCAGCGGCGCGCCCTGATCGAGGAAGCAGCGCCGCTGACGGCGGAGTTCCATGCGCGGACGGTGCAGAGCGGCTTCGAGCAGTGGTTCCGCGATGCCGCGCCGCAGGGGGCTCCGGCCCCCGCGGCGTGGAAGATGAACATGATCGTCCTCCTGACGCTCTACCCGATCGTCTTCCTGTGGGGCCTGCTGGTGGGCACGCCGATCCTGACCCGGGCGCTGAGCCTGGATTTCCCGGTGGCGCTGTTCATCGGCAATGCCTTCAGCGTGCTGCTCACCGCGCGCCTGGTGCCGTGGACCGCCGAGCGGCTTCGCTGGTGGCTGGCTCCGGCGAAGGACCGGCAAGCCCGCGTGGATCTCCAGGGCGCCGCGTTGCTGGTCGCGGCCTACGCGATCATGATCCTGCTCTTCTGGAAGGTGCTGTAACCGGGCTTGGCGGAGCGAACCGCTCGGCGCCGCTTCGCCAGGCCCGGCGCCGTGTTTCCCGCTACCCTTGCGGGAGGCGATGCACTAGCGTGCCGCAGGGCCGATGGCCGACATCGAGCGAGGGGCGTGTCGACATCGCAGGGTCCGACACGCCGACGATGGCCGCACAGCACCGCAGCAGCGGCCGACATCCCTGTCCCGAGGATCCCATGAATCTGGTCCCTGCCCGCCCGCATCCGCGGTCGCCGCTGCCTCGCGCCGGCGCGGCGGCCTTCCTGATCGCGGCCGTGGCCCTGATCGGCCAAGCCTGGCCGGCCGCCGCGCAGACGGCCGGCGCCGTGTCGTCCGAGTTCCGGGAGCCCGTGACGCTGGCGACCCGGGACGGCGTGCTCGAGGTCCGGCTCACGGCGCGCCAGGGGCGGGTCGCGCTCGACACGGCCTCGAAGCCGGTCGAGAACTTCCTGCTGTTCGACTACGCGCTGATCCGGGGCGCCGCCTCGAACGGCGCGACGGACGGCAAGGGGCTGTTCCCAGCGCCGACGCTGCAGGTGTTCCCGGGCGAGCGTCTGATCGTGCATCTCGACAACGCGCTGAGCGGCCTCACCATCGCCGACTATTACAGCCCGCAATACACCGCCAAGGACGCGACGGTCCCGCTCTACCCGATCCAGCTGATGGCATCGCCCCTGAACCTGCATGTCCACGGCGTCCACGTCAGCCCGAAGGGCAATTCCGACAACGTGATGCTCCACATCCCCGCCGGGATGTCGAACACCTACACGTACGACGTGCCGCGGGACATGCCGCAGGGCGCCTACTGGTACCACAGCCACCTGCACAGCCTGACCTCGGCGCAGGCCTATATGGGGCTTGCGGGCCTGCTCGCGATCGGTCGCACGGACGGCAACCTGCCGGCAGTGACGCGTGACCGCATTCCGATCCGCAACATGCTGCTGCAATACAACTTCGTGTTCGACCGCGGCGGCGCCGCGCCGCAGCTCAACAACGCCAACTGGCCGCAATACGTCAGCACCATCGTGCCGCCCAGGGGCGACGAACTGGCCAACGGCACCTACCGCCCGCTCCTGGCGCCCGTGAACTTCGTCGCGTCGCCGCCCGGCTCGACCTTCCTCACCGGGTGGTATGCCGGCCCCTTGTCGATCCGCAACGACCGCGGCCTGCTGCAGGCCATTCCGAGCAATCTGCAGCGATTCACCGCCGGCGACGGGCGCACCGCGCGCGACGTTCCGGCAAACCCCGCCCTCCCCGACCGGGAGCGCGACGTGCAGTTCACGGTCAACGGCCAGTTCCAGCCCCTGATCCGGAGCAAGGCCGGCCAGACCGAGATCTGGGTTCTCGCGAATGTCAGCGACTTCGCCTACATGAACGTCCAGCTGACCGAGACCGCGACAGGGCGGCATCCGCCGATCGCGATCGTCGGCCAGGACGGCAACCCGGCCGAGGCGGTGCATTACCCGCCGACCGAGAACGGCACGCGGCTGCTGATTCCCCCCGCGAGCCGTTTCGCCATCGCGGTGACGATGCCCCGAGAGGGCGACCTCGTGCTCGAGATGCCCCCGCGCGGCGGCGGCGCCAAGACCATCACGCAGCCCGGCATCCTCTACACGAGCAACGGCACCGCGAACCCGCCGGCGGTGCTCGGCAGCCTGAGCGTCCAACCCTCGGCCGTGAGCTACGTCGACGGTTTCTTCGCCTTCCCGACCCAGACGCTGGCGACCGCGACCCCGGTGGGTGCGGGCGGCACGACCACCGCGTTCGCGGAGGGCCAGAAGCTCGGCGCCTACACGTCGTTCGTGGACCTCGCCGAGGCCACGCCCGACGTGACGCGCAAGATCGTGATCTCCGGGGGCTTCCTGAACGACAAGGCCGCGGCGAGTGACCCGAAGGCCTTCGTCTACGCCTTCGACGCCGCGGCCTTCCCCAACATGCCGCTGATCCAGCCCCGGCTCGGCTCGGTCGAGGAATGGCGCTTCGTCAACCACAACAACGACGAGCACCCGATCCACGTCCACGTGAACGACTTCCAGGTGATCACCTATTTCGACCCCACGACGGGGCTGCGCACCGGGCCCGACCGGTTCGGCGTCGACAACGCCAACGCGCCGGCGCCGACGATGCAGATCGACGAGAGCGTGATCGAGCCGGGTCTCCTCACCATCCGCACGCGGTTCGACACCTATGACGGCCTGTTCGTCATGCACTGCCATCGCCTCAACCACGAGGACAACGGGCTGATGGCGCTGATCAACGTGATCCCGGCGATCTCGAGCTACGCGGTCGTCGTGCCGGGCGCGCCGGGCCGGTCGACGCAGGTCCGCGTGCTCGACGGCGCGGACAACCGCCTGATCGCGACCCTCACGCCGTTCCCGGGCCACGAGGGCGATGTGAGCGTCGCCATGGGCGATGTGGACGGGAACGGCGTGCTCGACCTCGTGGTGGGGTCGGGCCCGGGCCTGGCCCCGGAGGTCATCGCCTATTCGGGGGTGACGGGCCCCGGCAAGACCGCCTTCGCGAAGGAGCTGGCACGCTTCCCGGTGTTCGAGCCGGCCGCGCGCGGCGGCATCAGCGTGGCGGCGACGCAGGTTGACGGCACCACCGCCGACAACATCCTCGTCGGCTCCGGCCCCGGCGCCGAGAGCCTGGTGCGGGTCTACGGCACCACCCTGCCGGCGCCCGGTACCGCCCCGACCGTCTTCGCGAGCTTCAGCCCCTACCCGGGCACGGCTTCCGGCGTCAGCCTCGCCACCGGCTTCGTGGACTTCTCCACGGGCCGCAACAGCATCGTCACGGCTCCGGGGCCGGGTGTGCAGACAGAGGTCAAGGTCTTTGCCTTCCCGCTCCTCAGGCCGATCGCCGGCAGCGCGGCGGCGGGCCATGCCGCCACGCACGCCGCCGGCATCGACACGCCGGACGTCACCGCCCGCTTCCTGCCGTTCGGGCCCGCCTACAAGGACGGGGCCTCGCTCGCGACCGGGTGGCTCGCGGGCACGCTCGGGGGCGCGAAGCGCATCGTCGTCGGGCAACGCGCCGGGGACGGCACCGTCAAGGTGTTCTCCAGCGGCTCGGCGCTGGACGGGGGCCCGAGCATGTACCTGCACGGCCCGAACGAGCACGGACACGGCGCCCGCTTCCGCGAGATCGCCAGCTTCCGTCCTTTCGGCAGCGCCGGCGGCGTCCACGTCGCGACGACGAGCACGACCCTCGGAGCCCACCTGCTGGTGGGCGGCGCCGGCGGTCCGGGGACCGGCGCCCGCGTCCTCAAGTTCGATTTCACCCGCTCCGGCACCGAGGCCGGCAGGCTGGAGGCGCAGCCCCTCGGCGAGGCCGTCTCCCTCGTCGGAGCGCCCGCCACCGTCCTCGCCGGCGACTGATGGCGGGGCGTCATCGGGCGGGGCGGCCGATCAGCCGCGCATCAAGCGGGATCAGGCGCGGAGGCGGGAGATGTTCAGCCGCACGGCCGTGCGAACGAGCGCCCCGAAGGCCTCCTCGTCGATCCGCGCGCCTTCCGGAATGTCGATGGCGCGCCGGGTGTTGCCCTCGAGGCTGGCATTGAAGAGCCGCGCCGGGTCGTCGAGCGAGGCCCCTCTGGCGAAGGTCAGCTTCACGACCGTTCTGTAGGTCTCGCCGGTGCAGATGATTCCGGCATGGGACCATGTCGGAACGCCGCGCCACTTCCACTCCTCGACCACCTCGGGATCGGCCTGTCTGATCAGGCCGCGAAGGCGGGCGAGCACCTCGCCTCGCCAGTCGCGGAGCTCGACGAGCCGCTCGTCGATCAACCGGGACGGGGATTTCCCGTCCCGAGAGCCGCCCTCGTCCATGACATGCCTCAGGTTGAGCCAAGGTGGACCACGCGGCGTTCAGGTCGTCCGCCCGCGGGGCAGTCACCGGATGCCCGCGCGCCAGGCCCTGTCGACCGGCGTGCCCGGCTCGGTGCGGCGCTCGCCCGCGGGACGACAGGATGGTCGGATCAGACGTCGAGGTTGGCGACGCTCAGCGCGTTCTCCTGGATGAATTCGCGGCGGGGCTCCACCACGTCGCCCATCAGCTTCACGAAGAGGTCGTCCGCATCGGTCGTGTCCTTGACCTTGACCTGCAGGAGCGAGCGCACGTCCCGGTCGAGGGTGGTCTCCCAGAGCTGCTGGGCGGTCATCTCGCCGAGGCCCTTGTAGCGCTGGAGCTGCAGGCCCTTGCGGCCGAAGGCCATCACGGCCTCGAACAGGCCGACGGGGCCGTGCAGCACCGTCTCGTCGCCCTTGCGGGCGAGCGTGACGGACTCGCCGTAGATCTCCCGCAGGGCATCGGCCCGGTCGGCGAGGCGGCGTGCCTCCTGGGAGGCGATGAGCGAGGCATCGAGGGCCGAGACCTGCCGCACGCCGCGCAGGGTCCGGCTGAGGACGTAGCCGCCCTCCCGCGCCTCGCCCTCCCAGCCCTGCTCGATCTCGTCCGCGATCGTGTCGAGGCGCTTGGCCGTCATGGCGGCCAGGACCTCGGCCTCGCCGGGGTTCTCGGCCGCTTCCGGCCGCAGGGCGCCCGCGATCACGGCCTGCTCGACCACGGAGCGGTCGTAGCGGGTGTGCAGCCCGTGCAGGATGCCGCGGAAGACCCGGGCCTCGTCGACCAGCACCTTGAGCTGGTCCCCGGCGAATTCCGTGCCGGAGGCGAGCCGCAGGCTGGCGCCCTCGATGCCCTGGTCGATCAGGTAATCCTCGAGCGCCCGCTCGTCCTTGAGGTAGAGCTGCCTGCGGCCGCGCTCGGCCTTGTAGAGCGGCGGCTGGGCGATGTAGAGGTGCCCGCGCTCGATCAGCTCCGGCATCTGCCGGAAGAAGAAAGTCAGGAGCAGGGTGCGGATGTGCGAGCCGTCCACGTCCGCATCCGTCATGATGATGATGCGGTGGTAGCGCAGCTTTTCCGGGTTGAAGCCCTCGCGGTCCGTCGAGGAGCGCCCGATGCCGGCACCCAGCGCCGTGATCAGCGTCCCGATCTCCGCCGAGGACAGCATCCGGTCGGGTCGCACGCGCTCGACGTTGAGGATCTTCCCGCGCAGCGGCAGGACCGCCTGGAAGGTGCGGTCGCGGCCCTGCTTGGCCGAGCCGCCGGCGGAATCACCCTCCACCAGCAGGATCTCGCACTTCGTCGGATCGCGCTCCTGGCAATCGGCGAGCTTGCCGGGCAGCGAGGCGATGTCGAGGGCGCCCTTGCGGGTCACGGTCTCGCGGGCCTTGCGGGCCGCCTCGCGGGCCGAGGCGGCGAGCACCACCTTGGCGATGACCGCCCTCGCCTGCGCCGGGTTCTCCTCGAGCCAGTTCGAGAGGCCCTCGTTGAGGACGTTCTCGACGGCGGGGCGCACCTCGGAGGAGACCAGCTTGTCCTTCGTCTGCGAGGAGAATTTCGGGTCCGGCACCTGCACGGAGATCACCGCCGTCAGGCCCTCGCGGCAATCCTCGCCCGTGAGCGTGACCTTCTCGCGCTTGGCGATGCCGGAGGCTTCCGAATAGCCAGTGATCTGGCGCGTCAGGGCGGCGCGGAAGCCCGCCATGTGGGTGCCGCCGTCGCGCTGCGGGATGTTGTTGGTGAAGGGCAGCACGGTCTCGTTGAACGAGTCGTTCCACCAGAACGCCACCTCGACCCGGATGCCCTCCCGCTCGGCCCGCACCATCAGGGGCTTGGTCATGCCCTCGATCGGCTTGCGGGAGCGGTCGAGGTAGCGCACGAAGGCCTCGATGCCGCCCTCGTAGTAGAGCTCCTCGCGCTTGTGCTCGGCGTGGCGCGCGTCGGTGAGCACGATGCGCACGCCGGAGTTCAGGAAGGCAAGCTCGCGCAGGCGCTTCTCCAGCGTGGCGAAGTCGAACTCGATCATCGTGAAGGTGCCGGTCGAGGGCAGGAAGCTGACCTCGGTGCCGCGCCGGCCGTTGCCGGGGCCCAGCACGCGCAGGGGCGCCACGGCATCGCCGTGGCGGAACTCCATCACGTGCTCCTTGTCGTGGCGCCAGATGCGCAGGCGCAGCCACTGCGACAGGGCGTTGACGACGGAGACGCCGACCCCGTGCAGGCCGCCGGACACCTTGTAGGAGTTCTGGTCGAACTTACCGCCCGCGTGCAGCTGGGTCATGATGACCTCGGCCGCCGAGACGCCCTCCTCCTTGTGGATGTCGACCGGGATGCCGCGGCCGTTGTCGGAGACGGTGCAGGAGCCGTCGGCATTGAGGGTCACGGTGACGAGGTCCGCGTGACCCGCGAGCGCCTCGTCGATGGCGTTGTCCACCACCTCGTAGACCATGTGATGCAGGCCGGAGCCGTCGTCGGTGTCACCGATATACATGCCCGGCCGCTTGCGCACGGCGTCGAGCCCCTTAAGCACCCGGATCGATTCCGCGCCGTAGGCATCGGCGTGTTCAGTCTGCGGATTGTCGGCCATGAAGTTCCTCGGGCAGGCGGGTGTTCGCTTGAGCTGTTCGGGCCCGTCTCACGGGCCCCTGCGCCTGCGATTCGTTCGGTACGCCTGATATAGGGGTTCCGCCTTGAAATTACATCGTTTCCGGCGCTGTCGGAGCCGGCCCGGATCCCTCGTTCTGGAGCCTTCGCCTTAACGTCCCGTTAGGGGCGTCGGCCCGCGCGCCGCCCTCCGGCAGCGCGGGGGGCGGGATGCTCAATCCTGCAGGAACGGGTTCGTCAGGCGCTCCTCGCCGAGCGTGCTCGTCGGCCCGTGGCCGGGGATGAAGGCGATGTCGTCGCCGAGCGGCAGCACCTTCTCCTTGATGGCCCGGATCAGCTGGTCGTGGTTGCCGCCCGGCAGGTCGGTGCGGCCGACCGAGCCCTTGAACACCACGTCGCCCACGAGGGCGAAGCGGGCGTCGCGGCTGATGAACACCACGCTGCCCGGGGAATGGCCGGGGGCGTGCAGGATGTCGAAGGCGAGTTCACCGACGGTGACGGCGTCGCCCTCGTCGAGCCAGCGATCGGGCGTCACCGCGCGGGCCCCGGGCAGGCCGTAGCCGGCCCCGGTCTCGGGCAGGGAATCGAGGAGGAAGCGGTCGGCCTGGTGCGGCCCCTCGATCGGCACGGCGAGGCGCTCGCGCAGCTCGGCCGCGCCGCCCGCATGGTCGATATGGCCGTGGGTCAGCAGGATCTTCTCGATGGTGATGCCCTGCTCGCGAATCGCCGCCTCGATCCGATCGAGGTCGCCGCCGGGATCGACCACGGCGCCGACCTTGCTGGCCTCGTCCCAGATCAGGGTGCAGTTCTGCTGGAAGGGTGTGACCGGAATGATTCCGGCGCGGGGCGTGCCTGGCATCGGGGCTCTTTTCGGGCTCGGAGGCGCCCTGCCGGGCGCGGATCGGCCCTTCTAACGCGGGTTGCGGGCGCGTGCGAATCGCCCGGCTCACGTTCTCGCCCGAGTCCCGGCCCGGGTCCTGGCCCGCTCCCGTCCGCGGTCAGGTCGGGCTCCGCCGCAGCAGCGCGTCGAGGCCCCCGACCCGGTACCAATGGTAGCCGTAGCCCTCGAGGCAGATCGTGTGGCGCCCCTCCTCCGTCGCCTCGCTGCGGCTGCCCGTGACGAGGTCGATCAGGAGGTGGCCCTCCGGCGCGGCAATGCCGGTCCGGAGCGACACCTCGATCGGGCGCGCCGCGAGGTTGTGCACGCACAGGACCGCGTTGTTGCGCCAGTCGTAGCGCAGGGCCAGGACGGCGTTCTCCCCCGTGTCGATCGCGGTGATCTCGCCCCAGCCGATCTCCGGCGCTTCCTTGCGCAGGCGGATGATGCTCTGCATCCAGGTCAGCAGGGAATCCCGGTCGTGGCGCTGCTCGGCGACGTTGACGTGCGGGAAGCCGTAGGGCCCCTCGGCGATCACCGGCATCACCGGCCGCTCCGCCTTGGAGAAGCCGCCATTCACCTCGCCCGTCCACTGCATCGGCGTGCGGGCGCAGTCCCGTTCCTTCAGGCTCAGGTCGTCGCCCATGCCGATCTCGTCGCCGTAGCGCAGGACCGGCGTGCCCGGCAGGGTGAACATCAGCGAATAGGCGAGCCGGATCCGGCGCGGGTCCCCCTGCAGCATCGGGGCGAGGCGGCGGCGGATGCCCCTGTCGTAGAGTTGCATGTCCGCTTCGGGCCCGAATGCCGCGAACACCGCCCGCCGCTGCGCCTCGGTCAGGCGGCCGAGATCGAGCTCGTCGTGATTGCGCAGGAAGGTCGCCCACTGGGCGGTGGCCGGACGAGCCCAGGTCTTGCCGATCGCCTTGACCAGGGGGCGCCCGTCGCCCGCCGCCAGCGCGTAGAACGTCGCTTGGTTGACCTGGAAGTTGAACATCATGTGCATGCGGTCGCCGTCGTCCCCGAAATAGTCGAGGTCCTGGCGCGGCAGGATGTTGGCCTCGGCCAGGATGATGGCGTCGCCCTTGCGCCATTGCAGGAACTCGCGGAAGCCGCGCAGCAGGTCGAATTGTTCCACCGGCTCGCCCTTCACGTCGGCGCCCTTCCGGGCGATCACGAACGGCACCGCATCCATGCGGAAGCCCGAGACCCCGAGCTCGATCCAGAAGCCCATGATCTTCAGGATCTCGGCGATCACCGCCGGGTTGGCAGTGTTGAGGTCCGGCTGGAAATCGAAGAAGCGGTGGAAGTAATAGGCCTTGGCCTTGGCATCGTGGGTCCAGGTCGTCTTCTGCACGCCGGGGAACACCATCCCCTCGTCGGCATTGGCGGGTTTTTCCCGCGACCAGACGTACCAGTCCCGGTAGGGCGAGTCCGGGTCCGCCCGCGCCGAGCGGAACCAGCGGTGCTGGTCCGAGGTGTGATTCACCACGAGGTCGATGATCACCCGCAGGCCCCGCTGCTTGGCCGCGTGCGTGAAGGCGACGAAATCCCCGAGGCTGCCGTAATCCGGGTCGACTCCGTAGTAATCCGAGATGTCGTAGCCGCCGTCCTTCTTCGGCGAGGGCTGGAACGGCATCAGCCAGATCGCCGTGACCCCGAGGCCCTGCAGGTAGTCGAGACGCCGCTCGAGCCCGGCGAAGTCGCCGATCCCGTCGCCGTCCGAATCCATGAAGGTGCGCACCGACAGGCAGTAGATGACGGCGTTCTTGTACCAGAGGTCGGTGATCATCGGCTTCCCTGCGCGCTCCTCCGCCGGAATGGCTGCGCTTCCTAACGCGCAGGTTGCAAAACCGTCGCCTTTTCAGGCTCGGCCGGGCAGGGATCCGACTTTTTACGGGGTTCAGGCTTGCCTGGACCCGGTCCCGGCCGGAGACAGGATTGGTTTGCCCGTGCGGGGCGGCCGACCTCCGGCCGCGGCTGCCCGTCGGCGTCCGTCGCAGCCTGTTCGTCAGCCGGCGGGCCGAGGCTGAGCCGCCGGCCGCTCCGGCCGCCAGCACCTTAAAACAGCCGCGTTGTGCACCCCATTTGAGGGCACGGCCGTGATCCTCCCGGCCGCCTCGCGTTCCCGCGTCCCGCCCGGTGCCTCAAGCCGCTCGATGAACACCATCCTGATCAAGCTGTTCGCGACCGCCCTGACCCTCAGTCAGGTGACGACACGGCCGGACGCGGTGAAGACGCAGTTCGATCCCGTCGCCGACGCGCCCCTGGTCCTGCAGATCCTGCGCGACGGCTGCGCCCATATGCGCAAGGCTTTCGACATCGAGGACATCAACCTCGACGAGCTGATCTCGACCGCCATGGAGGATCCCAGCACGATGGCGGGGCCGTCCGCCCCCAAGCTCCTGCACGGGCTCGACATCGGCGAGCTGAACACGAGCTACCGGCAGTTCTGCAAGGGCGAGAATCCGAAGGATTCCCCCTTCGACGCCGCCGAGGTGATCGCCTTCTACAACAAGGCCGCGGCCGACCTGCCCGCCGCGGAGGCCCTGAAGGACCCGAAGCTCCCGGGCGCGAGCCTGATCCTCGACGGGGCCGGCAAGCCCTATTCGGAGACCTTCGAAGCCAACGGGCGCCGCCTCGTGGTGCCGATCGCCGAGGTGCCGCCCCTCGTCCAGAAGGCCTTCATCGCGGCCGAGGACAAGCGCTTCGAGAGCCATCACGGCATCGACGAGCGCGGCGTCATCCGAGCCTTCATCGGCAACCTCGCCTCGCCGGGGCGCCCGCAAGGCGGCTCCACCATCACCCAGCAGGTGGTCAAGAACCTCTCGGTCGGCGACGACGTCACCTACGAGCGCAAGATCCGGGAGATGATCGTGGCGGCGCGCCTCGAGCGCATCCTGACGAAGCCGCAGATCCTCGGCCTCTACCTCAACGGCATCTATCTCGGGCGCGGCGCCTACGGCATCGAGATGGCGGCCCGCAGCTATTTCGGGAAGTCCGTGGGGCAGCTCAGCCTGACCGAGGCGGCGCTTCTGGCGGGCATGCCCAAGGGCCCGAACTTCTACAGCCCCGACAAGTACCCCGACCGGGCCCGCGAGCGGCGCGCCTACGTGCTGGCGCGCCTCAAGGAGGAGGGCGCCATCACCGACGAGCAGATGGCGCAGGCGGTCAAGGCCGATCTCGGGCTCAAGCCGATCGAGACGGCGCGCCGGGATTCCGGGTTCTACATGGTCGATTTCCTCGCCCGCGAGGCCCGCACCTTCGGGGGGATCGAGTCCCTGACGAGCGCGTCCTACACGGTGCGCTCCACCGTCAATGCGGGGCTGCAGCGGGCGGTCGAGACCGCGCTTCAGGACGGGCTCGCCACCTACGAGCGCGGGACCGGGCGCCAGAGCTTCACCGGGCCCGAGTTCAACCTTGCCGACGGCGTGCGCAAGCTCGCGGCCGCGGCTCCCGCCCCCGAGGCCGCCCCGCAATCGGCCCCGACCATCACGGGGGTCGAGGCGAAGGCCGAGCCGCGGCCGGAGGCGAAGGGTCCGAAGGGCAAGGCGGCGCGAGGCGCCCCGAATCCGTCCGCTCCCGGGCCCGCCACCCCGAAGCCCGTCTGGCTCCGGGCGCTCGAGAGCGCGCGGCCGGTCCTCTACGACGTGCACTGGCCGCTGGCGGTGGTGCTCGAGGGCGGGCGCGGGCCCCTGAAGGTCGGACTCGCCGACGGGCGGATCGCCAGCCTCGATCCCGGCATCGCCCGGGGCAGGCTGCAGGCCTACGACGTCGTGCGGGTGAAGCTGCGCGAGGGCAAGGGCACGCCCCGCGCCGAGATCCGGGTGCGTCCGAGCGTGCAGGGGGCGGCCCTGGTGCTGGAGAACCGCACCGGGCGCATCCTCGCGATGGCGGGGGGATTCTCCTACCCGGTGAGTCAGCTGAACCGCGTCACCCAGGCGGTGCGTCAGCCCGGCTCGACCCTGAAGCCCCTCACCTATCTCGCCGCCCTCAATGCGGGGCTGCAGCCGAACACGCTCGTGATGGATTCGGCCATCACCCTGCCGCCCATCGGCGGCGTCGGCGATTCGTGGTCGCCCAAGAACTACGAGGGCGGCGGTTCCGGTGCCACGACCCTGCGCCGCGGCCTTGAATTCTCGAAGAATCTCGTCACCGCGCGCCTGCTGCAGGGCGGCATCGCCGACAAGGCGCCCGCGAGCCTCGGCCGCGTCTGCGACATCGCCCTCGAGGCCCAGATCTACGCCGAGTGCGAGCGCTACTACCCGTTCGTGCTCGGCGCGCAGCCCGTGCGCATGCTCGACCTCGCCGGCTTCTACGCCGCGGTGGCCAACGAGGGCGCGCGCCCGACGCCCTACGCCCTGGAGGCGATCGAGCGGGACGGGAAGCCCGTCTACGCCCGCGCCGCCCGCGAGCCGGCGCGGATCGCCTCTGCCGACCGGGTCGCCTTCTACCAGCTCAAGACCATGCTGCAGGGTGTGACGAGCCACGGCACCGCCGCGGCGCTCGCGCGCTTCGCCCCCTACATCGCGGGCAAGACCGGAACCTCGGAGAACGAGAACGACGCGTGGTTCGCGGGCTTCACCAACGAGATCACCATCGTGATCTGGGTCGGCTACGACAACGCGGACGGCACGCGGCGCACCCTCGGGCGCGGCCAGACCGGCGGCCACGTCTCCGTGCCGATCGCCGGACAGATCCTGCAGGCGGCCTGGGCCAACGGCATCGGCAAGACGCCGCTCGCCCCGCCTTCGCAGGAGGCCCGGCGCTTCCTGATCGACCTGCCGATCGATGCCCGCAGCGGCGAGCGCGTCGCGGGCGGCGGCTTCCTGGAGCATTTCCGCACGCAGGGGGACGGCCGCATGGCCGACACCCAGTTCCGCCTCGTGCCCCGCGAGACCCTCTACGCCATGCGGCCCGACGCCGGGGACGGCGATGCGGGCCTCGGCGCCGAGCAGGGCGCCGACGTGGCGGGCGACGTCTACGGCAACCGCGTGCCCGAGCCCGACCTCCTCGATCCCTTCGGCGAGCGGCGGCCGCAGGGGCAGCGCAGCCGCCGGGCCCAGGGCGACCTCGACGGCTACCAGCCGTGGCCGGGCCAGACCAGCCGCTCGCCCTTCGGCGACGACGAGTGGCCGCGGCCCCGCCGGCGCGACCCGGACTACCTGTTCGGCGACGATCCGCGCTACTGAGCCGCCGTCTCCCTTTCCCTTGCCCATCACTCCTGAGGCTCGAGACGTGCAAACGCAGCTTTCGGCGACCCTGGCCCTTGCGCTCGCGGCGGGCGTCCTGTCCGCGGCCCCGGTCCGCGCCCAGGCGCCGGCGCCCGGCATGGCGCAGCAGGCCGGGCCGGGCTCGGAGCGCATCCGCGAGGTCGCCTCCGTCGAGGGCGTGGATCCCGCGACCCTGAAGCCCGGCACGGTGCTGTTCACCGATCATCGCGACCAGCCGGCCGTGCCCGAGAACGGCCTCGTGCCCTATCTCGACTGGAGCCGCACCCGGCCGGGGGAGGCCGCCGCCCTCGCGCCCTATCCGGGCTACAAGGAGCCCGACTACACGGTCACGGTGAACGGCGTCGCGAAGGCCCGGCACGAGACCCTCAAGGTCTACGTCGCGGAGGGACGCTTCGTGGTGGCGCGGCCGCCGGAGGCGATCGACCTCTCGGCATTCGCCAATCTCGGCTTCGTCCAGGCGATGGATCCGGCGATCAAGCACAAGGCGCTGGCGCCCGCCGAGGCCACGCCGACCAAGGACCCGCAGGCAGCCTTCGCCAGGCGCCCCGACCGGCCCTGGTGCGGGCCGGCCGGCACCGTCTGCATCGAGTCGCGCTACGACCTCGAGGGCAAGCTGCCGCTCGGAGTGAAGCTCGCCAACAAGCTCGAGGAGGGGGGAGCCAAGAAGATCGCCGAGTTCGTCTCGTTCCAGAGCGAGATGCGCACGCTCGCGCCCGCCGAGGCGGCGGCGCTCTCCGGCCTCACCAGGATCGACACCACGGTGACGGGCGGGCTGGAGCAGACGATCTTCTGGGTCAACCAGATCCTGCGCTTCGGCAAGTTCCTGGCGGTGTTCCAGCCGATGCCGGGCGACCCGACCAAGACCGTGGTGACGACCTACATGGCGCTCGCCATCAAGGCCGACGTCCTCGACCGCAAGGCCGAATACGCCCGGGTGCCGGTCCTCAAGAACCTCCTGCCCGCGCAGGTTCTGATGGGCAATTCGAGCTTCAACACCGGCACCTCGATCAGCGCCGGCCTGCCGACCTATGCCCGCAACCGGATCATCGCCTTCGCGGACGCGCTGGCCAAGCGCTGAGGCGCTGGGTCGGGCGCGAGGCTTCGGGACGGCGTCGGCCTTTATGGCGCGTGGCCGGCCCCCTCCCCCGCTCAGTAGCCCCGGTTGGCGATCGAGGGCAGCGAGGGCTGCGTGTAGAGGCGGTTCACGTCGCGGCGGGTCTGGGTGCCGTTGGTGTCGTTCGAGCGGCGGTAATTGTCGGTGTTGAAGGTCTCGGACAGGCCGCTGCGGCTGTCGGGGCCATCGACGCTGCTGCAGGCGGCGAGCCCGCCGGACAGGGCCGAGGCGAGGAGAACGAGACGGAGGGGCTTGAGGCGCATCGCGGGCTTCCACTGTTCGGGTCGTTGCCACGGTGGTGGTGTCCCGGCCCGCACGCCGTCAAGCGCATGGTTCACGGTGGGTGGACCTTTCCGGACAGGGTGATGTCGGGCGGCCACGAAAAACACACCAATCCGCGTCGAAAGGGCCACGCAAACCCGGCAATCGTGTGGAGGAGCCGGCTCGAACGCTGGCGAATCCCCAAGCTTTTGGCGAAGACTGGCCCCGATGAGCAATGTCCTGCCCTTCCGCCAGCGCCAACCCGCTGCGCAACTCGCGCGCTGCGAGGTGGTCGCCGTCGCGGGTGATCTCCTCGACTTGCTGGAGCAGCTGGAGGATCTCAGCTCGCGCGCCGCCGCGATGGGGCGCCCTGCCCTCGAGGTCGAGCGCACGGTCCAGAACCTCCTCGACGCGGTGAGCGCCGTGGAGCGCGCCCTCGACTGCATCGGTGAGGGTGACGAGGCCGCGCCGAGCGGCAGTTCGAGCTAGGACGCTTTAATCTCCTGATTGTATCGGAACTGTCTCGATTAACCCTCCGTTGAAGGTGAGACGTCGCGCCGCAGGCGCGCGGATCCTTCCGGAGGGACCGATGCCAGCGACCTTGACCCGCCACGTGCCGCGCCGCGCCCTCGTGGTGCTGGCCTCGACCTGCCTGCTCGTCGGGACCGTCGCGAGCGTTCACGCGCAGGACGGAGGCGGGCTCGGCGGCCTGTTCCAGCAACTCTTCGGCGGTGGCCAGGCCGCGCAGCAGGCGCAGCAACCCGCCGAGGTGCAGATGCCCTCGCCCGAGCGCTATTACGGCCGGCGCCACGACCGGCGGTCCGAGGGCGCGCGGCTCCGGCCCAAGATCCGCTACGCCGCCCTGCCGAAGCCCGAGCCCCTGAAGGTGAGGATCACCGACCGGCAGACGCCCCTCGACATGAAGGCCGGCCCTGCGGCTGCTCTCATGCGGGACGAGACCCTGCGGCCGGGCGACATCGTGGTGCTCAAGGACGGGGCCCGGGTCTTCACCGGCAATCCCGACAAGCGCCACGCGATGCACGAGTTCGAGGCCGTCGACACGTCGTCCCGCGTCGACAAGAAGACGCGCCGCCTGCTCGCGGCCATGATCGCGCCGGTCGGCGCCCTCCCGGCCGACGAGGCGCGCAAAGTTCTGGCGCGCCTGCGCAAGGCCCCGCGTGACGCCGTTCCGGCGGCGCAACAGGCCGAGGTCGCCTCCATGCGGGTGATCAATCCCTGGAACGCCCGGCCCTGAACGAAGCGGGCAGCGCGACGCATCTGAACCGAGAGGGGCCGGACCGCGGCGCGGTCCGGCCCCTCTCGGTTTGTCTCACCATGCGGATGCCCGTCAGGCCGCCGCGACTCCGGTGAGGCTCGCCCAGACGGTGCCGAAATGGCAGGCCGTGGCCACCAGCACGAAGGCGTGCCAGATCGCATTCTGGAACGGCAGGTTGCGCCAGACGTGGAATATCACGCCGATCGAGTAGAGCAGGCCGCCGATGGCGAGCAGCCACAAGGCGGTGGGCTGCAGCACCGCGATCACGGATTCGTACGCGAAGAGGCCACTCCAGCCGAGCATCAGGTAGAGGGCGATCGAGAGGCGGTCGAAGCGGCCGGGCAGCAGGAGCTTCACGGCGATGCCGATGCCGGCGACGATCCAGATGAAGGCAAGGAGCGCGTAGGCCTTGGCGCCGGTGCCCACCAGCGCGACCAGGGGCGTGTAGGTGCCGGCGATCATCAGGTAGATCAGAGCGTGGTCGGCGCGACGCAGGAGCCACTTGCGAGGACTGACGGGATAAAGATTGTAGGTCGCCGAGACTGCAAGCATCGAGACCAGGGCCGCCGCGTAGACGATCACCGAGGCTCGAACACCCCATCCGATCTGGGTTGCGGCAGCTGTCGCAACCAGAGCGACAGATGCCGCAAGTCCGAACGCCACTCCGATACAATGAACCACACCGTCGGCGAACATCTCGCGCCGCGAGTAATTCCAAGTCAGGCCCGCCGGTCTTCCATCCTCCGCAAGGAACATCACTGCCTCCTGCATTCTGCGGAAGCTAAGCACGAACCCTCCAAGTCGTTCCCGCGGGTAACTACCGTGTGATCCTAATTCCCACAGAAATCACCCGAAATGGTGAAGATTTGTGCATTGCGAGACACTTCGCCGCGAAGCAAAGGCGCCTCAAGCACGCCGAACCGACATTGCTTCGTAGCCGAACGCCGTCTCCGGAACCCCCGTCCGGGCTTTCGCAACGACCGTGCCGCGGCTCAGCCGGGCCTGCACCACCGCCATGGTCAGCACTGCCATGGCGAAGACCTGATGGGCGAGCGCGGCCCAGAGCGGAACCGCGAGCAGGAGCGCGGTGATCCCTAAGGCCGCCTGCGCCAGGGTGAGGCCGGCGATGCCGACGGCGCGCCGGGCCGAGCCGGTGCCGGGCCGGCTCGTCGCGGCATCGAGGGCATGCAGGATCGCGACGACGACGAGCAGATAGGCCGTCATCCGGTGGTTGAACTGCACCAGGGTGACGTTGTCGACGAAGTTCTCGATCCAGGGGCTGACCACGAACAGGCCCTCGACCGGCGGGATCAGGTCGCCGTTCATGGTCGGCCAGGTGTTGTAGACGAGGCCCGCATGCGACCCGGCCACGAGGCCGCCGAGGAAGATCTGCACGAGGACGAGGGCCGGCAGGGCGTAGGCGCCCGCCCGCAGGCGCGCCGGGGCCGGGGTGATTGCCTCGTTCCGCTCGCCGGCGGCCAGCCAGACGAGGCCAGCCAGGATCAGGCTTGCGGTGGTGAGGTGGAGTGCGAGCTTGATCGGGGCCACCGCGGTCATGCCGGGCTGCAGGCCCGACGCGACCATGATCCAGCCGATGGCGCCCTGCAGGCCGCCGAGGATGCCGAGCCCGAGCAGTCCCAGTCCGAGGCGGCGGCTAAGATATCCGCGCCACCAGAACCAGGCCAGAGGCAGGAAGAAGGCCAGCCCGACGATGCGCCCGAGCAGGCGGTGGCCCCATTCCCAGCCGTAGAGAACCTTGAAGTCGGACAGGCCCATGCCCTGGTTGAGGATCCGGTATTGTGGCGTGTCCTTGTACTTCTCGAATTCCGCCGTCCAGGCCTCGGCGGAGAGAGGCGGCACCGCGCCGGTCACGGGCCGCCACTCGGTGATGGACAGGCCGGATCCCGTCAGGCGGGTCGCGCCGCCCACCGCCACCATCGCGACCACGAGGGCGGCCAGCAGATAGAGCCAGCTGCGGACAGCCCGGCTGCGGTTCGGTCCGTGGGCTCCGGTGGCGGTTGGCATCATGGCGGGGTCTCGTCTGTCGGTCGGCCGACGGGTCCGCCGCCGGGCGGCGGACCATCGCCGCAGGGTCCGGTGTCGGGTGGAACTCAGGATCGCGTGAGCGTGAGTTAGGCAAAGGCGACCCGGGGAGCAACGCCCGGCGGTGCCGCACCCGGGCCTGGCGGCGACCGGCGGCGGGCCGTCGCGCGGTCTGCGACCCCGTGGGGACGTTGCCTTCGGGGGCGCGGGCGATTAGCCCTGGCGCGCTCGGGGGATCACCGGATCGCACGGTCCGCCGAGGCCTGTTCACCCCAACGCCCGGCCGCGTCGTCCAAGGGCCGGGCCGCCGCGCCCGCGACCGGCGCGGACCATCCGACGAGGGACCCGATGCGCCGCCGCACCCGCAGCCTGATCGGCACGATCGGCATCCTGGCCTTCGTGATCCTCTACGCGCCGCTCGCCATGGCGATCGCCGACAGCCGGATCTCTCAGGCGCCGGCCTTGATCCAGACCGTGCTGTACTGCCTGCTCGGGATCGCCTGGATCTTCCCCCTGATGCCGGTGATCCGGTGGATGGAGCGGCCCGACCGGTGAGTTTCGGCGGTGGCGCCCGCGTTTTCGCCGCACTCCGGGCCGAGAAGCAGCCCTGCCTTCCTGGGAATTCCCGAAACCCTCCGCAAAGCCGATCCATGCCACGCCCGTTCCAGAGCCGCCTCGGCTTCGCCGGCCTCTTCTGCCTGATCCTGGTCCCGCCGGCCCTGGCGCAGGACACGCCCCGCTCGGTCAACGATTGCGAGCGTCTCAAGAACGATCTCGCCTACAATCAATGCCTCTCGATGTTCGGCCCCGCGGCCAAGAACATCGCGGGCGGCGACGGCGGCGCCGGGCCCGCGCCCGTCTCGACGGCGGCGGCGGCCATTCCGGTGGCCGAGGATCCGGCGCCCGAGGTCGGCCGGAGCCGGCGCGGGCGCTACCGGGCGCGGCGCGGCCGCCAGAGCGCGGTCTTCACGGCCGGCTCGGACGAGAGCCGCAGCTATCGCCGCCGCCGCCGGCGCTGAGGCGTTCCGGATTCAAGCGACGTTGAGGCGCCGGCCGCGGTTCCAGGCCAGGAACGGCACCCCCGAGAGCAGTCCCGCGAGGGCGGCCCGCGACTGATGCAGGCCGTTGACGGAGACCCGCGGCAGGGCGTGGAGATGCGCGCCGTGCTCGGCGAAGAGGTGGCCCGGCCGGGTCGTCACGGCGGTGGCGAAGCCGAGTTCGCGCGCCGTCGAAAATTCCCGCGCTCCCGCCGAGGTTCGATCCCCCACCGGGAAGGACAGGTGGCGGATCGGCCGCCCGAGTTCGGCTTCAATGCGGTCGCGCCCCTCCGCGATCTCGCGGCGCGCCGCGTCCGCCGGGTGCTTGGCCAGCATCGGGTGGGTGCGGGTATGAGTACCGATCGTCACCGCCGGATCGCCGCCGAGGTCGCGGATCTCGTCCCAAGTGAGGCAGAGTTCCCCCGCCACCCCACCTTCCGGAAAGCCCGCCTGCCGGCAAAGATCCGCGATGACGTCGAGGAGCCGCGATTCCGGGCCGCCCCGCAGGTGGCGATAGACGCCGTCGAACGCCGCCAGCTTCTCCTCAGGATCGCGCGCGGGCAGATCGAGGGGCGCGGCGCCCCCGATCCGGACCCGGTCGAGCCGGGCGATGGCCCGCTCCAGCTCGATCCACCACAGGCGCCCGCGCTGGTTCGCGAAATCGCTGGTGACGAACAGGGTCCAGGGCGCCCCGTGGCGGCGCAGGACCGGCAGGGCGTGCTCGACGTTGTCGCGATAGCCGTCGTCGAAGGTCAGGACCGCGAAGGGCGCCCCGGGCTCGGGGTTCGCCAGGCGCTCGGGCACCGCGTCAAGCCCGACGATGGCGAAGCCGCGGGCGCGCAGGCTCGTCAGGGTGAGGTCGAGGAAATCCGGCGAGATGCTGAGGATGTGGTTCGGCGCGAAGGCTGCGGGCGGCTCGGGCCTGACATGATGGAAGGTCAGAATCACCCCGAGGCCCCGCGCCGCCGGGGCGAGCCAGCGGTCCGCCCCGGTCGCCGAGATCACCTCGAAGCCGGCCTCGAGCAGACGGTGGCGGTTTCGCGAGGAGAGCATGGCGGCGGCCCGTAGGCGGGCCGGCTCGGACCCGTCGGCCGAGCCTTACGGCCGCAACCGACAAGGTTTCGTTACCCACGCCCCGAGATCGTTCCGGGCCGTACACGGCGGTTAAGGGCCCGAGGCCCTATTCCTTCGGCACATGTTGAGGGGACGACGGAAATGACAGTTCTCGTCCATGCTGTGGGGGGAACCCGCATGGCCAAGGAACGGATGCATGGCGGTCTGACGGCGGAGGTCTGGACCGACCTCGCCGCCGTCGAAGCCCTCTGGCGCAGCATCGAGGCGGGGCCGGACCGCCTCGGCACGCCCTACCAACGCTTCGACTGGGTCGCGCCCTTCCTGGCGGCAGACGCCTCCGAGGGCACGCTGCGGGTGATCGTCCTGCGGGAGGAAGGCGGCCGCCCGCGGCTCCTCCTGCCCCTGACGGTGACGCGCGAGCGCGGCGCGCGCGTCGCTCGCGTCGTGGGCGGGGACCACGCCAACTACCATCTGCCCCTGTTCGCCACTCGGGACGCCGCGGCGATCCGCGCGGAGGACCTGCGGGCGCTCCTCGTCGAGGTCGGCCGCGAGGCTGGAATCGACGTCTACGTCCTGGCTCACCAGCCCCGGACCTGGGACGGGACGGACAATCCGCTCGGCCTCGGCGGCACGGCCGCGCCGAGCGACGGCTACGGGCTCACGCTCGGTCCCGATCCCGAGGCGACGATGCGCCGCGTCTTCAGCGCGGATGCCCGGAAGAAGCTGCGCTCGAAGGAGAAGCGCCTCGTCGAGACGGTCGGCCCGCTGGAGTATCGCTGCGCAGCCTCGGAGTACGAGCTCTCGACCTTTCTCTCGGCCTTCTACGCCCAGAAATCCGCTCGCTTCGCGGGCCTCGGGATCCGCGATCCCTACGCGGAGGCGCCGATCCGCCGCTTCCTGAAGCGGGCGGCCCAGCCGGATGGCCAGGCGGGCCAACCGGCGGTCGAGATCCACGCCCTCGTCGCCCGCGACAGCGGACGCGTGCTCGCCACCTTCGGCGGCGCCGTGAACGCGGAGCGCTTCAGCGGCATGATGACGGCCTTCGACGCGGATCCGGAGATCGCTCGTTCGAGCCCCGGCGACCTGCTGCTCCATCATCTCGTGCGCGATCAGACGGCGCGCGGGCGGCGCAGCTTCGATCTCGGGGTCGGCGAGGCGCGCTACAAGGCGAGCATCTGCGACGAGACCATCGAGCTCGTCACCGTGACGATCCCGGTGACGATGCGCGGGCACATCCAGGGCCTCGCCGCGCGCGGGCTCAACCGCCTGAAGATGCGGATCAAGCGCGATCCGCGCCTGTGGGCCCTCGTCCTGAAGGCCCGCCGCCTGCGGGCCGGCTGAGGCTCCACAGGCGAAGGGCCGGCACTGCGCCGGCCCCGGTTGCTCCTCGCCGGGGCTGCGCCTCAGGCGGCCGAGAGGCGCAGCGGCATGTCCGCCGCGTCGAGGCTCTGCCGGTCCGGGCGCTCGTCGACCTGCTCCTGCACGACGTGGTCCTGCGCCACCAGCACCTGACCGGCCCCCGCATCCTCGGCGAGCCCGTAGAGGGCGACGAGGTCCGGATCGTCGGCCTCGGCATTCGAGGCGATCACGACGCCGTCCATGCGGGCGGCGACCGCCGCCAGGAGCGCGCGCGCGCCTTGGCCTGCCCGGAACCGCAGGCGACAGACCACCCAATCGTAGGCTTCGGCCATCGCGTCGAGGGAAATCGCCAGCGCCTGGGGCTCCTCGAGAAGGACCTCCGTCTCGACGAAGCCGCGCGCGATCCGATGCAGGCGGGAGCCCGGCATCGACTGGATCACGTCGAGGAAGGCCGCATCGCCGGCGACGAGATCGGTCAGGCCCGGAGCGTCGGGGCCGGAGGCCGGCCCGTTGAGATCGACGATGAGCGCGCGGGACCCGGGCGAGAGCGCCTCGGCGAGGCTCTCGGCGAGGCTTGCTCCACGGTTCCGCGCGGGACCGGGGCCGTTCTGCCGGCTCGTGCCGGTCTCGACCACGAGGACGCCGCGTCCACCGGCGATCGCCGGCGCGTCGCGCAGGCGGGCGATGAGCGGATCGAGATCGAAGGGCGCGGCCTCCGTGGCCGGCGCGTCCACCGGCGTGCGCTTGAGATCCGGCTTGGGCTTGAGATCCGGCTTCGGCGCCGGCGCAGGGACCGTCCGCTTGGCGACGGCCTCCCCCCGGTAACCCTGCTCGAAGGCGGCCAGACCCGGAACGACCGGCCAGGAGGACGGCGGCGCGGCTTCCGGGAAGCTGAACGGCGTAGGCTCGGCGCGGGCGGCGGCCTCGGGTGCCGCCTCCCCGGTCCTGTCCTGTCCGGCCGCCGAGGCCCCGCCGGCCGGGCTCGCCAGGAGATGCCGCGCGATCACGGCGCCGGCCGCGAACAGGAAGGCCAGCAGCGAGGCGAAGCCGATGATCGGCAGCTTCTTGGGGAAGGAGGGCGTCTCGGGCGTCACTGCCCGCGAGACGATGCGGGCATCGGCGGGCGTCGCGCTCTCGGCGTCGCGGGCGGCGGCCTCGCGGTAGCGGGAGAGGTAGGATTCCAACTGCTCGCGCTGGGCCTTGGCCTCGCGCTCGAGGGCGCGCAGCTGCACCTCGCTGGTGTTGCCCTTGGCGACGACGTCGCGCTGGCCGTCGACGGTGGCCTGCAGGCTATCGACGCGGGCGCCCGCGATCTTGGCGTCGTTCTCGAGGGTGCGCACCACGCGCTCGGCGGCGGCCTTGATCTGCTGGTCGAGGTCGGTGACCTGCGCGCTGAGTTCCTTGATGCGCGGGTGGGCCGGCAGCAGCGTGCGGGATTCCAGGGCGAGCTGCCCCCGCAGGGTGATGCGGCTCTCGACGACGCGCCGGATCAGCTCGTTGTTGGCGACGTCCGGGATCTCGAAGGCGCGCCCGTCCTTGATCATCTCCTTGATCAGCTTCACCCGGCCGGCGAGGTCCGCCTTCACGGTGCGGGCCTGGGAGAGCTGGCTCGACAATTCGCTGAGCTGCTGGCCGTTCAGGGGCTGGCCGGCGCTGCCGCCGGAGGCGATCAGGCCGTTCCTGGCGCGGAAGGCCTCGACCTTGGCCTCGGCCTCGGACACACGGCTGCGCAGGGCCTCGATGTTGCCGCCGAGCCAGGTCGAGGCGTAGCGGGCCGTGTCGACCTTCGCGGCCTCGAGCGAGGCGATGTAGAGTTCCGCGATGGTGTTGGCGGCCTGGGCTGCGAGGACCGGGTCCTTCGAGCGGAACTCGATCGTGAGGATGCGCGACTTGCCGGCCGGGAAGACGAGGAGCCGGTCGAAATAGGTGTCGAGGACGCGATCCTCGGGCGGACGCTCCAGCGGGTTCTTGGCCAGCCCGATCAGCATCAGGGTGCGCTGGATCGGGCCGACGCCGTCGACGGCGGGGTCGAATTCCGGGTTGCCGACGAGCTTGAGCCGCCGGATCGCCTCCCGGGCGAGATCGCGGGACATCACGACCTGGACCTGGCTCGCCACCGCCTGCTCGTCGATCGGGGCGGGCTGCTCGCCGCGCTCCTGCGCGGTGCGGGTGAAGGCGGTGTCGCGGCTCTCCAGCAGGATCTTGGCTTCGCCGGTGAAGCGGGGAGGCACCACCTGCACGAAGGCCACCGCCGCGATGCCGACGACGAGGGTCGGAACGGCGATCCAGGCCCAGGAGCGCCTGAGCAGGCCCGTCACCTGAGCGAGGGCCAAGCCCTCCTGCTGCGGCGCGGCGGGCTGAAGACGGGCGGAGGTAGCGCGGGGCATGGCACGATCTTCACGCAAGGCAAGTCGATCCGCAGCTCGGGAGCTGAATCGTTCACGATAAAAGCCTGTTAAGATTGCCTGACCGTTAAGATCCGCGTCCTGTCCGTCGAGCCCTTTCGGGACGTCAGCTTTCCTTAACCATATCGGCCGTAAACGGAGCCATCTCAGGCCCTACACAGCGGCAGTGGTGATGAACCGGCGCGGACTTCTTCTCGCTCTCACAACGAGTCTGGCGCTCGGCGGCTGCCTGCGCCCGGATTTCCGGACCGAGCAGCTCGACGCGACCGGGACCGGCTCGATCGGTGCGCGGTACACCCTCTCGGCGGGCGACCGGCTCCGGGTCATCGTGTTCGGCCAGGACAACCTCTCGAACATCTACGCGGTCGACGGCGCCGGACGCATCGCCATGCCGCTGATCGGCACGGTGGCGATCGGCGGCCAGACCACCGCGGCGGCCGCCCGCACCATCGAGGCCAAGCTCGCCTCGGGGTTCGTGCGCGAGCCGCACGTCACCGTCGAGGTCGACGCCTACCGTCCCTTCTACATCCTCGGCGAAGTGACGACCTCGGGCCAGTACCCTTACGTCAACGGCATGACGGTGGAGACCGCGGTGGCGATCGCGGCGGGCTTCGGCCCGCGCGCCGCCCGCGACTACGCGGTCCTGACCCGCGAGGGAACCGGCGGTCTCGTTTCCGGCATCGTGCCGATGACCTACCCGGTGCGCCCGGGCGATACGATCATGGTCAAGGAGCGGTTCTTCTGAGACCGATCGACTTGCGCGCGATCCGTTAGGTCCACCCTAACCCTCCGGCCAGAATGCCGGGGCCGGTGCGCGCAATTCCGCCTGTGAGCGCCGCGCCTTAACCCCTCGCCCACGATCCGGGTCCTAGCCTCCAGACCGGCCGAACGCCGCCTGGAGACGCTTCCCGTGGTCGCCCCATCTTCCAACCCCGCCGAGACCAGCACGCCGAACCGCATCCTCCACGTGTTCCGTGCGCCGGTCGGGGGATTGTTCCGGCACGTCGCCGACCTCGCGCGGCTCCAGGCTGCGGCGGGGCACCCTGTCGGGATCGTCTGCGACTCGAATACCGGGGGTGAGCGCGCCGAGCAGGCGCTGGCCGACCTCGCACCGAGCCTGCGCCTCGGCGTCACCCGCCTGCCGATGCGGCGTAACCCGCACCTCTCCGACCTCGCGGCCCTGCGCGCCGTCGCCCGCCGGGCCGAGGCCGTCGGGGCCACCATCCTGCACGGGCACGGCGCCAAGGGCGGCGTCTATGCGCGGCTCGCCCCCGTCTACGGGGCTCGCGTGATCCGCGCCTACACCCCCCACGGCGGCAGCTACAATTACCGGCCCGGCACGATGCTGCATCGGCTCTACATGGGCATCGAGGGGCTGCTCGCCCGCCGCACCGACGTGTTCCTGTTCGAGAGCGAGTACGTGGCCGGCCGCCACCGGAGCTATGTCGGGTCCACCGGCGGCCTCCGGCGCATCGTCCATAACGGCATCAGCGAGGCCGAGTTCGAGCCCCTGGCCCGGGCGGCCGATCCCTTCGACCTCCTCTATGTCGGCGAGCTGCGGGAGGCCAAGGGCCTGCCCTTCCTCCTCGACGCCCTCGCGCGCCTGCGCGCCGCGGGCCGACCGGTCCGGCTCCTGATGGTCGGGTCCGGCCCGGATGCCGAGATCCTGAAGGCCAAGGCTGCGGCCCTCGGCCTGAGCGAGGCGGTGGCCTTCGAGCCGGCCCAGGCGATCCGCCCCGTCCTCGCCCGCGGCCGGATCATGGTCGTGCCCTCGCTCGCCGAATCCCTGCCCTACGTCGTCCTCGAGGCCGCCGCCGCCGCGCAGCCGCTCGTGGCCACCAATGTCGGCGGGATCCCGGAGATCTTCGGCACGGCCGCCTCGGAGCTCGTGAGACCCAGCGATCCGCAGGCCCTGACGAGCGCGATCGCGCGGGTGCTCGACGAGGATCCGGAGATCTGCCGTGCGCGCTTCACCGCCCTCAGCGCCTCGGTGAAGCAGCGCTTCTCCATGCACCGGATGGGGAGCGACGTCCTCTCGGGCTACGCCGCCGCCCTGCGGGCACTGCCGCAGGTTGCGCAGGCGCGCCTCGAGCCCGCCCGAGCCGGAATAGCGGAATCCGTCTGACTTCCCGCTTTCCCGCACCGATCCCCGTCCGAAAACGCGTCAGCCCGGCCCGGTGCGCTCTTAAACATTCCGAGAGAACGACCTGCCACTGTTCGTTGATCGTCGCGCGGTGCGCGGCGGGCCGGCATCGGGACCGTTTTCCATGAGTGCGTTTGACGTCCGCGATCTTCTGAAGGCGGCTGAGCAACCCGGAGTTGTGACCGTCGAGCGAGCCGGCGCCGCGATGCCGCCGGCCGAAGCGCTCGCACCGCCCCTGCCGGGACCGCTGATCTCCCCCGTCGTGCTCGCCGGCTGCATCCGCGCGGCCGAGTTTGCCCTCGTGGTCGGCCTCGGCCTAGTCCTGCACCAGCTGATGCTGCGGGGCGTCGTGCGGCTCGGCCTACCCTACATCGGCGCGATCCTGGCGATCGGGGTGATCGCGGTCATGCTGTATCAGGTGAGCGGCACCTACCGGATCGCCGCGTTCCGCAGCTTCGTCAAATCCGCCGCCAAGATCGCGGCGGGCTGGAGCCTTGCCTTTCTGCTGGTCGCGACCGCGATGGTGCTCGCCAAGGTCGCCGACCATTATTCGCGCCTGTGGCTCGCGACCTTCTTCGCGAGCGGCCTCGGCCTTCTCCTGATGGGGCGTCTCGTCCTCGCCCAGGTGATCGGTGCCGAGATGCGCAAGGGCCGCTTCGACCGGCGCACCGCGGTGGTCGGCGGTGGGCCGGCGGCGGAGGAGCTGATCCGCGCTCTGGAGGCCCAGGGCGAGACGGGCATCCGCATCGTCGGCGTGTTCGACGACCGCAACGACGACCGCTCGACCGACGTGGTGGCGGGCTATCCGAAGCTCGGCAACGTCAGCGACCTCGTCGCCTATGCCCGGCACACGCGTCTCGACCTGATCATCTTCACGATCCCGATCTCGGCGGAGGCGCGCATCCTGCAGATGCTCGCCAAGCTCTGGGTGCTGCCGATCGACATCCGGCTCTCGGCGCACGCCACGAAGCTCCGGCTGCGCCCGCGCGCCTACTCGTATCTCGGCGCCGTCCCGGTCCTCGACGTGTTCGACAAGCCGATCGCCGATTGGGACGTGGTGGTGAAGGCCGTGTTCGACCGGATCGTCGGGCTCAGTCTCCTGGTCGCCCTGTCCCCCGTCATGCTGGCGGTGGCCCTCGCGGTGCGGTTCACCTCGCCGGGGCCGGTGCTGTTCCGGCAGAAGCGGCACGGCTTCAACAACGAGCTGATCGAGGTCTACAAGTTCCGCTCGATGTACGTGGATCAGTGCGACCTCGGCGCGGCCCGGCAGGTGACCCGCAGCGATCCGCGGGTGACGCCGGTCGGCCGCTTCATCCGCAAGACCTCCCTCGACGAGCTGCCCCAGCTCTTCAACGTCGTCCGGGGCAATCTCTCCCTCGTCGGGCCCCGCCCGCACGCGCTTCAGGCGAAGGCCGCCAACACCCTCTACGATCAGGTCGTCGATGGCTACTTCGCCCGGCACAAGGTCAAGCCCGGCATCACCGGCTGGGCGCAGGTGAACGGCTGGCGCGGCGAGACCGACACGAGCGAGAAGCTGCAGCGGCGCGTCGAGCACGACCTCTACTACATTGAGAACTGGTCCGTGCTGCTCGACCTCAAGATCCTGTTCACCACGCCCTTCGCGCTGTTCAAGACCGAGAACGCCTACTAGCCGGGCGACCGGCCCGCACAGGAAGGAGGCCGCCTCCCGACCTGGAGACGGCCTCTTGTCCGCATCCGCCTCCGACGGGCCTAGGGCAGGGCGCCGGCCTTCTCCTTCGCCCTCATGATCGTGTCGCGGCAGGCATCGGCGTTGCCGGCCTTGTCCTCGGCCCTGGCCTTCTGGACGAGGCCCTTGGCCTCCGTCACGCCGCCCGCGGTCGAGGTCACGCCCGGGTCGCTCGGCTTGCCGCCGGGCGGCTGCGCCAGGGCCTTGTCGGAGTTCGAAGACGTGGGACCGCCCTGCGGCTCCTTGCCCGTGACCTTCTCGGCGCCGGCGCTGTCGAGGCGCCGCTCGAGGGTCGTGATCTCGTCGGCGCAAGGGGTCGCCAGGGCCGGCCCCGCCGTGGCGAGAGCGATCAGGGCGGCCTGCAGCACGTAAGACATCCGCATCAAGCGTTTCTCCCAGACACCGTGCGGGCCACCGAGGGTCGGCGGCCCGGATCAGACGTGCGGAACAAAGGTATGACCGGGGCGAGAGTTCCGCCGCGAGGGGTCACGGCCCCCGCCCCGGTCTGCGGCCTTGGCGCGCAGGGCCGGCGCAGCGCCCGGACGGTATCGGCTGCGGCGTCGCGGCTCAGAGCCGCGCCTGGATCTTCCGAGCGATCTCGCCGAGGCGCTGCTCGAGGAGCTGCGGCACCTCGCAGACATAGGTCAGGGACTGGCTGCGTTCCTGGAAGATGCGGCGGTCCCAGGCGAACTTCGTCTCGAGCTCCGACTGCTCCTTGGGCAGCTCGCGGGCATCCTCGGCACTCGGCGCATCCTTGGTCTGGCTGATCTTGTCGGCCTCGTCGCGGATGCGCTCGGCCATGACGCGCTGGCCGCGGGCGTAGCGGCCGATGCCGCTCATCACCCGGTCGCGCTCGGCGTTGATCACCTCGAACACGCCCGCGAAGACGCGGGTCATGTGCTTGGATTTCTCGGTATCCTTGGCGTCTTGGAGCTTGGCCACGTAGGCGTCGAGGAGACCGTCGACCTCCGCCAGCTCCGTGCGGCGCGAGGCGAGCCTCTGGGCCAGGGCCGCCGCGTCGAAATCGTCGCCCCAGGGTCCGGCCGCCTCGATGTCCGGCCCCGTCCAGAGGGTGCCGGCGCTGAGGCTCGGCACCTTGCGCTGCACGCAGGGCCAGTCCGGGTCAGCCTTGGGCTGAGCGAGCGCGGGGCCGGCGAGGAGCGCGAGCGCTGCGAGGCACAGGAGGGGGCGGGCGTTCATGCGTTGTCTCCGGCGGGACCGCCGCGCCGGGCCATGATGCCGCGGCCGGGATCGTAGGCGATGACGGCGAGGGTGAAGAAGGCGAGCGTGGTGCCGATGACGACCGCGCAGGCGATGGGCTCGAATTGCCCGTAGAGGGCGAAGCGCACGAGCTGGACCGCGTGCGTGAAGGGGTTGCACTCGCAGATCCAGTAGAGCGTCTCGGAGGATTCCCGGATGCGCCACAGGGGATAGAGAGCCGAGGAGGCGAAGAACATCGGGAAGATGACGAAGTTCATCACGCTGGCGAAGTTCTCGAGCTGGCGCACCATCGAGGACAGGAGCAGCCCGATCGACCCGAGCATCAGCCCGGCGGCCACGAAGGCTGGCAGCGCCGCCAGGTAACCGATGGTCGGGATGTCGGTCTCCCAGAACCACGCGATGGCCAGGAAGGCATAGGCCTGCACCACCGAGACGGTGACCCCCGCGATCAGCTTGGCCAGCAGCAGCAGCCAGCGCGGATAGGGGCTCGTCAGCAGCACCTTCATGGAGCCGACCTCGCGGTCGTAGACCATCGAGAGCGAGGATTGCATGCCGTTGAAGAGCTGGATCATCACGGCGAGGCCCGGCACCACGTAGACCTCGTAGAGCACGTAGGTCTGGTAGGGCGGCTCGATCGAGACGCCGAGCGTGTTGCGGAACCCCGCCGCGAAGATGAACAGCCAGACGAGGGGGCGCACCAGGGCGGAGAAGAACCGCTCCTTCTGGTTGAAGAAGCGCAACAGTTCCCGTCGCACGATGCCGCCGAGGCAGATCAGGTAGCCGACCGCGTCGAGGCGGCCCTGATGCGCGACGGCGCCTTGCGCCCGCGCCGGGGCGCCCTCGATCGGTGGGTTCATCGCCGGTGTGCCGGTCGTCTGGGTCTTCATGCGGTCTGCCGCGCTCCGTCCTTGGGCTCGGCGACGAGGCGGCGGAAGGCGGCCTCGAGGGTTTCCTCGCTGCCCCCGATGGTGCCGGCCTGGCCCCGAGCCACGATGCGGCCCCGGTGCAGCACCACGGCGTCGTCGCCCGCCTCGATCTCCTCGAAGATATGGGTCGCCCAGAGCACCGACAGCCCCTCCTCCCGCACCAGCGCCCGCACGATTCCGACGATGTCGGCGCGCGATTCGAGGTCGAGGCCGACGGTGGGCTCATCGAGGAGCAGAAGGCTCGGCCCGTGAACGAGCGAGCGGGCGATCTCGATGCGGCGCGACTGGCCGCCGGACAGGGTGCGCACCTTGTCGTCGCGCCGCTCGGCGAGGCCGACCCGGTCGAGGAGCGCGGCGATGCGCGCCTTGGCAGCCTGGCGGGCGATGCCGTGCAGGCTCGCGTGGTAGAGGAGGTTCTGCGCCACCGTCAGGTCGGTATCGAGGGTGCGGGCCTGGAACACGACGCCGAGGCGCGCGAGCGCCCGCGAGGGCTCCCGATCGAGCCCGTGGCCGAAGATCGAGACCCGCCCCTCCTGGTTCGTGTAGAGCCGGGTGATCACCGAGAACAGGGTGGTCTTGCCCGCACCGTTCGGGCCGAGCAGCGCCATGAAGCGGCCGCGCTCGACCGTGATCGACACGTCCGACAGGGCCGCCCGCGCGCCGAAGCGGTGGCCCACACGGGCCACGTCGAGGGCCGGCGCGGCGCGCGGGTCGGCGCTCGCTGGCGTGGTGGTCACTGGCCCAGCGCCCGCTTGGCGTCGCCGACGGCGTCGAGGCACTCGTCGTACTCGCCCTCGCCCTGCTCGCGCTCGGCCACGCGCAGGGCCTTCTTGAGCTTCGGCAGGGCGGCCTCCGACGGAGGCTTGGCCAGCGCGTCCTTGATCATGGCGATGCCGTCCCGGCAGGCCGCCTTGTCGTCGGCGAGGACGGGACCGGCCAGGAGCAGGCCCGCGAGGGTGACGAGGGTGAGGCGCATCGGGGTCTCTCCTACTTCACCGTGATCGTGCCGGTCATGCCCTTGGCCTCGAGGCCGCGGGCTTCCCACTTGTACGCGCCCGGCTTGATGGCGACGAACTCGATGGCGATCTCGCCCGGGTCGTCGAACTCAAGGTGATCGGGCGGCCCGCCGCCGTGGATCTCCAGGTGATTGATCACGATCTGGTTGAACCAGATGTAGCGGAAGAACTCGGGCGCGTAGAACTTGTACTCCTGCCGGCCCTTGGCGACGATGCGCAGCCGGTAGGCCTTGCCGGATTCGAGCTCGATATCCTTGTTCTCGACGACGAAATCGTTGCCCTCCTCGTTGCCGAGGACGAGATCGGGCAGGTTCTGCCGCTTCTTCGTGAGGTCGAGGGCCGAGGCCGGCACGGCCGCCACGGCGCCCGCGATCGAGGCGGCCGCGAGGCTCAGGGCCGCCAGCCGAAACATGCGCGTCATTCCGGGTTTCTCCTCCCCGCGCCGCCGCGTCGCGGTCGCGATCCGTTCGGGCATTGTTCCGCCCGCCGCCTGGCAGGCTCCGGGCTGACCGGGCCTCGTGATGCCCCGGCACTGCCCTCTCATTGCGGCGAGACCGCAACACCCCAGGGCAGCAATCCCACCGGGATGCTCTTCACGACCTTGCCGGCCTCCACATCGACCACCGACACGTCGTTCGAGGTGCCGTTCGTCGAGAACAGGAGCTTCTGGTCGGGCGTGAAGGCCAGCTGCCAGACGCGCTGGCCGACGGGCAGGTACTTCTCGACCTCGTAGCTCCTGGCATCGATCACCGCGATGCGATTGGCCGGGCCGAGGGCCACGAAGGCCTTGGCGCCGTCCTTGGTGATGCGGATCCCGACGGGCTGGATCGCCTCGTCGTTCACGCCAGGGATCTTGAAGGAGATCTTCTTGACGACCCGGCGGGCCGCGACATCGATGATGCTGACGGTGCCGCCGACCTCGGCGGAGACCCAGAGCAACTTGCCGTCCGACGTGAACTCGGCGAAGCGCGGCCGCGCGTCGACCAGCACGTTGTCGATCACCTGGAAGGTCTTGGTGTCGATGAAGTGGGCCATGTTGGTGGTCTCGGAGGTGTTGACCAGCACCTTGCCGTCGGGGCTGAGGCCCATCCCCTCCGGCTCGACGCCGACCGGGACCTCGGCCAGCACCTTGTTCTTCTCGATGTCGATGACGGTGACCTGGCTGTCGTCCTCGTTCGCCACGTAGAGCGGATTGCCCTCCGGCCCGA
The DNA here is from genome assembly GCF_008806345.1 of Methylobacterium planeticum. Classification (GTDB taxonomy): domain Bacteria; phylum Pseudomonadota; class Alphaproteobacteria; order Rhizobiales; family Beijerinckiaceae; genus Methylobacterium; species Methylobacterium planeticum. The sequence continues at coordinate 82,111 of NZ_VZZJ01000016.1, read as the reverse complement.
GGATGAACTGCTCCGGATCGGGTCCGGAGCGCAGCGAGCGCAAGGTCTTGCCGCTCGACGTGTCGAGGACGTCGATGCGGTCGTCGTCACTCGCGCAGACGTAGAGTTCCTTGCCGTCGCGGCTCACCGTGATGCCGCGCGGGCGGCGTCCCACCTTCCAGGTCGCCGTGACCGCGAGCGTGCCGGCATCGATGACGCTGACCGAGTTGCCCTTCTCGTTCGAGACGTAGACCGTGTAGGCCCGTACCGGACCGGAGGCCGCGAGCAGGGCGGCGGCCATGGCGGCGGCGCTCAGGCCCGCCTTGATGCAGCGGCTCATGTGGTAACCTCCCCTGACGCTCGCCTTGCGGGCGATGCGATTGGCGCCGATTCTAGTGCGTTCCCGGCCGGTTGCGAGACTTTGCACCCAAACGGAAGCGTTCGTGATTGCCGCAGGACACCCGTTCCGGCGGTTATCCGCGATTATTTGAACTTGCAGGTGGTCTCGGGCAGGTCGACCCCCAGGGTGTCGAGGGGCGTGCGCTGGTGCAGGTAGCCCTGCTCGGGCGCGATCGACACCACGGCCTTCGGCTGCACCACGATCAAGGGCTGGCGCAGCTGGTGGTCCCAGGGGCGGAAGCTCAGGGAGACGCCCTTGTAGGCCGGCAGGCTGAAGGCCGGGTCCGCAAGGAAGGGTGCGATCACGGCGGGGTCGCTCGTCTTCTTCGTGGTCGCCGCATCGCCCACCGCCCGGACCGAGGCCCAGACCTGGTAATCGAGGGGGCGCATCAGGCGGCCGGCGAGGCGCCGGAAGCGGTTCTGCGCCTGGGCGGCGCCCCAGGTCTCCAGCGTCGGGTGCCAGGTGGTGGCGATCAGCCCCTGCGTCCCCGCCACGGGGCGCGGGTCGACGGTCCGGAAGGGCACGTAGTCGCCCCAATCCCCGGCCTCGTCGGCGACGATCGCCATGTCGTAATCGACGCCCCGGGTGAACACCATCGCTTCGGAGCGGGTCGGGGTGTCGCCGCGCGCCCTGGCCAGGGGCCCGAAGGTCCAGGGCTTCTCGGCCTGGATCTTGAGCGCGAACTTGCGGGCCGTGTTCTTCCAGGCCTCGGCGTAGAGCCTGTCGGCCTCGTTCGGGCCGACAATCAGGAAGATCTTGCGCCAGCGCATGAAGGTCAGGAACTGGGCAAGGGCGTCGGTCTGCATCGCCCGGCTCGGCACCACGTGGAACACGTTCCCGCGGCATTCGGGCCCGCGCAGGACGTCGTCCGGCGCGGCGGCGTTGAAGACCACGGCACCCTGCCCCTTCACCGCGTCGGCAACACTCAGGACCTCGGCGGCCGGCAGCGCCAGGACGAGGTACTTCACGCCCTTCTCGACGAGGCCCTTCGCGGCGTCGGCCGCCCGCGGGCCATCCTCGGCGAGCGCGACTTCGTCGAGGGCGTAGGTCTGCTTGGTGAAACGGCCCGTCGTGTTGTTGTCCTGAATGGCCATGCGGGCGCCCGCCACGCCCTCGTCCTCCGGCACCGCCTCGGCGTCGTAGGAGGCGGGGGCGGGCTGAGGCCGGTAGATCACGCCGATGCGTGTCTCGCTCGCGGGCGCTGCCGCCGGGGGCGGTACGGCCGGCTCCTGCGCCGCCACCGGCCGTCCGTTTGAGACGAGGCCGGCGAGTGCGAGCGCCAGGACGGGAAGTCGGGAGAGGGGGGAGCGGTGCATGCGGGCGGCACGCTAACAACATCTCGCGCATCCACTCAACGCCGGAAGCATAAGCGAAAAATAAGCGGATCGCGTCCCCGCTCGCGCTCTGCACGTTGCGCACACCGTCCCGTGATGCGAGACCGCTCGCCAGCTCCGAGGGCTCGAGGACCTGCATCCGGGGCCGTCGCGCGGGCCCGGCTGTTGCCAAAACCCGCTTCCGCCCGAGTTTTAGAGGCTGGGCGGGTCCGGTCGCGGCAACCGTGCGTCCCGCTTCCGCTTCGCGCCGCTCTCGACGTGAGACCCGCAAATCATGGCCAGACACGTCCCGGCAGAACGTCCCCGCACGGCGGGCCCTCTCCGCCCTGCCCTCCTGTCCCTCGCCCTGCTCGCCGCAGCATTGCCCGGCACGGCCTCGGCCGCGCCCGAGAAGGCTGCGATCTTCGCCGTGGAGCTCCTCGACCCGGGCGTCGTCGGCGGCCGCAAGGCCCGCCCGGACGAGAACCGCAAGCTCGCCCTCGTCACCGAGGAACTGCGCAAGGCGCTCGAGGCGAACGGCGCGGTCGAGCCCGTCGACGTCGCGCCCCAGGCGGCCGAGATCGCCAAGCAGGCGCCTCTCTACAAGTGCGACGGCTGCGCGGCTGGCATCGCCAAGACACTGGGTGCGGACCTCGCCGTGACCGGCTATGTGGAGAAAGGTTCGAACCAGATCTTCAACCTCAACGTCACGATCGCGGACGCGGCCACCGGCAGGATCGTGCGCGGCGGGCAGGTGGTGATCCGGGCCGACACCGACGACACCTGGGCCCACGCCATGCGTTGGGTCGTCAAGAACCGCCTCCTGGCCGAGCCCCTGCCGAACCGCTCCTGATCCTCCGAAATTCCTCATCGTCGAAGCGTCCCGTGTCCAAGATCACCCCCTCCGTGCCCGCCCTGCCCCGGCTCCTCGTCAGCGTTCGCGACGCGGCCGAGGCGGAAATCGCGGCCGCGTCCGGGGCCGACCTCGTCGACGCCAAGGATCCCGTGCGCGGCGCCCTCGGGGCCCTGGAGCCCGGGATCGTGCGGGCGATCGTCGCAGCGGTGCGCGGCCGGGCCGCGACGAGCGCGGTGGCGGGGGAGCCGGATGATGCGGAAACGCTCGCCCGGTGCGTAGCCGCGATGGCCGCGACGGGGGTGGATTACGTGAAGGTCGCGGTGTCGCCGACGCTCCGGGCCGAGCCCAAGACCCTCGCGGCCGCGGCGCGGGCCGCGCCGGAGCGCCTCATCGCCGTGCTGTTCGCCGAGGACGCGCTCCGCCCCGAGGATCCCGCGCGCCTCGCGGCCGCGGGCTTCATCGGCGCGATGATCGACACGGCGGGCAAGGATGGGCGGCGCCTGCCCGACCTCCTCGACGCCGGCCGGCGCGACGCCTTCACGGCCGCGTGCCGGGCCTGCGGGCTCGTCTCGGGGCTCGCAGGATCGCTTGGCATCGAGGATATCCCGGTGCTCGCCGGTCGCGGCTCGGGCGAGGGACCCGGATATCTCGGCTTCCGCGGCGGCCTCTGTCGCGGTGGCCGGCGCACGGAGCGCCTCGATCCGGCCCGGGTCGCGGCGGCGGTTGCGGACCTCCGCGCGCTTGCCCGCCGGACCGCCGCGTGACCGGGCGCGACCTCAGCGTGATCAAGGTCGGCGGCAGCCTGCTGGCCGACGGGCCGCGTCTGCGCGCAATGCTGGCCGACATCGCGGGAGCCCGACATGCCCCCTGCATCCTGGTTCCGGGTGGCGGCCCCTTCGCGGACGCCGTCCGGACGGCGCAGGCAGCGCTCGCGCTCGAGGACGTCTTCGCACACCGCCTCGCCCTCGACGCGATGGGGCGCATGGCCGAGGTGTTCTGCGCGGTCGAGCCGGGGCTCGTCCGCTGCGCCGATCTCGCCGCGCTCTCGCGCCTCGCCGGAGCCGGCCGGGTCCCGGTCTGGGATCCCGTGGCATTGCGGGCGGGCCACTCCGCAATCGCCGAGACCTGGGACGTCACCTCGGATTCGCTGGCCCTCTGGCTCGCGACCGAGGTCGGCGCGGCCCGCTGCATTCTGGTCAAGTCCGTTCCATCGGCGCACCTGTCTCCGCGCTCGGCCGATTGGTCCGCCCTCGCCGCGCGCGGGATCGTCGACGCCGCCTTCCCGGCATTCGCAGCGGCCTATCCCGGCGAGATCGTCATCCGCGGACCGCGCGGGGCAGAGCCGAGCGCCGGGAGAGACGCCGCGTGAGCGCTCCCGAACATCTCGTCTTCATCACCGGCCGCCTCGCGCGGGCGCGCCTCGAGAAGGTCGCCGCGACGCTGCCGCCGGAGCGGTTCGCCTGGAGCATCGCGGATGCGGGCGTGAAGGTCGCGGCCCTGATGACCGAGGAGATCATCCGACGCCGCGTGGAGATTCCGGAAGGCGCCACCCGCATCGTCCTGCCGGGCCGCTGCCGCGCCAACCCCGAGGCCCTGATGCGGCATTTCGGCGTGCCCGTCGAGCGCGGACCCGACGAGATCGTCGACCTGCCGGCCTATCTCGGCCTGGCCGGGCGCAAGGTCGACCTCTCCCGCCACGACCTGCGCATCTTCTCCGAGATCGTCGACGCCTCGAAGATGACCGCCGAGGCGATCCTGGAAAAGGGCCTCGACCTCGCGCGCCGGGGTGCCGACGTGATCGACCTCGGCGGCCTGCCCGACACCGACTTCCCGCATCTCGAGGAGAGCGTGTGCCTCCTGAAGGGCGCGGGGCTCCGGGTCAGCGTGGATTCGTTCTCGATCGACGAGTTGCGGCGGGGCGCCGAGGCCGGTGCCGACTACCTTCTCAGCCTCAACGAGGAGACCCTCGACCTCGCCTTCGAGACCGATGCGGTCCCGGTCCTCGTGCCGATGCGTCCGGACGACCTGCCCTCCCTCGACCGGGCGATCGAGCGGATGGAGCGCGCCGGCCGGCCCTACATGGCCGACCCGATCCTCGAACCGATCCATTTCGGCTTCGTCGACTCGATCACCCGCTATCACGAGGTTCGGCGCCGTCACCCGGGCATCGAGATGATGATGGGCACCGGCAACCTGACGGAGCTGACCGAGGCCGACAGCCTCGGCGTGACCGCCCTCCTCCTCGGGATGTGTTCGGAGCTCGCGATCCGCAACGTCCTGATCGTGCAGGTCTCCAACCACACCCGCCGCACCGTGGAGGAGCACGATGCGGCGCGGCGCGTGATGTACGCCGCCAAGGCCGATGCCGCCCTGCCCAAGGGCTACGGCCGGGACCTTCTGGCACTTCACGACAAGCGCCCCTTCGTGCAGACACCCGACGAGATCGCGAGCCTCGCCGCCGAGGTGCGCGACCCGAACTACCGGATCGCGGTCGCGGAGGATGGCATCCACGTCTACAACCGCGGCATCCACAAGGTCGGCACCGACGCGATGGCCTTCTTCCCCGATCTCGACGTCGCGAGCGATGGCGCCCACGCCTTCTATCTCGGCGCCGAGCTCGCCAAGGCCGAGACGGCGTGGCGCCTCGGCAAGCGCTACGTCCAGGACGAGCCCCTGCGCTGGGGCGCCGCGGCCGACGACGAGGCCGAGGACACCACCGCCTTCAAGAAGGCCGGCCATACCAAGCATTCGGGCCCGGGCACCCCGCCCCCGGCCACCCGCGACGCGACGCCGGCCGAGGCCGATGCGGCGGCCCCCGAGACCATCGAGCCCGACCAGGCCCGCGCGGAGGCCGCCTCCGTCGCGGCGACGGAATCCGGCCGGCCGATGCGGATCGTCTGCGGCAAGCTCGTGCCGGCCGAAGGGAACTGACCCGGTGCCCCTGATCCTCGAGACGATCGTGACGACGCTCTCGCCCGCGGGCGAACTGCATCTCGTGCCCTTCGGCCTGATCCAGGATGGGACGGACCTGATTCTGGCGCCGTTCCGGCCGTCGCCCACGATCCTCAACCTCGAGGCGAGCCCGTGCTTCGCCGCATCGAGCCCCCGCGACGTACGGGTGATCGCGGGCTGCGTCACCGGCCGCCGCGACTGGCCGGTGGTCCCCTGCCACAGGATCCGGGGCCGGCGGCTCGCCGACAGCTTCGCGCATGCGGAGTTCGAGGTCGTGGACGTCGAGGAGGATCCGGTCCGTCCGCGCTACCGCGGCCGCATGGTCCATGAGGCGAGCCACGCGCCCTTCCTCGGCTACAACCGCGCCCAGGGCGCGGTGCTGGAGGCCGCGATTCTCTCGACCCGCCTTCACATGCTGGAGCCGGAGAAGATCCTCTCCGAGATGCGCTACCTCGCCATCGCGATATCCAAGACAGCCGGGCCCCGCGAGCGCGAGGCCTGGGACTGGATCGAGGACAAGGTCGCCGCCGCCCTCGGGCGCGACGACAGGATCCTCGCAAACCCCGACGCCGCCTAGCAGGAGCGGCGGACAAGGAGACGAACGCTCATGAGAATTCTGGCTCTCACGACGGCTGCGGCGCTGGCCGCGGTGGTGGCATCCACCGCGCAGGCGCATGGGCCGACTCGTAAGAAGATCGAGGAAACCGTCCAGATCAACGCCGCGCCCGATAAAGTCTGGACGGTGATCGGTAATTTCCAGGACATGAGCTGGCTGCCGCCGGTCGAGAAGACCGAGGGGAAGGGCGGCAACGAAGTCAAGGCCACCCGCACGTTGAACCTCAAGGGCGGGGCGACAGTCGACGAAGAGCTGTACAAGTACTCTGCCGAGAAGATGAGCTACTCGTACCGGATCACGAAGGTCGATGTGAAGACCTTGCCGGTCAACGACTATTCGTCGACCATCAAGGTCGAACCGGACGGCGACGGCAAGTCCAAGGTGTCCTGGGACGGCGCCTTCTACCGCGGCTACATGAACAACGATCCGCCGCCCGAGCTGAACGACGAGGCCTCCCAGAAGGCCGTTCGCGGCCTCTACCGCACCGGTCTCGACGCCCTGAAGGCCAAGGTCGAGAAGGGTTCGTAGGCCGCGTGGCACCGCGCAACCCGACGGGAGGCCGGCGCCGCGCCGGCCTCCTCCTCGCGCTCTCGCTCTGGACGAGCGGGGCGGCCGTCGCCGCCGAGGCGATCGTCACCGCGCAGGGCGACGACCGGATCGACGTGGTCGATCTCGATTCCGGCAAGGTCCTGGCCGAGATTCCGGTCGCGGGCTCTCCCGCCGGCATCGCCCTCTCCCCCGACCGCCGCACCGCCTACGTCACCCGCCCCGACGGGCCCGGCCTCGCGGTGATCGACCTCGATCAACGCAAGGTGACGTCCCTGCCGGACCTGCCCGGTGGTCCCCTCGGCATCGGCGTCAACCCGAGGACCGGCGCCGTCTACGCGGCCGACTGGTACGCCAAGCGCGTCTTCGTTCTGGTCCCGCGGGACGACCGCCTCGCGCGCGACGGCGAGATCGCCACGGGGGCCTCGCCCTCCGGCATCGCCGTGACGCCGGACGGGCGGACGCTGCTGGTCGCGAATCGCGAGGGCAACTCGGTCTCGGTGATCGATGCGGAGACGCGTCGGCAGACGACGCTCATCCCGGTCGGCGAGCACCCCTTCGGCCTGACGCTCGATCCTGATGGGCGGCGCGCCTACACCGCGAACGTGGTCTCGAACGACGTCTCGGTGATCGATCTCGCGGAGGGGCGTGAGATCGCGCGGATTCCGGCGGGCGAGCGCCCCTACGTGGTGGCGCTGGCGGGCGGGCGCGGCTTCGTCACCAACCAATATGCCGGAACCGTCTCTGTCTTCGACCGCACGACACTGAAAGCCCTTGCGACGATCGATGTCGGCGACCATCCGGAGGGCATCGCCGCGAGCCGGGACGGGAGCCGCCTCTACGTGGCGAATTGGGGCTCGAACACGCTGAGCGTGATCGATGCGGCGACGCTCAAGGTCCTGCGCGAGATCAAGGTCGGCGACGGCCCGCGCGCCTTCGGCGACTTCCTGCGCTAGCGCGGACGCGCCTCAGGCCGCGTCTGGCGGTCCGCCCGCGACGGGCTCGGCCGGCGAATTGAGGATGTCGTCGAGCTCGTCCACCAGCATGTCGATCTGGTCGGCGGTGGCCAGCACCTTCAGGATCTCGCCGCGCTCGGTGGCGATGGCGAGTTCGACATCCTCTCCGACCCGCGTCGCCAGGATCCGGGCGAGTTTCTGTGTCGGCCTCATGGGGCTCCTCCTCGGTTGCGATCAGGGGAACGCGCGATGGACGGAAAGGTCCGCGCGGGGTTTCAGAGGGCGGACAGGAGCCCGACCGCGACGGCGGGACCGCAGGTCGAGGCCCAGTCCGGCTCACCCGCGATGTGCTCGGCGATCAGGTCCGTGAAGGCGCGGCAACGGCGTCCGAGCCGGCTTGCGAGGCGTTCCGCCAGGAAGCACCCGGCGCCGCACATCACCAACGGCGCCTCCGCGTCGAGATCCGGCCGCGACAGGAGCGTCGCGGCGGCGTCCTGCAGCGGGCGCATCTGCGCCTCGGCGAAATGTTCGGCGAGCGCCCGCCACGCCGGTCCGCCGGCCTCGCTGCGGTCGCGTCCGATCATGCGGGCGAGGCGGGTCTCGGACTCCGGGATCGACTTGCCCTTGAGATCGGCGCTGTGCTGCTGGTCGGCCCCCTCGGGCAGGTCGCCGGTCAGCCGGTAGATGTCGGCCGTCGTCGCGAAGGTCTCGGCCATCAGGCGGGTGCGCCGGCCGCGAAAGGGCGCGTGATCCGCGAGGGCGAGGAGCGGCGTGCGCACGACGCCCGAGTAGACGAGTTCCCCCGTCTCCAGGCGCTCGGCGTCGCTGTAGCCCGTCGCGGCCGGAAGCCCGGCGACGATCGGGATCAGGTCCGCGGTGGTCGACCCGATATCGACGAGGAGCGCATCGGTCACGCAGCGTCCTGCCAGGGCGGCGGTGGCGTGCCAATTGGCCGACGCGATGTCGAGCGCCCTCGCGACCGCCGCCTCGGGCGCGACGAAACCGGCGCGGCCCGCGTAGATCGAGACCGAGCCGGGGAGATTCGCCCGCGCCCAGCCCGAGATCGTCTCGACGCCGTCGGTGCGGTCCCGGAAGCAATCGGTCAGCTCGCCCGTCATGGTGACCGCGTGCCGGGCGTGACCGCGGGCCCAGTCCGGCAGCTCCGCCAGGGTCTTGTCGAGGGCCGCGGGGCCGCGCCAGAGGGCGCAGGGCGCCTGCACCACGGCGCGGACGCGACCCTCCGCGATCAGGGCGGCCTTGACGTGGACGCCGCCGAGGTCCCAGCCGATGACGGTGTCGGATGGCGCGGATTGCGAGGGGGCTCGGGTCAAGCGACGATCTCGGCAGCGAGGGAGGAAACCAGATGGGAACGGCGTTCGAGGTCATCCCGGTGCTCGACCTGCGCCGCGGGCAGGTGGTCCGGGCACGCATGGGCGAGCGGCACTCCTATGCCCCGATCGACACGCCCTTGGCAAAGGGATCGGAACCCGGGGCGGTGGCGCGGGGGCTCCTCGATACGGTCCCGGCGCGCACGCTCTACGTCGCCGACCTCGACGCCATCATGGACGGGACGCCGCCGGACCGCACCGCACTGGAGCGGATCGCCGCGGCCTGCCCCGGGACGCGGCTCTGGGTCGATGCGGGATTTGCCGACGAGGCCGGCGTCGAGGCATTCCTCGCCGGTGGCCTCGGTCTCCCGGTGATCGGCAGCGAGAGCCAGACCGCGCCGGATCTGGTGCGGCGTCTCGGCGACCGGGCGGTGCTCTCCCTCGACAGCCGGGGGACGGAGCGGCTGGGGCCGGCCGCCCTGCACGACGAGCCCGGCCTCTGGCCGCGGGACGTGATCGTGATGGCGCTCGCCCGGGTCGGCGCGGCGGGAGGGCCGGATCTGCCGGGGATCGCGGCGGCGCGGGCTCTCGGGAGGCAGAGGCGCATCTATGCCGCGGGCGGCGTGCGCGGTCCGGAGGACCTGAGGGCGCTGCGCGCCGCGGGGGCGGCCGGCGTCCTCGTCGCCTCGGCGATCCATGACGGCCGGCTTCGGGCGGAGGATCTGTCGGAGTGAGCGATGCGCGCGGCGGAGCATGAAAAAAGGTGGGACGGCATCTGCCGTCCCACCGTCGGACCTATCGGCCTAGGAAGATTGAAGCCAGTCGCTGGAGCAGGCCCCGCGGTGCGGGCGGAGGCTCGCTCTGCCCAGGACTGCCCCCGATCTACGCGTTGGCGGCGAAGGGGTGCTGGGCCGAGTTGCGCTGCTCGGTCACCGTGGAGGCCTTCGGCTCGCCGTTCACGGCGCGCTGGATCGACAGCTTGGTGGCCTCGTAGTTGTACTTCTGGATCTTGGCGTCGTCCGCGGCTTCCCAATGGATGAACACGCCGACCAGGATGTACAGGTCGTCGGCCTCGTCGGCCGGGATGATGCCTTCGGCGACCGCATCCTGCACCGCCTTGGCGACACCGTGCTGAGCCGGGCCGAACATCTGGACGGCCTGACGGGCGTCGTTGATGGTGACCTTGTTGAACATCAGGGTGTTGGGCTTGCACGGCAGGTTCGGCGCGATCACCGCGAGCAGGCTGGTGAAGCCGTGCTTGTTGTTCACGAGGCCGTTGCAGAAGGCGGACTCGGCCGGCGAACCGCGCGGTCCGATGATGAGATCGATGTGGGCGACCTCGTTGCCGTCACCGACGAGAGCCTCGCCGACCTGCACCTTGTTGATCTTTGCCATTCGGGGTCTCTCCCTGCAAAACGAAACGTACGGCCGCCCCCGGAGCAGGCGCGGCCAAGGGCCATCCTTGTTTGCGGACGTTCGGCAAGGCGCCGAACCGGTTAGCCCGGATAGCGGCGCGGACCCTACAGCGGGCCCTGCCCCGGAACAACCCTGCTCAAAGCCCTGAAAACGGTAAATTATCGGGTCAGGGCTTCTGTCCAATCGGGAACCCTTCAGGGTTTGGCGCGTGCCCCCGCGAGGGGGGCGCCCGCGGTCGCGAGGGCGTCGTGGAACAGGGTCGCGACGGTGAAATCCGCGCTGGTGCCGGGGTTGAGGCCGGAACTCTTCATGAACGAATCCTGCGCCAGGAGCGCCGCGACGGGCCGGGTCGCGAGGTCGAGGCCCTGAAGCGCCCGCGCGGCCTCGGCCCGCGCCGCCTCCGCCCGCGCGGCGCCGTGCTTGCGGGCGATGTGGCTGTCGGGAACCCGGGTCAGGTAGGCGAGGTGGATCGCGGTCGTGGTCCAGGGCGGGGCGAGGCCGGCGGCGCGGGCGGAGGCGAGGGCCGGGAGCCCGATCGCCCGGAGTTCGGCGAACCCGGTGACGTAGGCGCGCGCGATGGCGTCGCGCGGGGCGGCCTCCGCCATGGCGTCGAGGAGGGGGGGCGCCGGGCCGCCGGCGGCGACGTCGTGGCGCGCGGCCCGGCCGAGGCCGCCGGGATTGGCCGCCCGGATCGCCGCGAAGACGCCCTCGGCGTCCCCCGCGTCGAGCCCGCCGAGGACCGCGCCGAGGCGCGTGCCGCGCTCGGCCGCGACCGCGAGCGGGGCGCAGAGCAGCAGGATGCCCAGATTGGTGTTCTGGCCGACCGCCGCCAGGGTGGCCTCCATGGCGGCGGCGACCCGGGTCCCGACCCCGGCGCCCGCGCGGGCGAGGTGGGGGGCCGAGACGTCGGCGCTCGTCACGAAATCGGCGACCTCCATGCGGTGGCCGGCCGCGAAGGCGTGGACGTTGCCGGGCTTGAGGGCGTCGAGCTCGGCGAGGCAGGCGGCGCGGTAGAGCGAGGCGATCAGGCTCGGCGCGAGGCCCGTCATGGCGTCAGCCCTGCGCGGCGAGGCGCGGCGCCGGCGAGGCCGGGGCGGGGGGCGCCGGCACCAGCCGCGGGGGCCGCGCCGCCCGGACCGCGTTGAGGAAGCCCCGGGCGACGGCGCCCGCGATATCGACCTCCGTGACCCTCTGCAGGCCGGACCAAGCCGGCATGCTGTTGACCTCGAGCACGAGGTAGCCCCCCTGCCCGTCCTCCAGCAGGTCGATGCCCGTGTAGTCGACCCCGATCGCGGCGGCGGCGGCCTCGGCCAGCGCGGCCGCGGCCCGCGGCATGGTCCAGGGCAGCGGGCGCCCGCCCGCATGGACGTTGGTGATCCAGCCGTCGCCCTCGCGGATCATGCCCGCGATGGCCCGGCCCTCGCAGACGAAGACCCGGTAGTCGCGCCAGAGGCCGTCGGCGCGGGGGATGTAGCGCTGCAGGTAGTAGACCCGGTTCACCGCGGCCTCCGGCGGCAGGTCCTCCGGCCGCTCGATCAGCCGCAGCCCCTCCCCCTGCGAGCCGAACAGGGGCTTGAGGACGATCGGCCGGCCGGGCCGCGCCTCGCGGGCGACGAGGTCGGCCGCCGCCGCGCGGCTGGAGAACACGAAGGTGTCGGGCGTCGGCAGGCCGGCGCGGGCGACAAGGAGGCTGGTGGCCGCCTTGTCGACGGAGCGCTCGATGGCGGCCGGGCTGTTCCAGACCGTGACCCCGGAGGCGACGAGGGCGTGCAGCACGCCGAGGCGCAGGGTCGTGGCCTCGAAGGTGCCTCCCGCGATCGTCCGGAGCAGCACGCCGTCGGGCAGGTTTCCGGGCAGGTTTCCGGGCAGGTTTCCGGGCAGGTTTCCGGGCCGGTCGCCGGGGAAGCCCGGCATCCGCAGGGGCTCGCCGCCCCCCGTCACCACGGCGACGTCGGCGAGGGAGAACAGCACCGGCTCGACCCCGAGCGCCCGCAGGGCGGCGAGGAGCCGCCCCTTGTGCCAATTGCCGTTATCGGCCGCGAGCCCGATGCGCATCGTCCTGGGGTTCCCGATCGTCCTGGGGTTCCCGGGGGGACCCGGGGATGTGAGATCCGTGCCGCGCCCGCGCGGCGTCCCGGGGGACAGCGGGCGGCAGCCCCCCGGGACGCGGGTCGGTCGGGCGGGAGCGGCCCTTACGCGAAGGAGGCTTCCACCAGCTCCGGCATCAGGCGGCCGCCGCGGAAGCTCTTGCCGGTGGTGACCGAGGTCACGATGACCTCGGCGGGGCTGAACAGGGCGCCGTCGATCTTGTAGAAGTCGCCGTTCACCCGGCCGAAGATCTCCGCGAAGGGCGCGCCGTGGTCGCTCGAGGTGGTCGAGGGAAGCTGCTCGGCGAGCTGCCGGGCGTCGGCCTCGTCGGCCTCCACGAAGAGCTGCACCCGACCGCCGTAGATGATGGCGTCGTTGGTGCGGCCCATGGCCTGGATGAAGTCGGGATGCTGGGGCGAGAGCGGCGCCGAGCCGATGCCGTCCACGATTCTGTGCAGGTCGAAGCCGACCGTGTGCGCCTTGTGGAGCGCCACCTCGAGCACCCGGGCGACGACCTGGGTGGAGCCCGCGAGCGACTGGGTCGGCGCGAAGAGGAAGGTCACGTCCTCGGGGCGCAGGCCCGCGGCCTCCGCCACCTTGGCGACCACCGAGGCCGGCGGCCCGCCGGCGGCCTCGAGCACGAGGACGGTCTTCGTGGCGGAATCCCGGTAGCCGAGCTCCCGGTAGAGGTCCTCCACCACCGCGACGGCGCGCCCGGGGCCGGAGCCGAGGGCGAAGAAGCCCGAATCCCCGGTCTCGTCGGCGAGGCTCCAGCCCGCGTACTGGCTGCCGAGGCAGGCGATCACCGGGTCGGTGGCGTGGACCACCACCGAGTAGGGCCAGGACGAGACCGGCCCGGAGGGGCTGATCGTGACGGTGCCGAGGCCGCCCAGGCAGATCTCGGCCATGCGCCGGCCGGCCTCGATCGAGCCGCGGACGCCGGCGCCGGCATCGACCATGCGGGCGCCGCCGGGCTCCTGGGTCACGGCGAGGCGCAGGACCTCCGCGTCAGCCACCAGGCGCTCCACCAGGGGCGCCGTCAGCGCGTTGACGCTGGGATACTTCACGGTCGTGCTCATCGGTGTCCTCCTGGGCGAGGAGGGCCTGCAGCTGCGCTGCCCTCTCCCGCAGATTGCGTCTCACCGCGCCCGCATCCGCCCCCGTCGCGAGCAGCGTGCAGAGCGGCGCGTCCCGGGCCACGCGCGTGCCGGCGCGGGGCCGGTCCCGCGCGTGATCGGGCCAAGCGAGCCGCGGCATCGGGCGATAGTCCCGGGCCCCGTAACAGATCTCGGCGCCGGCTGCATCCACCGGTGGTGGCCCGGTCGGGACGAGGCGGCCCGCGCTCGCCGCGACATGCGCGGCGAGCAGGCTCGTCTCCCGCCGGTCGAGGACGTCGAGGGTGGCGCCGGGGCGCGGGTTGACCTCGGTGAGCCACCACCGGGTCCCGTCCGAGAGCAGGTCGGCGCTGGCGAGGCCGCGCAGCCCGGTCTCGGCCGCGAGGCGCGCGACGGCCGCCACGATCGCCGCGACGAGGGCGGGCGGCAGGGCGGGCGCGGCGCCCCGCCCCGGCGCGATCGCCCCGGCATACCGGAAGGGGCGCAGGCGCGAGGGCGCGCTCCACTGCTCGGTCAGGGCCAGGACCGCGATGTCGCGGCCGTCCGCCAGGAGGTTGAGCGCGAAGGCCGCGCCGGGCACGCGGGCCTGGAAATAGTGGCCCGGCGGGGCCCGCCCCGGGGTCGCCGCCCGGACATGGCTGCCGCCCGAGCCGCCGGCGCGCTTGAGGAGATGCAGGCCCGGATCCGCCACCGCCTCGGAGGTGACCGCCGGGTGCGGGATCGCGAGGCGGGCGCAGAGCCGGGCGAGACCGAACGGGTCCTTCAGCCGCGCCACGGCCTCGGGGGCGGCGCCGAGGAGGCGATGGCGGGCGCCGATCCGGGCCATCAGGTCGGGCGCCCCCTCGAAGCCGCTGCCGAGGACGACGCCGAGGGGCCGGCCGCCGGCATTCTGCGCCAGGGCGTCGAGCTGTGCGAGGACATCCTCGGCCCCGAGCCGGGTCGCGCCGAAGCGGCCCCGCAGGGGCCGGTGCGCCTCGGCCAGCGCCAGCGTATCGGCGTCGCCGAACAGGTCCGCCACGTAGGGGCGCAGCCCGGCGCGCCGGGCCGCCTCCGCGAGGGCGCGTCCGGACTGGGCCGCGATCAGGATCGCGTCGCCCGCCACCGCCGGACCCGCCGCGGCGGGACGCGCCCCCGGATCAGCCCGCGACCTCGACCGCGAGCGCGAAGGCGTCGCGGAAATCGAGGCAGAGGGGCTGGTCGGAATCGAGCATCCGCCGGAACAGCCGGCACTGGGTCTGGTACTTCACGTTGCCGACCGCGAGGGCCCCGATGCCGAAGCCCTTGCCGGTGGGCAGAGCGACGTCGACGGCGTTGACGTCGATCCCCGCGATGCCGGCCGGGGGCACCGCGTTCACGTCGGAGGCGACCATCAGGTTCGGGGCGGATTCGAGATCCTCGGCCGACAGGATCGGGATGCCGGCGGGCCCGGCCGAGAGGATCACCTCGGCGTCCCGGATGGCCGCGCGGCGGGCTTCCGGGGTCGAGCCGTCGACCGCCCCGACCTCGATGCCGAAGCGCCACTTCATGGTGAAGGCGATCTTCGAGACCCGCTCCTCGCCGTCGTGGCCGACCAGCACCGGCCTGGCGCCCTCGAGCGCCCCGATCACCGCCGCCACGTAGGCGACGACGCCCGCCCCCCCGAAGATGACGATGCGCTTGCCCTTGAGGTCGGTGTCGAACTTCGCACGCAGGGTGCGCGCCACCTCCGCCACCATGGCGGCGCCGGTGGTGAAGGAGCCGGCCGGGTCGGCGAAGACGTGGTTGGCGAAGGGCGGCACGAACGCCTTCTTGGCCCGGTCCACCATGTCGAGGGCGTCCTCGGCGTTCTTGCCGCCGATGAAGAGGCCGGTGCGGGTGCCGTCCTGGGGGGCACGGGAGAAGATCGAATCCTGGGTCAGCGAGACCACGTCGGCGAGGTCGACCCCCGTATAGGTCACGATGGTCTCGAACCCGGCATCGATGGCCATGTTCACGTCGAAGGGGCTCATGTGCTTGAGGGGCGTGAGCATGTGCAGGATCGAGCGGGCCATGGTCGGTCTTCCTTCCCCAGTCGTCGCGAGTCTTGGCGCCTCAACAGCTTGGCGTCTCAACAGCTTGGCGCCTCGACACCTTGGCGTCTTAACACCTTGGCGCCTCGCGCGCCGTGAGCGTCCCCTGTCCAAAGCCGGTTGCGGCCCCCGCGGTCAAGCGCCGGATCGCGGGGCGGGCCTGCGCGGCCGGACTGGATCGGCGCCGCGCCGTCCCCGGCTCAGTCCGCGCGGATCACCGCCCCGGTGTTGCGCCCGCGGGCGATCAGGAAGCGCAGGGGGCCGGGACGCGCGAGCGCGGCCACGAGGGCGCGGGCCTCGGCCTCCGAGGGCAGGAGCGCGAAGCCGGTGGGCCCCCAGGAGCTCTGGCCGTAGCCGGCGATGCCCAGGGCCGCGATCGCCGCGAGGGCCTCGGCCACCGCGGGGCTGGCGTAGCGACCGCCCTGGTGGGGAGCGAAGTGGTCGCCGACGCGGCGCTGGATCGTCGTGATGCCGGCCCCGAAGGCCTCCGCGTCGGCCACGACCGCGGCGGGCATGACCTGCATCAGCACGGTCCGGCAGATCTCGGCCGCCTGCTCGGCGGGGAAGCGCGGCAGGTCGCGGAAGGCCTCGACCTCGCGGCTGCCGTGCACGCCGGTCATGCCGGTGTCGAGGATCAGCACGACGCGCCAGGCCTCCGGGTAGGGCAGCCGGGCGATGACCGGGGGCGGGGCGCCCCCGGCGTCGCGCCCGCCATCGACGATGAGGCCGCCCTCCGTGAAGGCCGCGAGCCCGACGCCCGAGCGGTTGCCGCGGTCGAGGGCGTCGGCGAAATCCTCCGGCGCGAAGGGCCGGCCGGCGAGGCGCGCCAGGGCGGCGGCCACCGCCAGGGCGAGCTGCGTGCCCGAGCCGAAGCCCGCATGGGGCGGGATCGCCGCCTCGACCCGGAGGGCGGCGGCCTCCGGGATGCCGAGATGGGCGGCGGCGGCCCGGGCATAGCCCCGGACGCGCTCGGCTTCCGGGCCCTCGGCGGTGAGGCGCGCCGCCGGGGCCGCCGCGATCTCGACCGCCGGGGCGTCGACCGCGAGGCCGATGCTGCCGAAGCGCCGGCCGAGGCCGCCATGCAGGTCGAGGAAGCCGAAATGCAGCCGGGCGGGGGCCCGCACGCGGACCGAGCGCACCGGGCCGCCGGATCCGTGGCCCGGCCCTTGCCCCTGCTCCGGCTCCTGCCCCGGGCCTTGCCCCGGCGCGTCCTCCACCCCCTCGCTCCGATCCGGGACCTCAGCCACGACGATCCCTCTCGCTCCGTTCCGATGACGCGGGGTTCCCGACGGCGCCGGCCCCGCGGGCGGAGATCCGGGGGCCGTGCGGGGCTTTCCCGCGCAGCCGGCTTCTCCCACGGAGGACCGGTGCGGAGCAACCGCCGATCCCGCGCCGACGCTCCTGAGAAAGTCGGAAAACCGTCACCGGGCCTTGCTTGGCGCCGTTGACCGATGCAAACGTGCGCCCCCGTGCATCGGCCGACGGGGGCCCTGGAAAGGGTCCCGACCGGTCGCGCAGGCCCTCGCCGGGCTGCGCCGACCCCGCGGTGCTCCAACAACGCATGCAAGGTGAGGGTGGATGGCAGCCTGGGTGAAGGGTGGGGCGACGGATGCGGAGACCGCCATCGCGGCCGCCGCCGCGCTGCTCGCCGCCGCGCACGCGCCGGTGGTGACCGGCCTCTGCGCCGAGCTCGCCGCGGTGCGCGCGGCCTTCCACCTCGCGGGCACCCTGGGCGCCTCCCTCGACACCGCCGGCGCCGCCGGCACCTATGCCGAGCTCGGCTCCCTCAGCCGCACCGGCGCCATGACGACGACCCCCGCCGAGGCCGCCGGCCGGGCCGACGCGGTCCTGGTCCTCGGGGCCGCGCCCTGGGACGCGCCGATCCTCCGGGACATCGCCGCCGGGGCGCCGAGCCGCGGGCGCGCGGCGGGCGCGGAGCGCACCATCCTGTCCATCGGCGGCCCGGGCAACGGGGCGACGCGCCACGTCGCCTACCCGGCGGAGGCCGGCGGCCTCGCCCTCTCGGTCGCGCATCTGCGCGCCTTCGCCAAGGGCCACCTCGCGGGCGAGGCGGCCTATGCGGACCTCGCCCGGCGGCTGTTCGGGGCCCGGTACGGCGTCGCGGTCTACGACCCGGCCGAGCTCGGCGCTCTCGGGATCGAGATGCTGCAGGGCCTCGTCAAGGACCTGAACGAGAGCACCCGCTTCTTCACCCTGTCCCTCTCGGGACCGGGCCAGGACCGGGCCGTCGTCCCGCTCGCGGCCTGGACCACGGGCCAGGCCCCCCGGGTCGGCTTCGGCCGGGGCGTGCCCGAGCACGATCCCTGGCGCTTCGACAGCGCCCGCCAGGTCCGGGCCGGCGAGGCCGACGCCGCCCTCTGGCTCGCCTCCCTGCCGAGCCCCCGCCCCGACTGGCTCGGCACCGTGCCCTCCGTCGCCATCGTGGGCGCGGGCGGCCCCGACGCGGTGGCGGAGGCCGCCGAGATCGTGATCGCGGTCGGCGTGCCGGGGGAGAGCACCGGCGGCGCCCTCTGGAACGAGGGCCGCGCCACGGTAACCTACCGCCCCGCCACCGGCGCCCCCGCCGCCCTCACCGCCGCCGACGTGCTCGGCCGCATCCGCGACCGCCTCACCGAGAAGAAAGGCGCCTGATGCTGACCCGGATCAGTGGCGGACGGGTCGTCGACCCGACCGCGGGACGCGACGCCGTCGGCGATGTCTGGATCGAGGACGGGCGCGTGGCCGCCCCCTCCCCGCGCGCCCCCGACCGGGTCGTCGACGCCACCGGCTGCGTCGTGATGGCGGGCGGCGTCGAGGTGCATTCGCACGTCGCGGGCGGCAACGTGGTGCTGTCGCGGCTCCTCCTGCCCGACCTCTACGTCAGCGAGGCGGCCCCCGAGGGCCATCCCTTCGCGCATGCGGGGGGCTCGGCCGCCTGGATCGGCGCGAACTACGCCCGGATGGGCTACACCACCGCGGTCGAGCCCGCGATGCCGCCCGCGAGCGCGCTCGCGACCCAGCTCGAGCTCGCCGACATCCCGCTCCTCGACCGGGGCGCGCTCTGCGTCCTCGGCAACGACGACCACCTGCTCCAGCTCCTGCGCGGGCGCGCGGGGGCGGCGGCCGTGCGCGACCTCGTGGCCCTGAACGTCGCGACCGCGCGGGCGCTCGGGGTCAAGTGCATCAACGCGGGCGGCGCCTCCGCCTTCAAGGACGGGGCGCTCAACCTCAGCCTCGACGACGAGATCCCGACCTACGGCCTCTCGACGCGCAAGATCATGACCGCCCTCCTCGACGCGGTGGAGGAGATCGGCGTGCCGCACCCGCTGCACGTCCACTGCAACAACCTCGGTTTGCCCGGCGCCGACAACGCCTTCGTGGCGACCCTGGAGGCGGCGGAGGGGCGGCGCATCCACTTCGCCCACGCCCAGTTCTACGCCTACGGCGTCGTCGACCCCGAGAACCCGATGACCGGGGGCTTCCGCTCGGCCGCCGCCCGCATCACCGAGGCCATGGAGGCGCACCCGAACGCGACCCTCGACGTCGGCCAGGTGGTGTTCGGCCAGACGGTCACGATCTCCCTCGACATCCTGCGCCAGTTCGCCGGCCGCAAGGGCGCCAACCCCAAGAAGTGGATCCTCACGGCGGGCGACGCGGAGGGCGGCGGCGTGGTGCCGTTCCTCTACCGGCCGCGCGGGCCCACGAGCTCCCTGCAATGGGCGATCGGCCTCGAGCTGATGCTCCTGTCCCGGGACCCCGAGCGCACCATCCTGACCACCGACCACCCGAATGGCGGCCCGTTCACCGAGTACCCGCGCATCATCCACCTCCTGATGGACAAGGAGGCCCGCGACCGCGAGATCGCGACGCTCCCGGCGGTGGTGGGCGCGCGCTCCTCCCTCCCGGGGATCGAGCGCGAGTACACCCTGTCGGAGATCGCGCAGCTGACGCGCTCGGGCCCGGCCAAGCTCCTCGGCCTCGACGACCGCGGCCACCTGCGCGCCGGCGCCCGGGCCGACGTCGCGGTCTACCGCGACGACCGCGACCGCACCGCCATGTTCTCCCGGGCGAAGCTCGTCCTCAAGGACGGCGTGCCGATCGTGGAGGACGGCGAGGTGGTGGCGTGGCGCGCCGGCCGCACCCTCGCCCTGTCGGTGGAATCCGACAAGGCGATGGCGCGGCGCACCGACGCCTACCTGCAGGACCGCTTCGGCCAGGGGCTCGACAGCTTCGCGGTGCCGGACGCGGCCTTCCCGGTCGCGGATGTGTTCGAGGAGGTGGCATGCCGGGCGTGAATGCGGAGCGGGTGCGGCGCGTGGGGACCGGTGGCTGAGATGGCGCAACTCACCCTCAACGGCATTCCGGTGGAGGATACCTTCGCGGAGGCCTTCGACGTCGCGGGCACCGCGATCGTCGTCACGAACGACACGCCGAAATGGGCGATGATCGCCGCGACCGTGATGACGGGCTTCGCGACCTCGGTCATCGGCTGCGGCGCCGAGGCCGGCATCGACGCCGAGCTCGCCCCCGACGAGACCCCGGACGGGCGCCCGGGCGTGCGCATCCTGCTGTTCGGCTTCGAGCCGAACGGGCTCAAGGAGCAGCTCCTCAAGCGCGTCGGCCAGTGCATCCTCACCTGCCCGGGCACCGCCTGCTACGCGGGCGTCGAGGGGCCGACGAAGATCAAGCTCGGCGGCGCCATCCGCTACTTCGGCGACGGCTTCGCGGTGGCCAAGCGCCTCACCGGCCCCGACGGCAAGGTCCGGCGCTACTGGCGCATCCCGGTCATGGACGGCGAGTTCCTGTGCGAGGATTCGACCCGGGCGGTCGAGGGCGCGGTCGGCGGCGGCAACCTCCTGTTCCTCGGCCGCAGGCACGCCGACACCCTCAAGGTGGCGGAGATCGCGGTCGAGGCCGCGAGATCCGTGCCCGGCGCGATCCTGCCCTTCCCGGGCGGCATCGTGCGCTCGGGCTCGAAGGTCGGCGGGCGCACCAAGGGCATGATGGCCTCGACCAACGACGCCTATTGCCCGACGCTCAAGGGCCGGGCCGGCTCCGCCCTGCCGGCCGAGTGCGGCGTGGTGCTGGAGATCGTCATCGACGCGCTGACCTCGGACGGCGTCTCCGCCTCGATGCGCGCGGCGCTCCACGCCGCCACCGAGATCGGGGCGGCGCACGGCCTCGTCGGCGTCACCGCGGGCAATTACGGCGGCAATCTCGGCCGCCACCACTACCATCTCCGGGACCTCCTCTCGAAACCGGGTGCAGCATGAGCGTCCTCACCTTGCGCGAGGCGCCCCCCGAGCGCCTCGACCTCCTCGACATCACGCCGCTTGCCCTCTCGGGCCTCTCGGAGGCCGAGGCCGCGCGGATCCCGGTCGGCACCACGCGCCGGGGGCTGACCCTCGGCGATTGCTTCACGGTGCGCCTCGACCGCTCCGACACCCTGGTGATCGAGGGCGGCTCCGGGCGCCTCGACCGGGTCGGCGCGGCGCTCTCCGAGGGCACCATCCGGGTCTCGGGCGATGTCGGCCAGCGCCTCGGCGAGGGCATGGCGGGGGGCAGCCTGCACGTCGAGGGCGCGGCCGGTCCCTTCGCGGGCACCGGCGCCACCGGCGGCCTGATCACCATCGGGGGCGATGCGGGCGACCACGCGGGCGGGGCGGTCTACGCCGCCAAGGCGGGGCTCGACGGTGCCACGCTGGTGATCCGGGGCCGGGCCGGCGACCATCTCGGCGACCGGATGCGGCGGGGCCTCATCGTGGCGGGCGAGGCCGGGGACTTCGCGGGCTCGCGCATGATCGCCGGGACCCTCGCGGCCCTCGGCGTCGGCGACCATCCGGGCTTCGGCATGCGGCGCGGCACGATGCTGCTCGGCCGGCACGGGGCGATGAGCCCGACCTTCGTCGCCACGGGTGCGCACGACCTCGTGTTCCTGCGCCTCCTCGCCCGGTCCCTGCGGGCCCTCAGCCCGGCCCATGCCGACCTCGCGGCCGGCGCGCTCACGCGCTACTCGGGCGACCTCGCCACCCTCGGCAAGGGCGAGATCTGGGCCGCGGCCGCCTGACGCCCTGGCCGTCGCGGGCGGCTGCCGCATATGACGCCCGGTCGGCCGGGCCCGCATCCCCTCGGGGGGCCGGCCCCGCCGGCCCCCGTCCTGCAACGAGGCGTGGCCCCATGATGATCCTGCTCTCGATCTGCCTCCTGTCGCAGCCGACCACCTGCCGCGAGGACCGGATCACCCTGTCCTACGAGGCCTCGAGCCCGTTCATCTGCCTGCGCAACGGCCAGAGCGCCATCGCCACCTGGCAGGCCGCCCACCCCGAATGGCACGTCGAGCGCTGGCGCTGCGCGGCGCGCGGCAGCGAGCCGAGGAACCTCTAGGGCCGCCATCGGGCTCCGGATGGCGGCGCGCCCCACCCCTCCCTCAGGCCCGGGAGCGGTGCGACCTTTCCGGAGAAGTCGCACCCCTCACCCCGGCCCGCTCCGCGGGCAAACCTCTCCCGGACGGGAGAGGGAGTGCGTCGCGCCGCCCGCGCCGGGTCCGATACCCGGTCGCCTCCGTCCAATCCGCCGGCCAGCGCGTCGTGCCGCCCGCGCCGGCAAGGCGCCACGGAGCGATCGCGGGTGTTGACGGCGGGGCGCGGGGGCCCGGCGCGGCTCTTGGCCTGGCCGCCCCGCGGTGACACTCTCGGGCCCGCCCGCGCCAGGCGCCCGGGCCGGATAGGGGACGATGCGCTCGCTCAAGGTTCGTTTCGCGCTGCTGCTCGGCAGCACGGCGTTTCTCGTCGTCCTGGCGGCGGCCGGGGTGCTGTGGTCGATCGCCGCCGCCGAGAGCACGATCGACCGGACGCTGGCGGCGCAGCGCCGGCTCGAGCTCCTGGCCGAGCTCTCCGGCCGGCTGACCCAGTTCGGCCTCGCCGCGGTCGAGACCGTGGGCAATCCGGACGGCCAGCCGGAGGCGCTGGCGATCGCCCGCACCAATGTCGACCGGGCCCTGACCACCGTCGACGAGGCCCTGGCGGCCACGATCCTGGCCACCAACGACCCCCTCGACCGGACCCAGTACGCCGCCCGCACCCGGCCGATGTCGCAGATCCGGGCCGCCCGCGTCATCCTCGACCGGCAGGTCTCGCAGATCGAGCGCCGGACCGACCCCGAGAGCCGCAAGAACGCGATCCAGGGGGCCCTCAACGGCTTCGGCGCCATGACGGGCCAGCCCCTCTCCTTCCTGATCGAGGCGGAGCGGCGCACCATGGTGCTGGGCTCCGAGCAGGCCGGCGCGCTGTCCCGGCGGCTGCGCGTCGCCGCGGGCCTCGCGGTGCTCCTCGCCCTCGGCATCGTGCTGGTGCTCTACCGCAGCGTGACCCGCCCGACGCTGGCGCGGATCGAGGCCATGCGGAAGGCCGCGGGCGCCATCGGGGGCGGCGAGCTCGACACCCGCCTGTCGGTGGCGACCCGCGACGAGCTCGGCCTGCTCGTGGCGAACTTCAACCGCATGGCCGCCCGCCTCTCCCGGCGCGAGGGCCGGCTCGCCGCCGACCGGGCCGCCCTCGAGGACACGGTGGCGGCCCGCACCGCCGACCTGCGCGCCGCCAACGAGCGCCTGGAGGCCGTCGACCGCTCCCGGCGGCGCTTCTTCGCCGATGTCAGCCACGAGCTGCGCACGCCGCTGACCGTCATCCTCGGCGAGTGCGACCTCGCCACCCGGCCGAGCGCGCGGGGCGTCGAATACGGCCCGGTCTTCGCGACGATCCGCAAGCGGGCCCAGCGCCTGAAGCTGCGGGTCGAGGACCTGCTGCGGGTCGCCCGCTCCGAATCCGGGCAGATCGAGCTGGAGCGCCGCCCCGTCAGCGCCGTGGCGATCCTGGCGGAGGCTCTGGAGAATGCGGGCTCCGAGGCCGCGCGCCGCCGGGTCGCCCTGACCCTCGAGCCCGGCGACAGCGACATCGAGATCCTGGCCGACCCCGAATGGCTGCGCCAGGTGGTGGAGAGCCTGATCGACAACGCCCTGCGCCACGCCGCCGGCCTGACCCGGGTGACGGTGGCGCTGACGAGCGCCGGGGGCCCGAACGGCGCCCGCGCCAACGTGACGATCAGCGATGACGGGCCCGGCTTCGCCGAGGCGGAGGAGACCCTGTTCGAGCGCTTCCGGCGCGGGGAGTTCCCCGGCGAGGGCGGATTCGGCATAGGCTTGGCACTGGCGCGCTGGGTGATTGAGCATCATGATGGCGCCATCCGCCTCGGGCGGGGCGAGAACGGCCGGGGCGCGCGGGTAACCCTCGACCTGCCGGTCCTCGACCCCGCCGGACAACAGAACAAGGGGCGCGAGACACGGGAGAGTGCCGCATGACGCGGGTTTTGATCGTCGAGGACGACAGCGACATCCGCGCCATGCTGGCCCGGGGCCTCGAGGCCGAGGGCTTCTCGGTGGGCATGGCGGGGTGCGTCGGCGACGCGCTGACCGCCGCCCGGGACGAGGCGCCGGAGGCCGTCGTCCTCGACATCACCCTCCCGGACGGGTCCGGCCACGACGTCTGCCGCTCCCTGCGCGAGGGCGGCTATCCGGGTCCGATCCTGTTCCTCAGCGCCCGCGACGAGGTGCGCGACCGGGCCGAGGGGCTGGCCCTCGGGGCCGACGACTACATCGTGAAGCCCTTCGTGTTCGACGAGCTCGTGGCGCGGCTGCGCACGCACCTGCTGCGCCGCAGGGAATCGGACGAGCCCCGCACCATCGTGACGGCGGGGCGCCTGACCCTCGATCTCAATGTCCGGCAGGTCAGCTTCGGGGATGCGACAGCACGCCTCACGCCGCGGGAGGCGGAGCTCCTGGCCATGCTGATGGACCAGGCCAACAGGCCGGTCTCGCGGGGCGACATCTTCGACAAGCTCTGGGCGAGCCAAGGCGGCCTCTCGCTGAATGTCGTCGATGTTTACGTAGGTTATCTCCGGACCAAGATGTCCGACTTCGTCCGCCTCGGCGGCCCGATCCTCACCACCGTCCGCGGCCGGGGCTTCATGCTGGACCTGCGCGGGCAGGATTTCCGGCACTGAGGCCCGCATTTCCCCACCGGGATCTGGGAGCATCTGGCAATTTAGCGCTTGAAGAGTCCGGCGGAATTGCCGATATAGCTCCCGCGACAGAAACCACTGCGCCGTCAGCATCTTAGGATCTTCTTAGGGAGGTTGCCAGGATGGTTCTGACGATCGAAGAATGAGGAGAAACACCATGAAGTGGGCAGCCCCCGTCGTTTCCGAGATCTGCGTCGGCATGGAAGTCACGAGCTACGAGTCGGCTGAGATCGACACCTTCCACTAAGGTGCGAGCCGGACCGGGGATGGCCGGCTGCGTGAGTTGAAACCATGCGTGTCGTGATCCTCGGTTCGGCGGCCGGCGGCGGCCTTCCCCAGTGGAATTGCCGCTGCCCCAACTGCACCCTCGCCCGGACCGAGCCGTCCCGGGTCAGGCCCCGCACCCAGTCGAGCATCGCGGTCTCCCCCGACGGGGAGCGCTGGCTCCTGGTGAACGCCTCGCCGGACATCCGGCAGCAACTCTTCGACAACCCGGTGCTGCACCCCCGCGAGGGCCTGCGCCACTCGCCGATCCACGCGGTGCTGCTGACGAACGGCGACGTCGACCACGTCGCCGGCCTCCTGACCCTGCGCGAGGGCCAGCCCTACACCCTCTACGCGACCCCCGGCATCCTCGGCTCCGTCAACGACAACCGCGTCTTTGACGTGATGGCGGCCGGCGTGGTGAGCCGGGAGGCGATCAGCCTGGAGCAGCGCTTCGAGCCGGTGCCGGGGCTGTCCGTCACCCTGTTCGCGGTGCCCGGCAAGGTGCCGCTCTGGCTCGAGGACGCCTCGATGCAGATCGGCGCCGAGACCGAGACCACGGTCGGCGCCCTGATCGAGGCCGGCGGCCGGCGCCTCGCCTACATTCCGGGCTGCGCCCGCGTTACCGACGGCCTGCGCGCGCGCGTCACAGGCGTCGACGCGCTCCTGTTCGACGGCACGGTGCTGTACGACGACGACATGATCCGGGCGGGCGTCGGCACCAAGACGGGCTGGCGCATGGGGCACGTGCCGATGCGGGGCGAGGGCGGCTCCGTGGCGGCCCTGCGCGACGTGGCCATCGGCCGGCGCATCTTCGTGCACATCAACAACACCAACCCGGTCCTGGTGGAGGGCTCGGAGGCCCGCGCCGAGGTCGAGGCCGCGGGCTGGACCGTGGCGCATGACGGGCTCGGCCTGAACCTCTAGGGACCCGACGGGACGGCCGATTGGCATTCGCGTGCCGGCGGCATTATCTCTTGCACGATCCAATCGCGTGGGTGCGGCGTTGGTCAGGCGCCTCCGCCGCCCCATCTAAGAATCGTTCCAGGAAACGCATCTCGAGACGGACGCTTGGACACGCCATGACCGCAGCCTTCCCCACCCCCGCCGCCGACGAGACCCAGCGGCTCCTCAGCCCCGAGGACCTGGAGGCGGCGCTCCGCGACATCGGCGCCCGGCGCTACCACAACCTGCACCCGTTCCATCGCCTCCTCCACGACGGAAAGTTGAACAAGGACCAGGTCCGGGCCTGGGCGCTCAACCGCTACTATTACCAGGCGATGATCCCCGTGAAGGACGCGGCCGTGCTCGCGCGCATGACCGACGCCGCGTTGCGCCGGGTCTGGCGCCAGCGCATCGTCGACCATGACGGCGACCATCCGGGCGACGGCGGCATCGAGCGCTGGCTCAAGCTCGCCGAGGGCGTCGGCTTCGCGCGCGACTACGTGCTCTCGACGAAGGGCATCCTCTCGGCGACCCGCTTCTCGGTCGACGCCTACGTGCACTTCGTCTCCGAGCGCTCGCTCCTCGAGGCGATCGCCTCCTCGCTCACCGAGATGTTCTCGCCGACCATCATCTCCGAGCGCGTCGCCGGGATGCTGAAGAACTACGACTTCATCACCCGGGACACGCTGGCCTATTTCGACAAGCGCCTGACCCAGGCCCCGCGGGACGCCGACTTCGCCCTCGACTACGTCAAGCAGCACGCCACCACCCCGGCGCTGCAGCGGCAGGCGATGGCGGCCCTGACCTTCAAGTGCAACGTCCTCTGGACGCAGCTCGACGCCCTCTACTTCGCCTACGTCGCCCCCGGGATGATCCCGCCGGATGCCTGGACGCCGGGCACCGGCCTCGTGCCCGAGGCGCCCGCCGTGGCGCAGGCCGCAGGCACCGGGCGGATCGAGGCGGGCCACACGCCGCGCCTGCCCCGGGGCGTGCGCCTGCGCTTCGACGAGACGCGCCAGAAGCACGTCCTGCTCGCCCCCGAGCGCACCTTCGACCTCGACGACAACGCGGTCGCGGTGCTCTCCCTCGTCGACGGGCAGCGCACGGTCGCGGAGATCGCGGTCGCCCTCGGGCAGACCTACGCGGCCGATCCCAAGGTCATCGAGGGCGACATCCTGGTGATGCTCAACGACCTCGCAACCAAGAGGGTGCTCGAGCGATGAACGCGATCACGCCCAATCCCCAGGCCGTTCCGGCCCCGGTCGGGCTCCTGGCGGAGCTCACCCACCGGTGCCCGCTCCGCTGCCCCTACTGCTCCAACCCGCTGGAACTCGACCGCCGCTCGCGCGAGCTCGACACCGCGACCTGGCAGCGGGTGCTGACGGAGGCGGCGGGGCTCGGCGTGCTCCACGTCCACCTCTCGGGCGGCGAGCCGACAGCCCGCAACGACATCGTGGAGATCACCGAGACCTGCGCCAAGCTCGGCCTCTACTCGAACCTGATCACCTCGGGCGTGGGCGGGGCCCTCGACAAGCTCCAGGCCCTCTACGATGTCGGCCTCGACCACGTGCAGCTCTCGGTGCAGGGGGTCGACGCCCAGAACGC
This sequence comes from Methylobacterium planeticum, assembly GCF_008806345.1. GTDB lineage: Bacteria > Pseudomonadota > Alphaproteobacteria > Rhizobiales > Beijerinckiaceae > Methylobacterium > Methylobacterium planeticum. The sequence goes on along the minus strand of NZ_VZZJ01000016.1, from coordinate 54,612 downwards.
CGAGAAGATCGGCGGCCTGAGGAACGCGCAGCCGCAGAAGCTCGCCTTCGCCCAGAAGGTCACCGGCCTCGGCCTGCCCCTGACCCTCAATTCCGTGATCCATCGCGGCAACATCCACGAGGTCGAGGGCTTCATCGACCTCGCGGTCAAGCTCGGCGCCAAGCGCCTCGAGGTCGCCCACACCCAGTATTACGGCTGGGCCTACGTCAACCGCGCGGCCCTGATGCCGAACAAGGCCGATGTCGACGCCTCGATCCGCATCGTCGAGGCGGCCCGCGAGCGCCTCAAGGGCCAGCTCGTCATCGACCTCGTGGTGCCGGACTACTACGCCAAGTACCCCAAGGCCTGCGCGGGCGGCTGGGGCCGCAAGCTCATCAACGTCACCCCCCAGGGCAAGGTCCTGCCCTGCCACGCGGCCGAGACGATTTCGCAGCTTGAGTTCTGGTACGTCACGGAGCATGCGCTGGGGGACATCTGGGCGAATTCCCCGGCCTTCACGGCCTATCGGGGAACCGACTGGATGCAGGAGCCCTGCCGCTCCTGCGATCGCCGGGAGAAGGATTGGGGCGGCTGCCGCTGCCAGGCGCTCGCCCTCGCGGGCGATGCGGCGGCGACCGACCCGGCCTGCTCGCTCTCGCCGCTGCACGCCAAGGTGCGGGCCCTGGCGAGCGAGGAGGCGGCCGACACCCCGCCCGACTACGTCTACCGGACGATCGGCAGCAACGTCCGGTCGCCGCTCAAGGAGGAAGCCCCCCTGTGAAGGATCTCGTGACCGCGGCCATCCTGGCGCTCACCGCCGCGCCGGCGCTCGCCCAGGGGACGCCCCCGGCGGCGGCGCCGGCCGTGCAACAGGCCAAGGCCGATGCCGCCCCCGCCGCCGCCGACCTGCTGTTCGAGCGCCCGCAGATGCGCAACACCGCGCCCGGCGCGACCCTCACCTACGATTACCTGCGCCGCTCCGGCATCCTCAAGGGACCCTTCGGGCCGCCCCTCAACGATGCGATCAAGCTCAGGCTCGAGCCGGGCAGGACGGCGGACGAGCGCAACATCAGCGTCGAGATGTTCTCCGGCCAGAACCGCTTCCCGGCCGGCCCCTTCGAGGACATGCCCGGCAACCCGGTGATGTCGCTCTTCCTCGAGCATCACCTCAAGAACCTCGCGCGCGTCCTCGAGGCGAACCCGCGCTACCTCAAGAACGCGATCCGCAAGGGCCTGCGCGACGGCGCCACCGTCACCCCCACCAAGGTCCGGTTCAACGGCCGCGAGGTCGATGCCTGGCGGATCGAGGCCAAGCCCTTCGAGGGCGACAAGCTCGCCGAGCGCATGCGCGGCCTGTCGAACCTGACCTACACCTTCGTCACCTCGCCGGAGGTGCCCGGCGAGGTCGTCTCGATCGAGGCCCAGTCCAAGAACGCCGAGGGCGGCGAACTCCTCGAGGAGCGGTTGAGCTATGATCAGAACGCTGGTTGAGCGCGGGGCGCTCGCGGCCTTCGCGCTTGCGGCCTTCGTCCTGGCGGCCCTGGCGGCCCTCGCGACTCCGGGCCTCGCGGCCTCCGACCTCGAGAACGACTACCCGACCGAGGCCCGGGTGGATTACGTCTTCGGCTGCATGGCGGCCAACGGCCAGACCCGCGAGGCGCTGCAGCGCTGCTCCTGCTCCCTCGACGCCCTCGCGTCGATCCTGCCCTACGACAAGTACGTCCAGGCGAGCACGATCCTGTCGATGCGCCAGGGCGTCGGCCAGCGCGCCAACGAGTTCAAGTCGACCAAGATCTTCGACGACAAGGTCTCGGATCTGCGCCGCGCCCAGGCCGAGGCCGAGATCCGCTGCTTCCGCGGCTGATCGCGAGGCCTGCGCCGATCCGGGCCGTCCCGCCATCCCGGCGGGGCGGCCCTTTTCATGCACGGCGGGCCGGATGCCCCCGCCGTTGCGCGGGCGCGGGGATTCGTCCACATCGGCGGTTCCCGACGCATATCCCGGCCCGGAGCCTTGGAGAAGGGACCGCCCCACCGTGAGCCAGCCGCCCGCCGCCCTCGCCCGCCTGCTGCCGGATCTCGGCCGGCGCACCCTCGTGATGGGCATCCTCAACGTCACCCCGGATTCCTTCTCGGATGGCGGCCTCTTCGCGGGCGAGGCGGCCGCGACCCAGCAGGCCGAGACCCTCGCCGCCGAGGGCGCGGCCCTCGTCGATGTCGGGGGCGAGTCGACCCGGCCCGGCCACGTTGCGGTGACGGCCGAGGCGGAGCAGGCCCGGGTGCTGCCCGTGATCCGCAGCCTCGCGCCGCACCTGCGCGTCCCGCTCTCGATCGACACCTACAAGGCTTCGACCGCCGAGGCCGCCCTGGCGGCGGGCGCCCGCATCGTCAACGACGTCTGGGGGCTGCAGCGGGAGCCCGACATCGCCCGCGTCGCCGCCGCCCACGGCGCCCCCGTGATGGTGATGCACAACCGCGAGACCATCGATCCCGGCCTCGACATCGTCGCCGACATGCTGCGCTTCTTCGAGCGCTCCCTCGATATCGCGCGCCGGGCCGGCATCCCGGACGGCGACATCGTGCTCGATCCCGGCATCGGCTTCGGCAAGAGCTGGGAGCAGCATCTCGAGGCCCTGCGCCGCCTGCCCGAGATCCGGGCGCTGGGCTTCCCGCTCCTCGTCGGGGTCTCGCGCAAGTCCCTGCTCGGGCGCCTGCACGACCGGGAGACGAAGCCCGCCGACCGGCTCTACGGCTCGATCGCCAGTCACGTGCTGGCGGGCACGCTCGGGGCCGACATCGTGCGCGTCCACGACGTCGCGGCCCATGTCGACGCCCTGCGGGTGGTAGACGCGGTGATGCGCCCGGAGACCCGCGCATGAGCGACCGCATTCTCGTCCAGCGCATCGCGGTCTTCGCCTATCACGGGCTCCTGGCCGAGGAGGCCCGGATCGGGCAGCGCTTCTACATCTCCCTCTATGGCAGCCTCGACCTCGCGGCGGCGGGCACCTCGGACGACGTCGCCCGGACGGTGAGCTACGCCGACCTGACCGAGATCGCCGTCGAGATCGCGACGCAGCGCCGCTTCGCCCTGATCGAGGCCCTGGCCGAGGCCATCGCCGAATCCTGCCTCGCGCGGTTTCCCCGGCTCCAGGCCATCACGGTCCGGATCGACAAGCCGAGCGCCCCGGTGCCCGCGGTGATCGACGGGGTCAGCATCGAGATCACCCGCCTTCAGCGGGCCGCGACAGGACAGGCCCGCGCATGACGGAGGCGTATCTCGGGCTCGGCAGCAATATCGGCGACAAGGCCGCGATGCTCGCCGCCGCCGTGGAAGGACTTGCGGCGACCCCCGGCATCGCCGTGACGGCGCGCTCCCACGATTACCGGACGCCGCCCTGGGGCGACACCGACCAGGACTGGTTCCTCAACGCGGCGGTCGGGATCGAGACCCGCCTGAGCCCGCACGCGCTCCTCGAAACCTGCCTCGCCATCGAGGCGGCGCTGGGCCGGGTGCGGGAGCGGCGTTGGGGGCCGCGGGTGATCGATATCGACGTGCTGCACTACGCGGGCGCCGAGGTCTCCGACGCGCGCCTCGTGCTGCCGCACCGCTTCGTGCGCGAGCGGGCCTTCGTGCTGGTGCCCCTCGCGGAGATCGCCCCGGACCTCGTCATCGGCGGCGAGACCGTCACCGGAGCGCTGGCCAAGCTCGACCGGACGGGGATCGAGCCGGTCTGACCGCCGCGTCCGGCCGGTGTCCGGACCGCGCCCCGGCGACGGGCCGCACGAGGAGGGGGGCCGGCAATACCGGCCCCCCGCGCTACGGCTTGGCGGAACCGAGGAGCTTGTTCTCCTCGTCCTCGAGAAGCGGCACCTCGAAGTCGCGCAGCACCTGCTCGATATCGGCGCGGCGCTTGCGCAGGATCGTGTTCAGGCTGCGCTTCCAGTCGTTCTCGTTGATCCGCACCCCCATGGCGATGCGGAAGGTGAGCGGCGGCCGGTCGGGCTCCTGCAGGAGGGGCACCACGTCCATCCCGGCGCCGCTGTTCCTGGCGAGCCAGCCGGCGGCCGGACCCCAGAGCACGGCGGCGTCGATGCGCTTCTCGGCCAGATCCGCGATGATCTCCGCCGAGACGGTCTGGTGCTTGCGGCCCGGGTCGAGCTGGTAGGGGGCGTAGGTCTTCATCGACCCGACGAGGCCGAGCTCGCCCATCCGGTTCACCGGCGGCGTGCCCGCGATGACCCCGATCGACTTGCCCTTCAGCCGGGGGTCGTCGAGCTTCGTCACCCCGGTAAGGTCGCCGTGGCGCGACACCAGGGTATAGCCCGAGCGGTAATACGGGTTGGTGTGCTGGACCTGCTCGCTGCCCGCCGCCGACCCGACGATCAGGTCGCAGAGGCCTGTGCCCAGGGTGTTGCGGACGAAGCCCGGACCCTGCGTCAGCCAGTAGTAGCGCAGCTTGACCTTGAGCTCGTCGGCGATGATCGCCGCGATTTTGTTCTCGAACCCGTCCTCCTTGCGCTCGGAGAACGGCATGTTCCCCGGGTCGCCGCAGACGCGGAGGACGTCCGTCGTGACGAGGTCGGGGAGCTGCTGGGCGGAAACGGGCCGCGCCCCTGCGGTGATCAGCAGGAGCGCGAGCGCGGTGGCGATCCGAGGGGTGCTGTGCGACATCAGCCGCCCATGCACTCCTTCTCGGCCTTCTTGGCGGCCTCGGGCTTCTCCTCCTTGTCGCCCGGGCGGATGCGGCCCATGGCGCCGGAGGCGCGTGCCTTGAGGTACACGTAGAGGTCGTCGGCGTAGCACATGACGTTCTTGTTATCGCCGAAGGCCGGCATGACCTTCTGGTCCGACGAGCTGACGTCCTGCTTGCCGCCGGCGAGGATGCCGATGAACTCTTCGTAGGAGAGGTGCTTCAGCGAATCCTTGAGGGCGGGCGCGTAGGTCGAGCCCATGCCGTCGGGGCCGTGGCAGACGTGGCACTCGGCGTGATAGCGGCGGTAGCCCGAATAGGCGTACCAGTCGAACTTCTTGCCGTTGTCGCTGACGTGGAAGGTCGGGTGACCCTCGGCGTCGAAGTACTTGCCATCCTCGACCTTCACGGCCGCATCCTTGGCGAGAAGCTTCTCGTCCCGTTCGGCGGTCTTGTCTTCGAGGTTGAAGGAGTTGGCGAGGGACTTGTCGGCAGGCTTTGCGTCCTCAGCATTTACGGCGACCACGGACAGGGTCGCTAGGGCGAGGGCAGCCACGATTGGCCGCAAGGCGACTTGGCTGAGGTGAAGCAACGGACGTTTCTCCCTGAGACACTGGGCTTGCATCATTTTCAACGACCGGATGCAGCCTTCTTAGACCGCATCTAATCATAAGGATGCCGGCGCGGAAACCCGCGCCGGCACCCGAAGTCGGACCGTTTCCTGCGACCGATTAGTTCGGCAGCGCGAAGACGGTCAGCTGACCACCGAGGTTGGTGTAGCTCGTCAGGGCCGCGTAGCCGCCGACCGCGCCGAGACCGGCGTTGGGATCGGTGAGACCGGCCGCGAGGCCGATGCCGGCCCAGCCGCCGACACCCGACAGGATGCCGACATACTGCTTGCCCTTGTGGCTGTAGGTCATCACGTTGCCGATGATGCCCGACGGGGTCTTGAACTTGTAGAGTTCCTTACCCGTCTTGGAATCGACCGCCTTCAGGTAACCCTCGAGGGTGCCGTAGAAGACGACGTCGCCGGCGGTGGCAAGAGCGCCCGACCACACCGAGAACTGCTCGGCGTTCGACCACTTGATCTTACCGTTGACGCCGTCCCAGGCGATGAAGTTACCCATGCCGCCGTGGCTGTTTGGCGCGGGGTACATCGACAGGGTCGCACCGACATAGGGCTGGCCCGGGGTGTAGGTCACCCGGAACGGCTCGTAGTCCATGCAGACGTGGTTGGTGGGCACGTAGAACAGGTTGGTCTTCGGCGAGAAGGCTGCAGGCTGCTGGTCCTTGGTGCCGAGAGCCGCCGGGCAGATACCCTTGGAGTTGGTATCCTCGCCGTTCTGCTCGGTCGAGTACTTCGACACGACCAGCGGACGACCGTAGTTCTTCGAGCCCTTCTCCATGTCGACCTTGGTGGCCCAGTTCACCACCGGATCGAACTTCTCGGCGACGAGGAGCTCGCCGGTCGCGCGATCGAGGGTGTAGCCGAAGCCGTTGCGGTCGAAGTGGGTGAGGAGCGGACGATCCTTGCCGTCAACCTTCTGATCCGTGAGGATCATCTCGTTGATGCCGTCGTAGTCCCACTCGTCGTGGGGGGTCATCTGGTAGACCCACTTGGCCGCGCCGGTGTCGGGGTTGCGCGCCCAGATCGTCATGGACCACTTGTTGTCGCCCGGACGCTGCTTCGGGTTCCAGGTCGAGGGGTTGCCCGAGCCGTAGTACATCAGGTCGAGCTTGGGATCGTAGGAGAACCAGCCCCAGGTGCAGCCGCCGCCGGTCTTCCACTGATCGCCTTCCCAGGTCTTCAGCGAGGAATCCTTGCCGACCGGCTTGCCGAGCGCGGTGGTCTTCTCCGGGTCGACGATCATCTGATCGTCCGGGCCCATCGAGTAGCCGCGCCACACCTTCTTGCCCGACTTCAGGTCGTAGGCGGTGACGTGGCACTGCACGCCGAACTCGCCACCCGAGATGCCGACGATGACCTTGTCCTTGACCGGCAGAACCGTCGCGGTGTTGGTCTCGCCCTTCTTCGGGTCGCCGTTCACGACCGACCAGTTGACCTTGCCGGTCTTGGCGTCGAGCGACACGAGGGTGGTGTCGGCCTGATGCAGCAGGATGGCGCCCTCGGCGTAGGCCAGGCCACGGTTGACCGTGTCACAGCACATCACCGGGATCACGGACGGATCCTGCTTGGGCTCGTACTTCCACACGATCTTGGCGTCGTGATCGAGGTCGAGCGCGTAGACGATGTTGGGGAAGGGGGTGTGGACGTACATCATGTTGCCGATGACGAGGGGCGAGCCCTCGTGACCCCGCAGCACGCCGGTCGAGAAGGTCCAGGCGACCTGGAGGTTCTTCACGTTCTGGGCGTTGATCTGGTCGAGCTTGGAATAGCGGGTGTTGGCGTAGTCAACCGTCTGAAGCGCCTGCTCGGCAGGGTTGTTGAGGTGCTTCGTCAGTTCTTCGTTGGCCAGCGCCGGCGTGGCGACCGCCAGGCCTGCACCGAGTGCGAGAAGATGGACCGCTCTCATGGATTCCTCCGACAGGTCTTTGAGCCGCCTCGCGCAATCAGATGATTACGTAAGAAGACCTGACCTGCTGTTTGCGACAGGGATCGGTACGCTTCGGTAGCGGGCGGGGTTTTCGTGTGCCGATGGGGCACCGAGCCAGGAGCCGCCATCCCTTTAGCGGCCCCCTCGAAACCGAAGCTTGAATGAACTCTAAGAAAAATTTGGCCGCCGTCAACTCGCTTCCCGAGGGACAAAAGTCCCTCCGATCAAGTCCTGCCGACCCGCTTGGAAGCGTTAACCAGGCCGCCGTCCTGCAAAAGCGCATGTTGCAGTGCAAAACGAAAGGTGAGCGCTTCGAAACTACTTTTCGATCCGGGGCGGCGGTTTCATGCTGCCCCTGCATGCGGCGCGGCGGTTGCCGCCCGCGACATGTGCCCCAAGCAGATTAGCCCGGCCCCAGGGCCCGGAACCGGCCGTTGCGTGGGCAACTCGTCTGTGCGCAGTGCGAAATGGTCACGCTTGCGCTACGGCGCCGCGCCGTGCCTTGGCGCGCCCGCCGGGGCGCGGCGCGCGCAATCCGATTGCGTGTGCGCTTTCTCGCCGCAGAGGGGTTCTACGCATTCTGGTTGTGGAAGCTACGCAGTACACGCCCACCCCGATCCGGGATTCCGAGAATCGCTCGGCGCCTCAGGTCCTCTGGAGGCCGGCCTTGACCTTCTCGGGGGTGAACGGGACGGAGCGCAGGCGCACCCCCGTCGCGTCGAAGACGGCGTTGGAGATCACCGAGGGCACGATGGCGGCCGAGGGCTCGCCGGCCCCCCAGGGCTTGTCGCGGGGCCGGTCGATCAGGTCGATCACCACCTCGGGGATCTCCGGGAAGGTCAGGATCGGGTAGCTCGCCCAGTCGAGGCTGGTGACGCGGGCGCGGTCGAAGGTGACCTCCTCCCGGAGCGTCCGGCTCACGGTCTGGAGCATGTTGCCCTCGATCTGGTTGCGCACCCCGTCCGGATTGATGACCTGCCCGCAATCCTGGACCACGGTGATGCGCCGCACCCGGATCGCGCCGGTGGCGCGCTCCACCTCGACCTCCGCCACCGCCGCCACGTAGGTGCGGTAGAGCTCGTACTTCACGTAGGACAAGCCGCGGCCCCGGAGGACGTCGCCCCCTTGCGGGCGCGGCGAGGGCCGCGGCTCCCAGCCGGCGAGCTCCGCCGCCCGCGTCAGCACCGCGATGCCGCGCGCGTCGCCGAGCGCGCGCAGGCGGTACGCGAGGGGGTCGGCGCCGGCCGCCGCCGCGAGCTCGTCGAGGAAGGCCTCGTTCGCGAAGGTGTTCTGCAGCCGCCCCGGCGTGCGGATCCAGGAGGGGCGCAGCGGCGTCTCCGCGAGGCGGTGGCAGACCGTGCGCACGTTCGGGAAGGCGTAGGGGATGCCCGAGTTCTGGATGATGTTGCCCGGCGCGTAGGTGGTCTCGCGCGGCAGCCCCGCGAGGTCGGCCGCGACCAGCGGCACGTTGCCGGCGGCCCCCTCGGGGATGAAGAACGCGGAGGTCCAGGCGGCGACGTTCCCTTCCGCGTCGAGCGCCCCCGTCAGGTCGATCAGGGTCGGCGGCCCCTTGGGGTCCCAGCCGTGCTCGTCGGCCCGCGACCATTGCACCCGCACCGGGTGGCCGACCGCGCGGGCGAGCATCGCGGCATCGGCCGCCGCGTCCTCGTGCCCGTTGCGCCCGTAGCAGCCCGAGCCCTCGATGTAGATGCAGCGCACGTCGTCCTGCGGCAGGCCCAGCATCGCCGCGAGCTGCTTGCGCAGGGCGTGCGTCATCTGCGACGCGGTCCAGACGCTGAGCCGGCCCTCGCTCAGCATCGCCACCGCGCAGGACGGCCCGATCGAGCCGTGGGTGTGGATGGCGAAATCGTAGGTGGCGCTCAGGGTGCGGGCGGCGGAGGCCAGGGCGGCCCCGGCATCGCCGACATTCATGGTGACGTCGTCCTTGGTGATCCGGGTCGCCCGCACGTGCTCCCAGAGCCGCGCCTGCTCGGGCAGCGTCTCCGGCTGCGACCATTGCGCGGCGAGCTGGCGGGCGGCCCGGATCGCCCCCCACTCGGTGCGGGCCACGACGCCGAGGAAATTGCCCTCGCGCACGACCTTGATCAGGCCCGGGACGTCCCGCACCGAGGCCTCGTCGATTCCGAGGAGCTGCGCCCCGATGGCGGCCGGGCGCACCACCCGCCCGTGCAGCATCCCGGGCAGCCGGAAATCCTGCATGTAGGTGAAGCGGCCCGAGACCTTGTCGGGGATGTCGAGGCGCTGGACCGCATGGCCCACGAGGGCGAAGCGGTCCGGATCCTTCGTCGCCACGTCCTTGTCGAGCTTGAGCGCGAAGCGCCCGTCGCGCAGCAGGTCCGCGTAGGGGATCGGGGTGCCGCCGGCCTGCGGGCGCACGCTGCCGCCCTCGGCCACCAGGCTCTCGGCCTTCTGCCCGAGCCGGTCGGCCGCGAGCGCCAGGATCTGGCGGCGGGCGGTCGCGGCGGCGAGGCGGAGCTGCATGCCGCCGTTCTGGATCGAGAGGCTGCCGTAGGTCGGCCCCTGGTCGGGGGTGAGCGCCGTGTCGCCCTGGACCAGGGTGACGTGATCGAGGGGCAGGTCGAGCTCCTCGGCGGCGATCTGGGTGAGTGCGGTTCGCAGGCCGGTGCCGAGGTCGACCTTGCCGGAATAGATCGTGGCGCGCCCGTCCCGCGAGAGGGCCAGGTAGGCGTCGACGTCGTCGGCGGCCACGGATTTCGTGGGCGCCGTCGAGGATCCGGCGATTCCGGCCTCCGGCCGCAGGCCGGCCAGGGTGAAGCCGACCACGAGGGCGCTGCCCCGGAGGAGCGCCCGGCGGGAGACGCCCGTCTGCATCATCGTCCCCTCCCTCACAGGCTCGCGGCGGCGCGCTGCACCGCCCGCACGATCCGCAGGTGGGTGCCGCAGCGGCAGAGATTGCCCGCGAGCGCCTGCTTGATCTCGTCCTCGCTCGGCTTCGGCGTCCGCGCGAGGAACGCGGCCGATTGCATGATCATGCCGTTGATGCAGTAGCCGCACTGGGCCGCCTGCTCGCCGACGAACGCCGCCTGGACCGGGTGCAGCTCGCCGTTCTGGGCGAGGCCCTCCAGCGTGGTGATCCGCTGCCCCGGCTGGAGCGCGGAGAGCGGCGTCACGCAGGCGCGCACGGCCTCCCCGTCGAGGTGCACCGTGCAGGCGCCGCACTGGCCGAGGCCGCAGCCGAAGCGCGGCCCGCGCAGCTCCAGCTCGTTGCGCAGGACGTAGAGGAGCGGAACGTCGGGATCGTCCGGAGAGACGTTGAGGCTGCGGCCGTTCACGGTCAGGGAAACGGGCTTGCCCATGGCAGCTCCTGGGACGCGGACTGACGGGGGAACACGGACTGGATCCGGGTCCCGCCGGAACCTAGAGCCCCGAACCGGGAGCGGGTCAACCACCTCTGCGCCCGGACGTTTCGACGTCCGCCGGTTCCTCGCTCCTCGGCGCGTTCGCGCCGCCGCCTCAGAAGCCCGAGACGATCCCGGTGCTCTCGAACTCGGCCGCGTCGCCGACGAGGTCGGTGAGGGAGATCTCGATGCGCCGCCCGTTCTTGAGGCGCAGCGTCGAATCCGGCTCGAGCCAGATCGGGCGCAGGCTGGCATGGCTGCCGATCAGCGTCCCGTGCGCGGTGACGAGCCCCTGGCGCCGCTCGATCACGACGCGGTAGCGCACGCGCACCGCCTCACAGCCCGCGGCGGAGACGTGGCCGCGCCCGGTCAGCGTCTGCAGGACTTCGTTGGGTTCGTACATCGACGGACGATACGCGGCCGGGACCCGGGAGGTTCCGGCAATCATCTTGCCGGTTAATCCCGAGACGTAACCGCCTCACGCCGATCTGTCACCCGGGCCGGGTCCGAGCAGGGGTCGCCGCGTCTCGCCGGCACGCCAGCGCGCATGACGGCCGCGGGGGGCCCTCCGCGTCCCTGCCATCGGCGATCCGACCGGATGATGGGGCGTCCGCGCCCCGGAACACGTCCCGAGCCGCCTCAGGCCTGCCCCGCGGACGCGGGGCCCGCGGCCTCGCCCGGCTCGGGCAGGTCGCGCACCACGACACGCCCGCGCTCCGCCGAGAGGGCGAGGCGGCCGCTCTTCAGGGCGAGGGCCTTCTCGCCGAACAGGCTGCGGCGCCAGCCGTGCAGGACGGGCACGTCCGCGTCGTCGTCCTCCGCCACGGCTTCGAGGTCGTCGACGGTCGCGATGATCTTCGGGGCGACGCCCTCCGCCTCGCAGACGGCCTTGAGCAGGACCTTGAGGAGCTCGACGAGGGCCCCGTTGCCGCCGCCGCGGCCGCGGCCGCGCTCGGGGATCGCGATCTCGGCGGTGTCGCGGGCAAAGCCCCGCTCGACCGCCGCCAGGATGTCGGCCCCCGTGCGCGAGCGCTCGAAGCCCGCCGGGATCGTGCGCAGGCGCCCGAGCGCCTCGACGCTGCGGGGCACCGCCGTGGCGACGTCGATCACCGCCTCGTCCTTGAGGATGCGCCCGCGCGGCACGTTGCGGGTCTGCGCCTCGCGCTCGCGCCAGGCCGCCACCTCCATCAGCACCGCGATCTCGCGGGGCTTGCGCATGCGGCCCGCGAGGCGCCGCCAGGCCTGGGCGGGGTCGGCCCTGTAGGTCTCGGGGGAGGTCAGGACGCCCATCTCCTCGTCGAGCCAGGCTCCCCGGTCGGTCCGGAGGAGATGGCCGGCCAAGACCTCGTAGACCTTGACCAGATGCGTCACGTCCGAGAGGGCGTAGGCGAGCTGCGCGTCCGAGAGGGGGCGGCGCGACCAGTCGGTGAAGCGGGAGGACTTGTCGATCTTGGCCTTCGCCACGTCGTTGACGAGCTGCTCGTAGGAGACCGAATCGCCGTAGCCGCAGACCATCGCGGCGACCTGCGTGTCGAAGAACGGGTGCGGCAGCAGCTCGCCGAGGAGCCAGATGATCTCGAGGTCCTGCCGGGCCGAATGGAAGACCTTCACCACGCCCTCGTCTGCCATCAGGTCGACGAAGGGCTTCAGGTCGATCTCCGGCGAGAGGGGGTCGACCAGGACGGCGGTGCCGTCCGGCCCCGCCATCTGGATCAGGCAGAGCTTGGGATAATAGGTGGTCTCGCGCATGAACTCCGTGTCGACGGTCACGAAAGCTTGTGCGGCGAGGCGGGCGCAGGCATCGGCCAGCGTCGGTGTTGTGGCAATCAGGTCCATGGAGCCGGCTATACCGAAGGTTTTGCCGGAAAGGGAGCCGATCGCCGCAGAAGTCCCCGAAGATCGGCCCGCTATCCGCGATGTACCCAGCGGACCGGAGAATCCGACCGAGGGATCTGCGTGGGGCCGGGGCTACGCGGCGTGCCGCGGGGCGGCCCGCCGCCGGCTCCGCGCCGCCCGGCGAGCCTGCGCGGCGCGCTCCCGCCGCTGCGCCTCGGCGCGGGCGAGGAGAAGGTCGAGGATGCCGGCCTCCAGCCGCTGGCCGGTGGCGCCGTCCGTGAGGCGGCGGATGCGGTCGACCCGAAAGCCCCGGTAGCCGCCGCGCCCGCGGTCGATCCCGCCGAGCAGGGTTCGGCCGGGCCCGAGCTTCAGCTCGCGCGCCTGCAGCCGCCGGGCGCTCCAGGCCCCCTGGCCGTCCTCGTAGACGATCTCGAAGGTGCCCTCGAGGGGCAGCACCCGCCACGCGCCCTCCCGGCGCTCGATCTCCTGGCGCTCGACCTCCCGGTGCTCGACCGGAATCCGGTCCTCGGCCGTCTCGCGGCGCTCGGCTGCCGCCGGGCGCGGGGACGCGTCCCGGGACGCGACGGACGGCTCGGGGGCCGCCTCTCCCGGAGCCGTGTCCGGGCTGAAAAAAGCGTGATAGTTCATGGGATTCATATGGGGAACCGGGCCTCGTTCCGGAAGGCCCGCGCGCGCTCTCGACCGGCTCCGGGCGCCCGGAGCCGGGCCCCGCGCTTGACTTCACGCCCCTCGCGTGAATGGTGCCGGCCTCCGTTTCCAAGAAGTCCGCCATGCACCGTTATCGTACCCATACCTGCGGGGCATTGCGCCCGTCCGACGTCGGCGAGACCGTTCGCCTCTCCGGCTGGTGCCACCGCATCCGCGATCACGGCGGCGTTCTGTTCATCGATCTGCGCGACCATTACGGGCTGACGCAGTGCGTGGTGGATTCCGATTCCAAGGCCTTCCCGGCGGCGAACCTCGCGCGCTCCGAATGGGTGATCCGCATCGACGGCCGGGTGCGCACCCGGCCCGCCGGCACCGAGAACCCGGAACTGCCGACCGGCGCCGTCGAGGTCTATATCGACGAGATCGAGGTGCTCGGGGCGGCGGCCGAGCTGCCCCTCCCGGTCTTCGGCGACCAGGAATACCCGGAGGAGACCCGCCTCAAGTACCGCTTCCTCGACCTGCGCCGGGAGAAGCTCCACGCCAACATCATGAAGCGCGGCGCGATCATCGACGCCCTCCGGCGCCGGATGCGCGACGGCGGCTTCTTCGAGTTCCAGACCCCGATCCTGACGGCCTCCTCCCCCGAGGGCGCGCGCGACTACCTCGTGCCCTCCCGCGTGCATCCGGGCAAGTTCTACGCGCTGCCGCAGGCGCCGCAGCAGTTCAAGCAGCTCACGATGATCGCGGGCTTCGACCGCTACTTCCAGATCGCCCCCTGCTTCCGCGACGAGGACGCCCGGGCGGACCGCTCGCCGGGCGAGTTCTACCAGCTCGATATCGAGATGAGCTTCGTCACCCAGGAGGACGTGTTCCAGGCGGTGGAGCCGGTGCTGCGCGGCGTGTTCGAGGAATTCGCCGAGGGCAAGCGCGTCACCGGGACCTTCCCGCGCATCACCTACGCCGACGCCATGATGAGGTACGGCGTCGACAAGCCGGACCTGCGCAACCCGCTGATCATCGCCGACGTCACCGGGGAGTTCGGCGAGGAGGCGGTGGAGTTCAAGGCGTTCAAGGGCGTCATCAAGTCCGGCGGCGTGGTGCGGGCGATCCCCGCCACAGGGGCGGCCGGCCAGCCGCGCTCGTTCTTCGACAAGCTCAACGACTGGGCCCGTTCGGAGGGTGCCCCGGGCCTCGGCTACATCGTGTTCGAGGACGAGGGCGGCACGCTTACCGGCAAGGGCCCGATCGCCAAGTTCATCCCGGCCGCGATCCAGGCGCGCATCGCCGAGAAGGCGGGCGTCGGGGCGGGCGACGCCGTGTTCTTCGCCGCCGGCACCGAGGCGAAGGCCGCGGGCCTCGCCGGCAAGGCCCGCATCCGCATCGGCGACGAGCTGAACCTCTCCGACAAGGACCAGTTCGCCTTCTGCTGGATCACCGACTTCCCGATGTACGAGTGGAACGAGGACGAGAAGCGCGTCGACTTCTCCCACAACCCGTTCTCGATGCCGAACTTCGACCACGACGCCTTCCTGAGCCTCGGGGCCGAGGACGAGGCCACGATCCTGGGTATCAAGGCCTTCCAGTACGACATCGTCTGCAACGGCACCGAGCTGTCGTCGGGGGCGATCCGGAACCACAAGCCCGAGATCATGGAGAAGGCCTTCGGGCTCGCGGGCTACGGCAAGGACGTGCTGGAGGCGAAGTTCGGCGGCATGCTCAACGCGCTGCGCCTCGGGGCCCCGCCCCACGGCGGCATCGCGCCCGGCGTCGACCGGATCGTGATGCTCCTCTGCAACGAGCCGAACATCCGCGAGGTCGTGCTCTACCCGATGAACCAGCGGGCCGAGGACCTGATGATGGGCGCGCCCTCCGAGGCGACCCCGAAGCAGCTGCGCGAGCTGCATATCCGCCTGAACCTGCCCGAGAAGAAGGCCTGAGGCCGCGGCCGGGCGGGTCGGCGGCGGAACGCTCCGCGACCGCGCCCGCCGCAGCCTCCAGACAGGTATCCCCCGATGCCGAGCCTCGTCGCCGTCGTCGTCGCGCATGACAGCGCCGAGGCGCTCCCGGCCTGCCTCGCGGCGCTCGCCGCGGAGCACGTTCCGGCCCTCGTGGTCGACAATGCGAGCCGGGACGGCTCGGCGGCGCTGGCCGAGGCCGCCGGCGCCGCGGTGGTCCGCAACGCCCGCAACGAGGGCTACGGACGCGCCAGCAACCTCGGCGTCCGGGCGGCCGAGCGGGCCGTCCACGTGCTGATCCTCAACCCCGACGTGGTGCTGCGGCCCGGCGCCGTCGACGCCCTGCTGGCGGCGGCCGAGGCCTATCCGGATGCGGGGCTCTACGCGCCGCGCATCGTCGAGCCGGACGGGCGCTTCTTCTACCAGGCCCGGTCCTACCTCGCCCCCTACCTGCAGAACCCGACGGGACGCCTCGCCCTGCCCTCCGGGGATGCCTGCGCGCCCTTCCTGTCGGGGGCCTGCCTGATGGCGCGGCGCGACCTGTTCCTCGCGCGCGGCGGCTTCGACGAGGAGATCTTCCTGTTCTACGAGGACGACGACCTCTGCCGCCGCTTCGCCGAGGCGGGGCGCGCCCTCGTGCACGTGCACGACGCGGTGGTCCTGCACGGGCGCGGGCGCTCCTCCGCCCCGGAACGGGGCCGCGTCTTCCGCACCCGCTGGCACCAGGCCTGGTCGCGCGCCTACGTCGCCCGGAAATACGGCCTGCCCGACCCGAGCCTCGGGATGCTCGCGGTGAACGCTCCCAAGGCCGCCCTCGCGGCCCTGGCGCTCCGGCGCGCCGGCTGGGAGCGCTACGCGGGCTCGGCGGCGGGGGCCCTCGCGGCCCTCCGCGGGCGCCGCGCCCTCGCCCGCGAAGGGCTCGCGCCGTGAGCGCTCCGACGATCGCCGCGGCGCTCGGCCGCCCCCATAACGGCTTCTCGATCGTGCGGCTCGCCCTCGCGGTCGCGGTGGTGGTCTCGCACGCCTACAGCGTGACGACGGGCGATGCCGCGGCCGAGCCCCTGGCGCGGCTGACCGGCTTCACCCTCGGCGAGCACGCGGTGAACGGCTTCTTCGCGATCTCGGGCTTCCTCGTGACGATGAGCCTGGAGCGGCGCGGCGCCCGCGACTACGCCCTCGCCCGCACCCTGCGCATCCTGCCGGGCCTCGTCGCCGCGACCCTCGTCGTGGCCCTGATCCTGGGGCCGGCGCTCAGCGCCCTGCCCGTCTCCGCGTACCTGCGCGAGGCCGAGCTGTGGCGCTTCATCCAGGGCACGCTGACGACCTTCAAGAGCAACGCCGCCCTGCCCGGCCTCTTCGGCGGCAACCCGTACCGCGCGCCGCTCGGCACGGTCTGGACCCTGAAATACGAGGTGCTCTGCTATCTCGGCGTGCTGGCGGCGGGACTCGCCGGATTGCTGCGGTGGCGCTGGTCGGCGCTCCTGCTCACGGGAGGCCTCGCGCTGGCGCTCGTCGCCGTCGAGGCCGCGCATCCGGCCCTGCCGAAGGGGCTCGAGACGGGCCTGCGCCTGCCGATGATCTTCGCGGGCGGGGCGGCGCTCTATCTCTGGCGCGAGCGGGTGCGCCTGTGGGCGTGGCCGCTCCTCGGCCTCGCCCTCGCCTGCGCCCTGGCGCAGGGCACGATCCTGTACCGGACCCTGCTGTTCCTCGGGGAGACCTACGGGGCCCTCTGGCTCTGCCTCGCTCCGGTCCTGGCGCGACCGGTCCTCGATCCGCCGGCGGACCTGTCCTACGGCACCTACCTGTATGGCTGGCCGATCCAGCAGAGCCTGCACGCCCTCTGGCCCGGGGCCTCGGCGACCCTGCTCCTCGGCCCGGCGCTGCTGCTGACGGCGCTCGCCGCGACGATCTCCTGGTACGCGATCGAGGCGCCGGCGCTGCGCCTCAAGGCGCGGGCGCTCGGGCGGCGCACCCTCAACACCATCGAGCCGGCGGGCCCGTGACCGCCCTGCCCGCCATCCTGCCCCCGGCGGCGGCGCTGGCCCACGCCGTCGCGCTCCTGATCGGCCGGGGCTTCGCGGTGAGCGCCCGCAACACCCGCGGCGACAGCGTCTACCTGCGCCCCGAGGGCTGCGCCTATTCCCTGCGCGTCTCGAACCACGCCCGCACGCCGAAGCAGCGCCGCAACCACCCGGGCGCGCTCGTCAGCCTGGTGATCCGGCAGCCGCGGCGGGCCGCGCAGGTGGCCGATCTCGTCGCGGCCGCGACCCGCGACTTCGCGGCGGCGCGCGCCCGGCGGGAGCTTCAGGCCTCGGGCGAGGCTCGGGCCTCGGGCGAGGCTCAAGCCTCGGGCGAGGCCGGGCCCTCCGGCGCCTCATCGCGAAAATAGGGCTCGACCGGGCCCTTCAGCTTCACCGTCATGGGGTTGCCGGCGCGGTCGAGGGTCTTGCCGGCGCTGAGGCGGACCCAGCCCTCGCTGACGCAGTATTCCTCGACGTTGGTCTTCTCGGCGCCCTTGAAGCGCACGCCGACGCCGCGCTCCAGCGCCTTCTCGTCGTAGTACGGGCTGTTCGGGTTGACCGCGAGGCGGTCGGGCGGGGTCTCGGACATCGTCGGGGCCTTGGTCGGATCTGGGTCGGCTGCGGGTACGGGATTCAGCCGGTCTTCGCAACGTCGCCCAGGGCGGCGAGGAGCTCGGCGGTGCGCCCGCTCTGGAGGAGCGGCACGAGGCGCGTCACCTCCGCGTGCGGCCGGTCCCACCAGGCGCTCGCCACCAGGGCCGCCACCGTCTCCGGGTCGAAGCGGCGGCGCACGGGCCGGGCCGGATTGCCCGCCACCACCGCGTAGGGCGGGACGTCCCGGGTCACGACGGCGCGCGCGGCGACGACCGCCCCGTCCCCGATCGTGACGCCCGACAGGATCATGCAGCCGGAGCCGAGCCAGACGTCGTTGCCGATCCGCACGTCGCCCCGCGAGGCGTGGTAGGCGGCCGGCGCGTCGGCATCCGGCCAGAGGCCGCGCATCGCCGCGAACGGGTAGGTCGAGACCCAGTCGAGCCGGTGGTCGCCGCCGAGCAGGATCTCGACCTTGTCCGCGATGGAACAATATCTGCCGATCGTCAGCGTACGGCCCGATTCCGGGAACCGCACCTTGGGGCGCCCGTAAGAATAGGCACCGATGAGGAAACCATGCCTGCGCGCGAGCTGCGCGAGGTGAATCCGGGTCTCGTTGTGCGGGTTGCGCCCGTTCCGCAAGCGGTGCAACAGAGCCTTCAAGCGGACCGTCTCCACAGGGGGCGGGACCGAGCCGCCGCTTCGAGAAAGCGTTCGTTGGAGGGAGAGAGGGCCATGGCCGACAACATGTCCGAGGATCTCAAGTCCGGGGCGCTCGTCTACCACCGCCTCCCTCGACCCGGAAAGCTGGAGATCCAGGCCACGAAGCCGCTGGGCAACCAGCGCGATCTGGCCCTCGCCTACTCGCCGGGCGTCGCCGCCGCCTGCATGGCGATCCACGAGGATCCGCAGGAGGCCGCGACGCTGACGATCCGCCAGAACCTCGTGGCGGTGCTCTCGAACGGGACGGCCGTGCTCGGCCTCGGCAATATCGGGCCCCTCGCCTCCAAGCCCGTGATGGAGGGCAAGGCGGTCCTGTTCAAGAAGTTCGCCGGCATCGACGTGTTCGACATCGAGGTCGACGAGAACGACGTCGACAAGCTCGTGGACGTGGTCTGCTCGCTGGAGCCGACCTTCGGCGGCATCAACCTCGAGGACATCAAGGCGCCCGAGTGCTTCGAGGTCGAGGAGCGCTGCCGGGCCCGGATGAACATCCCGGTCTTCCACGACGACCAGCACGGCACCGCCATCATCGTGGCCGCCGCCGTCCTCAACGGCCTGGAACTCGCCGGCAAGACGCTCTCCGACGTCCGCATCGTCACCTCGGGGGCCGGCGCCGCGGCGCTCGCCTGCCTCAACCTCCTGGTGTCCCTCGGCGCAGACCGGGACAAGATCGTCGTCACGGACATCAAGGGCGTGGTCTACAAGGGCCGCACCGAGCTGATGGACCGCTGGAAGGACGTCTACGCCCAGTCGACCGAGGCCCGCACCCTCGCGGAGGTGATCCCGGGCGCCGACGTCTTCATCGGCCTCTCGGCCGGCGGCGTGCTCAAGCCCGAATATCTCGAGACGATGGCGGACAAGCCGCTCATCATGGCGCTCGCCAACCCCTATCCCGAGATCATGCCGGACCTCGCGCAGGAGAAGCGCCCCGACGCGATGATCTGCACTGGGCGCTCGGACTTCCCGAACCAGGTCAACAACGTCCTGTGCTTCCCCTACATCTTCCGGGGCGCCCTCGATGTCGGGGCGACCAGCATCAACGAGGAGATGAAGAAGGCGGCCGTGAAGGCGATCGCGGCGCTCGCCCGCGAGACGCCCTCGGACGTCGTCGCCCGCGCCTATGGCGGCGAGGCCCGCCCCTTCGGGCCGCGCTCCCTGATCCCGAGCCCGTTCGACCCGCGGCTGATCCTGCGCATCGCGCCGGCCGTGGCGAAGGCCGCGATGGATTCGGGGGTCGCCGGACGGCCCCTCGAGAACATCCAGGCCTACGCCGAATCCCTCGACCGCTTCGTTCACCGCTCCGGCTTCATCATGAAGCCGCTCTTCTCCAAGGCGAAGGAGGACCCGAAGCGGGTCATCTACGCCGAGGGCGAGGACGAGCGCGTGCTGCGCGCCGTCCAGGCGATCGTCGAGGACGGGGTGGCCAAGCCGATCCTGGTCGGCCGCCCGCGGGTGATCGAGACCCGGATCAAGCGCTTCGGCCTCTCCATCCGCCAGGGCGAGGATTTCGAGCTGATCGATCCCGAAGACGATCCGCGCTACCGCAAATACGTCCAGACCTATCTCGACATCGCCGGGCGCCGCGGCATCACGCCGGACGCCGCCCGCACGGTGGTGCGCACCAACACCACGGTGATCGGCGCCATCGCGGTCCATCGCGGCGAGGCGGACGCGCTGATCTGCGGCCTCGAAGGCCGGTTCGAGACGCGGCTGCGGGCGATCCGGGACATCATCGGCCTCAATCCCGGCATCACCGAATGCGCCGCCATGAGCCTGATCGTGACGAAGAAGGGCGCCTTCTTCCTCGCCGACACCCATGTGCGCCACGACCCGACCGCGGAGGAGATCGCCGAGGTGGCGGTCGCCTGCGCCGGCCACGTCACCCGCTTCGGCCTGACGCCGAAGATCGCGCTCCTCAGCCACTCGGATTTCGGGCAATCCGACTCCGCCTCGGCCCGCAAGATGCGCAGCGCCCTCGGCCTGATCGAGAAGCGGGCGCCGAACCTGCAGGTCGACGGCGAGATGCAGGCGGATTCCGCTCTCTCCGAACTCGTCCGCGACCGGGTGCTGCCGGGCTCGCGCCTGAAGGGGTCGGCGAATGTCCTGATCTTCCCGAACCTCGACGCGGCCAACATCGCCTTCCAGTTCGCCAAGGTACTGGCGGACGCCCTCCCGGTCGGGCCCCTGCTGATCGGCCCGGCCAAGCCCGCCCACATCCTGACGCCCTCCGTGACCGCCCGCGGCATCGTCAACATCACGACGGCCGCCGTGGTCGAGGTCCAGTCGAGCGGCGTCCAAGCGAAGACGGACGGGGCCGAGACGGGCGTCGGCATGATCTCCGAATAGGGGATTGATCGGGCGCGGCCCGCGACGAACGAGGCCCCCGGATCCTGCGGTCCGGGGGCCTTCGTGTTTCGTGCCGCCCTTGCGGGACCGCTTCAGCCGATCTCGACCCGCCCGTCGAGGCCGATGATCCGGCCGAGGCCGCGGACGCGGTTGAGCAGGCGGTCGCCCGCGAGGGGCGCCCATTCGGGGGCGAGGCGCAGCACCACCTTGCCGTCCTCGACGGTGAGGGGCATCCGCTCGAGGGCGCCGCTCATTCCGGCGGTGGTCGGGAAGGCGACGCGCAGGAGGCCGCCGATCAGCCGCGCCCGCTCGAATAGGCGCGGGCCGGAAAGCCCCCGGAGCGTGGGGCTCGCCTTCTCGGGGGCCACCCCCTCGTGCCGGAAATACACCGCGAGGGCGAGGTACGCCCGGCCCGGATGGTCGACGCCGACGAAGGCGGCGTTGGTGATGATGTTGATGCTCTGCTCGCCCCGGTAATCGGGATGCGCCCGCCAGCCGATATCCGACAGGAGGCAGGCGGCATGGCGCAGGCGCCGCTCGTCCGCGGTCTCCGGCCCGCCGAGGGAGGCGATGAAGCGGTCGGTCCAGGTGAGGAGCTCCTCGGCGTGGCCGGGCGCCCGGGCCCGCAGGCGGTTCAGCTCGGCCGCCGCGGCGAGGAGCGGATCGAGGGCGCGGGTGTCGCGGTCGAGCTGCTCGTAGAGCAGGCCCTCGCGCACGCCGCTCGCCGAGATCGCGACCTCGCGGGGCCGGCCGACCCGGATGATCTCCTCCAGCACCACCGCCCCGTAGGCGAGCAGCGGCCGGCGCGCCTCGGAGATCGTCTCGACGTCCTGCAGCAGGGCGGCGTCGACCTGCTCGACGACTTCGAGGAAGTTCAGCTCGTCCGAGGGCTCGACGCTGTAGCCGTGCATCACGTGGACCGGGTAACCGCGGGCCGCCTGGTGCAGGCGCGCCAGGGCCCGCCAGGTGCCGCCGACGGCGTAGAAGCTGCGGCCCCGCAGGGTCTCGAGCTGGGGCGCGGCCTTCTTCAGGTGCTCGCGCACGAGCTTCGTCGCCTTCTTCAGGGAGCCGCCCGAGAGGTCCTGCAGGGCGAGCCCGCCCAGCGGCATCGTCACCCCCTGCCCCACAACGGCCCCGCGCACGTCGACGAGTTCGAGGGAGCCGCCGCCGAGGTCGCCCACCACCCCGTCCGGGGCGTGGAAGCCCGAGACCACCCCGAGGGCCGAGAGCTCGGCCTCGCGCCGGCCCGAGAGCAGCTCGATCGGCTGGCCGCAGGCCGCCTCCGCGGCCGCCAGGAAGGCGGGGCCGTTCTCGGCATCGCGGGCGGCCGCGGTGGCGAGGACGAAGAGGCGCGCGACGCGCATGGTCTGGCAGAGCACGCGGAAGCGCCCGAGGGCCGCGAGGGCGCGCCGCACCGCCTCCTCGTTGAGGCGGCCCGTCGTCAGCACGTTGCGGCCGAGGCCGCACAGGACCTTCTCGTTGTAGAGGGGCGTCGGCGCGCGGGTCAGCCCGTCATAGGCGACGAGGCGCACCGAGTTCGAGCCGATGTCGATGATGGCGACGGGCATCGGCGCCTCGCGGGGGTCGGGTTCGGTGGAATAGGCGAGCGTCAGGTTGGCGCGTTGGGGCCCCAAGGCACGGTTTCCCTCGTTACGGAGCCCGGCCGTCCCGCGGGACGAGTCGGGCTCGGCTTCGCTCGGGTGCGCCCCGCTGGGCCCATCCGTTCCGTCGCCCGACCGGTCGATCCGGCCGCGACCGGCGGGATCAGGCGCGCTGCGCCCGACGGCTGAGCGCGCGGGGACTCGATTTCTTCGACGACTTGCCGCGCCCGGACAGGCTCGGATTCGTCATGAAGTACTTGTGCGCGTTGAACGGCTCCTCGCCCTCCGCCGGCTGGATGCGCTCGCTGGCGCCCGATGCCAGTACACGCCAGCTTTGGCGGTTGTCGAGGAGGTTCGCCAGCATGATCTGGTCGAGGACCTGCTGATGCACAGTCGGGTTCGTGATCGGCAGGAGCGCCTCCACCCGCCGGTCGAGGTTGCGCTGCATCAGGTCGGCCGACGAGATGTAGACCGTGGCCTTGGGGTGCGGCAGCCCGACGCCGTTGCCGAAGGCGTAGATGCGCCCGTGCTCGAGGAAGCGGCCGACGATCGACTTGACCCGGATCGTCTCCGACAGGCCCGGGATGCCGGGGCGCAGGCAGCAGATGCCCCGCACCACGCAGTCGATCTGCACCCCCGCGCAGGAGGCGTCGTAGAGCGCGTCGATGATCTGCGGGTCGACCAGGGAGTTGCACTTGATCCAGATCGCGGCTGGCCGCCCCGCCTTGGCGTGCGCGACCTCCGCCTCGATGTTCTCGAGGAGGCGCAGCTTCAGGGTCAAGGGCGAGACCGCCATGCGCTCGAGCTGGGCCGGCTCGGCATAGCCCGTGATGAAGTTGAAGATGCGCGAGACGTCCCGGGCGATGACGGGATCGGCCGTGAAGAAGGACAGGTCGGTGTAGATGCGCGCCGTGATCGGGTGGTAGTTTCCGGTGCCGACGTGGCAGTAGGTGACGAGCCGGTCGCCCTCGCGGCGCACCACCATCGACAGCTTGGCGTGCGTCTTCAGCTCGACGAAGCCGAACACCACCTGCGCCCCCGCCTTCTCGAGGTTGCGCGCCCAGCGGATATTGGCCTCCTCGTCGAAGCGGGCCTTGAGCTCGACGAGCGCCGTCACCGACTTGCCGGCCTCGGCCGCCTCCGCGAGCGCGGCCACGATCGGCGAGTTCGAGGAGGTGCGGTAGAGCGTCTGCTTGATCGCCACCACGTTCGGATCGCGGGCGGCCTGGCTGAGGAACTGCACCACCGAATCGAAGGATTCGTAGGGGTGGTGGACGGTGAAGTCCTTCTGGCGGATCGCCGCGAAGACGTCGCCGCCGCTCTCGCGGATGCGCTCGGGGAAGCGCGGGTTGTAGGGCTTGAACTTGAGGTCCGGCCGGTCGATCCCGACGATCTGGGACAATTCGTTGAGGGCCAGCACGCCCTCGACGAGGAAGACCGCCTCGGGCGAGATCTCGAGCTCGTCGGCCACGAAGGCGCGCAGGTCCTCCGGCATCCCGGCCTCGACCTCGAGGCGGATCACGATGCCGCGGCGGCGCTGCTTCAGGGCCGTCTCGAAGTGCAGGACGAGGTCCTCGGCCTCCTCCTCGATCTCGAGGTCGGAATCGCGGATGACCCGGAAGGCGCCCTGGCCGCGCACGAGGTAGCCGGGGAAGAGGCGCCCGGTGAACATCACGATCACCTGCTCGATCGAGATGAAGCGCGCGACCGGATCGTTTTGGAGGTCGGGCAGCCGCACGAAGCGGTCGAGGACCGCGGGCAGGCGGATGAGCGCCCGCAGGACGCGCCCGTCGCGCGGGCGCACCAGCATCAGGGCGATGGTCGAGCCGAGGTTCGGGATGAACGGGAACGGGTGCGCCGGATCGATGGCGAGGGGCGTCAGCACCGGGAAGACGTGGCTGAGGAAGTAATCCTCCAGCCAGGTCCCGTGCTCGGGCAGGAGCTCGCCCGGATCCACGAAGTCGATGTCGACCCCGTGCAGGTCGGTCTTCAGCTCGCGCCAGCGCGCCTGCTGGTCCTGGGCGAGGCGCGAGACCTCGTGGCCGATGCGGGCGAGCTGCTCGGAGGGCGTCAGGCCGTCCTGCGAGGGCAGCGTCAGGCCGGCGCGGACCTGATCGTGCAGGCCGGCGACGCGCACCATGAAGAACTCGTCGAGGTTGTTGGCCGAGATCGAGAGGAAGCGCAGCTGCTCCAGGAGCGGGTGCCCGGTGTTGGACGCCTCCTCCAGCACCCGGCGGTTGAACTGAAGCCAGGACAGCTCCCGGTTCACGAAGCGCTCGGGCGAGTGGCGCAGGGTGCGGCCGGCTTCCAGGACCGTCTCGCGGACGCTGCCGTCCTCCGAGGCCGCGGCCTCCGTCTCGGCGCGGGCATCCGTGAACTCGGCGCTCGCGGGCCATTCGTCGCCGCCGGCCGCGTCGGGCTCCGGAGCGGGCGCCTCGCCGGCCGGTGCCGGGGCGGGCTTCGTCGCGGTCCGCGCGCCGCGCACGCCCGCGGGCAGGCGCCGAACCGCGGCCGTCCGGCTCGCGGAGGCCTGGGCGGGCGGACGCTTGGCCGCCGGGCGGGCGGAGGATCCCTGCCCGTCATCCGCCTCGCCGCCGGGGGCCGCCTCGGCCTCGCGCGCGTCCGGCTCCCCGTCGAACCCGTTCGGCTCCATCTCCGGCAACGCCATTCCTCCTCCCGGTCCTCAGAGCGGGCTCCCCTAGCACGGGGCGCCCCGGTGAATTTGACAGTTCGGTGACGGTCCGGCCCTCAGGCGCCGGCCTCGTCCTCCGGGTCCCCCTCCTCGTCGGGCTCCGTCATCCCCAGCCGCTCCAGCACCGCGAGGGCGAGGGGCCGGGTGATCCGCCGGCCGCGGCCGAGGGCGTCGCGATCGAGCTCGGCCACCACCTCGCGGGCCCGGGCGAGGGACCGGTCGATGCGCAGGGCCAGGGCCTCGACCACGCTGAGATCCACCACGAGCTGGCGATCGACGAAGAGCTTGACGATCACGGCCCGCAACAGGGCGTCGTCCGGAGGCAGGATCGCGGCGCCGGGGGCGAGGCGCAGGCGCGAGCGGAGGTCGGGGGTGGCGAGGCCGAGCGCGTCGACCCCCTGCGCGCTGGTCAGCAGCACGGGGCACCGGCGCTCGCGGGCGAGGTTGAGCAGGTGGAACAGCGCCGCCTCGTCCCGGTTCCCGGCCCGGTCCACATCCTCGATCACGAGGGCGCCGTTCGAGATCAGGTGCGTGACCGCGCTCCCGGCGATCTCGGCCGCCGACACCGTCCAGGCATGGGCTCGTGTCGCCCAGATCGAGGCGAGGTGGCTCTTGCCGCTGCCGGGGGGGCCGGTCAGCACCAGCACGGTGTCGGGCCAGTCCGGCCAGGATTCGATCAGGCCGTAGGCCGCCTCGTTCGCCGGGCCGACCAGGAAATCCTCCCGGCCGAAGCGCGGATCGAGCGGCAGGTCGAAGGCGAGCTGTTTGGGGGGAGCGTTCTCGCGCATGCGGCTCGCAGTCTGGCCCTCGGGGCGGACCGGTTCAAGGGCGGGGTGCGGGCGGGGTGCGGGCGGGCCCGGCGCTCAGGGCTCGCGCCGCGGCAGCAGCACCGGCTCGTCGGCGTGGTAGAGCTGGCTCTGCAGGTAGCGGCGCAGGGCGAAGCGCACGATCACGCCGATCGAGGCCGCCACCGGCACCGCCAGCAGCAGGCCGAGGAAGCCGAACAGCGAGCCGAAGGCGAGGAGCGCGAACATCAGCCAGACCGGGTGCAGGCCGACGGATTCGCCGACGAGCTTGGGCGAGATGATGTTGCCCTCGAGGAACTGCCCGACGAGGAAGACCCCGATGGTGAGGCCGAGATGCAGCCAGTCGGAGCCCGCCCAGAACTGCACCAGGGCCACCCCCACCGAGAGCAGGAACCCCGTCAGCGTGCCGACATAGGGGATGAAGGTGAGGAAGCCCGCGATCAGCCCGATCAGCACCCCGAAATTCAGCCCGACGAGCCAGAGGCCGACGGCGTAGAAGGTGCCGAGGATGACGCAGACCAGGGTTTGCCCGCGCACGAAGCCCGTGATGGCGCCGTCGATCTCGCGGCCGAGGCTCCGGACCGTGGCCCTGTGCCGGGGCGGGACCCAGCCGTCGATCTTGCCCATCATCCGGTCCCAGTCGAGGAGGATGTAGAAGGCGACGACCGGGGTGACGACGAGGAGGGAGACGATCGAGATCAGCGCCTGGCTGCCCGACCAGATCGATTTGAGGAAGGCGAGGAGCCAGGCGCCCCCCTGCGCCGCGAGCGTCCCGACCGAGGCTTGCAGCTCGTTCAGCACGTCGGCGCCGCCGACCTTCTGCAGGAGCGGCCCCGCCCGCTCGGCCAGGATGCCCTGGAGCCGCGAGACCATCGCGGGCAGGCTCGTGACGAGGGCCGCGATCTGACTGGCCGCGAGCGGCACCACGATCAGCAGCGTCACCACGAGGGCGACGACGAAGAGCGCGAGGATCATCAGGCTCGCGGCGAGCCGCCCGAGGCCGAGGCGCTCGAGCCGGTCGGCGAGCGGATCGAGGAGGTAGGCGAGCGCGATGCCGGCCACGAAGGGCAGCAGAACGTCGCGCAGCATGTAGAGGAGGACGATCAGCACCGCGAGCGCCGTCAGCCCGATCACCGCCCTGGCGCGCATCGACTCGTCCTTCTGCCCCTGCCGGCACGAGAGGGTGGGCGCGGTCATGCCCCCGATCAAGGCCGCGCCGGCCCGGACCCCATGTGCTGCAGCCAGAGCCTGAGGTAAAGCGCCGCCGTGAGCGCGGTCAGCGCCGCGACGCCCGCCGACGCGGCGGTCTCGAGCCCGCCGAGGCTCAGCTCCGCGGCCCGGGACCCGAGGGCGAGCGCCGCGAAGGCGATCTGCACGCCGGTGTTGAGCTTGCCGAGGGCGAGCGGCCGGATCGCGAGGGGGCGGCTCATCAGCCAGGCGACGAGGATCGCGGCGATCACCATCAGATCGCGCGCCACCACCGCGATGGCGAGCCAGCCCGGGATCGCGCCCTGCACGGCGAGGGCCACATAGACCGAGACGAGGAGCGCCTTGTCGGCGAGGGGATCGAGGACGGCGCCGAGTTCGCTGCGCATGGCGAAGCGCTTGGCGATGAAGCCGTCGAGGGCGTCCGAGAGGCCCGCGACCACGAACCCCGCGAAGGCGAGGGCCCACGCCCCCTGCCCGATCAGCGCGACGATGACGGGGACGAGGACGATGCGGCCGATCGTGATCAGGTTCGGGATGGTCATGGCTGTCGCCGGTCGCAGCGCGTCCTCCGCGCGCGGGTCCGGGCGATGCCCGTCCCGCGCCGGGCGCATGATGGCATCGAAGGCGCCGGGCGGCATCGCCCCCGCGCCGAATTCCCCGCGGCGGGCGACTCGCCCTCGCGGACGCAAGGCTATAGAGGAACCGCGAGGTCGCGGCAGCGAGCGACGGGGACAGCGGGTATGAGCGCCGAGCGCAAAGAGGGCATGACCTACGCGGGGGCGGGCGTCGACATCGATGCCGGCAACGCCATGGTGGAGACGATCAGGCCAATGGTGCGGGCGACGCGCCGCCCCGGGGCGGATGCGGAGATCGGCGGGTTCGGCGGCCTGTTCGACCTGAAGGCGGCGGGATTCCGGGACCCGATCCTGGTGGCGGCCAATGACGGCGTCGGCACCAAGGTGAAGATCGCCATCGAGACCGGGCGCCACGACACGATCGGCATCGACCTCGTGGCGATGTGCGTGAACGACATCATCGTCCAGGGCGCCGAGCCCCTGTTCTTCCTCGACTACTTCGCGACCGCCAAGCTCGTGCCCGGCGTCGGCGCCGACATCGTCCGGGGCATCGCCGAGGGCTGCCGCCGGGCCGGCTGCGCCCTGATCGGGGGCGAGACCGCCGAGATGCCGGGCCTCTACGACGGAGCGGATTACGACCTCGCGGGCTTCTCGGTCGGCGCCGCCGAGCGCGGCACGCTGCTGCCGCGCGACGGCATCGCGCCGGGCGACGTCGTGCTCGGCCTGCCCTCCTCGGGGGTGCATTCGAACGGCTTCTCGCTGGTGCGCCGGATCGTGCGGAAGACCGGTCTCGGCTGGGATGCGCCCGCCCCGTTCGCCTCCGGGCGGAGCCTCGGCGAGGCGCTCCTGGAGCCGACACGGATCTACGTGAAGCCGCTCCTGGCGGCGCTCAGGGCCACGGACGGGATCAAGGCCCTCGCCCACATCACGGGCGGCGGCTTCCCCGACAATCTCCCCCGGGTCCTGCCGCAGGGCGTCGGCATCGCGATCGACCTCGACGCGGTGCGGCCCCCGCCGGTCTTCGGCTGGCTGTCGCGCGAGGGCGGCGTCGCCGAGGCCGAGATGCTGCGCACCTTCAACTGCGGCGTCGGCATGGTCGTGGTGGCCGCGCCCGACAAGGCCGAGGCGGTGAGCGCCGCCCTGGTTCAGGCCGGCGAGGCGCCGGTGCGGCTCGGGTCGATCACCGAGCGGGGCGCGGAGCCCGTCACCTTCACGGGCCGCCTCGCCCTCTGATGGCGCGGGCGCTCAAGACCCGCGTCGCGATCCTGATCTCGGGTCGCGGCTCCAACATGGTGTCGTTGGTCGAGGCCGCGAAGGCGCCCGATTACCCGGCCGAGATCGTGCTCGTGCTCTCGAACCGGCCGGATGCCGGCGGCCTCGCGCATGCGCGCGCCGAGGGCATCCCGGCCCGCGCCGTCGACCACAAGGCCTTCGCCGACAGGGCCGGATTCGACGCGGCGCTGCACGCGGAGCTCGAGGCCGCGGGCATCGAGCTCGTGTGCCTGGCGGGCTTCATGCGGATCTTCACGCCGGGCTTCGTCGAGGCCTGGGCCGGGCGGATGCTCAACATCCATCCCTCGCTCCTGCCCCTGTTCCGGGGGACCCACACCCACCGCCAGGCCCTCGATGCGGGCGTGAGGCTCCACGGCTGCACGGTGCATTACGTGGTGCCGGAACTCGATGCCGGACCGATCGTCGCGCAGGCGGCGGTGCCCGTGCGGCCGGGCGACGACCCGGACAGCCTCGCGGCCCGGGTCATCGTGCAGGAGCACAAGCTCTACCCGGCGGCGCTGGCGCTGGTGGCCGGCGGGCAGGCCCGCCTCGACGGCGACCGGGTGCTGTTCGCGGGGGATGCCGCGCCCGCCGACGGCGCGCTGCTCAGCCTGTAGGCGCGGCCGGCGGGCCTGAGCCCCCGCGGCGTGCCAGGATCAGACCGGGCGCTGCAGCTTGCAGCTGTCGAGGGCCGACAGGGCCTTGGCGCGGGCCGAATCGTTGAAGTAGCCTGTGGCGCGGTAGGCCTCGATCTCGGATTCGTCGAGGCTGCGCAGGGTCTGCTTGGCGTAGCAGCCGCAGGGGCGCTCGAGGGAAGCTTCGGGCGCGTTGGTGATGCGGGCCTGGATGACCGCGCAGGCATGGCGCACGCGGCCCTCGAGATTGGCCTTCGGGGCCGTGCGGAGCGCGGGATCGGGCTGGTACTGCTCGAATGGCGCCGAGGAGCCGCCCGCGAGGGCGGCGGTGGCGCCGAGGGCGAGAAGGCCGGCGGCGATCAGCGTGGGGAAGCGGCGGGTCGTCATGACGTGATGGGTCCGTTGGCAGGCGCGTGAAACCTTCGCCGTTGGACTCCCGGGGTGCCGGTCCCGTCAAGGGCGGCCCCGCCACACCGGACCCCAATCGTGGCCGCGCCGCCGCGGCGGCGCGGTGATCGGCCCGGGGTGTGGTCCGGCGGTCACCGGGAGGGGCGACCGCCGCGCTCGATGACGGCCTCAGCCGACGATGTCGCCGTCCTCGAAGAACTGCGCGATCTCGATCTTGGCGTTCTCGGCGCTGTCCGAGCCGTGGACGGTGTTCTCGCCGACCGACTCGGAGAAGGTCTTGCGGATCGTGCCCTCGGCGGCCTGGGCCGGGTTCGTGGCGCCCATCACCTCACGGTAGCGCGCCACGGCGTTCTCGCCCTCGAGAACCTGCACGACGACGGGGCCGGAGGTCATGAAGGTGACGAGCTCGCCGAAGAACGGGCGCTCCTTGTGGATCTCGTAGAACGTCTCGGCCTGGGCCCGGCTCATCTGGATGCGGCGCTGGCCGACGATGCGCAGGGCCGCCTTCTCGATCACGGCGTTCACCGCGCCGGTGATGTTCCGCTTCGTCGCGTCGGGCTTCAGGATGGAGAAGGTGCGCTCGGTGGCCATGATACGTCCGGGTTGTCTCGGGAAAATGCGTCGATGCGCGAAAAACCGCTTCGGCGCCGGGCTTATAGCGGGCGCGGTCCCGCCCCTCAACCCGAGGATGGGCGGCCCGGATCGTGGCGCCGGCGCAACACCGCCGAAAAATCGCCTGAAAGCGGCCGTTAGTTGCAGGGAGAACGACCCCTGCCCCCGGCGGCGCTCCGGATCGGCGCCCGCCGGGACAGGTCCGACACGGGTTCGCCCGCGCCCCGCAACGCCTGCCAAGCAGGCGACAACGCCTGCCTGGCAGGCGACAGCCCTGGAGACCAGGATATGCGCATCGCCCTGACGTCCGCCCTCCTCCTCGCCGGTCTCTCCGCCGCCGCGGCCGACACCGCGAAGGACCCGTCCGGCACCTGGCTCACCGAGGATGGCCGCGCCAAGATCCGGATCGACCGCTGCGGCCCCGGTCAGGCCCAGGTCTGCGGCAAGGTGGTCTGGCTCAAGGTTCCGACGACCGAGAGCGGCGCCCCGCGCACCGACATCAAGAACCCCGATCCGAAGAAGCGCACCCGGCCCGTGCTCGGCCTGCCGCTGATCGAGAGCCTCAAGCCCGACGCGGGCAAGTTCTCCGGCGACATCTACAACATCGAGGAAGGCAAGATTTACCAGGTCAGCATCGAGCGCGAGAGCGGCGCCGAGCTCAGCGTCTCGGGATGCATCCTCAAGGTGCTGTGCGGCTCACAGACCTGGACCAAGGTGCCGGACGTGAACCAGCAGGCCGCGATCAGCGCACCCGAGGCACCGGCCCCCAAGGCCGCCCCGAAGCCGGCCGCCAAGCCTGCGCCCGCTCCGTAGGCGCGGCCGGTCCCCGGCGCCGTCGCGCGATCTCAGACGGCGCCGAGCCCGCGCTGCACGCCGGGGCGCGCCAGCATCGCGTCGAGCCAGCGCTTGACGTTCGGCAGGGCGCCGACGTCGATGCCCTGCTTCTGGTGGAACTTGGCCCAGGTCACCGTCGCGATGTCGGCGATGGAGAAGTCGCCCGCGATGTAGTCGCGGTCGGCGAGGCGCTTGTCGAGGACGCCGTAGAGGCGGTGCGACTCGGTCGAGAAGCGCTCGATCGCGTAGGGGATCTTCTCCTGCGCGTAGATGCGGAAGTGATGGGCCTGACCGAGCATCGGCCCGAAGCCGGCCACCTGCCAGAACAGCCACTGGTCGACCTCGACCCGGGCCCGCTCGTCGGCCGGGTAGAAGCAGCCCGTTTTGCGCCCGAGATATTGCAGGATCGCGCCGGATTCGAAGATCGAGATCGGCTCCCCGCCGGGCCCGTCGTGATCGACGATCGCCGGGATCTTGTTGTTCGGCGAGATCGTCAGGAAGTCCGGCGCCATCTGGTCGCCGCGGCCGATATTCACCGGCACCACCCGGTAGGGCAGGCCGCATTCCTCCATCATGATCGGGATTTTCCAGCCGTTCGGGGTGCTCCAGGTGTGAACGTCGATCGGTTTGCCCGTGGCGGCGGCCATCTCGCGCTCCTGCCGGCTATGTCCCAGTGACCCGTCTCCGAGAGACCGGTCTCGACTGTCTCGCACGCCGAGGGCGGCGCGCAAGCGTGTCCGTCCCAGCTAGCCCGGATTCCCGCTGCGGCTCAAGCGGCCCCGGCGCGCGTCACGATCGCGAGATCGACGCCGCGGGACCGGTGGAGAGCGCTCCGAGGCGCTTGCTCTCCCGTCGGCTTGCCGCTGTGATGCGGGCGCGACACCGCCATGCTTGCGGATTCGCGCTGATCTCCGGGGTCCCTATGCGCCGCATCCTCCTCGCCGCCCTCGCGGCGCCCCTCCTCCTTGCCGGACCCGCCCTCGCGAAGGAGCCCGCGGCCAAGCCCTCCGCGACGGCGCCCGCCCGGGAGCCGACCGTCGGGCAGACCGCCGCCCGCGAGCGCCAGAAGAAGTGCGGCGCCGAGTGGCGCGGCCTCTCGGCCACCGAGAAGACGTCGCAGGGGCCCAAATGGCCGCAATATTTCAGCAAATGCGTCAAGCGCCTGAAGGAGCAGAAGGCCTGATCGCCCCCGCCGCGCGAACCGATCGGCCCCCCGGCGTGTTCTTCCGCCCGGGGGACCGGGGAAGCTGTGGCGGATGATGGACGAGCGGCGGGCGCTTCAGCGCGCGGTGGCTTTGGCGGCCTGCATCCCCGTGGCGGCGGGCCTCTACGGCGTGCTGTTCGGCGTCAACGGCGTGGCCGGGGGTGTCGAGAACGTCTCGGCCGACAGCCACTTCCGCTACCTCTCGGGGTTGCTCACCGGCATCGGCATCCTGTTCTGGTTCTGCGTGCCGGGCATCGAGGGCAAGACCCGGCTGTTCCGCTTTCTCACCCTGGTGGTGGCGCTCGGCGGCCTGGCGCGCCTGCTCGGGCTCTACCTCACGGGGCTGCCCTCCCTCACCATGCTGGGGGCGCTCGGGGTCGAGCTCGGCCTGACGCCGCTGCTCTGCCTGTGGCAGGCGCGCGTCGCGTCCCTCGCCCGCCCGGGGAACGCGGCGCCTGCGCTCCCCTCGCGGGACGCCTGACCGGCCGATGAGCCCGGCCGCCTCGCCCCCCGTCGCCGCCGCCCGCATCGACCGCTGGCTCGACCGGATCGAGGCCGTCGTCCCGAAGCCGGCCGCCTGGGCCTTCGCGATCCGGATCTGGCTCGCCATGATGCTGGCGCTCTACGCCGCGTTCTGGCTCCAGCTCGAGAGCGCCTCCTCGGCGGCCGTCTGCGTCGCGATCCTGGCCCAGCCGAAGCGGGGCCAGGCCCTCTCGAAGGCATTCTACCGCTTCGTCGGCACGCTCCTCGGCGGCGCCGTGGCGATCGTGATGATCGCCGCCTTCGGGCAGGACAGGGTGCTGCTCCTCGTCACCTTCACGACCTGGCTCAGCCTCTGCGTGTTCGTGGCGAACTTCCTGCAGGACACGCGCGCCTACGGGGCCATGCTGTCCGGCTACACGGTGGCGATCATCGCCATCGCCAATATCGACACGCCCCAGGCCGTCTTCGATTCGGCGGTGTCGCGGGTCGCCGCCATCGCCCTCGGCATCGTGGCGATCACCTTCATCAACGACGCGCTCGCCTCGCCGAGCACTTGGCGCGCCCTGCGCGTGACCCTGGCGGACGGGCTCGCCTCGACGAAGGCCTTCGCCCGCGACTGCATCCTCGCGGGGGATCCGGGGCCGGAGGGGGCGCTCGCGCAGATCCGCAGGATCGTGCCCATGCGGGCCGATGCGAGCGCCATCGCGGGGGAACTCGACGACGGGCCGCAGCGGGCGGCGGGCGCCCGCAGCGGGGTCGCGGCGCTCTACGCGCTCGTTGCAGCGGGGCGCACCTTCGCGCTCGCGGTGGAGCGCATGGATCGGCCGAGCCCGGCCGTCACGGAAGCCCGCGCGATCTGCGAGCGCCTCACCGCTGACGGTGCCGACAGCCCCGCCGCGCAGGCGCTCGCCGCGGCACGGGACCGCCTGCGCGCCCTGCTGCTCGCCGCCGTGCGGCGCGGCGAGCCCGATCCCGCCGAGGTGGTGGCCCTTCAGCGCGCCCTCGACCTCGCCACCGCGCTCGGCTTCGCGCAGGACGGGATCACGGCGCTCTCGGGGGGCCACCGGCCGCTGCGCGACGTCGCGCTGCCGACCCACCGCGACTTCCCGGTCGCCCTGCGGGCCGCCCTGCGGATCGCCCTCGCCTTCGGGCTCACCTGCGGGTTCTTCATCGCGACGGGCTGGCCGGCGACTTCCTTCGCCCTCGTGCAGGTGGCCGCCACCGGGGCGCTCTCCTCCCTCGCCCCGGACCCGCGCAAATTCGCGAACGGAGTCCTGATCGGCATGAGCCTGGCGACGCTGAGCGCCGGCTTCGTGCTGTTCGTCGTCCTGTCGGGGGGCCAGGGCTTCCCGCTCCTCGCCATCGCCATGGCGCCGGTCATCTTCCTCGCCTGCTTCCTCAGCCTGAACCCGCCGACCTTCGGCCCCGGCTTCATCCTGCTGGTCTTCTTCCCCGTCCTGGTCTCGCCCTCGAACCCGCAGATCTACAACCTGCAGACCTTCCTGCAGAACGGGATCCTGGTTCTCGTCGCGGCCGTGATCCTGTGGCTCACCGTGCGCCTCGTCCTGCCGGTCTCGCCCGCGCAGGCCCGGGCCTTCGCCTTCCAATCCGCGCACCGCGACGTGCGGGACGCCCTCGTGGGCGAGGGCGGCGACGCCACCACCCGCACCAGCCTCAACAGCGACCGGGTGGCCCAGTACGCGCAGTGGAACACCGGGACCGAACCCGTGCGCCGGCGGCGCCTCGAACTCGCCTTCGCCCTCGCGCATCTCGAGGCCGCCGCGGCCAGGGCCCACGCCCAGCTGCGGGCGCTCTGGTCGAGTCCGGAATTGCGCGCGCCCACCCTGCGCGCCCGCAGGGCGCTCGCCGAGGGGCCCCCGGCGTCCATCCCCGAGGCGACCCGGGCGCTCCTGGCGGCGGCGCGTGGTACGGACGCCGACACGGCCTTGTGCATCGCCCGCGCCGCGAGCGATCTGATCGCGGCATGGCGGGTTATGGACAGGCACGGGCGGTTCCTGCAGCGTCTGCGCATCCCGAGCCTGTGATCCGATGCGCTACGAACTCGATATCGGTGGAATCCTGGTCTCGCCCTTCGTGGCCTACGCGGGGTCGGCCTTCCTGATCATGATCGTGCTGCGCATCGGCTTCGCCCGGATCCGCTTCGGCCGCTACGTCGCGAACCCGCCGCTCGCCGAGGCGGGCCTCTATATCTGCGTCCTCGCCCTCCTGGTGGCCTTCCTCTGATGTCCGACGCCGATCGCGAGAGCCGCCCAGGGGGCCAGGATTCCGGACGGGCGGACGCGCCGGCGGAGGCCGCCGCACCGCCCTCGGACCGGGCCGCGCCCACGAAGCCCGAATCGGTGCCGAGCCCGGACCCGGCGGACGCGCCGATGCTGCGGGCGCGGCGGCGCGTGCGGGCGGAGCGCATCCTCCGGCTCCTCGCCACCGCCGTGATCCTGGCCTGCGCGGTCGTCGCCGCGACCTTCGTCTGGAGCTACTACGTGACGGCGCCCTGGACCCGCGATGGGCGGGTGCGCGTGCAGGTGGCGGGCGTCGCCCCCCAGGTCTCGGGCCAGATCGTGGCGCTGCGCGTCAGCGACAACCAGGCGGTGCGAAAGGGCGATATCCTCTACAAGATCGACCCGTTCGACTTCGAGGTCGCGATCGCCTCCGCCGAGGCCGAGCTGAAGAATCGCGAGGCCGACCTCGACGTGAAGCGGACCCAGGCCGCCCGGCGCGAGGCGCTGACCACGCTGTCGACCTCCGTCGAGGAGAAGCAGCAATTCGTCGGCACCGCCAAGATCGCGGAGGCGGCGCTGGAGAGCGCCAAGGCGCAGCTCGCCCAGGCCAAGATCAACCTTGAGCGCACCGAGATCCGCTCCCCGGTCAACGGCCGCGTCACCAACCTCCTTCTGCGCAACGGCGACTACGCGACCAGGGGCACCGTCAACGTCGCGGTGATCGACACGGATTCGTTCTGGATCGACGGCTATTTCGAGGAGACCAAGATGTCCCACATCCGCGTGGGCGACACGGCCGAGGTGGCGCTGATCGGGTTCGATCCGCTGATCCGCGGCACGGTCGAGAGCATCACCCTCGGCATCAGCACCGCGAACGCCACACCGAGCACGCAGGGGCTGCCCTCCGTCGATCCGGTCTATACCTGGGTGCGGCTGGCCCAGCGCGTGCCCGTGCGCATCCGCATCGACGAGGTGCCGGAGGGCCTCACCCTGGTGGCCGGCATGACCTGTACGGTCTCGGTGGGCGAGCGCGGCGCGCACCGGCAGAACTGGCTGGTGGCGATGCGCCGACGCTTCACCGGCGCTTCCGCGCCGCCCGCGACCGAGTGAGCCGACGGCACCGATCCGGCTCGACCCGGTGCAGATGCGCCAGCACGACGAGCATCGAGGCGGAAAACTTTGGCGTCGCAGCAAATTCCGTACAAGTCGTTGATGCGGCGTGGGTGCGCCGCGAAAAGCAACGGCCAGCAGCAATCAATCTCAGCTTCGCTGCATTTTCAGTCTTGACGTCGTACGAATACGCTCGCAGGCTACACGTGTGCTTCGGAGAAACTGGTTTTCACGAAGTGCCTGGGTTCGGAGACGGTGCGTCCGCGCGTTGCCGGGCCTGTGCAAGCTGCAGGAGACAGGCATGACTCCACCTCAGCAGAATGCCGCGATCAGGGCCTAGGGACCGGTTCGGCCTGAGACCCAGCGGGAAACACGCGAACAACCGGACGGAGGCGGCTCCAGGGGCGCAGAAGCGGCCAGCACGGCACGACTTCGAACACGCGATAGGCCCCACCTTAAGCCGCTTCCGCCGCGGATCGCGGCGGAGCGGAGGGCATCCGCCGGGAATGCACGACAGGATGGGATGCGGCTGCCCCCTCGCGTGAGCGAGCCGGGGCTCTTGGTTTGCGCGGGACCCTACTCGATCCCGAGCTTCGCCTTGAGCAGCGCGTTCACGGCGGCCGGGTTGGCCTTGCCGCCGGTGGCCTTCATGGTCTGGCCGACGAACCAGCCGAGCAGGGTCGGCTTCTCGCGCGCCTGCACGACCTTGTCGGGGTTCCTGGCGATGATCTCGTCCACCGCCGCCTCGATCGCCCCGGCATCGGTGACCTGCTTCATCCCGCGCGCCGCGACGACCTCGCGCGGGCTGCCGCCCTCGGTCCAGACGATCTCGAACAAATCCTTGGCGATCTTGCCCGAGATGACGCCCTCGCCGATCAGGTCGACGATCTGCCCGAGCTGGTCGGCGGAGACGGGCGTCTCCTCGATGCCCTTGCCCTCCTTGTTGAGGCGGCCGAAGAGCTCGTTGATCACCCAGTTCGCCGCGGCCTTGCCGTCGCGCCCGCGGGCCACCGCCTCGTAGTAATCGGCGGATGCCCGCTCGGCCACCAGCACGCCGGCGTCGTAGGCCGAGAGGCCGAACTCGGAGACGAAGCGCGCCTTCTTGGCGTCGGGCAATTCCGGCAGGCCCTCGGCGAGGCCGTCGACATAGGCCTGGTCGAACTCGAGGGGCAGCAGGTCCGGGTCCGGGAAGTAGCGGTAGTCGTGTGCCTCCTCCTTCGAGCGCATCGAGCGGGTCTCGCCCTTGCCCGGGTCGAACAGGCGCGTCTCCTGGTCGATGGTGCCGCCATCCTCGATGATCGCGATCTGGCGGCGCGCCTCGGTCTCGATCGCCTGGCCGATGAAGCGGATCGAGTTGACGTTCTTGATCTCGCAGCGGGTGCCGAGCGGGTTGCCGGGCTTGCGCACCGAGACGTTGACGTCGGCGCGCAGCGACCCCTTCTCCATGTCGCCGTCGCAGGTGCCGAGGTAGCGCAGGATCGTGCGCAGCTTGGTCACGTAGGCGCGCGCCTCCTCCGACGAGCGCAGGTCCGGCCGCGACACGATCTCCATCAGGGCGACGCCCGAGCGGTTCAGGTCGACGAAGCTCTGGGTCGGGTTCTGGTCGTGGAGCGACTTGCCAGCATCCTGCTCCAGGTGGAGGCGCTCGATGCCGACCGTGATCGATTCGCCGTCGGACAGGTCGACCAGAACCTCGCCCTCGCCGACGATCGGGTCCTTGTACTGGCTGATCTGGTAGCCCTGGGGCAGATCCGGATAGAAGTAGTTCTTCCGGTCGAACACCGAGCGCAGGTTGATCTTGGCCTTGAGGCCGAGACCCGTCCGGACCGCCTGCGCGACGCATTCCTCGTTGATCACGGGCAGCATGCCGGGCATCGCCGCGTCGACCAGGGAGACGTTGTCGTTCGGCTCGGCCCCGAAGGCCGTCGAGGCACCCGAGAACAGCTTGGAGCGGCTCGTGACCTGGGCGTGGATCTCCATGCCGATCACGACCTCCCAGTCGTGCAGGCCGCCCTTGATCAGCTTCTTCGGGTTCACGGGTGCGTTCATGGTCGTCCGGGCTTGAATCTGGAATGGCGTCTCGGATCGATCCCGCCGCTTCGCGTCACCCCCGGGCGCCGCCGGCGATCGTCGATCGCCGCAGCCTCTCGGCAGCGGTCGCGGGTGGGAGCGCTCGAGCCTCGCCCTCGAGCCGCCAGTTACGGGGCACCGGCTCCGCCGGTCAAGCGTGCGGCCTCACCAGCCGCCGGGCCGTGAAGCCGAGGACGGCCCAGAGCAGGGCGCCCACCGCACGCACGGGGAAGAAGGTCGGCAGGTCGTGCCCGATCGGGGCCGGCCAGGGCAGTCCGAGGCTGCTCAGGGCCCAGGAGGCCAGGACCGCGACCGCGAACCCGATGATCGCCGCGATCACCACCTTGCCGAACTGGCTCGCGGTCCAGCCGAGATAGACCGAGACCAGGATCAGGATCGGGTCGAAGGCGGCCCAGATCCAGACAGTCCAGGGATAATAGGGGACGCTCACGCCCACCAGGCCCGGGGCAGCGCCGTGCGCCCGGCCGCCTCCTCGATCACCTGCGCGGTGGCGAACAGGGTCTCCTCGTCGAAGGGCCGGCCGATGAGCTGGAGACCGAGCGGCAGACCCTGCGCGTCGAGCCCGGCCGGCACCGCGATGCCGGGAAGGCCCGCCATGTTCACCGTCACGGTGAAGACGTCGTTGAGGTACATCTCGACCGGGTCGGCGCTCGCCTTCTCGCCGATGCCGAAGGCCGCCGACGGGGTCGCGGGCGTCAGGATCGCGTCGACGCCCGCCGCGTAGGCCTGCTCGAAGTCGCGCTTGATCAGGGTGCGGATCTTCTGGGCGCGGACGTAATAGGCGTCGTAATAGCCCGCCGACAGCACGTAGGTGCCGATCATGATGCGGCGCTTTACCTCGCGGCCGAAGCCCGCGGCGCGCGTGTTCTCGTACATGCCCGCGATGTCGCGCCCGGGTACCCGCAGGCCGTAGCGCACGCCGTCGTAGCGGGCGAGGTTCGAGGAGGCCTCGGCCGGTGCCACGATGTAGTAGGCCGGCAGCGCGTATCGCGTGTGCGGCAGCGAGATCTCGACGATGCGGGCCCCGGCGGCCGCGAGCCACTTCGCGCCCTCGTCCCAGAGCTTCTGGATCTCTGCCAGCATGCCCTCGACCCGATACTCCTTCGGGATGCCGATGGTCAGGCCCTTCACCCCGCGCGAAACCGCCGCCTCGAAATCCGGGACCGGCAGGTCGGCGCAGGTGGTGTCGCGCGCATCCGGCCCCGCCATCGAGCCAAGCAGGATCGCGCAGTCGCGCACGGTGCGGGCGATCGGGCCGGCCTGGTCGAGGGAGGAGGCGAAGGCCACCGTGCCCCAGCGCGAGCAGCGCCCGTAGGTCGGCTTGATGCCGA
This sequence comes from Methylobacterium planeticum, assembly GCF_008806345.1. Classification (GTDB taxonomy): domain Bacteria; phylum Pseudomonadota; class Alphaproteobacteria; order Rhizobiales; family Beijerinckiaceae; genus Methylobacterium; species Methylobacterium planeticum. The sequence continues at coordinate 14,766 of NZ_VZZJ01000016.1, read as the reverse complement.
CCGTGCCGGTGAAGGCCGCGGGCTGGCGGATCGAGCCGCCGGTATCGGTGGCGGTCGCCCCGAGGCAGAGATGCGCCGCCACCGCGGCGGCCGAGCCGCCGGAGGAGCCGCCGGGCACGATCGGCGTCTCCGAGAGCGTCCCGTTCTCCTGGCGGCGCCAGGGCGAGATCACGTCGCCGTAGGCGCTGGTCTCGTTCGAGGAGCCCATGGCGAACTCGTCGAGGTTGAGCTTGCCGAGCATCACGGCGCCGTCGCGCCAGAGATTGTGGGTGACGGCCGATTCGTAGTGCGGCTCGAAGCCCTCGAGGATCCTGGAGCCCGCCGTGGTGACGACGCCGTGGGTGCAGAACAGGTCCTTGATCCCGAGCGGCAGGCCTTCCAGCGGGCGTGCCTCGCCGCGCGCGATCTTGGCGTCCGAGACCTCGGCCATCGTCAGGGCGCGGTCCGGCGTCTCGAGAAGGTAGGCGTTCAGGGCCCGGGCCTTCTCGACGGCCGCGATATGCGCCTGCGTCAGCTCGCGGGCCGAGAAGGTCCTGGCCTTCAGGCCGTCGCGCGCCTCGGCGAGGGTGAGTTCGTTGAGTTCGGTCACGCGGTTCGTCCTCAGCCGCCCTGCCGCTGCGCGGCGGGCCTGCCCGTCCCCGGGGGAACGGGCGCGTCGCAAGAGTCTGGCCCGCGGGCGCGGCCCGAAGGAAGGCTGCCCGGGGATGCTACTCGACCAATGCTACTCGACCACCTTGGGCACGAGGAAGAAATGGTCCTCGGTCTCGGGCGCGTTGGCCACCACCTCCTCGGCGCGGCCGCCATCGGTGACCACGTCGCGGCGCTTCTTCATCGCCATCGGGGTGACGGAGGTCATCGGCTCGACATTCGCCACGTCGACCGTGCCGAGTTGCTCGACGAAGGCCAGGATCGCGTTGAGCTCGCCCTGGAGGGGCGCCACGTCCGCCTCGCTCACCGCGATGCGGGCGAGGTGCGCGATGCGCCGGACTGTCTGTGCGTCGACCGACATGCTGTCTCGTTCGTCCCGCGCGTCGCCATAAGGGGTCGCCCGCCCGCGGACCCGAAGGGCCGGCGGCGGCTCGGCGCGCTATAGCATCGGCCTTCCCGCCGCCGCAACGCGTCAGGTGACGACGTGGTTCGGGGTGATCGACATCTCGATCGTGATCCCGGGCCGGCTGTAGCGCTGCTCGGCCTGGGCGAAGCCGAAGACCAGGATCTCGACGGCGAGGAGCAGCATCAGCTTGTGCCGGCGCGGCATCGGCGGGCGCTCCGATGCGGCCTTCGCCGGGGCGGCGACGCCCACGAAGGCCGTGGCCGGCACGGACCGGCGCACCGCGCCGTCCGGGGCCGTGCGTCCGACGACGAGGCGCAGATGCGGGATGGTCCGCGAGGTCGAGCTGGGCATGGGCTGAGCGGCCGGGACAGGGTTAATGAAGCGTTAAATGCGACTATGGCTGAAACGCTCCGGCCTCGGCCATCTTAACCTTCCGTTAGGGTTAACGGCCGGTCGCTGCGCCCGGTCCGAAGCGTCGTGTCAGAGGTCGAGGCCCGAGTCGCGGGCCGGGGAGTTGCGGGAATGTGGGATGGGGTGTTCGCCGAGTTCCGCCCGGGCTTCGCGTCGAGCGAGGCCGAGATCGCGCGCGCGGAGGCCGAGCTCGGCTTCCGGCTGCCGGATTCCTACCGGAGCTTCTGCGGGGCCTGCGGGGCAGGGCGCACCAACGATCACTTCCGCATCGCCACGCCCCTGCCCTACGAGGCCGCCGACCTCGTGACCCGCGCCAACCTCATCGCGCTGAGCGTCAGCGCGGCGATCCGGGCGCTCGCCGCGAACCCCGACCTCGCCGATCAGCCCGTCCGCTTCGACATCGAGGGCGGCGACGAGGCCATCCTGGAGCGGGCCTGCTTCTTCGGCGAGGGCGATGACGGCGCCTTCCTGTTCTGGGACGTGCAGGGGACCGGCGAGTACGACATCTGGGTGATGGGGGCCGATCTCGAGAGCATCCGCTTCGGCGGCGAGACCCTGCTGGAATTCGTGCAGGCGACGCAGGGGCCGCGGATCCACACCGTCCTGGGCCCGACCGCCCTCCCCCTGCCCTCCCGCTTCGAGGGGATCGACGCCGCGACCCTGGCGCGGGCGGGGTTGCCGGACTAGACACCGGGCTCGGCGGCGCGAGGAGCAACAGATGGTTTCGAGGACAGCGCGCGCCGGGCGGCCCCGCCCGTGAACGCCGAGGAGATCGGCGCCTTCGTGGAGGCCTCGCGGGGCGGCCCGCGCCTGATCGGGGTCGATCTCGGCACCCGGACGATCGGTCTCGCCCTCTCGGATGTCGGCCGCCAGATCGCCTCGCCGCTGGAGACGATCCGCCGGGTGAAGTTCACCCCGGACGTCGCGCGCCTGCGCAGCCTGTGCGAGCAGCACCGGGTCGGCGGCCTCGTCATCGGCCTGCCCCTCAACATGGACGGCAGCGCCGGGCCGCGGGTGCAGTCGACCCACTCCTTCGTGCGCAACATGAAGCCCCTGCTCGACCTGCCGGTGCTCTACTGGGACGAGCGCCTCTCCACCGCGGTGGTGACGCGGGCGCTGATCGAGGCGGACGCCTCGCGGGCCCGGCGGGGCGAACTCGTGGACAAGCTCGCGGCCGCCTACATCCTGCAGGGCTGCCTCGACGCGATGCGCGGACTGACCGAGCCGGAGACGGACGACGCGGCGTACTGACGCCCGCCCCGGACCCTGCCTCGCGCCTGGAACTCACGCGATCAGCGAGACCGCGCCGCTGCCATGGCGTTCGATCCGCCCGTCGAGCTCGAGTTCGAGGAGCGTCGTCTGCACCACCCGCACGCTGAGGCCGGTGCTGCGCGAGAGCTCGTCGGTGCCGATCGGGGTCGGGCTCAGGGCGGCGATCAGGCGGGCCCGCCCGTCCTCCGGTTCCGCGAACCCGGAGGCTTCCGCCTCCGCGGCTTCGGATTCGGGGTCGTCGAGGCTCGGGATCGGCACCGGCAGCGCGCTGCCGTCGAAATCGGTCTCGTCCCAGAAGATCGGCGCGTCGGCGAGATCGGGCCGGTCGAGGGCGAGGTCGGGGCCCGCGATATCCGCGCCCGCGACCAGGGGGGCCAGCACGGCGAGCACGTGGTCGATGTCGGCCACCAGGGTCGCGCCCTGCCGGATCAGATCGTTGGTGCCCTCCGCGCGCGGATCGAGGGGCGAGCCCGGCACGGCGAAGACCTCGCGCCCCTGCTCCAGGGCGAAGCGCGCGGTGATGAGCGAGCCGGAGCGGCGCGCCGCCTCGACCACGATGCTGCCGAGCGACAGGCCGGAGATGATCCGGTTGCGGCGCGGGAAGTCCCGCCCCCGCGGATCCCATCCCATCGGCATCTCGGCGACGACCGCGCCGCCCTGGTCGAGGATGGCGGCGACGAGCTCGCCGTGATTGACCGGATAGATCCGGTCCTGGCCCCCCGCCAGGACCGCCAGGGTGCCGGTCGCCAGCGCCGCCTTGTGGGCCCGGGCATCGATGCCCCGGGCGAGCCCCGACACGATCACGAGGCCCGCCTCGCCGAGGCCCCGGGCGAGACGCTCCGTGAAGGCGAGGCCGGCGGCCGAGGCGTTGCGGGAGCCCACGATCGCGACGGCGGGCCGGCGCAGGAGCGCGGCCTCGCCGCGGATGACGATGAGGGGCGGGGCGGTGTCGGTGGCCTGCAGGGCCCGCGGATAATCCGCCTCGCCGAGGGCGACGAACCGGGCCATCAGCCTGGCGGCGGCGGCGATCTCGGCCTCGGCCTCGGCGCGGCTCGGGGGCACGATGCGCTTGCCGCGGGCCCGGGTGAGGTCGGGCAGGGCCGCGAGCGCCGCGCCCGCCCCGCCGAAGCGGTTGACGAGGCCCCGGAAGGTGCGCGGGCCGACGCCCTCGCAGCGGATCAGCCTCAGCCAGTCGATCCGCTGATCATCGCTGAGCTGCATGGCCCCTCCCCCGAAAGGCCATCGAGCCGTTCCTGCCGACGAGCCGATCTTGCCGAGCGGAATCGATTCTTAGCACCGAGGCGAGCCCCGGCCTCTTCACGTTCGCCGGAGCGGGGGCGCGATCCGGGCTCAGCCCTTCTGGCCGATCCGCCCCTCCGTGCCCTCCATCAGGCGGCGGATATTGGGGGCGTGCTTCCACCAGAGCAGGGCGGCGAGGACGAGGAACAGGAGCGCCGTGCGCGGCTGGCCGAGCCCCCAGAGGATCGCGGGCGTCGCCGCCGAAGCCACCAGCGCGGCGAGGGAGGAGTAGCGCAGCGCCGCCGCGAGCCCGAGCCAGAGGGCCGCGAAGCCGAGGACCGCGAGCGGGCTCAGCGCCAGGAGCACGCCGATGAAGGTCGCCACGCCCTTGCCGCCCTTGAAGCCGAGCCAGGCCGGGAACAGGTGCCCCAGGAAGGCCCCGAGCCCCGCGAGCAGCGCCGCCGCCTCGCCGAAGCGGCTGGCGAGCAGGACCGCGACCGTGCCCTTCAGGGCGTCCCCGAGGAGCGTCGCGGCGGCGAGCCCCTTGCGGCCGGTGCGCAGGACATTGGTCGCCCCGATATTGCCCGAGCCGATCGCCCGCACGTCGCCGAGGCCAGCGAAGCGCGTGAAGATCAGCCCGAACGGGATCGAGCCCAGGAGGTAGCCGCCGACGAGGCAGGTGGCGAGGATCGGCCACGCGAGGGCGGTGGATTCCATCACGCCGCCTTCACGAAATCGTAGGCCCGGTGGACGATGCGGCCGGCGACGATCGTCAGCACCGCCGCGCCCTGCAGGCGAGCCTCGTCGAAGGGCGAGTTCTTGGAGCGCGACTTCAACGCGCGCTTGTCGAGGCGGTAGGGCACGTCCGGGTCGATCAGGATGAGATCGGCCGGCGCTCCCGCGACGAGGCGCCCGGCCGCGCGGCCCAGGATCTCGGCGGGCCGCGCCGAGAGCGCCCGCAGGAGCTTGGGCAGGGGGATGTCGCCGGTATGGACCAGGCGCAGGGCCGCCCCGAGCAGCGTCTCGATCCCGAGGGCCCCGTCGGCGGCCTCCGCGAAGGGCAGCCGCTTCGTCTCGACGTCCTGCGGGTTGTGGTCGGAGACCACCACGTCGATCAGCCCCTCGTTGAGCGCCGCGACCACGGCGCTCCGGTCGCTCTCGTGCCGCAGGGGCGGCGAGAGTCGGCAGAAGGTGCGGTAATGCCCGATATCGCCCTCGTTGAGGACGAGGTTGTTGACCGAGACCCCGCAGGTGACCGGCAATCCGTCCTGCTTGGCGCGCCGGACGATCTCGACCGAATCGGCGCAGGAGATCATCGCCGCGTGGTAGCGGGCCCCCGTCAGCCGCACGAGGCGCAGGTCGCGCTCGAGCATCACGGTCTCGGCCTCCCGCGGGATGCCGAGGAGCCCGAGGCGCGAGGCCATCTCGCCCTCGTTCATCACCCCGTCGCCGACGAGGTCCGGCTCCTCCACGTGCTGCATCAGGAGGGCGCCGAAATCCCGGGCATAGGTCAGGGCCCGGCGCATCACCTGGGCGTTCGCGACGGCCTTGAGCCCGTCCGTGAAGGCGACCGCCCCGGCCTCGGCCAGGAGGCCGAACTCGGTCATCTCCCGGCCGGCGAGCCCCTTGGTGATGGCGGCGGAGGGCAGCACGTGCACGCTCGCCGTGTCGCGGGCGCGGCGGAGCACGAAGTCGACGATCGCCGGCCCGTCGATCACCGGGTTGGTGTCGGGCATGCAGACCAGGGTCGTGACCCCGCCCGCGGCGGCGGCGGCGCTCGCGCTCGCCAGGGTCTCGCGGTGCTCGGCGCCGGGCTCGCCCACGAAGGCCCGCATGTCGATGAGGCCGGCGGTGAGGACGTGGCCGGCGCACTCCACCGTCTCGGCCCCCTCCGGGGCGGCGGGGGGGGCGCCCCAGGCGATGTCGGCGATGCGGCCCTCGCGCACGAGGACGTGGCCCGCCCCCTCGCGACCGGTGGCCGGATCGATCAGGCGGGCATGGGTGAGAAGGAGCGGGCGCAGGGACATGGCTCTCACGCGTTGGGCAGGTGCGTCGCCAGGGCCTCCAGCACCGCCATGCGCACGGCGACGCCCATCTCGACCTGCTCGCGGATCAGCGACTGCGTCCCGTCGGCGATGTCGGAGGCGATCTCGACGCCCCGGTTCATCGGGCCCGGATGCATCACCAGGGCGTCGGGTTTGGCGAGCGCGAGCTTGTCCCGGTCGAGGCCGAAATAGCGGAAATACTCCTTCACGGACGGCACGAAGGAGCCGTTCATGCGCTCGCGCTGCAGGCGCAGCATCATGACGATGTCGCAGCCCGCGAGGCCCGCCCGCATGTCGGTGAAGACCTCGACGCCGAAGCGCTCGATCCCGGTCGGCAGCAGCGTCGAGGGGCCGATCACCCGGACGCGGGCGCCGAGCGCCTGCAGCAGGATGATGTTCGAGCGGGCGACGCGCGAGTGCAGGACGTCGCCGCAGATCGCGACCTGGAGGCCCTCGATCCGGCCCTTGTTGCGGCGGATCGTCAGCGCGTCGAGGAGCGCCTGGGTCGGATGCTCGTGGGCGCCGTCGCCCGCGTTGACCACGGCGCAATCGACCTTGCGGGCGAGGAGATGCACCGCGCCCGCCGCGTGGTGGCGCACCACGATGATGTCGGGCCGCATGGCGTTGAGCGTCGCGGCGGTGTCGATCAGGGTCTCGCCCTTCTTCACCGAGGACGAGGCCACCGACATGTTCATCACGTCGGCGCCGAGGCGCTTGCCCGCGAGCTCGAAGGAGGATTGCGTCCGCGTCGAGGGCTCGAAGAACAGGTTGATCTGGGTGCGCCCGCGCAGGGTGGTGCGCTTCTTCTCGACCTGCCGGGAAATGTCGACGGCGGCGTCCGAACGGTCGAGCAACGCCTCGATGTCGGGGCGCGACAGGCCCTCGATGCCGAGCAGATGGCGATGCGGGAAGCTCGGAGGGTTCGGCGCGCTCATGCTGAGGCCGGGCTATAGGTCGCGGGCGGGGCCGCCGCAAGGCTGCGCGACGCCCGCATCCCACAAACTCGTGAGACGGCGGCGGCTGGCCGGCCGAGGCGCGCGCGACAGGTTAGGGCGTAACCGCGGCCCGTTTCCGGCGAATCGGGTTGGACCTGACGGCAGATTCCAGACCTCACGAAACGGGCGACATCCTTGGCTCACGCATCGGCTCCCGACCTGGCGGACGGCGACCTGGTAGACCGGACCGGGCGGCGCTGGATGTTCCGGCACCCCCTGGTGATCCGCCTCGCGCACTGGATCAACGTGGTCTGCCTCGCCATCCTGCTGATGAGCGGATTGCAGATCTTCAACGCGCATCCGGCGCTCTACTGGGGCGCCGCCTCGACCTTCGATTCGCCGGCCCTCGCCATCACCAGCGACCAGGACGCCAAGGGCGAGCCCCGCGGCATCGTGACGATCGGCGAGCGCACCTTCGACACGACGGGCTGGCTCGGCCTCTCGCCGAGCGAGGGGACGCTGGCCGAGCGCGCCTTCCCGGCTTGGTCCACCCTCCCGGCCGGGCAGGATCTCGCCACCGGGCGCCGCTGGCACTTCCTGTTCGCCTGGGCCTTCGTGATCAACGGCCTGGTCTACCTCCTCTACGGCCTCGGCAGTGGGCAGCTGCGCCGCCGCGTGATCCCGGATCGCGACCAGATCCGCGACATCGGCGGCTCGATCCGCGAGCACCTGACCCTGCACTTTCCGGAAGGCGAGGAGGCCAAGCGCTACAACGTGCTGCAGAAGCTGACCTACCTCGTCGTCGTGATGGTGCTCCTCCCGGTGATGGTCCTCGCGGGCCTCGCGATGTCGCCCGGGATGGATGCGGCCCTGCCCGTCCTCACCGACCTGTTCGGGGGACGCCAATCGGCCCGCAGCGTGCACTTCATCGTCGCGAACCTCCTCGTCCTGTTCGTGATCGTGCACGTCGTGCTGGTCCTGGTCTCGGGGGTCTGGAACAACATGCGCGGCATGATCACGGGCTGGTTCGCCATCGCGCCGCCCGGTGCCGGAGCGCGGACGGGAGAGACCCGGTGAAGCCGATCGTCCCCCATCGCCGCCGCTTCCTCACGGCCGCGGCCGGCCTCGTCGCCGCCGCCGCCCTCGGCGGCTGCGACCGCCTCGCCGGCACCGCCTTCGGGCGGCGCGCGCTCAAGCTCGGCGAGGATGCCAACCTCTTCGTCCAGCGCCTGCTGCTGACCCCGGCCTCGCTGGCCCGCGAGTTCCCGGAATCCGCGATCTCGGCCTACTTCAAGCCGAACGGCACCATCGACCCGACGGACAGGGACTACAAGGCGCTCGTGGCCGAGGGTTTCGGGAGCTTCCGCCTCGAGCTCGGCGGCCTCGTCGAGCGCCCGCTGAGCTTCAGCCTTGAGCAGCTTCGGGCGCTGCCGGCCCGGACCCAGATCACGCGTCACGATTGCGTCGAGGGCTGGAGCTCGATCGGCAAGTGGACGGGCGTGCCCCTCGCCGAATTGCTGCAGCGCGCCGGCCTCAAGCCCGAGGCCCGCTACATCGTGTTCCACTGCGCCGACACGATGGAGCTGGCCGGCGGCGGCCTCGAGGGCGGCACGTCCGAAGCCGGCGACGACGAGGCCGGCGGGACGCCCATCCGCTACTACGAGAGCATCGACCTCACGGACGCCTACCACCCGCAGACGATCCTCGCCTACGCGATGAACGGCAAGACCCTGCCGGTGGAGCACGGCGCGCCCCTGCGGCTGCGGCTGGAGCGCCAGCTCGGCTACAAGCAGGCGAAGTACGTGATGCGCATCGCGGTGGTGGATTCGCTGGCGGGGATCGGCGACGGACAGGGCGGCTACTGGGAGGATCGCGGCTACGAGTGGTACGCCGGAATCTGACCCTTCCGGCGCCCCGATCCATTCCGGCGACGCAGCCCTCGGGAGCGTCCCCGGCGCCGACGATTTGACATCCCGCCAGCCTTCCACCACTTCTCCCGGCGCAAGGCCCCTCCTCCCGGGGGGCGGCCCGCATCCGCGAAAATTGCATATGACCGTGGTTACGGTGGACTCCGGCGAGAGGCTATACCGTTCATGAAAGTCGTCGTCGTCGAGTCGCCGGCCAAAGCCAAGACGATCAACAAGTATCTCGGCAGCGATTACGAGGTCATCGCCTCCTTCGGGCATATCCGCGACCTCCCGGCCAAGGACGGCTCCGTCGATCCGGACGCCGACTTCCACATGATCTGGGAGCTGGAGGATCGTGGCTCGAAGCGCGTCTCCGAGATCGCCAGGGCGGTCAAGGGCGCCGAGAAGCTCATCCTCGCGACCGACCCGGATCGCGAGGGCGAGGCCATCTCCTGGCACGTCGTCGAGGCGCTCGCCGCCCGGAAGGCCCTCAAGGGCATCCCGATCGAGCGCGTGACCTTCAACGCCATCACCAAGGCGTCGGTCGAGACCGCCATGCGCCAGCCCCGGCAGATCGACCAGGCCCTGGTCGACGCCTACCTGGCCCGGCGGGCGCTCGACTACCTCGTCGGCTTCAACCTCTCGCCGGTCCTGTGGCGCAAGCTCCCGGGCGCCCGCTCGGCCGGCCGGGTGCAGTCGGTGGCGCTCCGCCTCGTCTGCGAGCGCGAGTACGAGATCGAGACGTTCAGGCCGCGCGAGTACTGGTCCCTCGTCGCGACCCTGGCGACCGAGGATGGCGGCGTGTTCGAGGCCCGGCTCGTCGGCGCCGACGGCAAGCGCATCCAGCGCCTCGACGTCGGCAATGGCGAGGAGGCGGCCGCCTTCAAGCGCGACCTCGAACTCGCGACCTTCCAGGTGGCGTCGGTCGAGGCGAAGCCCGCCAAGCGCCATCCCCAGCCGCCCTTCACCACCTCGACCCTGCAGCAGGAAGCCTCCCGCAAGCTCGGGATGGCGCCGGCCCAGACCATGCGGGTGGCGCAGAAGCTCTACGAGGGCGTCGATATCGGCGGCGAGACCGTCGGCATCATCACCTATATGCGGACCGACGGCGTCGACATGGCGCCCGAGGCGATCGCCGACGCGCGCCAGGTGGTCGGCAAGGAGTTCGGCGACCGCTACGTGCCGGAGGTGCCGCGCAAGTACAGCGTCAAGGCCAAGAACGCCCAGGAGGCCCACGAGGCCGTCCGCCCGACCGAGATGAGCCGGCTGCCCAAGCAGATCGCCCGCTACCTCGATCCCGAGCAGGCCAAGCTCTACGAGCTGATCTGGACCCGCACCGTCGCGAGTCAGATGGAATCGGCCGAGCTTGAGCGCACCACGGTCGACGTCTCGGCCCAGGTGGGCCCGCGCCGGATCGACCTGCGGGCGACCGGCCAGGTCGTGAAGTTCGACGGCTTCCTCACCCTCTACCAGGAGGGCAAGGACGACGAGGAGGACGAGGAGGGCAGGCGCCTGCCGCCCATGAGGGCGGGCGACGCCCTGCGCCGCGAGCGCATCGCCGCGACCCAGCACTTCACCGAGCCGCCGCCGCGCTACTCCGAGGCGAGCCTGGTGAAGCGCATGGAGGAGCTCGGCATCGGCCGCCCCTCGACCTACGCGGCGATCCTCCAGACCCTGCGCGACCGCGAATACGTGCGCATCGACAAGAAGCGCCTCGTGCCCGAGGACAAGGGCCGCCTCGTCACGGGCTTCCTCGAGAGCTTCTTCAAGCGCTACGTCGAGTACGATTTCACCGCCGGCCTCGAGGGCCAGCTCGACCGGGTCTCGAATGCCGAGATCGATTGGCGCGAGGTCCTGCGCGATTTCTGGCGCGATTTCTCGGCCGCGGTCGGGGGCACCAAGGAATTGCGCGTCGCCGAGGTGCTCGACGCCCTCAACGACCTTCTCGGCGCGCACATCTTCCCCGAGAAGGCGGACGGCTCGAACCCGCGCGCCTGCCCGAATTGCAGCTCGGGCTCGCTCTCGCTGAAGCTCGGCAAGTTCGGCGCCTTCGTGGGCTGCTCGAACTACCCGGAATGCAAGTACACCCGCCAGCTCGCCGCCACGGGCATCGACGGCGACGGCGAGGGGGGCTCTGCGGAGGGCGGACAGCCCGGCACGCGGGTTCTGGGCAACGATCCGGTGACGGGCATGCCCGTGACCCTGCGCGACGGGCGCTTCGGGCCCTTCGTGCAGCTCGGCGAGGCCTCGACCGAGAAGGGTGGGGAGAAGCCGAAGCGCTCCTCGCTGCCCAAGGGACTCGGTCCCGCGGCGGTGGACCTCGAGAAGGCCTTGCGGCTCCTCGCCCTGCCCCGCGAGGTCGCGCGCCATCCGGAGACCGGCGAGGCGATCCTGGCCAATCTCGGCCGCTTCGGTCCCTACGTGCAGCACGGCAAGACCTACGCGAATCTCGGCAAGGACGACGACGTCCTCGAGATCGGCGGCAACCGGGCGATCGACCTCATCGTCGCCAAGGAGCAGGGCGGCGGGCGCGGGCGCCCGGCCGCCGATCCGGGACGCGCCCTCGGCAAGGACGAGGCCTCGGGCCGCGAACTCGTGGTGAAGGCCGGCAAGTACGGTCCCTACGTCACGGATGGCGACGTCAACGCGACCCTGCCGAAGACGATGAGCGCGGAGGCCCTGACCCTCGTGGAGGCGATCGGCCTCGTGAACGCCAAGCGCGCGGCGGGCGGGGGCAAGGCGTCGGGGAAGGCCTCGGCCCGCGGCCGAAAGGCACCCGCCCGGGGAGCGAAGGCCCCGGCGCCGGCCGGCGAGGCGGGCGACGCGGCGGCACCGAAGAAGCGCGCGGCGGCCAAGCCGGGCACGACGGTCGCCGCCAAGGCTGCGCCGAAGCGCGCGGCGGCGAAGAAGGCGGCGGGCTGAGAAATTCCCGATCGCTCGGCCGGCGCGCCCGATCGGGGATGCCGGCCGCTGACCTGCACGATCGTTCCGGGGCTGACCCTCGAAGACGATGGGCCGGATCCCAGGGTTGGGCTTTGCGGTGCCGGGTCCGCTCAGACCAGGTAGGTGATCGTCGCCGCCACGGCGGTCGCGAAGGTTGCCAGCGCGATCGTCGTCGGGGTCATGAAGCTCGCCCGGTCCGCGACGCGCGGTGCGTCGTCCCGGCAGCCGAAGGCCTCGCCGGCGGCGCGCTCGAGGCGGGCGAGGGTGAGATGGCGCGCTTGGGCTGCGGCAGTGCTCATCGGCATTCGGCTCCCTCAGCCTCGTGCGAACGAGGCGCTTACGGCAAAGCTTCGGCGTCATAATGCATGACGGCGCGCCGAGTTCCAGGCGCATCCCCAACCGTGAGGCGATCTTAACCACCCTTGTCGCATCACTTTGATGACGATCGTCGAGGATTGCGCGCCGCCTGCGCCGCGAGCCCACGGCTTGGCTGGCCCGGTCGCTGCGCGCATGCGATGGTCCACCGCACGCGCGTGTCGGTGCAGCCCTTGAATGTTTCCGGTTTGTTCCGGTACAACGAGCGGATGAAGGCGAATGCTGCGAGACGAAATCCACCCGCACGGGGCGCGCGCGTGAGCGATCCGGCACGCGACCTCTTCGGCCCGGGCGCCAAGCCGGCGGCCGCCTCGCCCCTGCCCACGGCACGGGAGAGCGAGCGGCGGCGCAAGCTCAGCCCGACGCCCTCCGTGCCCCTGCCCGCCCCCGAGAGCGCGGAAGCCGGCTACGACGCCTCGGCCATCGAGGTGCTGGAGGGGCTGGAGCCGGTCCGGCGCCGGCCCGGCATGTATATCGGCGGCACCGACGAGCGGGCGCTGCACCACCTCTTCTCCGAGGTGATCGACAATTCCATGGATGAGGCGGTCGCGGGCCATGCGAGCTTCATCGAAGTGGAGCTGGAGGAGAGCGGCACCCTCGTGGTGACCGACAACGGCCGCGGCATCCCGGTCGACCCGCACCCGAAATTCCCCGGCAAGTCGGCGCTCGAAGTGATCATGACCACCCTGCACGCGGGCGGGAAGTTCGACTCGAAGGTCTACGAGACCTCGGGCGGCCTGCACGGCGTCGGCATCTCGGTGGTGAACGCCCTCTCGGACCTCCTCGAGGTCGAGGTCGCCCGCAACCAGACGCTCTACCGCCAGACCTTCTCCCGCGGCCACGCGCAGGGCGGCCTGGAGACGGTCGGCCGCGTGCAGAACCGGCGCGGCACCCGGGTGCGGTTCCACCCCGATGCCGAGATCTTCGGATCGCTGAAGTTCGATCCGCGCCGCCTGTTCAAGATGGCCCGCTCCAAGGCCTACCTGTTCGGCGGCGTCGAGATCCGCTGGCGCTGCGCCCCCGCCCTGCTCGAGAGCCTGCCGGACGTTCCGCCGGAGGCGGTTCACCGCTTCCCCGGGGGCCTGCGCGACTATCTCGCCCGCGACATCGAGGGCAAGGAGCTCGTCACCGACGCGATCTTCTCGGGCAAGATCACCAAGCCCGGCAGTCACGGCTCCCTCGAATGGGCCGTCGCCTGGATGGTCCAGGACGACGGCGTCTCCTCATCCTACTGCAACACGATCCCGACGCCCGAGGGCGGCACCCACGAATCGGGTTTGCGGGTCGCGCTGCTGAGGGCCTTGCGCGAGCATGCCGAGCGGGTGAACCAGGCCAAGCGCATGACCGCCGTCACCACGGACGACGTGATGGCGACCTGCGCCTCGATGCTGTCGGTCTTCATCCGCGAGCCCGAGTTCCAGGGCCAGACCAAGGACAAGCTCGCCACGGTCGAGGCCGCGCGCATCGTCGAGACGGCGATCCGCGACGCCTTCGACCACTGGCTCGCCGCCTCGCCGGCCCAGGCCAACAAGCTCCTCGACTGGGTGATCGACCGGGCCGAGGAGCGTCTGCGCCGCCGCCAGGAGAAGGAGGTCGCCCGCAAGACCGCGACCCGCAAGCTGCGGCTGCCGGGCAAGCTCGCCGATTGCTCGACCGCCGGCATGGCGGGCTCCGAGATCTTCATCGTGGAGGGCGACTCGGCCGGCGGCTCCGCCAAGCAGGCGCGCGACCGGGCGACCCAGGCGATCCTGCCGCTGCGCGGCAAGATCCTGAACGTGGCCTCGGCAAGCCGCGACAAGCTCGGCGCCAACCAGCTCATCGGCGACCTGACCCAGGCGCTCGGCTGCGGCACCGGCGGCCATTACCGGGGTGAGGACCTGCGCTACGACAAGGTCATCATCATGACCGACGCGGACGTCGACGGCGCCCACATCGCCTCGCTCCTGATCACCTTCTTCTACCGGCAGATGCCCAAGCTGATCGACAAGGGGCACCTCTACCTCGCGATCCCGCCGCTCTATCGCCTGCAGCAGGGCACCAAGACGGCCTATGCGCGCGACGACGTCCACAAGGATCAGTTGATCAAGACCGTCTTCAAGAACGGCAAGGTTGAGATCGGCCGCTTCAAGGGCCTCGGCGAGATGATGCCGGCGCAGCTCAAGGAGACCACGATGGACCCGAAGAAGCGCACGCTGCTGCGCGTCGCGGTCCTCGACGAGGCGCGGGAATCCACGGGCGACACGGTCGACCGCCTGATGGGCAACAAGCCCGAGGCCCGCTTCGCCTTCATCTCCGAGCGGGCGGCCTTCGCCGAGGGCAGCGACCTCGACATCTGAGCACGGCGCACGGAGCCGACGACCCGCAGCCCGGCCGCCAGGCCGGGCTGTCTTGCGTTTCAGCGCATCCTGCTCCGATCGCATCCCCGATGGGAGCGCAGGCATGAAAAAGCCCGGCCTTTCGGCCGGGCTTCTCCCTCACGCGCTCACGCGGGATCGGGCACGATCGCGCGGGGACCCTTGCGGTTCGGCCTAGTAGGAGCCGAACTTGTAGTTCAGGCCGGCGCGGACGACGGCGAACTCGGTGTC
>NZ_VZZJ01000015.1:84020-132214 GCF_008806345.1 Methylobacterium planeticum | reverse complement strand
CGACTTTCACCTGCGGCCCTCGCCGCGTAGGCTCTTTCCCGGTGTCTCACAAACCGAAGGCGCTACACCCTGGAGGCCTTGCGCAAGGCGCTGCTTGCCTTCCGCGAAACCTACAACACCACCTGGCTCATCGAGCGGCTCGGCTTCCAGTCGCCAGCCGCTGCCCGCCAGGCACGACCTTCACCTGCGGCCCTCGCCGCGTAGGCTCTTTCCCGGTGTCTCACAAACCGAAGGCGCTACAGCGACGCTCACGTTCGCGGGACTGCAGCTTCTCCGTTAGCCCAGTTGCGACGCTCTAATGCTCAGTCGGCAAATGGCGTCGCACACCTGCTAAGGTCCGGTAGAGCAAGCCCTATCGGAACAGCACCCGGTGGGCTTGGACGAAAGCGGTCTGGCCACGACCGGACCATGCCGACGCCTCTTCGGAGCGTTTGCTCCTGCTTCGGCTGCAATCGACCCCGCGCGGTGCGGCCTCGCTGGTCCCGACCCTGCGCAGCCGCTGGCTCTATGCCGATCACAAGCTTGTCGTGGGCCGCGTGCAGGATGTACGGGTCTCGCAGGACGGCACCACGCTCCTTGCGGTCGTGACACGGCGGCGCTGGCTCGGTGGCGGGAAGATCAGCATCCCGGTCCCCCTCCTACGGCAGGCCGACAATGACCTGACCGTCAGCGGCACACGCGAGACCATCCGGCAGATCCCGATCTTGCCGTAGGCGTTTTGTGGATGGTGGGGGTAGCTCCGCGGTGGCGTAGAACACCGAGAGCCGGCGGTTTTCGTCCCGAGGGCGCGGCCGGCGCCATCGCTGAGCCGCACAAGATGCGCGCCGGCGGCCCGTCGCGACTTTCGCGGTACGCTGCCGCGAACGGCCCGCGGCCGCCCTGGGACTTCCCGTGCGATCCTAACCAACGGCTGAGTTGGGGTCTGGTCCTGCTACCATCAGGTTTCTGTCGCCAGCCCGTGACCGCGGAGCAGAAGATGCCCGACCCGGAACGCACGCTTGAAAACTTGAAGGGCGGTGCAGTGGTCCTCGACACATTGCAGGAGGAATTCTCGCAATGGCTGGAGGAAGCCAACGAGGAGGGCTAGCGGGAAGCCTACGAGAACGTTCTCGGTCACGTGGATGCGATGGTGCGAGAATATGCTCATCGCCTCCAAGAAGCCGAAGCCCAGTCACAGGCTCCTCCGGGTGCGTTCGGCACCTGAACCGTCCTGGGCAACGCCTACCCCATCCCTGACTGGCACGAGACAAAGCACCTGACGCCGCGTCCACCGCCCTAGACTGGATCGGCGATCGCTTCGCCGGGGAGACCGCACCCAGCACCTGCGGGCAGGATTGAACGTCGCTCTGCCGGAACCAGCAGCGGAGGAAGTTATGTCGAATGTGCTTGTGGTCGGAGCGGGGCCGGTCGGGCTGACGCTTGCCTGTGAGCTGGCCCGGCACGGGGTGCGCTGCCGCATCGCCGACCGTCTCGCCGAACCGCTGCCCTACTGCCGTGCCATTGGCGTCACGCCCCGGACGCTGGAGGTCTGGGACGACATGGGGCTCGCCCGCGAGATGATCGACGCGGGCCTGTGGCTTACCGGGCTGCGCTCGATCATTCAGGGCCAGCCGCCGCAGGACGCCCCCGCCCCCGCCCTGGACCTGCCCTATGCCCAGCTCGGCCTGCCGCAATACGAGACCGAGCGCATATTGGCGCGCCGGCTCGCGCGCTTCGGCATCCCAGTTGAGCGCGGTGTCGCCCTGGTCGGCCTGCGGCAGGATGCGGACGGCGTCGCTGTGCGCCTGGAGTCCGTGGAGGGAGCAGCCGAGGAAACGCGCGTCCGCTACGTCGTGGGCTGCGACGGTGCGCACAGCAGCGTGCGCCGCCTGCTCGGCATCGCTTTCGAGGGCGAGGCCTATCCCTGGCCCTTCATGCTGGGCGACGTCCATATCGGCTGGGACGTGCCCTACGGCACGGCAGTCCGCGCGCTACGCCTCGTCGAGGGCGGTCCGCCCGCCATGTTCATCGCCATCCCTCTGCCGGAGCTGGGCCGCTATCGCGTCTCCATGCTCGCCCCGCCGCAGCTTGTGCCGACCGGCGGCACAGACCATGGCATCCAGGCCGAGCTTCGCGGTCCCGCCCTCGCCGACCTGCAGGCCGTGGCCGACGACCTGCTGCCGGACCGGCCGCGCCTGTCGGACCTCCGGTGGTCCTCCGTCTACCGCATCAGCATGCGTCTGGCCGCAGCCTACCGGCAGGGGCGTTGCTTCATCGCGGGCGACGCCACCCATATCCACCCACCGACCGGTGGCCAAGGGATGAACACCGGCATTCAGGACGCCTACAATCTGGCATGGAAGCTCGCCCTGGTGTTGCGCAGCGCCAGTTCCGAGAGCCTGCTTGACAGCTACGAGGCGGAGCGCCGCCCGGTCGGCGCGGACGTGGTGGCGCGCACGCGCGCGGCGAGCGAGGGCTACGGGCGCGAGCGGGGCGCCGCGCCGGACCGGCTCGCCGACACCCAGGTGCTGGTCTCCTACCGCGGCACGGCCTTCGTCAACGACGAGGCGGCCGGAACCAACGCGGCCGGGCCCGCGGCCGGTGATCGCGCGCCCGACGTCGGCGGTCTCGTGCGGCCCGGGCTTGGCTTCCCGCTGCGCCTCTTCGATGTCCTGCGCGGCACGGAGCACGTTCTCGTCGTCTACCTCGGCCGCGCCGAGACCGAGGCGGTCCCTGAGCTGTCGCGCTGGGTGCAGCAGTTGCCCCTAACCATGCGGACGCACCTGCGCGTCGCCACCATCGCTGGGGAAGTCAGGGCGAGCGCGGCGCCGGGTCTGACGCTCCTTGCGGATCGCTCGGGAGCGTTCGCCGCCGCCTACGGTCCGGAGGCGATGAGCTATCTCGTGCGACCGGATGGCTACATTGCTTGGCGCGGCCGGTCGTGGAGAGAGCAGGGCTTGAGTGAGTATTTGACGAAGGTTTTCGCGGACGCTGCCTCTTCATCGTTCCGATAGGGCCTGGCCGTGTGGAACGTCCCGCCTGACCGAGAGCCCATTCCGATTGAAGGGCTAGCGATCTGGAACGCGAGCTTGTCACGCTTCTAGAGTCCTACTGGCACGATTATGTCCCTGATGCAGGGCTCGTCTTGCCCGCTAGGGTATACCCATGTGAGACTAAGCCGTGAGACACTTTCCACGTCTCGTATGGGTTAGATTGACACTTTCGAGACAGTCTGCGAGGGAGGTCTAGATCCATACGAGACAAATTGGTTCGCAATGGCGGCAATTGGCTATGCCCGTGTCAGCACCACCGACCAAGACCTCGACATCCAGCTCGCGGCGCTTAAAGCTGCTGGCTGCAACACCATCCGGTCCGAGAAGGTATCTGGCACCACTACGGCCGGGCGATCGGAACTCGCGATCATCCTCGACTTCATCGGCAAGGGCGACAGCCTGGTCGTCACCCGCGTCGATCGGCTCGCGCGCTCCATCGGTGACCTGCAGGACATCGTCCGCACGCTGAAGGCCAAGGGTGCGATCCTGAAGGCGACTGAGCAGCCCATTGACACCGGGACGGCTGCGGGCAAGGCCTTCCTCGACATGCTGGGTGTCTTCGCCGAGTTCGAGACCAACCTACGTCGTGAGCGGCAGCTCGAAGGCATCGCTAAAGCGAAGGCAAACGGCATCTATAAGGGCCGGCCCCTCTCCATCGACGCGGCTCAGGTTCATGCGCTTAGGGCCGAGGGGATCCGGCCCACGGAGATCGCGCGTCGCCTCGGCATCGGTCGGGCGAGTGTCTACCGGCTCTTGGATCCTCAGAAGGCCGCCCCAAGCGGCTGCGACTGGCGACCATGGGTTCACCGGAGCATCGACAGCGCTTGAGTCAAAACAGGTCGCGGAAGCGGTTGAGCCCGTCAGCCCAAAGGCTCAAGAGGCCAAAACCCCCATCGCCCCTGTGAAGCCAGCTGCGCCCAAGTTCGAAGTGCCGGATGAGGTGTGGAGTGGGCTGCGGCATGAAGCACTCAACCGGCGTATGACGATGAAGTACCTCGTCCTCGAAGCCCTGGCTGCGAAGGGCTACATCGTGGACCTGACCTCGGTGCCTGAGGACGGGCGTCATATTCGTTGAACATCGAGGTGCGGCTCAAGAAGCCTTCCTTCCGATGTGACAGAAAGGAACGCTTCTGGGTATCGCAGCTTTGCTCCGTGCAACGAAGCATGGGAGCGGAACGATGAGCCAAGCTGGCACAACGAGTCCTGGTGACGACCCGAAGCCGATCGGTGATCCTCCGTCCAAACCTCAGGAGCCGGAAGGCGACCCGCCATCCATCCCCGAGGAGGATGATCCCGAGATCGAGGAAACCGAAGAGCAGCCGAGCTGATCCAGCATCACGCCACCAGCACAAGATCGGCTAGGAGCGCGGCGGCTGTGATGGCAGCGCCGCGCTCTTTTTTCGTCAGTTCGGCCAGCAGCGGCGGCCGCCTCGACCGAGGTGAAACCCGCGAGGGCAGGCGCGACCATAATAGCCGCCTCGCTGTCCCCCCGGGCGGCAGCCGCCATAGGGGCCCCGATGGCCGTAGGGGCCGCAGCCGCCATAGACCTCGACGATGTTGCTGTCGGGCGTGGGAAAGGCGGCCAGTGGCACGGCCGAGACTGGTGTGACCAGAACGGCAGCGAGGAGTGCGGCCGGGATGAGCGTCTTGAGCATTGCTTTCTCCCATTCGACGGAACGAGTGCAGACAGCGCGTCCCGACGCCAGCATAACAGCTTGGCCGTGATCGCAAATGTGCAAGCGAGACTGGGCTGCCTTGGCATTATGCCCCGCCAATAGGTAGACCGCGAGGAGCGCGCCGGCGGTGATGACGTTGCCGTATCCAGCTTCGTGGCCGGTTTTGGCGAGAAGATCACGGTGCAGCCTGCGGATCCGGCCGAGGCCGCGGGCGGCAGCGGGCAAGCCGCGGGCGCGACGCCCGCATGGCAAGGGTCGATTTCATCAGAAGCGGTCCTATGGGGGGAGGATGGTCCGGGTTTCGAGGTCGCGATCCGAGCCGAGCAGCCAGACGACCTGGCTCTCGTGGTCCTCGGGTGCGCCGAGCGAGGGCTCGGCATTGGCGCCATCCTCGTCGTCGGGGTTGCCATCCATCCGGTCGAGGATGCCGATCAGGCGCTCGGCGGCGTCGAGGGCGGCTTGCGCCGCCTCTTCGATCTGGGCCCGCACGTCAGCCTCGGCGGCATAGCGCTGCCGAGGCGTGAAGGTGTGGATGGTGCCTATGATCAGCCCTGAGCCCGAACCCAGCGGTTGATCGCAACCTCATTCGCCCCAAGCTCGGTCACCAGACGGGACACCTCAGCCTTCGCTTCAGAGGAGGCCGGTCCGGACGGCGCGCAGAACATCACTTCTTGAGAGACGGGACGCCGCTTGATCGTGCCGCCGACACCCTCCCATTTTTTCACCCACCCGGCCCCATCGTAATCCGGCTCGCGCAACGCCACGCCACTGACGAGTGCAGCGCTCTGCAGCAGCGAGACCCAGTTGCTCGGCATCCGATGCCAAGCGGCTTGGTCGAGATAGCGCGTCTTCACGGCCAATCCGTCCAAGGTCTTTGCGGGTATGTCACTGAAGGCCACCCCGGCGGCATGATGCGCCTCAGACGCAGCCTTCCTAGCAGCCGACAGCTCCTTGCAGCGGAAGCGAGCATCCATTTCGGCCCTGCGGCTCTCGAACGCTTCGGCCACCGGCAAGAGGTTGCGCCACTCGCGGATCAAATGCGGGGTCTGTCCGCCCCTGCCGAACAGGAGGACAGCATCGCGGATCGTTGAGCGCAGCCCTTCAACCGTCCACGCCTGAGCCATCGGATCAGGGTTGCCATTGTCGCCCTCATGCCGAGGTATCCAGGCCCAGTGAGGCTTATGCTTGAGCCAGGGCTGGGCCACGCGGCCGAAGACTCTGTGCTCCCAAGGCTTCACAACGAGCAAGGCGGGGCAGGGGCCGACACCCTCCCAGAATGCGCAATGTGCCTCGCCGTTCGCCTTCTCGGCGGCTTCTAACATAGCCTTGGTCCGCACCATCTCAGCCTCGGCATCGAACAGGGCTTGGTCTGGATGCGGCTCGGCGGATGCACCGGCCAGAGAGGATGCAAAAGTAGGAATTGCTAACGCGGGCAGCGTTGCCACTCCAGCCAATGACCCGAGCACGATCGAGCGACGATGCGGACCCGCTACGTCTGAGTGCGGGGCGATCTTGTCCGGTTGCGCGGGCACGGCGTCCATTTCGCCGCCGCCATCAGGATCAGGCTGTGCTTCTCCCCCATAAGCGAGGGCGTGCAGTACGGCGAGGTTCAGCGAGCGGGCGGTCGCGTCCATGAAAGCTTCGCGTTCGCAGGCGAGTGGATGCAAGCGCACGAACTCCGCTACCGAGATGGCGCCTTCCTCAAGAGCCAGACCAAGGCTGCGCTTAGTCCAGCAGGTACCATCCGAGTGGAGGAGCACGTCACTGAGGTGCTGCGTGCCACCGATGGCGCGACGATCGAACTTGCTGGAGGCAGCGTGAAACTGGGCCTTGGCCTCTTCGGAGCCCGGTGCCGACAGGCTCAGATTGGACTTCCGCAGCACGCGCACCGCCGATGCTTTGAGGGACGCCGCGCGCTGACGCAGGGTCGGCTTGCTCTCATCGCGACGAATGAAGCTAGACAGCTTGATCGCTTTCATGGGTAACGGCTCCTTGTCTTGATAGCTTGACGGTTAGACGTGTTGTGAGGAATTCGAGGGGCTTAAAGATATGAAGCGAGGCCGGTCGGGCCCATGCCGCCGACGATGATGGACAGGCAGGCCAGGGCCTCACCGGCACGCGACAAGGCTCGTAAAGCTGGCGCATAGGCGGGGTGGCAGGACGCAGAGCTGGCGGCAGCGGCGTGCCGAGGAATAGCGTCAGGTCGGCGGCGCGGGCTTCTGCGAGGCTGTAAGCGGGCTCGTGGCCGGCGCGGAACTCGGCCTCATCCTTGAGCCACCAACGGAGATGCCCCAGTAGAGCGAGAGCGCCGAAACGCGAGGCGCAGGCGGTCGAGACCAGCGCGTCGCTCGCAGCGTCGTACTCATCGTTGGCCTCGATGCTGAGAATGCCTTCAGGGGCAACCTGGAAGGCATCGTAGGCGGCGCGGTGGCGGGCAATCGCTGCGTGGATAGGATCGGGTTGAGGCTGATCATGAAGGATCGTTGCCATAACCGGTGTACTCCGGGGCTTGGGGAGGGTGAATAACTGGAGGTCGACTCAACCGGAGAAGCAGTTGAGCGGATTGCGCTTTCAGGCGCTTAGAGGCTCAAAATGGCCTTCCTGACTCACGGAGATCTAAGGCGGGCGCTCGGGGCTCATGGCGGCCTCAGTGAGCAGCGGCGCGGCGGGCGGCGTGAGCGGCGGCCCAAGCCTGTTTGAGCGCCTTGCCGATCAGGGCGCGGTAGGACTGGCCGAGAACCGCAGCCATCCGCTCACGGACGATGGCGTTGGCGAGGTTCATGATGGCGGCGCGGTCGTAGCTGGCAGCGGTGGCGAGAGGGCGGCTCCAAGCGATGGTGAGGGCGGTCTGAGCGACGCGGTAGAGCCGGACGTGCTCCTCGCGAACCTGCTGACGGGCGATGCGCTCGGCCATCGTTGCAGGAGGGGCAACGACCGTGCGGTCATTCCGCATGTCGCGGGTGGCGGCGGTCCAGGAGATTTGCCTGCGAGTGGTCATCAGGTTCAGTCCAATTTGGTTCTTATACCTAGATATGGCCATCTTGCACCTATGTCAACCGGTTTCTAGGTGTGGTACCTAGATTGCCTGGTTGGAGGTTTAGATGCTTACCACTGGCAACCAATTGAAAGCTGCTCGTGCCCTCGTGGGCATGGAGCAGTCGCGACTTGCAGAGGTCGCGGGGCTGAACGTCAATACGATCCGGAACATGGAGGCTGCAGGCCTCGGCCCGATTGCTGGTCGGTCCGTAAACGTCCAAGCCATTCAGCGTGCCTTGGAGGAAGCTGGAGTCACGTTCCTCAACGGAGGCGAGCCAGGAGTCAGGCTCAAGCGCAAGGACCCAGCATGACCGCCGGCCTGAAGTTCATTTCCCAGAACGAGGGAGGGGCCGGCATCCGATTTCGTGATCGAGCAGACGGCACCCGCAGAGAGCTTTAGCCGGCTGGTGTCCGCGCTTCATGCCATTGCCTTGCTGGATGAGGCGCCAGTCTGTAACCATTCCAGAGAGGAGTGCTCTGCCTTCGACGTGGCAAGGGCTTGCAGGACCTCAGCGGCGATGACAGCAAAGAAAGTTCAACCCTCACGGCTCATCAAGCGCTACAGCGGCTGTCGGCTCTATGATGCCGCTTCGGAGCGATATGTCTCCCCGAACGATTTGGAGCGGCTGTGGATGGAAGGGGTGAAAATCGTAGTTCGCGAGGCAGAGACAGGGCAGGAGGTAACCGATGAACTTCTGCCGTCCCATCGCATCCACTGAGGGGTCTTTGACCGATTAAGTTCGTAATCGGAAGCGGCAGATGAGCGCCTGCCTCACACAAGCCGAGCTGCTGAAGAGGAAGAAGCAATGATCACGGGTGCTCAGATCGCTGCCGCTCGTGAACTCTTTGAGTGGCCGCTGTCTGAGTTCGCCAACAAGGCGAAGCTACGTCCCAGCGTCGTCATGCGGGCCGAGGCAAGCCCGGGCGAACCGGTCCCCACGACCGCGCAGATGGATGCACTGCTGCAAACTCTGAAGGCGGCCGGGATCGAATTTACCGCGGGGGAACCGGGCGTGAAGCTGGCGAGGAAGTCAGGATGTTGAAGCGGGAGGACGTGGCCCGTCAGATCGGCATCAGCAGGCCGCAGCTCGCCAACGCGATGCAGGGGCGGTTCGGTCTGAGCCGTGAGGTGGCAGCGAACCTCCGGGAATGGCTCGAAGCCGCCTGAGAGTGTCACCGTGATGGTGATGCCTCCGGGCCTCAAGGCGCTGCGCGGCGACTACTCCTCGGCATTCGACCAATGCGGTCGAGCACGGTCGGGCTGATCATACCGCATTCATTACACGCTCAAGGTCGCGCCTGAGGTGGGACAAAAGACGTCATATGATGCGGCGGTTTCCTAGCGTTGTGCCATTCAAGAACTCATTGCCGGCTCTACTCAACGACCCGCCGGTTGATGGAAGCGGCGCACTCCTGCTTCCCATAGCCCGGAGCAGTCCGTGCCTCGCTATCATTTCAACGTCCATGATGGTCGTAGCTTTATCGATGCCGACGGGACCGAGTTGCCGAATACGACGTTCGCGCGTCGAGAGGCGATCCGCTATGCTGGGGCGCTGTTGGAAGATGAGGCTACTCGGCTGGCCGTTGGTGAAGAATGGCGCTTGGAGGTGACCGATGGCGTCGGTCTCATCCTGTTCTGCTTGAACTTCATCGTGACAGAAGCGCCAGCAATTTCTCATACTGAGGTCACAGGGGCATAGTCGGGCGGTACGCCCCTTCGAAGCGGGTTAGGCCGCGATGTCCCCATTCTGGACAGGTAGATGCCGAAGGAGCTTGAGGCTCAGGTAACGCGCCTCTGGCACTCTACCCGAGGCCAAGTTGCGTATCGGCTCCGTCGTGCGGACACGACACGCCCCGCCAGCCCGTGATCAGATCGGGCGGCGGGGCAGCCTTCCTCTGCTCGGGCAGCGTCGCGGAAATTCTTCTGCTTTGTATCAGCGCAGACAATTGCTGTGGCATCCAAATTATTCGCCGAACTCCTGAAACGATTTCCATCTCACACACTTAATGGAAGTTAAAGGCAGCCGCTTGCTGCCGCCCATCAGATAGCGCCCTGAGTAGAGGCGCGGCCTTGAAGAGCGTGTGATGCGAGATGCCAATTTTTGCCCACCCGTCAGCGGGTTGGGCTCTGATGCCGTGCTGTATGGCGTTGCTCGTGGTCTGGAGAACCTGTTCCCGCCCGTCGAGCATCCACGCTTCTTCGAACACGACACCGATGGCGGTTCGAGCACACACGAAATGTCGGACGAGGAAGCGCAGGATCAACGCTGAGCCGAAAGAAGCGCGGCGACGCATTTGGCGCTGCTTCAGGGGCTTCTGCGATTAGGAGTCTGCTAACCAGCAGCGCCCAATCTGCCGAGCATGTCGAAGCGCACCAAGAAGGCAGTGAGGGGCACGCTCTGGCTTATGGCCTTGGCGCTCGGCGGGCTTGCGGCGGCATCGCTCATGGACGCGAACCAGACTGGCCAGCAAACAGCCGCAGGCGTGTCCGATCCCGCCACGACCGGTTCTGTTGATCCGAAGCCCATGCGGTGGTGCGGAGCAGCGCCCTGGTGCCGGTGAGCCATACGGTTCAGCAACAGAGCGTCACAGTTCGTTAACCATGTCCCGGCTTGTCTGCTGGCTTCCAGTCAGCAGGTGCCACCGTGATCCAGCCGCGTTCGATCAGCTTCAACGACATGAACGCAGACTGCCCCGTCCCGCTCGACACCCTCGGTCGGATCTATCGCGCGGAAGCCGAGGCGCTGCCCAGCCTTGTCGCCGGTATCCCGGAGCGGACCCGGGCCCGTCTGGCAGCCTTCCTCTACAGCCGCAGCCACACGCACGAACTCGGGCTGAGGGTTGCGGCTACATGCGATGAGAGCGTGCTAAAGCGTGAAGAAGGCGGGTTGGGCGAGGCTATCTATGCTCAATCGCGTCAGCGATACGCTCGACCGACGCACGGAGAGGTATGCTACAATCCGGTGAAGAAAATCAGCCTTGCAGGATCGCGATCTGTCGGCGGTCTATCCGCCTGAGGATTGGCGATCCTCGGAAGCCAGCTTCGGGGCCTTGATCGCAGAACGGGTCAGTTCCTGGATGGGCGAGCGCGGCCGGCCCGACTTCTGCGCAATGGCCTCGTCCTGCTCCTCGATCAGGAGGCGGGCAGGCTCATCGCCGTCGAGACCGCCCAGGATCTCCATTGGAACGCGCCGATTGGATTTGCGGGAGCCATCCTCGTAGACCACGTCGAACAGCACCGAGCCCCGCTCCTGCGGAAGTTGTTTCACACGCTTGCTCATGACGATCTGAAGATTGGGTTCAGCGTTACCGCGGACCAGACATGCCAACGGCCACGGATGGCAGAATTGAGTGCGCGTACATCCGGCGTCACCCCGTCCCGGCATCGTGGCCGTCTCCGATCAAGCAGCACGAGGCTGCGACCGGCATGTCCCTGATATGGTACCCCGATGGTTAATCTCCAATGAAGGGCATGGGTAACGCAGCTACCGCGGCCCCGACCGACTCCCATGATGCCGATCGTCGTGACCGGTCAGAGAAAGGACGAGGGCTAAGCCCCGCTCCCTCTCCGACGATGCCCTCATGCCGCCTACTCGATTTAGGCTGCTTTCGATGCGCCCTTTGTGCGGGCGCTCTCCGACGCACGGTCGATGGCTGCAATGACCTCATCGGGCGCGAGGTGATGGATCATGTGGCCCATGCCAGCCACCACGACGAACTCACTGTCGGGCAGATCACGATGCAGCCGCTCAGACTGACGGCCAACGTCCGCGATCTGATCGTCCGCACCGGAGATGATCACCACAGGAAGCTTCAGATCACGGTAGTGCTTCTGGATCTCTACGGTCACCGAGGTCATCATCGCGGCGTCCTCCGCCGAGGCGCGCAACTGCAATGGGCGCAGCATCATGTCTTTCGGGAACTCGCGGTCGAAGCGCTCCGGCACTTCAGCTGGCGCGAACATGCCCTTGATCATCCCCGGCAGCAGGAGGCGCCCGACCACGGGCGAGACCGTGTAGCGCATCACGTCACCAATGACGGGGATCGCCGGCGGTGAGGCGAGGATCACGTCGGCCCGAAGCGTTGGGAAGTAGTAGCCGGATGCCAGGACGAGGCTGCGCACGAGTTGCGGCGCCTGCAGTGCGAGTGCGACCGCAACGAGGCTGCCCCATGAGTGCCCAAGCACCACGGCCTGCGTGACGCCGAGCTGCTGCAGGGCCTTCTGAAAGAGGGTGGCATGCGCGCGCGGGGTCCAGAGGCCTCGCGGCCGATCGCTATAGCCGTAGCCGGGTCGATCAAAGATGATGACACGGTAGCGCTCAGCCAGATCGTCCACGATGCCGCTGACCAGAAAGTCCTGGATCATGGTGCCGTTGCCGTGGATGAGCACCAGCGGCTCGCCGTGGCCGCGCTCGACATAGTGCAGGCGCACCCCGTCTATGGTCATGAAGTCGCCGATAGGCGGCGTGCGATGCTCCGCCTCACGTGCCTTCGAGGCTGTGTAGAGCGCTGAGGCGCCGAGCGCTGCGGCAGAGCCCAGCAGGGTCGGAACAAGCCAGCTGCTGGTGTTGGAACGTTGCGTCATGATGTGATCCTGAGTGGGAGGGGACATGCTCCTTGACCAACCGGATCAATCTGAAGCGATGCCGTGTGTTCGGCGTCCGAGTTCGGCTCTGCGCTAGGCAGCGGTCAGGCGCTTCGTGTTGGCAGCGACGTGCTCGCGATAGCGCGCGATGACCGCCTCCGGCGAGCCGCCGGTCATCAACGTTCCGGCCGCCTCGATGCTGGCACTGATCTTCTCGGAGACCATCGCGTGCATCTCGGACCCGGCCTCACGCCCGCCCCATGCAATTCGGACAAGGCGAAGCTCGATCACCTTCTGTGCCTCAAAGGCCAACATCAGGGAACTGAAGAAGGGATTGTACATGGAGCACTCCGCACTTCGGGACACGGCAGCCTTTGGGAGGAAGGTTGCTCGGTGAGTTCGACCACCGAGCCACGATGATCGATGCCTACGGCAGCGCGCCGATCATGCCCTTGGCTTCCGTCATGGTGTCTTCGCAAGCTCGCTGATCACCCTGGCCGTCCTCGTGGATCGCTCGGGTGATCAGGTGGCGCGCGTCGGAAATGCGTGCGGCCGTTGAAATCATAGCGACGTCACTGGGGGCGCCCATTGAAGCCTCAAAGAGCGCCTTAGGCGAGTTGCTGCTGCGGATTGCATGGCCGTCCTGAAGACCTGCCACATGGACAGCACCAGCGCTGTCGAGGCGACGCTCAATCGTTCTGATCTGTTCGCTGCAAGAAGTCGCTCGTGCGGGAAGCTGGGCGAGGCCAAGCAGAAGGGCAGACGCAGCAAGGCTGAGTACAAGGCGCATAAGGGTTTCCGTTGATCGACGTGTCTGCCTGCGAGCCAGCCGGATGCGGCCGGAGATGCCGTGGCGGCCCAATGGCCTGCAGAGAGCGTCCTGTTCAATCAACGGTACACGGACCGAAATGTTGCACCGCAACATAAATTAGTTTGGCCTGCGATGAATGAGCACGGCGATGTCCATCGGCATCCGGGCTCACGCTGCTCCTCGGGGGGCGCCTGACCTATCTCCAAGCATGGAAGCCGGGCAACTGGGTCGCGTCTCAAGTTCGCAGATGTTCTGGCTTCCGGTGCAGCCGCGCCCTGTGCTGAACTCCCCATCCCGGGAGGGCACCCCCGCAACCCGAACGGGCGGCAATCCAGGCGAGCGAGCGCCGCGCCTCGTAGACCTCGGATTGTCGTGAACCGCAGGGAAGCGGCAGGGAGCTCGGGAGCGGCGACTATGGCAAGGAGATCAAGCCCGCTTCCCTATTGGCCCCGCCTGCTTCGACGATCCTACGCAGCGGCCTACTATGGACTTGCAGTTCCGACGTTCATGCGGCTCTGCCATGTCGTCCCAATTGATTTCGGGAATGGCCTTCAGCGCTGGGATCGGCACGACCTGGACGAGTGGATTGACCGACTGAAGGGCGCCGCCGCAAGCTTTGAGGTCTACGAGACGGACGAAGAAATCCTTGCGAGGCTCGGTACTCACAGAACGCCCCGAGGCGGCCGGCGACGGCCCGTTCTGTGAACCCGAAGCGCATTCCGAACCCCTCCGAGATCACCGACGATATCCCGTTGCGCTTGGAGGTGGCCGCCGCGCTCGCCTTCCCGGATGGCGGGGTTTAGGCAAAGGGCCTCCGCAGCGAGATAGGGAAGGGGCACCTTGAAGGGTTCAAAGTCGCTGTTCGGCTGTTCACTACGCTCGGAGCCATCAAGAGGATGATGAAGGCGTGCCGCATCATCCCTCCAGACCCGCTTCCGGACCCGAGCACCTGGAGGCGCCCAACCGATGACGAGAAGCGCCGTGCAACCGAGGCTTCCTCTGAGGCCCTCCGGCACGTCTTAAAGGGGCTGTCCGAGCAAATAGCCGCGAAACGGGATGCAAGGCGGGCGGCAAGGGAGGCTGAGGATAATGCGGACCGTGCGGCCCAAGGCCTGCCTCCACGCAGGCGGAAAGCCAGGAAGCAGAACCTGAGCAATGCCAAAGAGTAAGCCACTGCCATGCCGTGAGGGCATGAAGCCGGACGGTATGCCGAACGCGCTCAGACACTGGGCCGGGTGAGGAGTGCTATGACCTCAAGAAGGCCGATCAACGCTGCGACAGCGATCCTCAACCCTGCAGGTGCTTGGCGTTGGCTGTCGTTGCAGGCGCCCGGCAGGTCGCAGCGTGTGTAGGCCACATGCGGGAAGCCGACGAGCGCGGCTCGGCGAGGTCCGTGCATCTCAGACAGCCTTTCGCGCGACACCCAGTGAGGTGACGAGGAAACGGGTGTGAGGTCAACGCGACGGGTTGAAACAGAGAGCGAAAGCGAAACGGCGTCAGCGGACGACGGACCATGGCCAGCATCGCGATCATGTTTGGCATGGACATGAGCTACGAGACCGCCTGCGACCGTGAAGACATCGACGCAGAGGAACATCGCTGTTCACCGCCGACTTGCCTCTGAAATCCTCAGATCCAGGACACGGACATGAACAACGAAATATTGATCCTCGTGCTCGCTGTGGCAACGCTGGCAATTGTCATCGCCGCGGCCCTCTGGATGCGTGCTCGTGTCGCTCAGTCCAAAGGCGACCCGCAACGCTCCGCCTTCACCGAACAGCACGGCGAGAAGCCGCGCCCGAACCGTCCTGGTACCGAACATTAGATCCAGGCACTACGAGGAACGCGGCATACTCCAGCCAATGAAGGGGTTCAGGGCCTCTGACGCTCAATCGGGTCCAGAATGAACAGGCCGAGCTGCCCGCCGGCTGACGCCAGGGCAACAAACAGGGCGAGTAGCAGGATCACAGGTGGATTGACGCTGTCGAGCACGCCTGCTCCGAGCAGGCCCACAAGGGCAGAAAGCGTGAACCCCACCATACTGCCAAGCCAAACGTTGAACTGCTTGTCGCTCATGGTTCCGCTTCAGCACGCGCCTTGCCCCCTCGCAAGGCACCAGGTCCTCGGTATCGTTGAGAGTTCAAGCGTGGGTTCTATCCTTCATCCCGGAACAGCGGGCAACCTGGCGCGCGAGGGTGGAAGCAATGGCGTTTTTCCTCGGGATCGGCGGTCCTTGGATCGTTCTCATGATCCTGGATCTCTTCTGGACCAAACAGGGCAGTGAACTCTCACCTGCTGGGCAGACTGGCGGTTGGCAGCAGCGCTTGGGGCGTTTGCTTCAGAGACGAGAAGGAAGGCCAGTTCCGGTGCAGGAGCGCAATCCGCCGCAACGGAGCGGAAATGGCGAAGAGCAGTCATCACCTTCCGATAGCTACCTTTTCCGCAAGGCGGATTAGGCGGCGAACCTGCTCAACAATGTGTTCTTTAGCGACGGCGCATGTCAGCCGCTCGCGCTGCATCTGAAGCGCCGCCACCGCGAGATGGCACGTCAGTTTCAGTAGGCGGCGCCAGCGGTAAAAGACTGATGCGGAGGTGGAAAGAGCTACCAAAAGAAGCCGCTTCCCACTCTCGTGCGATGCTGTCAGAGGCTCCAGGGCACGAAGCCGATACCTGAAAAGTCGGTGTTCTTGGCAATGCCCTGTGTGTTGAGGGCGGAGTTGAACTGTGGTGCCTGAGCGGCGAGGCTGTTGTTGACCGCGCCAGGTAGGCGCTCTGGTTCGCGGCCACGACTGTGCCGTTGCCCTGGTTCGTACCGTTGGCCGTAGAGGTCGGCGACGGCAGGGTTGCCTTGGGGACGATGGCTCACGACAAGCCGCGCGGGTGGCGAAGGCGGCTAAAGCCATGCGGTCTGTGCACGCTGTCACTCAATCGGACGAGCAGTGAGGCTGCCTGAAGCCAAAGCTGGAAGATTGTCCCTGCGCATGCGGCAGAGGAAGACTAAAAGCTTATTGTTTAGTCTTGCTGAGCGTCAAGATCGAAAATTAACCTCTGTGATCTACGTCACATTGCCAGATTTTCGTGCATTACAGTCAATCATCTTTCCTTTATTTGCTAGAGAACAGCGGCGCGGACATGCACAACACTTAGGTTTGCTGATTGAGGAGTGACTCCGATGAACACCGCTCGCCCACCTGTTCTCTTCGTTACGATCTGGGGCCTCTTCGCTGCAGCCATGCTGTTCGGCCAGCAAGAAGTGATGCGCCACGGCACGAAGCTGGCCAACGTCGTCGACATCAACGACGCGGAAATGCCCGTCCAGATCGCCTCTCTCGACTGAGAGCCGTGCGCCAGTGTGTGCCTCTCGCGAAGAAGCCGGAGATCATCTCATGCCCAAAATCGTCATGTTCGCGCTCGCCCTAGCGCTTGCTGCTGGGGCATTCTGGTCCGTGGTTCTGACGGACCCGCCGAAGTCTGAGGCTGCAACAGCGACCGCAAAGACTGCTGCGTCGGAGCGGTCGGAATTGGCCTCTGCTGACCAGTGCGTCACCTTCGGCATCTGCCCGTAGCCGCGACAGGCTGTGCTGTCTCATGCCGACTACGCTCCCCGCCCGTAGACCGCCTGTGAAGGGGTCGGACCGGACGATCATCGTCGTCTTCGCCGTGCTTCTCGCAATGATGGGACTGGCGCTGGCTGAGACGACCTTCACGGACACTTCAGCCGCTGCGGGAGGGGGTGAGAACCCTTTCGGCGAGCTCGCTACCGAGTAATTTGGCGACGGAAATCCCGAGCATTTCTATGGAGTTAAGATGCTAGAGGCACTTGCTCGCGTCTTCGTGTGGCTCAGCGCTGGCGAGATCCTGATGCGAGTGGGAGGACTGCCTGTTCCTGCCCCCGTCATCGGCCTCGTCCTGCTATATGTCGACCTGCTCTACCGCAGGCGCTTGCCCGACGATCTCGGCACTTTGGCAGACCGCGTCCTCAGCATGCTCGGGATGCTCTTTGTCCCAGCTGGCGTCGGTGTCGTGGCCTACTCGGATGTGCTCCACGCGGAGTTCGTGCCGATCGCGGCTGCGATCCTCGGCGGGACGTTCGCGACCATGCTTGCAACGGCGCTGGCTGCTGACCTTATCTTGATGCAGGAGAGACGTCGCGAACTGTCACGAGCCGAGCCAGAGCGTCCAGAGGCGGCCGATGTCACGGCTTGATCATATCGCCTGGACAACGCTCTCGGAGCAGCCAGTCCTTGAGATTGGAGTGACGATCCTGGCCTTCCTGGCTGCGGTCCGCCTTGCTCGCCTTGGTGGCAATCATCCTCTGCTGAACCCGACCCTGATCGCCATCCTGCTCGTCGCCTGCCTGATCAAGGCTGCAGGCGTGCCATACGCGACCTACCTGCGGGGTGCTGGCTTCATCGCGTTCCTGCTCGGACCGGCTGTCGTGCTCCTGGCAGTGCCGCTCTACCGACAGACACGCCTGATCCGCGCCTCCGGCCCGCTCATCCTTGCCGCGCTCGCAGTCGGGCTTCCGGCTGGAGTGCTGAGTGCGGTCGGGATTGCGTGGGCTTTGGGAGCGAGTCCGGCAACGCTTTTGTCGCTTGCGCCGAAGTCCGTGACAGCCGGCATCGCGGTTGGCATCTCCGAGGCCATTGGCGGGGTGCCGGCTCTCACCGCCGTTCTGGTGATCAGCACCGGCATCACAGGTGCGATCCTGGGGCCGTGGCTGGGCCGCCGTCTCCGCCTGCGCGATGACCGCGTGACGGGATTGGCCATTGGCATTGCCTCGCATGGCATCGGCACGGCGCGTGCTCTGCAAATGAGCGAGGTCGCCGGTGCGTTTGCGGGATTGGGCATGAGCCTGAACGGCATTCTTACGGCAACCCTGCTGCCTGTGACCATTCATCTGTTTCATGGCAGCTGACTCCCCGGGGCAATGCAGAAGTGCAACTGGACTTGATTACTTAAGCCACCAAGTCACTGCTGAGACGAGGACCCAGAGCACGATCAAACTCTGAGACAGAAGGATCACTTTCTCGCCCCAGATACGTGGTGCTTTTCCTCTCATTGCTTCTCCGGCCGCGCCGTCAGGATGACCTTGCGCACGGCGGCGCGAGAATGACGGGCCGAGGGTACAAGCAACAATCAACGGAATACGCCTGCAACGATCCCTCTCCATGGTGAGAACCGTCCGAGGGATGGGCTCTGCATATAGTTCTGATGAATGTACGCGCCGCATTTCCGATGACGGAGACAAATATGCGCAAGCTAGTCATGTTTTCAGCGGCGCTCGCCGTTGCTGCTGCAGGGTTCGCGGTCACGATGCTGACGGATCCTCCCGTGTCGAAGGCCCACGCCGTCGCGCAGATCGACACCTACGCGCTGACGATCAGCGCCAATCCTTCAAGCGGCGAGCCCTACGACTCCAATTGAAAATTGCGTCAGCGCGGATCCTGCTGCTGGATCGCGGATCTTCCTGGGTGTCGTTTCCCTCGGTTCTATCGGGCGCTGACAGCAGTGCCCGAGATGAAGACGAACGTAAGGGTGGAGGTGGCTACCAGAGGAAGCCGCTTCCCCCTCGTGCGATGCTGGCGGCTGTGGCGTTCATGCCAGCCGCGACGGGGGCGATATCAAAAGCGCCGCCTGCCTGCGGGGCCATGTTGGCGAACGCCGTGTTCACGCTGTTGAGGTAGGCGTCTTCCTGGTTCGTGCCGTTCACCGCAAACGTCGGCATCGGCACACCCCGGCGGAGAAAGAGGTGTGCTGCTGCCCGACCTGCCAAATGCCGACACTGATAAGCCTCTGTCGCCAGCTTAATGCTGACGCTAGCGCAGGAGCAGCCACATGCAGCATTTCATCGCCGACCCGACCTCTGACGAGATCCGCCAGCGGGCATACGAGATTTGGGAGCGGCGGCATCAACCCGAGGGTTACGAGGCCGAGTTCTGGTTCCAAGCAGAGCGCGAGTTGAAGGCAGAGCGATTGCATGAGGACGGATCGAACGGAGGCGGCGATCCGAAGAGCGGTGCAGGATCAGACTGCGCCCGCTAGGAGGTCTTGAGCCGCGGCTTAGGGGCGGGGACCTCAACACGTTCCCGGTCAGGGGATTGAGGATGACCACGGCGGCCCTCGAACTGGCGCGAACGATGTGTCCGCATACGTAAACGGGCCTAAGCGCTGCAGTTTCTGGATCGTGTGTGAACGTGGTTAGCCGTTCGTAAACCATGCTCGCCGCAGCGGCTTCTCGCTCCGGCTCTTCAAGCGCATCGCCAGCGATGACACAGGGCTCGTGAAGGAGTGCCGCCACACACCCCGTTGACTTGCGTACCTTGGTGGCAGCGAGCGCCCGTGCCATGGTCGGGCATGACCGAGACGCTGACGAACACGCATCCCTACACCCTGGAAATCCTGCCGCCGAAGGCCGAGGGCGCAGCCTACCAATGGGCCATCCGCAGAAGCGGTAAGCTGGTCCAACGCTCGGATCGCAGCCTGACGAGCGAGGCGAAGGCGCGCGAGAGTGGAATGGCGCAGATCGAAAAGCTGTTATCGGGGGCTGGAGACCGATAGGCACCCAGATGGGCGGGGCCGCCAAGACGGAGTTCGTGCCTCATGTCAGAGATTAAGCCCGTCAGCCTAATCTACCCCATCGCCTTCTTCGGCGGGACACTGTTCCTCTGCGCGTGGATCATGAACGGCAACCGCATCTTCGCGCCGTTCGTCTATGCGGAGCAGCAGATCACGGAACGCGAAGACGCTCGGTGAAGACCATCCCGACAGGCTGGGCCAGAGCACAGCGACCGGTTCCGTAGGATAGTCGTGGTGTTTGGGATGATGACGACGCCAGCGGAAACCTCAATGAAGCTGACGGAGCGGCAGGGTCGGTCTCGCCCATCGACCTCTCAGCATTCCGGTGCTGGTTCGTCGCAGAGGGCTGTCGCTTTGAAGTGAAGGTATGTCAGCGTTCGATCTAGAAAGCGACCGGGCTCGGCGCCGGATCTGACCATTGCAGGTTGATGGAGAGAAGACTGAATGCGCCTTGCACTGATGTTGGCCATGCCTCTTGCTGTCGCGTTGGCGACGGGGGCCCAAGCTTTGTCGCTGTACGATCCCGAAAACCCTGAGTGCCGTTGGTCAAAAGCAATGCGCTCAGATCAGACCGTGCGGTGCCCTGGTGAGGCAAGTCAACCAAGGAACGATGATGAAGAAGTGAACTGGTGCGGGAAGGTGGTGAGCGTTCAGAAATGCGCTCAGGAGGTCATGCGCGTTGAGAAGATACTGAGGCAATTTGATACCGAGGAGAAGCGTGCGGGCCGCATGCTGCACAATAGAGGCAACTCTCTCGTTGGGTGCAGTTTTTCATGTTCAGAGCGTGTTTTGAATGTTGCTGATGACAGCAGAAACCCAGAGCAGTCTTGCACCTATGAATTGGGCGCCTCAAAGCAATTCGAGGCAATAGACGCCCGCCTGAAGGATGCGAGGGTTGTGACCTACATCAAAAGAAACTGCTCTGCGAGAGAGTGATCAACACTGCTTGCAGCCCTCTCGCGGGTGCTGTCAGAGGCTCCAGGGCACGAAGCCGACGCCAAGGAAGCCGGTGTTTTTGGGAATGCCCTGCGTCTTGAGAGCGGGGTTGAACTGCGGCGCGTTGTTGGCGAGAGATGTGTTCACGTTGTTGAGGTAGTTCAGGCCCTGCTGCTGGACAACGTTGCTGTTGCCCTGGTTGAAGCCGTTCACCGCGAACGTTGGGAACATCGTGCCCGTGCCCTGCGTGAGTTGGTTCTCGACGGCGCGAGAGGCCACCGCGTTCTGGTTGATGTTGTCGGCCTGTGTGTTCAGGTAGGCCATCTCCGACGAGTATGGGTCGAAGAGCGCGCTGGCGCCGATGTTCACCCCGCCGTACTGGACCCCGCCATTGTTGTAGGTGTTGCCCGAGCCGAGGGGCTGGTTGTCGGAGGGCACGGCCGGCTGTCCAAAGGCGTTCAGCGCCTGCCGGTATCCTGCAGGCTGTGCGCCGCCCCAGTTCGGGGTGAACATAGGGATGCCACCGAGGTCGAAGTGCGCCGTCCGGCCTTCGTTCACCCCATAGGTGCGAGCGTGCCATGCCGGATCGATGCCGGCGGCGGCGACATCCGGGTTCTCGGAGAGGTACTCGTTCGGGTCCCACGCCTGAGTGAAGGTGCCGGGGTTGAAGGTCGGTGCCGTGACATCAGGACCGATCAGCGGAGAGTTGCCGGGCGGCCCCTGCGTCGGGGTCAGGGACGGCGACCAGACGTGAGCCGCCTGGGCCATGTTCGTGACCAGGGGCGCGTATTCGGCATTGTTCAGGGTCGGCGCATAGAGCCAGTTGTTGACGAGCTGCGTCGTGCCGTCAGGGCCGACGAGATCTGCCGCCCAGCCTTCCTTCGCGCCGCTCGTGAGGTAGTGCAGCCACGGGTTGAGACCCGCCGTGGCGACATCCTGGTTCTGAGCGAGGTAGGCGGTGCCGTCGAACTTCTGCCCGAGCGTGTTGACCGCTCGGCCCTCGCCCTGCCCGAACGTGATGTAGTGCTGAAGGGCGTCCATGCCGTTGGCGAGAACGTCGGGGTTCGCCTTGTAGTACTCCTGCTCCCACGCCTGGATCGCATTGGGTGCGCCCTGTGTCGGCGTCAGCCCACTCTGGCCGATGGTGGGCGTGAGAGCGCCCGGGCCCTGCGTCGAGGCCTGCTGCGGAGCGAATAATGCCAAGAGGTCATAGTTCTGCAGGGTCGGCTGCTGGACGAAGTTGTCCACCATCTGGACCGTGCCGTCCGGCCCGACGAGCGGCGCATCACGCCCCTCCATCTGACCGAAGCGGATGTAATGCTCCAGAGGGCTCATGCCCGCCGCAGCCACGTCAGGGTTCTGCGCGAGATAGGCTTGGTCGCCGAACTTTTGACCGAGCGTGTCGATCGCCCGGCCTTCGCCTCGGCCGAACGTCAGGTAGTGGGTGAGCGGGTCCATACCCGATGCGGCAACATCAGGATTAGCTGCGTCGTATTGCTGAGCATCCCAAGCCGCGGCGAACTGGTTAGGGCCTTGCGTGGGCGTCAACCCGCCCGGCCCCTGCGTGCCGGCAGTCAAACCACCCCCGATGGTCGGCGTCATGCCGGTGTAGCCGATGGTCGGGGTGTTGCCGTTCGGATCCAGCGTTGGCGTCAGGCTCGGGGTGTCGTAGAGGTTCGCGTACTCGGGACTCTTCGTGATGGCATCCATGATGCCGGCGAGGCCGGTTCCGTTCTGAGTCTGCTGGGTGAAGTAGTCCGACCCGGTCGCGTCCAGCGCCCGGCCCAGCGTCGCGAGGTAGGCCGTGTTCACGATGTCCGCCGGGCTCAGCGCACTAATCCCCGTGGCAGGGTTGTAAGTGCCTGCATCCGTGGACGGCATCCCGAGGTAGGCTTTGGCTTCTGCACTGCCGCGGATGCCCTGATCCACATCCATCAGCGATTGGCCGTTCGCCAGAGCGCGCCCCCAATAACTCAGGCCGTCCGCATCAGGGGAGCGCCCCAGATCTTGCTGGTACAGCGCGGCAATGGCCCCGTAGTCGCTAGGGCGTGGCATGCCGTTGAGTTCGATGTCGGAGGGCCGAACCGGGACATTTGGAATGGTCTGCGTGAACCCGGCGATCAGCGTAACGCCTTCGGGCATCCTAGCATTCCAGCCGAGAAAGCCGTCACCGACCGAGGCAGATACGTCCGTCTGCAGCCCGCCGTTGAATGGGCTGTTGAGATCGTAAGAAGGGGTGGGGTTCTTGTAGTCCCCGAGGTTGAACCGGCCGGCGATGCCACCGATCAGGTTCAGATAGTTCGGATCAGTCGCGTAGCCCGACGCAGCGAGAGCCTTCAGCTGCTCTCCAAGCGACGCGGACCCCTTCAACTTATCGTAGCGAGGGTTTTCATTGATGAAGTCTGCATAGCCCTGAAAACTGTCCTCCGGCGTCTTGAACGACCGAAAGCTGTCCGTGATGGCGACGCGCTGCCCGTTTACAACTTCGTGGGTCGCTACATCTACGCCGCCCGGCTTACCGTGCGATTTGATGCCGAAGAGGTTGTTGCCCTTATACTTCTCGCCCCAAGCACTTTCGGCAGCGGCTTGCGCCAGGATCAGCTCTGGCTTGATCCCCGTCTGCTGTGATGCAGCAACCGCAAATGGCCCGTACTTCTCGGCAAAACTTTTCGGGTCCATCTACGCACTACCCTCTTTTGTTCTCTTGTAAAGAACCAAACCGAATACTAAGTCAACCGAACTACTCGCGGGACACCACATGCGCTACGTCGCCAGCCTGCTCGCCTCCCTTCTCATGATCGCGCCGAGCTATGCCGGGACGCGCTATGGAAGTGATCGCTTCGATACCTGGATTGAGGTTCCCGCCGGCTACGTGGCTCAGCCTGAACCGGCCGATGGCGACGGGCGCACGCTCATCTCTCGGGACGGCAAGGTTCGCATCCTCGTCTGGGCGGGCTGGGATGTTTCTCAGCAGGGCCTTACTGCCCCTCCAGGACTGAAGGTGACCTATAAGGCCCGCGGCACGAACTGGGCGGTGTACTCTGGGGTGAAGAGTGGGAAGATCACCTACGAGAAAATGGTCAGTGCCTGCAAAGACAATGATCTGATCCACCACGTCTTGATTGAGTATCCCCGCGAGATGAAGACGCGCATGTCGGGCGACGTCGCTCAGGTGGCCCAGTCGCTGAAAACCGGCTGTCCGTCGTGGGTGACCGATCCTCAAAACTCGGACTCCGTCACAAGCCCTGCTCCGACACCGACAGGGCGATAGTCCGCTATGAGCGAAGGAGGAGCGACCCAAGGCGCCCCGTCCTGGAAGGACTGCGCAGATTTATTTGGGGGTAACAATGTTGCATTCCGAAGATGCAGGATGGTCACTGCCCCTCCTCTGCGAGGAGCCGAGAGTTCTTGTGTCCGTGAGAAGCGGGGCCATTTCAGATCTATGTCCCGCCTTGCCCAAGTCGTCGTAACCCTGGTGCTCTTCTCCGCCGTGATGGCGGGCGCAGCGGCACTCCTCAAAGTCACCCTGCTCCCCGGCGTCTCATGGCTGAGCAGCCAGATCGGCATCGAGGCCGTGCTCGCCATCGAGGGAGCCCTGATCAGCACCGCGTACACCTTCGGCTACTGGCCCAGGACCGGCGACGGAAGGTTGCGCTCGCTCCGGTCGTTCTGGGACTGAAGCACCTGCCGCACGAAGTTCTCCATCTTGTTGGCCGGGATCGCCCCGTGATCGGTCGCGGTGAGGCGGGCGGTCAGCGTCTCGATCAGCGCATCCCGTTCCGGACCTGCCTTCAGCGTGAGGATGCGGGCTGCCTCCTTGTTGCGGGTCAGATCGGCTGAGCGGCCGAGGACGTCCGCGCCGAGCTTCAGACCCTTGAGCCCGAGCGCCCCCGCAATCCCAGCCGCTCCTCCGAGCCCGCCAGCGACGGCCAGACCTGATGGACCGCTGTTCGGCGAGAGATCGCGAACTCCAACGGCATCAGCCGCCTGTCGGCGCAGCTCCGTCATGCTGTTGTTGACGATGCGCTGGTGCGAGGCGTCGAAGGCAGCCTCACGGTCGACAGCGCTGGCGAGCCCTGCCGTGGGTTCCTCACCGAAGACCGTGCCCATCCGCGAGCGGTTGTAGTCGCCCTCGCCAAGGAGGGCTTTGCGGAGCGCGAGGCGGTCGTTCAGCTGCGTGCCCGTAAGGCGGTCGACCTCGGTTCGAAGGCCAAGCCGCTGAGCCTGCTGCGCCTCTGGCGATAACGCTGCTGTGGTCTCCGCGACCTCGGCCGGCCGCATAGCCTCACGCCCGCCGTTCAGCAGGGTCTGGCCCCTATCGAAGGCTTCGCGCTGCTGGAAGAAGCTCTGAGCCATGCGGTTCGCGTCGGCGTACCCAGGCACCTGGGCCTCAAGGGCGGCGTTCAGCTCGCTGCGGACCGTCGTGAGGGCTCGAAGCTCGCTACGGGCTGCCGAGCCTTGCTGATTGCGAACAGCCGCGATCTGCGCGTCCAAGGCTTCCTTGGCATTGTGCAGGGCCTCAGGACGCCTGTCGGGCACGCGGGCGGACCCGACACCGGGCACATCGCCTTCCGTGTGCAGCAGGCCCCAGGCACGCTGCAGGGCCGACTGAGCGCCGCCCTTCTCCTGCTCGCCCATGCGGCCTACGGTGGCGAGCAAATCCGAGGTGTCGACCGTGACCGGGCGGGACAGCGCCCGTTGGTAGAGCTGCGGCACGGCCTCGTCGTAGGCCCGGTCCAGTTCAGCATGGAACACCGCAGGATCCATGTTCGGCCCGAGGTGCGTGTCCACGTCGGTGGTGAGGCGCCTGTTCGCTCCCTGGGCCCGCTCGGTCAGCGGAGCGGTGATCGCCTCCCGGGTTTCCGGCCGAACAGCGAGACTTTGCGCTCGGCCCTCGAAGGACGGCGAGGCGTCAAGCAGCATCGCTTCCGGACCCAGTTCGTCGAGGCGTGCCCGAACCGGCTCTGCTCCACCCGAGTTCCGCATGTCGTCCATGAGGGCTCTGGCAGCGCGGTTACCGACGCCAGGCACGTTCGGATTGACCTTTGCAGCCAGCCCGGCGACGCCCTTGATCGCGCTGCCGAGAGCCTGCCCAGCACCAGGCGCGATGAGGCCGAGCCCACCGCCGAGGGCAGCGCCTTCTCCAGTCTGCTCTAGGTCGCCACCACTGCGAATAGCTGCGTCGGCGCCACCAAGCACCCCGGAGGTCGCCGCAGACAGGCCTGATCGAAGCGCCAGGCTACCAGCGCCCGCACCGAAGGCAGCCGGTGCCGCCATCACGGCCGGCGCCGTCCCAAGCACGCCGCCAGCGAGTTCGCCGGTCGTGGTCGAGCCAGGGTTGGCCGCGGCCGTACGGGTGTTGAAATCCTCGACGTTCTTCAACTCGTCGGTGTAGCTGGTACCGTTCTGCACGGCCCTGATAAAGGCCGCGGCGCGGTTGGTGCCTCCCAGCAGAGCGGGGCCGACCACCGGCACGCCGTTGATCAAGCCTCGACCGATGGCGGCGGCCTCGTCACCCGTCTGCTGGCCGTTCTGAGCCTGATAGGTGGCCAGGAGCCCCTTCTCGGCTTTCGTGTTGATGTCGAGTGGGTTGATG
The DNA here is from genome assembly GCF_008806345.1 of Methylobacterium planeticum. Lineage (GTDB taxonomy): Bacteria > Pseudomonadota > Alphaproteobacteria > Rhizobiales > Beijerinckiaceae > Methylobacterium > Methylobacterium planeticum. The sequence goes on along the minus strand of NZ_VZZJ01000015.1, from coordinate 105,963 downwards.
CCCTCACGGGTGAGGCGAGCACGAGCCTCAGGCGTCCACTGCCCAGCCGAGTTTCGGGTGCTCAGGCCCTTGTCGAAGAACGGCGCCAGAGCCGACATCGCCTTCGCTGGCGCACTGGCCGCAGGCAGGTCGAACTGATCGAAGGGGTTGGGCTTCGAGCCGCGAGCGCCAGCGGGAGCGTCATCGAACTGGTCAAACGGGTTCGGTTGCCGGCCCTTCCGCTCACCAGTCCGTGCCTTGAACTCCTCGTACTCGGCAGAGTTGAAGCCTTTCGAACCGCCTGCCGGCCGATTGGCCTTGAAGCGTGCATACTCGCCAGCATCAAAGCCGCCTGAGGCAGGCTGGTCGACGACAGGGTCATTCTCCCAGAAGCCCTTCCCAGGGGCACGCGCTGTGGTGACAGGCTCAACGAGCGCGTCGTTTTCCCAGAAACCGGGCATCAGAGCTGCTCCCCGTAGGAGGCAGCCGCATCAGTAGAGCGCATGGCCTGTCGAATGCGCTCCGAGATAGCCTCGCGGATCAGCGTCCCGGGCCGCACACCCTCTGCGCGAGCAGCGAGGCGGATGTCGTCGCCAAAGCCGACCGGCACTCGCGTCGACAAGACCGCCTCAAGGCGGGCTGAAGAAGAGACAGCACACGCATCCATACTCTGGCTCCAAAGCTCAGAATATGAATGTATGACAAACCCTCCCCTACGGATAGGCCTGTGTCTGTCTCAAGTTATTGCAGATTTTCCCAGATTTGACTATGTTTTTCCGCCATTTTCCCGCGAGATACGGATGTTTTCGGTGGAGTTCTCAAAATTCCCACCATCTTGACCACTCTCGTGCAGAACCTCGGCCTCCGTAGCCCGTCGTTGAGCCTGTTCTTCAGCTCCTGCCCCCATCAGGCCGCCCATTCCCGTGAAACTACTGAGGTCAGGCTCTTCGGGAACGGGACGGGCAGCAGCTTCAGCCGCGAGTCTCTTGAAAAAGGCCGAGTGAGATTGCTGAAGTACTTGGCCGCCGATTTCCGGTCCCGACCGCTTCGCCTCCAAGCAGGCACGCTCCCACTGTTCGGTGCGAGTAACAGCAGCCATGAGCGGAAGGCGATCTGGCAGATGCTCCTTCGCGATGACTTTGGCCGCCCCAAGAAAAGCTAAGCGCTCCAGTTCGTAGGACCCCGAAGGCGGGAATGGTGTCGGTGGGTCGATCAGCCTGAGCGCAAGCGCCAAGTCCTTCGCGATGTTGGCGATGATCCGGCTGCCAAGAATTGCGGCATCAACAGCATCACGGCGCTCGTTCACAAGGGAGGCCGTGATCCGCCACTCAATTTCTTCGCTCATAGAGCGGCCAGACTTAGCGGCTGCTTCGATGACGCGGTCTCGATCAGCGTCACTCATCCTGAACGTGTAGTTCTGGCGCCTGCCCTTCTCAGGTGCTTTCGGCGGCCTCCCCATCTTCTTTTTGGGCGTCGCAGCAGCTTCGGTCACGGTTCAACCCCATCGGTCCCTCACTTTCGGTTGTAGTATCCCGAGGTAAAGTTGACAAGGTGGCATCATTGGGTCCACAACACTTTCCGTCGGGCTATCCCGAGAGAAAGTGTGAGAGACCGCGATGAGCAATGACGTCATGCAGGTTCTGACCCAGCCCACTGTCGATGTGGTGCTCGCCGGCCGAATTCTCGGGATTGGGAAGAACGCCGCCTACAAGGCGCGTGAGGCCGGGGACATCCCGTCCATCAAAATCGGCGGCCAGTATCGGGTGCCGAGTGCAAAGCTGCGCGAAATGCTCGGGCTTTCGACCCCGAGCGTAGCCGCTGCTTGATCCGCCAGTGAATGCGGATCGCTCACCCCTGAAAAAGGACAAGCACAAATGGAAGAAGCCCCCGCCAGTGGCATGGCGAAGGCTTCTGGATCGAATGTCTGCTCGGCAGCTGACATCCTCCAGATAGCGCTTCGCGACCCGGATTTCTACCAAAAACATCACCTTCGTCACCGTTACGGGTTGTCGGCCGCCGCAGCTGCAGCTGTGGCTGAACTCGCCTTCCCACGGATTGACTGCTGGAGGGCTCGGCCGTGAGCGAGCCACGCACCTATTGCAGCATCCGCAAGGGCAACTCGGAGGAGATCCGAGTTCGCCTTGCCGAGCATCACGGCGCGGCCTTCGTGGACATCAGGACTTTTGCGCTCCTTCACTCATCCGGGGGTGAGCCGGTCCCGACCCGCAATGGGGTCTGCATCTCTCGCTTTCGGCTCGGCGAGCTGATCGCAGGGTTGCAGGCCATCGAGCGTGAGGGGAGCGGCCTATGACCTGCTCCTCAATCCCCACGACAAGCGAGATCCCCTTCGGGGATCTCGATATGTGGCGCGCTGAGATCGCCGACACGGCGGCGACCCTCGCCATGCGCGCTCAGATGGCAGGCGAATACGCATCTCTGCGCGACGATTTCGGCCTTACACGCACGCTGCGGCTGATGACTATCGAGATGCGACATGTCCTGAGCCTCTGCGCGGATCTCGACGAGCAGAAGACCCACCAACGCGAGCGACAGCAGGCTACCGCTCGTCCGCCGATGCGGGAGGAGAAAGCCGGGAGGGCCGCCGAATGGGTTTGAGAGATGATCCATTTGCGGCCGAGGAAGCCCGTCTGCACTCATCAGACTGGACGCCGATGGACGATGCGCTGGCCGACGCCGTAAAGTGTCAGGCTGAGACTCAACGCCTCCTTTCCGGCTTCGTGTTCGACGGTGACGAAGCTACGGATCCGCCACGCTACCTCGTCAAGGGCGTCGTCCCAGCCGAGGGCATCACCATGGTCGGCGGCCAATCGGGCGCCGGCAAAACCTTCATTGTCGTTGACCTCGCTGTCTCAGCAGCGCTCGGCGAGCCCTTCTTCGGCCACCGCATGGTCGAGAGCGTCGGCACGCTCATCCTGGCAGCGGAGGGGGCGGGCACTCTTTCGTCGCGCATCGAGGCCGCTCGGCGGAGCCGGGCTCAAGGCCAATCGCTGCCGATTGCTTGGTTGGCAGCGGTTCCCAGCTTGTCTGACGCCGACGAGGTGAAGGCTCTGCAGCCGAAAATCCAGGCGGTCGCGGATCGAATGCTGAAGGTCCACGGCGTCCGCCTTGGCCTCATCATCATCGACACCTTGGCTGCAGCCTTCGCGATGAAGGACGAGAACGATGCCGCCGAGGCGCAACAGGCTCTCCGCCACATGCGTCTCATTGGCGATCCCATAGGCGCTGCCGTCCTACCAGTACACCACTACGGCAAGAACGACGAGACGGGCCTTCGGGGATCCTCAGCATACCGGGCGGGCGCGGATGCGGTGATCAGCGTCCTGGCCGACCGGAACCAAGTCACGGGCGAAGTGGCCAACCGCTCACTCGCCCTGGCGAAAACACGCTTCGGCGAGGAAGGTCCGATTGCTGGCTTCTCCCTGCGCTTCATCCAGTTCGGTGAGGACGATGACGGCGACCCAGTCGGCGCCTGTGTCATCGACCCGGCGCTGGACGTCCTCTCCCCTGTCCTGACGAAACGCCCGAAGAAGGATCCCCTGCCGATCCTCGCGCTCAAGGAGGCCTTCGCCGAGGTCATCGCGCTCGGCCGTGAGGTCAGCGTCATGGGCGACGGCCCTTTGGTGCGTGCAGTCACCGTCGAGCAGCTGAGGCCCGAATTCCGACGCCGCTACGTCACGGGCGACGTGGAGCCCGAGAAGGCTGCGGCCACGACCCGGCAGGCTCTGAAGCGGGCGCTCGCTGCGTGTTCTCAGCACGGCTTCCGGTCCGGGTTCTGGGGTGGGGAGGAATGGCTATGGGTGGCCTGACCGTGACAGCTGTGACACCCGTGACAAAGGGTCAATGTCACGCCTGTCACGCCCCCGCTGGCCGTGACATTTGCCGTGACATCGGAAAGCCCCCCTACGTAGTAGGGGGCTTTCGTGTCACGCCTGTCACGCGGGCTGATTTCGTCGTCACGGTCGTTTGGGTCGATTTTAGAAATGTCACGCCAAACGGGCGTGTCACGCTCGCCGAGGTCGGCCGATGAAAGCCGCTCGCCGCCTCGCCGACCTGTTGCCCGTGTCCCTTCCGCCGCGTGGTCTCTCGCGTGAGGAAGCCGCGGCCTACATCGGCGTGTCCCCGTCCCTCTTCGACACGATGATCAGGGATCGGCGGATGCCGCCGCCGAAGCGGATCAACGCCCGCACGGTGTGGGATCGCATCAGACTTGACGCAGCCTTCGCGGCACTGCCCGATGAGAGCGATGGCGCGTCTAGGGACGTCACGCACGATGCGTGGGGAGACCTCGCCACATGAGGTTCGACGCCGACATGGCCCGCCGGCTCCCGAAATTCTGCGTTGAGGATGTCGATCGCTACGGGATCGTTCGCATCTATCTGCGTCGGAAGGGACAGAAGAAGGTTAAGCTGGAGGGCATCCCTTGGACCGAGCTGTTCATGGGCGCATATCACGCCGCTCTGGAAGGTTCTCCGGCGGCGCCCGCTCGTGACCAGCGCCGCACCACGCCTGACAGCTGGAAATGGCTTTGCCAGCAGTACATCGGCTCGGGTGAATTCAAGCGCCTCGATGCCGTCACGCAGCGCCGCCGCCGCTCGCTCTTGGAAAGCACGTACGACGAGCCGACCAAGCCAGGCGCCTCGACTGTGTTCGCTGACTTCCCGCTCTCGCGGATGACACCTGCCGCGGTCCGCATTCTGCGAGACCGCAAAGCGGATAAACCCGATGGTGCCAATAACCGCATGAAGGCAGTGCGGGCCGTGTTCAAATGGGCTGTGAAGCCCGACGTGGATCTGGCCCCGCACAACCCGGCACGCGACGTCGCCTACATCTCGACAGCCTCAGAGGGCTTCCACACTTGGACAATCTCGGAGGTACGTCAGTTCATCGACCGGCATCCACTCGGCTCGAAGGCCTACTTGGCCATGTGTCTGCTCCTGTTCGCAGGCGGACGCCGCTCCGACGTGGTGCTCTTCGGGCGCCAGCACTTACAGGGCTCCTGGCTGCGCTACACTCAGCACAAGGGTCGGAACTCGAAGCCTATGACGCTGGAGGTTCCCCTCCTCCCGGTCCTGCGAGCGGCCATCGATGCCTGCCCGAGCACCCATCTGACGTTTCTTGTCACTGAACGCGGTCAGCCGTTCACCTCGAACGGCTTCGGCAACAAGATGAAGGACTGGTGCAAGGAGGCTGGACTGCCCCACTGCTCGTCCCATGGGCTGCGCAAAGCGGGCGCAACGCTCGCGGCCGAGAACGGCGCCACGGAGCGGCAATTGATGGCGATGTTCGGCTGGCGTACGTCGAAGATGGCCGAGCACTACACCCGCAAGGCTGAGCAGAAGCGGCTTGCCGGTGGGGCTATGCACCTAATTGATTTTGAGCGAGAAAGTGTCCAACTTTCGGAGCCCTCGCGGGGCAAGTTGGACTTTTCCGGAAATAGGGGCGGTAGATCAATGTCTTACAAAAGCATTGGTGCCCAGGAAAGGACTCGAACCTTCACCTCTTGCGAGACTGGTACCTGAAACCAGCGCGTCTACCAATTCCGCCACCTGGGCCCGTCGACCGCGTGCGGTCGGCGTTGGGGTTCGTTTAGGGGGCGCGGGCGGAATCGTCAATCCGGGATTCCGCCCTGCCCCGCGGGCGTGGCCTCAATGCCACTCGCGGATGTCGACGAAGCGGCCGGCGACCGCCGCCGCCGCCGCCATGGCCGGGGAGACGAGGTGGGTCCGGCTCCTGTGGCCCTGGCGGCCCTCGAAATTGCGGTTCGAGGTCGAGGCGCAACGCTCCTCCGGCCTCAGCCGGTCCGGGTTCATGCCGAGGCACATGGAGCAGCCGGGCTCGCGCCAGTCGAAGCCGGCGGCCTTGAGGACCCGGTCGATGCCCTCGGCCTCGGCCTGCGCCTTCACGAGACCCGAGCCCGGAACCACCATGGCGGAGACGCTCGGGTGCACCGTGCGGCCCTCGACCATCTTGGCGACGATGCGCAGGTCCTCGATGCGGCCGTTGGTGCAGGAGCCGATGAAGACCCGGTCGAGGGTGATGTCGGTCATCCGGGTGCCGGGCCGCAGGCCCATATAGGCCAGGGCCTTCTCCTTCGACTGCCGCTTGTTCTCGTCCGGGATCGCGGCCGGGTCGGGGACGATGCCCTGGATCGAGACCACGTCCTCGGGGCTCGTGCCCCAGCTCACGAGCGGGGGCAGATTGCGCGCGTCGAGCCGGATCTCCCGGTCGAACTGCACGCCCTCATCGGTGACGAGGCTCTCCCAATAGGCACGGGCGCGGTCGAAGAGCTCGCCCTTCGGCGCCTTCGGGCGATCCTTGACGTAGGCGTAGGTGGTGGCGTCGGGCGCCACCATGCCGGCGCGCGCGCCGCCCTCGATCGACATGTTGCAGATCGTCATGCGGCCCTCCATCGAGAGGGCGCGAATCGCCTCGCCGGCGTACTCGATGACGTGGCCGGTGCCGCCCGCGGTGCCGATCTCGCCGATGATCGCCAGCACGATGTCCTTGGCGCTGACCCCCGGCGGCAAGGTGCCGTCGACGGTGACGCGCATGTTCTTGGCCTTCTTCTGCAGCAGGGTCTGGGTCGCCAGCACGTGCTCGACCTCGGAGGTGCCGATGCCGTGGGCGAGCGCCCCGAAGGCGCCGTGCGTCGAGGTGTGCGAATCGCCGCAGACGATGGTCTGGCCGGGCAGGGTGAAGCCCTGCTCGGGGCCGATGATGTGAACGATGCCCTGGCGCCGGTCGAGGGCGTCGTAGAACTCGATGCCGAAGTCGCGCACGTTCTCGGCCAGGGCCTCGAGCTGGATGCGGCTCTCGGGATCCTCGATGCCGAGGCTCCGGTCCGAGGTCTGGACGTTGTGATCCACCACCGCGAGGGTCTTCTCGGGATGGCGCACCCGGCGACCGGCCACGCGGAGTCCTTCGAAGGCCTGCGGGCTCGTCACCTCGTGGACGAGGTGGCGGTCGATGTAGAGGAGGCTGGTGCCGTCCGGCTGGACATCGACGACGTGGTCGTCCCAGATCTTGTCGTAGAGCGTGCGCGGGGCGTTCATGGGCTCGGTCGCTTGATCGTGTGCTCGCGGCTGGTGCCGTTCGGGCGTGGAAGTGAGCCTCTTTAGTAATGTTCGCAAGTCCGTTTCGAAAGTGGGCGCGCGCCGGCGGAGCCCGGATGGCTGCCCGGAGACGGCCGCATGACCGGGTCGGGACGGGCCGGCGCGTCGAGACGCGGTGGTGAACATCGCCGGATCGTGTCGCTGCCGGGCATTCTTGTCGCTGCCGGGCATTCTTGTCGCTGCCGGGCATTCTTGCCGCGACACGCCGGCGCGACCATCATCGGCGCGACCCGAGGGCGGTCCGGCCGGAACGCGCCGGACCTCCCTTCACGAGCCCCTGCCGGTGCGGAGCCCCGAGACCTTGCAAGCCCCCGACATCCTGCTCCTCCGGCCGATGCAGCCGAGCGTGATGGAGGCCCTCGCCTCCGCCTTCACCCTCCATCGCCTCGACACGGCCCCGGACCCGGACGCCGTCCTGACCGAAATCGGCGGGCGCATCCGGGGCGTGGCCGTCAACGCCCACGCGCCCGTCGACCGGGCGCTCCTCGCGCGCCTGCCGAACCTCGAGATCGTGTCGAGCTTCGGGGTCGGCTACGACACGGTCGACGCGGTCGCGGCCGGCGAGCGCGGGATCGTCGTCACGAACACGCCGGACGTGCTGAGCGACGAGGTCGCCGACCTCGCCCTCGGGCTGCTGCTCGCCACGATCCGGCAGATCCCGCAAGCCGACCGCCATCTGCGCGCGGGCCGCTGGCCGGGCGGGTCGTTCCCCCTCACGACGAGCCTGCGCGGGCGCACGGTCGGCATCCTCGGCCTCGGCCGCATCGGCCGGGCGATCGCGCGCCGCCTCGAAGGCTTCGGCGTCGCGCTTGCCTATCACGGGCGGCGGCGTCAGGAGGATGTGGCCTACACCTACCATCCGACCCTGCTGGCGATGGCGCACGCCGTTCACGTTCTGATGATCGTGGCGCCCGGCGGCCCGGAGACGCGCGGCCTCGTCGATGCCGAGGTCCTGGCGGCGCTCGGGCCGGAGGGGATCCTGATCAACGTCGCCCGCGGCAGCCTCGTGGACGAGGCCGCCCTGGTCGCGGCGCTGGAGGCGGGCACGATCCACAGCGCCGGCCTCGACGTGTTCGCGCGCGAGCCGCATGTGCCCGAGGCGCTGGCGGCCCTGGACCATACGGTCCTCCTGCCGCATGTGGGCTCGGGCACGGTGCAGACCCGGGCCGCGATGGGGAAGCTGGTGGTGGACAATCTCGTTTCGTGGTTTGCCGGGAAAGGCCCGGTGACGCCGGTGCCGGAGACGCCCTGGAGCGCGCATCCGTGAGGCGTCGGCTCGCGATCCTGATCCTGCTCGGAGGCGCCGGCTCGGCCCTGGCGCAGGCGCCCGAGCCGGCCCCCGCGGCACCAGCGCCCGAAGCCGCGCCGGAGATTCCGGCCGCACCGGCCGAGCCCTTCATCCCGAGCCTGCCCGAGGCGCTGTCCGGGGTGCCCGGCACCTGGGACCTCTCGCGGGACGGCAGCACCCGCCGCTGCGTGATGACGCTGACGAGCGAGAGCGGGGATGCGGGCCGGCGCCTGCGCTTCCCGGCGGGCTGCCGCAGGGCGCTGCCGATCCTCAACGGGGTGGCGGGCTGGCTCTTCACGGAGGGAGCGGTCCGCCTCGTCGACAAGAACGTGCGCCCGGTGCTGCTCTTCGCCCGCCGCCCGGACCAGCGCAGCCTGCTCGCCCATGCGGAGAGCGGCGAGGCCTACAGCCTGGTGCCCCTCCAGATCGTCGCGATGCGCCCCCCCGATCCGGCCGCCGAGGAGGCGGCGCGGCGGGCCGAGGAGGCCAGCACCGTCGCGACCCACAGCGTGGCCTCCGACGCGCCTCACGCGACGGCGGCGGAGCCGCCGGACCCGGCCTCCGCGGGCCCGCGCCCGGACCCGGGCATCTACGCCCTCGACCGCTACCGCGACAAGGATGTCTGCCGCCTCGAACTCGGCGCGCCCGAGGCCGCCCAGGCCCCCGTGCGCATCCTCGCGGGCTGCCGCGACGGCGGCGTCGAGGTGTTCGACCCGGTCTCGTGGCGCTTCGTCTCGGGACGCCTGACGCTGAACGCCAAGCGCGGGCATACGGTCAACCTCGTGCCGACCGGCGACGGGGCGTGGCGGCGCGACCCGGAGACCGGCACGACCTTCGTGCTGCGCCGCGTCGAGCCCTGAGATCCGCGACCCGCGGGCGGCGCCCGCGCGGGGACCGGCGCCCCGTCCGGCGAACGCGCCTCAGATGGCCGCGGCCGGATCGCCGCCGAGGGGATTCCCATCGTCCTCGTTCTCGCTGCGCGCGCCGCGCCGTCTCGGGCGCCGCTCGAGCACGGAACGGCCGAGGGCCCGGAACGGGGCGGTGAGGCGCCGGACATCCTCGGCGCGCTCCATGAAGCGCTCGCCGTTGCGGATCTCCTTGTCGAGGCGCGCCATGGTGCGGGCGAGGGCCGGATCCTCGTCCTCGAGCCAGGTCTCGACCACGCGCGCGAAGGCGATCACGACGCCCTGGAGCTTCACCCGACCGAGGGCCCCCTCGGTGTCGATGCCCGCCGCCGCCAGCATGTAGCGGTGCGAGTTCAGCGCGACGCCGTTGAGGGCCAGGATCGAGAGGGGATCGCCGCGCAGCGCGAAGGCGATCCGGCGCAGGGCCGGCTTGTAGGGCGTCATCGCGTCGAGGCGGCGCATCAGGACGTCGAACAGGCGCTCGCGGGTCGGCTCGTCGGCGAGGTCCGAATTGTCGCCCTCCAGGACCTTGCGGTCGATGATGCGCGCGAGGCCGCCGAGCACCGCGCCCTTCGAGGGGAACAGGTCGCGCAGCTCGGCGAGGCTCAGATCCGCCTCACGGGCGATGTCGCCGATCTCGATGTCGTTCCAGGGCTGCTCGGCCGCGAGCCGCATCAGGGCCTCGACGGCGGCCTCGCGGGGCGAGGGCTTCGGCGGCGACGCGGCCTTCTTCCGGGAACTCTCGCTCTTCGACGTCTCGCCCTTCGGACCGGCGTTCTTGGGGTCCTCAGCCGACGGGCCTGCGGTCTTGTCCATGGGTCTCCGCTCCTCCTCGGTCGCAGAACCCTATCTAGGGGCTCGCCCCGCGTCGAGCAGGGCCGTGGGCGGGCATGCCGCACGGATGCCGGGCGCCGCCCCGCCCCGAGGCCGATCCCGATCGGCTCAGCCGGCGAGCTCTCCCGCCCGGCGCTTGGCGGCCGCAACCGCCTCGCGCAGGAGGGCGGCCATCCCGTCGGCCCGCATCAGGACCGCGAGGCCCGCGGCGGTGGTGCCGCCCGGGGAGGTGACGTTGCGGCGCAGCGCGTCCGCCGCGACCGGGCTCCCGTCGAGGAGCGCGCCCGATCCCGCCACGGTGGCCCGGGCGAGGCGCGCCGCGGTTTCGGGCGGCAGGCCCGCCGCGACCCCGGCCTCGGCCAGGGCTTCGGCGAGCAGGAAGACGTAGGCGGGCCCCGAGCCCGAGACGGCCGTGACCGCATCGATCAGCGCCTCGTCCGCGAGCCACTCGACGAGCCCGGTCGCGGCGAGGAGCGCGTCCGCGCGGTCGCGCTGGTCCGCGGACACCTCCGCATTCGCCGCCGCCCCGGTGGCGCCGCGCCCGATGCTCGCCGGCAGGTTCGGCATGGCGCGCACCACCGCGCGGGCGGACGGCAGCCGGGTCCGCAGATCCGCGATGGTCTTGCCGGCGAGGATCGAGACCAGGAGCGCGTCCGGCCCGAGCAGCGCGTCGAGGGCGGGGGCGGCCGCCGCGAGCCCCTGCGGCTTGATCGCGAGCACCACGACCTCGGAGGCGGGCGGCGCGGCGGGGTTGAGGCCGAGGCCCCGGGCCTCGCACAGGGCCACGATCTCGGGTGCGGGCGCGGGGTCGATCAGCGTCGTGCGGCGCGGGTCGAGGCCGCCCGCGAGCCAGCCGGCGAGCATGGAGCCGCCCATCTTTCCGGCGCCCACGAGGGTGAGCGAGGACGGCAGCCGGCCGGGCGCATCGGTCATGACGGGCTCCTCAGGCCTCGCCCTCCGTCTCGAACAGCACGGCGTCGAGGGCCTCGCGGGCGGATTTCCCGGCCCAGATCACGAACTGGAACGCCTGATAGTAGCGCTCGCAGGCATCGACCGCGGATTTCAGCATCATGCCGCATTGCGGATGGGTCGGCGCCACGCCGCCGGCGAGCAGCAGGGAGTGGCGGAACATCACGACGCTGTCCGTCGACCACAGGTCGAAATGGCCGATCCAGAGCTGCTCGTTGACGAGGGTGACGAGCTTCAGGATCTCGAGCCGCCGCCGCTCCGGCACCTTGAGATCGAAGGCCGAGGCCACGTGCAGCGCCTCGACGTCCTCGATCCAGGTGAAGGCCACGTGATAATCGGTCCAGCGCCCCGAGACCGACACCGACATCTCGTCGGTCTCCGCCCGGTCGAAGATCCAGTCGCGCAGGGAAGCGAGGCGTTCGACGACGTCGAGCGGGTGCTCGAGCCGGTCGTGATCTTCGGTGTCGACGTGGAGCTGGGTCATGGGGATCCAAGGCGCCGACCGGGGAGTCGTCGCGACATGATGAGAGACAAGCAACCGGGTCGTCGAAGCGATCCGCACGAAGGTGAATCCTGAACCGAAACGGTCCAGGAACATGCGGTGAAAGCTTAGGCGCTCACGGTCATCGGCGTACTCGGGCGAATCAGTGCGTTCCTGACTATAGACCGGCCCTGACTCGCGATTCAAAGCGGGGGTTCGAGCCGGTGAACAGGAAACCGGCTATCCACCGCTGCTTCCTGTGCACAAGCTCAAGCCCGTGGACAGGTACGGTTTCGAGACTTGCCTCAGACCGCCTCCGTCGCCCCCGCCGCAGCCTCCGCGCCGAGCTTCGCCTCCAGGGCGACGACGCGGGCGGTCAGGGCGTCGTTCTGGCTGCGCAGGGTGGTCACGAGGTCGCGCAGGACGTCGACCTCTTCGCGCGAGGCGATGTCCATGTCGCGGATCAGGCGCTCGATCTGGCTCCGGACGACGGTCTCCGCCTCCCGGCGAACCCCCTGCGCCGCCCCGGCGGCGTCGGTCATCAGGCGGGCGAAATCGTCGAACAGGCGGTTGGAGGTCTGCATCGTCGTCTCCCGGGGACGAGGGGCGCCGTGCGGCCCAACGCCGGACTGGCGATTGCGCCGAGGTGATTCGGCGCGCATCGACCGGACATAGGAATCTGCGGACTCGTCGGCAATGCGGCCGACCCGGAACCGTTCACTTTCCACAAGCAGCACAACTTCCGTTGCCCGATGTGTCCCTCGGCGGCGGTGGAAACAGCGTGTTACAATTCAGCCCGCCCCGCAGGCTTCGAATGATTGCCCGAGCAGGGCATAACCCCTGATCGAACTTCGCAAAACCCTGTCGATGCCCATGACGTCAACGCCCCACATCCTCCTCGTCGAGGACGACCGCGAGATCAGCGCCCTGATCGCCCGCTACCTGCGGGCGAACGAGTGCCGCGTCAGCCTCGCCGGCGACGGGCGGGAGATGGACCGGGTCCTCTCGGATGCCCGCGTCGACCTGATCGTCCTCGACCTGATGCTGCCCGGGGAGGACGGCCTCAGCCTGTGCCGGCGCCTGCGCCAATCCTCCGCGGTCCCGATCCTGATGCTCACCGCCAAGGCCGAGGAGATCGACCGGATCATCGGCCTCGAGCTCGGGGCGGACGATTACCTCGCCAAGCCCTTCAACCCGCGCGAGCTCCTGGCGCGGATCCGGGCGATCCTGCGGCGCGGCGCGGCGGCCGAGACGCCGGGCGACGACGGGGCGCGGCGCCTGCACTTCGCGGGCTGGACCCTCGACGTCTCGCTCCGGCAGGTGCTGAGCCCGGAGGGCGCGCGCATCGCCATCACGGGGGCGGAGTTCGACCTCCTGCACGCCCTCTGCCTGCGCCCCGGCCGCGTGCTCTCGCGCGACCAGCTCCTCGACCTGACGCAGGGGCGCGCCGCCGGGCCGTTCGAGCGCAGCATCGATGTCCTGGTCAGCCGCATCCGCCAGAAGATCGAGCGGGATTCCCGCAACCCCGAGATCATCCGCACCATCCGGTCGGGCGGCTACCTGTTCACCCCGGAGGTCGGCCGGTCATGAGCACGCCCGACCTCCCGAGGCGGCTCCTGGCGCGCCTGCGGCCCCGGAGCGTGGCGGGGCAGATCGCGCTCCTCGTGGTGGCGGCGATCGTGGTGGCGCACGCGGTGGCGACGATCGCCTTCGTGCTGCTGCGCGAGCCCTGGCGCCCGGACGACCATCCGGGCGTGGCGGCCAACCGCCTCGCCACGGTCACCCGCCTCCTCGACGTCGCCTCCCCGGCCGAGCGCCCGGCCCTCCTGCGCCACGCCGCCCACGTCCTGCCGAGCCTGCGCATCGCGCCCTGGGGCGGCGCCGCGGCGACGCCGGAGAGCAGCCTCGACGTCCACCCGGTGGTGCAGCGCCTGCGCGACGGTTTCGGCCAGCACCTCGCCATCACGGACCTGCCCGGAGCGGCGCCGCACGGGATCCTGCGGCTCGGCATCACGACGCCGGGCGGCGCGACCTTCGAGGCCGGCCTGCCCGACGATCCCCTGCGGCCGCCGAAGCAGGGCGCCCTCATCTTCACCTTCGTGTTCCTCGGCCTGACGCTGGCCCTGCTCTCGGTCTGGGCGACCCGGGCGCTCACGGCCCCGCTCGCGCGCCTCGCCAACGCGGCGGAGGCCTTCGGGACGCGCAACGATCCCCTGCCCCTGCCCCAGCGCGGCCCCGAGGAGGTGCTCGCCGTCTCGCGCGCCCTCGACCGGATGCGCGAGCGGGTGCGCCGGCTCATCGACGACCGCACCCAGATGCTCGCCGCCATCAGCCACGACCTGCGCACGCCGATCACGCGGCTGCGGCTCAGGGCGGAGTTCATCGAGGACGATCAGGCCCGCACCATGACGCTGCGCGACCTCGACCAGATGAACGGCCTCGTCGAGGCGGCGCTCTCCTTCGTGCGCGACGGCCAGGGCGGCGGCGCGGGGGCGACCGCCCTCGTCGACCTCGCCTCGGTGGTGCAGACGGTCTGCGACGGCTTCAGCGATGTCGGCGCCGACGTGCAGGTCGAGCGCAGCCGCCACGTGCTGGTGCGCGGGCGCCCCGACGAGCTGCAGCGGGCCATCACCAACCTGGTGGACAATGCCGTGAAGTACGGCGGCGCGGCGGTGCTCAGCATGGAGACCTCGCCGCGCGGCATCGCCGTCGAGGTGCGCGATTCCGGCCCCGGCATCCCCGAGGCCGAGCGCGACGCCATGCTGCAGCCCTTCGTGCGGGGCGACCGCGCCCGGAACCTGAACGAGGCGAGCGGCTTCGGCCTCGGCCTCTCGATCGTCCTCGCCATCGTCGAGGCGCATCAGGGGCGCCTGATCCTCGAGAACCCGCCCGGGGGCGGCCTCTGCGCCCGGATCGAGCTGCCGCTCGCCGTCCAGGCACCGCACCCGCCCGCACCGGGGCCGGCCGTTCTCCCGGCCGAGGCCGCCTAGGGCTCCGGCCGGCACTTGGTTTCGCGATGTTGCGCGGGGCGTCCGGAGACATCTCGGGAAACCAAGTCCGGCCCCGTCGCAACGGCCCCTTAACCAAGATCCCGCCTCATCGAACCGGACCCGCGGCCGGGCGCAACCGGTGCCTTCCAGTTCACGAGCCTGCCCATGAGTACGATCTCCAGTTCCACCGCCCAGCAGCTCTTCTCGACCCAGCGCCCGCCCCCGCCGCCCTCCGGCAGGAACCCGGTGGCGAGCGCCATCGGCAGCGAGGTCTCCTCCGGCAGTATCAGCTCGGCCGACGGCACGGCGCTGACGAGCGCCCTCAAGTCGATCGACGCGAGCCTCTTCGGCGAGTCCACCGCCTCGACCGGCGGCACGTCGCGTTCCGGCGGGACGAGCAGCGGCGGCCGCGAGACCCGCCTCGACCCCTCCGACATGAAGGACCGGATCGACGGCCTGATCGACGATCAGGTGACGAGCGGCAGCCTCACCAGCGCCCAGGCCGACACCCTCAAGCAGATCTTCGCGCAGAATGCCGGCGGCGGTCCCGACGACGCATCCGAGGATCGGGACGCGGAGCCGGTCGGCGGGGTCGGCGGGCGCGGGCACCGGCCGCACGGTCCGCCGCCCACGGACGCGTCCTCGGCGGGATCCGCGACCGACGCCAGCGCGAGCGGGACCGACGACCTGCTGACGAGCTTCATCCAGCAACTGCAGGCGACGCAGTCCAGCGCCTCCGGCTACGGGGCGAGCGGCTCCGGCAGTTCCGGCCAGACCTCGGCGGCCCTGCTGTTCGACTTCCAGACCTGAGGCCCGCCGGTCCCGGGGCGGCGGCCCCGGGACCGGGTTCAGAACTCCATGTCGAGTTCCTCGATCTCGTCCGGCTCGGCGGCGGCGGCCTCGCTCCACTCCTGCATCAGCGGCCAGGACAGGATCAGGTCGCGGTAGGCGGCGGCGCGGTCGGGCAGCGCCACGTTGTAGGTGCGAAAGCGCGTGCAGACCGGGGCGTACATGGCATCCGCGAGGGTGGGCTGCGCGCCGAACAGGTAGGGGCCGTCGTAGCGGCCGAGGCACTCGTCGAAGATCGCGCTGATCCGGTCGATGTCGCCCTTGGCGCCGTTGAAGATCTTGAAGTTCGGATGATGCGCCTTGAGGTTCATCGGCAGGGCCGAGCGCAGGTTGATGAAGCCCCCGTGCATCTCCCCGGCGATCGAGCGGCAATGGGCGCGGGCCACGACGTCCTTCGGGAGGAAGCCCGCCTTCGGGTAGGTCTCGTTGAGATATTGCGCGATGGCGAGGGTGTCCCAGACCACCACCTCGCCGTGGCAGAGGCGCGGCACCAGGAACGACGGCGAGAGGTGCAGGAGCTCGGCCCGGGTCGAGGCGTCGGCGCCCGACAGCACCTCCGTCTCGAAATCAAGCCCCGCCATCCGGCAGATCAGCCAGCCCCTCAAGGACCACGAGGAGTAATTCCGGCTCGAAATCGTGAGCGTCGCCGCAGCCATCTCTGGTCCCCTCGGGCTTCCGTGTTGCTTAGCGCCAAGCTGATCCAAGACTCGTGCCGTCCCTCCTCGTGCCGTCCCTCCACCTGCCGTCCCTCCACCTGCCGCCCCTCGGGGAGCGGCCGCCGATGGTGCCCCGAAAGCGCAGCCGTCAACCAAGCGTGGGCTCGGCGGTCGCACAGGCTTGACAGTATCCGCCAGTCTGAAAGGTTGCTGGCTCAACAAGGTCGGCCCGTTCCGGTGGCATGGGCCGTGCACGCGCAAGGCCGTGCAGCGGGGGGCTCGGATGATGCAGCACTACCACAGACCCGTCGCGTCGTACTTTTGGCCGGTTGCGGCGCCTTCGCGCCCGTCTCATCCTTAGCGCCCCATGAATATGCAGCGCCCGCAGGCGTGGCTGCCTTCTCCTTCCGCCGTGAGCGCCCCCTCCCTGGGCCGATCGCGCATGCGAGCCCGCCCCATGCTGTACGATGCCTTCGAGGTCCAGGCCGACCTCGCCGAGCAGACCCGGGCCTGGGGCCGGATCCTGCACGACGCGATCTCCCCCTGGACCCATGCGGGGTTCCGCGAGCCGGTGACCTGGTGGTCCGCCGGCGCCCGGATGATGATGCGGGCCGGGCTCACCTTCACGCGCCCCCCCTACGGCATCGATTCGGTCGCCGTCGGCAACCGCGAGGTGCCCGTCACCGAGGAGCCGGTCTTCGCCACGCCCTTCGGCACGCTGCTGCGCTTCCGCAAGGACATCGCCACGGAACAGCCCAAGGTGCTGGTGGTGGCGCCCATGTCGGGCCACTTCGCCACGCTCCTGCGCGGCACCGTCCGCACCCTGCTGCCGGACCACGACGTCTACATCACGGACTGGCACAATGCCCGCGACGTGCCCGTCTCGGCCGGGCGCTTCGGCTTCGACGATTACGTCGATCACCTGGTCCAGTTCCTGGAGACGATGGGCGAGGGCTCGCACGTCGTCGCCGTCTGCCAGCCGGCCGTCCAGGCCCTCGCCGCCGCGGCCGTGATGGCGCAGAGCCGCAACCCGGCGGCCCCGCGCAGCATGACCCTGATGGCGGGCCCGGTGGATTGCCGCATCAGCCCGACCTCGGTGAACGAGCTCGCCATCTCGAAGCCGATCGAGTGGTTCGAGGAGAACCTGATCGCCACCGTGCCGCGCCGTCACAAGGGCGCGGGCCGGCGGGTCTATCCGGGCTTCGTGCAGGTCTCGGCCTTCATCTCGATGAACGCCAAGCGCCACGTGCAGGGCCATGCGGACCTGTTCTGGCACCTCGCCAACGGCGAGACCGACAAGGCGCGGGCGATCGAGAGCTTCTACGACGAGTACTTCGCCGTCCTCGACCTCGCGGCGGAATTCTACCTCGAGACCGTGAAGATGGTCTTCCAGGACTACACCCTCGCCAAGAACGAGCTCACCTACCGGGGCAGCCCGCTCGACATGCGCGCGATCCGGCGCACCGCCCTGATGACGGTGGAGGGCGAGCGCGACGACATCTGCGCGGTGGGCCAGACCATGGCGGCCCACGACCTCTGCACCGGCCTGCCGCCGCACATGAAGAGCCACCATCTCCAGGCGGGCGTCGGCCATTACGGCGTGTTCTCGGGCCGCAAATGGGAGGCGCAGACCTACCCGCTCGTGCGCAACTTCATCCAGTCGCACAGCTGACCGGACGTTCCCGGCCGGGGCGGGTGTGGCCTTCGGGCCGCGCCGGGACGCCCCTCGCCGCCACCGCGCATTCGTCGCCCGCGCCCGGTTGGATCTCGTCCGCGCATCGTGTATGAGCTTGCCGCAGGTATCGTTTTACGCGCCGATTCGAGACTGTCCGATCGACGTCCCTCCTGGGAATTCCCCGGGCAAGGGGCGTTTGTCGGTTCCCCACAAGCCGTCGGGGCTCGGAGCCGGCGCTGATCGAAGACAGATCGTTCTAGAGGATCAAGACCGTTGCAGGTACTCGTTCGCGACAACAACGTCGATCAGGCGCTCCGCGTCCTCAAGAAGAAGATGCAGCGTGAGGGCATCTTCCGTGAGATGAAGCAGCGCAAGGCCTACGAGAAGCCCTCCGTGCGCAAGGCACGCGAGAAGGCCGAGGCCGTCCGCCGCGCCCGCAAGCAGGCCCGCAAGACCGCGATCCGCGAGGGCCTGATCGCCGCTCCGAAGCCGAAGCCCCGCTTCGGCGCCGGCGGTCCCCGCCGTCCCGGCATGCCCTCCGCGAGCCCCGCTCCGCAGCAGGCTCCCGGCGCCGCCATCGCGTCGTAAGGGCCGGGCTGCCGTCTTCGGCAGCCTCCGCCTTCCGTCCAAGCGGGCCCGGTCGCCTCACGGCGGCACGGGCCTTTTTGCGTGGCCTCAGGCGGCGCGGGCCGCGTCCGTGGCGCGCTCGGCCTGGACCAGGACATCGAAGGCACGCCAGGGCTTCTGCATGAACACCGCGTGCTCGGGCATGCGGGCGTTGCGCCCCTCGTCGTAGCCCGAGGTGACGATCACCCGCACGTCCGGCCAGCGCGCCTCGACGGTCTGGGCCAGGGAGAGCCCGTCCATCGCGCCGGGCAGGCGCACATCCGCGAACAGCAGGGCGACGTTGACGTCGGCGCGCTCCAGCACCGAGATCGCCGCCTCCGCGCTGTCGCAGGCGATGACGTCGAGATCGGTCTCCTCGAGGACGGCCGCGGCGAGGTTGCGGACCGCGGCGTCGTCCTCGACCACGAGTGCGACGGGACAGTCGGGCAGAGCTTGGCCCATGAAGCCTCCTTATCCGGATGTGGGTGATGCCTGAGAGCGCGACTTCGAATCGGGTCGCTGCGCCGACCCCGATGCTGCGCCGGCTTGGGTCAACCGGCAAGAGTCGGGATCGGTCCCGTTATTCTGCTCGTTTTTCATGCAGGGGCCGCGGGGGCCGCTCGCCGCATCGTCGGCACCGTCATCGCCGGCTCCCGTCATCGCTTCGTCAGGCCGTCACCCGGAAAGGCCATCACCCCGACAGGCCTTCACTTGGCCATGCCTTGGGCATGATCCCCGGATACGCTCAAACCGTCGGCATGATGCGGTGCATTAACGAACTGTTCACCGCGCAAGCCTGAGTGTTACAGTTCTGAGACGGCGGAGACCGCGCTGCGGAATACGGCTTGCTTGTGAGCCGTGAGAGCCCGGCCCGCGCGTTTGTCTGGGGGTGTTTGTCAGCCATGTGCCGCTTCCTCGCCTATAGCGGTGATCCGGTCTTCCTGTCCGACCTCGTCTGCGCACCGACGCACTCGCTGGTGCATCAGTCGCTCCACGCGGCCGAGGCGAAGACCGAGACCAACGGCGACGGCTTCGGCATCGGCTGGTACGGCGACCGGCCCGATCCCGGCATCTACCGGGACGTGTCCCCGGCCTGGTCCGACGAGAACCTCGTCAACCTCTGCCAGCAGGTCCGCGCCCGCACCTTCTTCGCCCATGTGCGGGCCTCCACCGGCACGGCGACGACCCGGGCGAACTGCCACCCCTTCGTCCACGGCCGGCACATGTTCATGCATAACGGCCAGATCGGCGGCTATCACCGGATCAAGCGCCGGCTCGAGGCCCTGATCCCGGACGCGCTCTACGACGGGCGCCGGGGCACCACCGATTCCGAGGCGCTGTTCCTGCTGGCCCTCGCCAACGGGCTGATCGACAGCCCGATCGGCGCCATGGCGGAGACCCTCGCGACGGTGCGCGAGCTGATGCAGGGCGCCGGCATCGCCGAGCCCCTGCGCTTCACCGCGCTCCTGACCGACGGCGAAACCCTGACGGCCTATCGCTGGGCCTGCGATGGGCGCCCGCCGAGCCTGTATTACCGCGAGACCGAGACCGGCCTGATCGTGGTGTCGGAGCCGATCGACGGCTGCCGCGAGGGCTGGCAGGTGGTGCCGAAGGGCGGCACCCTGCAGGCCCGCCGCGGCGAGCGCGCCGTGGTGCTCGGGGCCGACGCCATCGGCGAGCGCATCGCCGCCTGACCCCCCCCGTCCGGGACCGGCCCGCCCCTCCGGGAACGGCCGGAACGCGCGGCCCCATGCGCGGAACCGGGTTGCCCGCGGCGCCCGAAGGGCGGACAACCCCTGTCGCCGGCGATGGGCGCCGGTGCCGGCCCGTCGGCCGGTCGAGCAGGGATGGTCGCGCTTCATGTATCCGGATGTCGATCTGCATATCGCCGGCACGTGGTCGGCAGGCTCCGCGGGCGAGCGGCTGCCGGTCCTCAACCCCGCCACGGGAGAGACCATCGGGCAGCTCGCCGTCGCCAGCCGGGACGACCTCGACCGGGCGCTCGCGGCGGCCGAGCGGGGCTTCGCGACCTGGCGCCGGGTCTCCCCCTTCGAGCGCTCCAAGATCCTGCGCCGGGCCGCCGACCTCCTGCGGGAGCGGGTGGAGGACATCGCCCGGATCATGACCCTCGAGCAGGGCAAGCCGCTGGCCGAGGCCCGGATGGAGACCCTGGTGGCGGCCGACGTCACCGACTGGTTCGCGGAAGAGGGCAAGCGCAGCTACGGCCGGGTGATCCCGGCCCGGCAGGACGGGGTGATGCAGTTCGTGGTGCGCGAGCCGGTCGGGCCGGTCGCCTGCTTCACGCCCTGGAACTTCCCGATCAACCAGGCGGTGCGCAAGATCGCCGCCGCCCTCTGCACCGGCTGCTCGGTGATCCTGAAGGGCCCCGAGGACACGCCCGCCTCCTGCGCCGCCCTGGTGCGGGCCTATCTCGACGCGGGGGTGCCGGGGGACGCCCTCTCCCTGGTGTTCGGGGATCCGGCCGCGATCTCGTCCTACCTGATCCCGCACCCGGTCGTCCGGAAGATCTCGTTCACGGGCTCGACGGTGGTGGGCAAGCAGCTCGCCGGGCTCGCGGGCCAGCACATGAAGCGGGTCACGATGGAGCTCGGCGGCCACGCCCCCGCGATCGTGTTCGGGGATGCCGACGTCGAGAAGGCGGTCTCGGTGCTCGGCGCCAACAAGTTCCGCAATGCCGGCCAGGTCTGCGTCGCCCCGACCCGCTTCCTCGTGCACGAGAGCGTGTTCGACCGCTTCGTCGACGGCTTCGTGGCGCTCGCCGAGGGCCTCACGATCGGCGACGGGCTCGACCCCGAGACCCGGATGGGCCCGCTGATCCACGGGCGCCGGCTCGAGGCGATGGAGAGCCTGACCGCCGACGCGACGGCGCAGGGCGCGACGTTGCGCACCGGCGGCAAGCGCATCGGCAACCGGGGCAACTTCTTCGAGCCGACGGTCTTCACCGACCTGCCGCTCTCCGCCCGCATCATGAACGAGGAGCCTTTCGGCCCGGTGGCGGCGATCCAGCGCTTCTCGGACGATGACGAGGCGCTG
This sequence comes from Methylobacterium planeticum, assembly GCF_008806345.1. Classification (GTDB taxonomy): domain Bacteria; phylum Pseudomonadota; class Alphaproteobacteria; order Rhizobiales; family Beijerinckiaceae; genus Methylobacterium; species Methylobacterium planeticum. The sequence goes on along the minus strand of NZ_VZZJ01000015.1, from coordinate 84,544 downwards.
ACCGAGGCGAACCGCCTGCCCTACGGGCTCGCGGCCTACGCCTATACCCGCTCGGCCGAGCGCGCCACCAAGGTCGCGGCCCGGATCGAGAGCGGCATGCTCGGCATCAACCATCACGGCCTCGCGGTCCCCGAGACGCCCTTCGGCGGCGTCAAGGATTCGGGCTACGGCAGCGAGGGCGGCGCCGAGGCGCTCGAGGCCTACCTCACCACCAAGTTCGTCAGCCAGGCGAGCGTCTGAGGCGCCGGCCCAGTCCCGACACGCCTTCGCCCCCGCGAGCCGCTGGCTCCGGGGGCATGGCCCAAACGCCGCCTGCGAGGGGACGCGGGACGCCGCGAGACCACTCTGAGCGCACTTGTTGAAACCGGTCTCCCGGCGTCCCGCGGCGGGGGCTCGCTCGCCTCCGCCGCTTCGCGTCGCGGTGTCTCCGGCGGTCCCGACCTGCGCTATCGACCCACGGGTCACGGGATGGCCCCGCGGAGATCCGAGCGAGCCTTCGTCGCACGCCGCCTCGTAGTGGGCGG
>NZ_VZZJ01000015.1:0-83969 GCF_008806345.1 Methylobacterium planeticum | reverse complement strand
GCGCGGGGCATTTCCTCCCCGGTCTCCCGCCGCCCTCCGAGCCGGCGTCGCGTCGAGCCGCCGCCCGGGGCGATGGCGACCGAAGCCACCGACGCGGGCACCGCCCCGCCGCCCCGGCCCGCCCGGTCGGTCACCGGACGGGCCCCCCGTCGAGACGGGCGGCAGGCGACGGATAGGAAGCACAGAATAGGATTTTTGTCAAGTCTTTTCGCGCCCCGCTTGTTCGCGGGGCAGCCGAAGCCGGTCTGCGGGACGCACAGGGACAGCATCGGCTCGGCGCCGGATCCCGCGGGGTCGACGCCGAGGTCGTCGTCACGTGCCCGTCCGGGGTCGAGAGTAGGGTGCTCTGAGGCGCGTCCTTCGCGGCCTGGGACGGTTGCGGCGATCCCGGCGGCGCGGCCGCCCGGGCCCGCTACTCCGCCGCCGGCACGCTGAGCGCCAGGAGGCGCGCGGTGCGGGCCCGGGCGCCGGCGCGGGTCTCGTGCTCGGCGGCGTTGCCGATCTGGCGGCGGGCGTCGCTGATCGCGGCGTGGACCGCGTCCACCGCCAGGATCAGGGCGCTGACCGTGCGGTTGTCGATGGTGCGCTCGCGGGCGTGGCGCACCACGTCGGTGACGAGCTCGTCCGTCTCCACCGCGATGGCGTCGAGCTCGGGCTTGGTGGTGGCGGCCCGGACCTCGCGCAGGATGTCGAGGAGCCGGTCGAGCACGACGTCGACGCGCTCGCGGCGCTTGCGCGCGAGGCGCTGGCCGAGCCAGGCGATGCCGGAGCCGATGGTGCCGCCGAAGAAGGCGAACAGGTAGATGTAGTCCTCGTAGCGGTCGAGGAAGGTCTGCTGCTCGCGCTCGAAATAATCGACCGCGCCGGGGTGGTTCGGCAGCCGGGCCGAGGTCGCCGCCACGGTGGTGTCGAAATCCGGCGCCTTCATCAGCTTGGCGATGGGCGCGGCCGCCGCGAGCTTCGAGCGCCACTCGAACAGGTGCTGGGTGGCGGAGGCCACCGCGACGCGGCTGACCGAGCCCCGGGCCATCAGCCGGTAGGAGGCGCCGACGGTCTTGACCTCCTCGTCCGGGCGCTTCGGCCGGCCCCCGAAGGTGCCGGCCGGGATCGTCACCGCCTGCAATTCGGGGAAGCGCGTCAGGATCGCCTCGCCGTCCGCGATCGCCACGAAGCCGATCTTCCTGTCGGGGGCGCCCATCTCCACCGCCCGGACGGTCGCGGTCGCGGCCTTGGAGGCGGGGTTGGCGATGACCGCGACCGCGTCGACCCGCTTCTCGGCGATCGCCGCCGTCACCTCGGCGGGCTTGAGGGGCACCAGGGCGACCCGGCCCGGCCCGGGCTCGGCCCCCTCCTGGTTCTCCTCGGCCGCGAGGTCGTAGAAGGCCAGGAGGTTGTTGAGGAAGGGGGTGTCGGCGCTGTGGCGCACCACGAGGCCGAGGCGCCTGCGGGCGAGGTCGGGGAAGCTCTCGATCTCGGCGGCGCCTGGGGCGACGATGACCAGGGCCTCGTCGTGCAGGATCGCCAGGGTCAGGCCGTTCTCCGGCAGGTAGACGTCGGGCCGCACGATCGCGAGGTCGGCCTTGTTGCGCTGGAGCGCCGCGGCGCTGTCGCGCACGTCGTCGAAGGGCAGGATCCGGAGGCGGACGTCCTCGCGCCCGCGGGCGAGCGCGTTGGAATAGGCCTCGATCAGGGTGGCCTCGGCCCCGTCGCGGGGGCCGACCGCCACCGTCAGGGTGGTGGGCCGGGACAGGTAGACCACGGCCGCCGCGGTGGCGGCGAGCCCGAGGGCGAGCAGGACGAGGAGCCACTCGCGTCTCAACAGGGGGGACGGCAGGCGGCTGCCGCTCCGGGCCCGGTCGAGGTCGGCGGCCCCATGGACGCCAATCTGGACGCCACCATGGACGCCACTCTGGACGCCCCTGCGGCGTTGCGTGCTTTCCATCCGCGATTCATGGAGCGTAAACCTGTCCAGATCGTGAAGAACCGATGTCCGTGCGAAATGTTGCAGAGCGGCCGGGCCGTGGTCCCGATGTCGCAGAGGCAAGACCCACACCGCCGATCACGGCCGCCTGGCTGGAACGGGCCGCGCTGCATTATCTCGAGCGCTACAGCGCCTCGACCGAGATGCTGCGCCGGACCCTGCGGCGGCGGGTGGAGAAGCGCGCCCGCGCCCGGGGCGAGGCGGCCGAGGCCTTCGGACCGATGATCGAGGCGGTGGTGGCGCGCGCGGTGCGCGGCGGCCTCGTGGACGACGCCCGCTTCACCGCCGCCCGCCTCGCGACCCTGCGCCGCCGCGGCGCCTCCGCCCGCGGCGCCGCGGCGAAGCTCGCCGCCAAGGGCGTCTCCCGGGAGGCGATCGCCACCGCCATGGAGGCCGAGCGCGAGGCGGCCGAGCGCGAGGCCGCCCCCGCGGGCGAGGCGGAGGCCGTCGAGGCGCAGGCCGCCCGCGCCTACGCCAGGCGCCGCCGCCTCGGACCCTTCCGCCGGCCCGGCACCCGCGCGGCGCACCGCGACCGGGACCTCGCCGCCATGGCGCGGGCCGGCTTCCACTACGGCCTCGCCCGCGCCACCATCGAGGCCGAGGCCGAAGCGGAGGACGAAGTAGGGGACGGGGGCGAGGACGGCGCGGGGACGGGCGGGATCTGAGTCCCGCCGCCCGCACACCGCACCCTGATGGCGCCGGCGCTGGATTTCGCCGCCCCCCGCCCCACCTCGGGTGGACGAGGAGCCTGAGGCCGCGCAGATCCGCGTCGGCGCAGCCCCGCGAGGCAGGACACGATCATGATCAACCGCAAGGCGCACGCCGTTTGGCAGGGCAACGGCAAGGAGGGCAAGGGCCGGATCACGACGCAGTCGGGCGTGCTCTCGGACCAGCCCTACGGCTTCAACACCCGCTTCGAGGACAAGCCCGGCACCAACCCCGAGGAGCTGATCGCGGCGGCCCATGCCGGCTGCTTCACCATGGCGCTCGCCTTCCAGCTCCAGGAGGCGGGCCTCGCCGCCACCGAGATGACAACGGAATCGGTCGTCACCCTCGAGAAGGACGGCGCCGGCTTCAAGGTCACGAAATCCGCCCTCACCCTCACGGCCACGATCCCGGGCATCGACCAGGCGAAGTTCGAGGAACTCGCCCACGCCGCCGAGACCGGCTGCCCGATCTCCAAGGTCCTCAACGCCGAGATCACCCTCAACGCCACGCTGAAGCAGGGCTGAGGCGGCCCTCGGCGGCGCGACCGGCGCGTCTCGTTCGCGCCGCCGGCCGAGTGCTCCCCCTCTCCCGCTCGGGAGAGGGGGCCCGGCGCGGTGACCGTGCCAGATCCAGCTGCGTGGCGTGGCGCGGACGACGGTGCGCCCCACCTCTCCCGTCCGGGAGAGGTCGAGTCGGCGCCAGCCGACCGGGTGAGGGGTGTGGCCTCTCCGGAGAGCCCGCATCCCTCACCCCAACCCTCTCTTGCTCGGGAGAGGGGGCGCGTCGCGACACCCGCGCCATCACGGGACCACGACTCACTCCGGACGGCGGCGCGCCTCCCGCGCCGGGTCCGGCAACCACGGCTTCACCCCGAGCCGGGTGCGGCGCCAGGGCGCGGGAGGGCGCGTGGGACGACCTTGAACAAACCGCGAACGGACGGCATCTTCCCCGGATGGACGAGATTCTGGCCAGGAAGCTGCGCATCCTCGCGGATGCCGCCAAGTACGATGCATCCTGCTCCTCGTCGGGGGCGCCGAAGCGCGCGGCCGGCAAGGATGGGCTCGGCTCGACGACGGGGGCCGGGATCTGCCACGCCTACACGCCGGACGGGCGCTGCATCTCGCTCCTGAAGATCCTGCTGACGAATTACTGCCTGTTCGACTGCGCCTACTGCGTCAACCGCCGCTCCTCGAACGTGCGGCGGGCGAAGTTCTCGGTCGAGGAGGTCGTGACCCTCACGGTCGAGTTCTACAAGCGCAACTACATCGAGGGGCTGTTCCTCTCCTCGGGGATCATCAAGTCGCCGGACCACACCATGGAGCTGCTGACCCGGGTGGCGAAGTCCCTGCGGCGCGACCATGGCTTCCGCGGCTACATCCACCTGAAGTCGATTCCCGAGGCGAGCCCCTGGCTGATCGAGGAGGCGGGGCTTTACGCCGACCGTCTCTCGATCAACCTCGAATTGCCCACCGAGGCGAGCCTGGAGCGGCTCGCGCCCGAGAAGGACGGCGCCTCGATCCAGGGGGCGATGGCGCAGATCGGCAGCCGCATCGCCGAGGCCAAGGCGGAGCACCGCCGCTTCTCCCCGGCCGGGCAGTCCACGCAGGTGATCGTCGGGGCGGACGCGACCTCCGACGAGGCCCTGATCCGCAAGAGCGCGCATCTCTACGGCAGCTTCGGGCTCAAGCGGGTCTATTACTCGGCCTTCAGCCCGATCCCGGACGGCTCGACCATCCTGCCCCTGAAGGCCCCGCCGCTCCAGCGGGAGCACCGGCTGTACCAGGCGGATTGGCTGCTGCGCTACTACGACTTCACCCCCGACGACGTGGCGGAGGCGACCGAGGACGGCATGTTCGCCCTCGACGTCGACCCGAAGCTCGCCTGGGCCCTGAAGAACCGGCACCGCTTCCCCGTCGACGTGAACCGGGCCGACCGGGAGATGCTGCTGCGGGTGCCCGGGCTCGGCGCGCGCGCCGTCGACAAGATCGTCAGGGCGCGCCGCCACACCAGCCTGCGCCTCGACGACGTGGCGCGGCTCTCCTCGGGCCTGAAGCGCGCCCGGCCCTTCCTGATCGCCGCCGATCACCGGCCGACCGGGCTCACCGACCGCCTCGACCTGCGCGCCCGCCTCGCCGAGCCGGCGCAGCAGCTGAGCCTGTTCTGAGATGACCGCGCAGGCGCCCCGGCACGCCCCCTCCCCCGCTCCGCGTCGCGGACCGGCCCTCGCCCGGACCGGAGAGGCGGACCGCGCCGGGTCCGGCCCCGAGAGCCCGGCGCCCGGCCCCGAGAGCCCCCCCCTGCGCACGGTCCTGCTCGGCCCCGGGGCCGACCTCCCGGGGTTCCGGGCCGCCGTGCGCGGGCTCGTGGCCGCCGGGGTGGCGCCCGAGGGCGTGGCCTTCGCGAGCGGCGCGGCGCCAGGCCTGTTCGCGCCGGCGCCGGCGCCGGCGGAGGGCGCTGCGGTGCCGCTGCCGCGGGCGGTGGCGGACCTGATCGCGATGGTGGTGCCCCACCGCGACCCCGAGCGCTACGCCCTGCTGTACGGGCTGATCTGGCGGATCCTGAAGGGCGAGCGCCAGCTCCTCGAAGTGGGCAGCGACCCCCTGGTCCACCGCCTCGGGCTGATGCGCAGGGCGATCCAGCGCGACCTGCACAAGATGCACGCCTTCCTGCGCTTCCGCCGCGTGCCGGAGGCTGCCGGAACCGAGCGCTTCGTCGCCTGGTTCGAGCCGGAGCACCACATCCTCGAGGCCGCCGCCCCGTTCTTCGTGGAGCGCTTCCGGGCGCTGCGCTGGACCATCCTGACGCCGGAGGGCTCGGCCATCTGGGACGGCGAGGCGGTGCGGTTCGGCCCGCCCGGCCGGCGCGAGGCGGTGCCGCCGGGCGACGGGTTCGAGGCGGGCTGGCGGGACTATTACGAGAGCACCTTCAACCCGGCCCGCACCAACCTGCGGGCGATGCGGGCCGAGATGCCGAAGAAGTACTGGCACAACATGCCCGAGACCGCCGCCATCCCGGCCCTGATCCGGGCGGCGGGCACGCGCACCGCCCAGATGATCGAGAGGGAGCCGCAGATGCCGACGAAGCGCCAGCCCGTCCGCGCGGTCGCCGCCATGGCCGACCAGGACCCCGCCTCGCTCGACGCCCTCAACGCCCTCATCCGCCGCTCCGAGCCGCTGGTGCCCGGCGCCACCCAGGCGGTGCTCGGCGAGGGCCCGGTCGGCGCGACCGTGGCGTTCGTGGGCGAGCAGCCGGGCGACCAGGAGGACCGGCAGGGCCGGCCCTTCGTGGGCCCGGCGGGCCAGCTCCTGTCCCGCGCCATGGCGGAGGCCGGCCTCGCCCGGGACCGGGCCTACCTGACGAATGCGGTCAAGCACTTCAAGTTCGAGGAGCGCGGCAAGCGCCGCATCCACCAGAAGCCCACCGCCGGCGAGGTCAGCCACTATCGCTGGTGGCTCGACCGGGAGCTCGACTTCGTGGGCCCGAAGCTCGTGGTGGCGCTCGGCGCCACCGCGGTGCTGGCGCTGACCGGCAAGGCCGTGCCGATCACCCGGGCCCGCGGGCCCTTCCGGTTCGAGCGCTTCGACAACCGCTTCCAGGGCTTCATCACGGTCCACCCCTCCTACCTGCTGCGCCTGCCCGACGAGGCCAAGGCGGAGGCCTACGCGGCATTCGTCGACGACCTGCGCCGGGTCGAGGCGCTGGCGCAGGATCTCGCGTCCTAGGCGGTGGTCGAGCCTCGCATACAACTCAGAATTGTCACGGCCGGGCCGGGCCGGCGGCCGAGCGCCGCCGGGCCCCGCCTGATCCGCCGAGCCCGGCCGGAGGCGGCCCGGATCGTCGCGAAAATACAACCTTTGCGGGAATACTTGAGGATCGCCGGGGCATTGCGGCCTCACGCGGTATTGAACCGATTTTGCCCTCCTGAACCTGAGTTTCTGATCCGAAAGATTGCACACGAAACCGGGCATTAACCGGATTTGCCGGAATCTCCGACCGCACGAGTCGATGTCCGGCACCGAGCGCAGCGGGCCGGATCCAGCTTCAGGCGCCAGAAGCCCCCATGAACGTCTTCCGCGACGGCGAGACCCGCTCCAAGATCGAGGCCCTGAACCGCTCGCAGGCGGTGATCGAGTTCGCCCCCGACGGCACCATCCTGAGCGCCAACCAGCGCTTCCTCGACGCGGTCGGCTACCGCCTGGAGGAGATCCGGGGCCAGCATCACGGCCTGCTCGTGGAGGCGGCCCACCGGGACAGCCCGGAATACGGCGCCTTCTGGTCGGCGCTCCGGCAGGGCACGTTCCAGGCGGGCGCGTTCAAGCGCCTCGGCAAGGGCGGCCGCACGGTCTGGTTGCAGGCGAGCTACAACCCCGTCCTGGGGCGGGGCGGCAAGCCCGCGAAGGTGGTGACGTTCGCCCACGACATCACCGCGCAGGTGGCGCGCACGGCCGATTGCGAGGGGCAGATCCGGGCGCTCCAGCGCTCGCAGGCGGTGATCGAGTTCGCGGTCGACGGCACCATCCTGACCGCCAACCCGAACTTCCTCGCCGTGATGGGCTACCGCCTCGACGAGATCCAGGGGCGCCACCACAGCCTGTTCGTCGCCCCCGACGACAAGGCCGGCCCCGCCTACCGGAGCTTCTGGGACAGGCTCGGCCGCGGGGAGTACCAGGCGGGCGAGTACCGGCGCCTCGCCCAGGGCGGCCGCGAGGTCTTCATCCACGGCTCCTACAACCCGGTCTTCGACCGCGACGGCCGGCTCCTGAAGGTCGTCAAGTTCGCCACCGACGTGAGCGCCGGCGTCGAGGAGCGCCGCCGCCGCGCCGCCCTGCAGCAGGCCATCGCCCTCGACCTGAACGCCATCGCGGACGCGGCCTCCGGCGCCTCGCGCCAGGCCGCGCAGGCGGCTCAGGCCTCGACGCAGGTCTCCTCCGACATCCAGACCGTCGCCGCGGGGGCGGAGGAGCTGGCCGCCTCGGTCTCCGAGATCAGCCAGCAGGTGACGCACGCCTCCGAGATCTCCGGCAAGGCCGTGACGCAGACGCGCCAGACCGGCACCATCATCGCGGGGCTGACCGACGCCGCCTCCCGGATCGGCGAGGTGGTGGCCCTGATCCAGGGGATCGCGGCGCAGACGAACCTGCTCGCGCTCAACGCCACCATCGAGGCGGCCCGCGCCGGCGAGGCGGGGCGGGGCTTCGCCGTGGTGGCGACGGAGGTGAAGGCGCTCGCGGCCCAGACCTCGAAGGCGACCGAGCAGATCGGCGCGCAGATCGCGGCGACGCAGGACGTCACCCGGGAGGCGGTCGGGGCGATCGACTCGATCCAGGCCACGATCCTGGCGCTGAACGAGGTCGCCAGCACCATCTCGGCCGCGGTCGAGGAGCAATCCGCCGTGACCCGCGAGATGTCGGCGCGCATGCAGGCGGCCTCGCAGGGCGTGTCCGAGATCACCGGCAGCCTCGGCGGGATCGCCCTCTCGACGGAGACGGTGGACGCGGCGACCCAGAAGGTCCGGGCCTCCTCGCGCGACGCGGCCTGACGGGCCGCCCTCAGACCTCGGCGGCGTCCGCCTCCTTGTGCGGGCGCAGCTCCGGCGCGACCGGGCCGGCCTCGACCGCGGCCTCCGGGGCGGCGCGGCTCTCCTGGCGGCTCGAATCGACGAAGAGGCGCGCCTCGCCCTCCTTCACCCCGAGGCTGCGCAGGGCGTAGAGGGTCATGCCGAGGGCGAGCTCGCGCTCGCCCATCAGGACGAGGCCGACGCGCTCCTCCTCGAGGCGCCGCCGCTCGCTGTCGCTGTGGGTGCGGATCACGGTGTCGATCTGGGGGTTGGCGCCCCGCGCGATCTCGATGAGGCGGCGGGTCTGGTGCGAATCCGGGGTCGCCAGCACGAGGAGGCGGGCGCTGCCGATATCGGCCGCCTCGAGGATGCCCGGGGCGGCGGCGTCGCCGAAGACCGCGTCGGTGCCGTTCTGGCGCAGCTCCAGCACCCGGCGGCGGTCGCGGTCGACCACCACGTAGGGCAGGTCCCAGGCCTGCAGCGCCTTGCCGATGCTGCTCCCGACCCGGCCGTAGCCGATCACCACCGCGTGGTTGCGGCGCGGCGCGGATTCCAGCGCCATCGCGACCTGGCCGGCCCCCTGCCGCTCGAAGCGGGCGGCGAGGTCCGGGCGATCCGCCAGGTGGCGCTCGACCCGCGCCGCCAGGGCGAAGAACAGCGGGTTGAGGGTGATCGACAGGAGGGCGCCCCCGAGGATGAGGTCGCGGCCCTCCTCGGGCAGGAGCTTCAGCGACAGGCCGAGGCCGACCAGGATGAAGGAGAACTCGCCGATCTGCGCGAGGCTCGCCGCGATGGTCAGGGCGGTGCCGACCGGGTGCCGGAAGGCCAGCACGATCGCCACCGCCGCGAGCGACTTGCCGAGCATGATCACGCCGAGGACGGCCAGGACCGAGAGGGGCTCGCGGATCAGGATGCCGGGGTCGAACAGCATGCCGACCGAGACGAAGAACAGGACCGCGAAGGCGTCCTGCAGGGGCAGCGAATCGGCCGCCGCCTGATGGCTGAGGTCCGATTCGGCGAGCACCATGCCGGCGAAGAAGGCGCCGAGCGCGAAGGAGACCCCGAACAGCTCCGCCGAGCCGAAGGCGATGCCGAGCGCCAGCGCCAGCACCGCCAGGGTGAACAGCTCGCGCGAGCCCGTGCGGGCCGCCTGATCGAGGAGCCAGGGCACGATCCGGCGCCCGCCGACGAGCATCAGGGCGGTGAACACCGTGACCTTGGCGAGGGTCAGCCCGAGGGTGATCCAGAGGCTGCCGCCGCCCGGGTGGTGGCCGGCGGCCTCCCCCCCGCCGCCCCCGAGGGAGGGCGCCAGCGCCGGCAGCAGCACCAGGGCCAGCACCATGGCGAGGTCCTCGACGATGAGCCAGCCCACCGCGATCCGGCCCTTGTCTGTGTCGAGGAGGTTGCGCTCCTCGAGCGCCCGCAGCAGCACCACGGTGCTGGCCACCGACAGCGCCAGCCCGAAGACGAGGCCGGCCCCGAGGCTCCAGCCCCAGGCCAGGGCGAGGCCGCCGCCCATGGCGGTCGCCACCGCGATCTGCACCACGGCGCCGGGCAGCGCGATGCTGCGCACCGTCATCAGGTCCTTGATCGAGAAGTGCAGGCCGACCCCGAACATCAGCAGGATCACGCCGATCTCGGCGAGCTGCCCGGCGAGCCCGCTATTGCCGACGAAGCCCGGCGTGTAGGGGCCGACCAGGACCCCCGCGAGCAGGTAGCCGACGAGGGGCGGCAGCCGCAGGCGCTGCGCGGCCATTCCGCACACGAAGGCGAGCACGAGCCCGAGGGCGATGATGGCGATCAGCTCGGTCGCGTGCGGCACGGGTCTAACGTCTCCTGGGCGGGCCATGCGACGGCGGCGCGGCCGGTCTCGAGCGGGTCCTCGGGCGGGTCTCGGAGCACCGGTCCCGTTCCTAACCGAGACCGGCCTCGAAATCCGTGCCGGACTACACCCGCGGTGCCCCTGCGCACAGCGGGTTCGCGAAAAAGGGCCCGGCGGACAGGATCCGGCAGCCTCGCGCCACCCCACGACAACGCGCCCGGCGCCCCCGGTTTCACCGAAGATCTCGTCCGTCTCGCGGACGCGGGCGTGGCGAGCCCGAAGCAGAACCGTCGCGATCGGAAGATCATCCGCAGCGGTTCCGACACGATCGCGTGAAACCGCAGCCCGCGATGCTCGGTTGTCGCCGTGGATCATGCCCCTCGGCGCGGGGCGTCAGACGAGGCGGCGATGGCAACCCAGGACGAATTCTTGAAGCGGGAGGCGACCGCGCGGGTCGATCGTCGGGAGAGCCGCAATTCCACCGTCTGGACCGTGGCGCTGGCGACCGCGCTGCTGGGCCTCGTGGCGATGCCGCGCCGCCGCTCGGGCGGCTCCGCCTCGGGCGGCTCCGCCGCGGATGCGCCGCGCGAGGCTTCCCCCTCGCACGAGGCCTCCCCCTCGCACGAGGCCTCGCCCTCCCACGAGGGCCGGGATGCCCACCGGGTCGCGGCGTCGGAGGGCGGGCGCGGGCGCCAGGCCTCGACGCCCTCCGAGATCCCGGCGAGCGGCTGGAAGGACATCGGCCTGCGGGTCTTCCACGACGTCAGCGAGAACCGCCTCGTCTCGGTGGCGGCCGGCGTGACCTTCTACGTGCTGCTGGCGATCTTCCCGGCGGTGGCGGCCCTCGTCTCCTGCTACGGGCTCGTCGCCGATGTCGGCACCATCAACGAGCACCTGGCGAGCCTGCAGGGGGTGCTGCCCTCGGGCGCCATCGACATCGTCGGCGAGCAGGTGAAGCGCATCGCCGCCAAGGGCGACACCACCCTGGGGATCACCTTCTTCACCGGCCTCGCGCTCTCGATCTGGAGCGCCAACGGCGGCATGAAGGCGGTCTTCGACGCCCTCAACATCGTCTACGAGGAGCGCGAGAAGCGAAACTTCCTCTGGCTCAACCTGCGCTCCCTCACCTTCACGGCCGGCGCGCTGCTGTTCATCGTCCTCGCCCTCGCGGGCATCGTGGTGGTGCCGGTCGTGTTCAACACCATCGGCCTGAGCGCCGGCGCCTGGTACATCTCGCTCCTGCGCTGGCCGGTCCTCTACCTCGTCGTGCTGCTCGGCCTCGCGCTGATCTACCGCTACGGCCCGAGCCGGGACGCGCCGCGCTGGCGCTGGGTGACCTGGGGCAGCGCCATCGCGGCGGCCCTGTGGCTCGGCACCTCCCTGGGCTTCTCCTGGTACGTCTCGAATTTCGGCAAGTACAACGAGACCTACGGCTCCCTCGGCGCCGTGATCGGCTTCATGACCTGGATCTGGATCTCGACCATCATCGTGCTGGCGGGCGCCGAGATCAACGCCGAGATGGAGCACCAGACCGCGCAGGACACCACGGTCGGCCGTCCCCAGCCCCTCGGCACCCGCCAGGCCCGGATGGCCGACACGGTGGGGGCGGCGACCTGAGGGGGCCCAGAGGCAGCAGGGGGCCATTGGGGGCACGCTGCCACATCAGGATGACGTTGAGGGTGGAACGAACGCCCTCGACGAAGCGCAATTTTTCTCGCAGACCTTCCGGCGATGACCAGCACCGCCCCCGCATCCGCCGCGCCCGCCCCCGACGACAAGCCCGTCGGCCCCGGCGACCAGATCATCCTCGTCGACGGCTCCTCGTTCATCTTCCGGGCCTATTTCCAGTCGATCAACCAGCCGGAGCGCTACAATTTCCGGCCCTCGGACGGGCTGCCCACCGGCGCGGTGCGGCTGTTCTGCGCCAAGATCGCGCAATTCGTGCAGGAGGGCGCGGCGGGAATCTGCCCGACCCATCTGGGCATCGTCTTCGACAAGTCGGAGGGCTCGTTCCGCAAGGAGATGTTCCCCGACTACAAGGGCCACCGCCCCGACGCGCCGGACGACCTCAAGCGCCAGATGCCGCTCATGCGCGAGGCGGTGCGGGCCTTCGGGCTGCACGCGGTCGAGCTCGAGCGCTACGAGGCGGACGACCTGATCGCCACCTACGCGCGCCAGGCCGAGGCGCGGGGGGCCGGCGTCATCATCGTGTCCTCCGACAAGGACCTGATGCAGCTCGTCGGGCCGCTGGTGCGGTTCTACGATTTCGAGTCCGGCGCCAAGGGCAAGCCCGGCTACCGGCCCGAGCGCAACCTCGACGTGGACGCCATCGTGGCGAAGTGGGAGGGGCTGCAGCCGAGCCAGATCGGCGACGCGCTGGCGCTGATCGGCGACACCTCCGACAACGTGCCCGGGGTGCCCGGCATCGGCCTCAAGACCGCCGCCGCCCTGATCAAGGAGTTCGGCAGCCTCGAGGCGCTGCTCGAGCGCGCGGGCGAGATCAAGCAGCCCAAGCGCCGCGAGACGCTGCTCGCCAATGTCGATCAGGCCAGGCTCTCCCGGAAGCTCGTGGCGCTCGAGGAGAGCGTGCCGGTGCCCGTGCCCCTCGACGCCCTGCGCCTGCCCAAGCCCGACCCGGAGAGGCTCGTCGGCTTCCTCAAGGCGATGGAGTTCAACACCCTGACGCGCCGCATCGCCCAGATGCTGCACGTCGACCCCGAGGCGGTGCGCCCCGACCCGAGCCTCCTGCCCGGCGGCACGCCGCACGGCTACGCCAACCCGGAGGGCGGCAGCGACGCGGTGCCGTTCTTCGGCGACGGCGTGCCCCCCGATCCCGAGACCGAGGCGGCCGGGGCCGAGCGGCCGGACGGCGACGCCCCGCCCGAGATCGACCCCTTCGCCGACCTCGACCTGCCGGACGCCCCCGCCCGGCCCCGGGGCCCCGCCGAGCCGACGCCCTCGGGCGTGGTGGCGGCGCGCGCGGCTGAATCGGTCAAGCCCTTCGACACGGCGGCCTACGAGACCATCCAGTCCGCCGAGCAGCTCCAGGCCTGGATCGCCGAGGCCGAGGAGGCGGGGGTGATCGCGGTCGATACCGAGACCGACGCCCTCGACGCCAACCGGGCCGGCCTCGTCGGCGTCTCCCTCGCCACCGGCCCCGGGCGCGCCGCCTACATCCCGCTGACCCACCGGGGCGGCGAGGACCTGTTCGGCGAGGGCCTACTGCCCGGGCAGATCCCCCGCGACGACGCCCTGGCGCTCCTGAAGCCGCTCCTCGAGAACCCGGGGGTGCTCAAGGTCGGCCAGAACCTGAAATACGACTGGCTCGTGCTCTCGCGCTACGGGATCACGGTGGCGCCCTTCGACGACACCATGCTGATCTCCTACGTGCTCGATGCCGGCAAGGGCGGGCACGGCATGGACGAGCTGGCGCGCCGCCATCTCGGGCACCAGCCCATCACCTTCGCGGAGGTGGCGGGGACGGGCCGGGCCAAGGTGAGCTTCGACAAGGTGCCCCTCGACAAGGCCACCGCCTACGCGGCCGAGGACGCGGACGTGACGCTGCGCCTGTGGCGGATGATGAAGCCCCGCCTCGTGGCCGAGCGGCGCGTGGCCGTCTACGAGACCCTGGAGCGCCCCCTCGTGCCCGTCGTCGCCCGGATGGAGGGCCGCGGCATCCGCGTCGACCGCAACATGCTGAGCCGGCTCTCGGGCGACTTCGCCCAGACCCTGGCGCGGCTGGAGGAGGAGATCCAGGAGGACGCGCAGGAGACGTTCTCGGTCTCCTCGCCGAAGCAGATCGGCGACATCCTGTTCGGCAAGATGGGCCTGCCCGGCGCCAAGAAGACGCCGTCCGGCCAGTGGGCGACCCCCGCGACGCTGCTGGAGGAGCTGGCCCAGGCCGGCCACCCGCTGCCGAAGAAGATCCTCGAATGGCGCCAGCTCGCCAAGCTGAAATCCACCTACACGGATTCGCTGCAGGAGCATGCCGAGCGCGACACCGACCGGGTCCACACCTCGTTCTCCCTCGCCGCCACCACCACGGGCCGGCTCTCCTCCTCCGACCCGAACCTGCAGAACATCCCGATCCGCACCGAGGAGGGCCGGCGCATCCGCCGCGCCTTCGTGGCGGCGGAGGGCAACAAGCTGATCTCGGCCGATTACAGCCAGATCGAGCTGCGGCTGCTGGCCCACATCGCCGACATCCCGCAGCTGCGCCAGGCCTTCGCGGACGGCATCGACATCCACGCCGCCACCGCCTCGGCGATGTTCGGGGTGCCCCTGAAGGAGATGACGCCGGACCTGCGCCGGCGCGCCAAGACCATCAATTTCGGCATCATCTACGGCATCTCGGCCTTCGGCCTCGCCGACCGCCTCGGCATCCCGCAAGGGGAGGCCTCGGCCTTCATCAAGCAGTATTTCGAGCGCTTCCCCGGCATCCGCGCCTATATCGACGACACCAAGAAGTTCTGCCGCGACAAGGGCTACGTCACGACCCTGTTCGGCCGCGTCTGCCATTACCCGCAGATCCGCTCGAACAACCCGCAGGAGCGCGCGAGCGTCGAGCGCCAGGCCATCAACGCCCCGATCCAGGGCACCGCCGCCGACATCATCCGCCGGGCCATGACCCGGATGGAGGGCGCGCTCGCGGCGGAACGACTCACCGTGCGCATGCTCCTGCAGGTGCACGACGAGCTCGTCTTCGAGGCCCCCGAGGAGGAGGTCGCGCGGGCGCTCCCGGTGATCTCGCGGGTGATGGAGGAGGCCCCCCACCCGGGCATCACGCTGCGCGTGCCCCTCGCCGTCGAGGCGCGGGCGGCGGGGAACTGGGAGGAGGCGCATTGAGGCCTGCCCCGCCCCGTCGGCCCTCGAACGCCGGCCGGATCCGACCAGGCGATCGCGCCCATTCTTCGGGACCGGGACGCCAGGCCCGCCCTCCGGGCCAACGGAGCCCCCGGACCGGTGTCGCGCGCCCGGCATTCGCCTGCTAAAACCCCCGTCCGATGCCCCATCTCGTCGCCGCCCTCTACCGGTTCACGCCGCTGCCCGACGCCGACGCCCTCCGGGCGCCGCTGCAGGGCCTGTGCGAGGCGCAGGGCCTCACCGGCACGCTGCTGATCGCCCGCGAGGGGATCAACGGCACGGTGGCGGGCTCGCAGGAAGGCATCGCGGCGTTCCTCGCCGAACTCCGCGAGGGTCCGCTCCTCGGCGGCCGGCTCGAGGGGCTCGAATGCAAGCTGTCGTGGGCGCAAGCCCCGCCCTTCCGGCGCATGAAGGTGAAGCTCAAGCCCGAGATCGTCACCTTCGACGCGGGCGCCACCGACCCGACCGGCGATGTCGGGACCCGGGTCGCGCCGGAGGATTGGAACGCGCTGCTTGGGCGGCCGGACGTCCTGGTGATCGACACCCGCAACGCCTTCGAGGTCGGGCTCGGCACCTTCGCGGGGGCGGTGGATCCGCGCCTGCGCCGCTTCAGCGATTTTCGCGATTACGCGGACGGGCTCGATCCGGTGGCGCGGCCGGCGGTCGCCCTGTTCTGCACCGGCGGCATCCGCTGCGAGAAGGCCGGGGCCTATCTCAGGGCCAGGGGATTCCCCGAGGTGCACCTCCTGCGGGGCGGCATCCTGAAATACCTCGAGACGGTGCCGGAGGCCGAGAGCCGTTGGCGGGGCGATTGCTTCGTCTTCGACGGCCGCATCGCCCTCGGCCACGGCCTCGACGAGCGGCCGGATCACCCGCCGGAGGCGCTGCGATGAGCGCCGGAGGCTCGGGGACGACCGCCGGAGGCTTTGGGACGACCGGCGAGGCGGGCGACGCCGGCCGCATCGACCGGCTGGAGATGCGCCTGACCGAGCAGGACCTCGCGATCGAGGACCTGAACCGGACGATCACCGAGCAATGGCGCCTGATCGACCGGCTGACCCGGCAGGTCGCGGCGCTGCGGGAGCGCGTCGAGGAGGCGGGGGAGCGGGGCGGCGACCCGCGCGCCCCGGAGCCGCCGCCCCCGCATTACTGAGGCGCCCCTCGGCCCTGAGATCCGCCCTCAGCCGGCCTCGTCGAGTTCCGGCCCGCGGGTGACGTCGAGCCCCCCGCCCGTGCCCGGCGGCGGGCCGACCTTGACCGGACTGCCGCTGCGGGCCGCCTCGTAGATCGCCTCCATCAGCACCTGGTCCTGCAGGCCCTCCTCCCCGGGGGTGCGCGGCCGGCGGTTGTCCTGGACGCAGCGGGCGAAGTGGTCGATCTCCAGGGCGAACTGGTTCTTCTGGGCGAGCACCCGGTTGTCGCGGGATTCCTGCTTGCCGTCCTTGTGGGAGATGATCAGGCGCTGGCCCTCGTACGCGAAGGCGTTCTCCAGCACGATGTCGGCCCCGGCCGAGTGCACCGCGAGGCGCCGGGATTCGTGCACCCCGTAGCTCGTCATGCACTGGGCGATGGCGCCGGAGGGGAAGCGCAGGGTGAAGCTCACCGTCTCCTCGACCTCGCCGAACTTGCCGTCGTCGGGGGGCGAGAAGATCTGCGCCTCCACCGAGACCGGCTCCTCGCCCAGCAGCGCCCGGGTGCCGTTGAGGCAGTAGAGGCCGATATCCGGCAGGGCGCCCCCGCCCGCCAGCGCCCTCTTGAGGCGCCACTGCTCGGGCAGGCCGGTGGTCTGGCCGTTGAAGGCCTGGATCAGGCGGGGCTTGCCGAACTCGCCGGAGCGGGCGAGCCGTGTCACCTCGCGGTTGTAGGGCTCGTACTGGCAGCGATAGGCGATCATCAGCTTGACGTTCGCCTTGGCGCAGGCCGCGATCATCGCGCGGGCTTCCTCCGAGGAGGCCGCCATCGGCTTCTCGCAGAGCACCTGCTTGCCCGCCCCCGCCGCCGCCAGCACGTGCTCGCGGTGGAGCGCGTTCGGGGTCACGATGTAGACGGCCCGGATCGCCGGATCCTGGCGCAGCCGGTCCCAGTCGCCGTAGCCGTAGACCGCCTCGGGGGCGAGGCCGTACTGCTCGGCCACGAGCTTCGCCTTGTCCGGGCTCCCCGACATCACCCCCGCGAGCCGCGCCCGCTTGCACTGCGCCAGGGCCGGCAGGATCTCCTCGAGGCTGAGCCGCCCGAGGCCGACGACGCAGAGGCCGACGCGCTTCTCCGGCGGCATCGGGGCGGGCGGCGGCGGGGGCGTGCGGTCGCCGGGGCCGCGCCAGTTCGGAAATGCGATTCTGCCACCCTGCACCGCGCCGGTATCGGCCGGGACCGCGGGGCCGCCCGGCGGGTTCTGGGCGGCCGAGGCCGCATTCGCCACCGCGAGGGCCGCGCCGGTCAGGGTGGCGCCGCCGGCGCGCAGGAGGTTGCGCCGGGACAGGTGCGTGTCGTCGTCCGCCATGAGCCTCGCCATGTTGGCATGAGCCTCGCCATGCCGGGTGGATGTCGCGGGGGGCGCCGCCGCCGGCACTCCTCGGGTCCTCGAACGCCAGCGCGGAGGGGAGTGTTCCGCCGCTCAGGCGGGCGGGGGCGGGTCCGGGGCCTCGACCTCGCCCTTGCGCTGGAGCTGGAGCGCGACGAACCAGCACAGGGCCGCCCAGGCGGCGCCGACGCACCAGCCGGCCAGCACGTCGCTCGGCCAGTGCACCCCGAGATAGACCCGGCTGACCCCGACGCAGAGGGTGATGAAGACGCCGAGGAACAGGACCAGGGCCTTGACGCGCCGGTGCGGGTCGAGGCGGGCCACCAGGGTCGCGAGCGTCAGGTAGGCGATGGCCGACATCATGGCGTGGCCGCTCGGGAAGCTCGCGGTGAACACCTCCATGCCGTGGGGCACGAGGTCCGGCCGGGGCCGGTGGTAGAACAGCTTGAGCACCGTCGAGACGAGCTCGCCCCCGCCCACCGCCGCGACCACGAACAGGGCGATGCGGTGCTTGTTGGCGAGCGCCAGGTAGGCCGCCACCGCCACCGTCACGAACACGATGGTGAAGACGCTGCCGAGCCCGGTGATGTCCCGCATGGTCTCCTCGAGCCAGCGCGGGCCGATCGGGTCGGAGAGGTCGGCGGGGTTGCGCAGGGACAGGAGGATCTTGCGGTCGAGCGCCGCGGTCGAGCCCTCGCCGACCTCGTCCGCGAGGTAGAAGAAGCCGTAGCCGAGGAAGCTCAGGGTCAGGAGCGCGGCGAGCGGCCCGACCTCGTTGAGGCGAAAGCGCAGCCAGACCGCGGTGGCGTGGCTGAAGAGCGGATGCCCGCGGGCGGATTGCAGCGCCTTCACGGATCGATCCTCGCGCGGGTCCGGGGGGAAGCGGCCCGGCTCACGAGAAGGCTCCGAAGGCGAAGCGGGCCCGCTCCTCCCAGGGCCCGCCGAGATAGCGCCACAGCAGCAATCCGGGTGCGGCGAAGCGGAAGGGCGCGAAATCCTGCGCCAGGGCGGCGTGGAGCGCGCGGGCGGTCTCGGGCTTGACCTTGTTCTGCACCGTGACGTGCGGGCGCCAGCCCTGCCGGTCCTGCTCGGTGAGATGCCCCGCGAAGGCGCTGGCGAGCCGGGACCGGAAGCCGGACAGCGCCTCCGATTCGAGCACGTAGGCGACGCCGCGCCCGGTGAAGCGCAGGCCCGTCACCGCCACCTCGGGCGGTCCCTGGGTGCGCGCGAGGCTCGCGATGGTCTCGGCGACGCCGGGCTCCTGCACGCCCGGCAGGTGGTGGAACAGGGTGGCGTGGGCCGGGATCAGGTTGATGGCCTCCGGGAAATGGCGCCGCCGCAGGCCGTCGAAGCGCGCGAAGGTGTCCGCCTCGAAGGCGAGGGTGAGAATCAGCGGATCGGCGGTGGCGTCGGTGCGGGACATCGGACCTGATGATGGCTTTACGAAAGACGGCTTGACGGATGAAAGCCTGGCGGATGCGCCGCCCGAGCCACATAAGACGACGGGGCGGGAGGTCCAGCGCTCCGATCCCGTCGCGGGGCGCGCCGCCGCGGGCTCCGGCGGATCTCAGGTCCCGTACAGCACCCGGGCGGCGGGCAGGTCGCGGGATTCGAGGACCGCATCCATGGCGGCCAACGCGGGAGCCCCGCCTCCGGCTCCGGCCCCGCGGCGCGGTTTCGCTTCGGCGCGGTTTCGCTTCGGCGCGCGCGTGACTAAAGACGGCGCATGTTCGCCAAGCGATGGGATCCGGTGCATGTCGGCCGGGACGGCTGGCTCTTCCTCACGGGGGGCAGCAACCGGGTGATGGACCATTACGGGCACGGGCTCGGCCGCTGGTGGCGGCTGCGTGCGTGGACGCGGCTGATCGAGGCGCGCGCGGCGCGGGCCGCCGGGCTCGGCATCCGCTCCGCCACCCTGATCGTGCCCGAGAAGCTCTCGGTCTACGACAACCTGACCCGGGACCTGCCCTACGATCCCGGCCGCGCCCCGACCCGGGTGCTGGCCCGGCGGCTCGCCCGGAACGCCGCCTATGTCGACCTGCTCCAGCCCTTCCGGGCGGCGCGGGACGGGGCGCCCCTCTACCTGCGCACCGACACGCACTGGTCGGTCGAGGGCTACCTCCTCGCCTACCGGGAGCTGATGCGGGCGCTCGCCGCCGTTCCCCCCGCCGAGATCGGCGCCCGCCCCCGCTTCGAGGCGGAGCGGCTGATGGACCTCGGCGAGAAGGTCCCGGGCCTGCCGCGCGAGAGCGTGAGCCACCTGGTGATCCCGCGCGCCGCCGAGCGCGTCCATGCGGGCCCCCTGGTCGAGGCCTACGAGGCGCAGGGCCGCGCGAGCGAGCTGCATTCCGGCGCCCACGTGGTCTTCCGCAACGCCGATCCCGGCATCGACCGGCGCCGCCTCGTGCTGTTCGGCGATTCCTACGCGCATTTCGCCCCGATCATGCTGACCGGGCTCCTCGCCGAGAGCTTCGCGGAGGTGCACTTCGTCTGGTCGTCGAGCTTCGACTGGGGCTACATCGAGCGGGTGCGGCCGGACCTTCTGGTGTTCGAGCTCGCCGAGCGCTTCCTGGCCCGGGTGCCGCGGGACGATTACGACGTCGCCGCCGCCCGCCTCGCCGGGACGGCCGGGCCGGCGGGGGCCGGGACCCGGGCCGAGCCGGCCTGAACGACGGCGCCCGGTCCATCTCGGGCCGCCCGGTCCATCTTGGGCCGCCCGGCCTCAGTCGAGTTGCTGACCGAGTTCGCCGTTCTCGATGGCGACGCCGACCTGATCCCGCAGGAAGCTGTCCGGGGTCAGCGCGATGCCGAGCACGAAGGCGAGGAGCACCGCCACGCAGGCGAGGGCGACCGTCACCTGATCGGCCCGCCGCTGCTGGGTGTGGATGACGAGGCATCCCGCCGTGAACACGGCGGCTTCGGCGATGGGCATCACGAAGGTTACGGCCAAGGCGAACGGTCTCCGGATTTGGTCGAACCCCGACGAAAAAAAGGGAGCGCCGTTTCCGACGCACCCGAGATGGAGGTACCCGCCCCCGAAGCCGAGGCGGGCAACCGCGAGCTTATGCCAAGTCCATCGCCGGGCAAGATCACAAACTGAATACACTCAAGGTTGTGTTCAATCGGTCGCACATCCGTCGGGAAGCGGACCCGGGGCGGCCCCGAGGGGCTTTCCGCGCCGTCGGACACGCCCATTTCACCTGGGCGCGACCCGGGCGGACGGGATCGGGCCCGGAACGGGTCGCGCACCGGAGAGGGAAGGTCTGGGGCGATGGGATTGCTCGTCGACGGGGTCTGGCAGGACCAGTGGTACGACACGAAGTCGACCGGCGGCCGGTTCGAGCGCAAGCAATCCGCGTTCCGCAACTGGGTGACGCGGGACGGGGCCGCCGGCCCCTCCGGCGAGGCGGGCTTCCCGGCGCGGGCCGGGCGCTACCACCTCTATGTCTCGCTCGCCTGCCCCTGGGCCCACCGCACCCTGATCGTGCGGGCGCTGAAGGGCCTCGAGGAGGCGGTCTCCGTCTCGGTGGTGGACCCGCATATGGGGAAGGCGGGCTGGGTCTTCGGCGACAGCCCGGGGGCGACGCCCGACACCCTCAACGGCGCCGCCCGTCTCTACGAGGTCTACGTCCGGGCCGACCCGCATTATACCGGCCGCGTCACCGTGCCGGTGCTCTGGGACAAAGACCGGGCCACGATCGTCTCGAACGAATCGGCCGAGATCATCCGGATGCTCAACGACGCCTTCGCGGGCGCGGGGCCGGACCTCTATCCCGAGGATCTGCGCCCGACGATCGACGCGCTCAACGCGCGGGTCTACGACCGGGTCAACAACGGGGTCTACAAGGCGGGGTTCGCCACCAGCCAGGCGGCCTACGCGGAGGCCTTCGGGGCGCTGTTCGCCGAGCTCGACGCCCTCGAGGCGCGCCTCGATGCGGGGCGCTACCTCTGCGGCGCCCGCCTGACCGAGGCCGACATCCGCCTGTTCACCACCCTGGTGCGCTTCGACCCGGTCTATGTCGGGCACTTCAAGTGCAACCGGCAGCGCATCGCCGACTACCCGAACCTCTCGCACTACCTGCGCGACCTCTACGCCCTGCCGGGCGTGGCCGGGACCGTGAACCTGACCCATATCAAGCGCCACTATTACGAGAGCCACCCGACCATCAACCCGACCGGCATCGTGCCGCTGGGCCCCGCCCTCGACCTCGCCGCCCCGAACGACCGGGCGCTGCGCTTCGGAGCTTAAGCGTCGCAGCCCCCCGCCCCGGCCTCGACGGGGGCCGCCCACGCCATAGATGCAGGCCGATAACCAAAACGGACGCCGTCCGTGACGGACGCCATCGAACGGACACCATGACGACCCACGCCCTCCCCCGCCTCGCCATCCTGCTCGCCCTCGTGTCCGCGGCCCTCGCGGCGAGCGCCGGCGCGGCGCGCGCCCAGGCCGCGGTCAGGCTCGAGGGCAGCTGCTCCCGGCTCGTGATCGCCGGCCAGGATCTCAGCGGCGCCTGCGCCGGCACGCTGATGAACACCGTGGCGCGCACCCGCACGAGCTTCGATTTCGCCGCCAGGGACGGCCAGACCCTGAGCTTCAGCGGCACCGGCTCGCAGCAGGAGCGCACCGAGGAGACCGACCCGCTCCAGCCGATCAACCTCGTGATCCCGGGCCGGAAGACCCCGGAGGGCGTGGTGCAGAACCCCGTGCTGGCGGTGGGCGCCTGCCGGTTCACGAACCCGGAGCCGGGCAAGACCGAGATCGCCTGCGAGGCGAATTCCGCCGAGAAGGGGGCCTTCGCGGCGACGTTCCTGACGGAGACCAGGCCGGCCCCCGGCGCGCCGAAGCCCTGACCCCGGGTTTTTTGCGCGCTCCGCCCGGGTGGAAGGCGGTGGAGCGCGACGGAAACGGGGTGGTCAGGCCCTCGCCCGGACCCCATGTAAGCCTCGCGATTTCTTGAGTAGCCCTGCGCATTTGCCAACGGCCGTTGCCGCGAGGATCCGATGCTGAACGACGCCCCCGTGCCCGGCGCCCCTTCCGGCGGCGCAACCGCCAACCTGATCAGGGACACGACCACCGCGAGCTTCCGCCAGGACGTCATCGCGGAATCGATGAACCGCCCGGTCCTGGTGGATTTCTGGGCGCCCTGGTGCGGGCCCTGCAAGCAGCTCACCCCCGTCCTGGAGAAGGCCGTCACGGCGGCCGGCGGCAAGGTCGTGCTCGCCAAGATGAACATCGACGAGCACCCCTCGATCGCGGGCCAGCTCGGCATCCAGTCGATCCCCGCGGTGATCGCCTTCCAGCAGGGCCAGCCCGTGGACGGGTTCATGGGGGCGGTGCCGGAGAGCCAGGTGAAGAGCTTCATCGAGCGCCTCGCCGGCCCCGCCGGCCCGAGCCCGATCGAGGAGCTGATGGCGGAGGCGGGCGTGGCGCTGGCGGAGGGCGACCTCGCGGGCGCCTCCGAGCTCTACGCCGCCGTCCTCGGGCAGGAGCCCGACAACGTCCCGGCGCTGGCCGGCCTCGCCAAGATCCAGCTCGACGCGGGCGAGCTGGAGAACGCCAAGCAGGTGCTCGCGATGGTGCCGGAGGCCAAGGCCAACGATCCGGGCCTCGCCGGCATCCGCGCCGCCATCGAGCTCGCCGAGCAGGCGGCCTCCCTCGGGGACCTCGCGGGGCTCCAGGCCCAGGTCTCGGCGGACCCGGACGCGCACCAGGCCCGCTTCGACCTGGCGCTCGGCCTCAATGGCCGGGGCGAGCGGACGCAGGCGGTCGACCACCTGATCGAGATCCGCCGGCGCGACAAGGATTGGAACGACGACGGCGCGCGCAAGCAGCTGCTGCAGTTCTTCGAGGCCTGGGGGCCGATGGATCCCGACACCATCCGCGGGCGGCGCAAGCTCTCCACATTGCTGTTCGCCTGACGCCCGGTTCGGGCAGGGGGAGATGAGATGAGCACTCATGCGGGCTACAAGGGTCCGGCGGATTGCCCAGCCGTGATTCCGGTCTTCCCCCTTCCCGGCGCGCTCCTGCTGCCGCGGGGCCAGATGCCGCTGAACATCTTCGAGCCGCGCTACCTCGCGATGGTCGACGATGCCCTGCGCACGGACCGCATCATCGGGATGATCCAGCCGGACGCGGAGGGCGGCGGCTCGCCGATGGTGCCGCGGCTCTACCGGGTCGGCTGCGCCGGCCGCGTCACCCAGTTCGCCGAGACCGGCGACGGGCGCTACCTGATCTCGCTCACCGGCATCAGCCGCTTCCGGGTCGAGAGCGAGCTCGCCACCACCACGACCTACCGCCGCTGCCAGGTCTCCTACGACGCCTTCGCGGCGGATTTCGAGGCGCGGGCGGGGGAGGAGGCGGTGGACCGGGAGGGCGTGCTGCGGGCGCTGCGCGACTTCGTCGAATCGAACGAGCTGCAGGTCGACTGGGCCGGGATCGAGGAGGCGCCGAACGAGGCCCTCGTCAACGCGCTCTGCATGATGAGCCCCTTCGGGGTGCGCGAGAAGCAGGCGATGCTGGAAGCCGCCGACCTGAAAATCCGCGCGGAGGTCTTGATCGCGGTGACCGAGATGGAGTTGGTGCGCGGCACGGGTTCCGAGCCGACGCTCCAATAGCCCGCGAAGCCCCCCCGCAGAGGCGACCGCCATGTCCGACGACTTTCCCGCCGCCATCGAGGCGACCCGGGTCGACCCCAAGCTCCTCGAGCTCCTGGTCTGCCCGCTCACCAAGGGCACCCTCGAATACGATGCCGGCCGCCAGGAGCTGATCAGCCGCTCGGCCAAGCTCGCCTACCCGATCCGCGACGGCATCCCGATCATGCTGCCGGAAGAGGCCCGCCCCCTGGTCGATTGAGGCGGGCGGCCCCCGGGGAGAGCCGGCCCGCAGGCGTCAGTCGCAGCGCTCGCGCCGCACGCTGGTCGAGGAGCCGTCCTCCTCCGTGCGCGTGACCGTCCTGGTCTCGCAGCCGCCCTCGCGCTCCACCGGCACCACCCGCCGCTCGACCACCGTCGGCTCGCGCTCGATCACTACGGCGCGCGGGGGCGCCTCTCGCTCGATGATGGTGGTCTGGGCGGCGGCGGGCCCGGCGAGGGCCGCGAGCGTCGCGGCGGCGAGGATGAGGCGCATCGGTTTCTCCTGAGCGTGTTTCGCGAAGTCGTCGGAGAAACGGTGCGACGAGCGTAGCTGTTCCACAGTCGCGGCGCATCGTCCAGACGAGCAACCCGAGAGAAAACTCCAGGGAAACACGCTCGCACCGCCAAGCTCGACGGTTCCCGACTGCGGGTGTCGTGGCGCACGGCGCGTCATATTCTTGCCGCTTCCGTCCAATATTCGGACTCCATTCACATCACATCGGGCATTCAGGGCTCGAATTCGAAATCCGGCTGCCCAACCAACGGGTCGGCCGCAGCGCCGTATTGGTCCGAAGGGGGTCGTATGTTGAAGGTTGTCACGGTCGTCGCACTCGCGGCCGGTCTCGTCGCACCGGCACCCGCGGGCGCGGCGGAGGCGGTGCCGTCGCGCAGCTTCAACGGCACCTGGTCGGTCGAGCTCGTCACCGAGAGCGGCCTCTGCGACAGCCGCTACAATTACGCCGTGTCGGTGCAGGAGGGGAACGTGCGCCTCGTCTCGGGCTCCGACGCCGCCACCCGCATGAGCGGGCGGGTCGGGTCGGACGGCACCGTCGGCCTCAGCGTCTCGAACGGCTCGGCGAGCGGTGCGGTGTCGGGCCGGCTCCAGGCCCGCTCCGGCGGCGGCACCTGGAAGGTCTCGGCCCTCTGCTCCGGCCGCTGGACGGCCCGGCGCCAGGGCGCGCAGGTCGCCCAGGCCGAGTAGCCGCCGAGTCGCGCCGGCCTCAGGCCGCGCTGGCGAGCCAGCTGCGCGCCTCGTCGATACGGGCGCGCTCGAACACCTTGATCTGGGCCGGCGAGACGAAGCTGAAGGTCTCCGCCACCACCTTGAGCCACTGCGCGTCGGTGACGAGCGCCACGTGGCTCACGCCCTTCATCATCTGCAGGCCGAAGCGCGGATCCTTGAAGAAGGCCGCGGGCTCCATGCCCTGGAAGGCCCGGATGTCCTCCAGAAGCTTGATCTTGCCGCCCTTGTCGAGATCGGCCTGCATCGCCGTCATCACGGCGTTCATCTCCTCGTCCGTGATCTTTCCGTCGACGACGATCTCGGCGATGGTGGAATCCGGCTTCTTCTCGTAGCTCAGCACGTCAGCGCTCCTCATGGGTCGTCGCGTCGGGGGTCGTCGCGTCCGGGGCCGTCTGGGGAGGATTGCGCTCCCACGCGACCACTCATCCTATAAAATGCGCGGCGGGTCGATCTCCACCATGCGGTGTGTAACTAGATAAGGTTACACGCCCGGGATGATCGCGCGTGTCCGCAGCAAGGCTCGCAAGCGGTTCTGGACGCGCAGCGATGCGGCGGGGCTTCGGGCGAATTGGGTCGACCGGATCGAGCGGCAATTGACGCTCCTCGAACAGGCGCAGGTCCCGGAGGACATGAACGTGCCCGGCTACGGGTTCCATGCCCTCGCGGGCGGCATGGCCGGACGCGACGCCGTAGCCGTAGCCGTAGCCGTATCCCGCAATTGGCGCCTGACCTTCGGGTTCGAGGGGCAGGACGCCATCG
The DNA here is from genome assembly GCF_008806345.1 of Methylobacterium planeticum. Classification (GTDB taxonomy): domain Bacteria; phylum Pseudomonadota; class Alphaproteobacteria; order Rhizobiales; family Beijerinckiaceae; genus Methylobacterium; species Methylobacterium planeticum. Next base: position 57,882 of record NZ_VZZJ01000015.1, on the reverse strand, counting down.
ATGTCGATCTGGAGGATTATCATGGCCGATGAGCCGATCCGCCGCGATCCCGGGCGGCCGCCCGTCCATCCCGGCGCGATCCTCCGGGAGGACGTGCTCCAGGGCCTCGGGATCACCGTGAAGGCGATGGCCCTGCGGCTCGGGCGGTTCTGCGGCAACGGACCGGGCGTCTGGTTACGGATGCAGGGCGCCCACGACCTCTGGCAAGCCGAGCGGGCGCTCGGCGCGGAACTCGCGAAGATCCCGACGCGCGGCGCCGCGGCCTGAGCCGTCAGAGGAAGCTCTGCGGATCGACGTCGATCGTGACCTTGACGTTGCCGCGCACCTTCGGCCCGCGGGCGAGCCAGTCGCGCAGGTAGGCCTGGAGGTCGATCGCCCGCTCGGTCTTCACCAGGAGGCGGAAGCGCCAGCGGCCGCGGATCAGGGCTAGTGGCGCCTCGGCGGGGCCGAGCACCATCGCGCCGAGCGGCGGCTCGGCAGCGCGGGCGAGCGCCTGCCCGTGGGCCTCGGCCACCTCCCGCTCGTTGGCCGAGACGATGAGGGCCGCGAGGCGCCCGAAGGGCGGCAGGCCGGCGAGCTCGCGGGCGCCGATCTCCTCCTCGTAGAAGCGCTCGGCATCGCCCGACAGGAGCGCGGCGATGACCGGGTGCTCGGGCTGGTAGGTCTGGACCAGGGCCCGCCCCGGCCGCTCGCCCCGGCCGGCCCGGCCGGTGACCTGCTGCAGCAGCTGGAAGGTGCGCTCGGCCGCCCGCGGATCGCCCGAGGTCAGGCCGATATCGGCGTCGAGCACGCCCACCAGCGTCAGGTGCGGGAAGTTGTGCCCCTTGGCCACGAGCTGCGTGCCGATGACGATGTCGCACGCGCCCCGCGCCACCATCTCGAGCTCGGCCCGGAGGCGCTCGGCGCCCCCGGGGAAGTCGCTCGACAGGACGACGACGCGCTGCTGCGGGAACAGCTCGGCCACCTCCTCGGCGATGCGCTCGACGCCGGGGCCGCAGGGGGTGAGGTGCTCGAAGGCGCCGCAGGCGATGCAGGCCTCGGGCTTGCGCTCGGCGTAGCCGCACTGGTGGCAGACCAGCGCCCGGCGGAAGCGGTGCTCCACCAGCCAGGTCGAGCAGTTGCGGCACTGGTAGCGGTGGCCGCAGGCCCGGCACAGGGTCAGGGGGGCGTAGCCGCGCCGGTTGAGGAACAGCAGCGACTGCTCGCCCGCCGCGAGGTTGTGCTTCAGGGCGTGGATCATCGGCGGGGCCAGGAAGCGGCCGCGCTCGGGCTTGTCGAGGCGCATGTCGATCGCCCGGATGTCGGGCAGGCGGCGCCCGCCGAAGCGCTCCGGCAGGGTGACGTGGCGGTAGCGCCCGCGGGCGGCGTTGACCCGGGTCTCGATCGAGGGCGTGGCGGAGGCGAGCACCACCGGGCAGCCCTCGAGGCGCCCGCGCACCACCGCCATGTCGCGGGCGTGGTAATGCACCCCGTCCTCCTGCTTGTAGGCGGATTCGTGCTCCTCATCGACGACGATGAGGCCGAGCCGGGCGAAGGGCAGGAACAGGGCCGAGCGGGCGCCGACCACCACCCCGATCCCGCCTCCCGCCACGCCCGCGCGGATGCGCTCGCGGCGCTTGCCGCCGATGCCCGAATGCCAGGCGGCGGGGCGCACGCCGAAGCGCGCCGCGAAGCGGTCGAGGAACTGCGCCGTCAGGGCGATCTCGGGCATCAGGATCAGGGCCTGGCGCCCGGCGCGCACGCATTCGGCCACCGCCTCGAAATAGACCTCCGTCTTGCCCGAGCCCGTGACGCCCTCGAGCAGCGTCGCGCCGGGATCGCCCTCGGGGGGCAGGAGCGCGGCGGCGGCCCGGGCCTGCGCCTCCGAGAGGGGCAGGCGGGGATGGTCGGGGTCGGGGGGGAGCGCCACGGGCTCGGGCTCGAGGGCCACCGCCTCCAGCGCACCGTCGTCGATCAGGCCATCCACCACGCCGAGCGAGACGCCGGCCTCCTTGGCGAGCGCGCTCTTGCCCCGCAAGGTCCCGTCCGCCGCCGCGGCCAGCACCTTGGCGCGGGCCGGCGTCGTCCGGGCCGGGGGCTTGCCCGTGGCCCGGACCCCGACCCGCGCGGATTCGCGGGCGGCGGCCTCGTCGGGCAGGCGCAACGCCATGGCGAGGGCCGATCCCTTCGGCGCCAGGGTGTAGCGGGCGAGCCAGTCGACGAGGCGCCGCAGGGGCTCGGAGAGGGGCGGCACCGCGAGCCGCCCGGTGACGGGCCGCAGGTTCGAGCCCCCGGGGCTCTCGGCGAGCGCCCAGACGACGCCGACGGTCTCGCGGGGGCCGAGCGGCACCTGCACGACGTCGCCCTCCGCCAGGGCGAGGCCCGCCGGCACGGCGTAGCTGTAGGCCGTGTCGATGGCCAGCGGGATCAGGATCTCGGCGGTGACGGGCATGGATGCTGCTGGGATTTCGGACGCGGCTGGGATTTCGGACGCGGCGGGACCGTGAGGCCTGCGCTTCGTGAGCGGTTTGTTCTATATATGGACGACAGACGTTCGCCAGAACGGCACTGTTCCGCTCATGGTTGCGGGGGCAATCGGTACGCCAGCGGCACGGCGAGCAGGCTCAGGGCCGCCATCGCCCAGAAGGCGTGCGCCCCGTAGGCCGCGAAGAGGGGACCGGCCGCGAGGGTGACGGCCGCCCCCGCGAGGCCGAGCCCGACGGTGCCGTAGAGGGTCAGGGCCGTGGCGCGCAACCGGGGCGGCACCACCCGCTCGATCAGGCCGAGGCAGGCGAGGTGCAGGAGCGCGAAGCTCAGCCCGTGCAGGAGCTGCACCGCGGCGAGCCAGGGCAGCGCCGTCGTCCCGGCCATGACGGCCCAGCGCAAGGCCCCCGCGAGGGCCGCCAGGACCAGGCCGCCGCGCAGCCCGATCCGGGCGAGCAGCCAGGGGCCGGCGAGGAGGAACACCAGCACCTCGGCGGCCACCGCCTCCGACCAGAGCAGGCCCGCGGCCCCGGCCCCGATCCCGGCGCCGCGCCAGAGGAGCATCGCGAAGGCGTCGTGCAGCGCGTGCGCCCCGATCACCAGGGCCGCGACCAGGACGGTGCGCCGGAAGGCCGGCTGGCGCAGGAGCTCGGCGAAGCCCTGCCACGGGCCGGAGACGGGCATGCCTTCGGGCTCCCTCCCCGGCGCCCCGGCGGGCAGGAAGCCGGCGGCGAGCCCGGTGGCGAGGAACAGGAGGCCGCCCGTCACCAGCGCCGCCGCGAGGCCGTAGGCCGCGATCAGCGCGCCGACGAGGCTCGTCGCGCCGATGAAGGCGGCCGAGCCCGCCCCCCGCACCCATCCGTACTCGAAGGCCCGGCCGCCCCCCGCGGCGGCGAGCGCCAGGGCGTCGGCGAGGGGCGCCAGCGGGGCGGTCGCCACCGCGTAGGCGAGCCCGAGGGCGAGCAGCGCCGGGAAGCCGTGGCCGGCCAGATGCGCCAGGGCCGCGACCCCGGCGAGCCCCGCTCCCAGCGCAAGGATCGGCCGCGCCGCGCCCCGCCGGTCGGCCGCGCGCCCGGCGAGGGGCCCGGCCACGAGGCGCGTCAGGGTCGCGCCCGAGAGCACGAACCCGATCTCGGTGGGCGACAGGCCGCGCGCGGCGAGCACGTTCGGCAGCACCGGCGACAGGCTGCCATAGGCCCCGTAGAGGGCGCCGTAGAGCAGGAGGAAGCGGGCGAGCCCGCCCGCCGCACCTGCCGCTCCGCTGCCCCCGATCCGCCCCATCCCCGAGGCTTAGAGCATCGGGCGGGGCTCGCGTCCAACGGCAGGGATCGGCGCCCCCGTCCGAGGGCGCCCCCGCATTGCCTCGCGCCGTCCATGCGCTATGGACCGGCGCCATGTCCACGCCGAATGCCCCCACGCCGAATGCCCCCGCGCCGCCCGCCCCGGCGATCGCCGCCCCCGCCGACGCGGACGCGCCGGCCCGCCTGGCGCTGTCCGGGATCGGCTGCCGGTTCGGGCCAGTGCGTGCCCTCGATCGCGTCTGCCTGACCGCGTGGCCCGGCGAGATCCTCGGCCTCCTGGGGGATTCCGGCTGCGGCAAGAGCACCCTGCTGCGGATCGTGGCGGGGCTGGAACGCCCCGACCGCGGCGAGATCCGGTTCGACGGGCGCCGGATCGATCCCGAGACGCCCCCCGAAGCGCGGGGCGTCGGGCTGATGTTCCAGGACTACGCCCTGTTCCCGCACCTGAGCGTCGCCGAGAACGTGCGCTTCGGCCTCAACCGCCTGCCCCGGCGCGAGGCGGAGGGCATCGCGGCGGCGCGCCTGGCGCAGGTCGGCCTCGGGCACCGGGCGGCCAGCTATCCCGGGACCCTCTCGGGGGGCGAGGGGCAGCGGGTGGCGCTCGCCCGCGCGCTGGCGCCAGGCCCGCGCATCCTCCTCCTCGACGAGCCGTTCTCGAACCTCGACCGGCGCACCCGCGACCGGGTCCGGGCCGACACCCTCGCGGTGGTGCGGGCCGCCGGCACCACGACGCTCCTCGTCACGCACGATCCCGAGGAGGCCCTCGCCTTCTGCGACCGCATCGCCCTGATGCGGGACGGGCGCGTGGTCCAGGCCGGCACCGGGGCGGACCTCTACGAGCGCCCCGTCTCGCGCTTCGCCGCCCGCTTCTTCGGCGACCTCGTGGAGATGCCGGGCCGCTGCCGGGGCGGGCGGGTCGACACCCCCTTCGGCCCGCTGCCGGCGCCGGGCCTCCCGGAGGCCGCGCCCGCGCGGGTCTGCCTGCGCCCGGAGGCGATCCGCCTCGGCCCCGCCGGCGCGGGCCTGACGGGGCGCGTCCTCGGCCGCCGCTTCCTCGGGGCCGAGGCCCGCCTCGCGATCGCGGTCGAGGGCCTCGCCGAGCCCCTCGTCCTCGCGGTCCCGGCCGAGGACGCGCGCCGGGCCGGCGACGCCGTGGGTCTGTGCCGCAAGGATGCCGGCACGTTTATTTTTGCGGACGAGCCGGATTAAAATCGCGACAGTGCCGGCAAGACGGGATCTTCGCGGATTTCCGGCGTTATTGTTTTTAATTGTAATAACTCTAAGACTTCGCGCTTGCATTTCCGGCCGCGATCCGCCTTGAACCTTGCCACAACACGTGCGGAGAGAGGCGTCATGTCGGGTCGGGTCATGTCTGGTCGGGTCTCGTCTGGTCGAGGCCTGCGGGATCTCATGGGGAGCGCCGGGCTGATGCTCGCCCTGGCGCTCGGCGCCGCCGGGGCCGAGGCCGCGGAGGTCAACCTCTACACCACCCGCGAGCCGGGCCTGATCCGCCCGCTCCTCGATGCCTTCACGGCCAGGACCGGCACCACGGTGAACACCGTCTTCGTCGAGAAGGGCCTCGCCGAGCGCGTCGCCGCCGAGGGCGCCCGCGCCAATGCCGACGTGCTGATGACGGTCGATATCGGCAACCTCGTCGACATCGTGGACCGGGGCCTCGCCCAGCCGGTGCAATCCGCCGCCCTCGAGGCCGCCGTCCCGGCCGCGCTCCGCGACGGCGAGGGCCGCTGGTTCGCCCTCTCGACCCGGGCCCGCGTGGCCTACGCGGACGCCAAGGACCTCGCCGACCTGACGGCGCTGACCTACGAGGACCTCGCCGACCCGAGATGGAAGGGCAAGCTCTGCCTGCGCTCGGGCCAGCACCCCTACAACACGGCGCTGATCGCCCATCACCTCGTCAAGCACGGGGCGGAGAAGACCGAGGCGTGGCTGCGCGGCGTCAAGGCGAACCTCGCCAAGAAGCCCGCGGGCGGCGACCGGGACGTCGCCCGCGACATCCTGGCGGAGAGCTGCGAGCTCGGCCTCGGCAATTCCTACTATGTCGGGCTGATGCGCTCCGGCCGCGGCGGCCCCGAGCAGCAGAAGTGGGGCGAGGCGATCCGGGTGGTGCTGCCGACCTTCTCGGGCGGGGGCACCCACGTCAACGTCTCGGGCGCGGCGGTGGCCAGGAATGCCCCGAACAAGGCCGAGGCCGTCAAGCTCCTCGAATACCTCGTCTCGGACGAGGCCCAGGGCCTCTACGCCAAGACCGACTACGAGTACCCGGTCAAGGCCGGCGCCCCCGTCGACCCGCTCCTGACCGCCCTCGGCCCGCTGACCATCGACACCGTCCCGGTCGCCGAGATCGCCCGCAACCGCAAGGCCGCGAGCCTCCTCGTCGACAAGGTCGGCTTCGACCAGTGAACCGCCCGCCGCCATGACCGCACCGGTGCCGAGCGCAGGGCCGCCCGCGCGACCGGACGAGGACGCGCGCCCGCCGACGCCCCGGAGTGACGATGCGGCGCGGATGGCGGCGCCCCACCTCTCCCGTCCGGGAGAGGTCGCGTGCGCGGAACGCGCACCGGGTGAGGGATACGACCTCTCCGGACAAGGCGCCTCCCTCACCCCAACCCTCTCCCGGCCGGGAGAGGGGGCCGGTCGCGGTGCCCACGCCCCGGAACGGCAGGGCGCAGCGCCCCACCTCTCCCGTCCGGGAGAGGTCGAGTGCGCGGCACGCGCACCGGGTGAGGGATGCGACATATCCGGAGAGCGCGCACCCCTCACCCCAACCCTCTCCCGCACGGGAGAGGGGGCCGGTCGCGGTGCCCACGCCCCGGAACGGCAGGGCGGAGCGCCCGACCTCGCCCGCACACGACAGGGGGCGCGTCGTGCGAGCCTCCCCTGGGCTCTCGCGGCGCTGGCCCTGTGCGGGCTCGTGCTCAGCCCGCTGGTGTCGCTGGCGCTCGAGGCGCTGCAGGGGTCGGGCGAGCTCTGGCCGCATCTCCTCGCCTACGTGCTGCCGCAGGCCCTGGCGCAGACCGCGGGGCTGCTCCTCGGGGTCGGCCTCGTGGTGACGGTGACCGGCACCGGCACGGCCTGGCTCGTGGCGGCCTACGAGTTCCCGGGGCGGCGCCTCCTCGAGGTCGGGCTGCTGCTGCCGCTCGCGGTGCCGACCTACATCGTGGCCTACGCCTATCTCGACCTGCTGCACCCGCTCGGGCCGGTGCAGGGGGCCTTGCGCGCGCTGCTCGGCCTGGCGCGCCCGCGCGACCTGTCCTTCCCGGAACTGCGCTCGCTGCCGGGCTGCATCCTGCTCCTCGGCTTCGTGCTCTACCCCTACGTCTACCTGCCGACCCGGGCCCTGTTCCTGATGCAGGCCGGGAACCTGATCGAGGCCGCCCGAACCCTCGGCCGGGGCCCGGCGGGCGTCTTCGCCCGGGTGGCGCTGCCGCTGGCGCGGCCCGCCATCGCGCTCGGGGTGAGCCTCGCCCTGATGGAGGCCCTGAACGACATCGGGGCGGCCGAGTTCCTGGGGGTGCGCACCCTGACGGTCCAGGTCTACGCCACCTGGGTCAACCGGCAGGACCTCGCGGGGGCGGCCCAGATCGCCCTGGTGATGCTCGTCGTGGTGGTCGGCCTCGTGGCGGCCGAGCGCTGGGCCCGGCGCGGGCGCGGCTTCGCGGGCGCGGCCCAGCGCCCCCGCACCCTGGCGCGCCGGCCGCTGCGCGGCGCGCAGGCGGGCCTCGCCCTGGCGCTTTGCCTCGCCCCCGTCGCCCTCGGCTTCCTGATCCCGGCCGCCTACCTCGCCCAGGCGGCGTTCGGCCGCATCGCCCGCACCGGCCTGCCCGAGCGCCTGCCCGGGGAGATCCTCAGCACGATCCTGTACGCCGGCACCGCGACCCTGATCGCCGGGGCGGTGGGCTTCCTCGTGGCGGCGAGCCCCCGGCTGCTGTCGCGCCGCCTCGGCCCCGGGCTGATCCGGGTCGCGAGCCTCGGCTACGCCCTGCCCGGGACCATCCTGGCGATCGGCCTCCTCGGGCCCCTGGCGCTGGCCGATTCGGCCGTCGCCGCCGCCGCGACGGCGATGTTCGGGGCCGCCCCCGCGCTGATCGGGCTCGGCACCGGCGGCGCCCTCGTGGTCGCCTACCTCGTGCGCTTCCTCGCGGTGGCGATCGGCACCTGCGAGGCCGGCCTCGCGCGGGTGCCCGGCAGCCTGCCGGACGCCGCGCGCCTCCTCGGCCGCGGGCCCCTGTCCACCCTCGCCCGGGTGCAGCTGCCCCTGACCTGGCCGGCCCTGATGAGCGGCGCGCTCCTGGTCTTCGTCGACTGCGTCAAGGAGCTGCCCGCGACGCTCCTGCTGCGCCCCCTCAACGTCGAGACCCTGGCGACGCACCTCTACGGCGAGGCCGCGCGGGGCACCTACGAGGACGGCACCGTGGCGGCGGCCCTGATCGTGCTGGTCGGGCTCATCCCCGTGGCGGTGCTGCTGCGGCTCGGCGGGCGCGAGGCCCGCGCCTGAGGCTCAGGCGCGGTCCGGGCCGGGAGACGCGCGGCGGGTCGAGCCCCGCAGGACGGGGCGCCCGCTCAGCACCACCTTGCGCACCGGCTGGTCGGGGGCCTTCAGGCGGTCGAACAGCAGGCGCATCGCCTGCGCGCCGATCTCCGCCACGGGCTGCTCGATCACCGTGAGGCCGGGGTCGACGAGGTCGGTCCAGGGCTCGTTGTCGAAGCCCGCCAGCGCCAGCGCCCCGGGCACCGGGAGCGCGCGGGCGCGGGCGGCCCGCAGCGCCCCCATCAGGATCAGGCCGTTCGAGAGGACCAGGGCCTCCGGCCGCCCGGGCTCGCCGAGCCAGCGCGTCGCCTCGGCCTCGGCGGCGGCCGCGTTCGGCAGCACCGCGCGGCCGGCGGGCGCGAGGCCGTGGCGGGCCATCGCGGCCTCGTAGCCGGCCCGGCGCTCCTGCGCGGTGGAGCTCGTCGAGCCGAACAGGCCGCCGATCCGCCGGAACCCCTGCTCAACCAGATGGTCGACGAGCGCGGCCGCCGCCGCCGCGTTGTCGAGCACGACGCTGTCATGGGCGCCGGGGGGCCCGGCCCGGTCGATGAACACCACCGGGAAGTCGATCTCGGCGGCGCGCAGCTCCTTGGCGGTGGCCCGGGTCGGCGCGAAGATCACCCCGGTGACGCGCTCCTCCTGCATCAGCCGCAGGTACATCGCCTCGCGGGTCGGATCCTCGTCGGTGTTGCACAGGATCACCCGCATCCCGGCCTGGTAGGCCGCATCCTCCACCGCGCGGCTGACCGCCGTGAAGAACGGGTTGCGGATGTCGGCCACGATCAGCCCGATCGTCTGGGTCGATTGCGAGCGCAGCCGCCGGGCCGAGAGGTTCGGCCGGTAGCCGGTCGCCCGCACCGCCGCCTCGACCTGCTCGCGCAGGGCGTCGCTCACCGGCCCGCGCCCGAGGGCGCGCGAGACCGTCGCGGTCGAGACGCCCGCCGCCCGGGCCACATCGCGGATGCCGACACTCATGGGACGGGAAACGTTTGCAGGCTCATACGAGGAGTTGTGGCACGCGCCGCGCAGGGCGGCAAGCCTTCACGGATGCGTGACCACGATGATCGGTTGACACAAATACTGAAAACGTTTTCAGTGGCCACAACAACGAATCCGACACTCCGCCGGGAGGAGCACGCCATGCTCGCACCGACACCGCTTCTGACGCCCCGCCTCCTCGTCCGCACGGCGACCGCGCCGAAGGACAAGGACTCCGCCATCCGCGAGGCGGCGCAGCTCCTGATCGCGGCCGGCTGCATCGACCCGGCCTACGGCGACAGCATGCTGCGCCGGGAGGAGGTGGCGAACACCTATCTGGGCCACGGCGTCGTCATCCCGCACGGCATGGTCGACGACCGCCACCTCGTCAGCGAGAGCGGGCTCGCGGTGCTGCAGGTCCCCGCGGGCATCCCCTGGCACGACGGCCAGATGGCGCATCTCGTCGTCGCCATCGCGGCCCAGTCCGACACCCACATCACGGTGCTGCGCCGCCTCACCCGCCTGATCCAGGACGAGGCCCGCCTCGAGCGCCTGCGCACCACGACCCGCCAGGAGGACATCGCCGAGGCGCTGAGCGAGGACGCGGCGGCCCCGAGCCCGTCCGGCCCGGCGAGCGACCTGCGCCAGCGCTTCGACTGGAGCGTCGACTACCCGACCGGGCTCCACGCCCGCCCCGCCGCCCACTGGGTCGAGACCGCGCGCGCCTGCCCGGCCCGAATCCAGGTCCGCCACGGCAGCCAGGTGGCGGATGCCAAGAACCTGATCGCCCTGCTGCAGCTCGGCCTGCATTGCGGCGACGGGATCGTGATCTCCACCGAGGGCGACGACGAGGCCGGCGCGCTCGCCCGGATGTGCGCCGCGGTCACCGCGCTCAGCGCCGGCGAGAAGGCGGCGGCCCAGCGCGCCGCGGAGGCCGCCGCCCGGGCCAGCGCGCCGGTGGCGGGCTGGAACCCGGCCGACGCCCCCCGCATCCTGCCCGGCATCGGCGCGAGCCCGGGCATCGCCATCGCGCCGGTCCACGTCCTGGCCGCCACCGAGGTCGCGGTGCCGGACGAGCCCGAGCCCCTGACGAGCGGCGGCGACCGGCTGCACGCGGCCCTCGCCGCGACCGGGGACCAGCTCCGGGCGCTCGCCGACGACACCGAGCGGCGCCTCGGCAAGGCCGATGCGGGCATCTTCCGGGCGCAGGGCGAGCTCATCGCCGACACCGACCTGATCACCCTCGCCTGCCAGCTCATGGTGGAGGGCCACGGCGTCGCCTTCGCGTGGAACCGGGCGGTGGAGCGCCTCGCCGGCCAGCTCTCGGCGCTGGGAAACCCGGTCCTGGCCGGCCGCGCCGCCGACCTGCGCGACGTCGGCCGCCGGGTGCTGGCGCAGATCGACCCGGCCCTCAAGAGCGGGCACGACCTGCCGGACCAGCCCTGCATCCTGATCGCCCCCGACCTCGCCCCCTCGGACACGGCCGGGCTCGACCCGGCCCGGGTGATCGGCCTCGCCACCGCCCAGGGCGGGCCGACCTCGCACACCGCGATCCTGGCGCGCACGCTCGGCATCCCCGCCATGGTGGCGGGGGGCGCCGGCCTGCTCGGGCTGCGCAACCACGCCACCGCGATCCTCGACGGCACCACGGGGCGCCTCTACCTCGACCCGAGCCCGGCCGACATCGCCTCGGCGGCGGAGTGGCGCGAGCGCCAGCGCGCGAAGGCCGAGGCGGAGGCCCGCGAGCGGGCGCTGCCGGCCCGCACCCGCGACGGGCACGCCGTGGCGATCGGCGCCAACGTCAACAACCCCGAGCAGGTCCCCTTCGCCCTCGACCAGGGGGCCGAGGGCGTCGGCCTGATGCGCACCGAGTTCCTGTTCCTGGAGCGGGGCGACACGCCGAGCGAGGACGACCAGTTCGAGACCTACCGCGCCATGCTGCGGGCCCTCGACGGCCGTCCCCTGATCGTGCGCACCCTCGATATCGGCGGCGACAAGCAGGTGGCGCACCTGCAGCTCCCCAGGGAGGAGAACCCCTTCCTCGGGGTGCGAGGCGCCCGCCTGCTCCTGCGCCGCCCGGACCTGATGGAGCCGCAGCTGCGCGCCCTCTACCGGGCCGCCCGGGACTGCGTCGCCGCGGGGGCGCCGACCGGCAAGGACGCGCCGCTCTCGATCATGATGCCGATGATCACCTCGGTGCCGGAGGTCCTGCGCCTGCGCGAGACCTGCGAGCGCATCCGCCGCGCGGTCGGCGCGCCGCCGGTGCCCCTCGGCATCATGATCGAGGTGCCGGCGGCCGCGATCCAGGCCGACATGCTCGCCCGCCACTGCGACTTCTTCTCGATCGGCACCAACGACCTGACCCAGTACGCCCTGGCCATCGACCGCCAGAACACCGAGCTGGCGCCGGAGGCCGACAGCCTGCACCCGGCGGTGCTGCGGCTGATCCACATGACCTGCGAGGGCGCGGCCCGGCACAAGCGCTTCGTCGGCGTCTGCGGCGGCCTCGCGGGAGACCCCTTCGGGGCGGGCCTGCTCGCCGGCCTCGGCGTCCACGAGCTCTCGATGACGCCCCGCGACCTGCCCGGCGTCAAGGCGCGGCTGCGGGCCTCCGAGATGGCGGAGCTGAAGGCGCTCGCCGCCCGGGCCTGCGCCCAGGAGGATGCCGCCGCGGTGCGCGCCCTCGACGGAGGTCTCGCGTGAGCGCCGTCGTCACCCTCACCCTCAACCCGGCGATCGACCAGACCGTCACCCTGGCCCGGCTCACCCCGGGGGCGGTGCACCGGGCCTCCGCGGTGCGCAACGATGCCGGCGGCAAGGGCGTCAACGTCGCCTGCTGCCTCGCCGATTGGGGCGTGCCGGTCGCCGCCACCGGCATCCTCGGCCAGGACAACGCCGCGCCCTTCGAGCAGCTGCTCCTCCAGAAGGGCATCGACGACCGCTTCGTCTGGATCCCGGGGGAGACCCGCACGAACCTCAAGCTCCTCGACGAGAGCCGCGGCGACACCACCGACGTGAACCTGCCGGGCCTCGCCATCAGCCCCGGCACCCTCGACGCGGTGCGGGCGGTGCTCGCCGACATGACGGCGCCGGGGGCCCTCGCGGTGCTCGCCGGCAGCCTGCCCCGCGGGGTGCCGCCGGAGGTCTATGCGGGCCTCGGCGACCTCCTCAAGGCGCGGGGCGCCCGCGTGGTGCTCGATGCCTCCGGGCCGGCCCTCGCGGTCGCGCTCGCGGCGGCCCCCGCGGCGCTGCCCTACGCGATCAAGCCGAACCGGCACGAGCTGGAGGACTGGGCGGGGCATCCCCTCGCGACGCTCCCCGAGGTGGTGACGGCGGCCCGGGCGCTGCAGGCCCGCGGCATCCCCCTCGTGGTGGTCTCCCTCGGGCCTGAGGGCGCGCTGTTCGTCAGCGCCACCGAGATGCTGCACGCGCAGCCGCCCGCCCTGCGGGTCGCCAGCACGGTGGGCGCGGGCGATGCCCTGGTGGCCGGGCTCGTGGCCGGGCTCCATGCCGGCGCGCCCCTGCCCGACGTGGCCCGCCTCGCCCTCGCCTTCGCGGCCGGAAAGCTCACCCAGCCCGGGGCCAACCTGCCCGGGCGCGACACCGTGCGGGCGCTCGCCGAGACCATCCGGATCGAGGCCGTGGCGCCGTGAGGCGCGCCGCGCCCGCGGCCTGAGGCCCCCGGCCGCCCCCGCGAAACATCCGAAAAACCCCGAGGAGAACACCATGGCACAGCTGCTGGCGGTGGTGGGAGGCGGCGACCTCTCGACCCATGCGGTGCTCGCCGTCGAGGCCCTGCGCAAGGCGGCGGGGCGGCGCAACCAGCCGATCGCGCTGGAATTGCGCGGCCCCGGCACGAGCGGCAACCCGCTGCCCGATTCCGCGATCCGCGGCGCCGAGGCGGTGCTGCTCGTCGGCTCCGGCGATCTCGGCGAGGGCCGCTTCGGGGCGCTGCGCCGGGCCAGGGTCGCGATCGAGGAGGTCCTGACCGACGTCAACGCGGTGATCGACCGGGTCCTCGGCGGCGCCGGCGAGGCGCCCACCGGCGGGACGGCCACCGGAGGGGAGCCTGCCGGGGCGCCCGCCGGTGCGGCGGCCCCGGCCCGGATCGTGGCCATCACCTCCTGCCCGACCGGCATCGCCCACACCTTCATGGCGGCCGAGGGCATCCAGAGCGCCGCCACCGCGCTCGGCCACGCCGTGCGCGTCGAGACCCAGGGATCGGTCGGCGCCCGCGACGCCCTGACGCCGGCCGAGATCGCGGCGGCCGACCTCGTGCTGATCGCGGCCGATACGGGGGTCGACCGGGGGCGCTTTGCCGGCAAGCGGGTCTACGCCACCACCACCAAGGCGGCGATCCGGGACGGCAAGGGCCTGATCGCCACGGCCCTCGCGGAGGCGCGCCCGCAGGCGGCCGAGGCGGAGGCCGAGGGGCCGGCGCGTCCGGCGGCGGCCGAGCGGAAGGCCGGCGCCTACAAGCACCTGATGACCGGCGTCTCCTTCATGCTGCCCTTCGTGGTGGCGGGCGGCCTGCTGATCGCCCTCGCCTTCGCGTTCGGGGGCATCGACGCCATGGCGCCCGGCAATGCCGGCACCCTCGGCTACGCCCTCGGCGAGATCGGCGCCAAGGGCGCCTTCGCGCTGATCGTGCCGGCGCTCGCGGGCTACATCGCCTACTCGATCGCGGACCGGCCCGGCATCGCGCCCGGCATGATCGGCGGCATGCTGGCGGCGAACCTCCAGGCGGGCTTCCTCGGCGGCATCGCGGCGGGCTTCATCGCCGGCTACACCGTCTCGTTCCTCAACCGGCACATCCGGCTGCACCGGAACCTCGAGGGGCTCAAGCCCGTCCTGATCCTGCCCCTGCTCGCCACCCTCGTGACCGGGCTGCTGATGGTCTACGTCGTCGGCGTGCCGGTGGCGGCGGTCCTGACGGCGCTGACCGGCTGGCTCCGGGGCATGCAGGGCGCGAGCGCGCTGGTGCTCGGCCTCGTGCTCGGCGGCATGATGGCGGTCGACATGGGGGGCCCGATCAACAAGGCCGCCTACGCCTCCTCGGCCGCCCTGATCGCCTCGGGCGTCACCGCCCCGATGGCCGCCGTGATGATCGGCGGCATGACCCCGCCGCTCGGCATCGCCCTCGCGACCCGGCTCTTCCCCAACCGCTTCAGCAAGCCCGAGCGCGAGGCCGGGGGTGCGGCGGCCGTCCTCGGCGCGGCCTTCATCACCGAGGGGGCGATCCCCTTCGCGGCGGCGGACCCGCTCCGGGTCATCCCCGCGATGGTGGCGGGCTCGGCCATCGCCGGCGCCCTCGCGCTCAGCCTCGGGGTCGAGCTGAAGGTGCCCCATGGCGGCCTGTTCGTGCTGCCGATCCCGAACGCGGTGACGAACGTCGCCGGCGCGGTGATCGCCCTGGTGGCCGGCACGGTCGTGACCGCCCTGCTGGTCGGCCTCCTCAAGAAACGCGCCGTCTGAGGGAAACCGGACACGGACAGGGATCCGCCGCCCGGTCTAGTCTTGCGAATACAAGTCTATCGCCCGGGCTTTGAGCAACTTTTATTCAAGTTCCGGCAATATCCGCGACTCGGCGCAGATCGGGTCAGTCAAGACACGTTTCCATGATTGAAAAAATGGGGGACGGACCATGAAAGCGGGGTGGATCGCGTTGGCGGCGCTGGGCTTCGGCGCGGCGGGGGCGTGGGGCGCGGAGGACCCCCGGATCTCGGGGATCCGGGCGCAGGGCGCCTCCGAGACGGCGGGGGGCATCGCGGTGCCGGCGATGGTGGCGCGCCCCGGCGCGCGGCTTGCCGGCTCCGCCCCGCCGCCCGCTGACGGTCAGGGCTTCTCGGGGCAAGGGTTCTCGGGGCAAGGGTTCTCGGGGCAAGGGTTCTCGGGACAAGGCTTCTCGGGTGCCGATTCGGCGGCCGAGGCGGCCGACACCCTGGGCCAGAGCGCCACGCCCGCGACCCTGCCGCCCGGCACCCTCGACCTCGGCACCGGGATCAGCCTGCTCCTCAACTACACCGGCCAGGGCGCCATCAACCCGGTCGGCGGCATCCGGCAGGGCTCGGCCTGGGCGGGCCAGGTCTTCTTCGGCCTCGACGCGGACCTGAAGCGGCTCGCCGGGATCGACGGCGCCTCGCTCCACATCGCGCTCACGAACCGGCACGGGCGCAGCCTGTCCAACGACTTCATCGGGAACAACACCTCGGTGCAGGAGATCTTCGGCGGCGGCCAGACCACCCGGCTGACCCTGTTCAGCTACCAGCAGAAGCTGTTCGACGAGCGGCTCGACATCGAGGTCGGCCGGCTGGTGGCCAACATCGCCTTCCTGAACTCGCCGATCTACTGCAACTTCCAGACGAATTCCGCCTGCGGAAACCCGACCTTCGTCTTCAAGACCTCGAACTTCACCTTCTGGCCGGTCTCGAGCTGGGGCGGCCACGCCAAGGCCTGGCTCACCGACACGGTGTTCGTCCATGTCGGCGCCTACGAGGTGAACCCGCTGCACCAGCAGCCCGGCGACAACGGCTTCGATGTCTCGACGAAGGGGGCCACCGGCGCGATCGTGCCGTTCGAGCTCGGCTACTCCACCACCTTCGCCAATGACGGGCTGCCGCGCAATTACGGGATCGGCGGCTGGTACGACGCCTCCGACTACACCGACCCCGTGCGCGACATCACCGGCCGCGCCGCGGTGCTGACGGGCCTCAACGGCCTCACCCGGTTCGGACGCTCCGGCGTCTATGCCCGCTTCGACCAGATGGTCTGGCGCCCCGACCCGAGCGCCCCCCAGGGCCTGACGCTGTTCGGCGTCGCCATGGCGGGCATCTCGGGCCGCCTCACCGAGGATTACTTCCTGGAGATCGGCGCGCTGCAGACCGGCACCTTCGCGGGCCGCCCCTACGACACGGTCGGCTTCGTCATCAACACGCAGACGTTCAGCCCGCTGGCGCTGAGCAGCATCACCCTGGCGCAGGCCTCCCTCGGCATCAACCGGCCGATCCCGACCCGGCAGGTGATGATGGAGCTGAACTACGGCATCCAGGTCGCCCCGGCGATCCGCCTGACGCCGAACCTGCAATACATCCTCAACCCCGACCAGACCCGCTTCCCCTACCGCCCCCGCAACATCCCGGACGCCGTCGTGGTCGGCGCCAAGCTCTCGGTCGACCTGTTCACCCTGGCGGGACTGGCCGGAGGCCCGGGGAGCCGGTGAGGGAGCTCGTCGCGCCCCCGCCCCGGTTCCGACGCGCGCGGGCGCCATGCCCAGTTCGCCGGCCAGCACTCCGGAACCCCGTGGCGCGGAGGGCGGCCCGCCCCCCTCTCCCGTCCGGGAGAGGGGGCGCGTCGGGCCACCCGCGCCCACCTCGGGACCACGACTCACTCCGGACGGCGGCCCGCCCCACCTCTCCCGTCCGGGAGAGGTCGAGTCGGCGACAGCCGACCGGGTGAGGGGTGCGACCTCTCCGGAAAGGTCGCACCCCTCACCCCAACCCTCTCCCGGACGGGAGAGGGGGCGCGTCGCGGCACCCGCGCCCACCTCGGGACAACGACTCCGTCCGGATGGCGGCTCGCCCCACCTCGCCCGTCCGGGAGAGGGTGCGCCTCAGGCCCGCCGCTCGACGAAGGCGCGGATCAGGATGTGGGCGATGGCCATGGCGGGGGGGACGCCGTAGCCCTCGGGGTGGGTGCCGGCCAGCATGGCGGCGGCGGCGTCGCGGTGGAACCAGCGGGCGTCCGCGAGCTCGGCGGGGTCGATGGTGATGGCCTCGCTCTCGGCCTCGGCGATGCAGCCGATCATCAGCGAGGACGGGAACGGCCAGGGCTGCGAGGCGTGGTAGGCCACCGCGCCGATCCGGATCGCCGTCTCCTCGAAGGTCTCCCGGCGCACCGCCGCCTCGATGGTCTCGCCGGGCTCGAGGAAGCCCGCGAGGCAGGAATACATCCCCTCCTTGAAGCGGGGCGAGCGGCCGAGCAGGCAGGCGTCGCCCCGGCGGATCAGCATGATCACCACCGGGTCGGTACGGGGGAAGTGGTGCGCCTCGCAGGTCGGGCACTCGCGCCGGAAGCCGCCGGCCCGCAGGAGCGTGGCGGTGCCGCAATTGGCGCAGAAGCCGTGGCGGGCGTGCCAGGCGAGGAGCGACTTCGCGGTGGCGAGGAGCCCGAGCTCGTGCGCCGCCACGGCGTCCTCGGCCGCGATCGAGCGCAGGTCGAGGGTGCGGAAGGCGCGATCCGCCTCGAAGCCGTCGGCGGCCTCGGGGGGGATCGCGGCGGCGAAGACCGGGTCCCCGTCGAGGCGCCCGAGGAACAGCGTGAAGGCGCGCTCCGGCGCCCGCGCGGCCGTCTCCCCGTCGAGGAGGGAGCTGCCCGGGCGGGTGAGCACGACCCGGTCCCCCGCGAGCAGCACGAAGCGGGCGCCGGGCGCATCCAGGCCGGGAATCGCGGCCTCGTCCTGCTCGCCAAAGTGGCGCTGGAGCCGGCTCTGGGCGTAGCCGAGCCCGGCGAGGAAATCCTCCGCCATCGCCTCAGGCCGCCGCGAACAGGGCGGCGGCGCGCTCGACGAGCTGCGCGCGGGCGTGCGGCGGGTAGGGCCGGGCCGCGCCGTGGCCCCAGACCGGGCCGGGCCAGGCCGGATCGGAGCGGAAGCGCCCGACGACGTGGACGTGGAGCTGCGCCACCACGTTCCCGAGCGCCGCGACGTTGACCTTGTCGGGCCGCGACAGCGCCAGCATCACGCCCGCGGCAAGGCGGATCTCGCCCCAGAGGTCGGCCGCATCGGCCGCGCCGAGATCGGTGATCTCGCTGGCGCCCGGACGCCGCGGCACCAGGATCAGCCAGGGGAAGCGGGCATCGTCCATCAGGAGAACCTGCGAGAGGGCGAGATCGCCGACCGGCACGGTGTCGGCGGCGAGGCGCGGGTCGAGGGCGAACGCGGCGGGGGCGGGATCGGGCTGCATCGCGCCAGCATGTAGCGCGGTTCGGCGTTCCGAGGAGCCCGTCCCGGCCGAACCGTCCGGTGGGCCCGATCCTCAGAGGGTCGGCACCGCGCCCCGGCGGCCGACCACGACGAGGTCCGCCTCGAGGGCGCCCGCGGGGCCTGGATGGGCCCGGGCCACCACCTCGGCCCCCTCGACGAGGAGCGCCTTCTCTCCCGGCACCGCCTGGGTCAGGCGGGTGTCGGCCGGCACCGTGACGCGGCGCCCGCCGCCCTCGAACCGGAGGGAGACGGTGCGGGCGTCCCCGCCCGCGAGGCCGTCGACCCAGCCGGCGGTCAGGCTCTCGGACCCGGACGCGTCCCAGGGGCGGTGGCCGGCGAGGAAACCCCGCAGCGACGGGGCGTAGAGCGTCACCCCCCGGGCCGTCAGCCCGCCGCCGGCCGCCGGGACCGTGAGGGCGCTCAGGTAGCTCTCGGGCTTGATGTCGCGGACCTTGGCGTCGGTCACGGAGAGGAGCGTGGTGCCGCGCGAGAGCCGCATCGTCACGGGGGCGCCCCCGTGGGTGCGCAGGACCAGCTGGTCGTCGTCGCGGGTCACGATGGTGCCGCTGTAGCGGGTCGGGGCCGGCTCGGCCGCGGCATTCGCCACGAGGGCGGTCAGGGGGGAGAGGGCGGTCAGGAGGGCGAAGGCGGGGGCCGCCCGCCGGATGAGGGTGCCGAGGATCACGCGTGCAGGTCTCCGGGGGCGCTCCGCGGGCCGGCCGGGAAGCCAGCGCGGAGCCGGGCGTGCGGCAACCGGGCACGGGACGCCAAGGTTCCGCCCGGAGGGTCCGCCCGAGCGCACCACGCGCCGGCCGCCGACCCGGCCCCGAGGGGCGGCGCGATGCTGCCGTGCGGCCGCGTGCCGCGCCCGATGGCGGCGACCCGCCGGGTGATCGCGCCGGTGCCCGGGGGCGGCTCAATGCGCCATCAGCACCGGCAGGTCGGCATGGGCGAGGAGGTGGCTCGTCGGGCCGCCGAAGATCATCTGGCGCAGGCGGCTCTGGGTGTAGGCGCCCTTGATCAGGAGGTCGCAGCCGAAATCCTTGGCCTCGGACAGGAAGGTCTCCCCCGGCGTCCGCCGGCCGGCCGGCAGGGCTTTCCAGCTCGCCTCGACGCCCTCGCAGGCGAGCGAGCGGGCGAGGTCCTCGGCGCTCGGGCCCGGCACGGTGCCGCCCTCGACGCTGATCACCAGCACGCGCTGGGCCGCGCGCAGGAACGGCATCGAGAAGGCGACCGCCCGGGCGGTCTCGGTGGAGCCGTTCCAGGCGACGAGGATCGCCTCGCCGAGGCGCGCCGGCGGCGTCGGCGGCGCGAGCAGGATCGGGCGCCCGCCCTCGAACAGGGCTGTCTCGAAGGTGGTCATCCGGGGCGAGCCGTCGTCGGAGCCGGGGCGGCCGACCACCGTGGCGGAGAACAGCCGGGCATACTGGCCGAGGAAGGCGTCTCCCGCCGGCACGTCCTGGCGCCAGCGGTAGCGGGGGCCAGCGCCCGCCACGTTCTCGGGCAGGCAGACTCCGTCGCGGGCGTGGCGCGGGACGCCGGCGCCCTCCATGGCGGCGACGAAGCGGGTGCCCGCCTCCTCGGCCTCGACGCGGTCGGCCTCCTCGTCGCGCAGCCAGGTCATGCCCCCCACCATGTCGACGGGGACGTACTCGGCGAGCGCCGGGCGCAGGGAGACGCCCTCGATCAGGCTGCCGAAGCGGCGCGCCGTCAGCATCGCGGTCTCGAAGACGGAGGGGAGCGCGTCGTGGAGCGCGACCGGAACGAGCAGGGTCTTCATCGCCTCACCTCACCATCATTCTGCAGCCGCCCCGCAGGCCTTCCGAGAGGCTAGTGCCGTTTGGGCCGCCGGGGAACTCGCACCGGGCTCGCGCTCACACGGTTTTTCGCGCCGGCACGATCCCGCGGGGGGCGGGGTCGAGGAGGGCGCGGGCGCGGGCCGTCAGCGGGCGCTCGACGAGGCGGTGGACGAGGAGCGCCGCCGGCACCGTCAGGGCGAGCATCAGGGCGAGGCTGCCCCAGGGCCCGAGCCCGGGCGCGAGGCCGAGGCGCAGGATCGCCTCCCGCGCCCCGCGCAGCACGAAGGGATGGACGAGGTAGAGGGCGTAGGAGGCGTCCCCGACGGCGCCCGCCCAGAGCAGGGGCGCGGGGATCGGCGCGTCCACCCGGCGCGGCCGGCCGAGGGCCGCCGCGGCCACCAGGAGGGCGGCCGGCACCCCGTGGCCGAGGGGGCGCCCGAACCCCGTGGCGGCGCCGAGGAGCGGCTCCGCCAGGGCGAGGCCCGCCACCCCCGCGAGCGCCAGGCCGAGCCGGGCCGGGCCCGGGAGCCGCGCGCCCTCCGCGCGGGCGAGGCCGAGGGCAGCCCCGAGGGCGAATTCGAGGATGATCGGGTTCGTCCAGAAGGCGAGCGGCAGCGGCAGGCCGGGCGCGAGGGCGTTCACCAGGGTGAGCAGGCCGAGGGCGGCGAGGATCCAGGCCACCGCCCCGCGCCGGCGCCAGCCGAGGCCCAGGGCGAAGAGGGCGTAGAAGAACATCTCGCAATTGAGGGTCCAGCCGAGGGTGTAGAGGGGCTGGGGCGTCCCGTCCGGCCGCAGGGCCGGCCAGAACAGGAACGAGGCCGCGACGTAGCCGGGCTCGAGGAGGTCGGCGCCGCCGGCGCCGAGCATCCCCGGCGCCGCCAGGGCGAGCGCGAGATAGAGGGCGGTGACGAGCCAGTAGAGCGGCACCACCCGGGCGACCCGGTGGGCGAGGAAGTGCGCCCGCGCCCCCGGCTGCCCGTAGAGGGGCGCGGCGGCATGCACGATGATGAACCCCGAGATCACGAAGAACACGTCGACGCCCGCGGCCCAGGGCAGGAGCGCGCTCGGGGCGAAGGCCTGGCCGGTCCGGGCCGCGAGCAGGCCCGCCTCGTGCTGGGCGTGGTGGGTCGCCACCAGCAGGGCGGCGCCACCCCGCAGGATCTGGACGAGGATGAGCTTCACGCCGACGGTCCCGCAACCGCGACGCGCGGACCGCGAGGCACCAGCGGCGCGCGTGATAAGGTCAAGCCTGCGCTCAAACCGGTCAAGTCCAAGGAAATAAGCCCCAAATTCTCTAGGAACAAAGCCCGGCTCGCCCCGTTGACGGCCAGAAGTGCTTTCCGCGGCACCGACTGATCATGACCTGATTGATCATGCGTCGTCCGGGCCGGAACAGTACCCCGACAACCATTCATCGAGGTTCGATATGTTCAAGAAATACGTTGCCATGTCCGCACTCCTGGCCGCCGTCTCGACCCCGGCGATGGCCCAGGGCACGGGTGATTTCCGCCTCCAGGCGATGCAGGCCAACGCCTTCGAGATCCAGTCGAGCCAGATCGCGCTGTCGAAGTCGCGCAACCCGGCCGTGCGCAACTTCGCCCAGCACGCGATCCGTGACCACCGCGCCGCCAACGTCGCCCTCGCGGGCGGCGAGCGGAACTACGTGGCAGCCCGCGGCGGCCCGGTCGACGGCCTGATCGGCGCGCCCCTCGCGGTGGCGGGCGGCGCGGTCGGCGCGGCCACGGGCGCGGCGGCCGGCGTCGTCGGCGGCACCCTCTCGGGCGGTCCGGTCGGCGGTCTCGAGGGCCTCGGCTCGGGCGCGCAGCGCGGCGCGGCGGTCGGTGCCGGCTACGCCACGGGCGACGTCGACACCACGGCGGGCACCACCATCGTGCCGCCAAACCCGGAGCAGCAGGCGATGCTCGCCGAGCTGTCCCAGACCCCGCCCGGCGCCCGCTTCGACCGCCTCTACGGTCAGCAGCAGCTGGCGGCCCACCAGATGACGATCGGCATGACGCAGGCCTACGCCTCGTCGGGCCCGAATCCGGCCCTGCGCAACTACGCCCAGCAGGCCCTGCCGGTGCTCCAGGAGCACTACGCGATGGCTCAGCGCCTGCCCGGCGCCCGCTGAGCGGACCGGCGCGATCCCGGGCCGCCGGAGGATCCCCTCCGGCGAGCCCCGACCGGACACGGCGGGCCCCAGGCCCGCCGTTTTCGTGCGCGGGCGGCGTCAGGTGCAGCGGATCAGCGTGGCCGGGCTGAGGCGCTGGCCGGCGGCATCGGTGATCGGGGCGAAATCGCCGGTCTCGGCGTTGCGCACCAGGAGGTCGCCCGAGGCGACGCCGAAATGGGCGCCGTGCAGGTGCAGCGTGCCGGCCTCGACCCGCTCGCGGATGAACGGGAAGGTCATCAGGTTCTCGATGCTCTGGCTCACCATCGCGTGCTCCATGCGGGTGAGGTAGTCGGGGGCCGAGGAATCCCCCGCCTTCTCCTCGGCGGGCTTCACCAGCGAGACCCACTTGCCGATGAAGTTGCCCGGGGAGAGGGGCTTGGCCTTGTCGGCGTAGGCCTTGATGCCGCCGCAGGTGGCGTGACCGAGCACCACGATGTGCGTCACCGCGAGGGCCTGCACGGCGAACTCGATCGCCGCCGAGGTGCCGTGGTACTCGCCGCCGGTCTCGCAGGGCGGCACGATGTTGGCGACGTTGCGGATCACGAACAACTCGCCGGGCCCGACATCGAAGATCACCTCGGGGGAGACCCGGCTGTCGCAGCAGCCGATCACCAGCACGTCTGGGTCCTGGGTCCTGGCGAGCTGGGCGTAGCGCCGGCTCTCGCTCGGGAAGCGGTTCTCCAGAAAGGCGCGGTAGCCTTCGGTCAGCTTGTCAGGAAACATGTCGGTTCACCTCCGGCGGCCGGGTCACGGGTCAACGTCGCCAACTCCCATGTCCCGGAGCGGTGCCCGACTCAAGCGTCGCGCCACGACAACGTGACCGGCGCCGGCGGGATATCCCCGGCGACGAGGCGCGCCGCGAGCCCGGCGAGGCCCGCCGGCTCGATGCGCTCCCGGCTCTCCGCCAGCTCGGCGAGGGTCCACCAGCGGGTGCCCAGCACCGGGTTGTCCTCGGTCTCGGCAAGGCGGCTCGTGTCGATGCGGTCGTCGGGCAGCCGCACCAGGAAGTAGCGCTCCCGCGCGTCCCGCGCGGTCGTGAACAGGTGGAAGGGCCCGTCGCAGGTCGCGACCTCGGGGCCAATCTCGGCCCCGTCCACGCCGATCTCCTCCGACAGCTCGCGCCGGCAGCCCTCGACATGGCTCTCCCCGGCCTCCAGCCCGCCGCCGGGCATGAACCAGAAGGTCCGGTCGCCGGGCTTGTCCGGATCGATCGGGCGCACCGACTCGTAGGCGATGAGCAGGAGCCGGTCGGCCGGATCGAAGACCAGGGCGCGGGCGATGTGGCGGACGGGAAGTTCGCTGGGGGCCATGTCGTCTCCGCTCGGGTCGCTGACGCGGCAGACCTATCACGCGCGGGCGGCCGGTGCCCAGATCACCACCGGCAGGCCGTGGGCGTCCCGCTCCGGCGGGTCGGGCAGGGGGACGGCCCGGCCGAGCAGGATGTCGCGGGCGACGACGAGGCCCGCGAGCGCGTCGAGGTGGTCGTCGGCCCCCGCGCCCCGGGGGCGGGCCAGGACCAGGGCCTCCGGGAGCCCGGCGGCGCGCAGGAGCCGCCCGCGCGCGGCGAGGCCCTGCGCGCGCTCCGGCCCCTTCTTGCGGGGGAGGGCCGCGCCGGCGTTGAGGCACCGGAAGGCGATCTCGGGATGGACCTCGTGCAGGCGCGACCGGAGCTCGGGCCGGCCGCGCAGCAGCCCGTCGACCGCCCGCACGGAGGCCAGGATGTTCCAGCACTGGATCGAGGGCGCGAAGGGCGGATCGCTGTGGGCCCGCGACAATCCCTTGGCGGCCTCGTAGGTCTCGGCATAGACCGCCGCGCGCGGGGGCACCGGGAAGACGCTGGCGCGGCCGGACGCCCCCAGGACCGCCCGGGCCGCCCGGTCGGCGCCGCGCCCGCCCCCGATCACCCGGTCCGGCAGGCCGATCGGCACGTCGATGCCGACACTGAGCGGCGCCTCGGGCCCGTCCAGGCATGCCGCCACGCTGGCGAACAGGCCGGTGCGGAAGCGGCCCGGATCGTCGAGGTCGAGGAGGGCCCCGGCCCAGGCGCCCCGGCACCCGTCGAGCCCGGCGATCCAGCGCGCCATCCCGTCTCCCCCGATCCCCGATCCGAGTCGTGATCCGAGTCGTGATCCGAGTCTCGATCCGAGTCTCGATCCTTGTCTCGGGGTAGCCGGGACGGTATCGGCGTCTGCGTCGCCCGCAAATGCGGCGCCCGGACAGAGCGGCTCGCCGGATCTTCCGGCATCCGGGACGTGCGGGCGCCCGGGCAGCCGGGCACGAGGAGGGGTCTTCCCACATGACCGAGATTCGTCCCCGTCGCAGCGTCCTCTCGATGCCGGGCTCGAACCCGCGCGCGCTCGAGAAGGCCCAGGGCCTGCCCACCGACGTCGTGATGATCGACCTCGAGGACGCGGTGGCGCCCGAGGCCAAGGAGACGGCCCGCGCGGGCGTCGTCGCCGCCGTGCGCGGCGGCGTCTTCGGGCGGCGCGAGGTCGTGGTGCGGGTCAACCCCCTCGACACCCCCTGGGGCGAGGCGGACCTCGCCGCCATCGCGCCGGCCGGGCCCGACGCGATCCTGGTGCCGAAGGTCAACGGGCCGGATGCCCTGGTGGCGGTGGGCTCGCGCCTGCGCCGGCTCGGCGCCCCGGCCCGCACCCGCGTCTGGGCGATGATCGAGAGCCCCCTCGCCATCCTGGAAATCGGCGCGATCGCGAGCGCGGCGCGGGACGTCGACACCCGCCTCGCCGGCCTCGTCCTCGGGCCGAACGACCTCGCCAAGGCGAGCCGCGTGCGCCTCGGCGTGCCGGGCCGCCCGGCCTTGATGCCCTGGCTGATGAGCGCGGTCGCCGCCGCCCGCGCATACGAGATCGACATCATCGACGGCATCTACAACGCCTTCCACGACGCCGAGGGCTTCCGGGCCGAGTGCGAGCAGGGGCGCGATTGCGGCTTCGACGGCAAGATGCTGGTCCATCCGAGCCAGATCGAGGCGGCGAACGCGGCGTTCGGCCCGACCGAGGCGGAGGTCGCGGAGGCCCGCGACCTCCTGGCCGCCTTCGCGGCGCCGGAGAACCAGGGGCGCGGCGCGATCGGCTTCCGGGGCCGCATGGTCGAGCGGCTGCATGCCGAGGAGGCGCGCCGCCTCCTCGGCATGGCGGACGCCATCGCCGCGCGCCACCCGTGAGCGAGCCGCCCCTCGACGTTGCGATCCGCCTCCTCGACGGCCGGCTCCCGGGCTGGGGCTTCCCGCGCTGGGGCTCGGACGCCGCCGCCGGGCTCGACCTGCACGCCTGCCTCGACGCGCCGCTGGAGCTGGCGCCGCAGGGCCCCCCCGCCCTGATCCCCGCCGGGATCGCCGTGATGATCGGCGATCCGGCCTGGTGCGGCCTCGTCTTCCCCCGCTCCGGCCTCGGCCACCGGGAGGGGCTGGTGCTCGGCAACGGCACCGGCGTGATCGATGCCGATTACGAGGGCCCGCTCCTGGTCTCGGCCTGGAACCGCAACCCGGCCCCCGGCCCCGCCATCGCCATCGCCCCCGGGGACCGCATCGCCCAGCTCGTCTTCACCCGGGTGACCCGGCCGCGCCTGCGCATCGTCGCGGACGCGGAGCCGCGGCCCGGCCGGGAGGGGGATCGCCGGCGCGGCAGCGGCGGCTTCGGGTCGAGCGGGCGCCGGTGAGGGCGGATGCGGGCCGGCGCGCATTCCGCGTCCGAACAGCGTAGCATCGCGCCCATGCGCCCCGATCCCGCGTCCCCGCCGCCCGCGCCGGCGATCCCCCTCCCGGCCGGGCGGCTGCGCCTCGCGGCGGCGGCGGTGGTGGACATCGCGCTCCACGCCCGGCCGCAGCCCGTGAACGCCCGGATGCTCGCCGCCCGCCACGGCCTGCCGCCGCGCCATCTCGAGACGGTGCTGCAGGCCCTCGTCCGCCACGGGCTGCTGAAGGGCGTGCGCGGCCCGCGCGGCGGCTACGAGCTCGCCCGCGAGCGCCGCCGCATCAGCCTCGGGGACATCGCCCGCGCGGCGGCCGGCGGCGAGGAGGCCGGCGAGGGCGCGCCCTCGGCCCTGATCGCCGCCCTCGTGGAGCCGACGATCCAGGCGGCCCACGCGGCCTTCCTCGCCACCCTCGACGCCGTCAGCGTCGAGGACCTGTGCCGCCGGGCCGAGGGCCTGCAGGCGGTCCGGCCCGAGCCGCTGCCGCCGCAATTCGACATCTGAGCCCGGATGATTCGCCGGGAGCCGACGTGCCGGCCGGGCGCGGTCTGGCCAATATCGCTCAGCTCCGGCGCAAACTCCGCAAATTTCGCTCCGCACGGCGCGAATCCGAGCCCGGCCGGACTTGCGGCATTTCAAGCTCGCTTAACGCCTGAGCCGCATAGTTCACCCTGAAGCAAAAAGTTGGATCGCATGGGCGCAGATCGTGAATCCACCGAGCGTGCGACCCCCGGGCAGACCGCCGGGTCCTGCGCGCCGGAGCCGGAGCCGGTCCTGATCGCGGTCGTCGCCGCCTCCGCGTCCGAGCCGCTGCTCCCGTCTCTGCGGGCCCTCGGCCGGGACCCGGAGGCGCAGGGCGGGGCGCAGACCGGGATCCCGGTCCGGATCGAGATCCAGATGTTCGGCCCCGAGGAGATCGGCGAGCTCGCGGGCTGGCCGGTCGGCCTGATGGTCGTCGACGGGGACAGCCTCGGCGGCCCCGAGATCGTCCTGAGCCTGCGCGCGCTCAAGGACCATGCCCGCACGCCGATCCTCCTCGTGGCCTCGGGCGAGGCCGGCGCAGTCCGCCGCGCGGCCTGCGCCCTCGGGGCGACGGAGGTCCTGATCCGGCCCCTCGACCCCGTCGAGCTTCAGATGCGGGCCGGCGCCCTGATCGCGCTGTCGCAGGCCCGGCACGAGGCCGAGCGCGTCACCCGGGCCATGACGCGGCACGTCGCCGAGGTGGTGGCGGAATCCGAGGCGCGCGAGCGCGAGATCATCCAGCGCCTGATGCTCGCGGCCGAGTTCCGCGACGACGACGCGGGCGACCACCTCACCCGGGTGGCCGGCTGCGCCATCGCGATCGCGGAGGGCCTCGGCCTCTCCGAGCGCGAGGCCAACGACATCGCCCTGGCCTCGACCATGCACGACATCGGCAAGATCGGCATCCCCGACAGCATCCTGCTCAAGGCCGGCCCCCTGAGCGCGGAGGAGCGCAAGGAGATGCAGCGCCACGCCGAGCGCGGCCACCGGATGCTGCAGGACAGCCCCTCGCGCCTGCTCCAACTCGCCTCCGAGATCGCCCTGACCCACCACGAGCGCTGGGACGGCAAGGGCTACCCGCAGGGGCTCGCCGGCACGGCGATCCCGCTCCCGGGGCGCATCATCGCGGTGGCGGACGTGTTCGACGCGCTGATCTCGGAGCGGGTCTACAAGGCGGCCTGGCCGCTGGAGAAGGCCCGCGGCTACCTCGTGGAGCACCGCGGCAGCCATTTCGACCCGTCCTGCGTCGACGCCTTTCTGTCCCGCTGGCAGGACATCCTCGATCTCGTCCAGGACCGGCCGACCTCCTCGCGCGCGGCCTGACCGGCGGGCGGTCTGACCGGCGGGCGGCCCGACCGGCGGGGCGCCTCACTCGGCGGCCTGCGCCGCCCCGGCCCCCGCGTCGCGGGCCCCGGCCTCCTCCGCCCCGACGAGGCCGAACGCGGCGAGGCAGCCCTTCAGGCGGATCGCCGCGTTGATCAGCGCCATGTGGGTGAAGCCCTGGGGCGTGTTGCCGAGCTGCTCGCCCGTGGACGGGTCGATCTCCTCGGCGAAGAGCCCGACATCGTTGCCCCGCGCGAGCAGGCGCTCGAAGATCGCCGTCGCCTCGCCGGTATGGCCCGCGAGCGCGAGGCAGCCGACCCGCCAGAAGGCGCAGGCCGTGAAGGTGCCCTCCCGGCCCTCGAGCCCGTCCGGCATCCGGTAGCGGTGAATCAGGTCGCCCGCGCCGAGCTCCCGCTCGATGGCGCGCACGGTCGAGAGCATGCGGGGATCGCGCGGGTCGATCGCCCCGAACAGCGCCACCCGCATCACCGCCGCGTCGAGGTCGTCGCTCTCGTAGCTGCCCACATAGGCCTGCTTCCCGGGGTTCCAGGCGCGGGCGAGGTAGTCGGCGCGGATCTCGGCGGCGGCCGTCTCCCACTCGGCGATCCGCCCCGGGGGCACGCCCTCGATCTTGCGGGCGATGCGCACGGCGTTGTCGAGGGCGACCCAGATCATCGCCTTGGTGTGGACCTGGTGGCGCGGCTCGGTGCGCAGCTCCCAGATGCCCTGGTCCGGCACGTCGCGGCAGGCGAGGGCCCGGGCGGTGAGGTTCTCCAGGACCTCGGGCAGGCGGTCGTTGACCTTCTCGGGCGGGTCGTAATCCACCGCCTCGAGGAAGCCGCACAGGGCCCGCATCAGCTCGCCGTAGATGTCGTGCTGGTCCTGGTCCGCGGCGGCGTTGCCGATCAGCACCGGCCCGGTGCCGCGCCACCCCGCCAGGTGGGTCAGCGCCTCCTCGGGGAGCATGTCGCCGGCGATGCCGTAGAGCAGGCGCGTGTCGCGGCCGAAGCTGCCATCCGCCTCGCGCAGGAAACGCAGGAACTCGGAGGCCTCGCGCACGTAGCCGAGCATCACGAAGGCCGTCACCGTGAAGCTCGCGTCGCGCATCCAGGTGAAGCGGTAATCGTAGTTGCGGTTGCCCGGCACCGCCTCGGGCAGGCCCGCGGTCGCGGCGGCCACGATCGCGCCGCTCGGCGCGTAGGTGAGGAGCTTGAGGCAGAGGGCCGAGCGCAGCACCGCCTCGCGGTAGGGGCCGTCATAGGTGCAGCGGGCGCTCCAGCGCTCCCAATAGGCCACCGTGCGCGCGAGGCAGTCCTGCCCGGCGGCGAAATCCTCGATCCCGGCCGATCGCCCGTCCTCCCCGTGGGTGAGGATCAGGTAGGCGGTCTCGCCCCGCCGCAGGGTGAAGGCCGTCTCGGCGGCGTCGCCCTCGATCCGGGGCGGGTGCGAGGCGCAGACCCGCAGGCGCTGGTCGCCGGCCTCGAACAGCACCGTGCCGGCCTGCAGCACCGGCGTGCAGGGGCGCCGCGCGTAATCGAAGGTCGGGCGCGTCCGGAACCGGCCCGTCACGGTGCCGGCCTCGCAGGTGACGAGGCGGATCAGGCGGCTGTCGCCCTCGCTGTCCGGTCCCTCCTCGGGCTCGGCGGCGGGCGGGTTCACCGGCATCGCGTCGCTGAGGCGGGCGCGGCCGGTGCGGGTGGTGAAGGTCGTCTCGAGCACGTTGGTGCCCGGCAGGTAGCGGCGCTCCGTGCCGGTCAGGCCCTCCCAGTCGAGGCTGCAGGCGCCCCCCCGGGCCTCGTCGAGGAGGCGCAGGAACAGGGCCGGCGAATCGTGCCGCGGCCAGCACAGCCAGTCGATCGAGCCATCGCGGGAGACCAGGGCGGTCGAGTGGGTGTCGCCGATGATGGCGTAGTCGCTGATGGGCTTGGACAAGGGGCTCTGGGACTCTGGGGCTCTGGGGCTCTGGGGGGATCCCCGCGAGATAGCGTCGCGGCGGGCCGGATCGATGCGTCCCGACAATCTGCCACACGGACCGGCCGGCCCGCGCTCCGCCCCATCGCGCGCCCCGCGCCGGGATCCCCCGCGCCGGGATCCCCCGCGCCGGGATCCCCCGCCCGAAGGCTCTCCTCAGACGTCGCCGACGACGCCCGCCGCGTCCTGCGCCTGGAGCACGTCGGGGCGGGGCATCGAGATGATGTTGTAGCCCGAATCGACGAAGTGGACCTCTCCGGTGACCCCGCCCGAGAGGTCGGAGAGGAGGTAGAGGGCCGAGCCGCCGACCTCCGCGAGGCTGACGGTGCGCCGCAGCGGCGCGTGGGCCTTCTGGTGGTTGAACATCAGGCGGGCATCCGCGATGCCGGCCCCCGCCAGCGTCCGCATCGGGCCCGCCGAGAGGGCGTTGACCCGGATGCCGTCGGGGCCGAGATCGGCCGCGAGATAGCGCACCGAGGCCTCGAGGGCGGCCTTGGCGACGCCCATGACGTTGTAGTTCGGCATCACCCGGGTCGAGCCGCCATAGGTCAGGGTCAGGAGCGAGCCGCCGCCCTTCATGCGCCTGGCGGCGCGCTGCGCGATCTCCGTGAAGGAGAAGCACGAGATCGCCAGGGTGCGGGAGAAGTTCTCGCGGGTGGTCACGTCGACGTAGCGGCCCTTGAGCTGCGCCTTGTCGGAGAAGCCGATGGCGTGGACCACGAAGTCGAGCTCGCCGCCGAAGCGCTCGTCGAGGCCCGCGAAGGCCGCGTCCACAGAGGCCAGATCCTCGACGTCGCAGGGCAGCACGATGTCCGAGCCGAGCCGGGCCGCGAGGGGGCCGACGCGCCGGCCCAGGGCCTCGCCCTGATAGGTGAAGGCGAGCCGCGCGCCGTGGTCGTGGAGGGTCTTGGCGATGCCCCAGGCGATCGAGTGATCGTTGGCCACCCCCATGATCAGGCCGCGCTTGCCCGTCATCAGTCCCGTCATGCGGCTCCGCCTCGATTGCTGCGCGACCCCGCGCCAGGGCGGGGTCGATTGGGGGGCTGAGCCTTAACGCGGAGGTTGCACGCATGTCCAATGCGGGCCGGGCCCCCAACGAAGAACCCCGCCCGGAGGCAGGGTTCGGGGTTATGGCGGGGGCTTGAGGGCGCGGCCGGGCTTGGGGGTGCGGCCGGGCTTGGAATCGCCTCAGAAGTACCCTTCGGTCTCCGACTTCGCGTCGTCGATCAGGACCTGCTTCGCGTAGATGCCGGCGATCCCCGCGAGGGTGAGGCCGCCGAGGGTCCCGAGGACGAGCCAGAGCATCTGCGCGATTTCCCGAATCTGTTACCGGAAAAACGCAGTCTCGATATTTCGGTTCCGCCCGACCCCGGGGCGGGGCCGGGCGAAACCGTTTCTTCAGGTCTCGTCCGGGCTCAGGCGTCGATGTGCTTCAGCACCAGGGTCGCGTTGGTGCCGCCGAAGCCGAAGGAATTCGACAGGACGTGGCCGAGCGGCACGTTGTCCCGGCGCTCGCGCAGGATCGGCATGTCGGTGAAGGCCGGGTCGAGCTCGTCGATATGGGCGCTCTCGCAGAGGAAGCCGTTCTGCATCATCAGGAGCGCGTAGATCGCCTCCTGCACGCCGGTGGCGCCGAGGGAGTGGCCGGTGAGCGACTTCGTGGCCGAGATCGGCGGGCAGGCCTCGCCCCGGCCGAAGACCTCGCGGATCGCCTCGATCTCCTTGTCGTCGCCGACCGGCGTCGAGGTGGCGTGCGGGTTGATGTAGTCGATGCGCGCGCCCTTCAGGCCCTCGATCGCCTGGCGCATGCAGCGCACCGCGCCCTCCCCCGAGGGGGCCACCATGTCGTGGCCGTCCGAGGTCGCGCCGTAGCCGGCGATCTCGCCGTAGATCCGGGCGCCGCGGGCCCGGGCATGCTCCAATTCCTCCAGCACCAGCACGCCGGCGCCCCCCGCGATGACGAAGCCGTCGCGGTTGGCGTCGTAGGCGCGGGAGGCCCGGGACGGGGTGTCGTTGTACTTCGACGACATGGCGCCCATGGCGTCGAACAGGACCGAGAGCGTCCAGTCGAGGTCCTCGCAGCCGCCCGCGAAGATGATGTCCTGGCGCCCGCCCTGGATCACCTCGGCGGCGTTGCCGATGCAGTGGTTCGAGGTCGCGCAGGCCGAGGAGATCGAGTAGTTGACGCCCTTGATCTTGAACCAGGTCGCCAGGGTGGCGGAGGCCGTCGAGGACATCGCCTTCGGCACCGCGAAGGGGCCGACGCGCTTGGGGCCCTTCTCGCGGGCGATGGCGGCGGATTCGACGATGACCCGGGTCGAGGGGCCGCCCGAGCCCATGATGATGCCGGTGCGGTCGTTGGAGACGTCCCCCGCCTCGAGGCCCGCATCCTGGATCGCCTGATCCATCGCCACGTGGTTCCAGGCGGTGCCGCCGCCGTGGAAGCGCATGGCGCGCCGGTCGACCACGCCCTCCGGATCGAGGGTCGGCGCGCCCTCGACCTGGCTGCGGAAGCCGTGCTCGGCGTAGGAGGCCGAGCGGACGATGCCGGACCTCGCCTCGCGCAGCGAGGCCAGGACCTCCTGGGTGTTGTTGCCGATGGATGAGACGATGCCCATCCCGGTGATCACGACACGGCGCATGAAAACCTGTCTTCTCCGCCGCGACGCTTGCCCGCGCGTCGCGCTCCGGTCACGTAGGACGGCGCGGGCCTAATCTCAACCGGCGCCCGGGCAGGGGTCCCGTGCCCGCAGGGCGGGCGTTCGGCCCCGCACGATCTCGGGAGGCCAATCCGGGGCGGGCCGATCCTCATCGAGGCGCGGCCCTTTGGCCGCCCTCCGCGGCCCTGTGGCCGCGCTCCGCGGCCCCGTGGGGCCTCAGGACTGGAACAGCGCGACGCGCAGGTCCTGGGCCTCGTAGATGCGCTTGCCGTCGGCCTCGACCGTGCCGTCGGCGATGCCGAGGACGAGCTTGCCCTGCCGCACGCGCTTGAGGTCGACATTGTAGACGAGTTTGCTGACGCTGGGCAGCACCTGATCGGTGAACTTCACCTCGCCGACGCCGAGCGCCCGGCCGCGGCCCGGCGCCCCGAGCCAGCCGAGATGGAAGCCGACGAGCTGCCAGAGGGCGTCGAGGCCAAGGCAGCCCGGCATCACCGGATCGCCCTTGAAGTGGCAGCCGAAGAACCAGAGGTCCGGCCGGATGTCGAACTCGGCCCGGACATGGCCCTTGCCGTGGGCGCCCCCCTCGGTGCCGATCGAGGTGATGCGGTCGAACATCAGCATCGGGGGCAGGGGCAGTTGCGCGTTGCCGGCCCCGAACAGCTCGCCGCGCCCGCAGGCCAGCAGGTCCTCGTAGCTGTAGCGCGATGCCCGGGCGGGGGCTTGCGGGGCGGTCTGGTCGGAGTCGGAGGGCATGAAGTCGGGTCGGTCCTCGGCTTGAGGGGGATGCGGGCCGCGCGGGGTCGCCGATCGGCCGGCCGCACCGCGGGGCAAAACCGCGGCCTCGTTAGCACAGGGGGCAAGCGCCATCAAAGCCGGGCCCTCCCGGGCCCCTCGGATCCGGCCGCGCCGGAGGGGCCGGTCGGGGCGCCGCGCCGCCTTCTCCGCTTTGAAATTGCATTTCTGATCTCCGGGCTGCATGCGTGGCGCCGTGGCCGCGCCGGATCCGGGCGCGGCCGAGCGACCGACAGCCCCGCGGGAGTTCCTGGCCCTGACCGCGCGATCCTCCATCCCGGCATCCTCGCCCTCCGCCAAGGGAGTCGCTTCGCCGCCCGCCGCGGGGTCGCGGGCCCGCCGGGACCTCGCCACCGGGATCGGCCTCGGCTTCGTGGCCGGCTTCGTCGACGCGGCGGGCTTCGTCGCCCTGTTCGGCCTGTTCACCTCGCACGTGACCGGGAACTTCGTGCTGATCGGGGCGGAGCTGGTCTCGACCTCGAGCGGGGTCATCGCCAAGCTCCTGGCCCTGCCGGCCTTCGTGATCGCGGTGGCGGCGACGCGCCTGATCGCCCTGGCGCTGGAGCGGCGGGGCATCGCCCCCTTGCGCTGGCTCCTCGGCCTGCAGGCGCTGCTCCTCGGGCTGTTCTGCGGCGTCGGCCTCGCGCTGACGCCGCTGCGCGCGGCGGACGGGCTCGACGCGATCGTGGTCGGCATGCTCGGGGTCGCCGCGATGGGCGTCCAGAACGCCATCGCGCGGCTCTCCCTGGCGCATCTCGCCGCCACCACGGTGATGACCGTGAACGTGACCCAGGCGGTGATCGACGCCGTGGACGTGCTGCGCCTCGGGGCGGCCCCGGGCGGAGCGGGGGCGGCCGCGCGCGGGCGGCTCGGCCGCATGCTTCCGGCGGTGGCGGCCTTCGCGGCCGGGGCCGTCGCGGGCGCCTTCGGGGTGGCGGCCCTGTCCTTCGGCTGCCTCGCCCTGCCGATCGCGGTGCTCGCCGGGCTGATCCCCCTCGCCGCCAGGGAGACGTGACCCGGGAGACCTGACCCGGGAGACCTGACCCGGGAGACCTGACCCGGGAGACCTGACCCGGGAGGCTGAGCGACGGGCCGGGGCTCAGCCCTCGCCGCCGCGCGCCGCCTTCCCGGCCGCGTTGCCCTCGTCGTCGGGCCTCTCCCAGCCCCGGCGCCAGAGGTCGTGCTCGGCGCTCCCCGGCGGGTGCGGGTTGGCGTCGGCGGGGTCGCCCCGGTCCCGGGCGTGGCGGCCATCCTCACGGACGGAGGCGGGCGAGGTGTCGGTGCGCGTCACGCGGGTCTCCTCCTGGGTCGGACGCGGGACGCCGCGGCAGGGCTTGGGTTGCGGCAGGGCTTGGTTTGCGGCAGGGCTTGGGTTGCAGCAGGGCGGCGCGTCCAATATACTACGTCCCAAATTCCCGTCCGTTCGCGAGCGTTCAGTCCCGCCGATGTCAGATCTGGTGCCCCTGCAGGCCGTCCTCAACGCGCGGTCCTCCTCCCTCCCGGGCGAGGCCGCCGGGGCTGCCGGCCGCCGCGGCTGTCCCCTCTCCGACCTGCGGGACCGCCTGCGCCGCGCGGGCCTGCGCCCGACGCGCCAGCGCCTCTCCCTCGGCTGGCTCCTGTTCGGGCGCGGCGACCGCCACCTGACGGCGGAGATGCTCTACGACGAGGCCATGCGCGCCAAGGTGCCGGTCTCCCTCGCGACCGTCTACAACACCCTGCACCAGTTCACGGAAGCCGGTCTGCTGCGCCAGCTCGCCCTCGACGGGTCGAAGGCCTATTTCGACACCAACCCCAGCGAGCACCACCACTTCTACCTCGAGGACGAGGGTCAGGTGCTGGACATGCCCGATTGCGGCATCACGGTGGATTCGCTGCCCGAGGCGCCCCCCGGCATGGAGATCGCCGGCGTCGAGGTCATCGTGCGCCTGCGCCGCCGCGGCGGCAACCGCCAGGCCTGATCTGCACCAGACGTCGATATCGCGGCGAGAAGGCCCGGTCGCGAGACCGGGCCTTCTCGCGTTCAGTCGACCCTCTCGTTCGGGTAGACGCCCCAGAGCCGGTCCTGGCGGATGTAGCCGTCGACGTCACCGCGCTTGCCCGGCAGGGCCACGATCAGCCGGCACCAGCTGCCGGTGCAGCTCTTGACGCTGCCGAGCACGCCGGCCTGGAGGCGCGCCTCGTCCTCGGCGCCCTCGTCGGCGCGGGCCCGCAGGGAGATCGGCGCGGCCTTGTCGGCCCCCTTCGGGGCGATCACGATGGCGGTGCGCCGCCCCGACAGGAGCGAGTGCAGCACCCAGCCCTCCGTGCCCTCCGAATCCCGGATCCGGCGCCAGGTCTCGAACTCCGCCACGATCTCGACGGGCAGGCCCGCGCGCTGGAACACCCAGAGGGTGCGGTGGTCCTTCGAGGGACCCTCGCGCAGGTTCACCCGGTCGGTCTTGAGGCTGGCATAGCGCGGCAGGGGCAGCTTGGTGACGGGGCCGACCGCCACGTCCGGGAGCGGCGCCGGGGCGGCCGATGCCGGGGCGCCGGAGCTTGCCAGGGCCGCGAGCGCGGCGAGACCGACCACGAGACCTGCCGTCCGGCGCATCGTATCCCTCCTCATCCCGCACGACCGAATCACGGCCGGCGCATCGGCCCTCGGCGTCGCGCCGCGCGGATCCCCGGGCTCGCCGGGACCTGAAACCCACCCAGCGCCGAAACCCACCGAGAATCGAAACCCACCGAGAATCGAAACCCACATTGTGTTCCGCCCCCTCTCTGGTAGAGAGGCCGGAGGCCCGTTCTCGGATGGGCGCGGCGCCGTCCGGACTTGTCTGGCGGAAGCTGGTTAACGGAGCCTGAAACCGACCCGCCGCCCGGTCCGCCGGCCGACGGACGGGGGCAGGCCCCGCGATGCGGCCGTGCCGGACGCCAGATGCGGCCGTGCCGGGCGCCAGAAGCTCAATCGCCGGCGGGGGAGGGGTCATGTCGTCGTTGAAGCGCAAGCCGCTCGTTGTGGTGACGCGGCGCCTGCCGGACGCGGTCGAGACGCGCATGCGCGAGCTCTTCGACACGCGGCTCAACCACGACGACAAGCCGCTCTCGCAGGAGGCCATGGCCGCGGCGATGCGCGAGGCCGACGTGCTGGTGCCCACCGTCACCGACGAGATCGATTCCGGCCTCCTCGCCCAGGCCGGCCCGAACCTGCGGCTGATCGCGAATTTCGGCAACGGGGTCGACCACATCGATGTCGGGGTGGCCCTGGAGCGCGGCATCACGGTCACCAACACGCCGGGCGTGCTGACCGAGGACACCGCCGACATGACCATGGCGCTGATCCTGGCGGTGGCCCGCCGGGTCACCGAGGGCGCCCGCATCATCCCGGACGACGACTGGAGCACGGGCTGGTCGCCGACCTGGATGCTCGGCCGCCGCATCACCGGCAAGCGCCTCGGCATCGTCGGCATGGGCCGGATCGGCCAGGCGCTCGCCCGCCGCGCCAAGGCCTTCGGCCTGCAGATCCACTATCACAACCGCCGCCGGGTGCCGGCCCCGATCGAGAACAACCTCGACGCGACCTACTGGGAATCCCTCGACCAGATGCTGGCGCGGGTCGACATCGTGTCGGTGAACTGCCCGCACACCCCCGCCACCTACCACCTGCTCTCGGCCCGCCGCCTCAAGCTCCTGAAGCCCGAGGCGATCGTGGTGAACACCGCCCGCGGCGAGGTGATCGACGAGAACGCCCTCGCCCGCCTGATCGAGGCCGGCGAGATCTCGGCGGCCGGCCTCGACGTGTTCGAGCAGGAGCCGGCGGTGAGCCCCCGCCTCGTCAAGCTCGCCCGCAACGGCAAGGTCGTGCTCCTGCCCCATATGGGCTCGGCCACGTTCGAGAGCCGCGTCGACATGGGCGAGAAGGTCATCATCAACATCAAGACCTTCATGGACGGCCACCGCCCGCCGGACCGGATCCTGCCGAGCATGCTCTGAGGCCGGACCGGGGCGCAGGAGGACGACGCGATGCGGCCCGACACCGAGACCCCTTTACCCGAGAGCCCCGCACGCAGGTCCGCCGCCCCCCTGGCCCACGCGGTCTTCGACGTCGCCGCGGCGGTGGCCGGGCTGCCCGAGACCTCCGACACGATGGTGGCCGACCACCGCTTCACCGAGGACGCGGCGGCGAGCGCCCGGGTGTTCCGGGTCTACCGGCCGACGCCGCCCCACACCCATGCGAGCTGCGACGAGTACCTCTACGTGCTCTCCGGCCGCTGCCGCATGCGGTTCGGCGACGACGCGCCGGTGGAGGTCGGGGCCGGCAAGCTCGTGGTGTTCAAGCGCGGCGTCGTCCATTCCGTGCCGGAGATCCTGGAGGAGCCGGTGGTGTTCCTCTCCGTCGACACGCCCCGGCGCGAGCCCCGCGACATCCGCTTCGTCACCGAGGGCACCGGCACGCCGGACAGCTTCATGCGCCAGGAGCCGTGAGGGTCCCTCAGAGCATCCCGGTCCCGGCGGGCACCCGCCCCTGACCTGCAACCTGACCTGCACCCTGCCCCGGACCTTGCCGGCGCGCGCTCTGGAACAGCCGCTCGCTGGTGAGCTTCAGGAAGTAGAAGCCGAATTCGGGGTTCTGGTAGTAGAGCTGCCTCACCTCCGAATAGGCGATGCAGCGGGCGCTGCCATCCGCCACGCAGACGAGGGAGCCGGTGCGGAGGTTCCCGGGCGAGAGCATGCCGAGCTCCCCCACGATGGCGCCGGGCCCGACCGCGATCGCGTGCTCCGGGATGCGGAACAGCCCGCTCTCGACGTAGAACAGCTCGGTCGCCGGCTCGCCCTCGCGGAACAGGGTCTCGCCGGCCCGGAAGCGGCGCCCCTGCCCGAAGGGCTTCAGCCAGTCGAGCGACAGGTCCCCGTCCGCCGCCCGCTCCGCGTCCCGGACGAGGCGTACCATCTGGTAGAGCCGGAAGGCGTTGAAGGGGATCTGGATCGCCTCGGTCAGCACCACCGGCATGCTGCCGATCAGGAACCCGTAGGTGATCACCGCCACGCTCGCCATCAGGGCGACGATGCGCAGGGGGATCATGGTGCTCATGGCCGAGGCCGCGACGGTCAGCACCGTGCCGAGATAGCCGATCGCCTCGATCCCGTTCATGCCGCGTGCTCCCACCCGCGCCGCCGCGCCGCTGCCCGGGAGGCGTGGCATCCCGGGCCCCGCGCCGCAAGGCCCGGGGGCGGCGGCTCAGAGCGCGTCCGCGGCCGCGTCGGCCGCCCGGGTCCCCTCCTCGTAGGCGCCCCCGGCCGTGCCCCATTGCAGGCGCGACAGGGCCTCGCCGGCGAACCAGATCCGCCCGCCGACGGGGGCCTGCAGGGCCTGGCGCGCCCCCGCATGGCCCGGCGGCACCACCGCCCAGGAGCCCCGCGACCAGGGGTCGCCGCGCCATTCGCTGACGGCGGGAATCGCGAGGTCGTGCAGGCGGGCATGGCCGAAATGCTCGGCCAGCACCGCCCGCACGAAGCGCCGCACCGCGTCCGCCCCGCCGCCCCGGGCGTCGATCGCGGCGGCCGAGGGCGCGTCGAGCTCGAAGTAGTGGAAGGGCGTGCCGTCGAGCCGCGCCAGCAGGCCGGGCGGGTGGTGGCGCCCGCCCACGATGCTGGCGAGCCGGTCGGCGCCCCGGAACGGACTCGACGGCCAGTGCAGCACCGCGTGCTCGTAGATGCCGGTGCGGAAGCCGTCGATCGCCGCCCGGGTCCCGGGCGGCAGGGCCGGCGCGAAGGCGACCGCCTCGCGCAGCACCATCACGGGCAGCGTCACGATCGCGCTCCGGGCCTCGATCGTCCGGCCCGCCCCGGTCTCGACCCGCACCCCCGGCCCCGACCAGTCGATCCGCGTGACGGGGCTGCCGAGGGCGATCGGCAGGGCGTCGGCGAGGCGGCCGAGATACGCGCCGTAGCCGCCCGCCATGAAGAAGTTGTCGCCGTATTCCATGCTGGGGAAGTCGTGGAGCGAGACCTCCCGCAGGGGCAGCCCCGAGACGAGGCCGTGGACCAGCGCCACCCGCGCCCCCCAGGGGCCGAGGCTCGGCGGCAGCGCGCCCGCGGCCGGCCGGTCCGGGCCGGCCTCCGCGGCACCCGCCGTCATGGCGCGGTCGGCCAGCGCGAAGGCGCGGGCGGAGGCCGCGGCCTCGTCCGGGCGCCCGGGCCGGCGCCCGACCCAGACATGGCTCTCCTGCGCGGCCCGGCGCAGGGGCTCGCCCCGGGCCCGGCCGAGCCGGACCAGGGGGTTGATCGGGCCCGCATGCAGCCAATGCGCCCCGAGATCGACCGCGTGCCCGCGCAGCAGCGTGGTGACGGCGCGGCCCCCGACCCGGTCGCGGGCCTCCAGCACCGCGACGCTGCGGCCCCGCGCGACGAGGCGCCGCGCCGCCGCGATCCCGGCCGCCCCCGCCCCGATCACCACGACGTCGGGATCGGCGGGCAGGGGGGCGAGGCGGGGCCGGTGGCTCGGGCGGTGGTGGGCGTGCGCGGGCGGCGTTGGCATTCTCGGTTCCTGTCGGGGGCTCTTGTCACGGTCCGGCGGGGCGCGGGGCCGGCATCGGCGGCTCGACCCCCGGGCGGGGTCGGCCCCGGACGATCCGGCGCGCAGATCGGGCTTGCGCGAGGGGGTCGGCCTCCTCTTTAACCCTGCGGGGCATCAGCGGAGAGGACCATCATGCTCATCCAAGCGGCCTTCGCCGCCCTGCGGCAGGTGTTCTCGCCGCCGCTCCGCGCCATCCTGTGGAAGTCGCTGGCGCTCACCGTCGGGCTCCTGGTGCTGATCTGGTTCGGGCTGACGCGCCTGATCCAGTGGTTCCAGGCGAGCCACCACATCTCGGCGGATTACCCGTTCCTCGACACGCTGGCGTATTTCCTGGCCGGGGCCGGGCTGTTCGTGGCCCTCGCCTACATCATGCCGGCGGTGTCGATCCTGGTGGCGAGCTTCTTCCTCGACGACGCGGCCGAGATCGTCGAGCGCACCGACTTCCCGGGGGAGCCCCCCGGCCGGGCGCTGCCCTTCGGGCCGGCCATGTTCTACGCCCTCCGCTTCGCCGGCCTCGCGCTCCTCGTCAACCTCGCGGCCCTGATCCTGTTCTTCGTGCCGGTGGTGGGCGTCGTGGCCTTCTTCGCCGCCAACGCCTACCTCCTCAGCCGGGAATATTTCGAGATGGCCGCGGCCCGGTTCCGGCCGCTCCCCGAGGCCGCGGCGATGCGCAAGCATTACGGGGCGACCACGATCGCGGCGGGCTGCCTGCTGGCCGGCCTGATGGTGGTGCCGGTGGTCAACCTGCTGACGCCGCTCTTCGGCATCGCCCTGATGGTGCATCTGCACAAGGGCCTGAGCCGGCGCGGCGCCCTGCCGGCGCCGGCCCGGCCCGAGCGGATCCGCTGAGCGGCTAGCGCCGGCTGCCCCAGCGGGTGCCCATCTGGCTCGGCTTGGCGGCGTCCGGCCCGATGGCGGGGCCGCTGGCCCGGCCCGGGCGGTGCTGCGAGCCGGGATCGAGGGGCGCGTGCGTGAGGGTGTCGGGGATCTCGGCCTGGCTCTCCGTGCCGCGCCCGGTGGCGAACTGGCCGGCCTTGCGGAAGCGCCAGAGGTAGCCCGGCACCACCGCCTCGGCGGCGGTCGGGAGGATGCCGAGCGCCTCGAAGCTGCGCCCCTCGGCCTTGGCGGCCTCCGAGACCACGTTGTCGGTCTGGAGCAGGATCACCTGGTCGCGGGTCAGCTTCAGCTCGTCCGGCAACAGGCCGAGGGTCAGGGTGTTGGCGATCTCCATGATCCGGGCCTGGATCTTGGCGGCCGGGAGCGGCAGCGCCACCACGGCGCGGCGGCGCTGCACCGTCTCCAGCATGTAGCGGACGAGGTGCTCCAGGGTGGATATCTCGGGGCCGCCGAGCTCGTAGACCTTGCCGGCCGGCACCCGCCCCTCGACCGCGCGGGCGATCGCCTCGGCGACGTCGCCGACGAAGACGGGCTGGAAGCGGGTCTCGGCGCCGGCGAGCGGCAGCACCGGCAGGGCGCGCGCGAGGCTCGCGAAGCGGTTGAAGAAGCTGTCGCCCGGGCCGAACACCAGGGAGGGCCGGAACACGATCGCGTCCGGGCAGGCGGCGAAGACCTGCCCCTCGCCCTCCGCCTTGGTGCGCGCGTAGGCCGAGGCCGAGTCCGGGTCGGCGCCGATGGCCGACACCTGGATCATCGCCGCCCCGGCCCGCGCCGCCTGCCGGGCGATCTCGCCGGCGCCGTCGGCCTGGAGCCTGGAGAAGCTCTGCGCGCCGGCCTCCTGCAGGATGCCCACGAGGTTGATCACCACGCTCGAGCCCTCGACCGCGCGGGCGACCGAGTCCGGGTAGCGCAGGTTCGCCTGCACGGCCACGATCTGCCCGACCTTGCCCAGCGGCTGCAGGAACAGGGCGAGGTCGGGCCGGCGCACCGCGACGCGGATGCGATAGCCGCGCTTGGCCAGCGCCCGCACCACGTGGCGGCCGAGGAAGCCGGACCCGCCGAAGATGGTGACGAGCTGCGAGGCGGGGCGGGTCAGGGGCAGGGTGTCGAAGCCGGTCATCGCCTGT
This sequence comes from Methylobacterium planeticum, assembly GCF_008806345.1. Classification (GTDB taxonomy): domain Bacteria; phylum Pseudomonadota; class Alphaproteobacteria; order Rhizobiales; family Beijerinckiaceae; genus Methylobacterium; species Methylobacterium planeticum. The sequence goes on along the minus strand of NZ_VZZJ01000015.1, from coordinate 16,077 downwards.
TCTCGATACGCGTCCGACCGTGCGCGGGCGCCCGGTCCTGTCGAGGGGCTGTTTAGACCAATTTCCGCCAATGGGGAGCCGCCCGCCGCGGGGAAAAGCGACGGAGGCCGCGAAGTGTGCGGGAGAGGCCTGTGCGGGCGTATCCGATCGATCGTGCGGGGCCGCTCCGGGCTCCCCCGGGCAGCTCCGGGAGGATTGCGCACACATGCGAACGCGCCCAGCTGTCGCGCCGCGCCCCCTCTCCCGTGCGGGAGAGGGTTGGGGTGAGGGAGGCGCGTTGTCCGGATGCGTCGCACCCCTCACCCGGTGCGCGTGCCGCGCACTCGACCTCTCCCGGACGGGAGAGGTGGGCGCACGCCGGTCACGCCAGGTCGTCGTTCCGGAAGGGCGGTCGAACCCGAGATGACGCGGCGACATCCGGGCTGGCCCGGGTGTCGCGCCGCGCCCCCTCTCCCGGGCGGGAGAGGTTTGCCCGCGGAGCGGGCCGGGGTGAGGGAGCGCGCTGTCCGGAGAGGTCGCACCCCTCACCTGTTCCGCTATCGCGGATTCGACCACTCCCGGACGGGAGAGGTGGGGCGCGCCTCCGTTCGCGCCAGACCGTCGTTTCGGGCCCCGCGGGCCGCGGGTCAGATCTCGACCGCCCGGGAGCCGACCTCCGTGGGGTCGAAGGCCACGCTCTTGATGACGGCGAAGACGGGGAGGCCCGGGGCGAGGCCAAGCGCCAGGACGGAGGCGCCGGTGAGGCGGGCGGCGAGCGTGACCCCGTTGCAGTCGATCTCGACCATCACGGCGGGCCCGCGCGCGTCGAGGGCGGCGATCCGGCCCGGCAGCACGTTGCGGGCACTGAGCCCGGCCGGGGCCTGGGTGGCGACCAGCACGTCGCGGGCGGGAACCCGGACCCGCACCCGGGCCCCGGGCGGCCGGGCGAGGTGGGGCACCACCAGGGGGCCGGCCGCGCCCGAGAGATGCGTCAGGCCGCCCGCGGGGTCCTGCGCGGCGACGACCATGTCGAGGAGGGCGCCGGCCTCGCCCGCATGGGCCGGCAGGAGGTCGGCCCGGCGCAGGATCAGGCCGGCGGGGCCCGCGGCGGCGACCCGGCCCTCCTCCAGCACCACCACGGTGCCGGCGAGGCGCGCCACCTCCGCCACCGCGTGGCTGACATAGACGATCGGCACCCCGGCCTCGTCGCGCAGGCGCTCGATATAGGGCAGGATCTCGGCCTTGCGGGCCTCGTCGAGGGCGGCCAGGGGCTCGTCCATCAGGAGGAGCCGGGGCTTGGCGAGGAGGGCCCGGCCGATCGCGACCCGCTGGCGCTCGCCCCCCGAGAGACCCGCCGGCCGGCGCTCCAGGAGATGCCCGATGCCGAGCATCTCCACCACCGTTCCGGTGGACACCGCCGGGCCGGGGCGCCGGCGCGCGAAGAAGCGGCCGTAGCCGAGATTGCCCCGGACGGTGAGGTGGGGCAGGAGGCGCGCCTCCTGGAACACCGTTGCGATGCGGCGCCGGTGCACCGGCACGTCGATGCCGCGCGCCGTGTCGAGCAGGACCTCGTCGCCGATCGCGATGCGGCCGCGATCCGGCCGGCCGAGCCCCGCCATCAGGCCGATGACGCTGGTCTTGCCCGAGCCCGAGCGGCCGAACAGGGCGGTGAGCCCCGGCCCCGTCGTGAAGGCGACGTCGAGGGAGAAGGCGCCGAGGCGCCGCGCCAGGGAGACGGCGACGCCGTCGGCGGCGACGCTCACGCGGCGAGCCGGCGGCCGACGCGGCGCGCGAGCCATTCGGAGGCGAGGAGCGCCCCCATCGAGAGCCCCACCGAGATGAGCGTCAGGCGCAGCGCGCCCCCCTCCCCGCCCGGCACCTGCGTCAGGGTGTAGATCGCCGAGGGCAGGGTCTGGGTCTCGCCGGGGATGTTCGACACGAAGGTGATGGTGGCGCCGAACTCCCCCATCGCCTTGGCGAAGGCCAGCACCGCCCCGGCCAGGATCCCGGGCAGGCTGAGGGGCAGCGTCACCGTGAGGAAGACCGCGAGCGGCGGCGCCCCGAGGGAGGCGGCGGCCTGCTCCAGGCCCCGGTCCACCGCCTCGATCGAGAGGCGCATGGCCCGCACCATCAGGGGGAAGCCCATCACCGCGCAGGCGAGGGCCGCGCCGGTCCAGCGGAAGGCGAAGACGATGCCGATCTCGGAAAGCCAGCCCCCGAGGATGCCCTTGCGCCCGAAGGCGAGGAGCAGGAGGTAGCCGGTCACCACCGGGGGCAGGATCAGCGGCAGGTGCACCAGCCCGTCGAGGAGGGCGCGGCCCGGGAAGTCCCGCCGCGCCAGCAGCCACGCCACCGCCAGCCCCGGCAGGAGGCTCGCGAGCATCCCCACGCTCGCCACCCGGAGGCTCAGGGCGACGGCGGTCCACTCGTCGGGGGTGAGGCCGGGCACGGCGCGGCTCGGGACGGCGCGGATCGGGGCCGGGCGGTCAGAACTTCTCGCCCGCCCCGCCCAGCACCGTGAAGCCCTGGCGCTCGAAGAAGGGCCGGGCGGCCGGGCTCTTCAGGTAGCTCAGGAAGGCGGCGGCCTCGGGGTTGCGCGACTCCCCGGTGAGCGCCACCGGGTAGACGATCGGCGGGTGGCTCTCGGCCGGGAAGGTCGCGACGACGCGCACGCCCGGGTCCGAGGCGGCGTCGGTGGCGTAGACGATGCCCAGCGGCGCCTCGCCCCGCGCCACCAGCAGGAGCGCGGCGCGCACGTTCTCGGCCTGGGCGAGCCGGTCCTTGACCCCGTCCCAGGCGCCGAGGGCCTGGAGCGCGGCCTTGCCGTACTTGCCGGCCGGCACCGCCTCGACGTTGCCGACCGCGAGGCGGCCCTCGCCCAGGGCCGCGGCGAGGTCCAGGCCGGGCTTGAGGTCGAGGCGCACGGCCGAGTCCTTCGGGGCCACCACCACGAGGCCGTTGCGCAACAGGTTGCTGCGGCTGCCGGGCCGGAGGCTGCCGGCCTTCTCGGCGTAATCCATCCAGGCGAGGTCGGCGGACATGAAGACGTCGGCGGGCGCCCCCGCCTCGATCTGCTTGGCGAGCGCGTTCGAGGCCGCGTAGGAGACCCGGGCGCTGTGCCCGGTCTCCCGGGCCCAGGCCGCGGCGGCATCGTCCACCGCGTTCTTGAGGCTCGCGGCGGCGAAGACCACGACGGGCGTCTCCGCGCGGGCCGCCGGCATGCCGAGCAGGAGCGCGAGCGCGCCCGCGAGCCAGAACCGTCGCGTCGATATCATGGGCCGAGCCTCGTGCCGCCGCCGGGCCGCCGGGGCCGGCCGGAATCCGGGGCGATCATAGGGAGATGGGCCGGGCGGACAAGCGCCGGTTTCCTGTCGGCCAACCGGAATCCTAGCGTGGGACCGCCCGCTCGCCGCCTAGGTCCTCGTCGCGGGAGGGCGCCTCGCCGGGCCGGCCCTCCGGCCGCGCGTGCTCGGCCCGGTGCAGGCGGCTCAGCAGCACCAGGAGCGGCCCCGGCAGGGGCGCGTCGAGGGCCTCGGCACCGAGCGCGCCCTCGCGTCCGCGGCGCCGCCGGGCCGCCTGCTTCTGGCTGAGGACGACCGGAGCGCGGCGGCCGGAGCGGCTGGATGTCATGACGCCTACACGAACCTTCAGGGACGATACGCCCTCCCGGGGCGAACCGGCCGGACGACGCCGCGAAACCCTTCGCACCCGCGTGCCTGTCCGGGCCTCGCAGCACCGGCGCGTCGGGTGCGGCGGCAGTGGAAGCCAGCGTGAACGCGGCATCGGGCACGCGGTTCCAGCCACGCTAGCGCCTATCGATTAAACAATTTGCCGCATCCGTGTGCGCTGGCCGGGGCCTCTCGTCCGTGCTGGCGGCGCGTGCCCGCGGGTGCTAGAGCGCCCCATGCTCGAAGGCCTGCCGCCCCATCGCCCGACCCACGTGCTGCGCCTCCTCACGGACGAGCGCTCGGCCCGGGCCATGACGGATCTCCTCGGCGAGATGTTCGACCCGACCGAGACGGCGGTGGCGGCCTTCGAGGACGCGGACGGGGTGACCTGGCGCCTCGAGGCCTACTTCGCCGACGCCCCCGACGAGGGCATGGTCCGCGACCTGATCCGCCCCGTCGTCGGCGACGAGGCCGATGCCGCGAGCTTCCAGACCATCGACCAGCAGGATTGGGTGCGGGCCTCCCTCGAGGGGCTGAAGCCGGTCCGGGCCGGGCGCTTCCTCGTCCACGGCGCCCACGACCGCGAGCACGTGCGCGTCAACGACCTCGCCATCGAGATCGAGGCGGCCCTCGCCTTCGGCACCGGCCACCACGGCACCACCCTGGGCTGCCTGCGGGCCCTCGCGGAGGTGCTGAAGCGGGGCCGCCCGGCCCGGGTGCTCGATGTCGGCACCGGCACGGGCATCCTCGCCTTCGCGGCGGCCCGCGCCCTGCGCCCGCCCGCCCGCGCCCCCGTGATCGCGGGCGACCTCGACCCGGTGGCGGTCCTGACCGCCCGCGCCAATGCCCGGCTCAACGGCCTCGGGCCGAACCTGCGCCTCTACCGGGGCCCCGGCGTCGAGCATCCCCTCGCCCGCCGCCCGCGCCGGTTCGACGTGGTCTTCGCCAACATCCTGGCCCGGCCGCTGAAGCGCCTCGCCCCCTCGCTCGCCGCGGTCGTGGCCGAGGGCGGCACGCTGGTCCTGTCCGGCCTGATCGAGCGGGACGTCCCCGGCATCCTCTCGACCTACGGCCACCAGGGCTTGCGCCTCGCCCGGAAGGGCGTGATCGAGGGCTGGGCCACGCTGGTGCTCCGGCGCGGCGGCGCCGCCCCCCGCCCGCGCTGAGGGCCCGCGCGTCGGGCCGGGCCGCCCGGTTGCGGCGGCGCAGCCCGCGACGTAACCCTTGCGCCATGACGCGCCGCCGCTTCCAGACCTTCGACGATCCGAGCCACCGCAAGGGCCCCGAGCGCGCCGCGGCGCTCCGGGCCGCCCTGCGCGAGGCCGGCCTCGACGGGTTCGTGGTGCCCCGCGCCGACGAGCACCAATCCGAGTACGTGCCCGCCAACGCCGAGCGCCTCGCCTGGCTGACGGGGTTCACGGGCTCGGCCGGCACCGCGATCGTGCTCGGCGACCGGGCGGCGCTCTTCGTCGACGGGCGCTACACCCTGCAGGCCCCGGATCAGGTCGAGACCGGCACCTTCGCGGTGGTGCCGGTCGCCGCGACGACGCCGGAGGCCTGGCTCGCCGGGGCGCTGAACCCCGGCGCGGTCCTCGGCTACGATCCCTGGCTGCATACGCCGGACGGCGTCGCCCGGCTGGAGCGGGCCGCCGCCAAGGCCGGCGCGAGCCTGCGCCCGGTCGCGGAAAACCCGGTCGACGCTGCCTGGGCCGGCCGGCCGAAGCCCCCGGCGGGCCCGGTGGCGGCGCACCCGATCGAACTCGCGGGCGAGGCGGCGACCGACAAGCTCGCGCGCATCCGCGCCGCCCTCGCGGAGGCCGGCAGCGACGCCCTGGTGATCTCGGACCCGCACAACCTCGCCTGGGCCTTCAACCTGCGCGGCGGCGACATCGGCCACACCCCGCTGGCGCTCGGCTACGCGATCCTGCCCCGCGACGGGCGCCCGCGCCTCTACCTCACCTCCCCGGCGCTGACCCCGGAGGCCCGCGCCGCCCTGGAGCCGCTCGCCGACCTCGCGCCCCGCGCCGCCTTCGCGGAGGGGCTCGGGGCGCAGGCCAGGGGCCGCATCCGCCTCGACGCCGCGACCGGCGCCACCGCCCTCAAGGACCTCGTCGGGGCGGCGGGCGGCGTCGCCGATGTCGGCCCCGACCCGATCACCGCCATGAAGGCGGTCAAGAACGCAGCCGAGATCGCCGGCACCCGCGCCGCCCACCGCCGGGACGGGGTCGCGGTGACCCGCTTCCTCGCCTGGCTCGACGCGGCGGCGGCCGGGGGCGGCCTCGGCGAGATCGCGGCCGTCGAGGCGCTGGAGGATTTCCGCGCCGCGGGCGGCCTCCTGCGGGACGTCTCCTTCCCGACCATCTCGGGCTCGGGGCCGAACGGCGCCATCGTGCATTACCGGGTGACCCGCGCGACCGACCGGGTCGTGCGGGACGGCGAGCTGTTCCTGATCGATTCCGGGGCGCAATACGCCGACGGCACCACCGACATCACCCGGACCGTGGCGGTCGGCGCGCCGAGCCCGGAGATGCGCGACCGCTTCACCCGCGTGCTCAAGGGCCATCTCGCGATCGGCCGCGCGGTCTTCCCCGAGGGCACGACGGGGGCGCAGATCGACGCGCTCGCCCGGGTGCCGCTGTGGCAGGCGGGCCTCGATTTCGACCACGGCACCGGCCACGGCGTCGGCGCCTTCCTGTCGGTCCACGAGGGCCCGCAGCGCATCGCCAAGACCGGCACGGTGGCGCTGAAGGCCGGCATGATCCTGTCGAACGAGCCGGGCTACTACAAGGCGAACGCCTACGGCATCCGCACCGAGAACCTGGTCCTGGTGGAGCCCCGCACGATCCCGGGCGGCGAGCGGCCGATGCTCGGCTTCGAAACCCTGACGCTCGCCCCCTACGATCGCCGCCTGATCGAGACCGCCCTCCTCGACGCGGGCGAGATCGCCTGGCTCGACGCCTACCACGCCCGCCTGCGCGACGTCCTCGGCCCGGAGCTCGATCCGGAGACGCGGGCCTGGCTGGAGCGGGCGACGCGCCCGCTCGGGTGAGGCGGGGCGGGGTTCCCGCCCCTGCGACCGCGCTCCGCCCGGGCCGCGGTTCCGCCCGGCCCGGAAACCCCCTAAGCTCGCGCCCTCCGCGTAACCGCGCCCGCCCGGCGCGCGTAAGGGCCCGATGACCCGGCTTCTCTCCCTCCTCGTCCTCCTCCTCGGCCTCACCGGCGCCGCGGCGCAGGGGCTGACAGCGCCCGCCGACCTCGTGCGGGCGAGCCTCGTGGCCGAGCCCGCCGCCGTGCGGGCGGGCGAGCCCTTCACCCTCGCCCTGCGCCTCGCGATGAAGCCCGGCTGGCACGTCTACTGGCGCAATCCCGGCGATTCGGGCCTGCCGCCGGAGGTGACCTGGACCCTGCCCGCCGGGTTCTCGGCCGGGGCGATCCAGTGGCCGGTGCCCGAGCGCATCCCGGTCGCGACCCTGATGAACTTCGGCTACGCGGGCGAGACCCTGCTCCTCGTCACGGTGACGCCGCCGCCGAGCCTCGACCCGGCGGAGCCGGCGCGCCTCTCGGGCCGGCTGACCTACCTGGTCTGCGCCCAGGAATGCGTGCCGGGCTCGGCCGATCTCAGCCTGACCCTGCCGGTGGCGGGCGCCGGCGCCAGCCCCGGCGCCAGTCCCGGCGCCACCGACCCGGCCCTGTTCGCCCGGGCCCGCGCGGCCCTGCCGGGGCCGGCGCCGGGGCCCGTCCGGCTCGCCAGCGCCGGCGACCGGCTCGTCCTCAGCCTCGACGCGCCCGGCCTCGACCGGGTGCGCGCGGCGGTCTTCTTCCCCTATTCCGAGACGGCCCTCGACAACGCCGCGCCCCAGGACCTCGCGCTGGACCCGCAGGGCCTGCGCCTGACCCTGACGCGGGCCGTCCCGGCCGACCCCGCCCCGAGCGACCTGCCCGGGGTGCTCTCGGTCGAGCAGGAGACCGAGGCGGGCCCGGTGCGGCGGGCCTTCGCCCTCGGCGAGGCGCCCGCCGCGGTCGCGGGCGGGGGCATCCCGGCCGTCGCGGAGCCGGCGCGGGTCCCCGCGCCCGAGGAGGGCCTGAGCCTCCTCGGCGCCGCCGGGCTCGCCTTCCTGGGCGGCCTCCTCCTCAACCTGATGCCCTGCGTCTTCCCGGTCCTGTCGATCAAGGTGCTGAGCCTCGTGCGCCATTCCGGCGAGGGCCCGGCGCGGGTGCGCCTGCACGGCCTCGCCTACACGGCCGGGGTGCTGGCGGCCTTCGTGGGGCTCGCGGGCCTGCTGATCGGCCTCAAGAGCGGGGGGTCGGGCATCGGCTGGGGCTTCCAGCTGCAATCGCCGATCGTGGTGGCGGGCCTCGCCTACCTGCTGTTCGGGATGGGCCTCAGCCTGTCGGGGGTGGTGCATCTCGGCTCCGGCCTCGCCGGGATCGGCGACGGGCTGACCCGGCGGGCGGGACTGGAGGGCTCCTTCTTCACCGGGGTGCTCGCCACCGTGGTGGCGACCCCCTGCACCGCCCCCTTCATGGGCGCGGCGGTGGGCTTCGCCCTGACCCAATCGGCGGCGGCGGCCCTGGCGATCTTCGCGAGCCTCGGCCTCGGCCTCGCCCTGCCCTTCCTGCTCCTCACCGTCTTCCCCGGAGCCCTGCGGCGGCTGCCGCGCCCCGGCGCCTGGATGGAGACCCTGAAGGGCATCCTCGCCTTCCCGGTCTACGCCACCGTCGCCTGGCTCGTCTGGGTCCTGTCGCAGCAGGTCGGGCCCGGGGGGCTGTTCTCCGCCCTGATCGGCCTCGTCCTCGTCGGTTTCGCGGCCTGGATCTGGGAGCGCGGGCGCCAGGCTCCGACGCTCACGGGGCGCCTCGCCCGCGGCCTCGCGGGCGCCGCCCTGGTGGCGGTCGGCGGGCTGACCGTCATCCTCGACCGCGACGCCGCCGCGGGCGCCGCGGCGCGGCATGCCGAGGGGATCGAGCCCTTCACGCAGGGCCGCCTCGACGCCCTGCGGGCGGAGGGACGGCCCGTCTTCGTCAACCTGACGGCGGCCTGGTGCATCACCTGCCAGGTCAACGAGCGCACGGCGCTCGCCACCGACGCGGTCCGCGCCGCCCTGGCGATCCGCGGCGTCACCTACCTCAAGGGCGACTGGACCAACCAGAACCCCGAGATCACCCGCCTCCTCGAGCGCCACGGCCGCAGCGGCGTGCCGCTCTACCTCCTGTACGGCGCCGGCGCCGAGCCCGCGATCCTGCCGCAGCTCCTGACCCAGGGCACGGTGCTCGCCGCCCTGGAGCCGCTGGCGCCGATCACGGGCGGGCGGAGCGCGGGCGCCGAGGCGGCCGCGACCAAGGATTAGGGGTCAGGAGGGCTGACCGAGCGTCTCCTCGACGAGGAGCGGGTTCTTGTCGAGCAGGGCGAGGAGGACGCGCGCCGGACCCTGCGGATGCCGCCGGCGATGCTCCCACTGGCGCAAGGTCGCGACCGGAACGCCGATGCTGGCCTCCGCGAATGGCCTCCGCGCTTGACGCGGCGACCTCGGCCGTTCAGCACGCGAGCCATGCTCGCGCGCACCACTTCCGGCTGGGTCGTCTTCCGCAACGGCGATTTCCGCCTGTTCGGGGCCGCCCGCTTCCTCACCGGCCTCGCCTACCAGATGCAGGCGGTGGCGATCGGCTGGTTCGTCTACGACCTGACCCGCTCGGCCCTGGCCCTCGGGCTCGTCGGCCTCGCGAGCTTCCTGCCGGCGATCCTCTGCGCCCTGATCACCGGGCACGTGGCCGACACCTACGACCGCCGCCTCGTCGCGGCGCTGGCCTTCGGGGTGCAGGCGGCCGCGAGCCTCGCGCTGTTCGCGGTGGCCGAATTCGGCAGCGGCGCGGTCTGGCCCGTCTACGCCCTCGTGGTGGCGGTCGGCACCGCCCGGGCCTTCGCCAACCCGGCCCTCCAGGCCCTGCTGCCGACGCTGGTGCCGCGGGACCTGTTCGGCCCCGCCATCGCCTGGAACGCCTCCCTCTGGCAGAGCGCCTCGGTGCTCGGCCCGGCCCTCGGGGGCTTCCTCTACGCCCTCGGGCCCGCGGTGGTGTTCGGGGGGGCCGCCCTCAGCTTCGCGCTGGCGAGCGCCCTCGTGGCGGCGATCCGCTTCCGCCCGGCCCCCGTCACCGAGCGCCCGCCCGTGACCTGGGCGACCCTGTCGGCGGGCCTGTCCTACATCTGGGCCCAGCCGGTGGTGCTCGGCGCCATCAGCCTCGACCTCGTGGCGGTGCTGCTCGGGGGTGCCACCGCGCTGCTGCCGATCTTCGCCGCCGAGGTCCTGCATGTCGGCCCCCTCGGCCTCGGCGCCCTGCGCAGCATGCCGGCGGCAGGTGCCGTGCTGATGGCGATCCTCCTCGCCTACCGGCCCCTGCAGCGCCGGGCCGGGATCCGGATGCTGCAGGCGGTGGCGGTGTTCGGGATCGCGATCGCGGTGTTCGGCCTGTCCCGCTCGCTGCCCCTGTCGATGGCCTGCCTGTTCCTCACGGGTGCGGCCGACATGATCAGCGTCTACGTGCGCCAGACCTTCGTGCAGGGCGAGACCCCGGATGCCATGCGGGGCCGGGTCTCGGCGGTGAACACCGTCTTCATCGGCGCCTCGAACGAGCTCGGCGAGTTCGAATCCGGCACGCTCGCGGCGCTGATCGGCGCCGTGCCGGCGGTGGTGGCCGGCGGCCTCGCCACCCTGCTGGTGGCCCTGCTCTGGGGCCGCCTGTTCCCGGCCCTGAAGGCCCGCGACCGGCTCCTGACCGGGGCGTGACCGCTGACGCCGGCGGCGATCCCCCGCGCCCTGCGGGCGATGGCGCCGAGCCTGATCACCCGACCCGCCGAAGCGGGCGGCGACCCGGACCGGCTCGCGCCCGCAAGCTGCCCCCGCGTCCCTACTTCCCGGCCAGCAGCGGCGACCAGGTCGGGTCGGAGGCGTAGGAGGGGGTCGGCACCGGCTGCTCGACCCGGCCGGTGATGTCGACCATGTAGAGCTTGCCGCCGCCCTGGCCGCCCGGATCGCGGAAGAACAGCACGTACTGGCCGTTCGGCGCGAAGGTCGGGCCCTCGTTGTGGAAGCCCTCCGTCAGCACCCGCTCGCCCGAGCCGTCGGGCTTCATCACGCAGATGGCGAAGCCGCCCTTGCGCTGGCGCGTGAAGGCGATGAGGTCGCCCCGCGGCGACCAGGCCGGCTGCGAGGCCGAGCCCTCCCCGAAGGAGATCCGGTGCGGGTTCGAGCCGTCCGCGCCCATCACGTAGATCTGCTGCGAGCCGCCGCGGTCGGATTCGAACACGATCTGCGAGCCGTCCGGCGCGTAGGTCGGCGAGGTGTCGATGGCCATGCCGCTGGTGATCGGGCGCTGCGCCTTCGAGGCGAGGTCCATGGTGACGATGTCGGCGTTGCCGCCCTGCTGCACGCTCAGCACGAGGCGCCGCCCGTCCGGCGAGAAGCGCGGGCTCGCGCTCATCGATTCGAAGTTGCCCACCGCCTGGCGCGAGCCGGTCTCGAGGTTGATCACCTGGATGCGGGGCTGGTGGCCCGTCGCCTGCGCCATGAAGGCGATGTCCTGGGTGGCGGGCGAGTAGCGCGGGGCCACGATCGAGGTCTCCCCCGTGGTCAGCGCCCGCACGTTGGCGCCGTCCTGGTCCATCACCATCAGGCGCTTGCGCCGGTTCTCCTTGGGGCCCGACTCGTCCACGAAGGCGATGCGGCTGTCGAACCAGGGGCCGAGGCCGGTGATCTTGGTGTAGACCGCGTCCGAGACGAGGTGGCCGGTGCGCCGGGCGTTGGCCGGGTCGGTGGCGTATTGCTGGCCCGTCATCTGCTGGCCCGAGGTCACGTCCCAGAGGCGGAACTCGACCTTGAGCCGGCCCGAGCCGTCGCGGGAGACCCGCCCGGTCACGAGGCCCTGCACCCCGGCCCCGCGCCACTTCTCGAAGCCCGGCGCCGCGTCGAAGGCGGGGGATTCGGGGAACTTCGCCTTGTCGAGGGGCGTGAAGTAGCCCGAGCGGCGCAGGTTGTTCGTCACCACGCTGGAGACGAGGCTGCCGAGGCTCGGGTCGCCGGAGAAGTCTGTCACGGCGATCGGCATCGGCTGGAAGGCGCCGCCGCCGATGCGCAGCTGCAGCTGCGCCTGGGCCGGGTTCATGCCGCCCGCGATCCCGCCGAAGAGGGCGAGCGCGAGGGCGGCGAGCAGCGTCGCGACGGTGCGGCGCCGGGGGAACGGGCAATGAGGCATGGCTGTGGCTGATTTCCCGGGAAGGACTGAGCTGTCTGGGACGGGATGTCCCGGAGGAGCGGCTGGTTCAGGCCGTTGCGGCCGGTTCAGGCCGCCGAGAACTCGAACTCCGCGTTGATGGCTTTCCAGTCGTTGTAATACGGCGCGTACTGGGCCGGGATCTTGTAGGGCGCGCAGCGCCGCACCGCGCGCAACGCGGCCTGCGCGATCGACTGGTCGACGGCGCTGGCGCCGCCCCGCATGATCCGGGGCTCGGCCGCGAGCGAGCCGTTCGGGTTCAGGCGGATGTCGAGCATCGGCAGGACGACGCCCTGCGCGGCGCCCGGCGGGGCCGAGTAGCACCGCTCGATCTGCTGCTGCAACATGCCCACCAGCGCGTCGCGTAAGGAGGGCGACAGCTTCTGGGCCGTACCGGTGGCGGCGCCCAGGGAGGCGGTGCGCTGGACCTCGTGGCCGGTGGCGCCCGTCGATTGCGAGGGCGCCTTCGAGGCGAGCATCTGCCGGATGTCGCCGGCGCTGAACTTCTCGGCGAGCTCGGCCTGACGCTTCGCCTTGGCCTCGGCATCCGCCTTGGCCTTCGCGTCCGCCATCGCCTTGGCCTTCGCCTTGGCGGCGGCCTCCGCCTTGGCCTTGGTGGCGGCCTCCGCCTTCTCGCGCTCGGCCTCCGCCTTCGCCTCGGCGAGCTCCTTCTGGCGCTCGGCCTCCTTGGCCTTGGCGTCCGCCTCCGCTTTCGCCTCCGCCTTCGCCTTGGCGTCCGCCTCCGCTTTCGCCTCCGCCTTCGCCTTGGCCTCCGCCTTGGCCTTCGCGTCGGCCTTCGCCCTGGCGGCGGCCTCCGCCCTGGCCTTCGCCTCGGCGGCCTCGGCCTCGGCCTCCTGCTTCTCGATCAGCTTGTCGAGCTGCTCGCGCTTGGCGGCCTCCGCCTTCTCCGCAGCCGCCTTCTCGGCGGCCGCCTTGGCAGTCTCGGCCTTGGCAGCCTCGGCCTTGGCTTCCGCCTTCCTGGCCTCGGCCTTCTCGGCGGCAGCCTTGGCGGCGGCGGCCTTCTGCTGCTCGGCCTTCTCGGCGGCCTTCTCGGCGGCCTTGGCCTTCGCGTCCTCGGCCGGGTCGGGCTCGTTCGAGCGCAGCGGCATCTCGTCGGCGTTGGCGAGCTTCATGTCGGCGGTGCGGGTCGGGGCCGCGGGCGCGTCGCGCTTGGCGTTCTCGGGCTCGCGCTCCTCGACCGTGTCGGCCTTGCGGTCGGCGCGGGTCGCGGCGTTCGGCATCGGCTTGTCGGCGTTGCGCTCGCCCTTGGTGATCTCGGAGAACTGGTTCTCGGTGATCACCTCGACGGGCACGCCCTCCTGCGCCTCGGGCAGGACCTCGGTCGAGATGCCCACGAGGGCGAGGACCAGCACCGCGGCGTGCAGGCCGGCGGAGATCCAGACACCCGGTTCCCTGCGGTCGAAGGAGAACGCCACGGCGGGGGCCCGTTACCGCTGGTCGGGCTCGGTGACGAGGGCGACCTTCTTGAAGCCGCCGCCGGTCACGATCGCCATCACCTGGGCCACCCGCCCGTAATCGACCCGCTTGTCGCCGCGCACGAAGACGCGCTCCTCGAAGCCGGACTTCGCGGTCTCGGTGAGCTTCGGCACGATGGTGTCGTCGGTGAGCTCGTCCTCGCCGAGGAAGATCTGGCCGCCCTGGCGGATCGAGAGCGTCACCGGCTTCGAATCGGAGTTGAGCGGGCTCGCCTTGGATTGCGGCAGGTCGAGGGGCACGCCGACCGTCATCATCGGAGCCGCCACCATGAAGACGATGAGCAGCACCAGCACGACGTCGATGAACGGCGTCATGTTGATCTCGTTGATGGCGCCGGTGCTGCGCCGGCCGCGCCGGCGACGCTTGCCGCCCTGCGCGGCTCCGTGGGCCATGCCCATGTGGCTCGTCCTCGTGTGCTGGCGGATCGGTCCGGGATGCGGATCAGGCGGCGACCGAGAGGCGCTCGTCGATCTGGCGCGACAGGATCGCCGAGAACTCGTCGGCGAAGCCCTCGAGGCGCGACTGCGACTTCGCCACGGTGGCCTGGAGCTTGTTGTAGGCGAGCACCGCGGGGATCGCCGCGAACAGCCCGATCGCGGTGGCGAACAGGGCCTCGGCGATGCCCGGGGCCACGACCGCCAGGGAGGTGTTCTTCGAGGCCGCGATCGACGTGAAGGCGGTCATGATGCCCCAGACCGTGCCGAACAGGCCGATATAGGGCCCGGCCGAGCCGATCGAGGCGAGGAACAGGAGGCGCGAATCGAGCCGCTCGACCTCGCGCTGGATGGTGACGTCGAGCACCTTGTCGATGCGCTGGCTCAGGGACTGGATCTGCCGGCCCGAGCCCTCGAAGGAGCGCTTCCACTCCCGCATCGCGGCGACGAACAGGGCGGCGAGGCCCGTGGCCGGGCGGTCGTTGAAGGAGCGGTAGAGCTCCTCCAGGGAGCGGCCGGACCAGAACGCGTCCTCGAACGCGTCCATCTCCGCCTTGGTGCGGCGGAACAGCAGCGTCTTGTCGACGATGATCGACCAGCACCAGACCGAGGCGCCGAGCAGGCCCAGCATCACGAGCTTCACCACGAAATGGGCCTGCAGGAACAGGCCGAGCAGCGTCATGTCGGCGACGGGCGCCTGCGCCGCCTGCATGGCATCAGCTGGGTTCATGGCGAGATCCTCAAGTCCCCGGGCGGCCGCACCGCGGCGGCGGGACGGCCCACGCGCTCCACTCAGATCAACGAGCGATATCCTGGGGAATCGCGGTTGAATCTGTCGAAAGTAAGGGCCGAGCTTCGAAGCTCCGCGCCCCACCTTGAGCGAACGAGTTAGGGGGCCAGCAAGGTTAAGGATTGGTTGCGCCCGGCGACGGGGCGCGACAGGGCGCGCCGCAGGGATTCGGGCAGGCGGATCGCCCGGCCCTCGCGCACGCAGGCCACCACCACCTCGGCCCGCACCAGGATCTCCGCCCCGCGCCGCACCGCCTGCGTCAGGTGCATGGAGGCCCCGCGCAATTCGCGCGTGCCGGTGAGCACCGTGAGCGCGTCGTCCATGCGGGCGGGCTTGAGATAGTCGATCTCCATGCGCCGCACCACGAAGACGAGCCCGTCCGCGTCCCGGTGCAGGTCGGACTGGTCGCCGGCCAGCCCCCGCAGCAGCTCGGTGCGCCCGCGCTCCATGAAGCGCAGGTAGCTCGCGTGGTAGACGAAGCCCGAGAAGTCGGTGTCCTCGTAATAGACCCGCACGGGCAGCGCGTGGGCGCCGGTCCAGTCGAACGCCGTCACGCGGCGCTCACGCGCAGGCGCGGCCACGCTCCGCAGGTCGACTTGACACCGGAGGTCCCGGCACCAGGGGCCTTGGAGCCGAAGGTTTCGAAACCGGCCTTCCGGGCATCCGGCATTACGGCGTCACGGGTCATGGTCACGCAGGGCTCGTTCGATGTCGCGCCCGGCGTAGAGCACGCCGAGGACGAGGACGTCCGTGCCGTGCAGCGCGAACGCGATGGTGGCACGGCGGCGGAATCCGATAACGCGCAGACCCGGACGGATGTCGTCCCGTCGGCGTCCACGCTCGGGAAAGGTCGCGAAGCTCTCGCAATAGGCCACGATCGCTTCCGTGAAGGCGGCGGCGGCGGCGGCCCCCGCCTCCCCGGCGATATAGCGTCGAAGGGCGAGCAGATCATCCCGTGCCTCGGGGCTGAAACGCACGCGGGACGTCATCGGCCGGCTTCAGTGCCCGCGCTTCCCTCGCTCAACAGGCGGCGCAGGTCATCCGCCGGGATGGCGGCGGACGGGTCCTGCATCATTCGGTCATAGGCGGGGCCCACCCGTGCGGTCAGCCAATCCTCGACGGCCCGGTCCCGCTCGCGCAGGGCGGCGAGGCCGTCGCTGATCACCTCGCTGGCACTGGCATACTCGCCGGCCGCGACCTTCTCGCGGACGAGGTTGGCGAGGTCGTCGGTGAGGGTCACGCTGAAGGATCGGCTGGCGGACATCCTGGGCTCCGGCACGCGGCTGCGGGCGCAGCCTAGCATAACGCTCGCGGACTCACTCCGCGTCCGGATCGCCCGCGAACAGTCCGAACTGGCTGCTCGGCTCGCGCCGGGCCTCGGGCAGCCCCATATGGCGGAAGGCGTGGGGGGTGAGGACGCGCCCGCGGGGCGTGCGCTGCACGA